>CAVWMU010000006.1:0-123089 GCA_963756205.1 uncultured Solirubrobacteraceae bacterium
GCGTGTGCAGGCAATCGTCGATTCGTCGATGACAAGCCTGTACGCTCAAGCGACCTGGCGATCGGGGGGTCGAGGCGACGATGAACGTTGGCACGGATAGGAGCACAGCTTGCTCGAGCCAGAAAGGACTTCAAGGCACGGACGCATGCAGAGGCATCGCCTGATCATCACAGCTGCGTCGCTGGCGCTCATCATGTCGGCTCTTGCACCGGGCCTCGCCGGCGCCGGGCCGTTGCTCAGCGGCTATGGCGGCCCCGGACAGGGCAGCCAGGCGATCCTCGGCTCGGCGTTGCTTGGCGGTCACTCCGGGGGCTCGCGCGGCGGCGGTTCGAACGGCGGCGGTCAGGGTGGGAGCAGCACGAGCGGGACCAGCACGAGCGGGGGCAGCGGCTCGCAGGCGGGCAGCGCTGGGCAGCTCGTCGCGGGCAGCGGTGCGAGCGGAGCGCGCGCCGGAGGCGGCGCTGCGCGGGGGGGCGGCGCGAACGCGTCCGCTGGCAGAGGGAAACAGGCCGGCGCTGCCGCCGGTCGCGCGTCCGCCGGCGCCTCGGCGCCGGCCGCGCGCGGGTCCGGCCCGATTGCCGAGACGGGCAGCGTCGGCGGCTCGCAGACGCTCGGGCTCTCCGGCGTCGACCTTCTGTACATACTCCTTGCCCTTGGAGCGCTCGTCCTCACGGGCTCTCTCACCAGGAGAATGGCGCGCGCGCCCGGCCAGTGACGGGGCGCGACTAAAGCGATGCGACGCAGGACCCGAGTAATCGACTAAGGGACAAGGAAGCCCGCCCGCCCATGGACAGCAGCAGGATCACCCAACAGACCTCAACCACGCTCCCGCTTCGCGGCGAGCTCCACACGACGCGCCCGCGCCCAGGGCGCTGTGGCGAGGGACGTTCGAGGGGCCCCTGCAATGGGCGCTCGAGGGCCCCGGTTGGCAGATCGTGCGCCCGGCGGCCGACTTCGTGCTGCTGTCCGTCGCCGTCATCGTCGCCCTCGGCGGGGTGGGCGCCACCATGCACGTCTCCTCCTTGCGCGCTCCCGCTGCTCGCGCTGCCGCCGCTGGCGATGCTGCTGCTTCTTCCTGCGCGGCCTGTATCGCACGCGCCTGCGCGCGCTCGTGCTCGACGGGATCGTGCCCGTCGTCAGCGGCGTGTCCGTCGCGGCGATGGCGGTCGCGACGCTCGGGATGCTGCTCAACGGGCAGCGTCCCGAGCCAGGGCGAGTGGCTGCAGTGCGCTGGCTGTTCGCGCTGCTCGGCGTGGGCGTCGGGCGCATCGTGCTGGCGTTCGCCCAGCGCTGGGCGCGCAGCGCACGCGCTCGTCGGCAAGTCGGTCCTGATCATGGGCGCCGGCGTCGTCGGCATCGCAGGTCGCGCGGCGCCTGGAGTCCCATCCCGAGTACGGGCTCGTCCCCATCGGCTTCCTCGACGAGGATCCCCGCTCGGTCGCCGAGGTCGGCGGACGCGACGTGCCCGTGCTCGGCACGATCGAGGATCTCGACGAGACCGTCGCGCACACCGGCGTCAGGCACCTGATCGTCGCCTTCTCCTCGGTCGCCGACGCGCGCGTCAGCCGCCTGATCCAGCGCTGCCAGGAGCTCGGCGTGGAGGTATCGGTCGTGCCGCGCATGTTCGACACGATCAACGACCGCGTCGGCTACGACACCGTCGGCGGGCTGCCGCTGCTGTCCTTCTCCGCCGTCGATCCCGACGGCCTGCAGTTCGCCGTCAAGCACGCGATCGACCGCGTGCCGTCGCGCTCGCGCTGCTGATCGCTCTTCTCGCCGGTCATCGCTGCTCGCGGCGATCGCCGTGCGCCTCAGCTCGCCCGGGCCCGCGTTCTTCCGCCAGCGGCGCGTCGGCCGCGACGGCAAGGTGTTCGACTTCTACAAGTTCCGCTCGATGCGCGTCGAGCAGTCGTCGCCGGACGGAGATCGAGACCGAGTCCAGCGCGCTGGACTTCCTGCTCGGCGGCGACACCGCGCCCGGGGGCGTCGAGGGCGAGGATCGCCGCACGGCCGTCGGGCGCTTCCTGCGCAGCACCTCGCTCGACGAGCTGCCGCAGCTGTTCAACGTGCTGCGCGGCGACATGAGCCTCGTCGGGCCCCGTCCCGAGCGCCCCGAGTTCGTCGAGCTGTTCAGGCAGGACATCATCCGCTACGGCGATCGCCACCGCGTCAAGTCGGGGATCACCGGCTGGGCGCAGGTGCACGGCCTGCGCGGGCAGACCTCGCTCGCCGAGCGGGTCGAGTGGGACAACTACTACATCGCCCACTGGTCGCTCGGCCTGGACCTCAAGATCCTCGCGCTCACGCTCGTCGCGCTGTTCCGCAACGCCGAGTAAGTACCTGTTTCAGGACGGCGCCCCGCGGGACCGGCGGCCCCGAGACGCCCCATGGCGCGAGGCGGTCACCCGCGCCCGATGGCCCCCGATCAAGAGATCTTCTTCTCCGCGGCGCTCGCAGGGCCGCTCCAGTACTGATACACCCGCACATTCAAACCGCGAAGGCTGACCGCCGCCGGCAACGTGATCGAGTAGTCGTTGAAGCGGTTCAGCGTGAACACCACCCAGTAGCGCGGGCGCGTGCCGCGCAGCACTTCCAGGCGCATGTAATCGCCGACCGGCGCCGAGCCGCTCGCTATCACCTGGCTGCCGCGGCGGACCAGGCGCAGTGTGATCGGGCTGATCGCGCCCAGAGGGGAGGCCAGGGCACCCGCGACTGCCGCGAACGCGGGCTTGCGCGCGCCGCTCGCCGACAGCACCCCGAAGTCTTCCGCGGCCGAGTCGTCGAGCTTGTAGGAGAGCGCCGCCGCCACGTACGGGCTGCGCGCGAGCGCGCGCAGCGTGTTCGACAGGTTCCTAGCCTGGGTCTGCGCCGTCACGCAGTCCTGTTCCTGCTCGACGCTTTCCTGCGGCCAGCAGCTGCTCCAGCCGAACTCGTCCAGCCACATCGGCGTCGTGTCGCCGTTTGCGAGCTGCACTTCATGCGTGTAGCGCACCGCCGCGAGCGTCAGCGTGTAGAAGTGGACCGCCAGGCCGTCGTAGTAGCCCTTGATGCCGTCCGCGTACAGCACGCGCAGGAATTCTCCGTTCGCGCCCACGAACGCGCCGCCGAGCACCGGCACGCTCGGGCTCGCCGCCTTGATCGCCGGATACGCTGCCCGCAGCAGCGCCGCATAGCGTTCGGCTTTGTCCGGCCCCGCGAAATACTGTTCGTTGGACTGGTCCGGCTCGTTCCACACTTCGATCGCCGCCAGCCGCGAGCCGTAGCGCTGCGCCAGGAACGCCACGAACGCCGCGTACGCCGCCGGTTCCACCGGAGGCCAGGCGCTCGCTTCGTCATCGCCGAACGGGTTGCAGCTCGCCAGCAGCGCCAGCGGCGCCGACGATGCCCAGCACGGCGTGCTGTCGACGTCCATGATCACGCGAATGCCCGCCGCCGCCGCGTCGCTCACCAGCAGATCGGTCAGCGCCAGCGTGCTCGCCTCCAGGTGTTCCTTTTCCAGCGGCTCGAGCGCCGACCACGGCACTTCCACGCGCACCACCTTCGCGTGCAGCGCGCGCGCCTGCGCGATCGCGCTTTCCATCGACGCCGCCGTCGCGCCGAAGCCCACGCCAGGGAGGTTCACGCCGCCCAGCAGCGCCGTGCTCGCCGGCGTGCTCTTCTTGTGGCCTTTGGCGGTGCGCTTGTGCCGTTTGGCCGCGTTCCCGTGCCGCGCCGCCGCGGCACCCTGCCGTGACGCCGCATTCGCCGCCGGCGCGCACGCGAGCGCGCACAGCGCAAGCGCCAGCCCGACCGCCGCCGTGGGGAAGCGCATTTCCATTGCGCCACACCATAGTCGCGGGCGCAGCGGATCTCGCCAGCAGCCGCCCCAGCCGCACGGCAACGCACACGACCGTGGCATCCACTGCATCCGGGTACGCTGTCGCGCGATGTCGCCCTCCTGGATATGGATGCAGGCCGCGATCGTCGTCTTCGTCCTGATCGGGATGGTCGTCGCGATCGTCAAGCTCGCCTGAGACTCAGCGGCGTCAGCGGCGCGGGCGCCACAGGCGCCGTGTCCTGCGGGCGCCCACAGGCGCCGCCGCCGGCCGCGGCGGGATCTCCTCGCCGCTCAGGATCGCCGCGGGCACCGACCCGGTCAGCCAGTCGGTCAGCGAGGCCAGGCCCGCCTGCTCCAGCTCCTGCGCCAGCCCCGGCGGGCGATCGATGCTGTCGTGGGCGTCGGAGGTGACGTTGTGCATGAGCCCCTCGCGAGCCAGCTCCAGCGCGAAGCGGCGCACCTCGCCCCCGAAGCGGCCCACCAGCGAGCCCGCCGTGATCGACATCAGCACCCCGGCGCCCGCCAGGGAGCGGATCGTCTGCGGATCGCGCCGCAGGGCGGGGCAGCGCTCGGGATGCGCGAGCACCACCCGGTGGCCCTGGCGCAGCAGGCCCACCACGATGCCCTCGAGCGCGACCGCCACCGGCGTGAACGGGGGCTCCACCAGCAGCCAGCGCCCGCCGCCCAGGCCGAGCCGCTCGAGCTCCTCCGGCGCGATCTCCGCCAGCTGGCTGATCGCGATCTCCGCGCCCGGCAGCACCTCCAGCGCGACGCCCTCCTCGGCCAGCCGCGCGTTCAGCTCCTTCACCAGGCGCGCGATCGTCGCGGCGTCGTTCGGCGTGCGCGAGTTGACGTGCGGGGTCGCCACCAGCGTGCCGATGCCCGCCGCCACCGCCGCGCGCGCGAGCGCCAGCGAGCCTTCGATCGACTCGGGGCCGTCGTCGATGCCCGGCAGGACGTGGCAGTGCAGGTCGATCATCCTCGCCGCGAACAGTATGCGCTGAGGCACCCTGCGCGGGTATGATCGCCTCGCCGGCCCCCGACGGTCGCGGCGAGACCCGTGGCGCGAGAACGCAAAGGGAGAGCGATGTTCAAATCGATCGTGGTTGGAACCGACGGCTCGGACACGGCCAACCAGGCCGTGCGTCAGGCCGTCGACCTCGCGCGCGTGGTCGGCGCCAAGATCGAGCTCGTCAGCGCGTACGAGCCCGTGCCCTCGCAGCGCCTCAGCGAGGAGCGCCGGCAGGCGCCCGAAGACCTCCAGTGGGCGATCAACCCGCGCGAGGACGTCGACGCGACGCTCGACGCCGCCGCCGCCATCGCGCGCGAGGCCGGGGTCCCCGTCGACGTGTACCCGCGCCAGGGCGATCCCGCCGACGCGATCCTCGACATCGCCGAGGAGCGCGAGGCCGACCTGATCGTCGTCGGCAACAAGGGCATGACCGGCGCCAAGCGCTTCCTGCTCGGCTCCGTGCCCAACAAGGTCTCCCACCACGCGCCCTGCTCGGTGCTGATCATCCGCACCACCTGAGCGTCGCGCGGGGCCTCGGCTCCCGCAACGCTGTGCGCCCCGGTGCGACCCGAGCGGCTAGTGCCAGGCGAGCAGCGCGAGCGCAGCGCTGCGCACGCGCTGCGTAGCGATCCAGCCGTCGTCGCGCAGCCGGCGCAGCAGCCCGGTCCCCTCCACGTTGAAGCGCCGTGCCGCCCGCGCCGGCTCGGCGAGATCCCTGCGCAGGGGCTCGGTGCGGCCGCTGCGGACCTCGCGCGCGGCGCGGCGCAGGCTCAGGCCCTTCTCCGCGGGCAGGTGCCACAGGCCGATCGTCAGCGGGTCGGCGACCCTCACGCCGTGACTGCGCGTGCCGGTCGTCATGCGCCGGGCGACGCGCGAGAGGTCCTCGAAGCGCACCCGGCCGAGCGCGCCCGCGAGCGACAGGATCTGCTCCTCGTTGGGCAGCGTCTTGCCTTCGGCGGCCAGTCGCGCGTCGAGCTCCTCGCAAACGCTCACGAGCTCGCGCAGCGCGCCCGGCCTGCCGGCCAACAGCTCGCCGCCCACCCACGGCGGGACCTCCTCGGAGTCCCCCATCTCCCGCGCCAGCTCGCCCATCGCCCTGCGCGTGCGGCCGTGTACCTCGAAGCCGACCGTGTCCCAGTCCGGCGGGTAGTCGATGAACACGCAGCCGATGTCCGCCGCCGCGGGCGGGCTCGCGAACACCAGCTCCGGGTCCGGCCACACGCAGTCCAGATCCGTCAGCCAGATCTGACGCTCGTCGGCCTGGCCATCGGTGCACGAGAGGATCGCGTCGAGCACGTAGCGCGAGGACACGTAGATCTCGGTGCCCGGCCGCGGGCGGTGACGGTACTCGGTCGGGAGGATCCGCACGCCCAGCGCCTCGATGCTGTCCAGCAGCTCGGCTCCCTCGCGTCCGAGGACGGCGCGGTCGTTGAGGTTGGTCGCCAGCGCGAGCTCGCAGCGGGCGTCCTGCAGGCGTAGTGACGCGGCCTGCGTGAGCGCGCACTCCAGGTAGCGCGTCGCCGTCGCCGCCGCGGAGTTCGCCGTGCGCGCCGTCGGGTAGTAGAAGCCCTCGTCGCGCTCGTGCACGTACAGGTACTGGACCACCAGCGGGGTCAGGGGTGTGCTCATTGCTGGATCCTCATCGTTGTGGTTAGCCTCGGCGCGGGGACTGGGGAGCTTTAGCAGCGCACCGCCTGGCCCCGAAGCGTGCTCCGGCACCGTGAGCGAGCGCGCCGTGCCAACGCCATCGATGACCTCGCCGCGCGCGGTGGCCGGCCGGCACCATCCTCGACGCCAGAGATAATGCCCGCATGAAGATCGTCAGCGTGATGACCACCGATTCCAGCGGTGGCGCCGAGTTCGCCGCGCTGGAGATGCTCGAGGCGCTGCGCCAGCGGGGGAACGAGACGGTGATGCTCACCGACATGCCCGGCATCGGCCGCGACACCCACGTCGAGGTCGGCGCCGATCGCGCTCGGCCCGAAGCTGTCCACCAGCAGCTGGATCGGCCTCGCGCTGCGCTGGCCGCTGCTGCTCGCGCGCCTGCGCGCGCGCGCTGCGCGCACAGGCGCCATACGACGTGCTGCTCGTCCACTACAAGAAGGAGCAGCTGCTCGCGCACATGTTGCCCGCGAGCCTGCGCCGCACGGTCGTCTGGGCCGAGTGGGGGCCGGTGCCGTTCCCGCTGCGCAAGGGCCTGCCACGCCGCGCCTATCTCGCCGCCGCGCGCGGCGTGCCGCTGGTGATGGCCGTCTCGGAGGGCACGCGGCGCTCGGTGACCGAAGTGGGCGTCGACGCAAGCAAGGTCATCGTCGTGCCCAACGTGCTGCGCACCGACGAGATCCAGTACACCGAGGAGGGGCGCGCGCGCGTGCGCGCCGAGCTCGGGATCCCCGAGCAGGCGTTCGTCGTCGGCTGCATCTCGCGCTTTCACCCCAAGAAGCGCAACGACGTCGTCGTCGACGCCGTGCGCGAGCTGGACGATCCGCGCGTGCACCTGATCCTCGCCGGCGACGGCGAGACCGAGCCGCAGCTGCGCGCCCTGGCTGCACCGCTGGGCGAGCGCGCGCACTTCATCGCCACGCCCGGCAGCGAGGTGCCCGACGTGCTCTCCGCGTTCGACGTCTCGGTCTTCTGCCCCAGCCCCACCGAGGGGGCGCCGCGCGCGGTGATCCTGGGCATGCTCGCCAAGCGCCCGTGCCTGTCGACCGGCGCGGAGGGCGTCGCCGACATGATCACGCCCGAGATCGGCGGCATCGCCGAGCCCGAGAACGACCCCGCCTCGCTGCGCGCGCTGCTCGCGCGCTACCTCGACGATCCGCAGCGAGCCGCGCGAGAGGGTGCCGCGGCGCGCGCCCACGCGGAGCGCACGTACGCCGCCCCGGTGGTGGCGGAGCTGATCGAGGCACTGCTGGACGACGCGATCGCATCCGGCGGCTCGCGCTCGCGCGCGCTCGCATGAGCGCAGCCCCGCGCAGGCGCCTGCTGATGATCGAGCAGGGCGGACGCGGCGGCGTGACCGACTACACCGCCGAGCTCGTCCGCGCGCTGGCGGCGGAGGGCTGGTCGATCGCGCTCGCGAGCGCCGACGATCACCTCTATCCGTCGATCCACGGCGTCGTCGTGCACCCGGTCTTCCACTACCTGCGCGACAGCTCGCGCATCGGCCGCGCGCTGCGCAGCCGCGGGCTCGGCCGGATCGTCAACGGGGTGCGCTTCCTGCTCGCCATGCCGCGCCTGATGAGCCTGGCCAGAGACGCGGACATCGTGCACACGCAGGGCTGGGAGACCCCGCAGATCGGGCTGCTGGCGATCGCGTGCCTGCGCCTCGCCGGCGCCACCGTCGTGCAGACCTCGCACAGCACCTTCGAGCGCTACGGCCGCTTCGCGCGCCCGCGGCGGCTGGTCAGGCAGGCCACCGCCCGGCTGACGGCGGCGACGATCGTGCACACGCAGGCCGACCTCGCGCGGCTGGCGCCCGATGCTCGCGGGCAGGCCGTCGTGATCCCGCACGGCGAGTACGGCGGCCTCGCGCGCACCGGCGGCGCGGCCGAGCGCGGCGCCGCGCGCGCCGCGCTCGGCATACCGCAGGACGCGCCCGTCACGCTGATGTTCGGCCAGCTGCGCGCCGACAAGGGCCTCGGCGACCTCGTCCATGCGCTCGCGCGCCTGCCCGCGCTGCACCTGCTGATCGGCGGGCAGGATCTCGGCGCGCTCGCCGCCGTCTCCGAGCAGCTCGCGAGCCCCGGGCTGGCGGACCGCGTCACCGTGCGCGAGGGCTTCCTCGACATGCACGAGGCAGCGCAGCTGTTCGCCGCCGCCGACACCGTCGCGCTGCCCTACCCGACCGCCAGCCAGAGCGGCGTGCTGCTGCTCGCCTACGGCTTTCACCGCCCGGTGATCGTCTACCCCGTTGGCGGCCTGCCCGAGTCCGTCATCGATGGCGAGACCGGCTGGATCTGCGCGCGTCCCGATGTCGACGCGCTCGTCGACGCGCTCGCCGCCAGCATCGACGCCGGCCCGCAGGAGTGCCTGCGGCGCGGCGAGGCGGGGGCCAGGCTCGCCGACGAGCGCTTCGCGTGGCCGGCGATCGCGCGGCGCACCGGCGAGCTCTACGGGGAGGTGCTGGCGCAGCGCGCGCGCGCGATCGCCGTGTAGCCGGCGCGCGCGATCGCACCCGTAGCCCGCGCCGTCCATGCGCGCCCGTATCTTTTCTGGAGTGAACGTTTCCCGGCGTGAGCGAGCTCGCGCACGAGCGGTCGTCCTGAGGTGAGGCGCGCGGTGCATCCTCGCCGGCGGCGAGGGCACCCGCCTGCGTCCGTACACGACCGTTCTGCCCAAGCCGCTGATGCCGATCGGCGACCGTCCGGTGCTCGACATCGTCGTGCGCCAGCTCAAGGCGCACGGCTTCGAGCGGATCACGATCGCCACCGGCTACCTCGCCGAGCTGATCGAGGCGTTCTTCCGCGACGGCGACGAGCTACGGCATCGCCGATCGACTACTACCGCGAGCGCGAGCCGCTCGGCACCGTCGGCGCGCTCGCGCTGATCGACGGGCTCGCGCCGACGACGTGCTGGTGATGAACGGCGACGTGCTCACCGACATCGACTACGGCGCGCTGCTCGAGCGCCACCGCGCGAGCGACGCCGCGGCCACGATCGCGACCAAGGAGCGCCAGATCCAGGTCTCGCTCGGCGTGCTGCGCTTCGGCGACGACGGCGACCCCACGCGCCTGACCGGCTACGACGAGAAGCCCGCGATCGACTACATCGCGAGCATGGGCGTGTACTGCTTCGCGCCGCGCGCGCTCGCGTTCATCGAGCCCGGCAAGCGCCTGGACTTCCCCGATCTGATCCTGCGGCTGATCGCCGCAGGCGAGGTCGTGCGCTCGTGGCCGAGCGAGGACTACTGGCTGGACATCGGGCGCCACGACGACTACGAGCAGGCGCAGGAAGAGTTCGAGTCGGTGCGTGAGCGGCTGATCCCGCCGGAGTGGGAGCGCTAGGCGAGGGCGTCCCGCACGGCCTCGACGACCATCTCGACCTCGCTCTCGGTCGTCGACGAGCTGAGCGGCAGCGCGCAGTGGCGCGCGGCCGTTGCAGTGGCCTGTGGCAGCCCGTCGGCGGGCGCGTAGCGGCGGTACTCGGTGAACGAGTGCAGGGCCGGATACCAGGTCGTCTGGATGCCGTCGTCTTTGAGGCGGTCGCGGAAGCGGTCGCGCGTCTCGCGGTCGGCGAGCAGCACCGGGAAGGCGAAGTGCGAGGAACGCTCGACGTCCTCGTCGGTGAACGGCAGCTCGAGGCCAGGGATCTCCGCCAGGCGCTCGCGGTAGGCGCGAACGATCGCGCGGCGCGCCTCGATGCTCTGTGCCAGGCGCGCCAGGCGGCTCAGCCCGAGCGCCGCGCGCGGCTCGTCCAGGCGGTAGTTGAAGCCGATGTCGACCACGTCGTAGGCGGGGTCGTGGCCGCGGTGGCGGTCCCACGTGCTGCTCGTCATCGCGTGCGAGCGAAACAGCCGCACGCGCTCGGCCAGCTGCTCGTCCGCGCTCGTCACCATGCCGCCCTCGCCCACGCACAGCTGCTTCTTGGAGAAGAAGCTGAACGCGCCCAGCTCGCCCACCGTGCCCACCTGGCGACCGGCGTCGTCGACGCGTGCGCCGATCGCCTGCGCGCAGTCCTCGATCAGCACCAGCCCGTGCTCGTCGCACAGCGCGCGCAGCGCGGCCACGTCGGCCGGATAGCCGCAGAAGTGCACCGCGACGACCGCCTTCGTGCGTGAGGTGATCCGCCGCTCGACGTCCTGCGGATCGAGGTTGAAGTCGTGGGGGCTGCGCACGTCGCACAGGACCGGCTCCGCGCCCACGTAGCGCGCGGCGCTGGCGCTCGCCACGAACGTGAAGGCCGGCACGATCACCTCGTCGCCGCGGCGATCCCCGCCGCCAGGCAGGCGAGGTGCAGCGCCGCCGTGCCGCTGGAGACCGTCACCGCGTGCGGCGTGCCCACGTACTCGGCCAGGGCGGTCTCGAAGGACTGCGTGCGCGGCCCCATCGTCAGCCAGCCGGAGCTCCAGGCAGTCGAGCACCGCCTGCACGTCCTGCTCGGGCGATCGCGATCTCGGTGAGCGGTACGCGCCAGTCGCTCATCGCGCGAGCGCCTCGGCCAGCGCGGTCACTACGCGTCCTGATCGTCGTGCGTCATGTGCGGATAGAACGGCAGCGTCAGCTCGGTTCGCGACGCGAGCTCGGTGATCGGCAGCGAGATGCCGGGGAAGCGCTCGCGATAGGCGCGTGAAGCGGTGGATCGAGGGGTAGAAGATGCTCGTCTGGATGCCGCGCTCGCGCATGCGGCTGGTGATCTCCGCCTGGCGTGCCGTCCTCTCGATCATGACGGGGATCACGTAGCAGGAGGAGCCCGGGACGTCGGCGTCCTCGAACGGCACGACGATCCCCTCGACCTGCGTCCAGCAGGCAGCGATAGCGCACGGTCAGCTCGCGACGGCGCTCGATTTCCGCCTCCAGCCGCTCCAGGCGCGAGAGCAGGAGCGCCGATCGCGGCTCGTCCAGGCGGTAGTTGAAGCCGAGCCCGACCACGTCGTAGGTGTCCGTGCGCCCACTGTGGCGATCCCACGTGCCGCTGGTCATCGCGTGCGAGCGGCGCGAGCGCACGAACGCGGCGACCTCGTCGTCGTCGGTGCACAGCAGGCCGCCCTCGCCGACCGACAGGACCTTGTTGGAGAAGAAGCTGAACGCGCCCGCCAGTCCCCACGTGCCGAGCTTGCGGCCGTCGAGGGTGGCGCTCGGCGCGTGGGCCACGTCCTCGATCAGCGCGATGCCGTGCTTCTCGCACAGCGCCTTCAGACGGTCGACGGCGGCGGCGTAGCCGGCGTAGTGCACTGCGCATACCGCCTTCGTGCGAGGCGTGATGCGCCGCTCGACGTCCTCGGGGTCGAGGCTCGGGTGCTTGCGCGAGACGATCTCCGCGAACACCGGCGTCGCTCCGCAGTAGATGCGCCGGCGTCGGCGGTCGCCGCGAAGGTGAACGAGGGCACGATCACCTCGTCGCCCGGGACCGACGCCGGCGGCCAGGTACGCGAGGTGCAGCGCCGCCGTGCAGCTGGAGACCGCCACCGCGTGGCGCGCGCCGAGCTGCGCGGCGAATGCCTCCTCGAACGCGGCCGTGCTCGGTCCGAGCGTCAGCCAGCCCGAGCGCAGCGTCTCGGCGACCGCCTCCAGGTCCTGCGGCTCGAGCCGCAGGTCGAACAGCGGCAGCTCGGGGAAGGTCTCGGTCGTTGCCATCGCGCGGTCGCGGGCGGGGAGAGGGGAGGGGGCGGTGCCTGGACGCTCAGGGGATGTTCTTGTAGCGCGCGTCGAAGGGGTCGCCGAAGGCGCCGGCGTCGAGCGCGGCGATGATCTCGGCGATGCCGTCGGGCACCGTCATCAGCGTCTCGAAGCCGAGCTCCGCTCGGATCTTGTCGAAGCTCACCTTGTAGTCGCGCGGGTCCTCGTCGCGCTTGACGTAGGTGACCCTGCCGCGGTCGATCTGCTTGCCGATCTCCTCGACGAGGTCGAGCTTGCGGTAGTTCTCGCCCGAGCGGCCCGCGTTGAAGACGTTGTTCGCGACCTTCTCCTCCGGCGCCTGGAGCACCGTGAGCACCGCGCGGCCGGCGTCGCGCACGTGGATGTACGGGCGCCAGAACTGCTCGCCGAACACCTCCAGGTCGCGGTCGGCCCACAGTTCGCGCGTGAACTCGTTGACCGTCAGGTCGAAGCGCATGCGCCGGCCCACGCCATACACGGTCGCGAAGCGCACGCACGTCGGTTTCAGGCCGCTGCCGCCGCCGCCGCCGAGGATCAGCTTCTCCATGCTGACCTTCTGCTCCGCGTACAGCGACACGGGCCGCAGCTCGCCCTCCTCGGTGATCGGCACCGTCGGGTCGGCCATGCGGCCGTAGTTGGAGCACGTCGAGGCGAACACCAGGCGCTGCACGCCCGCCGCGCCCGCGTCGACGACGAGGCTCTCGGTGGCCTGCACGTTGACGTCGTCGGAGACCGCCGGGTCCAGGGCGCAGGCCGGGTCGCCGACGATCGCCGCCAGGTGCACGACCGCGTCCGCGCCGTCCAGGGCGCGCCTGCGGGCGTCCGCGTCGCGGATGTCCGCGCGGATCACCTGCACGCCCGCCTGCTCCTGCTCGGCCGCGATGTCCTCCTGGCCGTGCAGCAGCGAGTCCAGCACGCGAACGTCATGCCCCGCCTGTTGTAGCTCTTTGACCAGGAGCGCGCCGATGTAGCCGCTGCCTCCGGTGACGAGCGTCGTGTTGCTCACGTGATGGTCCTCTCTGTCGTTGCTGGCCTGCTGTCTGGGTCACGCCGACTCGATGACCGCCGCCGCCGCTCGCAAGACCGCCGCGCTGCGGTGCCGGCCATCGTACATGGGCCATCGGCAGGCGCCGGAGTCCGCTTGAGCGCCGCGGATGCAGGGATACTGTCACTCCGGCTCGAACGGGGAAGCCCCAATGCCGACCCTGGCTCGCGACACCACATCGCACCGCGCCGCACGCGACATCGTCATGCAGATCGTCGTGCGCATCGCCAACCTCGCGCTCGGCGCGCTCGTCACGGCGCTCGTCGTGCGGACGCTCGGCCAGAACGGCTACGGCCAGTGGTCGACCGGCTTCGTCACGCTCGGGATGATCAGCTACCTCGCCAACTTCGGCATGGAGGGAGTCGTGCTACGCGAAGCCGCGCGAGATCCCGAGCACGAGCACGAGTGGATCGGCGCGGCGATGATGCTGCGGCTGATCGTGATGCTCCCGGTGATGCTCGTGTCGCTCGGCTCGATCGTGCTGCTGCACCGCAGCCACCAGATGCTGATCGCCGGCATCATCATGGTCGTGGCGATGCCGTTCGGCGGCGTCGGCGCACTCGGGATGCTCTTCCAGCTGCGCGTCGACAACCGCGTGCCGATGTTCGTGCTGACGCTCAGGAGCATCCTGTGGGGCGCCGCGGTGCTGGTCATCTACCTCGAACACGACGGCATGGTCGCGCTCGCGATCGCGATGGTCTCCACCAACGCGGTCGGCTCGGTCGTGCAGGCGGTCGCGGCGCTGAAACTCGGCGCGCGCGTGCCCCGGCCCTCGCGCAGGCGCGTCATGCAGGTCGTGCGCGTCGGCCTGCCGATCGGCATCTCCGGCGTGCTGATCATCTCCTACGCGCGCATCGATCAGGTGATCGTGTACTCGATCGCCGGCACCAACGCGGCGGGCCTGTACGGCTCGGTCTACAACCTGCTCGACCAGGCGCACTTCGTGCCGATTTCCGTGCTGACGACGCTCTCGCCGGTGATCGCCGCGGCCTGGCCGGCCGATCGCGCGCGGCTGCTGCGCACGGCGCGGCTGACGGCGGAGCTGCTCGCGATCGCCTCGCTCGGCGGGCTGGCGTTCGCGATCGCCGCGGCGACGCCCGTCGTGCGCTTGATCTTCGGGCCGCAGTTCGTGTCCGCCGCGCCCGCCCTGCCGGTGCTCGCCGCGGCGTTCGTGTTCATATCGTTCGGCTACCTAAACGGCAACCTGCTGGTCGTTCTCGGCCTGCAGCGGCGACTGCTGCGCGTGAGCCTGATTGCGCTGCTCGTGAACCTCTGCGGGAACCTGATCCTCGTACCGCTCGTGGGCTTCATGGGCGCGGCGTGGATGACGCTCGCGACGGAGGTCGTCGTGTGCGCGAGCAGCCTCTCGCTGATCCTGCGCGAGCTCGAGCTGCCCCTGCCCAGGCTCGGGCGCATCGGCCGCACGACGCTTGCCGCCGCGCTGCTGGCGGGCGGGCTCGACGCGCTGCGGCTGATCGACGCGCCGCTGGCCGTGCTGGTGCTCGCGGCCTGCGTGTTCTACCCGGCGCTGCTGTTCGGGCTGCGCGCGCTCGGGCTCGAGGACGTGCGGGTGCTGCTGCGGCGCGGCACGCCCGCTTAGCGCGACTCCTCGATGATCTCGCGCAGGTGCTCGATCAGCCGCGGCAGCTGGCGGCGCGCGTCGTAGCGCTCCTCGCAGCGCTCCCGCGCGCGCGCGCCCAGCGACGCCCGTGCCTGCGGGTCGCCGAGCAGCGCCAGCAGCGACTCCCGCAGGGCGCGAACATCGCCGCACCGCACCAGCGAGCCGGCGCGGCCGTCGTCCAGCAGATCCGGGATGCCGCCCACGCGCGTGGCGAGCACCGGCGTGCCGCACGCCATCGCCTCGAGCACCGCCCACGGCACCGCGTCCGCGTACGTCGGCAGGCACAGCACGTCGGCCTGCTGCTGGAGATCCAGCAGCTGCGGGTCCGACGGGCCGAGCCGGTGGACGCGCACGCCCGTGCGCTCGGGCACGGGCGCGGGAGTGACGAGGTCCAGCTCGACCGTCTCGCCGAGCTCGCCGGCGAGCGCCCCCAGGAGATCCTCGCCGCCCTTGGCGGCGAAGCGGCCCCCGACGAACAGCACGCGCGGGCGCTCGCGGGGGCGGCGCGCGGCCGGGCGGTAGCGCTCGAGGTCGAGGCCCGGGTGGTGCTCGACCACGCGCGCGCCCGGCGCCGCGTGTTCGACCGAGCGGCGCGTCCACCCCGTCCACGCGAGCGTCAGCGCCGCGCGCCGCAGCGCCCGGCGCTCCAGGGCGCAGCTCGGAGCGATCGTGATCGCGCGGTGACGGCGCTGCGCCGTCTGCCAGGCCGGCATCGACCACCAGTCGCGGACGGTCGTGTCGATCGACAGCGCGACCGGCACCGCGCGCATCGTCGCCGCCATCGTCAGCGCGATCGAATGGCTGTGGACGTGCACGACGTCCGCCGGCCACGCGCGCAGCTGCGCGCGCACCGCTGCGCGCGCGCGCAGCGCCTGGACGAGGTGCCAGCGCAGCGTGCGGAAGTCCAGCCCCGTGCCCGCGAGCGGCCCGATCGGCCGCGTCGCCGCGGCGCGCGCAAGCCTGCCCATCGGCGTGAGCCCGGCGAAGCGCGCCTGCACGTCGGGCGCGCACGGCAACCCCGTGCGCAGCGCCTGCTCGAGCTGGCCCTGTCCCATCACATGGGTGCCGAGGTTGCCCTCGTTGAAGAACAGAACGCGCACTCAGCCGGCGCCCACTGCGCGCTGTGCCCGGCGCGCGGCGCGGCTGCTCGCCACCGGCTCGCCCGGGGAGGACGCCCCGGCGTCCTGCTGCGCTCGCGCCCATTCGCGCTCCGTGGCCCCGCCCTCCCATGCGCCCGCGCGATGGGGGTCCTCGAGTGTCTCCGGGAGCTCGAGGACCCAACGCTCGTGCACCGCCGCGAGTGCGTCGTGGAGCTCCCGCGCTCCCGCGTGCTCGCGCGCGTCCAGCGGCGCGGACACGTCCGTCCAGACGCGGGCGCCGACACGTCGCGCGCGCAGCGCCAGCACCAGCGCGTCGGTCTGATGGGCGAGCTCGGCGCTGCCGCTGGCGAGCATCACCGGCTTGCCGAGGAAGCGCGTGCGGCGGCTGCCCGGCATGTCGAAGTACATCAGCACCTTCTCCCCCTGCTCGAGCAGCGCCTTCGCGACGGCGAAGCCGCCCGCCGAGCATGCGAGCCGCTCGCCCCTGTCCGCGATGCCCCTGCGCCAGCGGGCCAGGCGCCGCCCCCAGTAGTCGGGGGTGGGCTGCGCGAAGAACCACGGCGCCGCCACCACCACCGGGCTGCACTCCAGCGACGTGAGCGCCGACATGTTCAGGAAGTACGGGCCCAGGTGACAGGCGCTGAGCAGCAGACGGCGCTCGGAGGAGAGCGCCAGCCGGAGGTTGGCGACGGAGGCGGCGTCGACGCTCACGGCTCGCCACGGCTGCCAGAACAGCGCCCGTTGCGCGTGCTCGTCGATCAGGCGCAGGCGGGCGAGCGCGTCCACCTCCCCGGCGCGTGCGGTCCCGGCCACGATCGCGGCGGTCGCCTCGAGCGCGCGCCGCCGCTCGTCCTGGTCCTGCCACGCCGCCCGTCCCGTGGCGACGGCCCTGCGCACGACCAGCGGCGTCGGCAGCAGCCGGCGCAGCGCGGTCGAGGTCTTCAGGCGGACGGGCAGAGCCGCCGGCGGCGTCGCGGGCGCTTGCCGCGGCAGCCTGGCCGCTTCGACGGCCGCGCGCAGATCGCGGGTCTCTGGCGCCGTCATGTGCGCTCTATGTAATCACGCGGTCTGGCTGGAGCCAGGCCGCGTTGCCGCGTCGATGAGTACCGTCTAGCCGGTGCGCATCCTCGTCACCTCCACGCTGTACCCGCCCGTGGCGGTCGGCGGCTACGAGGTCGAGTGCTCGGGCGTGGTCGAGCGCCTGCGCGAGCGCCACGACGTGCTCGTGCTCACCAGCGACGAGGCTCGCCGCGGCATCCCCCCGGAGGCGGACGTCAGGCGCGAGCTGCGCCGCCTGGCGCCCGACGAGCGCGGAGCGCTGCGCGCGCCCGCCGCGGCCCTGGGCGCGGTGCGCGCGGCGCGGCGCGCGCTCGCATGGGAGCCGGACATCGTGTACGCATGGAACGGCTCCTCGATCCCCCAGGCTGCGCTGAGGGTGCTCGCCGACAGTGACGTGCCGCTGGCATTTCGCGTCTGCGAGCACTGGTTCGGGGGCATCTTCGTGGCCGATCAGTTCATGCGCGAGCTGCTGCCCGCCGCGCGCTCGCCGGCGCGGGCGCTGTGGGCCGCCGGCTGCCGGGCCCTGAACCTGCTGCCGTCCATGCGCCTGGAGCCGCGGGCGCCGCTTCGCACCGCGATCTCGTGGAACTCCGAGGCGATCAGGCGCATGGTCGCGGTGCCGCCGTTCGTCGAGCCCGTGCTCGAGCGCGTCGGGCACTCGGTCCCGCGCCACGGCGATCTCTACGCGGCGGTCGTCCGCGAGCCCGCGTCCGAGCCGGAGATCGTGTTCCTCGGACGCGTCACCCCCTACAAGGGCGTCTCCGTGGCGATCGAGGCGCTCGCGCTGCTGCGCTCCGAGCACGGCATCCCCGCGCGCCTGGCGGTGGTCGGTCCCGAGGACAGCGGCCACGGCGCGGAGATGCGCGCGCTGGCCGAGCGCCTGGGCGTCGCCGAGCAGGTCAGCTGGCGAGGGCCGTCGGCTCCCGAGCAGATCGCCGCCGCGCTCGCCCGCGCGCACGCGCTGATCGTCTCATCGGTGTGGGAAGAGCCGTTCCCGCTGGTCACGATCGAGGGCGCCCTGGCGCGCGTGCCGCTCGTCGCATCCGACGTCGGCGGGATCGGGGAGGGGATGCACGACGAGGAGCACGCGCTGCTGTTCCCACGCGGCGACGCGCGCCTGGCTGCCGCCGCGCTCGCGCGCACGCTGACCGAGCGCGAGCAGACCGCCGCGCGCGTGCAGCGAGCCCACGAGCGCGCCCAGGAGTTCCGGCTCGGGCCCTACCTGGACGAGCAGGAGCGCTTCGTCGCCGACGCGCACGCCGCGCTCACAGGAAGTCGGCCAGCGCGCCCGCGTCCACGCTCGGTATCGCCAGCGCCCTGACCAGCCGTTCGGCGACCTTGCGCCACGTGAACAGGCCGGAGTGGCGCCGCGCCAGACCGCCGAGGCGCTGCGCCGTCTGGGGGTCGGCGAGCGCGAGCATCGCCCCGTAGATCTGCTCGGCGTCGCGCGGGTCCACGACCAGCCCGCCGTCGCCGATCATCGTCGCCGCGCCGCCGTCGCTGCCGCCGATCGACGGCACGCCGGCGCTGGCGGCCTCCACGTAGACGATGCCCGCCGGCTCGTGCAGCGAAGGCATCACGAATGCCGTCGCCGAGCGATACAGCGCGGCGAGGCGCTCGCGATCGCCGGGGAGCGTGCGCGAGAGCGGCCCGTGCGCGACCACGCCGGGCACGTCAACGGGGGGATGGCCCCCGACGAGATCCAGGCGGGCGTCGGGATGCAGCTCCCTGACGCGGCTGAACGCGCTCACCACCGCCGGTCCGTTCTTGCGCTCCCAGTCGACCCCCACGAACAGGTAGCGCGGGCTGCTCCAATCGCGCGGGGCCACCTCCGCGGCGGGGTGGTTCTGGCCGTTGCCGACCACGAACACGCGCTCGGCCGGGATCCCGTAGCTGCCGACGACGCTCTGCGCGACCCAGTGGGTCGTGCAGCAGCAGGCGACGCTCGCCTCATACACGCGGCGCTGGCGAGCGGCGTAGCGCTCGATGTCCCGCTCGGAGAGAGCCTGCAGGTGCGGCCACGGATAGCTCCGACGAGCCTGAAGCACGGTGGAGTCCTCGAAGGTCACCAGTCGCGAGCCCGCGGGCAGCCGCAGCTCGCAGCCGCGCTGCACGATCCCGTCCAGCGCCCCGGCTGCGGCCAGGCGCCGGCGCAGCAGCCGGTTGCGCGCGGCGATCGTCGGACGCCCGAGCCGAGCCGCGGCGTGGAGGGCCTTTGCCGCCCGCCGCGGATCGCGCACGTCTCGCGGCCGCATGCGCGCGGCGACGCTGGCGAGGTGGGCCGCTCGCCCGAGTCGCGGCGGCAGCTCGCCGCTCAGGGGGACGGCCTGCGCGACCACCTCGCCCAGCGCCTCGAACATCGACCCGCAGACCCCCGAGTCCAGCTCCTTGTCGCGTGGATCGAACGCGGCAGCGACACCAATGCGCAGCGACAGGGGCGGGGCCATCGGTTGGCCGGCGATGATATAGGCGTGCCCGTGGCGGCGTCGAGCGCCCGATCCTGGCGGGCACGGTCGGCCGAGCGCCCAGACGCCAGGCCGTCCTTCAAGGGTTCTCGCGCCGCGGTCGATACCACCGGAGCTATGAGCGCAAGCGCTTCGGTCTGCCGCCGGGAGCGACGTATCATTGAACGGGTGCCCTGCACGATTAGAGCAGCCGGATAGCCGTGGCCGACCTCGATCCCCTCACCCCAGCTGCCGCCGCTCCCGCGGTCTCGCCGTTCGAGCTGCTCTCGGTCCTGTGGCGGCGCAAGGTGATCCTGATCACCGTGGTGCTCGTCAGCGTCGCGCTCTCGGTCGCCCTGTCGCTGCGCTCCCCCAAGCAGTACTCGGCCTCGGCCCAGCTGCTGTTCCGCGAACCCGGCTTCACCCAGGCGCTGTTCGGCAACAGCCTCTTCTCCACCGGCCAGGAGGAACCGCAGCGCACGACCCAGACGAGCATCGACGTGGTGACCTCGCTGGCGGTGGGCACGGAGGCCGAGAGCCTGCTGAAGATCAAGGAACCGGTCAGCTCGCTGATCGAATCGATCTCCGTGAGCCCCAACGCGGACGCCGACATCGCGACCATCAAGGCCACCCGCTCCAATCCCGAGGAAGCGGCCGCCGTGGCCAACGCGTTCGCCGAAGGCTACATAACGTACCGTCGCCAGACCGACAGAAACACGATCGCGCAGGCCGAAGAACTCGTCACCCAGTCGATGAAGACCGCCTCCGCGGCCGAGCAGGCCAAGCTCAACGAAGAGCTGCGCCAGCTGAGCGAGATGCGCTCGCTGCAGACCGGCGACGCCGAGGTGATCGCTCACGCCGAACCGGACCCGACGGCCGTCTCGCCCAAGCCCAAACGCGACGGCATCCTCGGGTTCGTCGTCGGGCTGTTCCTCGGCGCGGGGCTCGCGCTGCTGGTCGACTTCCTCGACCGCCGGCTGAAGACGATCGACGACTTCGAACGCGCATGTCCCGACTACCCGATCATCGCGAGCGTGCCGCACACCCCGGCCGGCGTCGTCGCGGCCGCGCAGCTCGCCGGGCCGATCGGCGAGTCCTACCGCATGCTGCGCGAGGGCCTGCGCTTCCTGGACCCCACCGGGCGGGCGCGATGCTTCGTGGTCACGAGCGCCGAGGAGAGCGAGGGCAAGAGCACGGTCGCGGTCAACCTCGCCCTGGCGCTCACCGCGAGCGGCACGCGGGTGATCCTCGTCGAGGCCGACATGCGCCGTCCGGCGGCGGCCGGCCAGCTCGGGATTCCACGCCACCTTCCAGGGCTGTCCGACACGCTCGTCTCAAGCGGCGAGCTCGACGAGTTCCTCGTGAGCATCGAGGACGAGCCCAACCTCGTCGTGATGCCCAGCGGCACGATCCCGCCGAACGCCGCCGACCTGCTCAGCGTCGGTCGGATGGGCGAGCTGCTGTCGCTGATGCGCGAGTCCGCCGATGTCGTGATCGTCGACTCGCCGCCGCTCTTGCCCGTCGCCGACACGCGCGTGCTGCTGCGGCTGTCCGAGGTCGACGGCGTGATCATGGTCGCGCGCGGAGGCTTCAGCAGGCGCGATCGCGTCAAGGCGGCCAGCCGCGTGCTGGCCCAGAGCGGGCGGCGCGTGTTCGGGATGGTGCTCACCGAAATGAAAGCCTCCAGCGCGAGCGGCTACTACTACTACGACGAGCCCAGCCAGCCCAACGGGCGTTCGCGCCAGCGCGGCGTCAGGTCGCCGGTCTGAAGCCGGCCGCCGTCGCGGGCAGGCAGACCCCTCCGGGGCCCGCGCGCGGGTCGCGAGATGCGCCCGACGCGGGTCGACAGGACTCCGCCCATCGCGCCCAGCAGCAGGTCGAGCTGCGCCCAGTAGAAGCTGTCGTAGAAGGCCGCCACGACCGCCATGCCCAGGACCCCCAGCGCGAGCGCCAGCTCGTAGGTCGGCGTCGCCCGCAGGCGCAGGCAGCGAGCGAGCACCCGCAACGCGACGGCGATCGGGATGAACGCCGCGATCAACCCCACCAGGCCCATGTCGACCCCGACCGACAGGTAGCCGTTGTCGACCGCCCCGATGTTCGTTTTGTTGGCCGATTCCTTCGCGGAGAAGCCCGGTTCTTCGGCTCCGAAGAACGGCCGTTCGCCGATCGCGTGGATCCCGTAGCTGTAGCTGAACTGCCGGTGGGTCACCGACTGGCTCGAGGCGACCTTCGCGCTCAGCTTTTCCTCGACCAGCCGGTGCAGCGAGCTCGTGCCCAGGATCAGCGCGGCGAGCACGATCACGCCCGCCCCGATCGCTCGCAGAGCCCCGTAGTTGCCGGCTCTGGCCTGCAGGATCGCCACCACGATCAGCACCACCGTCACCGCCGCCCACGAGCTGCGCGACTGGCTGAAGATCAGCATCGCCACGCTGGCGGCGCCCACGCCGGCGGCGAGCAGCCGCGAGCGCCGGTAGGCGAACAGCAGCGCGCCCGGCAGCAGGCAGGCGACCAGCGCGCCGTAGGTGATCGGGTAGCCCGAGAAGTAGCCGACCCTGCCCGACGGCGCGCGCACGTAGGCGTCGGCGCCCATCACCAGCAGGATCACAAGACCCGCGAACGACGCGGCGAGCCAGCCGCCGCCGTCGCCGAAGCGCCGCGCGCACAGGAACGAGACGCCGATGAACAGGTAGCCGACGATGCCGGACTGGATCAGCGCCGAGATGCCGTGGAGGTTCTCGTGGATGAGAATCGCGAGGCCCAGGAACAGGACCCCCATCAGCAGCGCGGCGCGGCTCGGTCGCGTCCTGCGTCCGCCGAGCGCCAGCGACCACAGCCATGGCGCCAGCGGCGCCGCGGCGACCGCCGCGCACAGCACCTTCTGCTTGACGACGGGCGCTTCCGCCGATTCGGCGATGAACGGATACCAGGGCGCGACCGCGACGATCACGATCGCCCACGGGAACGCGCGCTCGCCCAGCACCGCCAAGCCGAGGATCGCGACGACGATCACGGACACCAGGATCGCCGTGCTGGGCTGGCGGTGGACCAGCGCGCCGCCGAGCAGGCCGAGCAGCAGCGCGCCGGCCAGCAGCACCGGCGGGCGCGCCAGCGCGTCCGCCGCCTGCTCGCGCAGCCCGCGCCTGGATTCGTAGGACACTAGTGGGGGCCCCTCGGCGTCGCTCACACGCGCATGATGATGCATGGCGCCGACGCGGCCGGGAGGGCTTCCCGGCCGCGTCCGGCGCGTTCGGGGACGCAGGCGAGCAGCGCCCGTCGTCCTCCTACTTGAACGCGGCGAGCGCGTTGTAGGAGAGCTTGTGCACGCCCGAGGCGCTCTCGATCCCGTACCAGTCGTTGCTGCCGTAGTCGCGGTAGTTGAAGATCGTCACGTCCTGGATGTAACCGGTGCCTTTGGCCCAGTCGATGAAGCTCGTGATGTTCTGCGCCTGTTCGGATTCCGTCCACTGGAACGAGTCGCCGGTCGACGGCTGACCGACGGCCGTGGGCCAGCCGACCTCGGTGATGTAGATCGGCATGTCGGGGTGCTGGGAGTGCGCGTTTTCGATCTGTTCGCGATCTCCGAGGGCGGAGTGAGTGCGGTTGCTCGTGCCGCCGTAGGAGTGCAGCGTGACGCCGTTGATGTAGTTGCCCACGTTCGGTTCCGCGGCCCACATCTCCTGACCCCACGTCGTCGGCCCCTCGCCGCCGTCATAGGAGGCGAGGATCGCCGGGTGGTCAGAGCCGAAGTTGGCGACGAACGCTTCGTGAACGACCTTCAGCAGGTGGTCATACGCGGCGGCGTTGGCCGCGTCGCCCGCGCTCGATCCCCAGCCGATCCACTGGTTGCCGGGCTCGTTGAGGACCTCGACCGCGGCGATCTGGGGGTTGGCCTTGACCTCCGCCACTGCCTTCGCCGCCCATTCGGTCGCGTTGACCGCGGCCACGCCGCCGCTGTTGTACGGCCCGGCCATGTCGTCGATGACCTTCAGGCCGGCGGCCGTCCAGCCGGAGATGCTCGACGGCGATTCCACGCGCACGTAGGACGCGGCGCCGGCGATGTCGGAGGCGAAGCTCGACGGCCAGCCCCCGGCGTCCACGCCGACCCACATCGGACCGGTCAGCAGCGAGCCGGACGGCGTTTCTTCGGTCTTTTCCGATTCCTTGGCGGGCGGAGGCGGCGGGGGCGTTTCGGCGGGGTATGAGATCGCGACTTCGGTCGACCACGCGCTGCCTTCGACCGCGGTGCGCAGGCTGTAGCGCACGGTCGCTCCCGGCACGGCGCTCGGCGTGACCGAGGTGCCGCTGACCTCCGTGTACTTTTCTTCCTCGCCCGGCACCTTGATCGCAAGCACGTACGTGCTCACGCCGCCCACCTCGCTCCAGGAGATGGTCTGCCCGGAGACATGCAGCGTAGGCGCGGCCTGCGTTTCGACCGGCGGCTTTTCGGCCGGCGTTTCGACCGGCGGCGTTTCAACCGGGGTTTCGGCTGCCTTCGGGTAGGTGATGGCGCGTTCGCTCGCCCACGCGCTGCCGTTGACGGCCGCGCGGACGCTGTAGCGGACGGTCAGGCCCGGCACCGGCGGCGGCGTGATCGAGGTGCCGGTGACGGTCGAGTACTGGTCGGCCTGGCCGGGCACCTTGCGCACGAACACGTAGCTGCCCACGTTGTCCACGCGGTTCCAGCTGAGGCTCTGCCCGGACACGGTGATCGTGGGCGCCGGCACGGTGGCGGATCCTCCGCCCCAGCTGGCGCTCCTCGCGCTGGCGGTGTCGCTGGCGACCTTGGAGAGCGAGCGCTCGGCCGCCTTCAGCCTGCGACCCGCCCGCTGCAGCGCCCCGCGCGCGCCGGCGCACACGCGCGGCTGTGAGGGGTGGGCGGCCAGGCAGCGCTTGAGCGCCTTTGCGTCGGCGACCAGCGTGCGGTCGGCTGCGGTGCTGCGGCTGGCGGCGAGCGCCAGGGCGCGCGGCACGGCGCGGCTTGCGGTTGCGCGGACGCGACCGGAGCCGGCGCGAGCGCGGGAGCTGCTCGGCGAGGCGGCGGCCGCGCCTGTCACGACGCCGATCGCCAGCATTGCGAGGCACACCGCGACCGAGAGGACCGTCAGCTTCCTCGGTGTGCGGGTGAGACGAATTCGAGACCTTGTCATGCCTTCTCCTTAGGTGGCCGGGCTGTCTGCTTGAGACCCCTGGCTTTGCGGATCCGCCTCGCGACGGAGGTGCCTTTGTCTGGATGTGGCAAAGACGCGCTGCTCGTTCCCCCATGGGAGTGGATGCGCTTGCGCCTTCACTTGAAGCCTGCATGGGATCTTTCGGAGCAGGGGGGCGCGGATGTGAGCGGCCGGGAGGACCCTGGACGCATGTCCACCGCGGCGACGGCAGGTCAGGCGGGCGCGAGCAGCTTGCTGAGCGCCTCGATCGAGTAGCGCTCGGCGGCGAGCTCGCGCCCGCCGCGGGCGAGCTCCGGCGCGCCGTCGCGCAGCACGCGGGCGAGCGCTGCGGCGAACGCCTCGCCGGTGCCCGCGATCAGGCAGTGCTCGCCGTCGCGCACCTGCAGTCCGGCGACCGCGCGCGGCGTGGCGATCACCGGCAGCCCGTACGCGAGCGCCTCGATCAGCTTCAGCGGCGTGCCCCCGCCCTGCAGCAGCGGCACGACCGCGCAGGACGCGCTCGCGTAGACGTGCGCGAGATCCTCGACGAAGCCGAGCGCCTCCACGCGGGCATCCTCGCTCGGTGCCCGCTCCAGCCCGGCGCCGACCAGCGCGAGCCGCGCGTCGGGCAGCTGCGCCCACACGCGCGGCAGCACCTGCTCGAGCAGGAAGCGCAGGCCGAGGAGGTTGGGCTCGTAGGCGAAGTTCGCCACGAACAGCGCGCGGCACGCGTCCACGCGCGGCGCTACCGGCGCGATCGCGGCGACGTCGACGACGTTGGGCGCGTAGCGCAGGCGCGCCGACGGGCACAGCGCGCGGGCGCCCTCGAGGTCGCGCTCGCTGACCATCCACGACTCGGCCGCGCGCGCGA
Organism: uncultured Solirubrobacteraceae bacterium; assembly: GCA_963756205.1. GTDB lineage: Bacteria > Actinomycetota > Thermoleophilia > Solirubrobacterales > Solirubrobacteraceae > Palsa-744. The sequence goes on from CAVWMU010000006.1 coordinate 25,433, forward strand.
GCAGCCCCCGCTCGAAGCGCGCCAGCGCGCGCACGTGGCTCTCGCCGGCGTCGCCGAGCTCGCCGCGAAACCCGGACTCGAGGTTGTGCGCGTTGTAGATCACCGCTCGCCGACGCGCCAGGCGCGCGAGCGCGGCGGCGGCGATCGGTCCGTCGGCGATCACGCGACCGCGGTCCTCTGCGTCGGCGAGCGCGCTCGCGCGCGCCGCCAGCTCGGGCGAGATCCCGCGCGCAAACCCGTTCGGCACGCCCGCCAGGCGCGCGCCCGCGTAGGCGAGCGCGCGCCGCGCGCCGCGCGAGGGCAGCGCCTCGTGCAGGACGATCCCCGGGATCGCGCGGAAGGCCGCGTCCGGCTCCGCCGCCCCGAAGCGCACGTACAGCAGGTCGAGCCCGCGGTGCGCGGCCAGGGCGCGGGCGACGCCGTACGTGCGCACCGCCTGGCCGCTGCGCAGCACGGGTGTGTGCGTGGTGACGAGCAGGTCCCTCACAGGGCGTCGATCGCCGCGGCGATCTCCTCCAGGCGCCGCTCCCACGAGTGCGCCGCCGCCGTGCGCGAGCGCGCCGCCCGGCGCTCGGGGTCGTCCTGCGCGAGCGCCTCGTCGAGCAGCTCGGCGATCCCCTGCGCATCGGCGGCGCAGCGCACGCCCTCGACGTCCGCCAGCGCCGGCAGCGGCGTGGCGATCACCGCCAGCCCCGCCGCCATGTACTCGTACACCTTCATCGGGAAGATGCTGTCGGTGAGCTCGTTGCGCGCGTACGGGATCAGGCCGGCGTCTGCCGCGCGCAGCACCTCGGGCAGCTGCGCGTATGCGCGCGGGCCGAGCAGGTGGATGTTCGGCTCGGCGCTCAGCGCGGAGACGTCCGCGTCGGGTTCGCCCGGGCCGATCGGCCCGACCAGCGCGAACGACCACGAGCGCCGCAGGCGCGCCAGCTCGACCAGCAGCTCGATGTCCAGCTTGAGTGCCACGATCGCTCCCGTGAACACGATCCTGGGCGCTGGCAGCGCCGCCATCTGCGGGTCCAGCGGGGCGGGCGGGCTGGGGCGCAGCGCCTGTGAGAAGAGCTCCGTGTCGGCCACGTTGGGCGCGTAGAGCACGTTCGCGGAGAGCGCGCGCATGCGCTCGGCCAGCGCCGGCGCGCTCGCCAGCACGAGGTCGGCGCGCGCGGCGAAGCGCTCCTCGGCCGCGCGGAAGCTGGCGGTGTCGATGCGCTCGTGCGCGGCGATGTCATCGACGCAGTGGTAGACGATCAGCGACGGCGCCAGCGCGTCGATCAGCGCCTCCGCCTGCGGCACGTAGGCCCACAGGATCGGCTCGCGCAGGCCGAGCCGGCGCGCGGCGCGGCGCACGAGCGCCGGCAGCAGGCGCGCGTTCAGCGCGCGCACCAGCCGGCTGCGGTGCAGCGGCACGACCAGCGGCGAGAGCACATGCAGGCCGTCGCATTCGCGCGGCGGCGCGAGTCCCCGCCGCAGCCGCCGCAGGATGCGCGCGAGATCGCGTCCCGCCAGCTGCGGCCGGCGCAGGCCGAGCGACTCGACGAACAGCACCCGGTTCTCGCGCGCCAGGCGCGCCATCAGGTGGTGCTGGTTGGTCCACAGGTCCGTGTCCCAATCGGCGAATCCGACGCACACTATGTCGCGGCCGCGCAGCGTGGGCGAGTCGGGCATCGGCGCCATGATCCCAGGCGTCGGGGCGTGTAGTCTCGCACCGGTGCCAACCGCAGGTCTCGACGAGCTACGCGAGCGCTTCGCGCGCGTGGCCGTGGTGCACGACTGGCTGACGATTCCCGGCGGCTCCGAGCAGGTAGTGCTGGAGCTGCTGGAGATGTTCCCGCAGGCGGAGCTGTTCACATCCGTGTACGACCCCGCGCCGTGGCCCCCGCAGATCACCGAGCGGACCGTCCACAGCTCGTTCCTCAGTCGCATCCCGGGCGCCGCGCGCCACTATCCGAAGCTGCTGCCGCTGATGAACCGGGCGTTCCGCTCGTTCGACCTCAGCGGCTTCGATCTGGTGCTGTCGAGCAGCCACGCGTGCGCCAAGAACGTGCGCACGCCGCCGGGGACGCTGCACGTGCTGCTACTGCCACACGCCGATGCGCTACGCGTGGGACGAGGGCTTCCTCGAGGGCGAGGAAGTCGGGCGCGCGCTGCGGCTGGCGCTGCCGCCGCTGCTGGCGCGGCTGCGCCGCGAGGACCTCGTCGGCGCCGCCGGCCCGGATGCGTTCGTCGCCAACTCCCGGTACGTGGCCGAGCGCATCGAGCGCTACTACGGACGCTCGGCCGAGGTCGTGCACCCGCCCGTGGACGTCGAGCACTTCCTCGGCCTCGGGCGCGAGCGCTCGCGCGACTACTACCTCGTCTTCGGCCGGGTCGTCCCGTATAAGCGCGTGGACCTCGCCGTGGCGGCGTGCGCGCGGCTGGAGCGGCCGCTGAAGGTCGCCGGCGAGGGGCGCGCGCTCGAGGCCGTGCGCGAGCAGGCGGACGCGGCCACGGAGCTCCTCGGCAAGGTCTCCCAGGCCGAGCGCGACCGGCTGCTCGAAGGCGCCCGCGCGCTGCTGTTCCCGGGCGAGGAGGACTTCGGGATCGTGCCCGTCGAGGCGCAGGCGGCGGGCGTGCCGGTGATCGCCTACGGCATCGGGGGCGCCGCGGAGACCGTGCTCGACGGGCGCACCGGGGTGCTGTTCTCCGAGCAGGACGTCGACGGGCTCGCGGCGGCGATCGAGCGTTTCGAGAGCCTCGAGCTCGACCCCGAGCAGGCGCGCGAGAACGCCAGGCGCTTCAGCCGGGATCGCTTCCGCGCGGAGATGGCGGGCGCGATCGACCGCGCCTCGCGCGCATAGCGCCGCTGGCTCCGCGCCGCCGGCGCGGAGCCGGCCGCCGGATGTAGTGTTCGCCAGATGCAGGAGGTGATCCCCGGCGTCTTTCACTGGACGGCCGTGCACCCGAACATCCACGCGGAGGTCTCCTCCTACTGGCTGGATGAGTCGGGGGTGCTGTTCGACCCGCTGGTGCCCGAGCGGGAGGGCCTGGAGTGGTTCGCTGCCCGCGCCGTCGCGCCCACGGCGATCCTGCTCTCCAACCGCCACCACTATCGCCAGTCCGATCGCTTTGCCGCGCGCTTCGGCTGCCCGGTGCTGTGCAACAGCCTCGGACTGCACGAGTTCGCCGACGGCCGCGCGGTCGAAGGCTTCGACGTCGGCGCGGAGCTCCCCGGCGGCGTGCGCGCGTGCGAGCTGGGCGCGATCTGCCCGGACGACACCGCGCTGCACATTCCCGCCAAGCGCGCGCTGGTGCTCGCCGACGGCGTCGTGCGCGGTGGGCCTTACGGCGGCTCGGGCCCGCTCGGGTTCGTGCCGGACGCGTTGATGGACGACCCGCCCGCGACCAAGCGCGGCCTGCTGGCGGCGTGCGCGCGGCTGCTCGCCGAGCTCGACTTCGACCACCTGCTGCTCGCGCACGGCGGCCCGGTGATCGGCGACGGGCGCGAGCTGCTGCAGGACCTCGTGGACTGCGGCGGGCGCACCGCCTTTGAGATGTAGATGCGCGCGCTCGTCACCGGCGCGAGCGGCTTCATCGGCGGCGTGCTGTGCGGGCAGCTGCTCGAGCAGGGCCACGAGGTCGCCGCGCTCGTGCGCCGGGTGGGCTCCGAGCCCGCGGGCACGCTCCCCGTCGTCGCCGACCTCCGGGACGGCGCCGGATTGGCGAGCGCGCTGGCCAGCGCCCAGCCGGACTGCGTCCTTCACCTCGCCGCCGAGATCGCCTCCCAGCGCAGCGAGCGCAGGGTTCGCGAGGTCAACGTCGCGGGCACGCGGCGGCTGATCGACGCCTGCCTGGCGCTGGCCGGCGCAGATCCGCAGGCGGGACCGCGACTGGTGTTCGCCTCGACGGTCGTCACCGGCGACGCCCACGGCGCGCTGCTCACAGAGGAGCAGCCGCTGCCGGTGGAGACTCCCTACGGGCGCTCCAAGCAGGAGGGCGAGCGCATGGTGCTCGGCTGCGGGCTGCCGGCGGTGGTGGTGCGTCCCTCGCACGTGTACGGGCCCGGCGGGTGGTACGCGCAGGAGCTCGTCGCGCGCCTGCGCCAGCCGGGCCGCTTCGCGGTGGTCGGCGGTGGCGAGAACCTGTGGGACGTGGTGCACGTCGACGATGTCGCCTCGGCGCTGGCGCTCGCCGCCGAGGAGGCGCCTGCCGGGTCCGTGTATCACGTGGTCGACGATCAACCGATCACGTTCTACGAGTTCATGGCGCTCACCGCCGACGCGCTCGGCCTCGGCGCGCCAAGGCGTATCCCCGCGGCGCTCGCCCGCATCGTGGCGGGGCGCAATGCCGTCGCCGCGGCCGTGCGCTCGGCGCGCTCCTCCAACGCGAAGATCAAGCGCGAGCTCGCCTGGCGGCCGCGGTTCGCGACCGCGCGCGAGGGCATCGCCGACGCCGTCGCGCGGCTGCCTGGATGACCCGTTCGGTAGCTCCCGAGGAACGCCGAGCGGCCGGTTTCTAGCCGATGGTGGCGAAGCGCAGGTACTGCGTCGCCCCGACGGCGCCCGAGCGCGCGATCGGCGTGGCGCCGAGGCGGTAGTCGCCGGGGGCGAGCCCGGCGAGGCTCAGCGTGAGGCCGTTGGCTCCCGCGCGCGCCGCCGCCCTCAGCGCAATCTTCGTGCGGACCCAGCGATCGCAGGTGCTCACACCCCGATTGCAGCGGTGGCTGACCGTCCGGTGATAGACGGCGAGCTCGACCGCGCCCGCCGCGGAGAGCGTGTAGGCGAGGAGCAGCCTGTGCGCGTGCGGGGCGTTGCGCGAGACCTCGGCGCGGATGTGCAGCTTCGTGAGGCTCGGCGGCGGCTCCCTGGTCGCGGTGAACGGGCTGATGCCGCCCAGCGGGGTGACGAGGCTCGCGGTGGGCACGGGCGTGCTCGATCCCGCGGACGCGGGGACCGTGGTGAAGGCCGAGAGTGCGACGCTCGTCTCTCCGGCCTGCGTGGCGAGGCCGAGCGATTCGGTGAAGTGGCCGGGATTCGGGGATTCGAAGGCGACGTGGACCCTGATGCTTTCGCCCTGCCTGATCTTGGTGTGCAGGCTGGGAAGCGCGCTCGCGGCGAACGGCGCCGACGGCGCATGCACTTCTTTGACTTCGAGCGTCGTGTTGCCGGTGTTCTCGAACGTGACTTCGCCTGTGAGCGGGCTGTCGACGGTCGTGGAGCCGAGCTCGAGCGACTCAGGCGAGGGTGTGAGCGCGGCTTCTTCCGCGAACCCAGACAGCCCCACGGCGGTTTCACCGGCCTCCGTGGTGAGGCTCACTGATTCTTTGAAGGCACCCCGAGCGGATGGTGTGAACGTGACGCCGACGGTGAGCGTTTCGCCCGGCTCGATCTTGCTGGCGATGGCGGGCAGGCCGCTTGCGGCGAACGGCGCCGAGGGTGCATGAACCCCTTTGACTTCGAGCGTGGTTGCCCCCGTGTTGGTGAACGTCACTTCGCCGGCGATCTGGCTGCCGACGGGGGTGGACCCCAGGCCGAGCAATCGCGTGGACGGCGTGAGCGCCGGCGGCAGGACCCCTTCCCCGTTGAACTTCACCACCTGCAACCCGGTGTCGTCTTCGCCGTTGATAGCCCATTCGCCGCTGGCGGCGCCGAGGCTCGTGGGCGTGAACTTCACCGTCTCGGTCAAGCTTTCCCCCGGTCCTATCGTCGTCCCCTCGGGCAGCGAGGTGGTCGCGGCAAACGCGCCCCCGATCGGGGGCTTGGACTTGGTGATCGGGACGGCGGTGCCGCCGGTGTTCGTGATCGTGAAGCTCTCGCTCTCGCTGGAGCCGAGCGGCACCGGCCCGTATTCGACGGCTTCGTCGCTGATCTGCAGCGCGCCGGGCAGGCTGGAGGCTCCGGAGAGGCCGACCGCTTCGCTGCCCCCACTCGTTTCGAGTCCGATTTCGCTGTTGAAGTCGCCTCGTTCGCTCGGTTCGAAGCTGACGGTGATCGTGATCGAGTGTCCGGGTTCGATCGTCGATCCCACGGACGGCACGCCGCTGGCGGCGAACGGCCCCGACGGCAGGTGCACGGCTTCGATCGTCAACGGCGTGCCGCCGATGTTGCGGAACGTCGCGCCGGCCGAGGCGCTCTTGCCGACGACGGTGCCCGGGAAGGTCACCACCGGCGGCGCCGCTTCGAGCTTGGCGCCCGCCGTCCGGCCGGCGCCGGAGAGCCCGAAGCTGGCGGTCGCGCCGGTGCTCGTCGTCGCCGTCAACGTCGCGCCGATCGGCCCCGAGCCGGTTGGCGAGAAGGTAATCGGCACCCGAATGGTTTCTCCCGTCGTGAGCGTCGCGGGCAGCGCGGGGGACGGCGTGCCGAGCGTGAACTGGGAGGAGCTCGAGGCGAGCTTGGAGAGCGTCAGCGGTTCCGTCGCCGTGAGCGTCAGCGTCCGTTCGGAGGACTCGCCGATGGTCGTGGTCGGGAACTCGGTCGTCGAGCCGGCGAGGATCGGCGTGACCGGCGAGCCGAATGCGATCACGTGCCCGTCGCGCGTGCCGACGTACAGCCGCCCCGCGCCGACGCCCGGTATCGCGAACTTCGCCGAGGTCCCGATCGGCGCGCTCCAGCGCAGGATCGGTTCCCCGTGCGCCGGGATCGGGTCGTACGCGCGCAGCTGGGCGCCTTCGCCGGTGCCGTTTGGCGCCCACACGATCCACACGAGCGCGGAGCCCGGGCTCGTTTCGTCGGAGGTGATCACCGGTGCGCTGGAGGAGAAGCCGAACGCTTCAGCGGAGGTGGCCTGGAGCGAGAGCGTCGGCGTGCCGGTGCCGGAGATGCCGTACTGGTAGATCCGCAGGTTGCCGGAGGAGCCGGTGCCGCTGGTGCCGCCTGATGCGGTCGGGATGTAGACCCATCCGCCTTCGCCGGGCCACACGCCCGGCCGCGACCAGACGCCGCCGTAGGGGCCGATCCGCTGCACGACGTCGTCGGAGCCCGACGGGCCCTGGCCGATGCCGCCGAGGTCGTCGCGGTTGAGCAGGTACACGTAGCCGTCCTTGCCGACCGCGACCGCGAGGTGCGGGATGGCGGGCGTGCCGAAGTATTCTTCGGGCAGGCCGGTCACGCCGCCGGAGGCGAAGTCGGCGTCCCACGTGTCCAGGTATGTGGCGTTGTACGGGGCGAAGAAGTCCACCGCCTTCAGCGAGCCGTCCGGCTGCACGTCCAGTCGCACGATCGACTCGCCGAGATTCGCCGGGGGTTCGTCTCCCGGCGTCGGCGTCGACGGCGCGCCGCCGTTGCCGGTGCTCAGCAGGATCGTGCCCGGGCCGTCGGAGGCGAGACCCGAGCCCGACTGCCAGATGCCGGCGCCGTTGCCTGTCTCATCGGCGACCCAGCGTGCCTTTACGGCGCCTTCGGTCGAGACGCCGAACACCCAGCCCTGCCAGGGTTCGTGGTCGCAGTCGGAGCCGAAGGCCGCATAGACGACGCCTTCCACCAGCAGCAGCCCCGGCCGCTGCAGCTGGGTCTGCGGATGGAACTCCTGCCCGGGCGCGTTCTGGGCCCTGCCGTTCAGCAGCACCGGGAAGCCGGGCTCCTGTGCTCCGGTGGACACGCTGACCGCGTCCATGAACCACTCCGGTTCCTTGCCCTTTTCGCTATAGGTCTTGTATGTGAGATACGCGACGTTCGTTTCCGGGTCGATCACGGGGGTGGCGGTGACGCCGACCTTCGGGGCGAGGTCCGGGCAGCTGATTTCGCCCGGGTTCCATGGTTCGCCGAGGCTCTTGGACCACTCGACGGCGCCGGTGGCCGGGTTCAGGCCGTAGAGGTCGTTGTCCTCGGTCCCGACGAACAGCGTCCCGTCGCTGAGCAGCGGCTGCGTGTACACCTGGCCTTCGACGGGCGTCGTCCACAGCCGGCCGAAGGTGCCGCCGCTGACGAGCTCCGGCGTGAGCGACGGCTGGTTGGGATACCACCCCGTGCGCAGGTCGCCGCCCGAGTTGGTCAGCTCCGAGCCGGGCAGTTCTGCTGCCGTCGCCCTTCCTGCGCCCGCTGTCGCGAGCGCCAGGACCAGCGTGAGCAGCAGCGTGCAGAGCGCCGGTATCGCACGCGTCGTGCGCATTGATCTTCCCTTCCGTGGCGAGCCTGCCAGGTGGCTCCCGAGCATCCGAATCGCGCAAGGATACCCAGGAAACCGGCTCTGGGCAAAGATCACATGCTCAAATTCCGAGGCCGAACGCCCGCTCGGCCTCGTCGGCGACGTGGCGGGCGATCGCGAGCGAAGAGGTGGCGGCGGGGGAGGGCGCGTTGCGCACGTGTAGCGCGCGCTCGGTGTGCGGAGAAGACGAAGTCGTCGACCAGCTTGCCGTCGCGGCCGAGCGCCTGCGCGCGGATGCCGGCGAAGGCGGGCTGCACGTCGCCGACGCGCAGGTCGGGCACGTAACGGGCTGCGGCGTCCACGAACGCGGAGCGCAGCGCCGCGTGGCGCAGTTCGGTGACGCCGGTCCTCCACCAGCTGGCGAGCATCCGCCAGGTGCCGGGCCACGCGAGCGTGTCGAGCAGGTCGCGGCGGCGAACGGTGGCGAGGCTGTATGCGTCGCGCGCGCCGACCATCAGCGCGGTCGGCCCGATCAGGACGTCCCCGTCGATGTGCTTTGTGAGGTGGACGCCGAGGAACGGCAGCGACGGGTCGGGCACGGGATAGATCAGCGAGCGAACCAGATCGCGGCGCTCGGGAGCGAGGCGCAGATAGGCGCCGCGGAACGGCACGATCCGCGGGTCGGGGTCGGCGCCGGCAGCGACGGCCAGGCGATCGGCCCATGCGCCGGCGCAGAAGACCGCGTGGCCGGCCTCGGTGCTGCCGCCGGCGTGCTCGAGGCGCAGCGCGCCGCCCGCGACGGATACCCCCTGCACACCGCACCCGGTGGTGACGGTGGCGCCTGCGTCGAGCACGTCCCGCGCGTAGGAGCGCGCGACCGCGGCGAAGTCCGCGATGCCGGTGTTCGGCGAGTGCAGCCCGGCGATCCCCCGCGCATGGGGCTCGAGCTGCTCGATGCCAGCGGCATCGATGCGGCGCAGGCCCGGGACGCCGTTGGCCCTGCCGCGCCGCTCGAGCTCGTCCAGGCGCTCCAGCTCGGAGGCGTCGGTCGCGACGATCACCTTCCCGCAGCGCTCGTGGGCGATGCCACGCTGCTCGCAGTACTCGTACATCTCGCGCGCGCCCTCCACGCACAGGCGCGCCTTGAGCGAGCCGGGCACGTAGTAGACGCCCGCGTGGATCACGCCGGAGTTGTGGCCGGTCTGGTGCATGCCGATCTCGGGTTCGCGCTCGAGCACGCACACCGACGCGCGCGGGTTGCGAGCGATCAGCTCGCGCGCGACAGCGAGGCCCACGATGCCGCCGCCCACGATCGCCAGGTCACAGCGCGCGGGCGCGTGCTGGGGCTGTGTCGTGGCGCTCGGCATCCGCCGCAGGCTACCTGGCGACCGCGCCGGGACCGCCGGGCGCGGTCGCCGCGGCGGCGTTCACGAGGCCGGCGCCGTACAGGCGTTCGTCGCCGCCGCCGCCCAGCTTGCGCGCTGTGGCCTCCAGGCGCGCAGCGATCTGCGCGGGGGTCGGATGGCGGCCGAGCACGCCGCTGGCGATGACCAGCGCGGCCGTCGCGGCCACGTGCGGGGTGGCCATCGAGGTGCCTTCGTAGCCGGAGGGCATGCCGAACTTCCTGTAGGAGCTGCCTGTGAACGTCACCTGGTAGATGTCGCGGCCGGGGGGCTGTTCAGGGAAGCAGTTGGGGTCGCCGGGGAGGTCGGCGTCGGCGCCGCCGCCGGGCGCGACGAGCGTGAGGCCGGCGCCGTCGTTGGAGTAGTCGGCGAGGCAGCCGTGTTCGGTGGTGGCGCCGACCGACACCACGTACGGCGCGCGCGCCGGGTAGGCGATCGTGGCGTGGCCCTCGTTGCCCGCGGCGGCGACGACGAGCACGTTGTGGCGGTGGGCGTACTCGAGCGCCTGGATCAGCTCCGGGATGTCCGCGGCGTGACGCCGGGCGAGAACTCGAGGCTGAGGTTGATCACTCGCGCGTGGTGCTTGACCGCGAACAGCACGCCTTCGGCGATCATCGACGCTTCGCCTTCGCCCTGCGCTGTCGAGCACTCGCACCGGCATGATCCGCGCGTCGTAGGCCAGGCCCGTGAGGCCGTAGTGCGTTGTCGGTCGTCCTCCGCGATCGTGCCGCGACGAACGTGCCGTGGCCGTTGCGGTCGTTGGGGTGGGAGGTCGTGGTCGACGAAGTCGTGGCCTTGCACGAACGTGTAGCGGTTGAAGTCGGGCGAGCGGCGGAAGCGGCCGCGGTTGGCGTAGGCCGACGCCGGTGTCGAGCACCGCGACCGTCACGTCTTTGCCGCCGGGCGCGCCGTCTTCGGCGACGTTCTCCCACGCTTCCGGAGCGCCGACGCCGAAGGTCCCCGTCGAAGTTCCACTGCGGCTGCTGCCAGCCGCCCGGCGTGTTGCCCGTTACGCCGGGATCGTTGGGGATGAGCGTGCCGGCGAGGCGTGGGCGACGTAGTCGGGTACCGCCCACACGACACTCTTCTCGCGACGCAGGCTCGCGAGTGTGGCGTCGAGGCTCGACCCGGGCGCATGGCAGCACGCGGGTGGTGGAGCCGCCTTGCGTTCCGCCTTCACCGATGGCCGCGCCCGCGTGCGCGGCGCGAGCATCGGTGGAGGCCCGGCGAGGCGTACCTGACGACGACCCGTCGCGGCTGCGGTTCGCGGGTCGGGGCACCTTCGGGTTCGAGCCCCGCGCCGGGGCTCGCGCCGATCGGCGTACCGACATACGTCTCGATCTGCGCCCCAACCGCCCGCCCCGGCGATGATGTGGCCGCCAGCCAGAGGAGCGCAACCGCGGCGAGTGCGATGGCGCAAGTGGCGAGCCCAAGCAGCCGGCGCCCAAACGAGCGTTGATATCGGGGACGGGCGGTGGGCGGCAAGTGGGTTCTTTCGTAATCATGATGTGTTGGGGCTCTCGGAGGCGGCGATCACTTTCCGACGCGGGCCAACCGAGACGATGAGCGACCGCTTCTTCCCGCGAGACGAGCACTTCATGCGCCTCGCCCTGCGCGAGGCCGGCGGGCAGCCGAGCACGAGGATGTGCCGATCGGAGCCGTGGTGGCCCACGAGGGCGAGCTGGTCGCGGCCGCTCACAACGAGCGCGAGCTGCGCCAGGACCCGACCGCCCACGCCGAGATCATCGCGCTGCGAGAGGCCGCCCGCGCGCTCGGCAGCTGGCGCGTGCTCGACGCGGTGCTCTACGTGACGCTCGAGCCGTGCGCGATGTGTGCCGGGGCGATCGTGCTCGCGCGCGTGCCGCGCGTGGTCTACGGCGCGGCCGACCCGAAGGCGGGCGCCTGCGGCAGCGTGCTCGACGTGCCGGGCGATTCCACGCCTCAACCACCGCCCCGAGGTCGCCGGCGGGTTGCTCGCCGGCGAGTGCGGCGCGATGCTCAGCGAGTTCTTCGCCTCGCGGCGGTAGCGCGGCCCGGGCACCGGGCGTCGCTGGTGCCGACGGCTGGCGTGTGCCGAGTCCCGCGGATAATCTAGCCTTAGTGCGTCGCCCTGGAGGGGTGGCAGAGCGGTTGAATGCGGCGGTCTCGAAAACCGTTGTGCGCCTGATTGGCGTACCGAGAGTTCGAATCTCTCCCCCTCCGTTGCAGTGCCGGATTCCTGAAGGGGTCGGAAATTGTGTTCGGTGTGGCGGGTTGGCCGGTTTGTGGCGCCTGGCCCGCTGGCGCCGGTCGGCGCCGTCCCCGCCTGCGGGTCAGCGGCAGCCGTGGCACCGTTGGCTATCACTGGAGCGGCCGTGCGCGGTGCCCCGCCCGCACGGGCGCGCGGTCCGCGTTCAGGCTGCGCGGGGTAGTACTCGTGGAGGAGGTCGCCGAGGATGTCGCGGCGGGCGATCTCGGATGGCCGCCCCCGCGCCTGTGGTATCTCGCGGGCCGGGGAGGCGAGCGCGAGCCCGCGGTGCGGACGCTCGTTGTTGTAATGAGCGATGTAGTCGCGCATGGTGCGCTCGAGATGCTCGCGTCCGGTGACCAGGATGTGGTCCAGGCAGTCTTCGCGGGCGGTGCGAACCCACCGCTCGGCGAACGCAGGAACCGCACGTTCTCCAGCCGGTCATCGGCTGCGAGGTTGCGTGCCTTCTGGGTCACCCACCCCGAGCGCAGGTTCGCGGTCACGCCTGCGAGATGACGCGGCGGGAGTAAAGCTCGATGAAAACAGCACGTACAGCCTGCGCAGCCAGATCGTATCGACGATGAAGAAATCACAGGGCATGATGCCGCTTGGGAAGCTCGCCGACTGCGAGGGCGAACCGTTTAGTGAAGTGGGATATACGGCGACGCTAAAGACAGCTATCCCGATCTCCTGTAAAGCGCTTGACGCAACCGAAGACGACGCGCTCGGTACTGCAAAGTACGCATGGAGATCGAAGACGTACTCGAACTGCTCGCCGAGCTTGACCTCCTTGGCTACCTTCAGCTTGGCGTGGTCCAGCCAGACCATTTCGGGCGCGAACGAGTCGTCCGGGTAGCCGATCAGCGGGCCATCACCCAGCTCAAAGTTGTGCAGATGCGAGAGATCCCACCGCGCGAACGCCGCATCGAACGCCTCCGCGAACTGCTCAAACGAATGCGACGGGCCGACCAGAAAGATCCGCCCGGGCGACGGGTCACACGCGACCCCACGACCGCCGAGCAAGTCCACCCTGATCCGAAGCCATGTTCGCGCCACCAGCCAAACAGCCTACGGAGGTTATGAGACAGCTTCTAAGCTGATCGGCGAGACCCGCAGCTACCTACGCTCACGCCAACGAACGCCTCGCGTCGTCGCGCGCTGTTTCGCGGAGAAACAGGTGCGCTACGCCAAAGCCGCCTCACGGCTACCTACTAGACCGGCGGAGTATCTCCGCGAGAGCAGTCGCGTAGAGGCTCGGGGCGAGGGGCAGCGCCCGCGCCCGTCCTCGTCGGCTCCGCCGGCTTTGCGGCGGGCCGGCTGGGCGCGTGTTGGTACCGCTGCAATACAACGCTGATGATACAGCGCTGGTACGATGGGCGACCACCACTGGGGGTTTGCGGCATGGAGCTATCGTCGTGTCATCGGGTCCGTCGGCGCTGTGGGCTGCCCGCGGTCATAGTCGGTGTACTGATGATCGCCGCGTGTCTGATACTCGTGGGTGGAGAGGGGATCGCCGTCGCCACTCCCACCGGCACGATCACGGAGTTCAGCGCGGGCCTGAACCCGGGTAGTGCTCCGGGATATATGACGGTGGGCCCAGAAGGCAACCTGTGGTTCGGCGACTTCGATGATTCGATCGGCCGGGTCACCCCGGGTGGGACCATCACGGAGTTCAGCAGCGGCTTGGAACCTGGTGCGTTTATGTGTTGTTCGATCGTGGCGGGCAGTGACGGCAACATATGGTTTCCGGATGAACGTGCGGTGGCTCGGATCACCCCGAGCGGCACGATCACGAACTTCACGGCCGGGCTGAATCCCTGTGACGCCCTCACCAACAGGTGCAGCATCGGAGATCTCGCGGCTGGTCCCGACGGAAATGTTTGGTTCTTTGACGAGGGTGACAACGCGCTTGGCCGGATCACATCAGGCGGGACGATCACTGAGTTCACCGCGGGTCTGAACGCCAAAAGTTTCGTCGGCGCACTGCAGCGGGGCCCGGATGGCGATCTGTGGTTCGTCGATAGCGTCACCGGCGCGATCGGACGGATCACGCCGAGTGGGACGATCACTGAGTTCACCGCGGGCCTGAACCCGGGAAGCAGACCATTCGACCTAACCGCTGGATCGGACGGAAACCTATGGTTCACAGAGTCGGGGCCTCGTGCGATCGGGCGGATCACGCCAAGCGGGACGATCACGAACTTCATGGCGGGGCTGAATCCGGGCAACGAACTCTGCTGCTACATGGCGGCGGGACCGGACGGCAACGTATGGTTCGGCGACGAAAGCGGTGAGCCACCAGCGATCGGGCGGATCACACCGAGCGGGACGATCACGGAGTTCAGCGCGGGTCTAGGCCCGGGACTCCGGCCGCGCATAATCGTGGCCGGTCCGGACGGCAACATGTGGTTCACGATCGCAGGGAGCCCCCAAGCGATCGGGCGGATCACACCGAGCGGGACGATCACGGAGTTCAGCGCGGGCCTGAACCCCCACAGCGAGATGTTCGACCTAGTGTCGGGGCCAGATGACGACATGTGGTTCACCGCCCGGAACCCTTCCGCGGTGGGACGTATCACGACAAGCGAACCGATGCCGGAAGCTCCAGCAAGCACGCCGCCAGCGGTTCGGCGCGTCACTGGGACCGTGTCCCTCCTCAGCGTGCATGTTGTGACGAACAGAAGCGGTGACGCGACCGTAAGACTGAGGTGCTCCGGCACAAGCACATGCTCAGGGAGGCTGACGCTGACCGTGCAGATACGGGGCAAGAAGCGACCCACGAAGGCGACCGTCGCAGCAGTCAACTTCACGATTTCACCTGAAAAGGCCACTATCATCACACTCAGACTCAACCGCTTTGGGCGCGAGTTCCTGAGCACGGATCACGGACGACTCCGCGCTCGCCTGACGATTCTGAAGTCTTTCCCGGGACCGACAGGCACCCAGACCGAGACGGTCGAGCTCGTCCAGCAGCTCGCACCCAGGCCTCACAAACAGAAGTAGACACAGCCTCCGTAAGTGCCCGGCGGTAGCAATCGGATCGCTCACGACGGCTACATGCGCCAGCGAGACCGCTCGCGACGTCGCCCTTCCATGACCTACAGGAGCGTGGCTCTGTTCGCGCGGTTCACGCTCGCTTCCGCAGCGGCATGGATGCGATCGCGTGGGTGGGCACCGCGAGCGCTCCCGCGAAGGACGACAGGGAGGCACCGACGCTGACGACCTGATCACGACCGCTTTACGCGGCGTAAGCAGGCGTGTGCCGATCCTGGCCCGCGCTGTCGAGATTCTGTCCCGACCGATAGCCCGAGGGGAGTCCCAGCTCGAAGCTGCCGGTCCGCTACAGCGGCCTGACGTAAGCGCTTGGAATCCAGATGGGGGACGGGAGTTCTTGGGAGAAAAATGGTCCTGGTACCGTCACCTGCGTTTGGCTAGCCTCGGCCCCAACGCTCACGTCGCTCACCAGCGGCACGAACGCTAACATATGGACATCGACATTATCGACCGCAGGCCGAGGCTGATTGTTGCCAGCGATCGCGCTGGCGTGCCACGGCGCCTCGCCGGTTTCACCCGCCGCACGGTGAGGCAGCTGGGCTGGGCATACCAGGACCGGCGCCTTACACGAGAGCAGAGTCGTGGCGTGCTCGGTCCGGCGCATCGGCACTGGCGAGGCCCGACTGATCACCGGCGGTATTGGTCGGCTTACGATTGGAGCGAGCTCGGCGACGAGTGGAACGCTTCGCCGGAGTGGAAGCGTGCGCTGATCGAGGATGTCCTCGCGACGTGGATCACCGAGGGTGCTGCTGTGCTGGAGATCGGTCCGGGCGCTGGTCGCTGGTCGCAGGCTCTCTCCGAGCGCGCCTCGAGCCTGGTGCTCGCGGACGTGAGCGAGCGACCTCTGGAGTTGTGTCGGGAGCGCTTCGCAGGCGACGACCGCATACGGTATGTCCTGTCATCCGGCAGCGATCTGCCTGGCGTAGAGGACCACTCGATCGACGCTGTCTGGTCGTTCGACGTCTTCGTTCATGTCGCTCCCAACGACCAAGCCGCTTATCTGAAGGAGATTGCCCGCATCCTCGCGCCGGGCGGCTTGGCGGTCATACACCATGCCGACGGCCGCAACCGCGGCCAGTTGCCCTCTCGTGCCGGCTGGCGCTCACCGATGTCGCGTGGACTGTTCGCGGCGCTGGCGGTCGAGCGCGGCCTACGGGTCGAGTGCCAATTCGACTCATGGGGCCCCAACGGCCAATATGACCTGAGCGCATATGGCGACGCCATCACCGTATGCAGACGATGAGTGACACCCAGCTATCGGCCCATTCTTCGACGACCTTCGCAGCAGCCACGAGTTCCGCGTGCCCGACGCCGCGATGTGCGCACGAGTCGTCGTCCGCTTCAGCTACGTAACCGACCCGGCCTGGAGCGCGCGTACGCGACCCGCCGGCGCGCACTACGAGAACGCTGACCCCACGCTACAAACAGCCGCGCTCGCGCATGCGATGGACCCGCTGTTAAGGGCTCGCCGCTGTCATTCGAACATCGTGCTGGACGAGCCTGGTGTTGAGCTTGCCGGGCGTGGTCACCGGTTCGGTCGCCATGCCGATGACACCAACGTCTGCCTGCAAAGTGAACGCGCCGGGATCCGGGTCATGTCGAGTGTGAGCCGGTTCGTCGAAGCGCGCTTGCGTCTGAGAGTGAACGAGCGCAAGACCAGCCCCGCCTTCGCACACACCGCCAACACATCGCACTTGCTCACGCGATCCTGGCTCGACGCGCTACCTCATGCGCCCCTGAGCGCGGAGGCCGCCGCGACCGCCCTCACGGCCCAGGCCGAGCTTGCCGCCACGCCCGGGATCTCACACCGCGTGAAACCCGTCGATCGTCGTGCTGTCCGAGCGTCCTCCCGTTCACGCCGCCGGAGCAAGCACCCGCGCCGCGCGCGCGAAACGCAGCACGCCGTCGTCGAGCTCGCCGTCGCGCAGCACGTGCAGGTCCTGCGCGTAGCTCATCTTCACCTGCCACGGGCCTTCCGTTCCCTGGCGCGGGAATCTGTCGACCGCGCGTCGTACGTAGCCGGCGCCGAAGTCGAGGAACGGCCGGGTCGGCATCGAGGGGCTGTCGTTCACCGGCGTGCAGCTGTCGTATCCCCTCCGGTCCATGTATGCGATCAGCCTGCACACGTAGTCGCACACGAGGTCGAGCTTCAGCGTCCACGAAGAGTTCGTGTAGCCGAACACGAACACCATGTTCGGCACGTCGCTCAGCATCGCGCTCTTGTACACGAGCTTCTCCGGCAGCTGCACCTCCTGCCCGTCGACCAGCACCTCGATCCCGCCCAGCGCCAGCAGGTCGAGACCGGTCGCCGTGACGATGATGTCGGCCTCGAGCTCTTCTCCCGATGCCAGGCGGATGCCCCGCTCGGTGAGCTCTGCGATGCGGTCGGTCACCACCGACGCCGTGCCCGCGGTGATCGCCGCGAACAGGTCGCCGTCCGGCACCGCGCACAGGCGCTGGTCCCACGGGTTGTAGTGGGGGGTGAAGTGCCTGTCGATGTCATAGCCTGCGGGCAGCTGGCGCTCGAGGCTGCGGCGCAGCAGGCGCTTGACCAGTCGCGGGCGGCTCTGACTGAGGTTGTACACGGTCCGCTGCAGCCAGATGTTCTTGCGGCGCGTGATCGCGTACGCGCGCTCGGCGGGCAGCAGGCGCCCCAGGAGGTTCGCCAGGCGGTCCCTTTCCGGCAGCGAGATCACGTACGTGGGCGAGCGCTGGAGCATCGTCACGTGCGCCGCCCTGTCGGTCATCGCCGGCACGAGCGTCACGGCCGTCGCGCCGCTGCCGATCACCACCACGCGCTTGCCGGCGTAGTCGAGATCCTCCGGCCAGCTCTGCGGGTGCACGATCGGCCCGTGGAAGCGCTCCGCGCCCTCGAAGTGCGGTTCGTAGCCGTGGTCGTAGCGGAAGTAGCCGCTCGCGCACACCAGCCACGAGCAGGTCATGCGCAGATGCTCGCCCGTGTCCGCGCGCTCGGCGTGCACCGTCCAGCGCGCGTCATCGCTCGACCATTCGCTGCGCAGCACGCGGTAGCCGAAGCGAATGTGCTCGTCGATCCCGTTCTCGGTCGCCGTCTGCCTGATGTAGCGGAGGATCGAAGGACCGTCCGCGATCGACTTCTCGTCGGTCCACGGCTTGAACGCGTAGCCGTACGTGTGCAGATCCGAGTCCGAGCGAATCCCCGGATACCTGAAGATGTCCCACGTCCCGCCGGTTGCCTCGCGCGCCTCGAGGATCGTGTAGCTCTTCCCGGGCAGGTCGCGCTGCAGGTGATAGGCGGCGCCGATCCCCGACAGTCCAGCTCCGACTATCAGCACGTCCACGTGCTCCGATGCGAGCCCGGGGTGCGGTAGCTGGGAAACGCTCGCCATTGTCCTCTCCTCTGTCGGATCGCCCTTGGGTCGACGGCGGACGAGTCTAGCTGGCTGGCCAGCCAAGGCATCCGCGATGTGCCGCAAGCGTAGTACGAACAACTACGGCTGCTCCTCCACGCCCGCGGCGGCTCGCTGCGGGCGCCGCCGCGGCCGGTTGGCCGCCGCGCGGGCTGCGGCCGCGGCCCGCAGCCGCGGCACGAACACGAGCACGTAGCCGCTCGACGCCAATGCGAGCGCAGCGATGACGGCGATCGGGGCGAGCGAGAAGCGGCTCGCGTCCTTCGGGTCGGAGAACCCGGTGGCGAAGAACAGCAGCGTGAAGAGCACGATCCCGAAGGCGGCCAGGGGGCGGCCGGCGAGCAGGCGGAACGGACGCTCGCGGGTCTCGCGCCGGCGCAGGATCAGCAGGCTCAGCGAGCCGAGCGCGTAGATGCCCGACTCGATCGCCGCGCCGACGGCGACCAGCAGCAGCCACTGCCCGGTGGCGAGCACGACTGCGGCGACCACCGCGGAGGCGCCGGCCAGCGTCATGACCGCCAGCCACGGCACCGCGTTGAGGTTCAGGCTGGCGAACTGCCGCGGCAGGTTCCCCTCGCGGGCGGCCGCGTAGATGAAGCGCGAGGCGACGAGGAAGCCGCCGTTGAACGTGTTGAGCGCGGTCAGCACGGTGAGCGCGAGCATCCACAGCTCACCGACGGTGCCCAGCGCGGCTTTGCCCATGAGCAGCTGCGGGTAGGCGCTGTGGTGAAGCGTGGAGAACGGCACGAGGTGCGTGAGCGCGAGCGCGAACAGGCTCGAGACCACCCAGATGAGGACAGGCGCGATGAACAGCGCGCGCGTGATCACGCGCGGCGTCCGCGCCTCCTCGGCGGTGGTGGTGACCCACTCGAAGGCGGCATACAGGAACAGCGCGAACGCGAGCGCCTGGATCCCCGAGAACGCGCCCTTGCCGAACAGGTCGAAGGGGCGATGGAAGGCGCTGCCGACGTGAAACAGCGCGAGCACCGACAGCACGGTGGTCCCGGTGAGCACGGTGTAGGTGACGAGCGTCTGCACCCAGCCGGCCAGGCGCACCCCGCGCAGGTTGGCGCCCAGCGCCAGTCCCAGCAGCAGGACGATCCACAGATAGGCGAGGCCCGCCGGCTCGTGCAGGACGTGGCGGACCGCCGCGCCGATCAGGAAGGCGTCGGCCGAGATCACGAGCACGACGGTGCGTCATGTATGTGAACGTCACCGACAGGGCCGTGCGATCGCCGACGGCGCGTCCGAGATACAGGCGGATGCCGGCGGCCGTGGGGTACAGGCCGTTGAGCTCGGAGAAGATCCCGGCGACCAGGATCACCAGCACGCCGCCGAACAGGATCGCCACGGCGGCGGTGGCCCCGGGGGCGTAGGCGAGGACGGAGACGACCCCCAGGTAGTCGATGGCGGCGAAGGCCAGGCCGGCGGAGGTGGCGGTGGCGGTGGCGGTGCCCACCGAACGACGCAGCCGCACCGCGGCCGGGCGCGGCCCCTCGGCGTGCGCCATCAGACGTCGGGCCAGATCACGGAGCTAATCGCATCGAGGCGCATGACGTCCTCCTGCGAGCCCTGCACGGTGATCTCGCCACGCAGGTACTTCTGCACGGGATTCAGATCACCCCAGAACATGTCGCAGAACGTCTCCGAGTGCGTGGTGACGACGATGTCGGGGATGCCTACATGGCCCTCGGGGGTGGAGAGGATCTCGCCGCGGTCGACCTCCATGGAGAAGGCGGTGCCGGTGTCCGAGCACACGAAGTGCAGCGTCCGCGACCAGTCGCGCTGCATCTTGCGCAGGCGCTCGTTGCCGTTGCAGCTGATCGTGTAGTCGGCGAGCGCCTCCGCGAGCTCGTCCCAGTCGGCCACGGGCGCCTCCTCAGCCCGCCGCCGGCCCAGCCGCGCGCAGCGGTCGGCGTCGCGGGCGGGCGGGCGCCGTCTCCTCGGGCCCCGCCCCGGACAGCAGGTCCTCGATGGCTCGATCGAGCGCGGCGAGCAGGTAGTCGATCTCCTGCTCCTCGATCGTCAGCGCGGGCATCAGGCGCATCACCGCGGGCTGGTTGCCGCTGTAGATGGCCAGGACCCCGTGGCGGGCCAGGTGGTAGGACATGCGCGGCCCGAACGAGTCCTCCGCGTACTGGATGCCCGCCATCAGGCCGCGACCGCGGACCTCGGCGATCGCCTCCGGGCGCGCGGCGGCGAGCGCGTGCAGCCCGGCGAGCAGCCGCTCGCCCATCGCGGCGGCGTGCTCTACCAGGCCCGTCTCCTCGATCACCGCGATCACCTCAAGCGCCACGGCGCACGCGACGTCCGAGCCGCCGAACGTGGAGAGGTGGATGAACGGGTTGGGGATCAGGAACTCGCGCAGCTCCTCGGTGAACACGGTCGCTGAGATCGTCGCCAGCGATCCGCCGAGCGACTTGGCGACGGTCATCACGTCGGGCACCACGCCGTCGTGCTCGCTCGCCCACCAGCGCCCGGTGCGGCCGAGGCCGGTCTGGATCTCGTCGAGCATCAGCAGCGCGCCCGCTCGATCGCACGCGGTGCGCACGCCCGCCAGGTACCCGTCCGGCGCGACGAACGATGCCGCCCTCGCCCTGGATCGGCTCGAGCAGAACGGCGGCGGTGCGCTCGTCGAGCGCACCGGACAGCGCGTCGAGGTCGCCGAACGGGACCTGCACGAACTCGGGCATCAGCGGCTCGAAAGGCTCGCGGAACGACGCGCGACCGCAGGCCGACAGCGCGAACCCGGTGTGCCCGTGGTAGCCGTTGACCGCGGAGACGATCCGCGGCCGGCCGGTGGCGCCGCGCGCGAGCTTGATCGCGAAGTCGATCGCCTCGCCGCCACCGGTGCCGAACATCGTGCACGACAGCTCGCCGGGCGCGATCTCGGCGAGCTTGGCGGCGAGCTGCGCCTTGGCCTGCGAGCACAGCAGGAAGTTGCCGTTGTCCAAGTGGTCGATCGCGGCGTGTGCGGCGGCCAGCACCCGTGGGTTCCTGCGCCCGACGTTGAACGAGCCGGCCGAGGTGAAGCAGTCGAGGAACCTGGCGCCGTCGACGTCCCACACCCACGCGCCCGAGCGCTCCGCCTCGAGGATGTCGAGCCCGGCGGCCTTCATCACCCGCACCTTCTGCGGGTTGATGAACGTCGCGAACTGCGCGAGCGCGCGCTGCTTGGCGGTGGCGTCGGTCACGGTGTCTGCTCCCCCTTGATTGCCGTGGCCATCACATCACACCAGCTTGCCCAGCAGCTGGCGCGCTGCGCGTTCGCCGGTGATGACGGCGCCCTCGAGGAACCCCTGGAACTTCCTGGAGGTGTGCTCGCCGGCGAAGTGGATGCGCCCTTCGGGGGCGGCCGCCAGCCGCGCGTAGGTGGCGGCCTGGCCGACTTTGCAATAGGAGTACGCGCCCATCACCCATGGATCGAGCGCCCAGTGGTCCTCGTAGGCGCGGCCCGTGTAGGCGGCGGTGGTGCCCGGGTAGACGGGCTCGATTTCGCCGAGGAGCCAGTCGACGTCGGCGCTCGGCGCGGCGGCGTGGGCTTCGCCGGTGAGCCCGCTCCTGCCGACGTCGCCGCCGGGGAAGCCGAGCAGCAGCGCGGGGCTGGCGTTGGGGCCGAGCGGGACGGAGTCGTCCCACGCGCAGCAGAAGCCGTTCCATTCGCCGTAGGCGGCGCCGGCGAACCCGAGCGCGGGCCAGGTCTTGCGGGCGAGCTCGACGTGGACCTTGGCGTTGGTGCCCATGCCGAACGTCTGGATGACGCTCTGCTTGGTGGCGGAGAGGCCCGACTGCGACAGCTCGACGTTGCGCAGCGTGCTGAACGGCAGCGCCAGCACGACGTAGTCGGCGGTGACGTCGACGATGCCGGCGCCCGTTTCGAAGCTGAGCGTGCTCGTGGAGTCGGCGTTGGCGCGCAGCGCCACGAGCCGGTGGCCGTGCTCGACGGCGCCGGGTGGCAGCTGCGCGATCATCCCGGAGACGAGCTGGTCGTTGCCGCCGACGACGTGGAACCGTTCGTCGTCGCCGGGCAGCAGTTCGAGCGGGCGGCGCGGGCTCCCGGCGGTGATTTCGATCAGGTCGAGCGCGGACTGGTCGCCGGGATCGCCGCCGTTCTCGGTGACGGTGTTGGCGAGCAGCAGCTTGCCCAGCCGGCTCGAGGAGCCGATCTCGGTGCTGTCGAGCCATTCGGGCACGGACATCGAGTCCAGGCGTTCTTCCCCGGCGGTGGATCGCATCTGGTGGCCGGCGCTCCTGAACGCGTGGTAGCCGACGGCGGCCCAGTCGGCGTTGGCCTGCGCTTCGGTGTAGTAGGCGCCGTCGATCCAGCGGGCTTCTTCGCCGGTGGGCAGGTCGCCGCCGTTGACCACCTCCTCTTCGAGTCCCAGGCGCGCGGCGAGCCGGCGCACGGCGACGTGCGTGGTGTCGATGAAAGCGCCGCCGTGCTCGGTGATCAGCCCTGCGTCGAAGAAGCCCCGCAGCGTCCAGCAACGCCCGCCGGCGCGTTCGGGGTTGCCCTCGTAGACGGTCGCTGCGATCGGCGCTCCCGGAGCTTCGCTCCACAGCAGGTGCGCGCAGCGCAGGCCGGCGAGCCCCGCGCCGACGATCGCCACGCGCGGCGCGCTCGCGCCGGGCGTGCTCGCGCTCAGTGCCGCGGCGGCGCTGCGCGCGGGGCGCGTGGCGAGCGCGGCTCCGGCGAGCAGGCCGGCCCCGCCGAGCACGAAGCCGCGGCGGGTGAGCGTGCCCTGCAGCTCCTCGACGGGCACGCCGCGCCGCTGCGCCTCGGCGTGCACGGCGAACATGCGTCTGACGGCGCTCATGCCTGGCGTCCGCGTGCGTCGCACGGGTGGGCCGATAGGTAGGGTCATGGCCGAAATATCCTCCCGGAGGTCCCGCTCGACATGATGGCAACTAGAGACGCAGTGATCTGCGAGCCCCTGCGGACGCCCGTGGGGCGCTTCGGGGGCGTGTTCCGCGACCTCGGCGCGGCGGCGCTGGCGGCGACGGTGATCCGCGAGCTGGTGCGCCGTACGGGGCTGCGCGGCGAGCACGTCGACGACGTGATCATGGGCCAGTGCTACCCGAGCGGCGAGGCTCCGGCGATCGGCCGCGTGGCGGCGCTCGACGCGGGGCTGGGAGTGGAGGTGCCCGGCCTGCAGGTCGACCGTCGCTGCGGCTCGGGGCTGCAGGCGGTGCTGTACGGCTGCATGCAGGTGCAGACGGGCGCGGCCGAGCTGGTGCTGGCGGGCGGCGTCGACAGCATGAGCCAGGCGGAGTTCTACGCGACGAGGCCGCGCTGGGGCGTGAAGGGCGGGGCGATCAGGCTGGAGGACCGCCTCGAACGCTCCCGCGTGAACGCTGGCGGGGCCAACCACCCGGTGCCGGGCGGGATGCTGGAGACAGCGGAGAACGTGCGTCGCCAGTACGGGATCCCGAGGCAGGCGCAGGACGAGCTGGCGCTGCGCTCGCACCAGCGGGCGGTCGCCGCCCAGCAGAGCGGCGCGTTTGCGCAGGAGATCGTGCCGGTGGCGGTGGGCGAGCGCGCGGTCGACACGGACGAGCATCCGCGTGCGGACACGACGCTCGAGGCGCTGGGGCGGCTGCGGGCGGTGATGGGCTCGAGCGACCCGGAGGCGACGGTCACGGCGGGCAACTCGAGCGGCCAGAACGACGGCGCGGCGGCGTGCGTGGTGACGCACCCGGAGCGGGCCGCGGAGCTGGGGCTGCGGCCGCTGGCGCGCGTGGTGTCGTGGGCGGTGGCGGGGGTGGCGCCTGAGACGATGGGCATCGGGCCGATCCCGGCCACGCGCGTGGCGCTGGAGCGAGCGGGATTGACGCTGGAGCAGCTCGACCTGATCGAGCTCAACGAGGCGTTCGCGTCACAGGTGCTGGCGGTGCTCGGCGAGTGGAAGCTGCACGACGGCCTGGAGCGCGTCAACGTGAACGGGTCGGGCATCTCCCTCGGCCACCCCGTCGGCGCGACGGGTGCGCGCATCCTCGCAACCCTGCTGCGTGAGATGCACAGGCGCGGCGCGCGGCTTGGCCTGGAGACGATGTGCATCGGGGGCGGGCAGGGCCTCGCGGCGATCTTCGAGCGCGTGGACGCATAGCCCCAGTTCCCCGTTCTCTAGGACGCGACTCCGACGCTTTGGCCGACCGAGCGCTCGGAGCGCCTGGCGCTGTGCTCGGGGCAGTAGACGCCGCGCACGCGGCCGTCGCGCAGGCCGTAGGCGAGCCATTCGCCGTCGCGCCACATGAAGCGAAAGAAGCCGTCTTCGCGTTCGGGGGTGCGCTCGAGCTCGTGCGCCCACGCTCTGCAGACGACGCTCTCGGGAACGGTGGTTCGGCACGAGCAGCCGTCGGAGAGGTAGCCGGAGGACACGCAGCGCAGCAGACGGTCGACGGGGGTCTCAGGGACGATGGGTGTGAATGTTGGTGTGTGCATCGGATGTCGGTTCTGTCGGGGACGCCGCCTGCCCGTTTCGGGCAATTCATGTCGTCCTTTTGGGGCTAATCGCCGTTTCTGCGTGGCGTCTACGCAGAATGCGATCAATCCGGACGCTTGTTCGAGGCGCCTGATGACACGACTGACTAGCGCCCACGCGAGCTGCTGCGCCGCAGGCGGTGCACGCGGCGCAGTTCCTCGACGGCCTCGTCGAAGCCGCCGAGCGCCGCACGCGGGCCCTCGCCGAGCAGCTCGACGTCCAGGCGCTTGCGCACGAGCTCCCCTTCGATGGCGTCCACGCGCTGGGCGCCCGCGCCGGGCCGCGAGCTGACGGCTCGGTCGATGCGCCCGCCGCGAAACAGCAGCCCGACGCCGTCGTCGAGCGCCCAGCCTCCGGGGAGCGTGCCGTCGCGCACGCGCGCGAGCCACGCGGGCAGGCGCTCTGGCTCGCCGTCGGCGTGAACGGTGAGCGAGCCTTCGAGGATGCCGAGGCCGGCGATCGGCTCGGGCGGTCCGCTGGAGCGCGTGATGCCGCCCTGGAGCCAGCACATGGCGCCGGCGCTGAGCCCGGCGAGCACGGTGCCGCTCTCCCATGCCTGCACGAGCAGGCGGTCGAGCCCGTGCGCGTGCCACAGCGCGAGCAGGTTGCGCATGGAGCCGCCGCCGACGTAGATGATGTCCTGTATCAGCACCGTGTCGGCGAGCGTGCGGGTGGACTCGCGCAGGTGAAACAGCGACAGGTGCTCGGGTATGCACGCGCGTTCGGCGAAGCGGTCCCTGAAGGCGTTGATCTGCGAGTTGGTGTCGCCGGAGGCGGTCGGCAGGAACAGGATGCGCGGCTCGCGGATGTCGGCAAGCGAGAGCACGAAGTCGTCGAGCAGCGGGTTGGCGGGCTCCATCGTGAAGCCGCCCCCGCCCATGGCGAAGATCAGCCGCTCGTGCGGCTCGACGACGGGCCGGCCGCTCACGCTGGCACCGCCTCTCGCTTGGCGTGCCCGCGCTTTGCCCGCTCCCCCTCGACACGCTGCGGCCGGACGTGAGGGGGCTCGGCATGCAGGGGCTCGGCGTGAGCGGGCGCGCTCGACCCCGGCTCGACTCGAGCGCTGGCTGATGCTCCGGATGCGCCGGCGGCGCCGAGGTGCGTGACCGGCAGGCGCGTCTCGCGCACGCCGCCCTCGCAAGGCTCGACGAGGAAAGCGCCGCCGTCGGGTCGCGAGCTGACGGCGCGCTCGACCTCGCTGCCGCGGAAGTGCAGCGCGACGCCGTCCTCCACGGCGAAGCCGGCGCGCATGCCGTCGGCGACGAAGCGGTGGTACTCGACTCGGCGGGCGGGCTCGGCGTCGTAGTGGACGCAGTTGGAGTAGGGCAGGAAGCCCAGTCCGCGCACGACGCGCGGCGCACCGTGGAAGGCGCTGAGCGCGTGCTCGAACCAGCACAGCGATCCGGCTGAAGGGCCGCACAGGACGACGCCGCGGCGCCAGGCCCTGCGCAGGATGGCGTCGAGCCCGTGCGCGCGCCAGGCGCCGAGCATGCTGAGCACGTTGCCGCCGCCTACGTAGATGAGGTCCTGCGCAAGCAGGTGGCTGGCGAGGTCGTCCTCGACGCCGCCGGTGCCCTGGTCGCGGCGGAACAGGGACACGTGGCTGGCGTCGCAGTCCGGCGAGAAGCGCCGGTAGAAGCGCACGACGTAGTGGTCTGCGTCGCCAGAGGCGGTCGGCAGGAAGCAGACGCGAGGCCTGGCGGCGCCGGTGAGCGACAGCACGTAGTCGTCGAGCAGCGAGCCTTCCTTGTCCATCGAGAAGCCGCCGCCCCCGAGGGCGACGATCTGGGGAGCTCCTCTGTTTGGCATGGCCCTCTCCTCGGCTGGGGACGCGATACGAACAGCCTGCGTCAGCGTGCCGCAGACGGCGCCGCGGCGGTATGGACCGGCGTCCCAGATCGCCGGCCGCTCGATCGACATTCGCCCAGGCGATGCGCCGGCTCGGCGTTCTCGTTCTGTACCCGTCCGGCGTCTGCAGCGGTGATCGGGGGTTGTGTGCTCTCGCGTGATCGTTACACGGCTGAATCATTTTTCGGTTGAACGTTCACGAAACGAGAGACACGCCGACGGCCCTGCCAAGACACAACTCGAAGCCGCCGTAGAGTGTCGGCGATGGCTGACGAGCGAACACCGGCGATCTCGCTGCGCGGCGTGTCCAAGCGCTTCGGCAAGATCACGGCGGTGAACGGCCTGGACCTGGAGGTGCCGGCGGGCGTGTGCTTCGGCCTGCTGGGCCCGAACGGGGCGGGGAAGTCGACGACGATGCGGATGTTGACGGCGCAGACGCTGGCGGACGAGGGCGAGATCTCGGTGCTGGGCTATGAGCTGCCGCGGGAGTCGAAGCAGTCGCGCCTGGAGATGGGGGTGGTGCCGCAGCTGGACAACCTGGACGTGGAGCTGACGTGCAGGCAGATACTGACGGTGTTCGCGCGCCTCTACAGGGTGTCGCGGGCACGGCGCGTGGCGGCGGTGGCGCGGGCGCTGGAGATCGCGAACCTGCAGCCGCGCGCGGACACGATCGTGAAGGAGCTGTCGGGCGGCATGCGCAGACGGCTGCTGGTGGCGCGGGGGCTGATCCACGAGCCGCGGCTGGTGCTGCTGGACGAGCCGACGGTGGGCCTTGACCCGCAGGTGCGCCAGGAGCTGTGGTCGCTGATCGACGGGCTGCGCGCGGACGGGGTGACTGTGCTGATGAGCACGCACTACATCGAGGAGGCGGAGCGCTTGGCGGACACGGTGGCGGTGATGTCGGGCGGGCGGAGCATTGCGCAGGGCACGCCGGCGGAGCTGGTGCGGGCGCACGCGGGCGAGCAGGTGCTGGAGGTGTACGGGCCGCCCGAGCACTTGGCGCAGGTGGGCGAGCTGGCGAGCGAGCAGGGCTGGTCGAGCCGGCGCAGCGGCCCGGCGGTGGCGATCATGCGCGCGGAGGCGCTGGACGGCCTGGCGCCGGAGGGCGTGCGCCGCCCGGCGAACCTGGAGGACGCGTTCGTGGCGCTGACGGGCGAGGAGATCGAATGATGAGCGCACGTTTGCAGGGCGAGACGGCGGCGGTGGCCCGGCCGCCCTCATCCCCAGGGGCACAGACTGGCGTCCGGCGCGTGGGGCGGCTGGAACCGGCGGCGCTGGCGGGGGTGATGAGCCGCGACGTGGCCATCTTCGGGCGCTACTGGAAGGCGACGACGTTCTCCTCAGTCGTTCAGCCGACGATCTACCTGCTGGCGTTTGGATTGGGCTTCGGCACGCTCGTGAAAACGATCGGGCACGTGAAGACGATCGAGTACATCGGGACCGGTACGGTGGCGACGGCGGTGCTGTTCTCCTCGGCGTTTCCGGGAATGTTCAACACGTTCATCCGCTGGCAGTTCCAGCGCACGTATGACGCGATGCTGGCGGCGCCGGTGGACGTGGAGGAGCTGATCACGGCGGAGGTCCTGTGGATCTCGCTGCGCGCGGGCGTGTACGGGATGGCGCCGATTCTGGTGGCGTTCGCGTTCGGCTTGTCGCCGGAATGGGGGATGCTGCTGGTGCCGCTGATCGGCTTCGTGACGGGCTTCGGTTTCGCGGCATTCGGCGTGACGGTGGCGGCGATCGCGAAGACGATCGACAACTTCAACTACATAACGAGCGCGGTGCTGACGCCGATGTTCCTGGTGGCGGGGACGTTCTTCCCGGTGTCCTCGCTGCCGGTGGGCGTGCGCCAGGTGGCGTACGTGAACCCGCTGTATCACTGCGTGCAGCTGGTGCGCGACGCGTCGCTCGGCAACCTCGGCAGTGCCGACCTCGGCCACGCGGCGGTGCTGCTGGCGTTCGCGCTGATCATGTGGCGCCTGGCGATATCGCAGCTGGGCAGGCGCCTGATCGACTGAGCCCGGGCGCTTATGCAACTTTGAGGTTGGGCACACGCTGGTCCTACACCCAGCGGCGAAGCTGCCCGCATGAGCCATTCATGGGAGACACGTTCGGCCGCGTCTGCGACAGCGTCTGCGGCACCGGTCACGACAGCTGTTGGCGTTGCGTGGGGGGCGCGGGCGCGCACCCGGGCGCGGGCGCTGGCGCTGCGCGCGCCGCACCCGGAGCTTGCGGCGGTGATGTCGCTGGCGGCGGTGCTGAACCTGTGGGCGCTGGCGCGCAACGGCTGGGCGAACGACTACTACGCGGCGGCGGTGCGCTCGATGAGCTCCAATTGGCACGACTTCCTGTTCGCGTCGCTGGACAAGGGCGGCGTGATGACGGTGGACAAGCCGCCGCTGGCGCTGTGGGTGCAGGCGCTGTCGGTGCGCGTGTTCGGCTTTCACTCGCTGAGCATCCTTGTGCCGCAGGCGCTGATGGGCGTGGCGAGCGTGGCGCTGGTGTACGACCTGGTGCGCCGGCGCTTCGGGCGCGTGGGCGGCTTGGTGGCGGGCGTGGCGCTGGCGCTGACGCCGATCACGGTGGCGATCTCGCGCCACAACAACCCGGACGCGCTGCTGGTGCTTTGCTGCGTGGCGGCGCTGTGGTGCCTGGTGCGCGGACTTGAGAACGGCCGCACGCGCTGGCTTGTGTTCGCGGGCGTGTGCGCTGGCCTTGGCTTTGAGACGAAGATGCTGGTGGCGATGGTGGTGGTGCCGGGCATGGCGGCGGCGTGGCTGTGGGTGGCGCCTGCCGCGCGGGGCCGCCTGCACGCGCTGCGCCAGCTGCTGGCGGGCGGCGGCGCGATGCTGCTGGTGGGCGGGGCGTGGCCGCTGCTGGTGGAACTGACGCCGGCGGCGGACCGCCCGTGGGTGTCGGGCACGAGCGACAACCGCATCCTGTCGCTGATCTTCGAATACAACGGCGTCGGGCGTGTCGATGGCCAGACGGGCGGTCCGGGCGGCGGGGGCGGCGGCAACATGTTCGGTGGCACGTCGGGGCCGCTGCGGCTGCTGAACTCGGCGCTGGGCGGTCAGGCGGGCTGGCTGCTGGGCTTCGCGCTGGTGAGCGGCCTGGCGATCGTGGCGGCGAGTCGCATGCGCCGCGGCGATGCGCGCAGCGGCTGGCTGCTGGCGGTGGGCGGCGCGTTCGCGACGACGGCGGTGCTGTTCAGCTTCGCGAGCGGCATCTTCCACCCGTACTACGTGTCGCTGCTGGCGCCGTTTGCGGCGGCGCTGGTGGGCGCGGGCGCGGTGCAGATGATGGCGGGCGGGCGCGTGGCGCGCGTCGCGGCGCCGCTGGCGGTGCTGGCGGGCGTGGTGGTGGAGCTGGTGGTGCGCGCCGACTACCCGGGCAGCTGACCTGGCTTGCGCCAGTGCTGATCGTGGTGGGCGCGGTTGCTGTGCTGGCGCTGGTGGCGTTCAGCTCGCGGGCGGCGCGCATGGCGGCGATCGGCGTGGCGCTGGCGGCGCTGCTGGCGGCGCCGGCGGTGTGGGCGTTCGACACGCTCGGCCACGCGACCAGCAGCACGTTCCCGGCGGGCGGGCCGGCGTCGGCTGAGAGCGGTGGCTTCGGCGGTCCCGGCGGCGGCTTCGGCGGGCCGGGCGGCTTCAGCGGCGCGGGCGGACGCGGTGGCTTCGGCGGGCCGGGCTCGGCCTCGGTCGTGCGGCCGGTCCAGCGAGCGGCTCTGAAGCGGGAGCCGGCGGGGTACCACAGCTGTTCGGCTCGGGCTCGAGCCAGCGCGGCGGTCCCCCAGGCGGCGGGAGCGGCAGCGCGGGCGCCGGCGCGCCGAGCTCCGTGGGCCCACCCTCCGCGGGGGCGCTGCCGGGCGCAAGCGCCGCGAGCGGCTTCGGCGCGGGCGGCGGCGGGGCGATCGGCGCTCCGATGGGCGGCAGCGTGTCGAGCACCATCGTGTCGTACGTAAAGCAGCATGGCGGCGGCACGATCGCGGTTGCGAGCCAGTCGAGCGCGGCGTCGGCGATCCTCGCCGGGGACGCGAACGTGGCGGGCATCGGTGGCTTCTCGGGACGCGAGAGCGATGTGAGCTTGTCGTGGCTGGCGCAGGCGGTGCGCTCGGGCAAGATCCGCTGGGTGCTGGACGAAGAGGGCTCGGGCGCAGTGGGCGGCGGCCTGCCGGGCGACACGCGCGTGGGCGCGAAGACGGCGATGGCGGCGGTGGCGCGGGAGTGCGTGGCGGTGACGCTGTCCTTGGGCACGGGCGCGTCAGGTGCTTCGAGCGCCACGGGCGGCTCGAGCGCGTCGGGCTCGGGCACAACGCTGTATGACTGCAAGGGCCGCGCGGCGGAGCTCGCGAGCGCGGGCGCGTAACAATCACGCTGATGCGGATCCTGGTGGTGGACGACGACCGCGCGGTGCGCGAAGCGCTGCGCCGCACGTTGACGCTGGCTGGATACGAGGTGCAGCTGGTGGAGGACGGCGAGGAGGCGCTCGAGCAGATCGTGCAGGCGGAGCCGGATGCGGTGGTGCTCGACGTGGGGCTGCCGGGGATTGACGGCCTGGAGGTGTGCCGGCGGGTGCGCCGCGCGGGCAGCCGCGTGCCGATACTGATCCTGACGGCGCGCGACGCGGTGGCGGACCGGATCGACGGACTGGATGTGGGCGCTGACGACTACATGGTGAAGCCGTTCGACGTGGGCGAGCTGAAGGCGCGGCTGCGGGCGCTGCTGCGCCGCGCGAAACCGCAGGAGGACCCGGATGCGCTGTCGTTCGCGGAGCTGCGCCTGGACCCGAATCGCCACGGCGCGCAGGTGGGGGAGAGCTTCGTGGAGCTGACACGCACGGAGTACCAGCTGCTTGAGCTGCTGATGCTGAACCCGCGGCGGGTGCTGACGCACAGCATGATCTACGACCGCGTTTGGGGCTATGACTTCGGCCCGACGTCGAATGCGCTGCGCGTGTACATCGGCTACCTGCGTCGCAAGCTGGAGGACGCGGGCGCGCGCGAGCTGATCCACACGGTGCGCGGCGTGGGATACGCGCTGCGCGAGCCGTGAGCGATGGTCGCGGGGGGATGAGACGATGGCGCGGCCGCTGACGTGCTCGCCCGGGCGATGACGTTGCGCACGCGGATAGCGGCGGTGGCGAGCGTGTCGGTTGCGCTGGCGGTGCTGGCGGCGGCGATCGGCCTGTATGCGGCGGTGCGCTCGGATCTGCGCGGCGAAGTCGACAACAACCTGCGCGCGCGCGCACGAGCGTTCGTCGCGCCGCCGGGCTCCGGCCCGGGCGCGGACTCGTCGCGGGGCGCCGGCGTTCCGGCGGGCGGGGCGTCTGGCGACGACGCGTATGCGGGGGTCGGCGCGCGGGGCGCGGCGGGCTACCCGGCCGGGGGAGGCGGCGGCTCGCGGGGCATGACGGGCTCCCACCCGGTTGTTGGCAGCGCCCCACATGGCGCGGCGGGCTCCTACCCGGGCGCGCAGGAAGGCGGTCCTGGAGGGTTTCCCGGCAGCGTGGAACCGGCGCCGTTTGGGGCGGCGTCGGGCTATGTGGAGGTGATCTCGCCAGGGGGGAGCGTGTACGTGCCAGGCGGCCAGGGCTCGTCGTCGCGGAAGATCGCGCCGACGGCGGGCGACCGGGCGATCGCGGCGCGCGGCACGGGCAGCAGCCTGAGCGACCGCACGGTGGCGGGTACGAGGCTGCGGGTGCTGACGCTGGGCACGGGCGCGAACGGCGCGGTGCTGGTGGCGCAGCCGCTCACAGAGGTGGAACACGAGTTGAGCCACCTGCTGCTGATCCTGGCGCTGATCGGCGCGGGAGGCGTGGTGCTGGCGGCGCTGCTGGGGGCGCTGGTGGCGCGCACGGCGCTGGCGCCGATCGGGCGCTTCACCCAGCGCACGGAGTCGCTGACAGGCAACCTGGACCTGTCGCGCAGGCTGGAGGTGGACGGCCGCGATGAGCTGGCGCGGCTGGCGGACAGCTTCAACGCGACGCTGGACGCGCTGGAGCGCTCGGTGCAGGCGCAGCGCCACCTGATCGCGGACGCGAGCCACGAGCTGCGCACGCCGATCTCCTCGCTGCGCGCAAACGTCCAGATCCTGGGCGAAGCGGAGGGGCTGTCGCCGGAGGAGCAGGAGAGCCTGCGCGGTGACATCGTGGCGGAGCTGGATGAGCTGACGGCGCTGGTGGGCGACGTGGTGGAGCTGGCGCGCGGTGCGGCGCGGGACGGCGCGGTGGACGACGTGCGCCTGGACGAGGTGGTGGCGGGCGTGGTGGCGAGCGCGCGCCGGCGCGCGGAGCGCGGCGACGTGAGCTTCGAGCTGAGCGTCGAGCCGACGATCGTGCACGGCCAGGCCGACC
The DNA here is from genome assembly GCA_963756205.1 of uncultured Solirubrobacteraceae bacterium. Classification (GTDB taxonomy): domain Bacteria; phylum Actinomycetota; class Thermoleophilia; order Solirubrobacterales; family Solirubrobacteraceae; genus Palsa-744. The sequence continues at coordinate 58,248 of CAVWMU010000006.1, forward strand.
GCATCGGCCGCGCGGTGTCGAACCTTGTGGACAACGCGCGCAAGTGGAGCCCCGAGGGGGCGACGGTGGAGGTGGCGCTGAAGGACGGCGTGCTGAGCGTGCGCGACCACGGCCCGGGCTTTCAGGAGGCGGACCTGCCGTTCGTGTTCGACCGCTTCTATCGCGCGCGCGACGCTCGCAAGCTCCCCGGCTCGGGCCTGGGCCTGGCGATCGTGCGACAGGCGGCGGAGGCGTGCGGCGGCTTCGCCGAAGCCCAGAACGCGCCCGATGGCGGCGCGCTGCTGCGGGTGGGGTTCGGCCCGGTGGTGAAGCTCGCGCCGGGCTGGTCGGGCGACTAACGGGCTGGCTGCGCAGCCAGTCTTCCGGACGAGGATTCGAGCGCGGGCGACTGTGGTATCACCGGTATAGGGAACATGTGTCGAATGCGGCCGGAGGCGTCCGGCGCTGGCCCTAACTTGGAGGACTTGAGGACGGATCGTCTAATAGGTCCGCTGGTCGAACCGAAACTTTTCGGCCTGCTCGGAGTCCCGAGGGGTATAGCCATGTCTCGATGCCGCCATTCTCGATAGGGGAGGTCGCCGTGAGGTCCCAGGTCCGTCTTTCGCTTGTTGCGCTCATAGTGGGTGCACTCGTACTCCTATCGGTACCTGCTGCACAGGCCAGCCTAGAAGTCGAAAAGTTCGTCGGGATCAACTGCAAGCAGACCCACGAAACCTGCGGCGAAGAATCGACCGGGAAAAAAGACGTCTTTGGATCAACGCTCGATGAAACCCAAGAACCCAACCGTCTAACCTCCGAAGAACAGGGCTACACGCAGGCGGCTGGCCACGTTCCCTTCGGCGTGACTGACTTTATGGTTACGCACACGGGGAGCTACGCGAAACACGAAGCTGTCCCCACTGCCGTCGTGACGCACGTCAGGGTTGATGTCGCGCCCGGACTCGCGACCAGTCCCGCAAACGTACCTCAGTGCACAATGAAACAATTCGGGGAAGCTGAAGTCCCGGTCCCGGGCTTTGGCTTCTACGCGGCGCCCAAATGCAAAGCAGGGGGGCTTGGACCGCACGAAACAGGACCGGAAAGCACGGTGATCGGTGAAGAATCGGCGACGGTGTTCGCCGGGGCAGCGGGCGACGTCGTGATTTCCGGCGTGCTCTACAACCTCGAACCCCCCAAGCCGCCGGCGCGGGCACGGGCCGCGCTATACGGCGCGGCGCTCAAACTGCCGATACCGCTCACCAAAGCCCTGCTTGAAGAACACGGAATCACAGGAGCGCCGGCCGCAGAACAGTACTACGCGCATACTCTCGTCGAAGGCGACGTCGAATGGGGTAAGGAAACAAAGGGTACCGGTGCTGGCGACTATCACGACTACTTCGAAGTCAATGTCTCACCGAGTCTTCCACTCGTTAGGTCGCGCCAGCTCGATTACGGGCGGGCTGGTAACGGCGCATTTATCACGAACGGCACGAACTGCCCAGGCAACCACACGACAACGCTGACCTTGGAAGGCGTCCCGCTCGGTAGTGAAGCAGAAGTGAAAAAAAGTGTGGAAAGTGGCGTGCGAGAAGTGTGGAGGGGGACGTACGAAACCAAGATCGGTCTCCAGGAATGCAAAAAAGTCCCCTTCCACCCGGTTTTCAGCCTGGGCACGGAAGCGAGTGGGAGCGATGAACCGGACCCGATCACGGCTGAACTGAGCCTCCCGCATTTCTCGGGAGAAGAAGAAATCGACAGTTCGCAGCTGAAGACGGCATCGATCACGCTGCCGGAAGGCATGACGCTCAACCCGTCCGCTGCGTCCGGGCTCGAAGCGTGCACGGTCGCGCAAGCACGGATTCACAGCGAAACATTCGGCGTGGGGTGCCCTGCCGGCTCGGAACTCGGCACAGTGAACCTCGAAGTGCCGACGCTCCCCCCCGGCTCGCTTACGGGCACGATGTATCTAGGCGGCCCAGTGAAAGGCTCCGAAACGGCTCCGATAACCGGTCCGCCCTACATCATCTACGTCGTCGCCAACTCGACACGCTACGACGTCTCTGTCAGGTTGAAAGGCGAAGTGATTCCCAACGAAGTGACCGGTCAAGTGACGACGGTGTTCAACGAAAATCCCGAACAGCCCTTTAGCAAGGTGACGTTGCACTTCAACCGCAACGTGCTGACATCGGTAGCGAATCCGCTCATATGCGGTACGCCGAACGGCTCGACAAGCTTCACGCCGGTGGCGACGGAAGAAGTCCCAGCCGTCGCGGCCGCGTTCGGCGTCCCGATCACCGGCTGCGCGGCGTCGCTGCCCTTTTCGCTCAGCCAGAGCACCGAATACGAGAACGCGACGGCCAGCGCGCATGACTCCTACACCTTCAACCTGGCGCGAGCCAACGGCGAACAGTACCTGCAGAAGATCAAGACGACGCTGCCCTCGGGGCTGATCGGCGAGATCCCAGACGTCACGCTGTGCGGTGAACCACAGGCGGCCGCAGGCACTTGCTCGGCGGCCAGCAGGATCGGCACGGCGACGGTGACCGCCGGATCGGGCAGCGCCCCGTACTCGTTCTCGGGGCCGGTGTACATGACCGGGCCCTACAACAACGCGCCGTTCGGTCTGTCGATCGCCGTGCCTGCCGTGGCCGGTCCGTTCAATCTCGGAACCGTCGTCACGAGGGCGACGATCAACATCAACGCGACGAGCACACGCGTCACGGCCGAAAGCACGCTGCCGACGATCGTCAAGGGCATCCCGCTGCGGCTGAGGTCGATCAGCGTCGACGTCAACAGGCAGGGCTTCCTGATCAATCCCACCAACTGCTCAACTGAGTTCACGGAAACCAGCCTGACGTCGACGTTCGGCGCGGTCCAGAGCGGACTCTCGAGCCCGCTCACGGCAGAAGGTTGCAGTGGTCTGGCGTTCAAGCCCACGTTCGCCGTGTCCACCAGCGGCAAACCGTCGAAAGCCAACGGGGCGAGCCTCGTCACGACGATCACGCAGCCGTCCGGCCAGGCGAACATCAAGTCGGTGTTCGTGACGCTGCCCAAGCAGCTGCCCTCGCGCCTGACGACGCTGCAGAAAGCGTGCCTGGCGAAGGTGTTCGAAGCGAACCCGCTCAACTGCGCCAAAGAATCCCCAGGATCGGAAGTGGGCACCGCCACCGCGGTCACGCCGACGTTGCCGGGCGTCATGAAAGGGCCGGCGTTCCTCGTCTCTCACGGCGGCGAAGAATTCCCTGCCCTCGAGCTCGTGCTCGAAGGCGACGGCGTGCGCGTGATCGTCACCGGCAAAACGGACATCAAAAAACAGATCACCACGACCAACTTCGCAATGACCCCTGACGTCCCCGTCTCGAGCGTCACCGTCAACCTGCCGCTCGGCCCGCACTCGGCGCTGGCCGCCAACGGCAACCTGTGCGCCTCGACGCTCGTGATGCCCACGATCATCACCGCGCAGAACGGCAAGCAGATCAAACAGAACACGCTGATCTCTCCGACCGGCTGTGGCGTGCAGATAGTCGGCCACAAGGTGATCGGCAACACCGTCTACCTGACGATCAAGACGTTCTCCGCGGGCCGCATCAGTGGCAGCGGTCGGGGCCTGTTGTCCAGGTACCGCTCGCTCAGCGGCGCGAGCAAAGCGACGACGCTCAAGCTCCCGCTCTCGAGCGCCGGGCGCAGCAGGCGCCGCCCGTTCAAGGTCAAGGTCAGGGTTGGGTTCGTGCCCAGGAAGGGCGCTCACTCCTCCGCGACCGTGACGGTGTCGTTCCGCTAGCAGCCTCGTTACAGCCTCGATAGCTCCAGGTCACGCGGGGGCGGGCAGTCTCGCCGCCCCCGCGTATTTCAAGCGCACCGCTCCCGGTTGCGGGGCGCGCGCGTGAAAGCCGGCGTGCAGGTCCAGAACGGGCTCGCGACGCGACGGCGGCCGGCGCATGCCGTACATTGTTCGCATGGATGTCGTTACGGGTACGGATACCTCGACGTCGTCTGCGGACGTCGACCGCCTGCTCGCCGGCATCCGTCACCTCACCGCGCTGGCCGACGGCGCCACCAGCCGCGACGCGATGTTCCGCGCGCTGGCGCGGGAGCTGCTGTCGGTGCCGGGCGCCGACGAGGTGCACGTCCACCATCTGCTGCTCGACGAGCATGACGAGGAGCTCGTTGCCGTCTACCTGTTCGGCGGCATCGGACGGCTCAGCTACCTGCGACCGCGCGCCGAGCGTCCGCCGGGCGTCAGCTGGGTGGCCAGCACCCACAAAAGCTTCCTGGCCGCCGACCCCGAGGGGCTAGCCGCGGGCGTCCCGCAGCTTACGGACACCGGCCCCGTCAGCTGCGCTCTGCTGCTGGCGCTCGCCGAGCGCGCGGAGGTCGAGGCGGTGGTGATGCTCGTGCGCCGGGAGTCAGAGGTCTTCACGCCAGCCGAGGTCGAGCTGGCCGGCGCGCTCGTCGAGCAGGCGGCGACCGCGCTCGCGCTCGCCCGCGCGCGTGCCGAGGCCGGCACCGACGCCGTCACCGGCTGCATGAACCATCGCGCCATGCGCCGGCGGCTGGACGAGGAGATCGGGCGCTCGACGCGCACCGGAGGCTCGCTGTCGTGCCTGCTGATCGACCTCGACGACTTCAAGCTCGTCAACGACCGTCACGGCCACCAGGCCGGCGATGCGATGCTGCGCGGCGTCGTCCACGCGCTCGTCGGCGAGTTCCGCGCGTTCGACCGCGTGGCGCGCTACGGCGGCGACGAGTTCGTCGTGATCCTGCCCAACGCCGATCTCGACAGCGCCGCCGCGGCAGCGACGCGCGCGCTCGAGCGGCTGCGCGCCATCTCTGTGCACGATGGAGTCCGCGCGGGCGTGTCCGCGTCGATCGGCGTCGCGCAATGGCAGGCGCCGATGAGCACCGATCAGCTGCTCGAAGCCTGCGACGCCGCGCTGCTGCGCTCCAAGCGACAGGGCAAGGCCCGCGTCACGCGTGCCTCCGAGCCCGCCCGCTGACGCCGTCCCTGCACGGCGACGCGCGGGCGCCCCGCTCGGCGCCGCGACTCTGCGAGACTGCCTGCAGGCCTATTTAGAGACAGATCGCACGGGAGATGCCCATGTCGGAGAACAGCTTTGGCGCCAAGGACACGCTGGCGGTCGGGAGAGCGCAGCTACGAGATCTTTCGTCTCGACGCGCTCCAGCAGCGTTTCGACGTTGCGCGCCTGCCGTTCTCGCTGAAGGTGCTGCTGGAGAACCTGCTGCGCAACGAGGACGGCGGCACGGTCACCGCGGCCGACATCGAGGCGCTCGCCAGCTGGGACGCCGAAGCCGAGCCGAGCAAGGAGATCGCGTTCACGCCCGGCGCGGGTGCTCATGCAGGACTTCACCGGCGTGCCCGCCGTCGTCGACCTGGCCGCCATGCGCGAGGCGATGCGGCGACCTGGGCGGCGACCCGGCCAAGATCAACCCGCTCGTGCCCGGCCGAGCTGGTGATCGACCACTCGGTGCAGGTCGACGCGTTCGGCACGCGCCGACGCCTTCGAGCGCAACGTCGAGCTCGAGTTCGAGCGCAACCGCGAGCGCTACGCGTTCCTGCGCTGGGGCCAGGGCGCGTTCGACGACTTCAAGGTGGTGCCGCCCGGACACCGGCATCGTGCACCAGGTCAACCTCGAGTACCTGGCGCGCGTGGTCGTGTCGCCGACGCGACGACGGCGCAGGCCTACCCCGACACGCTGCGTCGGCACCGACTCGCACACCACGATGGTCAACGGCCTCGGCGTGCTCGGCTGGGGCGTCGGCGGCATCGAGGCCGAGGCGGCCATGCTCGGCCAGCCGATGTCGATGCTGATCCCGCAGGTGCGTCGGCTTCCGGCTGCACCGGCGCAGCTGCCCGAGGGCGCCACCGCGACCGACCTCGTGCTGACCGTCACCGAGATGCTGCGCAAGCACGGCGTGGTCGGCAAGTTCGTCGAGTTCTACGGCGCCGGCGTCGCCGGCGCTGCCGCTGGCCGACCGCGCCACCATCGGCAACATGTCGCCCGAGTTCGGCTCCACCTGCGCGATCTTCCCGATCGACGCCGAGACGCTCGCACTACCTGCGGCTCACCGGCCGCCCGCCGGAGCAGGTCGCGCTGGTCGAGGCCTACGCCAAGGAGCAGGGCCTGTGGCACGACCCGAGCACTCCGAGCGCCGCGTTCTCCGAGCACCTCGAGCTCGACCTCGGCCACCGTGGTGCCGCGCATCGCCGGGCCCGAAGCGCCCGCAGGACCGGGTCGCGCTCGGCCGACGCCAAGGCGGCCTTCCGCGAGGCGCTCGGCGGCTACGTCGCCGACTACGACGCGCGCGACGAGGCCGACGCGGAGAGCTTCCCGGCGAGCGACCCCGCCGCGACCAGCGGCCCGGCGCACGGCGACGGCCCGAGCTCGTCGCAGGCCGGGCGACGGCGCGGCACGGCCGCCGCGAGCGGCGCCCGGTGCACGCTCGCCGACGGCACCGAGATCCGAGCTCGACCACGGCGCCGTGGTGATCGCCGCGATCACCAGCTGCACCAACACCTCCAACCCGTCGGTGATGGTCGGCGCCGGCGCTGCTGGCCAGAAGGCGCGTCGAGCGCGGCCTGACGCGCCAAGCCGTGGGTCAAGACCACGCTCGCGCCGGGCTCGAAGGTCGTCACCGACTACTACGACCGCGCCGGCCTGACCGCCGTACCTGGAGAAGCTCGGCTTCAACCTGGTCGGCTACGGCTGCACCACCTGCATCGGCAACTCCGGGCCGCTGCCCGAGGAGATCTCCGCGGCGGTCAACGACGGCGACCTGGCGGTCGTCGCCGTGCTGTCGGGCAACCGCAACTTCGAGGGCCGCATCAACCCCGACGTGAAGATGAACTACCTGGCCTCGCCGCCGCTGGTGCGTCGCCTACGCGCTGGCCGGCACGATGGACATCGACCTCGCCACCGAGCCGCTGGGCACCGGACGAGCGACGGCAAGCCGGTCTACCTGCGCGACATCTGGCCGTCCGCGGCGCGAGATCGCCGAGACGATCGCGCGAGCGCCGTCGCGCGCCGGAGATGTTCCGCACGAGCTACGCCGACGTGTTCGACGGCGACGAGCGCTGGCGCGGCCTGCCGGTGCCGGCGGGCGAGCACCTTCGCGTGGGACGCCGGACTCGACCTACGTGCGCCGCCCGCCGTACTTCGAGGGCATGCCCGCCGAGCCCGACGCCGGTCGCCGACATCGACGGGCGCGCGGGTGCTGGCCATGCTCGGCGACTCGGTCACCACCGACCACATCTCGCCGGCCGGCGCGATCAAGCGCGACGGCCCCGGCCGGGCAGCTACCTGACGAGCACGGCGTCGAGCCGCGCGGACTTCAACTCCTACGGCGCGCGGCGCGGCAACCACGAGGTGATGATGCGCGGCACGTTCGCCAACATCCGGCTGCGCAACCAGCTCGGCGCCCCGGCACCGAGGGCGGCGTCACGCGCTACCTCGCCCGACGGCGCCGACGAGCAGATGTCGATCTACGACGCCGCCATGCGCTACATCGACGCAGGGCATCGCCGCTGGTCGTGCTGGCCGGCAAGGAGTACGGCTCCGGCTCCTCGCGCGACTGGGCGGCCAAGGGCACCGCGCTGCTCGGCGTGCGCGCGGTGATCGCCGAGAGCTTCGAGCGCATCCACCGCTCCAACCTGATCGGCATGGGCGTGCTGCCGCTGCAGTTCCCCGACGGGCAGAGCGCGCGAGTCGCTCGGCCTCGACCGGCCAGGAGATCTTCGCGATCACCGGCCTCGCCGAGGCGATGGCCGCCGACGGCCGACCGCCGCGCGACGTGCGCGTGTCCGCCGCGCGGGACGGGGCGTGCAGGCACCGGCGCAAAGGTGGAGTTCGACGCGCGCGTGCGCATCGACACCCCACGCGAGGCCGAGTACTTCCGCCACGGCGGCATCCTGCAGTACGTGCTGCGGGGATTGCTCGCGCGATGAGCGACGCCGCGGAGACAGCCGACGGCGATAGGCCGGCTGGCGACGACGTGCCGCAGGTGCTGCTCGACCTGCTCGCCGCACGCGGGCCCTCGGGCTATGAGAGCGCGCCGGCCGAGGTGTGGCGCGCGGCCGCCGGCGGGTTCGCCACGGTCAGCAGCGACGTGGTCGGCACGCCGCTGGCGCTCGTGGAGCCCAAGCACGGCTACGAGCACAGCGCGCGGCGGCTGCTCGTGATGGGACACATCGACGAGATCGGGCTGATCGTCACGCACATCGACGACGACGGCTACCTGTGGTTCCGCGGCGTCGGCGGCTGGGACCCGCAGATCCTCGTCGGTCAGCGGGTGGTGCTCGACACGCGCGCGGGGGCCGTGCCGGGGGTGGTCGGCAAGAAGCCGATCCACCTGTTGCGCGAGGAGGACCGCAAGAAGGTGGCCGACATCCGCGAGCTGCACATCGACGTCGGCGCGCGCGACGGCGAGCAGGCGCGCGAGCTCGTGCGGATCGGCGACGTCGCCGTGATCGACGCCGCGCCGGCGGCGCTGCCCAACGGACGGCTGACCTCGCGCGCGCTCGACAACCGCCTGGGTGCGTTCGTCGCCCTGGAGGCCGCGCGCCTGATCGCCGAGGCTGGAGGCGCCCAGTGGGAGATCGCCGCGGTCGCCGCCGTGCAGGAGGAGACCACCTTCGGGGGCTCGCGCACGAGCGCGTTCGCGCTGCAGCCGGACGCGGCGATCGTGATCGACGTCACGCACGCGACCGACGCCCCCGGGATCGACGTCAAGGAAGCGGGCAAGCACGAGCTCGGCTCCGGACCGGTCATCAGCCGCGGCTCCAATCTCAACGCCGGGCTGTTCGAGCTGCTGCACGACACCGCCGAGGCCGAGAAGATCCCGTTCACCATCGAGGCCACCGCGCGCGCCACCGGGACCGACGCCGACGCCGTGCACATCAGCCGCGGCGGCGTCCCCACGGGGCTCGTGTCGATCCCGATCCGCTACATGCACTCGCCCGTCGAGCTCGTGCAGCTCGAGGACGTGCACGCGTGCGCGCGCCTGATCGCCGCCGCGGCGCTGCGGTTGACCTCCGAGAGCGCGTTCGCCGCTCAGGGCTAGTCGCTCAGCCGGACCCCATCGCGCGCCGTCGTCGCGGCCGCGGCTGAGCAGGCGGCTACGCCGTGGCGCCGAGCTCGCTGAACGGCGCGACCTTGTACGGCTCGCCGGGGCAGCCGCCGATCACGAGCATCGTCAGGCCCTCCGGCCCCGGGTGCACCTTGCGCTTGGTGCCCGCCGCCACCCGCACGAGCGTGTCCCCGTCGAAGTCGACGCTCTCGCCTTCGATGTCGATCGTGCCCGAGCCGTCCAGCGCCACGTACACCTCCTCCTGGCCGTCGGCCGCGTGGTCGTGCTCCGGGTAGTCGGGATAGCCGCCGGGCATGCGGATGATCTGCATGCCAAACGAGCTCACCCCCAGCTCGGCCCGCGCCTTCACGAACCCTCCGCCGAAGCCGGCCTCCATGTCGTTGATCTTCTTCGCCGTGTAGTCAGCCATCTGAACGCTCCTCGGTCGTACAGCCAGGACGGGCGCCCAGCGTAGCGGTCGGCGCGTCCGCGCTGCACACGATCGCGGGATCGCCCATCAGCCGTCGGAGCGGAACGGCAGCACGATCGCGAGCTGGCGCGATTGGGCCAGCAGCGTGCCGTCGGCAGCCCAGATCAGGCCGTCCTCGACGAAGAAGCCGTCGTGCACGAGCTCGCTCGTGGTCTGTGCGAGGCACAGCTCGTGCGGATCGGCGCCGGCGGCTGCGCGCATGCGATCGCGGAAGTGGACGGTGAGATCGGTCGTTGGCACCGCGTTCCACTCCGTCATCCGCATGTACGGCGCCGGGATCAGCGCGTCGCTGAAGAACGCCAGCGACAGGGCGTCGATCGGCCGCGGCTCGACCAGCCCCATCCAGCCGCGGATCAGCATCGGATGTTCTTCGCCCGAGAGCGGCCGCCCCTCGATGCGAGGCTGCAGCACGATGTGGCGCGCGAACTCCGGGCCGTGCTCCATCAGCTTCAGCCCCTCGCGCGAGGGGTCCGCCGGCGCGACCGCCGGCATGGTCACTTCGGAGATCTCCGGGCCCGACCACCGCACTGAGAACGCCGCCAGCACCAGCGCGATCAACTCGCCGTCCTGGTGCATGCGCGCGGACAGCGTGCTCAGCGAGCGGCCGTCGCGCTCGAGCGTCGTGGTGATCGCCACCGGTCCAGGCTGTGGGGCGCGCGAGTAGTGGATCGTCAGCGAGCGCGGAGCGCGCGCGGGGTCGGGCACCGACGCGATCAGCGCGCGAAGCAGCATCGCCGCCAGGTAGCCACCGTGCGGCCCGCGGCCCGCGCGCCAGTCGGGCGCGACCTGGGCGCCGAACACGATCTGCTCGCCCACCGCCGGGCGCTTTCCCTGCCGGGACGATGCGGACCCCTGCTCGCGCCACACCGCCGTGTCGCGGTCGAACTTGCTGGGCGGAGCGGCTGGGTCCTCAGTGGCGGACGGGCCGCCAGTGCTCGCCTCAGCCACGGACCAGGCGCTTGTAGGTGATGCGGTGCGGGCGGTCGGCGGCGGCGCCGAGCAGCTCGCGGCGGTGCTCCTCGTAGGCCTCGAAGTTGCCCTCGAACCACGTCACCTGCGAGTCGCCCTCGAAGGCGAGCACGTGCGTGGCGACGCGGTCCAGGAACCAGCGGTCGTGGGAGATCACCATCGCGCAGCCGGGGAATTCGAGCAACGCGTTCTCGAGCGCGCGCAGCGTGTCCACGTCGAGGTCGTTCGTGGGCTCGTCCAGCAGCAGCAGGTTGCCGTTGCTGCGCAGCAGCTTGGCCAGGTGCACGCGGTTGCGCTCGCCGCCGGAGAGCTTGCCGATGCGCGCCTGCTGGTCGGAGCCCTTGAAGTTGAAGCCCGCCGTGTACTGGCGCGAGTTGACCTCGCGCTCGCCGACCTTGATGTGGTCGTAGCCTTCGGAGATCTCCTCCCACACGGTCTTCTCGGGATCGAGCGCGTCGCGCGACTGGTCGACGTACGCGAGCTTCACCGTGTCGCCGAGCACGAGCGTGCCGCTGTCCGGCGTCTCCTCGCCGGTGATCATCCGGAACAGCGTCGTCTTGCCCGCGCCGTTGGCGCCGATCACGCCGACGATGCCCGGCGCGCGGCAGGTCGAACGACAGCGACTCGATCAGCAGGCGGTCGCCGATAGCCCTTGGAGAGCTCGCTCGCCGTGAGCACCTTGTCGCCCAGGCGGGGGCCCGGCGGAATGTGGATCTGGACCTCGTCGAGCTTGACGTTGCGCTCCTCCGAGATGAGCTCCTCGTAGCGCGCCAGGCGCGCCTTGGACTTCGTGCGTTTGCCCTTCGGGTTCGTGCGAACCCACTCGAGCTCGGCCGCGATCGTGCGCTCGCGCCCCTTTTCCGAGCGCTCTTCCTGGGCCAGCCGCGCCTGCTTCTGCTCCAGCCAGCTCGAGTAGTTGCCCTGGTAGGGGATGCCCTTGCCGCGGTCGAGCTCGAGGATCCAGCCGGCGACGTTGTCGAGGAAGTAGCGGTCGTGGGTGACGGCGACGATCGCGCCCCTGTACTCGGACAGGTGCTGCTCCAGCCACGCCACCGACTCGGCGTCGAGGTGGTTGGTGGGCTCGTCGAGCAGCAGCAGGTCGGGCGCGCGCAGCAGCAGGCGGCACAGCGCCACGCGCCGGCGCTCGCCGCCGGAGAGGGTGCTCACGTCCGCGTCCGGCGGCGGCAGGCGCAGCGCGTCCATCGCGTAGTCGAGCTGCGTGTCGAGGTTCCACGCGTCCGCCGCTTCGATCTTGGCCTGGATCTCGCCGAACTCCTCGGCCGTCTCCTCGGAGTAGTTGGCCGCCAGCTCGTTGAAGCGGTCCAGCAGCGCCTTCGTCTCGGCGACGCCGTCCTCGACGTTGCCCCTGACGTCCTTGCTCTCGTCCAGCTGCGGCTCCTGCTCGAGCATCCCCACCGTCGCGCCCGGCGCCAGCGCGGCTTCGCCGCGGTACTCCTGGTCCACGCCCGCCATGATCCGCAGCAGCGTCGACTTGCCCGCGCCGTTGTAGCCGAGCACGCCGATCTTCGCGCCGGGGTAGAACGCGAGCGAGACGTTGTCGAGCACCGTCTTGTCCGGCGGGTGCAGCTTGGACAGGCGGTGCATCGTGAAGATGTACTGGGAGGACATTCGCACGCAGGATAGGACCTCGCCGCTCTCGCTAACGTTGTCGGGTCATGCCCACCACGGTCCTCGACGTCGAGCAGCATCTGCTCCTGCTGGAGCTGGAGGCGCCGTTCACCAAGCGCGACGTGCAGCTCGCGCGCCGGCGCATGGCCAAGCGCTGGCATCCCGACGTCGCGCCCCAGGGCCGACAGTTCGAGCACGAGCGCCACCTGAAGGCGATCAACGAGGCCGCAGACCAGCTCGAGCGCCTCGCCGAGGGCTCCCGCGGCGGGAAGGTCTCGGCGAACGCCGTCAAGGTCAGCGCCGCAGCAGCGCGCCGCGAGCGCGAGGAGGCGGGCCGACGCGCGTACGAGGCCGAACAGCGCGCTCGCGCCGCGGCCAAGGATCGCGCGGAAAACGACCCGTTCGGCAGCCGCGTCCCCGACCACTCGGTCGTGCACCGCTACGCGCGCTGCCTGTCCTACCCCGAGTGGGGCGTCGGCACCGTCGCCGGCATCTACTTCTCCTCCGATCCGGTAGCGGCGGGCGAGGAGGTGCAGCAGTGGGCGCGTGTCAAGTTCAGCCACGGCATCCGCACGGTGCCCGCCGGCAGCATGAAATTCGTCGACTTCTCCAAGCCCGACCCCGCCGAGGAGCGCGTCGAGCGCTTCCTCGTCGCCGCCCAGCGGGCGATGGCAGAAGGCGAGTACGAGCTGGCCGCCCAGCGCCTGATCTACGCCCGCGACGCCGAGCCGCGCAACGTCGCCGTGCTGCGGCTGATGACGCTCGCGTTCTGGAACGCCGGCAAGCTCGAGGAGGCCGCGCGCGCGGTGCGCGACTGGGCGCGCGTCGACGGCCGCCGCCCGGCCCCCCACCGGTTCGCCGCGAGGATCTACGAAGACATGGGCGCGATCGACCTCGCCGAGGAGGCCGCCGAGCGCGCGGCCAAGCGCGGCCCGTCAGACGCCGGCGCGTGGGAGCGCCTCGGGCGGCTGCGGCTGGCGCTGATGAATCGCGAGGGCGCCCTGGAGGCGCTCAGGAGGGCGCTCGCGCTCGGCGCCGGCGAGGACGTGCACGAGCTCGTCGCGCAGGCGCTCGCGATAGAGCCCAGCATGGCCGGCTGAGGACGCCGGCGCCGGTCCTCTTGCGAGGTCCGCATAGCCATCGCTACACAGATGGTGGCAACGCTCAGAGGATATTCACCGCGCGCGAGACCACCAGCCCGATCGTGACCAGCGAGACGATCGACTGCACGCCCATGATGCTCTTGGCCATCGCCGTTAGGGGCATCGTGTCGGTGGGGGAGAACGCGGCGGCGTTGGTGAGCGACACGTATAGGTAGTCGATGAACCGCGGTCGCCAGTGCAGCGGCTCGATGCGGTCGTCGGACATCTGCGGAAACAGGAAGTCGGGCGGGCCGTCGTGGCCGGCCGCGCGCCGGCCGGGTCCGCCTCTGTCGATCTCCCAGTACCACAGCGCGAAGATCAGGAAGTTCGTCAGCCAGATCAGCACGCCTGAGACGATCAGCTCCTGGCCGTTGGGCGTCGTTTTGTGCAGCAGATAGTGCGTCAACTCCACGAGCGAGAACACGTTCGCGGCGCTCACCAACGCGGTGAGCGCAATTGCCGTGCGCCGGCGTCCCATGTGCTCGTGCTCGAGCTGGCGCGGCGTCGCCGTCGACAGGCCGATCAGCAACACGCCCTCGAGCGCCGGGATAAGCCATGACGGTCCCACGGTAAGACGCTCGGACAGCCCGATCTGCAGCCCGATGGCTACAAGCACAGTCGCCTGTATCGGCCAGAACGCCTCGGCGGCCGGCGGCGGGGGGTAGGGACGGCCGGGCTGGGTCGCGGATGCTTCGGCCACGAACCGAGAGGGTAGGGGGGCGGTCGGAGGTTATCGGCGGCCGCCACCGCGGGTGAGCAGGGCGCCGCTGGGGTGAGCGCGGGCGATGGGCGGGGATCGGTGCTTGCGGCGAGCCGTCGTGCTGCGGTCCGCCAGACGCGCTAGGTTCGCGCGGTGCGCCTGATAGTCGCCCGCTGCGAGGTCTCCTACACCGGCCGCCTGAGCACCGTCCTGCCCGAGGCTGTGCGGCTGCTGATGGTCAAGCCAGATGGCACGTTCATGGTGTGGGCCGACGGCGGCGGCTCGGCCGTCAAGCCGCTGAACTGGATGGTCGCGCCGACGGTCATCGAGGAGCAGGCCGACGAGCAGGGTCGCCTGCGGGGGCTGCGCGTACGCAAGCGCAGCCAGGAGGAGCTGCTCGAGATCTCGATCGCCGAGGTGCTCTCCGACGTCGAGCACGAGCTCGACGCGCTCGCCTCGCTCGAGAAGGAGGGGATCGAGCGCGAGCTGCAGGAGCTGCTCGCCGACGCGCCGCAGTGGTGCGGGGAGGGGCTGCGGCTCGTGCGGCGCGAGTGGCCCACCGACATCGGCCCCGTCGACCTCATGTGCAAGGACACAGACGACGAGTGGATCGCCGTCGAGATCAAGCGCATCGCCACCATCGACGCCGTCGAGCAGCTCACGCGCTACCTGGAGCGCATCCGCCTGGACCCCGCGCTCGGGTCCTGCCGCGGCGTGCTCGTCGCGCAGAGCATCAAGCCCCAAGCGCGCGTGCTCGCCCAGTCGCGGGGGATCGACTGCGTCGAGGTCGATCCCGAGGTGCTGCGCGGCGAGCGCGAGCCCGAGCTGAAGCTGTTTGCGGCATAGTCCCCCGCATGAACGATCAAGACAACGAGCCAGTACTCACCGAGCGGCGCGGCAACGTCCTGCTGATCACGCTCAACCGGCCCGAGGTGCGAAACGCCGTCAACGCCGCGCTCGCCGCCGGGGTCGCCGGCGCGCTGGAGGAGCTCGATGGCGACGACGGGCTGTCGGTCGGCGTGCTCACCGGCACCGGCGGCTTCTTCTCCGCGGGCATGGACCTCGGCGCGTTCGTCAAGGGCGAGTCCGCGTGGTTCGGCGACCGCGGCTTCGCCGGCATCACCCAGCGCGCCGCGCGCAAGCCGCTGATCGCCGCCATCGAGGGCTTCGCGCTGGCCGGCGGCATGGAGATCGCGCTCGCCTGCGATCTGATCGTCGCCGCCAAGGGGGCCAGGATGGGCATCCCCGAGGCCAAGCGCTCGCTCGTCGCCGCCGGCGGCGCGCTGCTGCGCATGCCGCGGCGCATGCCCTACCACGTCGTCATGGAGCTCGCCCTCACCGGCGATCCGCTGCCCGCCGAGCGCTTCCACGATTTCGGCCTCGTCAACCGCCTCGCCGAGCCCGGTTCCGCCGTCGAGGTCGCGCTCGAGCTCGCCGGTGCCATCGCCAAGAACGGGCCGCTCGCGCTGATCGCCACCAAGCAGGTCCTGCAGGAGCAGTTCGACTGGTCCAGCGGCGAGATGTGGGACAAGCAGGCCGCCATCACCGGGCCCGTGTTCACCTCCGAGGACGCCCGCGAGGGGTCATCCGCGTTCAAGGAGAAGCGCGAGCCGGTGTGGAGAGGACGTTAGCTCCCCCGGTACCGAGGAGGCGAGACGTCGGACCCACAGGCTAGGGTGCCCTGGGTGCTGGACAGGGGGACTCAACTGGACATTGCTCAGGCTGCGCAGGACCGCTGGATCGAACGCTGCGAAGCGGGGGAGATGGCCACCTATATGCACCGCAAAGAGCGCGGACATGGTCTCGCTGACTTCGTCGAGGATGTGACCGTCACCATGCTTGCGCGCCGATACGCGGGCCGGGTCGCATTCCAAGGCAGCGGTGCCAAACGGCGGCGACGCAGCATGGGCGACATCTGGATCGAGAGCGATGGGGTCTTCAATCCCATCAACATCAAGACCGGAGTCAAGGAGCCAGGTAGACGTAGCGGTGGACAGCCAAACCTAGTGTCGCTGACGAAGCTCACCGAGGCGGTATTTCGACGCTGGATCGACTCGTATTACCTTCTCATCATTCGCTTCGTCGCCAGCGAGTCACCCACTGTCGCGGTCACGCTCGTTGACCTGCTGCACATCGTGGAGGAGTTTGCGCATTTCGACGCAGGCACCGGTCAGCTGATGCTCAGGGCGAGCAAGTTTGACGCCCCCCCGGCACCGGTCTATGCCGTCGCGGATCCGCGGGTCGTCCTCGAGCATCTCCTCGCCGTGCGTGAAGATGGAAATCGACGCTTGCTCGCAAAGCGAGAGAGCGACCTCGTGGCGGCGAAGGCCGAAATGGCCGGGTTTGACGGCTCGGCGCCTCTTGCGCAGGCAGGACTCGAACTTGATACGCCACGCTAAGAGAGCACGGCCCCAGCATCGTCAGCTGGGGCAGTTTCTGACCCCTGCTCGCCTGGCGCGCGAAATCCTCGCGCCGACGCTTGCGTGTGGGCCGACCAGCGTCTTGGAGCCTTCGTTTGGCGAGGGGGCGTTCCTGATACCCGTCATCGAGCATTTCATGCAGCGCGAGCCGGGGAGTGGGTCGGCAAAACTGGGCCGTGTCCTCAACGAGCGTGTTTGGGGCGTCGAGATCGACCCATCACTGTACGAGCGCGCATTGACCACGATCCGCTCTCGTTGGGGCCCTCTGCCAGCCTCGCACAATCTTCTGCTCGGTGATTACTTTCGCTTTGAGGCGGGCGTCCTGCGATTCGACGCGATAGTCGGTAATCCGCCATTCGGTGGTACGTTCGACCCGCGGCTGGAGGATGCACTGGATCGCCGCTATGGCCGCTATCGGGGTAGCAAGGTGAAGAAGGAGACCTACTCGTTCTTCATCGCGAAGGCACTCGATGAGCTCGCTGCGGGCGGTGATCTAGCATTCATTTGCTCGGATACCTTCTTGACGATCAAGACCATGGCGGGCCTTCGCATGCGGCTGATGGATTCCGGTCAGCCCGTGGTGACACGCTTGAGTGAGTTCTCGGACGAGACGAGCTACGACATGGTCACGCTCAGGCTGAAGATGGGTGAGCCAGCGGCGCGGGCGATGATCTGCGGCCAGGAAGTGCGCCGAAGCGCGATGGAGGTGACCGGTAACTATTCGTGGACAGTCAGCGAGGAGTATGCACTACTCTTTGGCGGGCCGACCATCGGGGATCTCATGGTCGCGACTGGCGGTATGACCATTGGCCGCAACGAGCTGTTCGTGCGGGCTATTCGAGATGGCGAGGTGGAAGAGCCTTTGAGATTCCGCTTTGACGAGCAGCCCATCACATTGGAGAACGAGCTACGGCATGCTCGCTTGGGAAAACTGTCGGCGCGCCAACGCGAGGATATCCGACGTTTGGAAGAGGAGGGGCGCACTCGTCGCGTGGTCGTTACCGCTCGACGTCGAGCTCCGCTGCGAATCAAGTTGCCACACCCCGACTACAGGTACTACAACAAAGCAGCGAGCGAGCGACTCTACGCGCCCCCGGCCCATGCCGTGTACTGGAAGGACGACGGGGATGCCGTTCTCACATTCAAGAAGACAGGCCCCTGGTATCTCCGCGGAGTGGGTGGTGGACCGTTTTTCGGGCGCGAGGGCCTTACCTGGCAGCTAGTGGCCCCGCGTATTAAGGCGCGCTATCTGCCCGAGGGATACATTCTCGACAGCGGTGCGCCGTGCGCCTTCCTGCGTGACGGCGTCAGCGGGGATGAGTTGTGGCTCATATTGGGGTGGCTCCAGACGCCCCTGGCGACCTCGCTGCTCAAGGAGGTCATAAACCACACCCGTAATATCCAGGGGAAGGACATCGAGCGGCTGCCGTACCCGTGGTGGGTTCGGCCAGCGGACAGGCGGAGGGCCGTAGCGGTGACGCGGGATGCGGTACAGCGACTGCAGGCCGGGGAGCAGGTTGGCGTGGAGGGTGTTCTCACCGTGCTGGGTGGGCTCTTCGACCCAGGCACGGCCGATGCTCGGGCGGCAGCGTAGTACGTCAAGAAGGCTGGTCTGTACCGGTGCTGGTGGCCGCTGCGACGCAAGCTATGGTGACCGGCGACGACGGGGTTGTAGGGAGGCGCGCGAACGTGTCTCCCAAACAGATCAGTCTCCCAAACAGGTCAGAGACCGCGCCGCCTGCGCTTACGCTGGCGGCGGATCTCCAGGAAGCGCTTCCACAGCGCCCACATCTCAGCGCTCTCCCGGGGTCTTGCGCGGGTACTGGGAGATCGGCTGACGCAGGTCGATCGCCGTGGTCACGATGCGGTTCTGTTCGTCGATGTGCGCCGCCGGGTAGCCCTCTCCCGGGCTCGCGCGCTCCGGGCGCCCGACGTAGCCGAAGTGCATCTCCTCGGGCATGATCTGCATCAGCCGCGGGAACATGTGGGCGCGCGCGCCCATGTTGCGCGGCTCCTCCTGCACCCACAGCACCTCGCGCAGGTTCGGGTAGCGGTCCATCAGGTCGAGGATCTGCTTTTCGGGGAACGGGTACAGCAGCTCCACGCGCGCCACCGCCAGGCCCGTATGCGCCGCGCGTTCGGGGTGCCCGACGAGGTCGTAGTAGATCTTGCCCGTGCACAGCACCAGCCGCGTGACCAGTTCGTCCTGCACGCCAGGCTCCGCCAGCACCGGGTGAAAGCGCGTGTCCTCGGCCATGTCCACGATCGCGCTCGCCGCCTGCGGCAGGCGCAGCAGCGACTTCGGCGTCATCACCACGAGCGGGCGCTGCTTGGCGATGCGCGCCTGGCGGCGCAGCAGGTGGAAGTACTGCGCCGGCGTCGTCGGGCTCGCCACGCGGATGTTGCCCTCCGCCGCCAGCGCGCAGGAAGCGCTCCAGGCGCGCCGAGGAGTGCTCCGGACCGGAGCCCTCGTAGCCGTGCGGCAGCAGCAGCGTCAGGCGCGAGGTCTGGCCCCACTTGGCCAGGCCCGAGACGATGAACTGGTCGATGATCACCTGCGCGGAGTTCACGAAGTCGCCGAACTGCGCCTCCCACAGCACCAGCGTCTCCGGCGCCTCCTGGCTGTAGCCGTACTCGAAGCCCATGCACGCGAGCTCCGAGAGCGGGCTGTTGTGCAGCTCCAGCGGCGCCAGCGCGTCCGGCAGGTTCTGGATCGGGCACACCGTCTGGCCGGTCTTGGCGTCGTGCAGCACCATGTGGCGCTGGCTGAACGTGCCGCGCTCTGTGTCCTGCCCGGTCAGGCGGAGCGGCACGCCGTCGGTCAGCAGCGATGCGAACGCCAGCGCCTCCGCGTGCGCCCAATCGATGTTCGGCTCCGACGCGGCGCTCTCCGCGAGCGCCTCGTGGCGTCGCTCGAGCTGTTTGACCAGCTTCGGATGCACCGTGAAGCCGTCGGGAACGCGCAGCAGCTGCACCCCCAGCTCGCGCAGGCGCGTCGCCGGCACCGCCGTGTCCACCTCCGGGCTCGGCGAGCGGTCCAGCTGGTACTCGCCCGTCACGTGCTCGCCCTCGTGCTCGGCCGCTTCCGCGATCTTCGCCTTCAGGCGCTGGTGCAGCAGCGTCAGGTTGTCCCACACCTCCTGCGCCTGGCGGTCTACCTCCTCCCTGGAGACCACGCCGTCGGTCACCAGGCGGTCCGCCCACAGTTCGTACACGCGCTTCTTCGTCTTGATCTTCGCGTACATCTCCGGCTGCGTGTACGCGGGCTCGTCGGACTCGTTGTGCCCGAAGCGGCGGTAGCCGATCAGGTCGATCAGCACGTCGTGGCCGAACTCCTGGCGGAACGCGAACGCCAGGCGCACCGCGCTGATGCACGCCTGCACGTCGTCGGCGTTGACGTGGATGATCGGCACGTCGAAGCCCTTCGCCAGGTCTGAGGCCCAGCGCGTCGAGCGCGCGTCGTCCGGGTCGGTCGTGAAGCCGACCTGGTTGTTCGGTGATGATGTGCACCGTGCCGCCGACCTTGTAGCCGTCGAGCGCCTGCAGGTTGAACGTCTCGGCGACCACCCCCTGGCCGGGGAACGACGCGTCGCCGTGGATCACGATCGGGACCGCCGCGTTGGTGTCCTGGTGCGCGTGCGGGCCCTTGCGCGAGGTCTGCGCCGCGCGCGTCGCGCCCTCGACGACCGGCGAGACGTACTCCAGGTGGCTCGGGTTGGACTCGAGGTTCACGCGGATCGTGCCGCCCGTCGGCCAGCTGGTAGGTGCCCTGCGTGCCGTGGTGGTACTTCACGTCGCCCGTGCCGCCCTGCGGGATCGTCGTCACCGCCTCGAGCGTCGAGGCGCCCTCGAACTCGGCGAAGATCGTGTCGTAGGAGCGGCCCGAGGTTGTGCGCGAGCACGTTCAGCCGCCCGCGGTGGGCCATGCCGACCACCACCTCCTGCCCGCCGTGCGCCGCCGACAGCTGGATCAGCTCGTCGAGCATCGGCACCGTCATGTCCAGTCCCTCGATCGAGAACTGGTGCTGGCCCAGGTACGCCTTGTGCATGAAGCGCTCCAGCGCGTCCACCTCCACCAGCCGCTTGAGCAGCGTCCTGCGTTCATCGTTGGTCAGCGGCTGGCGGAACGCGCCCGACTCGATGTGCTCGCGCAGCCACACGCGCTGGCGGTGCGAGGCGATGTGCTCGATCTCGTATGCGATCGTGCCGCAGTAGGTCTCCGCAGATGCGGCAGCGCGTCCGCCAGCGTCGCACCCGCCACGTACATCTGGAAGATCTTCGCCGGCAGCCGTGCCTGGATCTCCGGCGTCAGCCCCAGCGCCTCCGGGTCAAGGCCCGGGTCGCCCTCCGGCTCCGAGCCCAGCGGGTCCAGGCGCGCGGCCAGGTGGCCGTGGCTGCGCACGCGGCTGACGAATGTGCTCGCCGCCTGCACCGCCTGCAGCATCTCGTCGCCGCCCGTGTACGGGGCCGGCGCGCCGCTCGCCGGCGCTGCGACGACCGCCTGGGCGTGGACCGGAAGCGGGGGGGCGGGTCCCAAGTTAATGCCCAGCGCCGCGAACAGCTCCTCGTAGAAGCGGCCGGCGCCCTGCAGGCAGTCCTCCACCAGCGCCAGGAAGCGGCCCGACTCGGCCCCCTGGATGATGCGGTGGTCATACGTCGAGGTCATCGTCATGACCTTCTCCGCGCCGATGCTCGGGCCGACCTCGCCCAGGCCGACCGGGTAGGCGATCGAGCCCGTCGCGACGATCGTCCCCTGGCCGCTCATCAGCCGCGGCACCGACGCCACCGTGCCGATGCCGCCGGGGTTGGTCAGCGTGATGTTCGCGCCCACCAGGTCGTCCGCCGTCAGCGTGTTCGTGCGCGCCTTCTCCACCAGCGCGTCGTACGCCGCCAGGAAGCGGTCGAACGGCAGGCGACCCGCGTCGGCGATCACCGGCACCATCAGCGTGCGCGAGCCGTCCTTCTTCTCGACGTCCACCGCCAGCCCCAGGTTCACCTGCCCGTCGACCACGCGGTGGGGCTTGCCATCGACCTCCGCGAAGTGGTTGGCCATCACCGGCATGTCCTGCGCCGCGCGGGCGATCGCGTACGCGATCACGTGCGTGAACGACACCTTGCGCCCCGCCGCCTTCAGCTCCTGGCGGCGCGCGTCCAGCACCGTCATCGTCAGCGTGCGGAAGCTCGTCGCCGTCGGGATCGAGCGCGACTCCTCCATGTAGCGCGCCAGCGCCGCCGCGCCGCCCCGTAGCGGCTGCGAGCTCGGCTCCGCGGCGGTCGTCGCCGCACCATTCGCGGCTGCGCCGTTCGCCGCGCCAGCGCCGCCGGCCGCCGAGAGGACGTCCGACTTCGTGATCCGTCCCGCCGGTCCGCTGCCCGACACAGCCGCCAGGTCCACGCCCTCGACCGCCGCCGCGCGCGCCGCCACCGGGGACACCTTCGTGCCCTCCGGCGGCGCCGAAGTCGCCTGGGTGGGTGTCGTCTCGGCTGCCGGCTGGGGGATCGCGGCGGGGGGCTGCGAGGCTTCGCCGTTGCCGTCCGCAGAGGCCGGCTCGGGCGTCTCAGCGGCCGGCTGCGGGGCTGGCGCCGCGGGCGCCGCGCCGTTCACGGAGATGCGCGCGATCACCTGCCCGACGGTCACCGTCTCGCCCTCCTCGACGAGGATCTCGCTCACCGTGCCGCTCCCCGGCGCCGGCAGCTCGACGTCGACCTTGTCGGTCGAGATCTCCACGATCGTGTCGTCGACCTTGATGTAGTCGCCGACCTTGACATGCCATTCGAGGATCGTTCCCTCGGTGACCGACTCTCCCGCGGCAGGGGTAACGACGTCTATCGTCTGCACTGCCGTGGTGCTGGTTGCCATCGATCTGTCACTTTAGCGCGGCGTGTGCGCTCGCACGCTCACGCTGCTCGCGGATGAACTGGTAGCTGCCGAAGAACGGCCCGATGCCCCCGAGCACGGCCACCGCGACGGCCAGCTTCAACGACACGACCCGCAGGCGCGCGGCGGTTATGCACGCCAGCGACATGAGGATCCACAGCAGCCCGTGCGTCCAGCCGAGCACGAGCGTCAGCGGCTCCGGTTTGCCCACCGCGAACGCGCTCACCAGCAGCCCCGTGTACACGCACGAGTGGGTGAACGAGGTCCACTTCAGGCGCGTGAACGTCAGCGGTCCGGCGCCCGGCCGCAGGTGCGTGCTCACTCCGACAGCCATCGGGCCATCCGTGGCAGCGCATCCCCGGCCTCCGGCGGCCACTCTGCGATCTCGCGCGGCCACCACGCGAACTCGTCGTGCTCGTCGTCCGGTGTCACGTCCAGCTCGACGCCCTCCGCCAGCCACGCCTGCCCGACGAACATCACCAGCCGGTGCGGCAGCCGCAGCAGCGCCTCGCCGCGCACGCGCTCGGGCGAGACCGCCCACTCCTCGCGCAGCTCGCGCACGAGCGTCTGCGCGGGGTTCTCCCCGAGGTCGACGGCGCCGCCCGCGCCCAGCGCCCAGCGTCCCGCCCACGAGGAGACCCACGGCGCGCGCCGCCCCGCCAGCCAGCGCCCGTCCGCCGAGCGCGTGACGCACAGCGCCGCCATGCTCTCGGAGGCGTCGCCTTCGACCAGGCGCAGCGCCCAGCGCAGCGGCTGCAGCTCGAACGCCAGACCCTGCTCGTCCTGGCGGTAGTCGACCAGCCGCGCGGCCACGCCGTCGTGGCTGGGCGAGCCGCGTTCCTGCAGCTGCGTGATCGCCGCGTCCGCCGCCTCGCTCTGCTGCGGCGAGGGCTCGAACGGCTGCTGGCGCCAGTGCGCCGTGACCTGCTCCAGCGGCCACGGGCCGCGGGCGAGGATCTCGGGTGCTTGGGTGGCGGGCTCCGCTCGATCGGACACTCCAGCGGAAGGCTAGTGAATCCGCCACGCCCGCCGGTGAAGGTCGGGCGAACGCGCTCGGGCCATAGACTCGCCGTCAGTGAGCGAGCGCCGACGCAAGCACTGGGGATGGGGCTTCGAGGACCAGCAGCCCTCGCCCGCGCAGCTGCGCGCCTCTGTGGCGGCGCTCGCCGAGCACCTGGGGATGGCGCTAACGGACGTCGAGGAGCCGGTCGCGCTGGAGTCCGCGCGCATGGCGCCCGCGCGCATCCAGGCGCCGCCGTCGCTGGTTGACATCTGCGCCGACGACTTGCACGCGCGCGCCTGCCACGCGCTGGGCAAGTCCTACGGCGACGTCGTGCGCGGCTTTCGCGGGCGCTTCGAGCACGCCCCCGACCTCGTGCTGCGCCCGCGCGACGAGGCCGAGCTCGAACGCGTGCTCGAGTGGTGCTCGCACGAGCGCGTCGCGGCGATCCCGTTCGGCGGCGGGACCTCGGTCGTGGGCGGCGTCACCCCGAGCGTGCCGAGTCGCTACAACGGCGCCGTCTCGATCGACCTGCGCGCGCTCGATCGCGTGCTCGAGGTGGACGACGTCTCGCGCGCGGCGTGCATCCAGGCCGGCGCGCTCGGCCCCGGGCTCGAGTCACAGCTCGGCGAGCGCGGGCTGACGCTGCGCCACTTCCCGCAGTCGTTCGAGTACTCCACGCTCGGCGGCTGGATCGCCACGCGCGCCGCCGGGCACTTCGCGACCCTGTGGACGCACATCGAGGACTTCGTCGAGTCCGTCCGCGCGATCACCCCCGCGGGCGTGTGGGAGTCGCGGCGGCTGCCCGGATCGGGCGCCGGCGTGAGCCCCGACCGCATGCTCGCCGGCTCGGAGGGGACGCTCGGCGTGATCACGCACGCGTGGGTGCGCGTGCAGCCGCGCCCGCTTCACCGCAGCTCCGCGGGGGTGCGCTTCGCCGATTTCCTCGCCGGCGCCGAGTGCGTGCGCGCGATCTCCCAGGCGGGCCTGCACCCCTCCAACTGCCGCCTGCTCGACGCCGGCGAGGCCGCCCTGACGATGGCCGGGGACGGCTCCCATGCACTGCTGGTGCTCGGCTTCGAGTCGGCCGACCATCCGGTGCAGGAGGCGATGGCGCGGGCGCTCGCGCTGTGCGCCGAGCATGGCGGCGCGGTCTCCAGGAGTGGCGAGGGAGAAGATGAGAAAGGAGGCGGCGGCGATGCTGTCAGCTCATGGCGGGACGCGTTCCTGGGCGCGCCGTACGTGCGCGACTCGCTTGTGGCGATGGGCGTGCTGGCCGAGACGTTCGAGACGGCGATCACGTGGGAGCGCTTCCCCGCCTTCCACGAGCGCGTGAGCGCCGCCACTGCGCAAGCGGTGCGCGAGGTGTGCGGCGAGGGCGGCAGGGTCTTCTGCCGCTTCACCCACGTCTACCCCGACGGCCCCGCGCCGTACTTCACCGTGCTCGCGCCCGCGCGCCGCGGCGAGGAGCTCGAGCAGTGGGCCGCGATCAAGCAGGCCGCCTCCGACGCGATCATCGCGGCGGGCGGCACCATCACCCACCACCACGCCGTCGGGCGCGATCACCGTCCGTGGTATGACCGCCAGCGCCCCGAGCCGTTCGCCGCGGCGCTGCGCGGGGCGAAGCTGGCGCTCGACCCCGCGGGCATCATGAACCCGGGCGTGCTGATCGATCCCATCCCATGAAGGTCGCCGTCCTCGGCCCCGGCGGCGTGGGCGGGCTGCTGGCGGGAGCGCTCGATCGCGCGGGCACCGAGGTGGTGGTGGTCGCGCGCGAGAGCACCGCGGCCGCGATCGCCCGCGACGGCGTGCGCGTGCAGAGCGTCAAGCTCGGCGACTTCGTCGCCCATCCGCGCGCCGTCGCGCGCCTGCAGGAGCCGGTCGACGTGCTGATCGTCGCCACCAAGGCCGCCGGCCTCGCGCCCGCGCTCGAGCGCATCGCCGTGGAGCCGACCGTCGTGCTGCCGCTGCTCAACGGCCTCGACCACCTCGCCGTGCTGCGCGAGCGCTTCCCCGCGGGGTCGGTGCTCGCGGGCTCGATCCGCGTCGAGGCCGACCGTCCGCAGCCGGGCGTCGTCGTGCAAACGAGCCCGTTCCTGCTCGTCAGCATGGCGAGCGCCGAGCCGGCCGCACAGCCGGCGATGCAGACGCTCGCCGACGCGCTTTCGCACGCGGGCGTGCCCGCGCGGGTGCAGGATTCCGAGGCCGACGTCATGTGGTCGAAGCTCGTGCGCCTGAACGCGCTCGCGTGCGTCACCAGCGCCTATGACGTGCTGCTCGGCGAGATCCGCTCGACGCCGCCGCTGCGCGCCGACCTGGAGGGCGCGATCGAGGAGGCGTGCGCGGTCGGCCAGGCGGAGGGGGCGCGCGACATCGACCCGGCCAGGGCGATCGCCGAGCTCGAGGCGGCGCACGAGACGCTCGGCAGCTCCATGCAGCGCGACATCGCCGCCGGGCGCGAGCCCGAGCTCGACGCCATCCCCGGCGCCGTGCTGCGCGCGGGCGCGCGCCAAGGCATCCCGTGCCCGACGATCGAGCGGCTCGTCGGGCTGATCGCCGCGCGGGTCGGCGTGGAGCGCCGGCGTGCCTGACGCGCGTTCGAACGGCGAGCGTCCGGGAGTGCGCCCGGGCGAGAACACGGCGATCGACTCGCGTGGCGATCGCCTCGACCGCCTGCTCCTCCGCCTCGGTCAGCTCCTCGTCGTGCTCGCCGTCGCACGAGCACGCGGAAGTTGCCGGTGACGCCGCTGTCGCCGTGGATGGTGATGCCCGGCAGGATCTCCTCGCCCTCCTCGAAGCCGAGGCGCTCCATGTCGAAGTGCGCGAGGCCGATGCCGTGGGCGGTGTGGGTCGGGTTCTCGCGGTCGTGCGCCGCCACCGCCTGCGCGAAGCGCTCGAGGTTCTTGGCGATCTTGCTCGTGTCCGCCATCCTGCGGGGAGGGTAGCGCGCGCGCAGTAGATTTGGGAGCGATGGCAGGCACCCGACCAGTCGACACACCGCCGCACGCTCCAGGCGCCGCGATCGGCGCGGCGGGCGATGGTCGCGGGGCCGACGGCCACGGCGGCGAGGTGATCCGCACGGTCGACCTGACCAAGGTCTACGCCGGCACGGACTTCGCCGCCGTCGACAAGCTCAACCTGACGTCCGAGGCGGGCGAGATCTTCGGCCTGCTCGGTCCCAACGGCGCCGGCAAGACCACGACCGCCGGCATGCTCACCACGCGCGTGGTCCCGACCTCCGGCGCGGGCGTTCGTCGGCGGCGTCGACGTCGTCGCCCACCCGGCGCTGGCCAAGCAGCTGAGCGGGATCGTCTCCCAGCAGAACACCCTCGACCGGCAGCTGACCGTCTGGGAGAACCTGTACTTCCACGGCCGCCTGTTCGGCATGGCCGCGGCCGAGTCGCGCGCGCACCGCCGACGAGCTGCTCGAGCAGTTCCAGCTGGCCAAGTGGGCCAAGGCGTCGGTCTACGCGCTGTCGGGCGGCATGGCCCAGCGGCTCATGGTGGCGCGCGCCATCTTCCACCGTCCGTCCGTGCTGTTCCTGGACGAGCCGACCGCCGGCCTCGACCCGCAGAGCCGCCTCGCGCTGTGGGACATCCTCGGCGAGCTGCAACGGCGAGGGCCAGACGATCCTGCTCACCACCCACTACATGGAGGAGGCCGACACAGCTCTGCGACCGGGTGGCGATCATGGACCACGGCAGGATCCTCGCGCTGGACACGCCCGCCGCGCTCAAGCGCTCGGTCGGCGCCGACACGATCGTCACCGTCAAGGCCGAGCGGCGACCCGCACGCGCTCGGCCGCGCGCGCTGACCGAGCAGGTCGAGCGGCGTCACGCGCGACCCGCGTGACGACGGCGGCGTCGAGCTGCACGTCAAGGGCGGCGACCGGCTGGTGCCGCGGATCGTGAACGCGGCCGAGCGCGGCGGCTTCGGCTGGTCGACCTGTCGGTCGCCGAGCCCACCCTCGAGACGGTGTTCATCAACCTGACCGGCAAGGAGCTGCGCGACTGATGGCAGCCACCATCAGCTCCCACGGCCGAGCATCGCCCGGCGATCGCGATCGAGCCCGACCCGCTCGGCGGTCGCGGCCAGCTGGATCGCGCTGCGGCGCGCTGATGCTGCGCGACCTGGTGGTGCTGCGCAAGACACCTGTGGGAGTTCGTGCTGCGCACGCTCGTCCAGCCGTTCCTGCTGTGCTTCGTGTTCCTCTACGTGTTCCCCAAGATCGGGCAGGGCATCGGCGGCGGCGGCGGCACGGTCGACGAGTCGGCCTTCGCCACCGTCCTGGTGCCCGGCGTGGTCGGGATCTCGATCATGTTCCAGGGCGTGCAGTCGGTCGCCCTGCAGCTGTCGCCCGGAGTTCGGCTTCACCCGCGAGATCGAGGACCGGGTGCAGGCGCCGTGCCCGATCTGGCTGGTGGCGGTCGCCAAGGTGCTGTCGGGCGCGGCGCAGGGCCTGCTCTCGGCGGTCATCGTGCTCCCGATCGCCTCGGTCGTGCACGCCTCCGGGGTGCAGGCCCACCTGACCCTCACTGGGCGCTCGTCCTCACGCTGGTCCCGCTCGCCTGCGTGGCCATGGCCTCGCTCGGGCTGGTGCTCGGCACAGCGTTCGAGCCGCGCAACATCGGTCTGATGTTCGGGTTCATCGTCCTGCCGATCACGTTCCTCGGCGGCACCTACTACCAGTGGACGAAGCTGGCGCCGGTGCAGGTCGGCGGCTTGCACTGGCTGCAGACCCTCGTGCTGATCAACCCGCTGATCTACATCAACGAGGGCATGCGCGCGGCCTTCACCCACGCCTCGCACATGCACCTGTACGTCATCTACCCGGTGCTGGTCGGCTTCTGCGCGGTGTTCCTGGCAATCGGCCTGCGCAAGTTTCGCGGGCGGGTGCTGTCGTGAGGGCGCCATCGGGATGCGTCCCCACGCCGATGCGCATCGCCTGAGCCCCGTTCGAGCCCCGTTCGATTACGTGGCCGACCCCTTGACCGCACGCCCGAGGACGAGCGATGCCACGATCGGTGGCACGCCCCTCCAATGCACGTCCTCATGCTCGGTCGCGAGGCCTGCGGCTGCGATCGAGGCGATCGTGTCGCGATTGCAGCGACAGCCTGCGCCGAGGTGTCGCCATGGGGTCTCCAGGCGATCCTGCCAGCGGGCCACGCGCGGCGAGTGCGAGCGGACGTGCTCGATGAACAGGAGCTGCCCGCCCGGCCGCAGAACGCGTGCGACCTCGGCCAGCGCGAGGTCCGGGAAGTCGACGGTGCACAGCACCAGCGTCGAGACGACCGTGTCGAGCGACTCGTCCTCCAGCGGGATCGCTTCGGCCGAGGCGTCCAGCGTGCTCGCCGACCTGCCGCTTTCGCCGAGCTTGCGCTCCAGCCGGCGGCGCATCGGCTCGAACGGCTCGGCGAGAATCAACTCCTGTACGGCGTCCGGGTAGTGGGGGATGTTGGCGCCGGTGCCCGCGCCGATCTCGAGCGTGCGACCGCGCGCGTTCGCGACGAGCTCGCCGCGGCGCCTGCCCATGCTGCGCTCCTCGCCACGGCGCATGATCCGGTCATACAGCGCCGCGAACACGAAGTCCCAGCGGTGCTCACCGTGGACCGTTCCCGCTGGTGCTGCGTCTGAGCTCATGGCCGAGACCTCGAGTCCCGCTAGCCCTGTGTCTCCTCGACGCGGGGCTGCTCGATCAGCTCGATCCGGTAGCCGTCGGGGTCTTTGACGAAGCACAGCCGCGAGCCGCCCTCGCGCACCGAGTACGGCGGCTTCTCAGGCTCGATGCCCTGCTCGGCGAGCTTGGCGAGCGTCGCGTCGAGGTCGTCGGCCGTGATCGCGATGTGCCCGTAGCCGGTGCCGATGTCGTAAGCGTCAACGCCGAAGTTGTAGGTCAGCTCAAGGCGCGGCATGTCGCCGTCGCCGGGCTGGTTCATGAAGACGTTGACCGCCTCGTCCCTGATCGGCAGGCGACCGACCTCCTGGAAGCCGAGCGCCTCATAGAAGGCGAGCGAGCGGTCGACGTCGGTGATGCGGTAGCAGGTGTGGATCAGGGCCATCGCCGGAGTCTAGGACACGCCCTACCGTTCGGTAGCCGCGGCCTGGCGTTCTTCGTGGTGTCTCTGGCGGGCGGCTTCGCGTTCGGAGCGTTCGCGTTCGTGGTCTGCGTGTTCGCGTTCGCGCCTTTCCTTGGCCTGTTCGCGCTGGAGCCGGCGCTGGGCTTCCGTTTCCGCGCGTGAGCCGGATCCGTGCTTTGGCTTGGGGCCGCCTCTCTGCCTCTCCCTCTTGGCCTTCGGCTTCGGGGCGGGCTTCGGCTTGGCGGCGCCCGCCTGTCGTTCCGCCGCTCTGCTCTGCGCCGCCGCGCGCTTGGCTTCGCGTTCGCGCAGCTTCTCCGCCCTGCTGATGATCGCCGTCGCCTTCGCGGCGGCGTGCTCGGCGGCCCGGGCGTGCGCATGCTGCGCCTTGCTCGCCCTGGTGGCGGTCTGCAAGGCTGCGCGCGCGCGGGCTTCTTCGGCCAGCGCCTGCGTCAGCGGGGTCGCCGGCGGCGCCGACTGCGCGATCGCGACGTGGCGCGTCGCCGGCTTGGGCGTGGAGGCCGAGTGCGTCTGCAGGCCGAAGAACAGCGCCGCCGCGACAGCCGCGCCGTCCAGGAAGCTCACCGCGATCACCGTCTGGTGTCTCATCCGTTCGCCCTCGTCGCTCAGCGTACACCGACTGCGCCGGCGTGTTGTCAAGCGTCCGCGCGCGCCGAGCCGGCGGGGCCGCCGGCGGTGCTTGCGGACGGGCGTTGGCGGACGGCTGCCCTCTAGACTTGCGCGCGTGCGAACCCTGATCGTCGGCCATGGCGGGCGCGAGAGCGCACTCGCGTACAGGATGGCCGAGCACAGCGAGCTGCACGCGTTCGTCGGCCACGAGAACCCGTCGATCGTCGGCTACGCCGCCGCATCCGGCGGCAGCCACCAGGTCGGCGACGTCTGCGACCCGCAGGCCGTCGCCGCGTTCGCGCGCGCCAACGAGATCGACATCGCCATGGTCAGCGCCGACGAACCGCTCGCCGCCGGCGTCGTCGATGCGCTGCTCGCGCAGGGCACGCGCGCGGTCGGGCCCACCGCCGCCGGCGCCGAGATCGAGTGGAACAAGGCGTTCGCGCGGTCGCTGCTCGCGGAGGTCGCGCCCGAGGCGGTGCCGCGGCTGCGCGTCGCGCGCGACGCCGCCGAGGTCGCCGACGCGATCGCCTCGTTCGGCGGGGCGCCCGTCGTCGTCAAGCCGCAGGGGCTCACCGGCGGCAAGGGCGTCAAGGTGATGGGCCCGCACCTCGCCGACCACGCAGCCGCGCGCGACTACGCGCTCGAGCTGCTCGCGCGCGGCAACCCCGGCGAATCGGTGCTGATCGAGGAGAAGATCGTCGGCGCCGAGTTCACCATCCAGGCGATCAGCGACGGGCGCACCGTCGTGCACCCGCCCTCCACCTACGATTACCCCTACCGCTTCGACGGGGACGACGGGCCCGGCACCGGCGGCATGGGCTCGCTGTCGATGGCCACGACCACGCTCCCATTCATGACGCCCGCCCACTACGAGCACGCCTGCTCGATCATCGAGCGCGTCATCGAGCGCCTCGCCCAGCTGGGCCGCCACTTCAGCGGCGTCATGAACAGCGGCTTCTTCGCCACCGCCGACGGCGTCAAGGTGATCGAGTTCAACGCCCGCTTCGGCGACCCCGAGTGCATGAACATCATGAGCCTCTTCGACGGCAGCTGGCCGCACGTCATGGAGCGCATCTGTGCCGCCGGGCTCACCTCCGCCGACGTCCGCCTGCGCCAGGAGGCGTCGGTCGTGCTCTACCTCGTCTCGCCCGACTATGCGCTGCGGCCCGGCCCCGCATACGAGTTCACGCTCGAGCGCCAGCGCATCGAAGCGGACGGCTGCAACGTGTTCTTCTCCTCCGCCGTCGCCGTCGGCCAGGACGCGTACAGGACCGTCGGCACCTCGCGTGCGGTCGCGCTCACGACCACCGCGCCCACGCTCGAGCAGGCGCGCGCGCGGGTCGCCGCCAGCGCCGCCACCGTGCCCGTGCTCGAGTGGCGCCGCGACGTCGGCGACGAACGCTACCTGCGGGATCTCGCCCGACTCGTCGAGCCGCAGGGCGCAGCCGCGCAGGCAGGCGGCGAGGCCGCCGGCGAGGCGGCGCTGCTTCCGAACGCCAGCTGACGGATTCGTGCAAGGATGGCGCGATGCTCGTCGAGCGCGCCATGCACCCGCAGTTCCTCTCCAACACCTTCCTCGTCGCCGACGGCCACGGCGGGCCCGCGTTCTTCGTCGACGCCGGCGGGCCCGTCGCGCCGCTGATCGAGGCCGCCGAGCGGCTGGCGCTCACACCCACGCATGTGCTGCTCACCCACCACCACTTCGACCACGTCAGCGACGTCGGCCAGCTGCTCGAGCGCTGGCCGAAGCTCGAGGTGCTGATCAGCCAGCGCGAGCGCGAGCTGCTCGACGCCGCCGCCGGCGAGGGCGCCGAGTCGCCCGCCGCCGGGTGGGGCTCGATCGAGGCCGGCCACACGCTGCGCTTCGGCACGCTCGAGGTGCGCCCGCTGCACACGCCCGGGCACACCGCCGGGATGCTCTCGTTCCTCGTCGGCGAGCGCTCCGAGGGGGAGGGCGGGCGCGCTCGTGCTCGCGCGGGCATCAACGCCGGGCCCGGCGGGCTCGCCGGCGCCGGGCTGGCCGTGTTCACCGGCGACACGCTCTTCAAGGACTCCGTCGGCGGCGTCAAAGCGCCCGGCCACACCACCTACGCCGACCTGCGCGACTCGATCATGGGCACGCTCATGGAGCTGCCGCCCGAGACCGTCATCTACCCCGGGCACTCCGACGCGACCACCGTCGCGCGCGAGTGGGAGTCGAACGCCTTCATCCGCGTCTGGCGGGGCCTCGACGCGGAGGGCTCGGAGCGGTGCACCGCGCTCGGCCAGGACGCCACGCTCGTGCTGCTCGGCGCCGACTACGACGGCGGCACCAAGGCGTGGGTGCGCTGGCCGGACGGCTCCGACGACATCGTCCCCGGCTCGCGCGTCGAGCGGCCCGCCTGACGAGTACGGCCCGCCTGGCGAGCGGCCCGCCGGAGGAGTAGTCGCCTGCCGCCGCCAGCTCCTAGCATGGGGGACATGGCGCGTGAGAACGAGAAGATCCCGACCTCGCGTGCACGGCGCACAGCGACCGTCGCCACGCTCGCCGCCAGCGAGGCCGTCAAGCAGTTCGGCACCCGCGCCGCCAACGTCACGCGCGGCGAGGAGGCCTCCGAGGAGGCGATGGCGCGCCGCCAGCTGGAGACCGCCAAGCAGATCGTCGCCGTGCTGGGGACGATGAAGGGCGCTGCCATGAAGCTCGGGCAGGTGATGTCGTTCCTGGACGTGGGCCTCGTCGCCGAGGAGCACCGCGACGAGTTCCAGCGCGAGCTCGCCAAGCTGCGCGACGCCGCCCCCACGGTGTCCTTCAAGCAGATGCGCCGCGTGATCGAGGAGGACATCGAAGAACCGATCTCCGAGGTGTTCGCCTCCTTCGTGGAGGAGCCGATCGCCGCCGCGTCGATCGGGCAGGTCTATCGCGCGACGCTGCTCGACGGGCGCGAGGTGGCCGTCAAGGTCCAGTACCCCGGCGTCGCGAGCGCGGTCAGGGCGGACATGCAGAACCTGGACATGATCCTGCGCCTGCTCAAGCGCATGACACCCGCGCTCGACGTCAAGGCGCATCGCCGGGGAGATCAAGGAGCGGATCGTCGAGGAGCTCGACTACGAGCTCGAGGCCCAGAACCAGCGTTCGCTCGCGCGCATCTTCGCCGGCCACCCGTTCATCGTCGTCCCCGACGTCATCACCTCGCTCTCACGCGAGCGCGTGCTGGTCAGCGAGTTCGTCGAGGGCGTCGGCTTCGAGGAGCTCAAGGAGCGTCCGCAGGCCGAGCGCGACCGCCTCGGCGAGATCATCTTCCGCTTCTTCCTCGGCTGCCTCTACCGCCACCGCCAGTTCTCCGGCGACCCGCATCCCGGCAACTTCCTGCTGCTCGCCGACGGCCGCGTCGCGTTCCTGGACTTCGGCCTGTTCAAGCGCCTCGATGCCGAGCCCGTCGAGCTCGAGCTCGCGGCCCAGAGGGCCGTCACCGAGGGCGACGCCGCGAAGCTGCACGAGCTGCTCGCCGCCTCCGGCTTCCTGCCCGAACCCGAGCGCGTCGATCCCGAGCACCTGCTCGCCTTCGTCAGGGACGCGATCTGGTGGTACACCACCGCCGACGAAGACGTCCTGCTGTCACCCGAGATCGCCACCCAGGTGATGATCGAGAGCTCGGACCCGCGCTCGAGCCATTTCCGCGAGATGCGCCACCAGACGATCCGCCCCGAGCACCTGTTCGGCCGGCGCATGGAGATGCTCACGCTTGCCGTGCTCTCGCAGCTGCGCGCCAGCGCCAACTGGCACAGGATCGCCCGCGAGTGGATGTACGGCGAGGCGCCCGTCACCGAGCTCGGCCGCGAGGAGGCGGACTTCTACGGGCGCAGCGGCGTCGCCGCACGCGGCTGAGCGGCACGGCGCACCGGCTGAGCGGCCGGGTGCACGCCGCTGAGCGGGACCCACGGCCGACCCCGCTGGCCGATCTCCGATCGGTCGGAGCCGGCAGGCGGAGGCCATAAAGGTCGTCAGAACCCCGGGTTCGTCTTCACGCGCTTGCGATCGGAGGGGTGCATCCTGCCCTTCGCCTCGAGTGTCGCGCACGCCTGCGCGATGTCCTGCCCGAGGCACACCGTCAGCGAGTGGCCGAGCGTCTCCTTGACGAGCACGCGCATGATCTTCACGTGTTCGGCGTTAGGCGGCAGCGTGTATGCGGGGACCATCCAGCCGCGCTCGGCCGCCAGCTGCGCCGCCACGTCGAACTCGTCGTAGCTGTGCTCGCCCGCCAGCTTGAACGCCACCAGCGGCAGCTGCTCGTCCTCCTCGTCGCCGATCAGCTCGAACTCGCCCGCCGCCTCGATCTCCTTCGCCAGCGTGCGCGCGTTGTACTTCATCGTCTCCATCACGTAGCGGTAGCCGGCGTGGCCAAGGCGCGCGAAGTTGTAGTACTGCGCCAGCACCATCGCCGAGCCGGTCGAGAAGTTCAGCGTGAACGTCGCGTCGCGCTTGCCCAGGTAGTTCTCGTAGAACACCAGGTCCTCCGGCAGGTCGCTCTTCTCCCTGAACACCAGCCAGCCGATGCCCGGGTACACGAGCCCGAACTTGTGGCCCGACACGTTGATCGAGCGCACCTGCTCCAGGCGGAAGTCCCACTCCGAGTGCGGGTACAGGAACGGCCACACGAAGCCGCCGCTCGCCGCGTCCACGTGCATCGGCACGTCCAGGCCCCTCTCGCTCTTCAGGTCCACCAGGAAGTCGTTGATCCCGCGGATGTCATCCGCGTGCCCCGTGAACGTCGTGCCCAGCACCGCCGCCACGCCGATCGTGTTCTCGTCCACGTGCGGCTCCACGTCCGCCGGGCCGATCGTGTACTTGTCGGGCTGCAGCGGCACGATCCGCGGCTCCACGTCGAAGTAGCGGCAGAACTTCTCCCACACCACGTGCACGTCGCCGCCGAACACCAGGTTCGGGCGCTCGACCGACGCCTTCGCCGCCTGTCGGCGCTCGCGCCACTTCCACTTCAGCGACAGCGCGCCCAGCATGATCGCCTCCGATGAGCCCTGCGTGCGCGCGCCCGTCGTCTCGCCCGGCGCGTTGAACAGGTCCGCCAGCATGCGGATGCAGCGCTGCTCGATCTCCGCCGAGCGCGGGTACTCCGCGTGGTCGATGAAGTTCACGCGCAGCGATTCCTGGATCAGCTGCTCCGCCTCCGGCTCCATCCACGTCGTCACGAACGTCGCCAGGTTGCGCATCGGCAGGCCGTCCAGCACCGTCTCCTGCTGGATCAGCCCCAGCGCTTCCTGCGCGCTCATGCCCGCCCGCGGCAGCTTGCCGTCGGGCGCCGGCTCCAGCAGGTAGCGGTTGCCGTAGATGCCCTCGAGCTTCTCGATCTGGCTGCGGGTCAGCTCGGGCGGGGCGCTGTCGGGGCGCGCGTCGGCGCTCGGGCGCTTGGCTGGCACGGTGATCCTCCAATGGTCGCAGTACTGTGCACCCGAGCATGACCGATGGCGCGCTCGAGGAGGTGCAGCTGCGCGAGGAGTCCTCGGCGCTCGAGGTCGCGTTCGTCCCCGGCGCCGGCATGCTCTGCTGCTCGCTGCGTCACCGCGGCCAGGAGTTGCTCGCCCAGAACGCCGGCGTCGCCGCCTACGCCGAGCAGGGCAAGACGATGGGCATTCCGCTGCTGTATCCCTGGGCCAACCGGCTCGCCGGCTTCGACTACACCCTCGCCGGGCGCACCGTCGCCGTCCCGCACGACCTCGCCCGCGTGCGCATCGACCCCAACGGTCTGCCGATCCACGGCGTCGTCGGCGGGCTGCTCGCGTGGGAGCTCCCCGACGCGCCCGGGGGAGGGGAGTCCGGCGGTGGGGAGGGGGCCTCGCTGTCCGCGCGGCTGAGCTGGAGCGACGCGCGGCCGGAGCTGTTCGAGGTGTTCCCCTTCCGCCACGACCTCTTCTACGACGCGCGCCTGCGCGACGGGCGCCTGGAGATCGAGCTGACGGTGCACGCCTGCGGCGAGGACGCCGTGCCGCTGGCGTTCGGCTTTCACCCCTACCTCGCGCCGCCGGGCGGCTCGCGCGAGCGCTGGCTGATCGAGCTGCCGGCGATGCGCGCGCTCGCGCTCGACTCGCGGCAGATCCCGGTCGGCCCCGGGCGGGAGCTCGCGGCCGAGCGCTTCGAGCTCGACGGGCGCGAGTACGACGACGGCTTCGACAGCGTCCGCGAGCCCGCCCGCTTCAGCGTCGCCGGCGGCGAGCGGCGGATCGAGCTCACGTTCCTGCAGGGTTACCCGTGCGCGCAGGTGTTCGCGCCGCCCACCGGGCAGTTCATCTGCTTCGAGCCGATGACCGCGCCCACCAACGCTCTGCGCAGCGGCGACGGGCTGCGGCTCGTGGCGCCGGGGGAGCGGTTCGCGGCGAGCTTCGCCGTAGGCGTCGGCGAGCTGGCCTGAGCGGCCGGCGGCGCTGTTCGCAGGGCATGGCGCCTCGTGCCGGGCGACTCGGCCGTGCTCAGGCCTCCACCCAGGGGCCGTGCCAGCTACCGAAGCCCGCCACGAGATCGTCGGCCGCCGCGGGGCCCCATGAGCCGGGGGCGTAGGGATGCGCCGGCGGCGGCTGCTGGAGCAGCGGTTCGAAGATCCGCCACGTCTCTTCGACGCCGTCCTGGCGCGTGAAGCGCGTGCTGTCGCCGCGCATCGCGTCCAGCAGCAGCACCTCGTAGGGGGTGGGCGCCTCGCCGCCCTGCTCGGCGAACTCGACGTCGAGCGTGACCGCCTCGGGGCCGGTGACGTCCGCGCGGTGCGCGTCGAGGACCACGCGCGTGCCCGTCGACGGGTCGAGCTTGACCACGAACTGGTTCGGCTCGGGACGGCGGTGCCCGCGCTCCATGAAGCCCAGGCGCGGCGGGTCGCGGAAGACCGCGCGCAGCTCCGTCTGGGTGATCGGCAGCTTCTTGCCCGTGCGGATGAACCACGGCACGCCCGACCAGCGCCAGTTGTCGATGTCCAGGCGCAGCGCCGCGTAGGTCTCCGTGCTCGAGTCCCTGGCGACGCCGTCGATGTCCAGGTAGCCGTCGTACTGGCCACGGACGTAGTGCGCGGGGCTGGCGTCCGCGATCGAGCGGAAGACCGCGAACTTCGCGTCCTTCAGCGTGTCCGCGTCGCGCCCCGCCGGCGCCTCCATCGCCGCCAGCGCCACCACCTGCATCAGGTGATTTACGACCACGTCGCGCAGCGCGCCCACCGGGTCGTAGAAGTGGCCGCGGTCCTCCACGCCGAAGCTCTCCGCCATCGTGATCTGCACGTAGGCGATGTGGTTGCGGTTCCAGATCGGCTCGATCATCGTGTTCGCGAACCGCAGGTACAGGAGCTCGTCGGTGCCCATCTTGCCGAGGAAGTGGTCGATCCGGTACAGCTGCGACTCGTTGATGTGCTCGTGGATTTCCGCCGCCAGCGCTCGCGCCGAGGCGAGATCGTGGCCGAACGGCTTCTCGACGACCACGCGCGCGGTCTTCGTCAGGCCCGCTTCGGCCAACTGCTTGACGACCGGGCCGAACAGGAACGGCGGGATCTCCAGGTAGAAGACGGGCTCGCGAGCGTCGCCGACGGCCTTTGCCACGCGTTCGTACGTGGCGGCGTCGTTGAAGTCGCCGCTCACGTAGGAGAGGCGCGCAGCGAAGCGCTCGAAGACTGCGGAGTCGAGCTGTTCTCCCGTGCCTTCGACGCATTCGCGCGCGTGCTCGCGCAGGCGCTCGACGCTCCAGTCGTCGACCGCCACGCCCACGATCGGACAGTCGAGCAGGCCGCGCCGCTCCAGCCGGTAGAGCGAGCGGAAGGTCATGACCTTCGCCAGGTCGCCGGTGATGCCGAAGATCACCAGCACGTCGGCGCCCCGTTGAGCGGTCTTCGATCGGTCGGTTGCGGCCATCACAGCACCTGGATCTGGAACAGGCTCGTCGTGCCCGGCCGCCCGGACGGCAGCCCCGCGGTGATGCCCACGCGCTGGCCGCGCTGGCACCAGCCGAGCTCCACCACGCGCCGGGCGGAGTCCGCGATCAGCCCCTCGGTGGTCTCGTGCCGGGGCATCGACGCGGCCTGCACGCCCCACATCAGCCCGCAGCGCCGGACCGTCTCTTTGCCGGGGGAGAGGGCGTAGATCGGCACGGTCGGCCGGTGGGCGGAGACCAGGCGCGCCGAGCGGCCGGAGAGCGTGGGGATGACCAGCGCCTCGCAGGCGCAGCTCGCGCGCGGCGTCGCAGAGATTGTGGGCGATCGTGTACGCGGGGTCCGAATGGGTGCGGCGCACGCGCGCCTCGTTCCAGCGCTCGTACGGGGCGATCGACTCCGCCTGCTCGGCCACCGCCGCCATCATCGCGACCGCCTCCACCGGGTAGGCGCCGACGGCGGTCTCCTGCGAGAGCATCACCGCGTCGGTGCCGTCGAGGATCGCGTTCGCCACGTCCGCCACCTCCGCGCGGGTCGGGCGCGAGGAGCTGACCATCGAGTCGAGCATCTGCGTGGCGGTGATCGACGGCCGCGCCATCCAGCCGGCGAGCTCCAGCAGCTGCTTCTGCACGATCGGCACCTGCGCGATCGGCAGCTCGATGCCGAGGTCGCCGCGCGCGACCATCACGCAGTCGGCGACCGCCAGGATCTCGGCGGCGCGCTTGACCGCCTCGGGCTTCTCCATCTTCGCGATCAGCGGCAGGCGCGTGTGCTCGCGCACCGATTCCACGTCCTCGGGAGACTGCACGAACGACAGCGCGACCATGTCCACGCCGATCGACTCGCCGTGGGCGCAGCAGGTGCAGGTCCTCCTCCGGCACCGCCGGCAGCGAGGACACCGGGCCGGGGATGTTGAGCCCTTGGCGCGAGGCGACCGCGCCGCCGATCTCGATCTCGACATCCACCTCGCACGCGCCGACGCGCACCTCGACGACGCGCAGGCGCACCGAGCCGTCGGCCAGGTACAGGATCGAGCCCTCCTCCACCGCGCCCGGCAGCCCCGCCCAGGAGACGCACATCTGGTGGGCGTCGCCCGCGCGATCGCCGTCCCCGCAGGCGAACGTCAGCCGCTCGCCGGGGGTCAGCTCGACCACATCCTCGCGCAGCGGCCCGATCCGCAGCTTCGGGCCGGGCAGGTCCTGGAGGATCGCGACCGGCCGCCCCGCCCGCCCGGCGGCGTCGCGCACGCGCTGGGCGGTCTCCGCGTGCTCGTCGAGCGTCCCGTGCGAGTAGTTCAGGCGCGCGACGTCCATGCCCGCCTCGATCAGACGCACCAGCGTCTCGGGCTCGCGCGAGGCGGGGCCGATCGTGGCGACGATCTTCGTGCGGCGCATTGTCGGAAGGTATCGACGCGGGGGGCGGCGTGCGTCGGCGGGGGCTTGGCGCGGCTGGAGGCGCGGATGGCGGCCCGGCTGGCGGTCCGGGACACGACCCGGGCGGCGGCGTAGCATCGGGGCGTGCTCGGCCCTTCGCGACCGCTGCCCCGCGTTGGGGCCGGGCGCGGATCGTCACTTCGGCGGGGGGTTCGAGCTGGGCGTGGTGGTGGCCGTGCGCGAGGAGGGGCGGCGGCTGGAGGTGCGCGGCGGAGGGGGGCGGGTGCTCGAGTTCGTGCTCAGTCCGGCCACGGCGCGTTTCGTGGCGGCGGGGGCGGGGCAGGGGCCTCGGTTGGAGCTGCTCGGCGATTGACGCTCAGGGCGCCGCCACGTCCGGGAAGTGCTCCGCGCAGTGCTCCCGCAACGCCTCGCGCACCCAGGCCCGCTCCTCCGCCGAGGCCACGCGGAACCTCGCCAGCAGCTCGCGCTGGCGCTCGATCGGCGCCCCGGCGATCGCCCAGCGCACGGCGAGGCGCTCGAACAGCAGCTCGCCCGCGCGCTGCCACGCGTCCTCCTGCGTGGCTGCGGCGCCCCGCCGGTGTCGCCCGCGAGCGCCTGCGCGTACTCGCAGCCGCGCGCCCGGCGTGAGCGAGCCGCGCAGCGTCAGCACGTTGCCGTCGGCGTCGGTGTAGTCGCTCTCGGGCGCGGCGCAGCTCTCTCGCGCGCGGCCCCTGCCCGGCCTGGCGCCCCAGCGCCTGGCCCAGGGCGCT
Organism: uncultured Solirubrobacteraceae bacterium; assembly: GCA_963756205.1. Classification (GTDB taxonomy): domain Bacteria; phylum Actinomycetota; class Thermoleophilia; order Solirubrobacterales; family Solirubrobacteraceae; genus Palsa-744. The sequence continues at coordinate 98,283 of CAVWMU010000006.1, forward strand.
CAGCTCCCGCGTCGGCGGCCCGCTTCGAGCTGGCGGCGCGCACGGCGCCCGTCACCGCCTTAGCGCGTGGCCCGGCCACGCGGCCGCCGGCTCCATGCTCGGCGAGCTTGCGGAGGCTCGCGCGCGCCTGCTCGGTGTCGTAGTTGTAGGTGTCCACCGGCAGCCGCGGGGCGCAGCCGCGGCCCCACATGTCCAGCGTGTAGAAGCAGTCGCTGATCAGCGCCAGGCGGTCCGATTCGCGCCACAGGCCGATCTGGCCGGGGGCGTGGCCGGGGAGCTCGATCACGCGAAAGCCCGCCAGCTCGTCGCCCTCGACGACCGTGTCCGCGATCTTCACCGGCCCGCCGTCCCACGCGTAGCGGTGCAGCAGCCGGTGGAACTGGCGCAGCGGCGTCGGCAGCCCCCGCAGGCCCTCCGGCCAGTAGCGAAAGCCGCCGCTGCCTTCCGCGTCCTGCACCTCGCCGGGTGGCACAGCACCGGCACGCCCAGCGCCGGTGCCATGCCGCGGTGGTCGGTGTGCCCGTGGCCGAGCACGACCCGGCGGATGCCGCCGAGCTTCGCGCCGGCGCTCGGCGACCGCGCGCGTCATCGTGCGCGCGCCCGCGTCGAACAGCGTCACGCCGCCGTTCGTCCTCGATCAGGTACACGTTGCAGCGCCCCGGCTGGCCCTGCACGACCCACACGCCTTCGGCGACCAGCTCCGCGGGGCCGGCGCCCAGATGCGCGCCCAGCCGCGTCTTGCGTTGAACGCCTGCGTCATCCGCGCTCCGCGGTGGAGCCCTGCGGCGGCATCATCCCGATCTGGCGCGCGAAGGTCATGCTGTCCGGTGAACGCGTCGTTGCCCATGATCAGCCCGTCGCGAACGGTCGATCAGGTCGAAGCCTTCCAGCTCCATCGGCGCGCCCGTTGGCGCGACGCCGCCGAAGCGCCTCGGGCCCGGCGAACGTGCCGGTGAGGCGCCACTGCACGCCGCAGCGATCGCCCTCGGTCGTCGTGGTCACCACCTGCATGTTCAGGTCCGGCACCGCGCCGATCAGCCCGCCGATGAACTCGCGCACGCCCTGCGGCGCCAGTCACGTCCACCTGGCCGCGCACGTTCTCGCGGCCGCCGTCCGCCCACAGCGCCACGGCCTGCTCGAGGTTGCGTTCGTCGATCGCCGCGAAGTAACGCCGCGCGACGGACTCCGCCTTGCTCCCCGAGATGCGTTTGCGCGTGGCCGCCGCCTGCTGCATGTTCGCGGCGACCTCCTGCACCTTGGTGCTCGCCTCGCTGGCACTCTCCCGATCGGCCATCGCCCGCCTCCTTTACGCCGCAGAACGACCGTAGTCTAGTCTGCGCCCCATGCCAGATGTGCGCACCAGGCGCGAGCTGGGGCGCGGCGAGCGCGTGCTTCCGGGGCTCTACCGGCTGCGCCTGCCGCTGCCGTGGCCGGGCGTGCCCCACTGCAACGCCTGGGCGGTCGCGTGGGGCGACGGCTTCGTGCTGTTCGACACCGGCATGCACGAGCCCGACTCGATCTCGCATCTGGAGCGGGCGCTCGAGATGTGCGACCTGCGCCTGGAGCAGGCGCGGCTGGTCGTGTGCACGCACGCGCACACCGACCACTGCGGGCAGGCCGCGACGATCGTTGAGCGCGCCGGGTGCGAGGTGTGGATGCACCCCAACCACGAGCACCTCAACCGCATGGTCGAAGATCCCGACGCCGTGTTCGAGCGCCGCGTGGAGATCGCGCGCCAGAGCGGCGTGCCCGAGGAGCCGCTGCGCCGCTACGCCGCCGAGCGCAGACTCGCGCGGGACGGGGATCGCCGGGCCGATCGAGCCCGACCGCGACCTCTTGGCGGGCGTCAGCATCGGCAGCGACCTCGGCGAGTGGGTCGTGTACGAGACGCCCGGGCACGCGCCCTCGCACGTGTGCATGTTCCAGCCCGAGCGTCGCCTGCTGATCTCCGGGGACCACCTGCTGGGGCGCATCTCGCTGTACTTCGACTACGGCTACTCGCCCGACCCCGTCGGCGAATTCCTGGGCTCGCTCGACACCGTAGAGCGGCTCGGCGCGCGGCTGTGCCTGCCTGGGCACGGACGTACGTTCACCGACGTCCACGCCCATATCCAGGGCAACCGCGCGCTCGTCGGCGAACGCCTGGCGAGCGTGCAAAAGGCGCTCGACGGGCACGAGCTGACCGTCTTCGAGCTCGTCCCGCACGTCTACGGAGACTCGCTCTCCCAGCAGAACGCGCACTGGCTGCTGTCGAAGATCCTCTGCTACCTCACCCACCTGCAGGCGCTCGGCGAGGCTCGCCGCATCCCTGGCGGATCGTCCGGGGACGGGGAGCCCGAGCGCTGGACCGCATAATCGGCCGATGCGCATCGATCAGATCCTCGCAAATAAGAACTCGCCCAGCCCGTCGTTCTCGTTCGAGTTCTTCCCGCCGAAAACGGCCGAGGGCGAGCGGAACCTGTACACGGCGCTCGCCGAGCTGCGCACGCTCGAGCCGTCGTTCGTGTCGGTCACCTACGGCGCCGGCGGCTCCACCAGGGAGAAGACGATCGAGATCGTCAAGCGCATCAAGGCCGAGTACGGGCTGGAGGCGATGGCGCACTTCACGTGCGTCGGCGCTACCGTCGACGAATTGCGCGCGACGCTCGACGAGATGCGCGACGCGGGCATCGACAACGTGCTCGCGCTGCGCGGCGACCCGCCCGCGGGGCAGGAGAGTTGGATCAAGACGGAGGGCGGCCTGGAGTACTCGCGCGAGCTGGTCGGGCTCATCGCGGAGGGCTACCCGTTTGCGATCGGGGCCGCGTGCTTCCCGGAGACCCACATCCATGCTGACGAGTCCCGAGGCCGATCTGCGCCACTTGGTCGAGAAGGTCGACGCTGGCGTCGACTTCCTGATCACGCAGCTGTTCTTCGACAACGCCGTGCTACTTCGACTTCATCGAGCGCGCGCGCGCCGCTGGCGATCGACGGTGCCGATCATCCCCGGGATCATGCCGATCACGCAGCGTCGGCCAGATCGAGACGGATGGCCGCGCATGTGCGGCGCGTCGATCCCCGACGGGCCTGCGCCGCGAGCTGCACGCTCGCGGCGAGGACCCCGAGGCGGTGCTCGACTTCGGCGTCGCCTACGCGACGCTGCAGTGCGCCGAGCTGCTCGCCGCGGGCGCGCCCGGCATCCACTTCTACACGCTCAACCGCTCACCCGCCACGCGCGCGATCCTCAGCGCGCTGAAGCTCGCCCGGCCGTGGGAGCGAGCCTGCTAAGCCGGCTCGATCTCGAGCCCCTCGGCCACCCGCGAGGAGCCGTCGGCGGCCTGGTAGCGGATGTCGACGGAGTCGTTCTGGCGGTAGGTGCCCACGCCCCATGCGCCCAGCAGCCAGCGCCAGCCGCTGATCCTGTCCTTGCGCAGCTCGCGCTCGAACACGAGCGCGCCTTCGCGCACCGTGTAGTCGACGCCGAGCTGCTGCGGCACGCCGTTGAGGAACACCTCGTACGGCGGGCGCACTCCGCGCGGCAGCCTGACCCGGGATCTGGGCATCGCCGCTCGGATTATGCCCGCGCCGCCACCGTCCGTCAGCTCGCGCGCTGATCGCCGCGTCGCGGCTGACGGCGGCCGTAGGCGCGCTGGCGCTCCTGCGCGGCGTCGACGATCGCGCACACCTCCGAAGGCTGGCGCACGACGTGCAGGAAGTCCAGGTCAGCCGCGTCGATGCGCCGGTCGGCCAGCGGCCCCGCGCGCAGCCACTGCACCAGCCCGTCCCATTCGCCGTCGCCGACGAGCACCACCGGGAAGTGGCGGATCGTCCGCGTCTGGATCAGCGTCAGGCACTCGAACAGCTCGTCGAGCGTCCCGAAGCCGCCGGGGCAGATCACGAACGCGCTGGCGTAGCGGACGAACATGACCTTGCGCGCGAAGAAGTGGCGGAAGCGCAGTCCGATGTCCAGGTACGGGTTCAGCGCCTGCTCGTGTGGCAGCTCGATGTTGCAGCCCGACCGAAAGCGCGCCGACGTCGCGCGCGCCGCGGTTGGCCGCCTCCATGATGCCGGGGCCGCCGCCGGTGATCACCGTGTAGCCGGCGCCCCCCAGGCACGCGCCGACCTCGCGCGCGAGCGCGTAGTTGGGGTGCTCCGGGGGCGTGCGCGCGGAGCCGAACACCGTGACCGCGCGGCCGACCTCCGCGAGCGCGTCGAAGCCGCGCGCGAACTCCGAGGCGATGTCGCGGACGCGCTCGGAGTCGGCGGCGCGCACCCCGGCGGCTCGTCGCCCAACCACAGCAGCAGCTCCTCGTCGAGCGTCTGCGCGTGGGTGTTCGTCTGCTCGCTCGACTCCACGGCGCAAGGGTATGCGCTGCCGGCGGGCGAGAGTGGCCACGCCCGCCGGCCTTGACATGTGACACGCCCGATCGGGCGCGTACCCTGAGCGGGAATGGCGCAGCAACGCCCGCGGGAGATCCCGTACACCATCAGGCGATCCAGCCGCGCGCGGCGCGTGCGCGTGAACGTGCACGCCCACAGCGGCGTCGAGGTCGTGCTCCCGGCGCGCGCGCCCGAGCGCGCCGCCGCGGCCGCCGTCAGCGAACTGCGCCCGTGGATCGAGGGCCGCCTGGAGGAGGCGCAGCGGGTGCTCGCGCGCATCGCCGCGCGCGCGGGGACGGTGCCGTATCTGGGCAGCAAGCTGGAGCTGGTGCCGCAGCGCGGGCGCGACGCGCGTGCACCGCGACGGCGCGCGGCTGCTCGTGCCCGACGGCGACCCGCGCCCGGCGCTCGAGCGCTTGTACCGCCGGGCCGCCCGCAGGGAGATCGCGCCGCGGCTGGACCGCGCGACCGCGCTCGCCGGCAGCCTCCTACAGCGGCCTGGCGCATCCGCGCCCAGCGCACGCGCTGGGCCTCGTGCTCGGCGAGCGGGCGCATGAGCTTCAACTGGCGGCTGCTGCTTGCGCCCGAGCGCGTGCTCGAATACGTCGTCTGGCACGAGGTCTGCCACCTGGAGATCCTCGACCACTCGCCGCGCTTCTGGGCGCTGCTCGAGCGGCGCTGGCCCGACTACCGCGCCGACCGCGAGTGGCTGAGCCGCCACGGCGCGACGCTCGTCCTCTAGCGCGCTCCCCGATCGGCACGTAGTCGCGATCGCGCTCGCCGGTGTAGATCTGGCGCGGGCGGGCGATCTTCTGCTCGGGGTCCTGGACCATCTCCAGCCACTGGGCGATCCAGCCGCTGGTGCGCCCGATCGCGAACATCACCGGGAACATCGCGACCGGCAGGCCCAGCGCCTCGTAGATCAGGCCCGAGTAGAAGTCGACGTTCGGGTAGAGCTTGCGCGAGATGAAGTAGTCGTCGTCGAGCGCGCGCTTCTCCAGCTCGCTGGCGATGTCGAGCAGCGGGCTCTTGCCGCGCACCTCGAACACGTCGTCGAGGTGCTCGCTGATGATCCGCGCGCGCGGGTCGTAGTTCTTGTAGACGCGGTGGCCGAAGCCCATCAGGCGCTCGTTGCCGGCCTTGACGCCCTCGAGGAAGTCGGGGATGTTCTCGACCTTCTCGATCCGCGCGCAGCATCCGCAGCGCCGCCTCGTTGGCGCCGCCGTGCAGCGGGCCGTACAGCGCGGCGACGCCGGCGGCGACCGCCGAGTACGGGTCGACCTGGGTCGAGCCGACCGCAGCGCACGGCGCTGGTGGAGCGTTCTGCTCGTGGTCGGCGTGCAGGATGAACAGCACGTCGAGCGCGCGTTCCAGCCGCGGGTCGGGCTCGTACTTGAGCTCGGTCATCTTGTACATCATCCCCAGGAAGTTGCCCGCGTAGGCGAGCTCGTTGTCGGGGTACACGTACGGCTGGCCCATGTTGTGGCGGAAGGCGAACGCGGCCAGCGTCGGCATCTTCGCGAGCAGCCGGATGATCTGGATGCGCCGGAGCTCCTCGTCGTGGATGCGGTTGGCGTCCGGGTAGAACGTCGACAGCGCGCCGACGGACGCCACGAGCATGCCCATCGGGTGGGCGTCGTAGCGGAAGCCCTGCATGAAGTCCTTGATGTTCTCGTGCACGAACGTGTGGATGCGTGATCTCGTCGACCCACTCGTCGAGCTGCGCCCTGGTGGGCAGCTCGCCGTTGATCAGCAGGTAGGCGACCTCGAGGTAGCTCGAGCTGCTCGCACAGCTGCTCGATCGGGTAGCCGCGGTGCTGCAGGATGCCGGCGTCGCCGTCGATGTAGGTGATCGAGCTGCGACACGAGGCGGTGTTCATGTACGCCGGGTCGTAGACCATCAGCCCGAAGTCCTCGTCGTCGGTCTTGATCTGCCGAGGTCGAGTCCCCGCACCGTGCCGTCCTTGATCGGCAGCTCGTAGCTGCGGCCGGTGCGGTTGTCGGTGACCGTGAGCGTCTCCTGCGCGGGTGCAGCGCCGTTGCCGGTTGCGCCCGCGGCGTCCTCGCCGCTGCTGCCCTCGATCGCCGATCGCTCGATGCTCATGCGTGTCTCCTATCCGCGGGTTTCGGATGCTCTGCACCCGATTATGAGCGACCGGGCGCGAGCGCTCGCCGCCGGCCTCGAAATCGGCTCAGCGGTGTGGCAGGCGCTGGCGCGCGACGAGCGTGCGCATGCGTGCGGGAGCGGCCGGCACGGGATCGCCGTGCGGGCCGCGCCTGGGCGCTCGCGGCAGTCGCGAGCGCGGATGGTGCGGGTGCAGCGGCAGCGGACGCGGGCCGATGCCACCGTCGATGCCCGGCTCCGTCTCCGGTGTCTGGCCCACGGCCCAGCGCACGATCATGAACAGCGCCACGATCGGAATCTTCAGGATGACCATCAGCCAGATGAACGTCCAGGTCGTCACTGCGTCCGATCGTATACCCGGCGGCAGACCAGTACAAGCCCACGATGCGCGATCCGTAGTAGGCCGCGATGCGCGGGCGGCCGGCGCGCGCTATGTGCTCAGCCGCGCAGCTGCAGCGGCGTGCCGCTGAACTGGGTCATGCGCGCGCAGCTCCTCTATGCGCGCTGACGATCTCCGTCGCCGGTCAGGCGCTGCATGCGCTCGGTGCCGAACTCCTCGACGTTGAAGGAGGCGAGCACGGTCGCGTGCGCCATCGCGCGGCGCAGCAGCTCGTCGGAGAGCGGCTCGTCGGGATGGGCGGCGATGTAGCCGACGAGCCCGCCCGCGAACGTGTCGCCGGCGCCGGTCGGGTCGATCGACGCTCTCCAGCGGGTAGGCGGGCAGCGCGAAGAAGCCCTCGCTCGTGACGAGCGCCGCGCCGTACTCGCCCTGCTTGGCGACGACCACGCTGCGGGCCGCGGCGCCGGGGCCCACGAGAGGATCTCGCGCGCGGCGGAGACGAGGTTCGGCTTGCCGGTCAGCTGGCGCAGCTCGGCGTCGTTGAGGATCAGGCAGTCGACGCTCTCGATCGCCGCACGAGCGCGTCGCGCGCGACGTCGATCCACAGGTTCATCGAGTCGAGCGCGACGAAGCGCGCGTGCGGGCAGCTGGCGCGCACCTCGAGCTGCAGGTCGGGCTGGATGTTGGCGAGGAACAGCACGTCGCTCAGCGCGAGGTCTGCGCGAGAGCTTCGGCGAGAAGCCCTCGAACACGCCGAGCTGCGTGTCGAGCGTCTCGCGCGAGTTCAGGTCCCAGCCGTACTCGCCGCTGCCAGAAGAACGTCTGCCGCCGCCGACGCGCTCGACGTCCGACACGTCGACGCCGCGCGCCGGCGCATGACTCGAGCTCGCGCTCGCCGAAGTCCTCGCCCACCGGCCCGACGACGCGCACCTCGTCGAAGAAGGAGGCCGCCAGCGCGAAGTGCACGGCGGCGCCGCCGAGCATGCGCTCGCGCTCGCCGAACGGCGTCTTGACTGCGTCAAAGGCGATCGATCCGACGACGGTGATTGGCATCGGCGCGCAGCTAGAGCACTATCGCCGCGCTGGGCGCCGTCCCCGTGCGCGCGCCATGCGCGCGATCGAGATCCGCAGCTTCGGCGGTCCCGAGCGTCCAATCGAGTTCCGGTCCGAGGTGCCCGCGGCCGAGGCCCCAGAGCCCGGTGAGGTCCTGATCCGCGTGACCCGTGCCGGCGTGAACTTCGCCGACACCCACACGCGCACCAACTCCTACGTCCAGAGGGCCACGCTCCCGCTCGTCCTCGGTGGCGAGGTGGCGGGGGTGGTCGAGCGCGCGCCGGCCGGCGCAGGGACACGGGAGGCGAGCGGGTCCTCGCGGAGGGCCAGCGGGTGGTCGCGCTGACGGGGACGGCGGCTACGCCGAGTACGCGACGGCGCCGGATCGAGCTGACCTTTCCGATCCCCGACGGGGTTGACGACGCAACGGCGCTGGCGCTGCTCGTTCAGGGGACGACCGCGTGGCACCTGTATCGCACCGCCGGTCGGCTCGCCACGGGCGAGAGCGTGGTCGTGCACGCGGCCGCCGGCGGCGTGGGCTCGCTCGCCGTGCAGCTCGGCCACCCGCTGGGCGCCGGGCGCGTGATCGCCGTGGCCTCCAGCGCGCGAGAAGCGCGCGGCTCGCGCTGGAGCTGGGCGCCGACGTGGCGATCGACTCGACCCCCGGCGGGCTCACCGAGCGGCTGATCGAGGCCAACGAGCGGCCGCCGGTGGACGTGGTCTTCGACATGGCCGGCGGGGAGGTGTTCGACGCGCTCCTACCGCGCGCTGGCCCGTTCGGGCGGATCGTCGTGTGCGGCATCGCCTCCCGCGAGCCCAACGAGGTGCGCACCGGCTCGCTGCTGCGCCACTCGCGCGCGGTGGTCGGCTTCTACCTGTTCCACTGCCTCGAGCGCCCGGCATGTTCGACGAAGCGCTCGCCGACCTGTTCGCGCGCGTCGCCGCCGGCGAGCTGCGGGTGATCGTCGGGAGCACCTACCCGCTCGGGCAGGCCGCCCAGGCGCAGATCGACCTGGGCGAGCGGCGCACGACCGGCAAGCTGTTGCTCGACCCGGCCGCCTAAGCTCCATGTCACAGTCATGACCAAGTCATTCGCCGAGCTCGGGCTGTCCGAGTCCACACTGCAGGCGCTGCGCGACGTCGGCTACGAGTCGCCGAGCCCGATCCAGGAACAGGCGATCCCGGCACTGCTTGCAGGGGCGCGACGTGATCGGCCAGGCGCAGACGGGCACCGGCAAGACGGCCGCGTTCGGCCTGCCGATCATGGAGTACGTCGACCCGAGCGAGCAGGAGGTGCAGGCGCTCGTGCTGACTCCCACGCGCGAGCTGTGCATCCAGGTGACGCAGGCGCTGCGCACGTACGGCGCGCACAGCGGCATCGACGTGGTGGCGGTATTCGGCGGCGCGCCGATCCGCACCCAGCAGGCGCAGCTGCGCGCCGGCGGGCACGTCGTGGTGGGGACCGTCGGGCGCGTGCTCGACCTGATCTCGCGCCACTCGCTGGTGCTGCACGACTGCCGCTTCGTGGTGCTCGACGAGGCCGACGAGATGCTCGACCTCGGCTTCCTGGAGGACGTCGAGAAGATCCTCTCGCTGACGCCGCTCGAGCCGCCAGACGGCGCTCTTCTCGGCGACGATGCCGCCGCCGATCCGCACGCTCGCCGACCGCTACATGTACGACCCGGCAGATCATCCAGGTCGAGGCGGCGACGCTCACGATCGACACCGTCGCGCAGTTCCAGCTCCCGGTCGAGCCGCGAGGACAAGCCGGCGAAGCTCGTCGAGGTGCTGCGCGCGGAGCGGCCCGACCAGGCGATCGTGTTCGTGCGCACGAAGATCCGCTGCGACCAGCTCTACCGCACGCTGCGCGACGGCGGCATGAACGTGCGCGCGCTGCACGGCGACATGTCGCAGGGCTCGCGCGACGGCGTGATGCTCGCCTTCAAGGGCGGGCGCGTGCCGATCCTCGTGGCGACCGACGTTGCGGCGCGGGGCCTGGACATCTCGACGGTCACCCACGTGGTCAACTACGACGTGCCCACCAGCCCCGACACGTACGTGCACCGCATCGGGCGCACCGGGCCGCGTCGGGCGCTCGGGCCGCGCGATCACGTTCGTGGAGGACCGCCAGAAGCGCGAGCTGGAGGCGATCGAACGCCACATCGGCACGCACGTCGCGCAGTGGGAGAAGGGCGCGATCGTCGCGCCGACGCCCGTGCGCGAGCGCCCGCGCAGGCACTCCAAGCCGCGCATCTCCCGGCGCGACGAGCAGGAGGAGTACACCAAGCTGGTGCTCGGCGGCGGCAGCGCGGCGGGGCTCAGCGTGGCCGACATCGTCGCCTCGGTGACCTCCTCCGCGGGCCTCGACGGCGAGGCGGTGCGCGATGTGCTCGTGCTCGACCGCTTCTCGTTCCTGTCCGTGCCGGCCGCCGAGGCCGACCGCGTGATCGAGGCGCTGAACGGACGTACGATGGGCAGCCACTCGTCCCAGCCGGTCAGCCTCGAGCGCGTGCCGGTAAAGTAGCCGCCCATGTCGACCGCCACCATGCAGACCACCGAAGGGCCGATCGTCTTCGAGCTGTTCGACGAGGACGCGCCGAAGACTGTCGAGAACTTCCGCAAGCTCGCCGCCGAGGGGTTCTACGACGGGCTGACCTTCCACCGGGTGATCAAAGACTTCATGATCCAGGGCGGCTGCCCGCAGGGCACCGGCACCGGCGGCCCCGGCTACACCTTCGAGGACGAGATCAACCCGCACAAGATCGTGCGCGGCGCGCTCGCGATGGCCAACGCCGGCCCCGACACCAACGGCTCGCAGTTCTTCATCGTCACCGCCGACGCCTGCTCGTGGCTCGACGGCAAGCACACCGTCTTCGGCCAGGTGAGCGAGGGCATGGACGTCGTCGACAAGCTCGAGAGCGTCCCCACCGACGGCGGCGACCGCCCGTCGGAGCCGATCGGCATCGCGTCGATCGAGCTTTCCGAGTAGCGCAAGGCTGACAGGAGTACTCTCTCGGTACCACGTTCCGAGCAGGGGAGAGTCATCAAGATGGCGAGCGTTGAGCAGCACGTCGAGCAGGAGATCCTCGAGACCGACGGCGATGCCGAGCAGGCGGACGCACAGGCAGCGGTCGAGACCCCGCCCAGCGGCGAGATACCGGTCGAGAACCCGGCCACGGGCGAGATCGTCCGCACGGTCCCGGACCTGGGGGCGGATGCGGTCGCCGAGATGGCGGCGCGTGCCCGCGCGGTCCAGCCGGAGTGGGAGGCCTATGGCTTCGAGGGTCGCGCCCGCGTGATGCTGCGCGCCCAGAAGTGGGTGATGGACAACGCCGAGACGATCGTGCAGACGATCTGCTCGGAGACGGGCAAGACCTTCGAGGACGCCGAGCTGGCCGAGATCGGCTACGCGGGCAACGCCTTCGGCTTCTGGGCCAAGCACGGACCGGAATACCTGGCCGACGAGCGCATCAAGTCCAGCCAGGTGCTGGTGAAGGGCAAGAAGCTGATCCTCCGCTACCGGCCGCTCGGGCCTGATCGGCGTGATCGGCCCGTGGAACTACCCGCTGACGAACTCCTTCGGCGACTGCATCCCCGCGCTGATGGCCGGCAACAGCGTGATCATGAAGCCGCTCGGAGATCACGCCGCTGACCTCGCTGCTGCTGGCCGAGGGCATGCGCGAGTGCGGCCTGCCCGAGAACGTGCTGCAGATCGCCACCGGGCGCGGCGAGACCGGCGCGGCGCTGATCGAGCACGTCGACATGATCATGTTCACCGGCTCCACCAAGACCGGGCCGCAAGGTCGCCGGAAGCCGCCGCCCGACGCCTGATCCCCGCATCGCTGGAGCTCGGCGGCAAGGACCCGATGATCGTGCTCTCCGACGCCGATCTCGAGCGCGCCGCCAACTTCGCGACCTACTACTCGATGCAGAACGCCGGCCAGACGTGCATCTCGATCGAGCGCGTCTACGTCGAGGAGCCCGTCTACGACGAGTTCGTCGCCAAAGTGTCGGCCAAAGTGCGCGAGCTGCGGGTGGGCAAGCCCGAAGGGCCCGGCAGCGTCGAGGTCGGCGCCATCACCTTCCCGCCGCAGCTGGAGATCATCAAGGACCACGTCGCCGACGCCGAGCAGAAGGGCGCGCGGGTGCTGGCTGGCGGTCACCAGGTGGCCGGCCCCGGACGCTTCTTCGAGCCGACCGTGCTCGTCGACGTCGACCACACGATGAAGTGCATGACCGAGGAGACCTTCGGGCCGACGCTGCCGATCATGAAGGTCGCCGACGCCGACGAGGCCGTGCGGCTGGCCAACGACTCCCACTACGGCCTGGGCGCGTCGGTCTTCTCGCGCGACACCGAGCGCGGCGAGGCGATCGCCCGGCGCATTCACGCCGGCGCCGCCAACGTCAACGACGCGCATGATCAACTACACCGTCATGGAGCTGCCCATGGGCGGCGCCAAGGAGTCCGGGCTCGGCTCGCGCCACGGCGCCGGGCGGCATCCGCAAGTACTGCTCCCAGCAGGCGATCGTCGTCACGCCCAAACTGGCCATGAAGAAGGAAGTCTTCATGTACCCGTACAAGTCGCGCACCTCGCGCATGCTCGCCGGGCTGTTCAAGTTGATGTACGGCCGCGGCAAGCGCGACTAAGACGACAGCGGCACGCCGAGCAGCCGTTCGAGCTCCGGGATCGTGGTCTCGGCGCTCGTGTGGTGCACCGTCGCCATTCCCAGCTGCTCGGCGGGCGTGAGGTTGAAGGGCAGGTCGTCGACGTACACGCACACCTCCGCCGCCACGCCCGCACGCTCGGCGCCCAGTTCGTACATGCGCCGCGACGGCTTGCGGATGCCCTCTTCGGCGGAGATCACGACGCCGTCGAAGAGCTCATCGAACATCTCGTGCGGATAGCGGTGCACACCCCACGAGTTCGACACCAGCGCTGTGCGCACGCCCGCCGCCCGCGCGCTGCGAACCGCCTGCACCATCGCCTCGTCGGGGTGCACGCCCGCGAACAGGCCGTCGATCAGGCCCTCCGGCTCCACCCCGAGCTGCACCGCGAACTGCAGCTCGAACGCGTCCTCCTCCAGCTCGCCCGTCTCCAGCGCGACCAGCAGCTCGCGGGCCGCCGGATCGCTGCGGAAGCGCCCCATCAGCGTCTCCGGCGGGATCCCCGCCGCCACGCAGTACGCGTGGAAGGACGCGAACAGGTTGCTCGTCAGGACCCCGCCCCAGTCGATCAGCAGCGCCGAGCGGACATCGCCTTCTGGCGCGCCGGCCCGCTCGGCGCCGGCGGGCGGCACGGCGGTCGGCTCGGCGCCGGCGGGCTCAGGCACCGAGCGCCACCTCCTCGGCTCGGCCGGCGAGCTCGAGCACGCCGTCGCCGAACTGGCGCAGGTAGGGGTCGTCGGTGGTGCCCGCGATCGCGCGCTTGTAGTTGCCCTCCATGAACACCACGCTCTTCCACAGCGCGAGGGTCACGTACCAGCGCACGTCGCCGACCGAGCGGCCCGAGCGCTCCTCGTAGCGGGCCATCAGCTCCTCGCGAGTCTGGAAGCCCTCCGCGCGCGTGACGTTGCCGAGCGCCGCGCGCAGGCCGTCCGCGGGGTCGCCCGCCTGCGACCACATCATGCACAGGTAGCCGATGTCGGCCAGCGGATCGCCGATCGTCGCCATCTCCCAGTCGAGCACCGCCGTCAGCCGCGCGGGCGCGTCCAGCGCAAACATCGTGTTGCCGAGGCGGTAGTCGCCGTGGACGATCGTCGCCGGTCCGGAGCTCGGCAGGTGCTCGGCCAGCCACGCCCCGACGGTCTCGACCGCCGGTATCTCGCGCGTCTTGTTCAGCTCCCACAGCCCGCCGAAGCGCCGCAGCTGGCGCTCCAGGTAGCCGGTCGGCTTGCCGAAGTCCTCGAGCCCCGCGCCGCGCCAGTCGACCGCGTGGATCTCCACCAGCGCGTCGATCAGCTGCTCGCCGATGCGCCGGCGCTGCGCCGGCGTGTCGAGCGCCTCGTGCACCTCCGTCACGATCGCCTCGCCCTCGACTCGCTCCATCACGTAGAACGGCGCGCCGATCGTCGTCTCCTGCGCGCACACCGCCAGCACCTCGGGCACCCGCGCGGGCGTGGCCCGCAGCGCGCGCAGCAGCCGCGCCTCGCGCAGCACGTCGTGCGCGCTCGGCGGCAGCGGCGGGCGGGGGGACGGCGCAGCACGAACTCGCTGCCGCCGCGCTCGATCAGGTACGTCACGTTCGAGTGGCCCTCGCCGATCGGCGTCGCCTCGAGCTCCCCCTCGCCGAGGCCATGCTCGTCGAGGAAGGCGCGCAACGGCTCGAGCACGAGCAGCGGCGGGCGGCTGTTAGCCTCCCCCTCCGCCGGGGTCTGGACGATGTCATCCGGTGCGATCGGCGCGCTCATCGACCCGAACGCTACAAAGACCGCAACCTTCTCTGCGCCGAGGTGTCTCAAGCGACCATGCCCAGAATCCGCACGCTCCTCCTCTCATCGCTCGCCGCCGCTCTGCTGGCGGCCTGCGCGGGCGCCGTCCAGGCGCTCGCCTCGCAAAGCCAGATCACCTATTTCGAGGCCTCTGCCGACCTGCTGAGCCCCAGCACGCGCCACCACACGATCGAACAGCTGCAGCACCTCGGCGTCAAGGCGCTGCGCGTCGAGCTGAAATGGAACGAAGTCGCGCCCGGCCCGACCAGCGCGACCAAGCCCAGCTTCGAAGCGTCAAACCCCGGCAGCTACAACTGGGGGCCCTACGCCACGCTGCTCGCCGAAGCCAAGCAGCTCGGCTGGCCCGTGCTGCTGACCGTCACCGCGCCCGCGCCGCGCTGGGCCACAGCCAACCTCAAAGCCCCCTATATCACCCGCCCGGACGACGAAGACTTCAAGGAATTCATGACCGCGGTCGCCCGCGAGCTCGGCTCCGAGGTGTCGGTGTACGCGATCTGGAACGAGCCCAACGAGCCCGTGTATCTGCTGCCGCAATGGCAGTCCAACGGCAAGCCCGCCTCCGGCGCATCTACCGCGGGCTATACGAGGCCGGCTACGAAGGCCTGCAGGCGGCCGGGCTGGCGCACCCGCGAGTGCTGTTCGGCGAAACGGCGCCGATCGGCTACGACACCGTCGACATCCGCACGGAAGGTGCGACGGTGGCGCTGAAACATCCGGTCGCGCCGCTGGCGTTCATGCGCGAAGCGCTGTGCCTGACCGCGAGCTACAGGAAAGCCGGCTCCTGCGGCGAGCTGCAGATGGCCGGCTACGCCCACCACGCCTACACGGTGCCCGGCGGTTCCTCCGGTCCCTCTACAGGCCGGCCGGACGCGACAACGTGACGATCGCCGCGCTCTCGCGCCTTTCCAATGCCCTCAACCTGGCGGCGAACGCGCACGCGATCCCGGCCAACGTGCCGATCTACCTGACCGAGTTCGGCGTGCAGAGCTACCCCAACAAAGAACTCGGCGTCTCCGCCGGCCAAGCAGGCCGAATACGACGCTATCGCCGAGCACATCGCCTACGAGGACCCCCACGTGGCGGCGTTCTCGCAGTACCTGCTCAAAGACGACCCGGTGGCGCCGGGGGAAGAGGCGGCGGCACAGCTTCCAGTCGGGGCTCGGAGTACGTCAACGGATCGCTCAAGCCGCTCTTCTACGGCTGGCCGATCCCGCTGACGGTCACCAAGCAGCGGCGCGGCGTGGCGCTGTGGGGCCTCGTGCGCCCCGCGACCGGGACGACGAAGGTGACGGTGCTCGTGCGGCCGAAGGGCTCCAGGCGCTACCGCACGCTGCGTACGGTCACCACCAACAGCCTCGGCTACTGGAGCTCGAGCTCCTCGACCGCGGGCGAATTCTGGCGCGTGCGCTGGACCAGCCCCGCCGGCGTCAAGTACGAAGGGCCACCAATCCGCGCGTACTCAGGGGGGTAGCGCACCGCGTCGGCGCGCCGGGCATCGCCGCCTACGATGGTTGGCGATGCCCGAGCTGCCCGAGGTCGAGATCACCGCTCGCCTGCTCGACGCTGCGCTCGCGGGCGCGCGGATCGCGTATGCGCGCGCTCCGGGCATCAACGCGCTGAAGACCTTCGACCCGCCGCTGTCGGCGCTCGAGGGCGCGCGGATCGCGTCCGCGCGCAGGCGCGGCAAGCACCTGATCGTGGACGCGGACGCGGACGCGGGCGGGGGCGATCGCGTCCCGCTGACGCTGCTGATCCACCTGATGTCCGCGGGGCGCCTGCAGCTCTACGACAAGCCCGCAGGGCCGCGCGACCGCACCTCGCGGCTGCTCGTGGGGCTCGACGACGGGCGCGAGCTGCGCCTGCGCGAGTTCGGCTCCAAGCAGGCCGCGTGGGTGAAGCTCCTGCGCGCGGGCGAGCTCGACCGGGACGATGCGCTGGCGACGCTCGGGCCGGAGGCGTGGCCGGACCCCGGCGGGGTGGCTCGCCTGAAGGAGCTGCTCGACGCGCCGCGGCCGCTGCACGCGCTGCTGCGCGACCAGCACGTGATTGCCGGCATCGGGCGCTCGTGGGTCGATGAGATCCTGTGGCAGGCGCGGCTGTCGCCGTACAAGCGCGGCGCCGACCTCGACGACGGGGAGGCGCAGCGGCTGCGCGAGGCGATCGTCGAGACGCTCGGCGGCGCGCTGGCGCACTACGAGCACGCGGTCGCGCTGCCGATCCCCGACAAGCTGCCGATGCCGTTGCGCGTGCACCGCCACCAGGGCGAGCCGTGCCCGCGCTGCGCCGTGGCGCTGCAGGCGGTGCACTTCGAGGACTACGTGATCGCCTACTGCCCCGCATGCCAGACGGATGGGCGTGTGCTCAAGGATCGCCGCCTGTCGCGGCTGCTGCGCTGAGCGGCGCCACGGGTGCCTGACGGCGCGACTGGCGACCGACACGCGGCGCCGGCCGATCGCCCAGACGGCGGCTAGGATCCCGCGCATGATCGAGCCAGGAGATCCCGCCCCCGACTTCGAGCTCCCCGACCAGGACGGCCGCCCGGTCGAGCTCTCGGCCCTACGCGGCCAGCCGGTCGTCGTGTACTTCTATCCGAAGGCGTCCACGCCCGGCTGCACGACGCAGGCGTGCGGCGTGCGTGACCATCGCGCCGACTACGCCAAGGCGGGCGCGGTGGTGCTCGGCATCTCCCCCGATCCCGTCGCCAAGGTCAAGAGGTTCCACGACAAGGAGGGCCTGAACTTCGCGCTGCTGGCCGACGAGGGCCACGCGGTCGCCGAGTCCTACGGCGTGTGGGTGCAGAAGTCGATGTACGGTCGGACCTACTTCGGCAACGAGCGCACGACTTTCGTCGTCGGTGCGGAGGGCGTGGTCGCGCGGGTGCTGCGCAAGGTCAAGCCCGCCGAGCACGACGAGCTGGTGCTGCGCGCGCTGCGCGAGCTCGGCTCGCATTGACGCGCAACCGACGCGCACCTCGGTAGATAAAGATTTTGATCTTTGTTTCTATCTACTGGGGCGAGTACAAAGTTTGGAATGACCGGTACGATTGCGGATAGGTCAAAGATCGATCGGTCGGCTTGCGTATCGAGGAGTGCGAGTGGCGGTGCCTGGAGAGCATGTCTTGGAAGAGCGGGGTGCGGAGCCCGCAGGCAGCGCTGTGCTGCGCTCGCAGGTGGCGTGTGCGGTGCTCGGCCTGGTGATCGAGAAGCCGAGCCACGGCTATGAGATCGGGCAGCGGTTCGAGCGCCGCTTCGGCGGCTTCCTGAGCGTCGGGCGATCGTCCATTTACGCGGCGCTCGCGAGCCTCATGGATGCGGCGCTGATCGAGAAGATGGCCGGCCGCTCGACGACCGGCGTCAGCCGCGGGGCGAAGGCGGGCGCGTCCTATCGGGCCACCGCGCGCGGCGCGCGCGCTTACAGGGGCTGGTTGGCGGAGCGCGTCCGCAACGACCCGCAGCGGGTCGAGATGCTCGGGCGCATGACGCTTGCGGGCGTGCACAGCGTCGAGGCGGCGCTCGACTTCATCGCCGGCTACGAGCGCGAATGTGTGCGCGAAGCGCAGGAGCTCGAGCGACCCGGCGAGAGCGCCGCATCCGGCTGCGGCGGCATCGCGGCGCTGGTCGAGCGCCTGCTGATCGAGGAGCGTAGACGAATGATCGATGCGCAGCTGGCGTGGATCACCTACGCTCGGGCCGAGCTTCGCGCCCTGCGCGCCGGCCCCCCCGAATAGACGACCTGCGATGAGCCTGCTGTCGATCGAGCACGTCACCAAGCGCTATCGGCGCGGCAGGCTCGAGCGAGTGGCGCTCAGAGACGTCTCGCTCGACATCGAGCCCGGCGAGCTCGTCGCCGTCTGGGGCGCGCGCTTCTCCGGCCGCAGCACGCTGCTGCGCGTCGCCGCAGGGATCGAGGCGCCGGAAGAGGGCAGCGTCCGCTTCGAGGGACGCGACCTCGCGCGCTGGCGCAACCGCGTGCTCGGTAGGAGGATCGGCTACTGCCACACGTCCTTCGCCTCCGCACAGCGCTGCCTGGTCGTCGAACACGTCGCGGCGGGGCTGCTCGCTCAGCGCGTATCGCCCAAGCAGGCGCGTCGGCGCGCGCAGGAGGTGCTGCTGCGGGTCGGCGCCGAGCACTGCGCGTGGCTGGAGTGCCACGAGCTCGACGGCGCGGAGGTCGCGCAGGTGGCGATCGCGAGCGCGCTGGTCACCGTGCCCGCGCTGCTGGTGATCGACGAGCCCACCAGCGGCGTCGACGAGCTCGCCCGCGATCCCCTGCTCAGGCTGCTGCGCTCGATCGCCAGCGAGAGCACCGCTGTGCTGATGAGCGCCGGCGACGCGCAGGGCCTGTCGGGCGTCGACCGCGCGTACACGATCGACAGCGGCGAGCTGCGGCTGCAGAGCGCACAAGCGCGCGTCGTGCCCCTGCGACGCGCGGAATCGGGAGCGCATAGGCGGTGAGCGCACGCGCGCGCGGCGCCGTGCTCGCACTGGACGGCGTCGTCAAGCACTATCCGGGGTTCGGCGGAGAGGTGGTCCGCGCGGTCGACGGCGTGACGCTGAGCGTCGGCGCGGGTGAGATCGTCGCCCTGCACGGACCCAGCGGCTCGGGCAAGAGCACGCTGCTGATGCTCGCCGCCGCGTTGATGGCCCCGGACGCGGGCGTTGTTCGCTTCGAGGGGCGCGACCTCGCCACCCTGTCGGCGGTCGAGGCGAGCGACCATCAGCGCAGGAACGTCGGCTTCGTCTACCAGTCCTTCCATCTGATGGCGGGCGTGCCGGCGGTCGAGAACGCGGCGATCAAGCTGCTCGCCGACCGCGTCCCCCTCAGGCAGGCGCGTCGCGCCGCCACCCCGTGGCTCGAACGCGTCGGGCTCGGCGCCCGCCTCAGCCACACCCCCGACCAGCTCTCCGGCGGCGAGCGCCAGCGCGTGGCGATCGCCCGCGCGCTCGTCAACCAGCCGCGGCTGATCCTCGCCGACGAGCCGACCGGGAGCCTCGACACGCAGCGGGGCGGCGAGATCCTGGAGCTGCTCTCGCAGATCGCCCGCCAGCAGCGGGTCGCGGTGCTGCTCGTCACCCACGATCCGCAGGCGGCCGCCGTCGCCGACCGCGTGTGCACGCTGCGCGACGGCAAGGTCGTGCTCGACGAGCCCGCGCCCGTCCAGCCGGAGGCTCTGCGGCAGGTCTGGGGCTAGCGCGCGTGCGCCTCTCCGGGCTGCTCTACTTCTACGGCCGGCGGCTGCGTACCCGCCCTGTCCAGGAGCTGCTCGCCGGCACCGGCATCGCAATCGGCGTGGCGCTCGTGTTCGCTGTGCAGGTCGCCAACAGCAGCATCACCGACGCCTCCAGCGCGATCGTGCGCGGCATCGCCGGCAGCGCAAGCCTGCAGCTCGCGCTCACGCGACGCCGAAGGCTTCGACGAACGCCTGCTGGGGAGGGTGCGGAGTCTGCACGGCGTCTCCCAGACGGCGCCCATCCTCGACCAGAGCGCGTCGCTCGTCGGCCCCCGCGGCCGCCGCGTCGCGATCGACCTCGCCAGCGCCGCGCCCAGCCTGCTCGCGCTGAACGGGAGCATCACCCACAGCATCTCGCTGCACGACCTGTCGATGCCCGGGGTCATCCTGCCCAGCGCCACCGCGCGCGCGCTCGGGCTGCCCACGGCGATCAGCGCCCGCCCGCCGCGCGTGACGCTCGAGGTTCGCGGGCGCGCCAGCTCGGTCGCGGTGGTCGCGGTGCTCGGCCCGGAAGCGATCGGAGCGCTCTCCGGCGCGCTGGCGGCGATCGCTCCGCTCGAATTCGTGCAGCGGATCACCGGGCTGTCCGGGCGCGTGACGCGCATCCTCGTCACCACCGCGCCCGGCCAGTCCGACGAGGTCCGGCGCGAGCTGACGGCGCTCGCCGGTGGACGCCTGACGGTCGCCCCCGCCGACCAGGACGTCAGCCTGCTCGAGCAGGCGCTCACACCGAACACGGAGGCGACCGGGTTCTTCGTGCTCGTCGGCGGGATCGTGGGCCTGCTGCTGGCATTCAACGCGATGCTGCTGACCGTGCCCGAGCGCAGGCGCGTGATCGCCGACCTGCGCATGCAGGGCGTCAGACCGGGCCAGCTGGCCACGATGCTCCTGTTCCAGGCGGTCTGCCTGGGCCTCGCGGCGTCGCTCGTGGGGCTGGCGGTCGGCGACTTCCTCTCGCGCACGATCTTCCACACGACACCCAGCTACCTGTCCGCCGCGTTCGCGCTGGGATCGCAGACGGTCATCGGCGTGCGTCCGCTGCTCGTCTCCTTGGCCGGCGGCGTGCTCGCGACGTGCCTCGCCGCCGCGCCGCCGCTGCTGGACCTGCGGCGCAGCCGCGCCGTCGACGCCGTGTACTTCGAGGACGGCGAACCGGGTCAGGCGCTGGGCCGTCGCGCGCAGCTGCGGCTGTTCCTCGCCGCCACAGCGCTGATCGTCGTGACCAGCGGCCCGCTGTTGCTATGGCCGTCGGCGATCGTGCCCGCGACCATCGGTCTGGCGCTCGCGACGCTGCTGGCGATCCCGTTCGCGTTCAAGCTCGTCGTGTCGCTCGCCGAGCGCGCAGCCGCGCTCTCCCCGCGGCTGAACATGCTGACGGTGGCCGTGCGCGCGCTGAGGGCGACGACCGTCCGCTCGCTCGCGCTCGCGGCCACCGGTGCGATCGCGGTGTTCGGCTGCGTGGTCGCCGAAGACTCCCACAACGATCTGCTCCACGGCCTGTACCGCGACTACGCGGAATACGTCTCCACAGCCAGCCTGTGGGTCGTCAACAACGACGACGATCTCGCCACCAGCAGCTTTCCGGTCGGTGGCCTGCCCGCCCGCCTGGCCAGCGCGCCCGGCGTGGCCGGCGTGCGCGTCTACCAGGGAGGGTTCCTGGACTTCGATGGCCGGCGCGTGTGGATCATCGCGCGCGCCGCCGGCGCACCCCGGCCGATACCCGCGAGCCAGCTCCAGGAAGGCGACCTCGCCGTGGCCACCGCACGCCTGCGCCAGGGCGGGTGGATAGCCGTCTCCCAGCAGATCGCCGAAGCCCACCACGCTCGTGTCGGCGGCAGGCTCGTGCTGCCCACGCCCAGCGGGCCGGTCCCCTATCGCATCGCCGCCACGACCACCAACCTCGGCTGGAGCGCCGGCGCGATCATCCTCAGCGGCTCCGACTACCGGCGCGCGTGGGGCACCTCGGCTGCGACCGCGCTCGAAGTCGAGACGCGGCCGGGCGCCGACGTCCAGGCGGTCAAGCGCGCCGTCGCCTCGCTGCTCGGTCCGCATACCGCGCTGACGGTACAGACGAGCGGCGAACGAGCCGCGCAGGCCGACGCGCTCGCTCGCCAGGGCCTCAGCCGCATGAGCCAGATCACGCTGCTGTTGATGGTCGCCGCCGCGCTCGCGATGGCCGCGGCGATCGGGGCCGGGATCTGGCAGCGGCGCTCATCGCTTGCGGCGCTGCGCATCCACAGCTTCAGCCCTTGGCAGCTGCGCGGCGTGCTCACGTGCGAGTCCGTGCTGGTGCTCGGCACCGGCGGGCTCGTGGGCGCCGGCGCGGGCGTATACGGGCACCTGCTGTGCGATCGCTATCTGCGGCTCACCACGGGCTTCCCGGCGCCGTTCGCCGTCGAAGGCGTGCACACGATCCAGACGATTCTGCTGATCGTCGTCGGCGCGCTCGCGGTGCTCGCGATTCCGGGATATGTGGCCTCGCAGGTCCCGCCACAGCTCGCTCTGCAAGAGTAGAACATTGATTTGGCCAGCTGGAAAGTTCAGGGCTTTCGTACCAGCATGCTGGTATGGAAACCATACGTACATCTTATGTCCGCGAACTGACAGCCCTCATCACGGCTGGAATCGCCTACTGGCTGACGATCTACCCGCGTGCCAGGCGCCACATAGCCCACTGGAAGCACCGAGCGCGCGAAATCCCCGATCCCACGCTGCGCGCGCACGCTCTGCACAAGCTCACCGGCGAGCGCCTGAACCCGGAGGCGGCGGCGTTCTTCGCCGTGCTCGCGCCGCGCCGACACAGGGGCGCGCTCGTGCGCGTGATGGTGGCCTTTCAGATCGCCTACGACTACCTGGATGCGATCAACGAGCAGTCAGAGACGGCCGCGGTGCATATCGGGCTGCAGTTGCACCGGGCGCTGACCGACGCGGTGCGCTCGCACGACACCGCGAGCTCGCCGCCGTCGCCGTCGGCTGACGTCGACTACTACCTGCACCACCCGCAGGGCGAGGACTGCGGATATCTGGTCGAGCTCGTGCGTGCCTGCCAGGCGGCGCTGCGCTCGCTTCCGTCCAGCCGCGCGATCGAGCCGGTGCTCATCCACGCGGCCGAACGCTGCGGCGAGGCGCAGAGTCACAACCATGCGGTGCTGGTCGAAGGCGAGCAGCAGCTGATCGAGTGGACCGACAGCCTGCAGGCCGGCGGCGAGTACCTCTGGTGGGAGCTGGCCGCGGCGGGCATCTCCTGCCTGGCGCTGCACGCGCTGTTCGCGGCCGCCGCCTGCGCGACCTCGCCGGCGCAGGCCGAGCGCATCGACGCAGCGTACTTCCCGTCGGTGTGCGCGATCAGCGCGCTACTCGACAGCCTGGTCGACCAGCCCCACGATGCGGGGAGCACCAACCACAGCTTCGTCGAGCACTACCAGACCTCCGCCGCCGCCGCCGAGCGATTCGGCGCGATCGCCGGCGAAGCGCGCGCGCTGTCGAGCCGGCTCGAGCGTCACGCCCGCCACGCGCTCATACTCGCCGGCATCGCCAGCTTCTACCTCTCAGCCCCCGAGGCGCGCACCGAGCTCGCGCGCCCTGTCGCGACGCGCACGCTCGAGCGTCTCGGGCCGGCCAGCGCGCCAACACTCGCAGTGATGCGCCTGCGGCGCCGGAGTGCCGGCTGATGTCCGCGACGGACCGCCGTTGCATGCCGCAGCTGCGCTCGTAGTCGCCCGGCTCGCTCAAAGCGGGAGCCGGTACTTGCGCGTGGCGGGGTCCTGCACGAGCAGCCCGAACGCCACGAGCGTGGTCATGTAGCGATGTGTCGTGCTCGGGCTCAACCCGAGCTGTCGCGCGACTTCCACGACTCCCCGGCCCTCTTCTCCGGAGATGAACAGCGCGAGTATCAGCAGCCCGCGGAACAGCGAGTGAGACAGGCGCCCGCTCTCGAGCTCGGCGCAGTACCTGTCTTCCAGCGAGCCCTCCGAGATCGCCTGCTCGGTGATCAGCCCAGAGAGCAGCAGGTTGAGGCTCGGTCCGTGCGCATCGGCCGTGGCGCGGATGATGGCCTCGACCTGGGCGGGGGTGAGCTCGAGCGACACAAGCTGCTCGGGCGCGCGCGCGGAAGCGGCGACCGAGCGCCTGCTCGGAGCGTCGGATCCCGCACGGGCCGTGGTGAGATCGTTGACGACCATCGCGTACGATGATGATGCCGCTTGTCCGCGTGCGCGATAAGGCGCGCCCCGAATATTCAGGCGGTGGACTATTGAGCGAGCCGGTATCGTCCCGCCCATGGAGAACGACGCGCGCGAGAGCGCCGATGAGCAGGATTGGCGCATGGAGGCCGAGCTCGACGTCGCGCAGGCGCGTGGCGCGCTGCACGAGCTGATCGGGCGCCTGCGCGGCCCGGACCTGGTCAAGGAGATCGAGGACACAGTGCCGCACGACGTGGTGATCACGCATGACGGCAAGCTGCTGTTCGCCTACGCCGCCGACGAGGCGACGCTCGCCGCGGCACGCAGCGCGATCGAAGGCCTGCTGGCGCGCGAGGACATCCGCGCGAGCGTGCGCGTGAGCCGCTGGGACGACGATCTGGAGAAATGGATGCAGACCGATCCGCCGCCGAGCGCCGAGGAACGCCAGCTCGAGGAGGCCGCCGAGCGCGATGCCGGGGCGATCGAGACGCGCACGCTGGTGGTGAGCTCGGGCAAGATGATCCGCGTGGAGATCGAGGAGACGATGCGCGACTGGGCCGCCAAGCTGGGCCTGGAGTGCTCGATCATCGAGCACCCGCACCTGCTCACGACGCAGGTCGCCTTCACGGTCACCGGCCCGAAGGGCAAGATCGACGAGTTCTCGCGCGGTCTGCGCGCCGAGGAGTGGCGGACCATCCGCACCGAGTCCGTCGTCATGCTCAGCCCGCTGTAGCGGCTGGGGCGAGGTGAGCATGGCGTCGCGGGGGCGCGACCCGTGGGCGAGCGCGGCCGCGATCGTGGCGAGGATCCCGCATGTGCAGGCGGCCCGCGAGATGGCCGGCGAGCTCGAGAAGCGCATGCCCGCGTTCGAGCATCTGTCCGAGTCCTCGCGCGCGGATGTCGTCGGCGGCCTCCAGCGCACCCTCAGGCG
This sequence comes from uncultured Solirubrobacteraceae bacterium, assembly GCA_963756205.1. Classification (GTDB taxonomy): domain Bacteria; phylum Actinomycetota; class Thermoleophilia; order Solirubrobacterales; family Solirubrobacteraceae; genus Palsa-744. The sequence continues at coordinate 122,953 of CAVWMU010000006.1, forward strand.
CTGGTCGCGGTTCGCGTCCACGGGGGTCATGCCGCCCGACGGCGACTTCGACCCGCTGCGCGAGTGGACCCGCGCCCGCGCAGCCGAGGGGGTTCGCCTGGAGGACCTGCTGCGCTCGTTCGGGTTGGCGCACCAGC
>CAVWMU010000007.1:0-237600 GCA_963756205.1 uncultured Solirubrobacteraceae bacterium
GTTATGTGCAGCCCTTACTGGTTCAGCGTATTGCCCGCTGAACAGGTACTCGATTCATTAACCGGCACGGCAGCGGCCGTGCTGATCTTCTTTGCGGTTGCGGATCTTGTTGCCGCCGTCGGGCTTTGGCTTGCGACACCTTGGGGCGGTGCGCTGTGGCTCTTTGCGGCGACATCGCAGATCTTCGCCGCCGTCACGATCAAAGACGCATTCAATTCGAGCTGGATTTTCGTCGATGCGATTTTGATCATCATTTATTTCGCGTTGACATTCAAAGCCGGGCAAGGCCCCGACTGAGCACGCATCGCAGCGCGTGCGCATCGTTGTTCATTTTCCGGTGAGAAGTCTTCGTTAGCTTGTCGCAACGTCTGCGAGGCCCCGCTGCGCTCTAAGCGTAACAAAATCGTAAGTTAACAAGCTCAAATCTTAAGCGATTTTCATCGTAAAAATCGACTTTATTTCAGTATTGATTCACGCAGTTTTTTATACGTTCGATTCAGAGTGTTACTTAAACTCGTCTTCATTCGCGTTGCTTATACATCTCATTGTCAACGAGCCGAGGGATGAGATGAGGCTCGGAAAAAACGAAGGGATGGGTCATGAACAGCGTTCTCAAGACGCAGGCTCCGCAAGGCCGTACGGAACGGGCCAATGAAGTCCGTCCCGCCTATATCGAGGCGCTCACTTTGGTTGAGCGACTGCATCGGCGCCTGCTTGATGTCATCAAGGATGAGTTCGATCGGCGGGGGCGCAGCGACGTCAATTCAGTGCAGGCGCTGCTGCTCTACATCACTCCTCGAGCTCCATCCCGTCCATCGGGAACGCAGCCATGCCGACGGAGCACGGCGCGCGCTCGCTCAGCGCTTCGAGCAGCCGCGAGGCGCTCTCCAGCGCGTCGACCGGACCGATGTCCGCGAACAGCACCGCGAACTCGTCGCCGCCGAGCCGCCCGATCGCGTCGGCGGGCCTGACCGAGCGTTTGAGCGTCTCCACGACCCAGCGCGGCGACTCGTCGCCGGCCGCGTGCCCGTGGTGGTCGTTGACCTCCTTGAAGTGATCGATGTCGAGCACCAGCACCGCGCCCTCCCCCGCGTCGCGGGCGGCGGCGGCGAGCACCGCGTCAGCACGCTCTGCGAAGCCGCGCCGGTTCAGGCAGCCCGTGAGCGGATCGGCGCGCGAGACCTCCATCAGCGCCGAGCGCTGGCGGTCGTGGTTGCGCGCCTGCCACGCGCTCATCACGCCCGTGCACGCGAGCATCACCGCGAACAGAGCCTCGTGGGCCAGGCCGCCGCCGCCAACCGCGAGCGCGATCGCCATGTAGCCGGCGACGCTCAGGCCGCTGACTGCGAGCACCGAGCCGAGCGGATAGGACATCGCGGCGAACACCACGGGGATGAAGAACACCAGCGCGATCGGGCTGCTCGTGCCGCCGTCGGCGAGCGTGGCGATCGCGATCAGCGTCAGATCGATGATGCTCCAGCTGAGGAAGAACGGCTCGCGAAAGCGGCTTCGCACGATCCGCTCGCGCGGCAGGAACGAGACGATCAGGGCCCCGACGAAGCCCGCTCCGAACAGTGCCGCGATCAACGTGCGGTGCGGACGCTGCCATGTCAGCGCGAGATACACCGAGCTGGTTCCGCATACGACATAGCTCAGCCAGATGCCTGCGCTGAACGTCGCCACGCGCATGCGCAGCGCCGACTGGTCGACGATGCCCCGGTCCTCATCGCCCTTCATGCGTCCTTATCGGGCGTCGGCGCCAGGACCTGAGCGCGATGTACGGCCGCTGGACGAGTCCTCCCCCTTGCGAGCGCTCTTGCGCCAGCGCCGAGCGCCGGTCCCGCGAGCCTGCGCAGACCCACGCATTCGTTGGCAGCTCGCGCCCGCGCCGGCGCGTGTCAGTCGGACGCGCCCGCCCGCCACGACGGCGGGTAGGGCAGCGGGCTCAGCGACCGCTCGAGCTGCTCGCGCAGCGGCTCGAACGGCGGCGGCAGCGACAGGCCCTCGCCGAGATGGCGCTCGTCCTCGTCGACCGCGAAGCCGGGGCCGATCGTCGCGATCTCGAAGAGCACCCCGCTGGGCTCCACGAAGTACACCGATTTGAAGTCGAAGCGGTCGATCACCGGCGTCGGGCGCGCACCCGCCTCGGACACGCGCGCGCGCCAGGACTCGAGCTCGTCCATCACGGCGGCGAACGCCACATGGTGCACGGTGCCCGCGCCCTGCGTGCGGTTGATCTCCGGCGGCGCGGGGTCGTACGCGTAGAAGCCGCCCCGGCGCTCGCCGCGCACCTCCCAGTGCTCCCCCTCTCCGCGCGTGAAGCCCATCGCCTCGCCGAGCAGGCGCTCGCTGCGAACCGGTGCGTTGCTGTATGCGCGCACGCCCTCGAAGCCCTGGAGCGCGTGCTCGCGCGGGATCTCGGGCATATCCGCCGTCAGCGGCTCGTCAGCTGCGGCGCTGCGCACGAGCTCGTGTTCGAGGCCCTCCGGGTCGAGGAACAGCAGGCTGTCGCCGACCAGCTCCGCGTCCACGCCGTGCGCGGCCAGGCGCTCCTTCCAGAACTCGAGCGCCAGCCCGGAGCCCACCCGCCACACGATCCTGTGGACCATCCCCGCGCCGGCGACGCCGCGCGCCGCGCCCGGGTACTCGAAGAACGTCAGGTCCATCCCCGGCGAGCCGTGCTCGTCGCCGTAGAACAGGTGATACATGTTCGGTTCGTCCTGGTTGACGGTCCGCTTGACCATCCGCAACCCGAGCACGCCCGTGTAGAACTCGACGTTCGCCCTGGCGTCCCCAGTGATCGCGCTGATGTGATGTATCCCCTCCAGCTTCATCGTCGCAACCCGCACTCTATGCATGTCGCACGGCTCGCGCGTGCCTGTCCGGGCGCGGGCGCGTGCGATGATCGGCGCGTGCAGGACGGATCGCTCATCCCGCGCTTCGGGCGCGCGCGACGCGATCCCGCGCTCGCGGTGCTCGAAGGCCTGCACCCGCTCAAGCACGCGCTGCGCTTCGGCGCCAACGTGCTCGAGGTGCTCACGCGCGACGCCGGCGAGCTGGCGCGGCTGAGCGATGAGCTCGCGCCCGACGTCAGCGCCCGCATCGGCGCCCTTGCGCGCGAGATCGAGCCGCAGGTCTTCGACCAACTCGCCCCGCTCGCGCCGTCGACCGGCGTGATCGCGCTCGCCGAGCGCCCGCACGTCGATCCTGCCGCCGTGCTCGCCGACCGCCGCGCGGCGCCGCTGGTCGTGCTCGAGGACCCTCGAGACCTCGGCAACCTGGGAGCGTGCGTGCGGGTCGCCGCCGCCGCCGACGTTGCCGGCGTGCTCGCCACGGGCACACACGACCCCTGGCATCCCGACGCCCTGCGCGGCGCCGCGGGGCTGCACTTCGCCGTGCCCGTAGCTCGCCTCGCGCACGTGCAGCAGCTGCGGGATCTTGACCGGCCGCTGCTCGCGATCGACCCCGACGGCGAGCCGCTCGAGCCCTCGCGACTGCCCGAGCGCGGGGTGCTCGCCTTCGGCACCGAGCGCCGGGGCCTCAGCGACGAGCTGCTCGCGGCCGCCGACGCGCGCCTGGCCATCCCCATGCGCGCGGGCGTCTCGAGCCTCAACCTCGCCACATCCGTGGCCGCCGTGCTGTTCGCATGGCGCCTGGCGGCGAAGCCGAGCTCGCCGCCAGGCTGAGCCGCTCGAGACTCTCAGGCAGCTTCAACGCCGTCGAGCAGCAGCCAGTTGCCGCGCAGCGCGTCGCTCGCGCGCGCCACCATCCGCTCGGCCTGCTCGTCGGCGTCCTGCACCTCGGCCATCAGTTGCTCGATCAGCTCGCGTGCCTCGCGCGCGTGCTCGACGTCGCGCAGCTCATGGACCCTGAAGTACTCGGTCGCCGGCCCCTCCTCGCTGAAGCCGTAGTGCGCGGTCAGGCCCTCGAGCTTCGTCGCCGAGATCTCCGGCTGGCCGGCCTCGATCGCGTACAGCACGGCGAGGTGCTCGAGCAGGTCTTCCCCGGCCGTCCACGCACGCACGCACGCGCGCGTCTGCTCCAGCTGGGTCTGCGCCTGGCGCCCCGGGCCCTGCGCGCCGTGCGACGGCGAGGTCGAGACGGCACGCTCGAACTCCTCCCACAGCGCCACGTGCGCGGCCTCCTCCTCGGCGTGACGACGCAGCCCCTGCTCGTGCGCCGCCCCCGTGTGCCCTGCGCCCGCCGCGGACGCGCACTCGGCCGCCTGCGCGGAGGCGCGCGCGAGCGCCAGGACCGCGTGACGGTACTCGCCGGCGTAGCGGTCGAGCTCGGCGGCGCTCAGCTCGCCGGCGCTCCAGCGCTGATAGAACGGGTGCTCGAGCACGTTGCTGGCGGCGCGTGTCTCGTCGAGCCTGGCAAGGACGTCCATTGCACGTTCCCTTCTGTTGGATTTTTCGGTTGGGCGGGGGAGGAGATCGCCCTCCCGACGCAGAAAGCTACGGAGTTAGCGAGGTGTTCGTTCGCCGGTGCTGGATCGCCGTCCGGCTGGTGTGCGACTGTCCTCGCGAGGAGGGTTGACCCGGAGGAGCAAAGGGGGTGGTTTCCGTGGCCATCATCATCGCTTCGGCGCTTGGCGCGATGGGTGTCAGCGGGACACTCGCCGTGGCTCTCGGGCGCGTGGCGGCGCTCGCCGACGAGGACGCCGATCGAATGCTCGCTGAGCGCCGTGCGGATCCCTCGATCACCGGCTACAGCCAGAGCTATGCGGGGTTCGCACTGGCCCACTCGACGATCGCGCGCGAGTCGTCGATCACCGAGCCGTCGTCGAGCACCAGCGTCGGCACCCAGCGGTTGCCGGTCAGCTCCTTCACCTCGCGGCGCCCGCGCGTCTGGTTGAAGACGCCCGGCAGGGGCGCGAAGCCGTAGGACTTGACCACCTCCGGGTCGTAGCCCGCATCCTTCAGCGCGTGGTAGGCGTTCGCGCACGGATGCCCGCCGGGGCGCGGCGTCGGGAAGGTGCCCCAGCAGACGTAAAGCTTCACGAGACGTTCAGCGTCCCTTCCATACCGGCCTGGCGGTGGCCCGGCACCGAGCAGTAGAAGGTGTATTTGCCGGGCTTCAGTTTCAGCGTCAGCGTCTTGGTGCCGCCTGTGAAGGTGGGCGTCGCGCCGAGGATCTTGCTGCCTTCGGCGATCGTCACGTTGTGTTCCACCGGCGACATGTTCGCCATCGTGATCGTCACCGTCCCCGCCTTCGCGCTCAACTCCTTGGTGTTGTAGGCGAGCAGCCCGCTTGGATTGGCGGCGAGCTTCAGCGCGGTGCCGGACTTGCCGGATGTGGACGCGGGCGCGGCGCTTTCCGTCGTGGCCGTCGTTTCCGTCGGGGCGCTCGACGAGCTCGACTGCACGGGCGCGGACACGACCGGGACGGGAGCCTGCGCTTCGGTGTGCGTGGGCGGCACCGCGCTCTTGGCGGGCACGCTGGAGGTGAGCACGGCCGTCGCGACGGCGGCGAGCACCAGCACCGCGGTCACCGCCACCACGATGCGCTGGCCGGCGAGGCTGCCGGGGAAGTCGGGTTTGCGCATGCCCAGTCCCAGCGACAGCGTCAGCGCCCACACCACGAGGATCCCACCCGCGATGTAGAACGCGACTTTGCTCTTCTCCGCCGCGAGGACCGGCGTCAGCTGCAGGGCGAGCGTGTGCATGCGCGCGAGCCTAGCCGATGGGGCACCTGTATGCTAGGCATGGAGATGAGCGAGGTGGTGCGCACGCCCGAGGAGGCGCTCCAGGGACTCCCCGACTTCCCGTTCGAGTCCCACTACCGTGAGGTCGACGGGCTGCGGCTCGCGCACCTCGACGAGGGGGACGGCGCGCCGGTGATCTTCTTCCACGGCGAGCCCACGTGGTCGTTTCTGTGGCGCAAGGTGATCCCGCCGGTGCGCGACGCCGGCTTTCGCTGCCTGGCGCCTGACCTCGCCGGCTTCGGGCGCTCGGACAAGCCGTGCGACATCGACTTCTACACCTACGACCGCCATTGCGAGCTGGCGGGCACGCTGCTGGAGGACCTCGACATCCGCGGCGCGACGGTCGTGGTGCACGACTGGGGCGGGCCGATCGGGCTGCGGCTCGCCGTCGAGCACGCCGAGCGGATCGAGCGGATCGTGATCCTCGACACAGGCCTGTTCACCGGCCACCAGCGGATGACCGACGCGTGGACCGCCTTCCGCGACTTCGTCGAGCGCACCGAGGACCTGCCCGTCGGCTTCCTCGTGCGCGGCGCCTGCAAGACGGATCCCGGCGATGAGGTGATCGCCGCCTATGACGCGCCCTATCCGAACGCCGCGTCGAAGGCAGGCGCGCGCGCGTTCCCGCTGCTGATCCCCCGCGCACCCGACGCCCCCGGCGCGGAGGCGGGCCAACGGGTGCTCGAGGCGCTGCGCGAGGACCGCCGCCCGACGCTGATGCTGTGGGCCGACTCGGACCCGGTCCTGCCGCTGTCGACCGGCGAGCGCTTCGCCGAGTCGATCGGCCGCGACGTGCCGCGGACGATCCCCGACGCGAGCCACTTCCTCCAGGAGGATCAGGGGCCGCTGATCGGCGGGCTGATCGCCGACTGGCTCACCGCCGGCTGATCAGTCGCCGCTGCCCTGAACGATACGCGGGCGCTCAGTTGCGGCCTCCAGCTCGGGGTGCGCGGGCGCGGGCTCGAGCCCGGGCTCCGAGTGCGCGGCGCGCAGCTCGTATTGGCGGCGCACGTTCGCATCGGCGCCGGCGAGCACCCGGTCGGCCTTGATCGCCCGGCCGATGCCCTCGCCGACTTTGCGCGGCAGCAGCGAGACCATCAGGCTCGTGCGTTTGACCGACTTCGGCACCCACACGTCGACGGTCCCGAGCTGCAGCGCCTCGACGATCGCGTCAGCCACTTCCGTCGGCTCGAGGTTGCTCACCCCGCGCACGTCGCCCAGGCCGGAGCCGAGCTCGGTGTTGACGACCGCGGGCATCACGTAGCTGACGTCGATGTGGGCCCCCATCAGGCGCAGCTCGCCGCGCACGGCCTCGGTCAGGCCGACGACGGCGTGCTTGGTCGCCGAGTAGGTGGCTCCGCCGGGCGCGCCGAACTTGCCGGCCTGCGAGGAGATGTTGACGATGTGGCCGCGGTCGCGCGGGATCATGCGCTCGAGCGCGAGCTTCATGCCGAGGATCACGCCGTGGAGGTTGATGTCGACCATGCGCCTGGCGGTGAGGTCGTCCTCGTCGATGAAGCGCCCGACCTGCATGATGCCGGCGTTGTTGACCAGCACATCCAGCGGCCCGAGCTGCTCCTCGGCGCCGTCGAGGAACGCGCTGAACGAGTCGCGATCGGTCACGTCCAGCGGCAGTGCGACGGCGCTCGGCGCCGAGCTCGGACGCGGTCTTGCTGGCGGCCTCGAAGTCGACGTCCCCGATCGCCACCCGCATGCCCTGGCGCAGGAACGCCGCCGCGGTGGCACGCCCGATGCCGCGCGCGGCACCGGTGATCGCCGCTGTCTTTCCCGCGAGTATGCGAGGCTGCTTGGCCATGTCTCCTCCTGTGGTGGCGATGAAATCCTTCCCCAAAGCTAGCGCTTTGGCCAGGCAGCCAGCACCTTAACGTGTATCGTCCGATCCACCCATGCCGTTCTTGACGTTCGAGGGGCAGCAGCTGGCCTACACGGAGTTTGGTGGAGGGCCGGCAGCGGTTACCGCCGGTGGCGCGCGCGGCCGCACGGCCAGGAGCGCGCCGGCGAACGGGCGCCCGTTGATCCTCCTGCACGGCCTGATGCTCTCGCAGGAAATGCACCGGCCGCTGGCGGAAGACCTGGCGGCGCGCGGCAACCGCGTGATCACGCTCGACCTGCTCGGCCACGGCCGCTCGGCCCGCCCGCGCGACATGTGGCGCTACTCGATGGCCACCTACGGCGCGCAGATCATCGCGCTGATGGATCACCTGGAGATCGAGCAGGCGGTGGTGATGGGCACCTCGCTCGGCGCCAACGCCGCGCTGGAGGTCGCCGCGCGCAGCCCGGAGCGGCTGCGGGGGATGGTGATCGAGATGCCGGTGCTCGACAACGGCCTGCTGTGGAGCGCGCTGACGTTCACGCCGCTGCTGGTCGCGCTGACGTTCGGCGAGCCGGCGATGAAGCTGCTCTCGCGCGCCACGCGCGCCGTGCCGCGGCGGCTGCTGCCGCACTACGGCAACGTGATGCTCGACCTCGTGCGCCAGGACCCGGGGCCCGGCGGCGCGCTGCTGCAGGGCCTGTTCTTCGGGCGCATCGCGCCGCCGCGCAGCGAGCGCGCGACGTTCACCACGCCGACGCTCGTGCTCGGCCACCAGCGCGACCCGGTGCATCCGTTCTCAGACGCCGGCATGCTCGCCAAGGAGATGCCCAACGCGAGCCTGCTGCAGGCCAACTCGGTGCTCGAGCTGCGCCTGCAGCCCGAGCGGCTGACCGGGCGAGATCGCGGCGTTCGTGGACGAGGTGTGGGCGGAGCTCGCGCGCGAAGCGCAAGCGCGCCGCGCGCTAGCTCGTGTCGGCCGGGGGAACAGTTCGACTTCGTTGACGTCGACGTGCCCGGGGGCTTCGGCGGTGCCGATCGCCGACTGCGGCGCCTTGCTGATCCACAGCGTGATGAACGTGAACGCCTTGCGTCGCGTCGCGCAGGGTGATGCGCAGGTGCTTCCTCTTGGCGACCTCTGGCCGCTCAGCGGGATCCACGCCGGGTCGGTGATCGAGGCCGGCGCCGTGTGGCCGTTGGCGCCGTAGACCTGGACGCTCATGCCGGGCGTAGAGGTGATCAGTTCGAGCACCGCCACCTTCTGCGTGGCCTTCAGGTCGATCAGCAGCCCCTCCGCCATCTTCGGCGCGGTGGCCGGGTTGACCTGGGCGGTCCACGCGGTCGAGTGGTCGCCGTCGATCGCCAGGCTCGGGTCGCCGAAGCCGGTCGCGGGATAGCCGTATGGGTTGTACGTGGACGCCGCGTTGGTGTCCAGCAGGATCGCGCTCTGCTGGGATTCTTCGCTCGTCTTTTCGCCCGTGGGCGTGCTCGACGGCGTGGTGCTCGTTCTGGTTTCCGAGGACGACGTGGTGGTTGTGGCAGTGGTTTTTTCGGAGGCTTTGGGCGTGACCGCGGTGAGCGGGATCTTCGGCGGCTTGGTCGTGCCCAGCCCCAGCCCCGCCCTTTCCCTGGCCGTCGACCCCAGCGCTCCCGGCGTGGTGGACGTGACGCCGCCGGCGGGGGTGGTCGCGGTCGGCGCGCTCGCCTGGGCGACGGTCGTGGTCACGACGTGGGCCCTGGCGGCGCCTTTGCTCAACGCCGCGACGGCAGCCGCGGCGGCGCCCAGCACGAGCACCGCGGCGGCGCCCAGGACCACCACGCTCGAGCGCCAGCTCGGCGTGCCGAGGCTGCCAGGTGCGCCGGCGCCGCATTGCAGGCACCAGTCCTGATCGGCGCTCATCGCAGCACCGCAGCGCGCACACGCGCGCCCGGCGGGGGCGGCGGGCTGCGGGCCGGGCGTGGGAGGCGGCGGGGACGGCGCAGCGGGAGCGCCGTCGGACGCTGGCTGCGTGCCGCTCGGCGGAGCGGGTGGAGAATCGACGAGCGAGGTGGCCACTGGCTCGAATTCTAGCCTCACCCCGAGGGCCGGGCGCCGGCCTGCGGCACGGGCGGCCCGCCGGCGACGATGTCGCGCCCGGTGGGCGCGAGCCGCTCGTCGAGCTCCAGCTGCCAGTAGTAGCGCGTGAACGTCATCCCCGCGAGGAACTCGCCCACGTGCGGCTCCACGCGCTCGCCGCCGGCCATGCGCACGATCAGCTCGGGGTAGGTGCGTCCGGGCAGCGCCGCGTACGCGGGCGCCGGGAACGCGCCGCCGAAACGCGTGTTGACGTCGGTGATGCCCAGCCCGACGTCGGGGTCGCGGAACACCTGGATCGTCGCGGGCCCGCACGACGCTCAGGGTCTCCATCACCCGGCGGCCGAGCTCGATCAGCTCGCCGTCGTCGATCACCTGCCCCTTGATCGACTCGCCGCCGCGCGACTCGAGCATCGTGCGCGGGATCGCGTTCAGGCAGCGCCCGTCGCGATCGCCGAGGCAGTCGATCGAGAGCTCGTCGCCGCCCATCGCGCGCTGGACCATCACCGGCTCGGGACCCGGCAGACCCTTGGGCCGCTGCACGATCGGAGCACGCTGCACGTAGTCGATGAAGAACCGCGCCTGCGCGGAGTCGTGCGCGAGATGGATCGAGCGCGCGCCCGAGCCGCGCCGCGGCTTGACCATCGCGGGATAGTCGAGCGCGTCCAGGTCCTCCTCCGGCAGGACGGTCGGCGGCGAGGGCAGCCCGTGACGCTGCAGCAGCAGGTGCGCCTCGTACTTGTCGTACGTGGCGTGGGCGACCGCGGCCGACGGTACGAGCGCAGGAAGCCGGCGTTCCTCCAACGCGCGCGCCAGGATCTCTATATCCAGATCGGTCAGCGGCAGCACCGCCCCGACGCCGTGCTCCTCGCACAACGCCTCCAGCGCGGGCACGTAGCCGGGGTCGTCCATGCGCGGCACCGCCACGCGCACGTGCGCCGCGTACTGCGCCGGTGCCAGCGGCGAGGGGTCGGCGACGATCGTCTTCGTCAGCGCGGCGAAGCACGAGACGATGTCATAGCGCTTGCCCGCGCCCGTCAGCAGGATCGCCGGCCGGCTCGCCCGCAGCCCTCCCGGCGCGCTCACAGCTCGCCCTCCCAGCCGCCCGCCTCGCCCTTGTACAGCCCCGAGCCGCCGAGCACCATCGCGACGGTGCGCCACAGGATCCGCATGTCGAGCGCAAGCGAGCGGTGCTCGATGTAGTACAGGTCGAGCTCGATCCGCTCCGACCACGGCAGCGACGCGCGGCCGTTGACCTGCGCCCAGCCGGTGATGCCCGGCTTGATCGCCAGGCGCCCGCGCTGGCGCTCGCTGTACTGGGCGACCTGCACGGGCAGCGTCGGGCGCGGCCCGATCAGCGACATCTCGCCGCGCAGCACGTTCACCAGGTTGGGCAGCTCGTCCAGCGAGGTGCGGCGCAGGAACGCGCCCACGCGCGTGATGCGCGCGTCGTTCTCGTTGACCGCCAGCCCCGCGCCGACGTGCTCCGCGCCCTCACCATCGTGCGCAGCTTCAGCACGTCGAACTCGCGCCCGCGCATGCCGATGCGCCGCTGCCGGTAGATCACCGGCCCGCGGCTCTCCAGGCGAATCGCGAGCGCCGCCAGCGCGAGCACCGGCGAGCAGCAGCGCGAGCGCGAGCGCGGACACGACGATGTCGACCAGCCGACGGATCACCGCGGCGGATTCTCGCAGCGGGCGCGCCGAGCGCCTCAGCGCGTGCCCTCGGCGGCCTCCCAGGTCGCCTCGGTGCCGTGGCGCAGCCAGTCCCAGAGCCCGGCGGCGAGCGAGGCGGTCGTGAGCACGTAGTAACGGGCGATCAGCAGCGGCGCGCACGGGCAGCGCGCCGGCGAGCGCGGCGCCGAGCAGCAGCGCGAGCTGCAGGCCGAGCGTGACGTCGTAGAGCGGCGGGCGGGCCCCCGATCTTGGCCACGAGCGCGACGTTGGCCGCGAGCGCGAGCACGTGCAGGCCGGCGCTGCCGTAGCGCAGCAGGCGGTGCGAGAGGATCATCGAGCGCGTAGCCGGGCGGGTAGCCGCGCGGGGAGAGCATGCCGCCGCGCAGCACGATCGGCCATGTGTGGCTCATCATGCGCCGCTTGCGCGCGAACTCGCCGCCGAGCGACGGGACCATCTTCTCGCTGGCGCGCGCCTGCGGCACGTACACGGCGCGCAGGCCGCGCTTGACCATGTTGAACGGCAGCGACAGGTCGTGTCCCATGATCGGGTCGACGACGATGTAGGAGTCGCGGCGGGTGGCGTAGATGGCGCCGTTGCCGGCAGTGATCGACGACAGCCGCGACTCGAGCGCGCGCACGGCGAGCTCGTAGCGCCAGTACACGCCCTCCTGGTTGCGGCCGCCGGCGAGCGGCCTGCACGAAGCGCACCTGCCCGCAGGCGTAGCCGACGCGCGGGTCCTCGAACGCGCTCACGAGCGCGCGCGCCGCGTCCGGCTCCCACAGCGCGTTGGCGTCGGAGAACGCGACGATCTCGCCGCTGGCCTGCTCGACGGCGGCGTCCTGCGCGCGGATCTTGCCGCCGCGCGGCAGCTCGAGCACGAGGTCCGCGCCGGCGTCCCTGGCGCGGGCGGCGGTCTGGTCGCTGCAGCCGTCGCACGCGACGATCACCTGCAGGCGCTCGCGCGGGTAGTCGAGCGCGAGCGCGTTGGCGACCTTCTCCGCGATCACGCGCTCCTCGTCGTGCGCGGCGACGATCAGGGACAGGCTTGGGAGGGATGTTGTTTTAGGGGCTCCGCCCCCGAGGGGGCTCCGCCGCGTGCGTTCGCGTGGGGTCGATCCTGCTGGGTGCAGCACGCGGGCGAGGCCCGCGAGCGCCACCGCGTAGCCGACCTGCGTCCACACGATCAGGCCGCACGAGAGCCAGAAGACGATCTCGAGCGCGATCGTCATCGCCCGCGAGCCTCGCTGAGCAGCGACTCGTACAGCGCGAGCGTGCGCCGCGCGACGGCGTCCCAGGAGTAATCGCCGGCCGCGAGCTCGCGTGCGTGCGCGGCGAGCGCGCGGCGGGCGGGCTCGTCGCCGAGCAGCTCGCGCAGCGCGTCGCGCAGCGCGCGTGCGTCGCCGGCGGGGAACGTGCGCGCGGCGCCGGTGGCGGCGATCTCAGGGAAGCCGCCGACGTCGCTCAGCAGCAGCGGCCGGCCGAACGCGAGCGCGGTGAACAGCACGCCCGACTGGTCGATCTCGCGGTAGGGCAGCACGACGATGTCGGCGCGGCGGAAGTATGCGGGCAGCTCGTCGTCGCCGATGAAGCGCGGCACGAAGCGGACCCGCGCGGGCGCGACCGCCTGGAGCGCGGAGATGTCCATACGCGGCGCGCCCGCGATCCAAAGCTCCGCGCCCTCGATCCCCCGCCACGCCTCCAGCAGCAGGTCGATGCCCTTGTACGGGCGCATCAGCCCGAAGCACAGGACCACGGGCTGCTCGGTCGCGAACGGCGGGGGCGCGTCCGCGCCGTCACCGTCGGCGAGGTGCTCGAACGCGCCGTGCGGGATCACGTGCACGCGCTCGGGGTCGAGCCCCAGCTCGCCGGTCAGGCGCCGGCGGCCGTGCTCGGAGTGCACGACCACCGCATCGAAGCGGCCGTACAGGCGCCGCTGCGCCGTGCGCTGCCCGGGCCGCGCCTCGCGCGGGAGGATGTCGTGAGCGGTGAGCACCAACGGTCGCCGGGCCCCGGAGGGGAGCGTCCGCCGGGCAGCAGGCGCCCGTCGAGGTGCTGCACCGCCAGCCACTGGAAGTGCACGATGTCGGCGGCCTGCGCGGCGCGGCGGTAGCGCAGCATGTCGGGGACGTGCTCGGCGAGCTTGACCAAACGGCGGGCGCGGGCGTCGGGCACGAGGGCGGCCAGACGGTAGAACAGCTCGCGCCGTTCGTAGCCCTCCGGCCGCGCGACGGGCCCGTGGGCGAAGCGGCTCGTGTACAGCTCCACGTCCGCCCCCGCGGCTCCGAGCGCGCGGCACAGCGCGTGGTCGTAGGGCGGCGTGTAGGCCGAGGGGTCGACGACATGGACGCGCATGGTGCTCAGAGGTAGGTGACCTCTACGTCGAGTCGGGCGTACACCGGCGCCGCGCGCCGATCGCAGCTGAGCAGACCATGGCCGTGGTGCGCCGCGGTGGCCGCGACGAACGCATCATAGACGGCGCCGCCCGTGATCGCGACGGAGGCGAGCCTCGAAACGAGATTGCGCCGCTGTCGCTCGGGCAGGACGATGCGCCGCCCGGGAAAGTCCTCGCGCAGATATTCCGCCACGATCACCGGCTCGGCCCTGAACGGCTCCGGCAGGCGCGTCAGAACCGAGTAGGTCTCGAGCTCCGCGTGTGCGAGGAGATCACGGACGTCGTGCTCGGCCAGCGCCTCCACCGCCGCCTCGTGGTGCCGATTCCAGCTCGCGAAGGCGGCGATCACGACGCTGCTGTCGGGCGTCACCGGCGGATCTGTTCGAGGGTCTCCCGTACCTGCTCGGACGTCAGCTCCGGCATCGGACGGTTGGCGACTGCCACGAGCCGGCCTTTGCGCTTCTCCAGGCGCATCGGTGTGGTGGGATGCTCGACCTCGAGCCTACCGTCGACGGCGCTGAGCTCCAGGCGCTGGCCGGGCGTGAACCCGAGCTCCTCGCGCAGGCGCTTGGGCACGACGATTCGGCCAGCCGCATCGATGGTTGTGACCATGGCAGAAATCTACCACCTGCACACCCATGGTCGGGGCGTCACCTCGCCGACGCGCGAGGAACGCACCGGGGAGTCGGGCCTCCCCAAAGCTCAGCGTTCGGCCAGCGGCGTCACGTAGCGCAGGAACGGCTCGATCTCGAGCGCCCGTCCGGTGGCGCGTTCGAGGAGCGCCGTCGTGTCGAGCCGCCGCCCGAAGCGGTGCACGTGCTCGGCGAGCCAGCGCTGTATGGGAGCGACCTCGCCGCGGCGCAGGTCGCCCTCGCGCGGCCCGAGCTCGTCCTGCATCGCCTCCCACAGCTGCGCGGCGATCAGGCAGCCGAGCGCGTAGCTGGGGAAGTAGCCGAAGCTACCGGCGCTCCAGTGCACGTCCTGCAGGCAGCCGAGCGCGTCGGACGCGACCTCCACGCCGAGCAGCCGGCGCATCTGCTCGCGCCACGCGGCGGGCAGGTCGGCGACGGCGAGGTCACCGTCGATCAGCGCCAGCTCGAGCTCGAAGCGCACGACGATGTGCAGCGGATAGGTGAGCGGGTCGGCGGACACCCGGATGGCGGACGGCTCGACGCCGACGAGCGCGGCGTGCAGGTCGGCGGGCGCCACCGCGAACCCGCCCGCGCCCAGCTCAGCCGCGAGCACCTCGGCGAACGCGGGGCTGCGCGCGACGTGGTTCTCCCACAGCTTGCTCTGGGACTCGTGCATCGACATCGACGTGCCGGAACCGAGGTTTGTGCGGTCGAGCGCAGGGTCGATCTGGCGCTCGTAGAGCGCGTGGCCGTACTCGTGCAGGGAGCTGAGCAGCGACTCCACCTCACCGTCGCTGTAGCGCGTGGTCACGCGCGAGTCGCCGCGCCCGACCCACGCGGTGAAGGGGTGCGTGGAGACGTCCACGCGCCAGCTCGCCTCATCGACGCCGAGGCGGCGCAGCGTGCCGGCGACAGCCGCGCGCTGCGCGTCGACGGGCACCTCCAGCGTACGGCGCGGCGAGCGCACGCTCGCCTGCGCCGCGAGCGGCGGCAGCGCCTGCGCGAGCTGCCCGAACACGCGGCGCAGCTCGTCGGTGCGCAGTCCGAAGTCGTAGTCGCCGAGCAGCCCCTCGTAGCGGCTCTCGCCCTCCTGCGCCACGCACTCGCCGTAGGCGCGCGCCAGCTCGACGTTGCGCTGCAGCGCGGGCGCGAACGCGGCGAAGTCGTCCTCGGCCCGTGCCCGCTGCCAGACCTCCTAGCCGTCGGCGCCGGCCTGCGCGATCTCCACCGCCAGCTCGTCGGGGACTCGCCGCGCGCGCTCCCAGTCGCGGCGGGCGATACGCACGATGTCGCGGTCGAGCTCCTCGAGCGCCGCGTGCTCGCCGGGCGCGTCGAGCTCGTCCAGCCAGGCGCCGATCTCCTCGGCGGTGGCGCGTTCGTGGGTGAGACGCGCGAGCGTGCCGAGCTGCTGCGCCCGCGCGCCAGCGCCGTCGCCGGGCATCATCACCAGCTGGTCCCAGCCGGCGAGCATCCCGATCGCGGCGAGATCCGACAGCTCGGCCATGCGGTTGCGCAGCTTCTCGAGGGCTTGCACGGGATAGAGGGTATGCGTCCGAGCTCGTTCGCCGTCGCCGTGGCTGCTCGCGCCGGCCGGCTCATCGCCGTAGGGTCCCGCGCGTGGGCGAGATCGAGCTGAGCTACTGCATCGTCAACACCTCCCAGCGCGAGCTGCTGCTGCGCGGCCTGGACGCGCTCGCGCGCGAGCGCGAGAGCGTGCCGTTCGCGACCGAGGTGCTGGTGCTCGACAACGGCTCGCGCGACGGCTCCGCGCAGGCCGCGCGCGACCACCCGGAGCGGCAGGGGCGGTCGGGCGGGACGAGACGATCGCGCTGCCGGAGCGCCGCGGCAAGGCGTGAACGACTCCGAGCTCTTGCGGCGCGCGCGCGGACGCTACGCGCTGCTGCTCAACGAGGACTCCGAGCTGCGCCCCGGCGCGACGCTCGCGCTGTGGCAGGCGCTGCAGGCGCGCCTGCAGGCGGCGTGCGCGGGCGCGCGGCTCTTGCGTCCTGACGGGAGCGGGCAGGCGTGCGCGTGGCGCTTCCCCACACCCGCCACGGCGCTCGCGAGCGCGCTGATGCTGCACCGGCTGTACACCGTGCAAAGCCGCGGCGAGCGCGTGCGCGAGGTCGACTGGTGCCAGTCCTCGGCGCTGCTGGTGCGCCGCGAGGCGGCCGCGCAGGTCGGTTACCTGGACCCGGACTTCTTCGTGTACTCCGACGAGGTCGACTTCGCGCGGCGCCTGCGCGACGCGGGCTGGCGCAGCGTGTACGTGCCGCAGGCGGTGGCCATCCACCACGAGCAGCTGTCCACCGGCGCGCTGCCCGAGCGGCGGATCGTCGAACTGGCGCGCGGGCGCGACCTGTACATGCGCAAGCACCACTCCGCGGCCGAGGCGCGGCTCGTGCGCTGGCTGACCGCGTGGAGCTACGCGCTGCGCGCGCTTGCCGCGCTCGCGCTGCCCGGGCACGACGCGCGGCGCTACTGGCGCCACGTCACGGCCACGCTGCATCCCGAGCGGGGCGAGGGGCTGCGCGAGGCGGCGGCAGAGTACAACGGCTGATCCGCTAAGAGCGCCGATATTCTCCGTCTCATGTCAAAGCTTCTGAAGACATCCCAGCTCGCCCGCATGTACGGCTTGGCCGACAGCACGATCCGCCACTACCGAGCGAGCGGGCGCCTGCGACCGACCTGCGAGACGCCTGGCGGTCACGCTCTCTACGCGCTTGCGGACGTCATGAGCGCCCTCGGCGAGCCAGCCGAACTGCCGGGCGCAGTCGTCGAGCCAGCATCGTGCGCGCGGCGGCAGGCGAGACGTTCGCCCCCGCCGGCACCCACGATCTGCGCCCCTCCGGACGGGGCTGGATCCTCGCGGCCGAAACGGTCGTGCCAGCGAGCCGCGAGCTGCCCGCGGGGCATGGCGAGAGCGCGCAGGCCGCAAGCTGGGACGGACGCCTGCTGCTGCCGCGTGCAACCGGCGCCGGAGCTCGGAGCTTGAGGCATCGGGGCGGCTACGCCGCAGCCAGAGCGGGCGCCAAATCCTCGGCGGTCGTCTCGATCGTCTCGGGGACCGTGATCGAGAGGCGCCCGTTCCGCTCTAGCGTCTCCCGCGCGCCCACAACCGTCAGCCCGATCAACTGGCTCGTCCCAGGCGCATAGCGCAGGACGTGGCCCTCAGGCGTCTCCTCGCCCTCCCCTGGCTGCGGGTCGCCCAAGTGGAGGTAGAGCACGTCGTTCTCGGCGTCGTAGTTGGCCCGATCGAACGTCAAGCGCCCGATCGTGATGTTCACGCACTCCATGTCTTGGGGTCCTTCCGGTTGGCAAACACGGAGATGATCCGCGCCGGCACCTGCTCATAGCTTACGACCACGAGCAGCCAGCGACTCGGACCGACGCCACGCAGGTAGAAGCGCTTGCGATCTACCGAACCCGGATCGGCCGCGACGTGATCTGGTGCGGACACGGCCCGCAAGGCGTCGTCTTTAGAGGAGGCGACCTCCGGATGGTCGCGGACGATTTTCTCGCTCCAGACGCGCTCGTCGAGCACGACCCGAGCGCCTCCTGGATCGATCGCCTCAGCTACTGTCGGCCGCTCTTCCATAGCGCGTCAACCTAGCTGCGTCTTGCGACGGTACTCCCGGCTCTATGCCGAGCTGCATTTGCGTGAAGCTCGCGCCCCTTCAACGCTGAGGTTGAGTTCCTAGAATTTCGGGATCGTCGAGAAGTTCCACGAAGACTCAGTCCGGGAGACAGGTTGAGGGTGGCTTGGGAGCTGGTGATGCGGCTGGGCGTGGGCGGATTGTGGGCGGTCGAGGCATAATCTCCGTGGCCCCTTCCCGAATGCCGTCCGCCGGTTCCGACTCAGCGGACACCAACCCCGCACACAGCCCAACTTCCTAGTGCTCTGCCGGCACTTTCGCACCGGAGCAATCCCATGTACCCGTCGCAACCTCTACACTTTCCGCGCTAAGCCTCGACCGTAAGCGACGGTATCGTTCGCGCTCTCATCTCAAGCGCCGCTCGGATCGTCGCGTTACTCAACGCACGGTCGCTATGAATCCTCAAGCTGTCAGATGCACGCTCGAACAAGGCTACTGCGCGGCCTTCGTTGTGTGAGTTCGAGTACATTAGGCCATCAATCGGTAGCCCATCATACCTGTATGTATCACTATGATTGTAGATGTGACGCGCCCACGACTGGGTCTTCTCCCGCGGACCACCCTTTGATAGCGCAGCGGTCGCCCCAATACGCATCGCTCCGTCACTTGATATGTCGAGAAGTCTTAGATCGCGCTGGACCAATACCTCTGCAAACCGGTTGTTAGCTAGGCGTATGATCCGTGTGCGCCAAAACACCTCAACGGCACAGTCCCACATCTCCGCGCCCGCATAGTAAATGCCGCGCCTCGCATCGGGGCTCGGGGACCCTGGCTGATGATGATCAAACCTCTCCGTGGGGCCGAAGTGCCTGAATGTCGTCGGCCCAACGGTGTGAGGCCACGGCTGCAAGAAGCTCTCTGGCGTGTAGATTCGTCGCAAAAACTCGCCCGCCTCAAGCACCTCATAGCGCGGGTCCACGCCAAACGGTGGCCGTGACGGTGGATCGGGCAACCCCTCAGCTATTGCGACTCCGCGCCCTTCCGGCGTCACTTTCATGGACCGCCGGCTGTAGAATATCTCAGTGCCTGCGCCGCCGAGCGAACTGCCTCTACTTGCCCCGCGCGAAGAGCATCAGCGGGCTGTTGTCCAGCGAGTTCCGCCTGCTCCGTAGAAAACCAGGCGAGCTGCTGCATAAGAGGCACCTCGTCGAGCTCTGCCAAGACAGCCGCTAGACCGCGCAGCACACCATCTGGGGCGGAGGCGTCGAACTGCCAGGCGGGAAATCGATATTGTCCGAAGTCCAACACCGCAAATATACGCCGAGGCGGGGTCGCCCATTTTGGTGCAAAGTCAGCTGAAACCCCGAGCAGCTCCTGCAGCTCAACCGTAGTTAGCGAGTCCTGCAGCAACCTTCGACGCCGCTCAAAGGCTCTCAGCAAGCTCTGCACCCTCACCTCGACTATTTCTCCATAATGTGGCGCTGGTTCACCGGTTAGTCGTTCATACTCGACTGCGTCAATGCCGACATCAGCCCGCGCAAGTGAATCTATCTCGCGCGTAATCTCTTCCACTTGGGCTACGTTTAGTATCGCGAGGAGGCGCGCCGAGAGACCGATTAGCGCTTCTCCTACCCGGAGCCTGTCCAAATCAGTACCGGGCACCGCGTTGAAGACGAATACCTTCGGCCTTTCGCTATCGTCGGGCGCTTGCAGCGCCCTGACAAGATCCGTAGGCCCAACCGGCGGATTGGCACTACGTGCAACGGCAGGTACGGCGCGTAGCAACGCCAGCCGTGGTACACCGCGACCTTCCTCGATGTCGCCACGCATCTGATCTGCTTTATCACTCATAGCTTGGTCCCTCGACGCCGAACTATCCACGGGGACTAGTACGCTTGTAAGCATCCGCCCGACTGCCCGCATAAGCAACTGTGCGACCATCCTCCCGGACGAAAAACTGCTCCGCTTGCCCTTCACCTAGGTACCGGTAATACCATGTTGCGTTGGTCGGCTTCACGCTTACGACCCAGAGATCACAACCATCCACCTCTTGACGATCTAGTCCCAGTGAACCGGCCGGCGATGGATCGATACGCGCGTTGATTGCGTCGAGCAACGTCAAGCGAAAACCGTCCCAGCCGCGCTCGTCATACTCGGCGTTTACCCCTACACAAACATAGTCACCGATCCGGCGTCGCTCGGCGAACTCAGGAAGGCTTCCGACTACCTCTTCCCCGAACCGCGCGGCGGCCTCCAGAGCCCCCACTACGACGTGCCCCCCCTCAGCGTTCAGCATACCCACGATCGCCTTGATGAGGCCTTCGTTGAGGATCACGTCTTCTTTCACAAGTGTCTTGTCGCCTATGATGTACCTTTTCCAGTTGAGACTCGCGGAGCCCTTAACCTCAAGCTGCCTGCTCTCACCACGAGCAAGTAGTTGTTCGACACCTGGGACGCTGGCGACTTGCTTGGTGGATGAAGGCAAGCGATCATGGTAGGTGACGAGACCTTCATCAGCCGAGACGAACGTGTAGGGACGTGCCGTATCCTGTATCCCAGTGGCATTGATAGCTGTAGCTAGCTGGCGAAGCGTAAAGAAGTCAGCGTTTGCTACACGGCCCATTACGATAAATTGACCGAAGCCACTTCCCTCGTAGAGCGATGGCTCCTCGATATCGTGGTTGTCTAGGCTCGCCAAGATCCCTTGGGCAAGACGCAATCGTGCACTGTAGGTTGGTGAATACACTGACGACGTGACGACCATGATGAACTTGATCCCGTCACCATGCTCGAGATCGCGGACGATATGCTTCGATTTATCTAGCTCGTCCTTCTCTTGAACAGAGATTTGCTCATTTTCGATTTCGGCTATCCTCTCATCAGACCATGGTGATTTCAGGACCGTCGGATCAGGCTCATAGAGACCGCCGCTACCGTCGTCCCAAGCCCAGTGCCGCAGAATCTTGCTGACCGTGAATGCCTCGCATAGCTGCATGGACTGTCCAGCCAACGCGTCGTTTAGCGTTTGATCGACGCTCTCCATAGCGTGTCGAGGCAGCCATGCCCTTACGAACAAGTCGAAGAGCCCAAACATTTCGTAGACGGCGTACGAACTGATCCCGAGATCGTCCATTGCGCGATTGAGGAGCGGGATGATCTGTTCCGGGTCGTACTTCGGGAAGAACGCGAGACGCCAGAAGGTCAGATCCTCGCCAGCCCAGCGCTGATGGATCCGGTGATTCCAGAGTCGTCGGGAGTCCGCAAGGTGGTTGTTCGTCGTCATGTCGGCGTCACGGCAATTGGGGATTCGTGGCCCAGCGAGCGACGAGCAGGGACTTGCCCTGTGCGCCGAGCGGGCAGCGTATCGTACAGGCGAACAAGTTTCGAGATGCTGTCGTGGTTCGTTGCCTTGCTTGCTGCACCTCCCAAGACGTTGGCTCGTCTTGCCGGCCTACACTGGCCGCTCGCTACGAGACTCCGCGAATCGCAGCGAGCCCTAGACGCAAGCTGATCGCGACACTCTAGGAACAGCAACTCGAAGCCCGCCGAACGATCCTGCCTCACGCTGCAGTTTGTTCTCCAGCGGGGCGTCGCGGCTCAGCTGTCGGCAGAGGAGATCGTCGCCGCGCGCGGCTGCAGCAGCAGCGAGCTCGTGACGCACCCAGTCACGAGTAGACGGTGCATGCGTCCGCCGATGCGCCGCGGTGGCGCTTCGCCGATGGCTACGTTCGGCGAGCACTATCCGCGCCGCCGGCTGGCGCCGCGGAACAGCGTGGGGGGGCAGTGTCCCAGCGTGGGGGGGTCCGGGGGCGGAGCGCCCAGAAAGCGCTATAGGCCGCTCACCCGTTGCTCCCGGCGACATGGCCCGAAATCGCAGGCCCAGAGCCAAATCCTGCCCCTCTCAGGACGCCCCCAGCGCCCACCGGCACCTAACCGTATTTCTGTCGGGGAGTAAGGTTCGGGTTGGCTTTCTGATGCGGTTTTGTCGGAGGTCTGCGGTCCTTTTGCGGTCCGAAATCACCCCGGACTTCACCGCCGATCGTCGCGGCACGAGTGCAGCGACTTGGACGGCGGGTTGCTCATCCTTCGCGTCGTACGTATGCCGGTCGCACACGGTGCCCATGTCCAACGGCATCGAGTTTTCAGGGGTACTCTCCTTCCTGGGCTACGCCCCAGCCCATGGCGCAATACAGGCATGGGGGCCGCTCCTCGACCTGACCGCGGCGGCTGACGGTGCCGAGGTCGCCGCGGTAGGTGAGGAACCCTGCGGGCTCGCGCAATCCGGTGCGCCAGCACATGAACTCGGTGACCGCGAGCGAGGCGACGACGCCGTTGATCGAGACGACCGAAGGGCCGCCGTCGACTAGCGCGGCGCGGTCGACGCCATAGATCTCGTCGTCGGCGGCGCGCTGTTCGTCGCTCATCCGCGAGCGCGCCAAGGCGTGCTGGTCAAGCTCGCCGAGGCAGGAGAGGCAGCGCTCGCCGTCCTTCCCGAACACGATGCGTCCGCCGAACTCCCCCTCGGAGGTGACATCGCTGGCGAGATCCACGTAGGCGATCGCATGTGAGGAGGCGAAGCGCAGGATGTCGAGGCGTGTCGGGTCCTCATCGACGCATCCGAAGATCACTTGGACGCCCGAGAGCCCGGCGGGCTCGGCGTCCTCGGTCAGCCAGCACGCTTGCGGGTCGACCGTGGCGTCGGGCTGGATTGTCCTGATCATGCGTTCTGCGAGGTCCACCTTGCTTTGGCCGAGGTCCTCGCTGCTCGCGCCAATCAGGCGGTTCAGGTTGGACTCGGAGACGGTGTCGGCATCCACGAGTAGGAAGTCCGTAACGCCAAGATAGGCGAGCTGCTGCGCAAGGTGGGAGCCGAGGCCGCCGAGGCCAACGATAGAGACGCGACAGGAGGCGATTAGCTCCTGACCCCCTACGCCGAATAGGCCCATATGGCGCGCGTAGCGGCCCTCGGACCTCATCGACGTCTCGTGCTCAGTTCACGGTGGGTGATGCCGGTCGGGCGCACCGGCTGCTGGCCGTCGACAGCGAGCGAAGACAGCTGGCTGAGGGCACCGGGCGGGCCGTCCCAGACAAGGGCGTCAAAGCGGGTGCCGGCGATCACGAGCGCGATGTAGGGCCGCTGTTGTAGGCGCCAGCGCACGTGCGGGACCCATTCGGTGAAGCCGTGCAGGTCGCTCGGTGAGAATCGCGCCGGCCCGTGCTTGTGGCTGTGCGCCTCAATCAAGCAGCCCCCGAGGTCCGAGGCCCGCTTGATCACGAGCCCGCGTGTCTCGTCGGTGAGGGAGACGTGCAGATCCGACTGGAAGTCGAACCCCTCGCGCGGGACGCGGTAGATCTCGCACACACGCAAGGCAGTGTCGTCGCTCTGCGGCCCGGTGAACATGAAGGCAACGTGCTCAACGCCACTCCAGCGCATAGCCGCGAGCAGCTGCGCGTTGATATCGGCAGGGATCGCGACGTCGAGCATCAGCCGATCTCCGCGAGGCGCTTACGAAACGAGCGCACCCAGTTGAGCATGTTCGTGCCGCAACGTAGATCAACCGCAGGCGCCCACCCCTCCGGCGCCCAGGAGAACTGCTGGAAGTTGTCCCCGAAACCTGTCGCGACGGGACCAGAAGTGTTTGTGGGAGTGCCACCGCCGGGCAGCGTCAGGGGAGGGCGCACCCAGAAGCCGTAGGGCTCTTCGGCGATCGAGTCCCGGCGAAACTGGAAGGCGATCTCCGCATGCTCGAGACCCCAGCCCTCCGGCATCGGATAAGCCGGCACCCGTGCCCATAGCCCGTCGGCGAGGAACTCGAGATCGGGAAAGGCCGTGCGCACGAGCGCGAGCTCCGCTTCCAGTCGTTGACTCATCCGCGCTTGAACGCCACTTTCTTGGCGAACCCCTTGCCGGGTCTGAGCTTCACGATCGTATCCTCGGCCAGGACGATCTCGGTGTTGTCCTTGAGGTCGACCTCGATCATCTCCTGCCCGGGGGCGTATCCGGCGAGCTCGCGCAACTGCGGGACCGTAATCGTGTCCTCATCCCAGGGGTAGATGGTGCCTTCGATGTCCACGTCGTATTTCGCCATGCGTTCCTCGCTTCCGGGGGTCGAGCTGTCAGGGTATGCTCGTCGCTGCCGATATTATTGCATATCGTGCGTTCGGTGCAAACCATGCGGCGCTTGCGTGTGGCGCGACGTTTGCGTAGGCTCATCCCAGGAGGTTGTTTTGGCTGGTCAGCCGGATAGCAGCACATCGCTGAATGCGTATCCGAACATCACGGAGGCCGCGAAGATGCTGGGCGTTTCAGCTTCGACGCTCTCGCGCCGGGATGACCTTGCTGGGGAAGCGCGCGGCGAGCGTGACGTGGTGCTCGCACCAGGGGAGGTGCTGCGGCTCGGCGCGATCTACCGCAAGCGCTCGCTGAACGATGTGGCGCAGGCCCTGCTCGACCTCGCGGAACGAGCCGACCCGCAGGAGCGGAGAATCGTCGAGGGGGAGCTAGAGGCGTACTTCGCGGGAAACACCCTCGCCGACGAACGTCAGGAGCTGCTGCGTCGGGCGCGTCGGCTGTTGGACCAAGAGGGAGTGGCGGAGCTCGAGGCGATCCTCGCTCGCGCGGCGGATCCGCTGCCGGACATGATCGAGGGTTACGTTCCCATCGCCGAAGAGGACTAAGCGCCCGGCTCCCGCGGGCTCATTTGAGGCTGTCCTGAAGCATGTGCGTGCCCGCGACGCGCAGGCCCTTCAGGGCTGGTGCCCGGCGGAATCCGAGCTCGACGGCATACCCTTCGAGGTTGTCGACCGCCATGTCCATGTGGACTGCGGGCCCACGGCCAATCAGCTCGCCGAGCGCGTGTGCGTACTGCTTGAGCAGAAACGCGCCGGCAACCGTCCGCGCACGCAGCCCACGATCTTCTTTGAAATCAATCCTGAAGGCGATCGCTGTGATGAACAGCGGCCAGTCGGCGCGATCGTGGATGTGGTAGCTCAGGGCGGCCACCACCTGGTCGTCGAGACCGTCGTCGTAGCAATAGATCGTCCGTCCGGTCCCGTGCGATGCGGCGGTGTTGACCTTCTGCCTTGCCCATGAGTTGAACTGCGCCAACGGCAGGAACGTCTTCTTGGTTCCGATGCGCCACCCGTCGTAACCCTGTAGCGGGCAGGACAGGCGATGGTCGATTTTGACCGTGGTGCGCTCGCCGTAGGCACGCGTTTTTGCACGCACCGTGACCTGGGCGGGGATCTTGATCTGCTGCCAGTTCTCGGTGAGCCATGTGCTGAGTTGCTCGAGCGAGTCGTTCTCGCCCATCGTTCGCTTCCTTGGGTCGTGATCGCCGCGGGCGGACCCCGTCCACGGCAACCGAAACTGAGCCAGTGCCCGAGCATGGAGCACGGGTCGGACGGAAGGATCAAAGACGCGAACCACCGGCGCCGCGGGCGCGGCGCGCTACGTAGAAATTGATAACCGACTGTTCGGACGGAGTTTTGTCAAGTCCCTCGATCCGGCGCGGGCCCGACTGGGCGGGGCCCCCAGACAAACTGGTAGATCCCCGTGTGTGACAGTAAGTCTGCAAATGTTTCCGACGATGTGTGGTCTCTTGCTGGTCAGGTGCGGTCAGCCGGGGGTCGTCTCGGCGTGGCTAAGCGGGGCCTCGACCGTCGGCTCACCCGCGCGACGCCCTACAAAAGCCTTCTGTGCGGCTTGGGCGAGATATGGCGATGTAGCGACACAAAGAGCTCGATCAAGTCATCGCTTGGGCTGCCGTCGCGTTGCGGTCCGTCTTGTCCGCAACTGCGGTCCTTTTGCGGTCCTTCGTGCCACGAACAGCCGGGAACAGCGAGAACCGCCGACCACGAACACCCGTCTTTTCGCGGCTTTCGCTCCAGTTTGTGGATCCCTGCCAGGTTCTGAACTTGCGACTTTTCATAAGGGAGACAGGGTCTGAACCTGCCCACCGAGCCGCAGCTCCGCGACAGCCTCAATCGCCCTCCAGCTCGGCAACCACGGCATCGACCACGCGCGCGTCGAGCTGCGTGCCGGCGACCCGCCGCAGCTCCTCGCACGCCTCGCGCGGCGAGCGCGAGGCGCGATAGGGGCGGTCGGTGATGATCGCGTCGTAGGTGTCGCACGCGGCGATGATGCGCGCGGCGAGCGGGATCGCCTCGCCGGCGAGGCCGTCAGGGTAGCCGGCGCCGTCCCAGCGCTCGTGGCTCGCGCGCACCGCGGGGGCGAGGTGAGCGAAGGCGTCGATGCGCCCGACGAGCTCGCCGCCGACCGCGGCGTGGCTGCGCATCGTCACCCACTCCTCGTCGGTCAGCGGACCCGGCTTCAGCAGGATCTCGCTGGGGACGGCCACCTTGCCGATGTCGTGCAGCATCGCCGCGTAGCGCACATCGCGCGCCTGCGCACTCGACAGCGACATGCGCAGCGCGACGCGCTCGGCCAGCACCGCCACGTCCTCGCCGTGGCACGCCGTGTAGTCGTCCTTGGCCTCGACCGTGCTCGTCAGCGCCGCCAGCGCGGTGGTGAAAGCGCTCTCCAGGTCCGCCACCAGGCGGGCGCGGTGCACGGCGACGCCGAAGCTGGTGGCGATCGCCTCGACCAGTGCGGCGTCGGCCTCGGCGAGCGCGCCCGGCTCGGTCGCCTCGATGTTCAGCACGCCCCACACCGACCCGTCCACGAGCACGGGCACGGCCAGCTCCGCGCGCGGGTCGGTCTTGGGATCGCGGACGATGTAGTCGGGGTCGGCGCGCGTGTCCGGCACAAGCGCCGTGCGCCCCGAGCGGGCGACCCTCCCGTTGACCCCCTCGGACACGGGCTGCTCGGTGAGCAGGAACTCGGTCATGACCTCCGCGAGCGGGCCGCGTCCTGCCACCAGGCGCAGCACGCCGTCGTCGAGGCGCTGGATGGCGGCGAGGTAGAAGGCAAACGTCTCGTGCAGCTCGTCGACCACCAGCTGGGCCAGCTCCTCGATCTCGCTCTTGCCGGCCAGTCTCGCGGTGAGCCGCGCGGTGAGCCGCAGCTGCTCGCGAAGGTAGGCCACCTCGTCGGCCACCGCCACGCGCTGCACGCGCGCGTCGGCGCGATGGCGGCGCAGCGCCTCGGCGCGCCGCTGGCGCTCCTTGGCGCCCGCTCGACGGGAGGGCTTGGCAGTGAGCTCGGCCACAGCACGGCTCCCATCGGCCGCAAATCCCGCTTTCTTGAGCCAATAATCGCTCGTTTAGACACCCTTCGCTCGCTTCTGACGGTCGTGGACCAAGCAGGGCTGGGACGCAGAGAGCGTGGCGTGCTGCGCACGCGAGCGACCGAGGACGCCGCCCTGCGCTGTGTCCACGGCCGTCAGATGTCCCTCAGTGGATCCTCCGCGTATGCCTCGACGTCGCCGTGCCCGGCACGGAAGGCCGTCACGCGCCTGCGGGCGTCCGCCACGAGCGCCCTCGCCTGGGCGTGCTCGTGGGGGTGGAAGAAGCGGGTGAGCAGCAGCAGCGCCGGCACGAGCGCGAGCCAGGCGACGCGCAGCGCGAGACCCGCGAGCCCGTGGCTGGGCAGCAGCAGCTCGCCGGAGACGCCGACGCCGAGCAGGATCGCCGTCAGCTGCGCCAGGCGCAGCCCATTCGAAGCCGACGCTGAACAGGCTGCGCGTGAGCACGTACATGACGCCGAGCATCGCCAGGTAGGCGCCGCACAGCGCGATGCCGGCGCCGGCGATGCCCAGGCCGGCGCCGCTGCCCGGCACGAGCAGGATCAGCAGCGCGACGTTGACCGCCAGACCGGCGGCGGCCGCGGGGAAGTTGCGCGAGGTGACACGCGCGCGTCCGGCGATCGCGACGAACACCAGGTACAGGCCGTACAGCGCCCACCCCAGCGCCAGCCACGGCAGCGCGCGGTAGGCGCCGAAGTACTGCGTGGGCGGCGAGCAGCCGCACGATCCAGCGACCGAGCAGCTCCACCGCGCAAACGACCACGCCTGTCGCCAGCGCGTAGTAGGTCGTCACGAGCGAGTACAGCCGCGCCGCCTCCTCGTCGCTGTCGATCGAGTACGCCAGCGGCGGCCATGCGTACTGGAAGCCGCGCACGGCCACGAACACGACGGTGGCGAGCTTGATCGCGATCGCGTACTGGCCGGCGGCGCGTTGCTGAGAAGACCCTGAAACAGGTAGAAGCGATCGGCGACCTGCAGCGCATACACGCTCGCGTCCGCCGGGACCGTCGGCAGCCCGAAGCGCAGCATCGCGCGCAGGTCCGCCAGCCGTATGCGCAGCGACACGCGCCGGCGCAGCACCCACCACAGGCCGAGCACCACCACCGCGGAGGCGCCGAAGTTGCCGAGCAGCAGGCCGCGCGCGCCCTGGCTGGCGAACACGACCAGCGCACGTGAAGGCGACGGTCATCGCCACGTTCGCAGCCGGACGCGTACACATAGGCGCGCTTGCGTTCGTCCACGCGCAGCTGCGCGTAGACCATCTCCAGGTTCGTGAACGCCCACAGCCCGAGCACCGCGCAGTCGATCAGCAGCGGGTCGCGAAGCCAAGCACCAGGCTGCGACAGCGGCCCGGCGGGCCGACGCGAGCAGCGACGCGAGCGTCGTCGTCCAGGCGACCGTCGCCGTCGCGGTGCGCGCGATCCGCTCGCGCCGCGCGGTGTCCTCGTCGTCGAAGTAGAAGCGGATGAACGCCTCGCCGACCCCCGCGCGCAGCAGGATGCTCGCGAGGATCACCGCGTCAGCAGCGTTTAGGCCGCGCCGTAGGCTTTGTGTCGACGTGGCGCGTGTACAGCGGCAGCGTCAGCAGCGCCATGCCCTTCGCGAGGATGTCCCCGGACTGGTAGGCCGCCCCGGTCGTAACCAGGCGCTTGAGGTAGCCCAGCACGGAGCACGGGTCAGGCACGCCATCCAGGCCGGAGCGTCCCGCGCGAGGCGCCGCGAAGCGGCGATCCTCGGTGCGGCGTCATGAGAACGCCACGCCGAATCGCCGCGAGCGCAGTCCGATGCCACGTGATTCACGGGGTCCTCCAGGAAATCGGCGTATATCCAGGTGTGCAGCACGAGCGCCGCGAAGCAGGCCGCGATCGCGATCCTCGGCGGCGAGCGCCCGGCGCCTCGGAAGAGCACCACGAACGCCGCCAGCAGCAGCGCTACGTACAGCGCCAGCCCGACGATGCCCTGCTCGGCGGCGATCGTCACGGGGATCGTGTGCGAGGCGGAGGTAGCGTTCTCGGCGCTCGCCGCGGAGGCCTTGCTGTGCCGTTTGTACTCGGTTTCGAACGAGCCCGGAGCCGTAGCCCTGAGCGGCCGTTCGGCGAACAGTTCGAGACCGCCGCCGATCAGTGTCGCGCGGCCGCTCGTCGCGTTGTTCGCGGAGCCGCTCGAGCCCTTGAGCCCGAAATGAAGGCTCGGCGGGCGCGAGCACCACGACCGCGGCGGCGAGCGCCAGCAGACCGCCCGACACGTACAGCGTCGGGCGCACACCCCAGCACCACGCGCCCAGCACCGCGAGGCCCAGCAGCAGCGCGGCGATGCTCGACTGCGAGAAGCTCGTCACCAGCCCCGCGAGCAGCCACGCGAGCACCGCCGCGCCGGCCAGCAGCTCGCGGCGTCGCTCGCGAGCCTGCGCGAGGACGACAGCGGTCGATGTGCGCGCCGCGAGCACGACCGTCATCACGGCGATCATCACCAGCGCCAGGAAGCGCCCGTAGATGCTGGGGTCGAAGAACACCGAGTTGACGCGGAAGTAGTTGTCGTACTGGTCGGCCGCAACCACCTTCGGGTTCAGGAACAGCGCCTTGCGGTAGTACTCGACGAAGCCCACCCCGCGAACAGCACCGCCAGCGCGACCGCCGCGCCGAGGCAGCGCGCAGCAGCTCGCGCGTCCAGGCGCACGTCGCGCAGGATCAGGAACAGCAGCCCGAACGGCACGTAGAAGAACGCGATGTTCTCGGCCGCCTTGGCGCGGTCGCTCGAGTAGCAGCGCCTGCATCGCGTAGAGCGCCGACCGAGCGAGCAGCAGCCATTCGAGCCACACGGCAGGGCGCCACGGAGGTCGACGCCGCCGACGACGCGCCTCCGTCTGCCCCCGGTATGCGCAGGCCTCGGGCGGCCAGGGACCCGTGGGCGCGGGAGACAGCCGCGGCACGAGGTGCGCGAGCGCGCCCGCCGCACACCACTGCGTACAGCGGCAGCAGCAGGTTGACGGTGCGCCCGTCCGCGGAGATCGGCAGGCGGAAGGGAAGCGCGAACACCGCGAGCAGCGGGAACGCCCATAGTGGCGGCGCATCACTAGCGTGAGCCCCGCGATCGCCACGAGCGGCGGCGAGCCCCCCCGCAGCCAGCACGCCCGCGCTCGGCAGCGACGTGGCGATCACCGCGCGCGCCTGACGCGCCGGCCGCTCATGCCTGGGAGCTGCGGTTGGCCCGGCCGGCGGCTCACGGCTTCACCAGCTTGAAGCTGCGCGGAAAAAGCACCGAACGGGCCGCTTGCGCAGGCTCACCCGCACACCGTATTCGCCGACCGGCGCCGGCGGCCGTCGGTTCGCGGGCACGAGGTCTGCAGCCGTCGGCCCGGTGAGCACCGTATAGCCATAGGGTGCGCGTCCCTCGGCGCCCATTCCAGCGCAACGAGAGCGTTTTGTAGCGGGGCGCCGGCAATCGCGGACCAGCGTCGCCACCTGTTGCCCCCCCGGGGTTACGATCGTCACCGTCACCTCTCCGGCTTGGCCAGCTTGAAGGCGATTGCCTTCGCCAGTTCACCGCCCGCCGCGGAGGCGAAAGGGCGCCAGCTTCGGTTCCTGCACCGCCGTCGGCGTGTGCTTGAGACGCTGGGTGATCAGGAACGCCGCGAAGCACGCGAGGACGAGCGCGCGAACACGGCCCGCGCGAGCGGATCGCTGCGCCGGCGCGCCGATGCTACCCGGCCGTTCGCGCCAACGCTGCCCGGCAGCTCCTCGCCGCCGTCGACCGGCGGCGAGGGGGCCTCGTTCAAGCCCCGCCGCCCGGCGCGAACAGCTCGACCGTGTCCGAGCGCAGGCCCGAGCCGGAGCGTCTCGAGCGAGAGCACGTCGTCGGGCGCGATGTTGCCGAGGTTGCACTCCGTGCCGAAGCGCTTGAGCAGCCACACCTGCTGCTGCTGGCGCGGCGCCTCGAAGATCAGGCGGTCCGGTGTCGATCGCGTGCGCGATCTCGTCGATCAGGCCGGTGCGCACCTCGCCGTCGGCGCGGTAGATCCCGGCCGTGCCCGACTCGCGCGCCTCGGCGATCACCTTCCACGCGCCCGCCGTCCAGGTCGCGCTCGATCTGCTCGACCCAGATATACGGGGCCATGATGAAGTCCGCGTCCTTGCTGCCGACCTCGGCGAGCACCACGAACTCGCGCGAGAGTCGTTCGATCAGCTCGCGCTTGACCTCGGGCTCCAGCGTGATCGTGCCGTCGGAGATCTCGACGTGGCGCAGGCCGAGCTCGCGCAGCCACGCCACCAGGCCATCGACGCGTCCCTGGCGGATCGCGATCTCGGTGAGCGTGCCCGCCCAGCACGACCGGGATCCCGTGCGTCGCGTAGCGCGCGAGCTTGGGCTTGAGGTTGGCGCGTCACGAGCGCCGTGCCCCAGCCGAGCTTGACGATGTCGACGCTGTCCCCGGCGACCTCGAGCAGGCCGTCGACCTCGGCGATCGACAGCCCCCTGTCGATCACATGGGTGATGCCGCGCTCGCGCGGCTTGACCGACCGCGCCGGGATGTCGAGGAAGCCGGCTATGGGCTCGACGTTTCTTTTTCCTTGTCGGCGCCGACGATCACGACCACGTCGGCCGAGTGGGCGAGCGCCGTAACGGCCGCTTCGATCGGCAGCACATGCGTGACCGCGATCGAGCGCGCGACGCCTTCCGCTTCGGCCTGGTGGCCGCTGACGTACTCGACGACGCTCACCTGGTTGGAGCCGGGTGGTTTCCCGTACAGGGCGGCGGCCTGCGAGTAGCCGTTCTGCTGCAGCGTGCTGGCGAATCGGCGCGCGAGTCCTTCTGCTTCGGTGGCGTTGAGAACCGCCACGCTCGTTTCGGCCGGGCTCACCGCCGGCGTCTTCGGCACCGGCTTCGACGCCGCCTTGTGCGAGCGCGCCTTCGCGTGTGTGACGGTGAGGTGCGCTGTGGTCTTCGCGGGGATCGTCGGCGTCTTGCTCGAGGAGCCGCCGAGCGAGGTCAGGGCAAACACGCCCGCCGCCACCGCAACGATCACCGCTCCCGCGATCAGCGCGGCCGTCCTGCCCGGCGAGCGCCTGGCGGCGTACACCGAGCGGCCCTCCAGCGGCGGCGCGACCGCGCTCGGACGGCGGGTGTCGCCGGGCGCTCGCGACACGGTCCCGCCGACCGACGCGGGCGCCGGCGGACGGCGGGCTGGCGCCGGCGCGGAGGGATCCGCCGCAACCGGCGGCGCGGGCTGCCCCGGCGACGCGGGCGGCTGCGGCGCGCCGGGCGGCGCAGGCGGTCGCGGGGGACTGGGAGCGCGCGGAGGCGCTGACGCGGCCGCGGCCGCCGCGGTGGCGGGCGCCGGGGAGCGCGGGTCGGTGAGCTCGGGGGAGGGAGCGCCGGCGACGCCAGAACGACTTTGCGCCGCCGCCGCCGAAGCGGGTGCGCCCACCGGCACAGGCGGTGCGGAGCCGGGCGCTGCGGTGGGGGGCATGCCCGACTGGGCGGCCACTGCTGGCCGGGCAGAGGGAACGGGCGCGCCGCTGGGCGACGCCGGTGCGCCGGGAGTCGCAGGCGCACCGGGAATCGGGGCTGCGCCCGGGCTCGCCGAGGTGCCGGTGGGAACAGCTTGCCCGGGCAATGGGGGCTGCGCAGGCGCCCCGGGTTGAGCGGGCGCGCCGGGCTGCGTCGCGACGCCCGGCGGCGCCGGCGCGGGGGCTCCGGGCCCCGGGGGCGCGGCAGGTGTGGCAGTCGCTGCCGCGGGCGCGGGCGCTGCGGCGGCGGCGCTCAGCGCCTGGCCGGCGACGGGGACCGGCGCGCCGGCTGGCGCGCCGGGAGCGCCGACCACGCGCGTGGCGGGACCGGCTGCGCCGGCGGCCGCCGCGGGGACCGGCGCGGCGCGCGGGACCGGGCGCGCCATCTGACCGGAGCCCTGCTGGACGCGGACGGCGGCGGCGGCCGTCACGCGCTGCTCGAGGTCGGCGGCGCGCTCGGGCGCGCGCCCGGCCCACTCACGCAGGCGCTTGAGCTCGCGCGCCTGGGAGAAGACGAGGAGCGCGAGGACCGCGATACCGACCAGCGCGGCAAACGCCGCGATTGCCCCGATCTTGGTGAACGTGCTCGAAAGCGAGAGCGCGAACGGCAGGAAGATCATGAATGCGGGGAGTGTACGAGGGGTGCAGGCGCATCGCGACGGTCCGCGCGCGGACCGTCGCCGTTGGAGCCCGCCTGCTCGCGCTCGCGCGGCTCCTGCGACCCGTCGGCCCCTCGTGACCCGTCGGACTCACCCGGCGCCGCGGGAACCTCCGACGGGGCGTTCCTGCGCGCGGCGGCCAGCTGGGACACCTTCGCGGCGAGGCCCGCCGCGTCGCCCTCCAGCACCAGCAGGCCGATCTCCGCGAACATCGACTCGACGGCCTCCATGCCCAGCGGCTCGCGTTCGGCCAGCAGGATCTTCTCGGCGGCGGTCGGGCGGCGGCGCTCGTAGGGATTGAACAGCTCCTCGTGCAGCTTCTCGCCGGGACGGCGCCCGACGACCTCGATCGTCGATGTCGTGGTCGGGGTCGAGACCCGAGAGCTCGATCATCGCCCGTGCGAGGTCCATGATGCAGACGGGCTCGCCCATGTCGAGCACGAACACCTCGGCGCCGCGCGTATCGGGCGCTCTGGGCACGATGCGACCTCCGGCGGGCCGCAGGTCGTCCTCCATCTGGGCGCGCGCGGAGGCGAGCGAGCCGGAGCGGATGATCAGCTGGACGGCCTCGGGAATCGTCATGAAGTAGCGCGTCATGCGCTCGTCGGTCACGGTGACCGGGCCGCCGCGCTCGATCTGGCGGCGGAAGATCGGCACGACGCTGCCCGATGAGCCGAGCACGTTGCCGAAGCGCACCGCGTTGTAACGGGTCCCCGGCCAGCGGGCGGCGGCGGCCTCGAGCGCGAACTCGGCGAGCGCCTTCGAGGCCCCCATCACCGTCGCCGGTGCGACCGCCTTGTCCGTCGAGACGAGCACGAAGCGCCGCACCGCCGCCTCGCCGGCGACGTGCGCGACGACACGCGTGCCGATCGCGTTGTTGCGCACCGCCTCGACCGGGTTGGCCTCCATCAGGCCGACGTGCTTGTAGGCGGCCGCGTGGAAGACGATCGTCGGCCGGTGCTCGTCGAAAACCTCGCGCATGCGCTCCTCCTCCTTGCAGTCGGCGAGCACCGCCGCGAGCATCGAGGGCGGGACGTGGCGCTCCTCCTCCAGCTCGCGCTGGATCTGGAAGAGGTTGTCCTCGGCGTGGTCGAGCAGCACGATCCGGTGCGGCTCCACGCGCGCGATCTGGCGGCACAGCTCCGAGCCGATCGAGCCGCCGGCGCCGGTCACGAGCACCGTCTCGCCGGCCAGATAGGCGCCGACGCGCTCGAGCTCCATCGTGCACCGGCTCGCGCCCGAGCACGTCCTCGACGCGAACCTCGCGCACCTGCCGGGTGAGCGCGCCGTGCGGTCTGCAGCAGCTCGAACACGGTCGGCAGCGTGCGCACCGGTATCCCCCGCGTGCGGCACTCGCGCACGATGCGCGCGCGCGTCGAGCCCGGCGCGGAGGGGATCGCGATGATCACTTCGTCCGGCTCGGACTCGTCGAGGATGCGCGGCAGATCGCCCTTCGGTGTTGCCGCGCACGCGCACGCCGTCGATGCGCAGGCGCAGCTTCAGCGGGTCGTCGTCGAGGAAGCCGACCGGAAGCAGGCCGAGCTCGCGGTTGCGCATGATCTCGCGAATCACCATCCGCCCGCCGTCGCCGGCGCCCGCGATCAGGACCGTGCGCTCGTTCTTGCGCCCCCCGAACGCGGCCAGGGGGCGGCGCTCGTACACGGTGCGCGCGAGCGCCCGGATCCCGACCAGGAACACCAGCGCCAGCAGCGCGAACAGCACGATCACGCCGTTGGGCAGGACCACGGCGACGGTGGCGATACGGTGCGGATAGCGGTAAACCGGTCGCAGCACCTCGATCGCGACGACCGTCAGCAGCACGATCACGACCACGGCCCGCACGACCGACTCGTAGTCGCGCTGGCCGGCGTAGCGCCAGCGGCGCTGGTAGACGCGCGAGAGCACGAGCACGGGCAGGCTGCCCGCGAGCACCCACCAGATCGTGTCCTCGCGCAGATGCGCGTACTGGGCCGGGGGCCCGCTGTCGAAGCGCAGCTGGAAGGCGAGGTAGTACGCGAGCGCGACCAGGGCCCCGTCCACTGCGAGCTGCGGCAGCGAGTGACGGTGGAGGGGTAGGGCCGCCGAGCGGATCCGTCGGCGCATTGTGAAGATTGTAAGGGCCGACCACGACTCTGGCGTCGCTGCCTGCGCTGCTTTGTCTCAGTTGGAGACGGGCGAGAGCAGCAGCTCGACGAGCACGAGCGGGTCGCGGCGCACGCGCGACGTGGCGTTCGCGCGCACGCGCCGGCCCAGATCGAGCTCCTCGGGCGCCGTCGAGCATGCGCAGCCTGCCTTCGCGCGATCAGCCGCTCGTCGACCGCGCCCAGGCGACCCTGGAAGGTGGTGTAGACGGGCGTGCCGAGCGCCACCGCCTCGCGGTTCATGGTGCCGCCGGCGGAGATCACGAGGTCGGCGTAGGCGATCAGCGACTGCGCGTCGATCGCGTGCTCGGGGACCACGAAGCCCGCCACGCGCCGCAGCTCCTGGCGCTGGGCGGTCGACACGCGGCAGCACCACCGCCTGCGTCCCGTGCTCGGCGGCGGAGCTCAGCCGCGCCAGCACGCCCGCGAACAGGTCGTTCTCGAAGCGGTGGTACAGCGACAGGACTCGGGCGGCGTGCGCACGACCACGATCGGCCGCGCGCGGTCGAGGCCCAGCTGCTCGAGCACCGCGTCGTCGGGCTCGAAGTCCGCCAGGTAGTACTCCTCCTTCAGGCCCTCGTACGCGCGCACCTTGCCCCTCGCCCCGTAGCGATCGAGGCGCTGCGGCGGGATCGCGTCGGGCACCACCACCGCCCGCGCCAGCCGGCAGTTGACGTTGTGCTGCACCGTCGCCCACTCGTAGTCGAACATCGTCGCGCTCGGGATGCGCAGCAGCGCGGCCGCGACTGTCACGTCGTTGGAGCCGTGGCCGAGCGCTACGTCGAAGCCCGCGCCGGCTGTGCGCGCATCCTCGCGCGCCCAGCGCACGAGCGCGGTCGAGCGCGAGGCCAGCCCGAGCGCCTTGGCGCCGAGCCGCTCGCCGCGATGGCGGCCGATCTCCGTGTACGCGAGCCCGAAGCGCTCGCACAGCTCGATCGTCTGGGCGAAGTCGCGCGCGGTCACCCGCACGTCGTGGCCGTCCGCGCGCAGGCGCTCGATCACCGGGCGCATCACCAGCACGTGCGGGCTGTTCGTCAGGTCGATCCAGATGCGCATGCGCGAGGGGACGGTAACGATCCGCGGCGATCGGCCCCGGATCGCCGCTATCGTTGCCCGGTCCGTGCTCGTCCTCGCCTCGATCTCCGAAACGCTGGTCAACGAAACCTCTCACTTCGTGCGCGACGCGGGGTTGCCGGGGATCCTCGCGCTGATGGCCATCTCGAGCGCATGCATCCCGATCCCCTCGGAGGTGGTGATGCTGTTCGCCGGCTTCGCCGTCGCCGACCCCGGCCAGAGCGCGTCTCATCATCACCTGACGATGGTCGGGATCGTGCTCGCGGGCCTGATCGGCACGATGGCCGGCTCGTGGCTCGCCTACGCGGTCGGGCGCGGCGGTCGCCTGGAGCTGTTCGAACGCCACGGCGCACGACTTAGATGGAATCCCACCCACCCCAAGCAGATAGAGCGCGCGGATCAGTGGTTCCAGCGCCACGGCGAGGCGGTCGTGCTGTTCGGGCGCGTGGTGCCGCTGGTCAGGGCGTTCGTCTCGCTGCCGGCCGGCGTCGCCAGGATGCCGCTCTGGCGCTTCACCGTGTTCTCGCTGATCGGCACGTTCCCGTGGGTGCTCGGTCTCGCGCTCGCCGGGCATGCGCTGGGCGGCGACTGGACGAGCGTGCGCAAGGGCTTCGAGTACGTCGACTACGCGATCCTCGCGCTGGTCGTCGTGGGCGCGGCATACGCGCTTGCGCGCCGGCGCCGAGCGCGCCGCGATCCGGCGGCCGATGCCGCCGGCTGAGAGCGCGCTCCCGCTTCGCCACGCTGTGGCGCTCGGCCTGCTGCAGGGCCCCAGCGAGCTGCTGCCGGTCTCCTCCTCCGCGCACACGACGCTGATCCCGTGGCTGCGCGGCTGGCCGTACGCGACGCTTGACGGCGAGCAGCGCAAGTCCTTCGAGGTCGCGCTGCACGCGGGCGCCGGCGCCGCGCTGGCGCTCCACATGCGCAGGGAGCTGCTGCGCGACGCTGCGCGCCTTGATCGCCGTCGCGCGGTCGTGATCGCGCTCGCGCTCGCGCCGCCGGCGATCGCCGGCTACGCGCTAGGCCCGGCGATCGAGCGACACCTCGGCGGGCCGCGCTCGATCGCCGCCGGCCTGGCCGCCGGGGGTGTGGCGATGGCGCTTGCCGACACGCGAACGGGCGCGGATGCGGGGGACGCAGCCCGCGCCAAGGACGAGGCGACCCCGTGCGACGGGCTCGCGCTGGGGCTCGCACAGACGGCCGCGCTCGTCCCGGGCGTCTCGCGCAACGGAGCCACGCTGACCGCCGCGCGCTCGCGGCGATTCTCACGCGCAGGCGCGCAGGCGCTCTCGTGGCACGCGGGTCTGCCGGTGATCTTCGGCGCGGGCGCGCTGAAGAGCTGGCGAATGCGCCGTGCGGGCGTGCCGCGCGAGCAGCGCGCGGCGCTCGCGGCCGGCGGCGCGAGCGCGCTCCTCTCCACCCTCGCGAGCGCCCGGCTGCTCGATCGACGCCTGCGCGAGGGCCAGTCGCTGTGGCCGTACTCGCTCTACCGCTGCCTGCTCGCCGCGCTCGTGATCGCGCGCCTGCGCGACGCCGCCTAGCCTGCGCGCACAATGGGAGGCCGATGACTCACCTGGGGACCGTGATCGGCGGGCGCTACCGGCTTGACGCGCAGATCGGCAGAGGCGGCATGTCGACCGTCTACCGCGCGTTCGACACGGTGCTCGAGCGCCCGGTCGCGATCAAGCTGATGCACCGCGAGATCGCCGCCGACTCCGACCAGCTCGAGCGCTTCCGCAGGGAGGCGCGCTCGGTGGCACAGCTCAGCCACCCGCACGTGGTGACCGTGATCGACGCCGGCGAGGAGCCCG
Organism: uncultured Solirubrobacteraceae bacterium; assembly: GCA_963756205.1. Lineage (GTDB taxonomy): Bacteria > Actinomycetota > Thermoleophilia > Solirubrobacterales > Solirubrobacteraceae > Palsa-744. The sequence goes on from CAVWMU010000007.1 coordinate 38,305, forward strand.
CGCCGGAGGGCGGCGGGGAGGACACGAATAAGGCGTACGAGACGCCGTACATAGTGCTCGAGTACGTCGACGGCGAGACGCTCAAGGACATCATCCGCCGCGAGGGCCCGCTCGAGATCCCGCAGGCGCTCGCCTATGCGATCGAGATCGCGCGCGCGCTCGGCGCCGCCCACGAACGCCAGATCGTGCACCGCGACGTCAAGCCGCACAACGTGCTCATCAGCGAGGAAGGCGGCGCCAAGATCACCGACTTCGGGATCGCGCGCACGCTCACCGAGGAGGGGCTGACGATGGACGGACGCGTGCTCGGCACCACCGACTACGTCTCGCCCGAGCAGGCGCTCGGGCAGGACGTCACCGGCCAGTCGGACCTGTACTCGCTGGGAGTGGTGCTGTTCGAGATGCTCACCGGCGAGGTTCCCTTCCACGGGAGCTCGCCCGTGGCGGTGGCGATGAAGCACGTGCGCGAGGAGGTCCCCGACGTGCAGCGCCTGCGCCCCGAGATCTCCGCGGCCACCGCCGCGGTCGTCGAGCGCGCGGTCAGCAAGGATCTCGCGCGCCGCTACCCGGATGCGGCGAGCATGGTCGCGGACCTCGAGGAGGTGCTCGCGCTCGAGGCCGCCCGCACCGGCCAGGCGACCGGCGAGGTGACGAGCGTGCTGCGCACGCTCCCCGGGCCGGCGCAAAGGCGGCTGCCGTGGCGCATGCGCCACCCGGCGCGCTGGGTTGCGTCGCTGGGCCTGCTCGTCGCGATCGTCGCGATCGCGCTCATCGCCGCCGCCCCCAACACCCACCGCGGCACCGGTGTGGCCCCGGGCATCGCCTCGCACGCGGGCCTGGAACCGGTGCAGCTGAGCCAGACGGCCGCCCACACGTACAACCCGTTCGGCACAGGCCCGGAAAACCGCGATCAGATCGACAACGTCGTCGACGGCGATCCCAACACCACGTGGAGCACCGAGCAGTACTACGACGGCACGCTCAAGAAGGCCGGCGGCGTGGGTCTCGGGGTCTACCTCGACGCGGCTCCGCGGGTGCTCGCCAAGGCGATCGAGATCCAGACGCCGACGCCCGGCTTCGCCGTGCAGATCTACGCGGCCGACCGCATCGAACTGGAACTGCCGTACGGCAACTCGACGCCGCTGAGCTCACGCGGCTGGCTGGGCCCGGTGGGCTCGAGCGCGGACGTTCACGACGGCGAACGCATCCCCCTGGCGCTGTCCGGGCACCCGCACCGCTACTACCTGGTGTGGATGACGACGCTGCCGCCGGGCATGGAGTCGGCGACGCTCAACGAGCTGACGCTGTTCAAGTAGCGCGCCGCCGGCGAGACCGTTCTCAGTAGCTGTAGGAGTGGCGCTCGGCGTGGCGCTCGAGCGCCAGCCGGCAGAGCCGGTCCAGCAGCTGCGGGTAGGGAACGCCCGAGGCGTCCAGCAGCTTGGCGTACACGCTCGTCGGCGTGAAGCCGGGCATCGTGTTCAGCTCGTTGACCAGCACGCGCTCGCCGTCCACGAAGAAGTCGACGCGCGCGAGCCCCTCGCAGCCGGTCGCGAGAAACGCGTCGAGCGCCAGCCGCCTGACCTGCTCGCGCGCGCTCGGCGTGATCCGCGCGGGGATCTTCAGCTCCATGCCGCCCGGCTCGTACTTGGCGCCGAAGTCATAGAACTCTCCCGCGAACACGATCTCTCCCGGCTCGGACGCGTGCGCCGCCTGTCCGTCGTCGCGCTCGTGGGAGAGCGCGCCGAGCACGCCGCACTCGACCTCGGTGCCCGACGCCATCGCCTCGACGATCACCAGCTCGTCGTGCGCGAACGCCTCCCCCAGGGCGTCCTCGACGTGCTCCGCGGCGCTCACCTTGACGATGCCCATCGAGGAGCCCAGGTGCGCCGGCTTGACGAACACCGGCAGGCCCAGCGACGCGACCTGCGCGAGCACCCGCGCCCGCTCGCGCCCGTAGCGCCCGGCGCGCACGCCCAAGTAGTCGACCTGCGGTACGCCGAGCGCCGACATCAGCTGCTTGAACAGGACCTTGTCCAGGCACACCGCGGAGGCGGCGACGCCCGCCCCCACGTAGGCCACGTCGAGCGTCTCGAGCAGCCCCTGGACGGTCCCGTCCTCGCCGAACGGCCCGTGCAGAACCGGGAAGACGACGTCGACTCCGAGCAGCCCGCCGGCCGGCGTGACGCTCAGCGACTGCCCGTCGCGGCGCCACACCCCGTCGCGCCCGATCTCCACCGACACGACCTCGTGCCCGCCCTCGCGCAGCCCCTCGCGCACGGCCGCGCCGGAGGACAGCGACACGTCGTGCTCGGATGAGCGCCCCCCGGCGAGCACCGCCACCGTCAGCGGCTCGGTCATTCGGCTCCGGGCGGCGGCGGCGCGGTCGTCGTCGTGGTCGTTCCGGTCGTCGTGGTCGGCGTCGTCGTGGCGGTGCCGAGCTTGCCGACGACGATCGTCACGGTCGCACCCTTGCGCGCGTGCGCGCCGGCGGCAGGGCTCTGTTCGAGCACGACTCCCACCTGCGACTGTTCGCTCGTCGCGCGCGGTTCGGACTTGGGCTTGAAGCCGGCGTGCTCGAGCGCGGCTGCGCCCGCCGCTTCGGCGGCGCCGACGACGTTCGGGACTTCGACTTCCTTGGGCGCCTTCGCGACCGTCAGGCCGACCTTCGTGCCTGCGCGCACGGGTGTGCCCGTGCCGGGGGACTGCGCGAGCACGGTGCCAGCGACCTGCGTGCTCGAGACGCGCTTGGTGACCGTGCCCACTTCCAGTTCGGCGTTGGTGAGCGCCGCTTCGGCCGCTTCCAGCGTGTCGCCGGTCACGTCGGGGACGTGCACGGGCGCGGGACCGCTGGAGACCAGCAGCGTGATCACGCGGCCTTCCTGGACGTCGGTTTCCGCGGGCGGCTCGGTGGCGATCACGCGTCCCGCTTCGACCGTCTTGCTTGCTTCCATCTTCGTCTTCGTTTTGAAGTGCGCCTTGCGCAATTCTGCCTTGGCGTTCGCCTCGGTGAGGCCGGTGACGTCCATCAGCGGCACCGTCTGAGGGCCCCCCGAGACGACGATGTCCACGTGCGCGCCCTTCTTCGCGACTGCGCCCGCGGCGGGCGTCTGGCTGATCACCAGGCCGCTGGGGACGGTCGCGCTCGGCGCCAGCGAGGGCACGGGGCTCAGCCCGGCGGCCCGCAGCGCGGCGCCGGCGGCCTGTTCGGTCTGTCCGGTGACGCTCGGCACGGTCACCGACTTGGTGGACTGCGTGAGCAGCACGGCGAGCACCGCCGCACCCGCGAGCACCAGCGCCGCGAGCGTCCACAGCAGGGCACGCCGCCGCCGGCGACGGCGGTCGTCGTCCGGCGGCGACCAGCCATCCAGCTCGTACTCGCCGGTGCCGGGCTGCGCGAGCAGCAGCGACCCGGCACCGGCGCCCGCGGGCGCCTGGTGGGCGCGATGGACGTGGCCGTCGGGAATCGCCGTGGTGGCCGCGCCGGAGAGCGCCGGCAGCTTCTGGCGCTCGTGCTCGAGCGCGGCGATCAGCTCGTCGGCGTCGGCGTAGCGCTGGGTGGGCTCCTTGGCGAGCGCGCGCAGGACGACGGCGTCGAGCGATCGGCGGGATGGCCGGGTTCAGCTGCGCTCGGCGGGGCCGGCTCGGCGGAGACCTGCTTGAAGGCGATCGCCACCGCCGTCTCGCCCTCGAACGGGACGCACGCCGGTGAGCAGCTCGTACAGGATCACCCCGATCGAGTACAGGTCCGAGGCGGCGCTGACCGCGTGTCCCTGCGCCTGCTCGGGGGAGAGGTACTGGGCGGTGCCCATGATCGAGCCGGTCAGCGTCATGTCGGAGGCGCCCGCGCGCGCGATCCCGAAGTCGGTGACGCGCGCGCGTCCCTCTTCGTCGAGGATCACGTTGTGGGGCTTCAGGTCGCGGTGGATGACGCCGCGCCGGTGGGCGAAGCGCGCGGCGCGCAGGATCTGCACGACGATGTCGATCGCCGCCGCCGGCATCGAGCGCGCCCCCTTCGCGCACGATCGCCTTCAGCGTGCGGCCCGGCGACGTACTCCATCGCGATGTAGTAGGTGCCGTTCCACTCGCCGCGGTCGAAGATCGCGACGATGTTCGGGTGCGACAGCGCCGCTGCGCTGGATGCCTCGCGACGGAAGCGCTCGACGAACTCCTGGTCTTCGGCGAAGTGGTGGTGCAGCACCTTCACCGCGACGTCCCTGCCCAGCAGCTGGTCCTGGGCGAGGTACACGTCGGCCATGCCGCCCGAGCCAAGGCGCGAGATCACGCGGTAGCGCCCGTCGATGATCGTCTCGGGCTCGATCATGGCCTCAGCAGGCTTTCGATCACCGGCCCTGGCCACCGGCGCGGCGTATGTCGCGCCCTGCCCGGGCACCGCCTTCAGCGTCACGGCGAGGGCAACCTGCGGGTTCGACGCGGGCGCGAAGGCGATGAACCATACGTTGTTGATCGCGTCGCCGAACTGCGTCTCGCGCGGTGCCCGTCTTGCCCGCCACCTGGATGCCCGGGATCTGCGCGGCGGTGCCGGTGCCTTCCTGCACGACCGCTTCCATCATCGTCCGAACGGCGCCTGCGGTCGACGGCTTCATCACGGCCGACTGCACCCGCGGGGAGATCGTCTGCACGGTCTGGCCTTCGGAGTTGACGATGCGCTGCGTCAGGTGCGGCGCCATCAGCGTGCCGTGGTTGGCCACCGCGGCGGCGACCTCCGCCATCTGCAGCGGCGTCACCTGGAGTTTGTCCTGGCCGATGCCCATGCGCCCGACGTCGACCTGCGAGCTGGTCGGCACGACGATCGCTTCGCCGTCGTGCTCGCCGCTCGCCGACATCTCTTCGGCGGGGTAGTCGAGCTGGGGCTTGCGGTCGAAGCCGAAGCGTTCCATGTAGCGCGCCGAGCGTGCGCTTGCCGACGTGCTCGGCGACCTGCGCGTAGACGGTGTTGACCGAGTGCGCGAGCGCGGTTGGTGAGCGTGATCGGGCCCGCAGCTGCGCGTCGTTGTCGTTGTGCAGCGGCACCCCCGAGACGAGGATGCCGTCTTCGCCGTTGATGACCGATTCCGGCGTGTAGGCGCCGGTGTCGATGGCGGCGGTGGCGGTCACGATCTTGAACGTCGAGCCGGGCGCGTAGCCGAACTGCGTGGCGCGGTTGACGTGCGGCTTGCGCGGCGGAGCTTCGCGCGTTTCGCGTTCCTGTTCGGCTTTGGCCGCCGGCGAGCGCAGCGCGTTGGGGTCATAGCTCGGCGTGGAGGCCATCACCGTCACCGCCCCGGTGCGCGGGTCCAGCGCGACGACCGCGCCTTCGTGTTCGCCGAGCGCCGCCATCGCCGCGCGCTGCGCGCTCGGGACGAGCGTCGTGACGACCTTCTCGCCCTGTTGTTCCTTGCCCTGCAGCTGGTCGAGCACGCCCTGCGAGGTTGGTCGCGCTCTGGCCGTTCAGTTCCTTGTTGCGAAAGCGCTCCAGGCCGGTGTTGCCAAGATCGGGGTTGACGTAGTCGAAGCCGATCGGGGCGGCGAACAGCTCTCCCTGCGGGTAGACGCGCTGGTAGGTGCCTTCGGGCGCTGCGGACGCTGCGCGCGAGCACGCTGCCGTCGGCGGCGACGATCTCGCCGCGCGCGATCCGCTCCTGCTCCAGCAGCCCTGCGCGCGTTGAGCGGGTTGTCGCGCAGCGAGGACGCTTCGAAGATCGTCCAGCGCGAGGTGAACGCGACGAGCAGCGCGAACAGCGCCGCCACGAGCCCGTACAGGCGGATGATCGGGCGGTTCACGGCGCGCGCCTCATTCGAGCTGTTCCAGTTCGAGGCTGCGGATCAGCGCGGCCGGCGTCGCCTTCCGAGCGCAGCGAGTGGTTCGAGCAGCGTGTGCCGGCGTTCGGGGCTGAGCGTCGAGGCGCTGACACCGGAGACGTACTCGGCTGCTGTACAGCGTCAGGCCGCCCGGCAGCCGGTAGGGCAGCCCCTCGTACAGCGTCACCAGGCCGCGTCGTTGGTCCCGATGAAGTACACCGACTGCAGCGCCAGGTAGCCGGCGCAACCGATCAGCCCGAGCACCACGAGCACGAACACGAGCGCGCCCGCGTGCGGTATCCGCGCGGCGCCGGCGCGCGGCCTGGCGCGGCTCCCCGCGCCCGCGGGCGTGCGCGGCATCCGGCGTCTCGCCGGCGCCGCGCCGCCGCCCACCGCGGCGTCGGCCACCACGCCGATTTCCGCCCGCTCCGTGCTCGGCCGCGCTGCCCGCGACCGCCACAGCCGGCGGGGTCGGCGGGTGGCGGCGGGGCGGGCGGCGCCTGCGGGGCGGCAGACGGCCGGGACGCCGACGGCCGTGGCGTGCTCCTGCGCGTCGGCGGCGCCTGCGCCAGCGCTGGCACCTCCTCCAGGCGGAACAGCACGACGGTGATGTTGTCCCTGCCGCCGGCCTGCGTTGGCGGCGGCGATCAGCGCCTCGCCCGCGTCGTGCAGGCGCGCGATGCGCGTTCAGCGTCGCGGCGATCTGCTCCTCGGAGATCATCGTCGTCAGGCCGTCGCTGCACAGCAGGTACACGTCGCCCGCGCGCGCCGCGAAAGGAGCGCGTGTCGACCTCGACGATCGCCCTCGGGGCCGAGCGCGCGCGTGATGACCGAGCGCTGCGGATGCTCGACCGCCTCCTCGGGCGTGAGCCGGCCCTGGCGCAGCAGCTCGTCGACGAGCGAGTGGTCGTCGGTCAGGCGCAGCAGCTCGACCGTCGCGCAGGCAGTAGGCGCGGCTGTCGCCGACGTGCGCGATCGCAACCTCCTGCTCGCCGACGTAGGCGGCGGTGAGCGTCGTGCCCATCCCGGCCTGCTCGGCGTTCGGCGCGCGAGAGCTCGTGGATGCGCGCGTTGGCCTCGCGCGCGATGCGCCGCCAGCTCGAGCTCGGGGTCGCGAGGCGTCGGGCAGACCCGGCTGGAACGCCTCGACGGCGATCCGCGAGGCGACCTCGCCGGCCTGCGCGCCGCCCATGCCGTCGGCGACCACGAACAGCGGCGCGCGCGCGAGCAGCGAGTCCTCGTTGGCGCGCCGCTGGCGGCCGGTGTCGGTCCCCGCGTACTGCTCCGCCACGCGCAGCATCGTCAGTCGACCTCGAACGAGAATTCGCTGTCGCCGATGCGCACGCGGTCGCCGGGGTGCAGCGGCCTGGGCGTCTGCAGCAGCTCCTCGTTGAGGTAGGTGCCGTTGGTCGAGCCGAGGTCTTCGATCACGATGATGTTGCCCTGCTCGTAGACGCGCGCGTGGCGGAGGAGGCGAACGGGTCCTCCAGCCTGATCTCGGCGCGCTCGCCGCGGCCGAGCACGATGTCGCCGTCGAGGTCGTAGATCATGCCCGGCTCGTGGCCGGGGGCGCGCTCGATCACCAGGCGCGGCGCGCGGTGCGCGACGTCCGCGCTGCCGAGCGCCGACGCCGAGTACATGCCGGTGGCGTCCGGCGGGATCGAGCCGGCGGCGGCGTAGGGGGGACCCGTCGGGTGGGCGGGCTCCCATCGATCGCTGCTGCGCAGGTCGCGCCGGGCGCTGCGCGCGACCCACAGCAGGAACAGGTACAGGACCGCGAGGAAGCCGAACTTGAGCGCGACGGATACGGGCGCGAGCGAGCTCATGAGACTTCGAAGACGATCTCCGTCGAGCCGAGCTCGACGCGATCGCCCGATCGCAGCGGCTGCGCGCCGCGTACCGGCACGCCGTTGACGCGCACGCCGTTGGTCGAGCCCAGATCCTGCACCGTCCAGCCTTCCGGCCCCGGGCGCAGCTCGGCGTGCCGCCGCGAGATGCCCGCGTCCTCGAGCACCACGTCGCATTCGCGGCTGCGCCCGACCGTGCCGCCGCCGGGCGGCACCAGCAGCCGCCTGGCGCCCACCGCCAGCAGCGCGCGTTCGCTCATGTGCCGGGCATGCGCCTCTTCGACGGGACCGGCAAGGCGCTCGGCGGTGCTGTAGATCATCGTCTGGCCGTGCTCGTCCTGCTCGGCGGGGGGAGCGGGCGCGGGTGCGATCGACGCGGCCGCGCGGGGCGCGGGCCGGGGCTGGGGTGCGTGGGGCTCACCATCCTCGCCGGGCTTGACGAGCCGCGCCTGGATGCCGAATTCGCCGAGCGAGAGGCGCTCGTCGGTGTGGAAGACGATGTGCGGCGGCGAGGACAGGATCAGGTCTTCGCGGCGGGCGTGCTCGAGCAGGTAGCGCGCACAGCTCGTCGATGACCTCGTGCTCGACGCCTTCGTAGCGCTCGCGGTCGGTGGGAGACAGCCACACGGCGTACTCGTTGGGGACGTACACGCGCGAGACCGACACGGTGCGGTGCGCGTCCATCTCGCGGGCGAGCTTGCGCGCGAGTTCCATCGGACGCACCTCCGCGCGGAACAGCCGCCCGAAGGTGCCCTCGACGAGGCTGGCGATCATGGTCTCGACGCTCTTGAGCGGGTTCATCGGCGGTCGGCTCGGCGCCGATCTCAGCGGATCGGCCGGCAGCCGTGAGCCATGCTACGCACCCCTCGCTCGGAAGCTGCCTCGAGCGGCCCTCGGACGGCGTCTCGACGGGCCCGCGCAGGGCGCGGGCGGCGACCGCGAGCACCGCGCCGAACACCGCGCCGAGGATGGCGCCGCGCGGACTGGGGTGCGCGGCGTGGGCGCTGAGGCCGGCGTCCAGCGCGGGCGCGGCGGCGGCGAGCGCGGCCGACCAGACGGTGACGGCGACGATGTCGAGGGCGGCGTTGCGTCCGCGCACGATCCACGGCAGCACCGCCGCGGCCGCGCCCCACAGCAGCGCGCCGAGCAGCACGCCGAGGACGAGCAGCGGCGCGATCACGTGCGCGGCGGCGACGCTCAGCGACCCCTCCCAGACGCCGCGGGCGGGCGTGTGCGCCTCGCTGAGCCACAGGCGCCGGTCGAGCAGCGGCGCGGCGAGCGCCAGCCACCAGTACCCCAGCGCCGCGAGGCCGGCGCGCTCGCGCCAGCGCGAGGCCTGTCCCGCGACCGCGGGGAAGGCGCCGGCGAGGCCTGCGAGGCCGAGCACCGGCGCCAGCGCGCAACCGAGCCATCCGACTCCCAGGCGCCGGCGCCCGCTCGCATGCGCCAGCACCAGCACTGGGGCGAGCGCGGCGAACAGCAGCAGCGCGACGCCCGGGCGCCCGGCGAACGCCTGCCAGCCGATCGCCAGCATCGCGCACGCGATCCACACTGCGCGCGGCAGCGCGATCCGGCGGGCGGGTGCGTCGCGCTCCGGCTCGTCGAGCTCGTACCCGTCTGGCGCGCGCTCGCCCGCGGAGGGCCGGCGCGGCTCGATCGCGCGCGCCGGCGCGGCGGCGGGCAGGTGCGCAGTGGGGTCGCTGAGCGCCTCGCGCGGCGGCGGCTCGGGCGCGAGGCGAGCGCGCGCGCGGCCCCAACGCGAGTGGTTGAGACCGCGCTCGAGCGTGTGCTCGAACGCCAGGCGCAGCTCCTCGAGCGTTCCGCGCTCCTGCGGCGAGGGCGCGAGCGCGCGGTCGATCGCGCGGGTGAGCGGCGCGGGCAGGTCGCGTCGCTCGCGCTGCAGCGACGGCAGCGGGCGCCCGATGCGGCGCACGGTGGCGGCGGGGGTCGCGCCGCGCACGGGGTTGACCCCGCACAGCGCCTCGTAGACGACGAGCGCCAGCGAGTACAGGTCGGCCTGCACGCCGACCTCGCGGCCTTCGCTCTGCTCGGGCGCCATGTAGGCGAGCGTGCCGAGCACGTCGCCGGTGCGCGTGAGCGCCTCCTCGCCGACGAGCGCGGCGCCGCCGAAGTCGGTGAGCTTGGCCGCTGCGAGCAGCGTCTGCGGCGTCTGCGGCGAGAAATCGGCGCCCCGCCCGGGCACGAGCACGTTCTGCGGCTTGATGTCGCGGTGGATGACGCCGCGCGCGTGGGCGTGGCCGAGCGCGCTCGCGAGCGCGGCGCCGATCTCGAGGATCTCCTCGTCGTCGAGCTCTTCCGCGGCGATCAGCCGCGCGAGCGTGTCGCCGTGAACGAGCTCGGAGATGAGGTAGAACGCGCCGTCCTGCTCGCATGCCTCGTGCAGCGCGACGATCGCCGGATGCGACAGCCGCGCGGCGGCGTGCGCCTCGCGGACGGCGCGCTCGCCGTTGATCGGACCCTCACCCGCCCCCAGCCACACGCGCTTGAGCGCCACGTCGCGGTGCAGGAGCTCGTCGTGGGCGCGCCACACCACGCCGAAGCCGCCCGAGCCGAGCTGCTCGAGCAGGCGGTAGCGGTCGAGCACGAGATCCTCGGCGACGGGCCCGCCGCCGCCGCGCGCGATGCGCCGGCGGGCGGGCTCCCCTGGCGGGGCGTCGCGCTCGCGGGACGCTTGGACGAGGGTCTGTGGCGACTCCACCGGCTCCCGCGTTCGCCGCGTGCACCTGCCGTCCCTGCAACGAACGGCAGGAAAAGGCGCTCTGACCGAGAAGTTGCAACCAGGCGAGGGGGGCGGCCGACAGTCATACTGGGGCCCTTCATAAAGTGCCTGCAAAGGAGCGGTTGGCTTTGTCGTTCTTTGACGATGACGAGGAGACAGCCCCTCGACCGTCGTCCCGAGCACCGCGGCGGCCGGTGGGGGACCGGCCGGCGGGCGCGACGGCGCCGCGGCGCCCGCGTCCGCGCCGCCCGCAGCACTCCGGCCCGTCGGGGCTCGATCACCACAGCGTGATGGTGCGCCGGCGCGTGGCCGCGGGCGTGGCGATCGTGCTGCTGATCGTGATCGTGCTGCTGATCAACGGCTGTCTGAAAAGCGAAAAGCAGCAGTCGCTGAAGGACTACAACCGAGAAGTGAGCGCGATCGCGCAGGAATCGGACGCGCAGGTCTCCCACCCGCTGTTCGTGGCGCTGACCGACTCCTCGAGCAAGTCGGCGCTCGACGTGGAGCAGCAGGTCGACGAACTGCTCAAACAGGCGCAGGCGATCGCCGCGCGCGCGAAGGGACTGAGCGTGCCGAGTGAAATGGCCTCCGCGCAGCGCGATCTGCTGCTGGCGCTCGACCTGCGCGTGGAAGGCATGTCGAAGATCGCGGAACTGGTGCCGACGGCGCTCGGCGGCCAGGCCAAACAGGCGAGCGCGAAGATCGCCGGCGACATGGAGATCTTCCTCGCCTCCGACGTGATCTACTCGCAGCGCGTGGCGCCGCTGATCCAGCAGACGCTGACGGGCAACGGGATCACGGGCCTGAGCACCGCGAGCACCCGCTTCCTGCCGAACGTCGGCTGGCTCGAACCGGCGAGCACGCTCTCGCGCATCACCGGCCAGTCGAGCAGCAGCTCCTCCTCGACGGGGCTTGCGCCGGGCACCCACGGCAGCGCGCTGCTGGGCGTGAGCGTGGGCACCAACGCGCTGCAGCCGGAACCGGCGCTCAACCACATCAGCGCGGGCGCCAACCCGACGTTCACGGTGAACGTCGAAGACTCCGGCGAAAACAAGGAGACCGACGTCAAGGTCGAAGTGACGGTGACGGCCGCCGGCAAGCAGTACAAGGCCTCTCACATCATCGACTCGACCCAGCCTGGCGCCAAGTACAACGTGGAAGTGACGGTCGTGGGGGTGCCGCAGGGGCAGGCGGCGAAGGTCGAAGCGTACGTGGTGCCGGTGCCGGGCGAGACGGACGTCGAAAACAACAAGGCCAGCTACCTGGCGATCTTCGGCGAATAGCCGGCGCGCGCGCGGCCGGCGGCGGCGCATGGCGCGCGCCGATCCGCGCAGGCGGGCGGCGGTCACGCGCGGCGGCTGCGCCAGCGGCTAACTTGTGGCGATGGCCGCATCGATCACGGACACGCAGGGGATCGTCGCGATCGCTGCTGGCGCGGTGGCGCTGCTGGCGCTGGTGGCGTGCGCGGCGCTCAGCGTGAGCGTGCGCCGGCTGCGCAGCGCGCAGCGGCTGGTGCTGGGCGAGAGCGGGGAGCGGGACGTGGTGAACCACGCGGCCGCGATGCAGGAGTCGTTCGAGGCGCTGCGGACGTACGTGCAGGAGACGGCGGTGCGCCTGGACGGGCGCCTGGCGGGCGTGGAGAGCGCGCTGCGGGGGCGGATCGCGCACCGCGCGCTGGTGCGCTACGACGCGTACAACGAGCTGTCGGGGCAGCAGTCGATGTCGATCGCGCTGCTCGACGACGAACAGTCGGGGATCGTGCTGTCGTGCATCCACCACCGCGACCAGGCGCGCGTGTATGGCAAGCAGGTGCGCGGCGGGCGCGGCGAGATGGAGCTGTCGCCCGAGGAGGCCGAGGCGGTGCGCCTGGCGCTGGCGCCACCTGAGGACGCGCCCCTGAGTGGACCCGCGGGCGCGGGCGGGGGCGGCGGGTCCTCGGCGAATGAGCAGCCCGCCTGATACGACAACGCCGGCCCGGCCGCGGGTCGGCTATCTCGGACCGGCGGGCACCTTCAGCGAGGAGGCGCTGCTGGCGAGCGCAGCGGTCGACGCGGTCGAGCCGGTGGCGCTGGCGAGCATCTACGACGCGGTGACGGCGCTGCGCGAGGGCGGGGTGCGCTGGGCGATCGTGCCGATCGAGAACTCGCTGGAGGGGTCGATCAGCGTGACGCTCGACCTGCTGGCCGACGAGAACGGCGACGTGGAGATCGTGGGCGAGGCGCTGCTGCGCGTGAGGCACTCGCTGATCGCCGCCGAGCGGGTGGCGCTGGAGGAGATCGACACGGTGATCACCCACCCGCAGGTGCCGGGCCAGTGCACGCTGTTCCTGCGCAGCGAGCTGCCGCGTGCGCGCATCCTGGCGGCGAGCTCGACGGCGGAGGCGGTGCGCACGGTGGTTGCGGACGGGCGCCGCGAGCAGGCGGCCATCGGCACGGAGCTCGCGGCGAGGATCTACGGCGCGACGGTGCTCCGCGAGCGGATCGAGGACCGCGAGGACAACGAAACGCGCTTCGCGTGGCTGGCGCGGGGGGCGGACGCCGGCGGGCGCTCCGGGACAGGCGAGGCGGGGGCGCAGCGGCCGCCGCTGCGGGCGGACGCGGGCGGGGAGTGGAAGACATCGCTGGTGTTCTGGGGCGCGGGCGCCGAGCGCCCGGGCTGGCTGGTGCGCTGCCTGGACGAGTTCGCGCGCAGGGACATCAACCTCACGAAGATCGAGTCGCGCCCGCGGCGGCAGGGGCTCGGCAGCTACATGTTCTTCGCCGACCTCGCCGGTCGCGCGGAGGACGCGCCGGTCGCCGAGGCGATCGCGGGCGTGCGCGCGTTGTGCGAGCAGGTGCGCGTGCTCGGCTCCTATGCCGCCGCCGCGCAGGCCGCCTGACGGCGAACGCGGGCCGGCCGCCGCGAGCGCCGGTGCCGCGTGCGGGTCAGCGCGGGCGGGCGGGCCTCGCTACACTGCGGGCCTGAAGATGGAGTGCACAGTCCCACCCGAGCCGGTGGGGTCCGTGCCGCCGTCAGAGCACCAGCGGCACGGACCTAGCACATCGCCCACCACGGCGATGAGCGGTCGGGTGCTCGTGTTGAACGCCACGTATGAGCCGATCAACGTGTGCACGGTACGACGCGCGGTGGTGCTGCTTCTGAAGGAGAAGGCGGAGCTGGTCGAGCGCGGCCGCTGGGAGCTGCACTCGGAGAGCTCGACGCTTGCGCGGCCGGTGGTGATCCGGCTGGTCACCTACGTGAAGGTCCCGCGCGACGCGCACCGGCGCAAGATCACGCGGCGGGCGGTGTTCGCGAGGGACAGCTGGACGTGCCAGTACTGCGGGTCGCGCTCCAACCTGACGGTCGACCACGTGATCCCGCGCTCCAAGGGCGGCAGCTCCAGCTGGGAGAACATCGTCGCCTCGTGCGCGCCGTGCAACCGCCGCAAGGGCGACCGGCTGCCGCGTCAGGCGGGCATGCACCCGCGCCGCGCCCCGCGGACGCCGCACGCGGAGATCTTCATCCACGTCGCCAGCCCGACCATCCCGGCGGCCTGGCTGGCGTACCTGCCGCAGGCTGCGTAGAGCTGCCGTTGAGATCTCGCTGTTCCGGTCGGCGCATGCGCCGACCGGCGGGGCCGCACATGTGCGGCCCCGGACCATGCCGCATGCGGCATGGTCTCCGCACGAGGGTGGGGAGGGAAGCCTGGGGCAGAGAAGACGAAGGGCGCCCACGGCGGGGCGCCCTTCGCGAGCTGCTCTGACTGGAAAGACCGAGAGCGACGAGGCAAGGCCGGAGGGACCAGGGCCGGCGGTCGTCTCGGGGTGTCCCGGGTTGGATTCCGCTAGGCGGACCAGCCTACCGACCTAACGGCCGGTCACCTCCAGGGTCCCGTAAGAACTGTCACTCAACGTTTGGACCACCTCCTTTCTCTGGTCAAGCCAGGGTAGCGAACGGAGGTGACGTGCGGGGCGCCGGCCCGAAAGTCTTGAGACCGTCGATGACGGCGCTTCGCGCCGGCTCGACCTCAGGGGATGATGACGCCGAACTCCTGCGCGTAGGTGGCGCCGGGCGCGCCGGCGGCGAGCGAGGCGGGCACGGCGGGCGTGATGCCGATCCCCGTTTCCGTGTACTGGCTTTCGAGGATGTTGGCGAGGTGCCCGGGGGAGGCGATCCAGGCGGTGACGATCGACTGGGGCGTCGAGAGCTGGTAGGTGCCCCACGCGAGGTTCTCGCCGATCACGTAGCCGACGTTGGGGCTGGGAATGTAGCCGGTGTCGCGGATGCGGTCGACGGGCGTCTCGCCGCTGGGGGAGACGTGCGCGAAGTAGTCGTCGGCGATCAGTTCTTCGCAGTGGCCTTCGGCCGCAGCTTCGAGCTCAGGGCTGGTCTTCAGCGGGCTCTCGTCGCTTTCGGCGCGCTTGCGGTTGATCAGGCACAGGACGGCGGCGCGCACGAGGCCGATGTTGCCCGCTTCGGGCGTCAGTTCGGTGTTGGCGCACGGCGTGGCGAGCACGGCGGCGATCGTCGCGGCGATGTGCGCGGCGGTGGTGGTCTGCGGCGCGGGGGTGCTGCTCGGTTCGGATTCAGGCGTGGGCGCGCGCGGTGTCTTCGTGCGGGTGCGCGCCGGACGCGTCCGTTCCGGTCGCGTCCTCACGGGCCGGGTCTTGGGCGAGCTGTTGCGCACATGCGGCTTGCGCACGCCGCTCCGGCAGGCGTGCGCTCCGGTCGTGTGCGTGGAGCTCTTGCGGGCGCACGCGTCGCGGCCGGCGCGGCTGGCGCCGTGGGCGCGCACGGCAGTCACGCGTGACTGCGAGGCGACTGCCGGGGCGGCGGTGAGAGCGGCGCAGGCGATGATCGATAGTGCTGTTGCCAGAAGGCTGCGGGGGACGGGCACCCTCAGCGTTTCGGCCGCTCAGCGCATCATTCTGAGCTTGTGCGGGTGAATCTGGACGGTTTGGACGGTGCTCGCAAGGAACCCTGCCAGTTCCCCCTGGTGGAACCCCCGGCTCTCTGGCAGGGGTTGCCCGGGCGGACTACTGGCCGGGCTCGGCGTCCCCGGCGGCGGCTGGCGCCGCGTCCTCGGTGGCCGTCGGCGGCGCGTCCTCGGCGGCGGGCGGCGACCCATCCTCGCTGCCTGCGGGGGCGTCCTCGCCGGTGTCCACCACCAGCGCGACGGCGCTGACGACGTCGTCGTCCTTGAGGTTCATCACGCGCACGCCGGTGGCCGAGCGGCCCTGCTGGGAGATGCCGCGCGACGGCGGTCCGCTGGACCATGCCGCCGACGCTGATGAAGACCAGCTCCTGGTGCTCGCGCACGACGAGCGCGCCGGCGAGCGCGCCCTTCTGCTCGGTCAGGCCGATCGTCTTGACGCCTTTGGCGCCGCGGTTGGTCTTGCGGTACTGCGCGATCTGCGTGCGCTTGCCGTAGCCGTTCTCGGTGACGACGAGCAGGTCCATGTCGTCGCGCGCGACGTCCATCGCGATCAGCTCGCCCTGTCTTGCCGACGTCCATGCCGCGCACGCCGGTGGTGTCGCGGCCCATCGAGCGCACGTCGGACTCGCGCGAAGCGCACGGCCAGGCCGGCGCGGGAGACCATGATGATCTCGTCGCCCGGGTCGACCGCGCGCACGGCGAGCAGCTCGTCGTCGTCGCGGATGTTGATCGCGATGATGCCGTCGGCCTTGATCGGCGTGTTGTACGCGCCGAGCGCGGTCTTCTTGACGGTGCCGTTGCGGGTGGCGAACACGAGGTAACTGCGCCTCGGTGAAGTCGCGCGTGGAGACGACCGCCTGGACGCGCTCGCCTTCGCGCAGCGGCAGCATGTTGACCAGCGCGCGGCCCTTGGCGGTGCGCTGCGCCTCGGGCAGCTCGTAGACCTTGGAGCGGTAGACCTTGCCGCGGTTGGTGAAGAACAGCAGGTAGTCGTGCGTGGAGCACACGAACAGGTGCTCGATGAAGTCGCCGTCCTTCATGTCCATGCCGGTCACGCCGCGCCCGCCGCGCTGCTGCTGGCGGTAGGTGGCCAGCGGCAGCGACTTGATGTAGCCGCGTCTGGGTGATCGTGATCACCATCTGCTGGTCGGCGATCAGGTCCTCGATGTCGATCTCGCCCTCGGCGTGGCGTGATCTCGGTGCGGCGCTCGTCGCCGTAAGCGCTCGGAGATCTCCGACAGCTCGTCCTTGATGACGGCCATCGACGCGGCTCTCGTCGCCGAGGATCGCGCGCAGCTCGGCGATGCGCTCGATGCACGTCGGCGTGCTCCTGCTTGATCTTGTCGGCCTCGAGCGCGGTCAGCTGGCAGAGGCGCAGGTCGAGGATCGCCTGGCGCCTGGATCGGGCTGAGCTCGAAGCGCGTCGACCAGCTGCTCGCGGGCGGCCTCGCGGTCGCGCGAGCCGCGGATCAGCGCGATGATCTCGTCGAGGTTGTCGAGCGCCGATCAGCAGCCCCTCGAGGATGTGCGCGCGCGCCTCCTTCTCGCGACGAGCTCGTACTTGGTGCGCCGGACGATCACCTCGCGCTGGTGGGCGACGTAGTGCGTGGATCACCTCGCGCAGCGTCAGCGTGCGCGGCACGTTGTCGACGAGCGCGACCATGTTCACGCCGAAGGTCGTCTGCATCGGCGTGTGCTTGTAGAGCTTGTTGAGCACCACCTTCGGGATGGCGTCGCGCTTGAGCTCGATCACGAGGCGCATGCCGCGCTTGTCGGACTCGTCGCGCAGGTCGGAGATCTCGGGGATCTTCTTGTCGTTGACGAGCTCGGCGATCTTCGTCGATCAGGCGCCGTCGCCGCCCTTCTTGACCATGAACGGCAGCTCGGTGACGACGATCGCCTCCTTGCCCTGGCTGAGCGGCTCGATGTGCGCGCTGCGCCTGCACGCGCACGCGCCCGCGCCCGGTCTCGTACGCGTCCTTGATGCCCGCCGTGGCCGAGGATGATCCCGCCGGTCGGGAAGTCGGGCCCTTGATGTGGCGCATCAGGCCGTCGACGTCGATCTCGGGGTCGTCGATGTAGGCGATCGTCGCGTCGATCACCTCGCGCAGGTTGTGCGGCGGGATGTTCGTCGCCATGCCGACGGCGATGCCGGACGAGCCGTTGACCAGCAGGTTCGGGAAGCGCGCGGGCAGCACCAGCGGCTCGCGGCGCGAGCCGTCGTAGTTGGGCGCGAAGTCGACCGTGTCCTTGTCGAGGTCGCGCAGCATCTCCGTGGCGATGCGCGGCCAGGCGCGCCTCGGTGTAGCGCATGGCGGCGGCCGGGTCGTCGTCGATCGAGCCGAAGTTGCCCTGGCCGTCGACCAGCGGGTAGCGCATCGAGAAGTCCTGCGCCATGCGCACGAGCGTGTCGTAGATGGCGGAGTCGCCGTGGGGGTGGTAGTTGCCCATCACCTCGCCGACGATCTTGGCGCACTTGGCGTAGCGAGCGGGTCGGTCCGAGGCCGAGCTCGTTCATCGCGTACAGGACGCGGCGATGGACGGGCTTGAGGCCGTCGCGGACGTCGGGCAGCGCGCGCCCGACGATCACGCGACATGGCGTAGTCGAGGTACGGCGGAGCGCATCTCCTCCTCGAGGGCGCGCGGCTCGATGTTGCCCCCGCCGATGACATCGGCGCTAGCCATGCTCGACATCACCGTCCTCATACATCCAGGTTCACGACAGCGCGAGCGTTGTCCTCGATGAACGCCCGCCGCGGCTCGACCTGGTCGCCCATGAGCATCGAGAAGATGCGGTCGGCGGCGAAGGCGTCCTCGAGCGTCACCTGGGCGAGCGTGCGGCGTGGCCGGGGTCCATCGTCGTTTCGCCGCAGCTGGTCGGCGTTCATCTCGCCGAGCCCCTTGAAGCGCTGGAGTTTGATGCCCTTCTGCGCGACCGTCATCACCGCGCGGGTGCAACGCCTCGAAGGACGGGGCGCTCTCGCGAGCGTCGCCGAGGCGCACCTCGAAGGCGGGAGCTCCGGCGAGCGCGATCAGCTCTGCGTGCACGCGCGCGAGCTGGCGGTACTCCTGCGACTCGAACAGGCTGCGCTTGATGCGGTGCACGCGGGCGAAGCCCGTCTTCTCTTCGACGGCGCGCACACGCAGCTCGAGCGGGTCGTGACTCGAGCAGCTCCGTCGCGTGCGTGTCGCCGACCACGCCGGCACGGCGAGAGCTGCTCGATCGCGGCGTCGGCGTCGAGCGCGTGCTCGCCGAGCAGCGATGACTCCTCGAGGAACTGCACCACGTCGTGTCCGTAGCGCGCCGCGCAGCTGACAGCGACCAGCCCTCGTACTGCTTGAGCAGCCGGGTGAAGCGCTGCCAGCGGGCCTCGGTGAGCTTGAACTGGGTGCCGTGGCGGTCGAAGACCTCGATCTTGTCCCACTTGTCCGCGAGCAGGATCTCCTCGAGCTCGGAGTCCTTCTCGATGTAGCGCTCGCGCGAGCCCTGCTTGAGCTTGTACAGCGGCGGCTTGGCGATGTAGACGTAGCCGGCCTCGATCAGCTCCTGCATCTCGCGGAACAGGAGGGTGAGCACGAGCGTCCGGATGTGCGCGCCGTCGACGTCGGCGTCGGTCATGACGATGATCTTGTGGTAGCGGGCGTTCTCGATGTTGAACTCGTCGCGCACGCCGGTGCCGATGGCGGTGATCAGCGCCTGGATCTCGGTGTTCTGCAGGACCTTGTCGATGCGCGCCTTCTCGACGTTGAGGATCTTGCCGCGCAGCGGCAGGACCGCCTGGGTGTTCGCGGTCGCGGCCCTGCTTGGCCGAGCCGCCGGCGGAGTCGCCCTCGACGACGAACAGCTCGGCAAGCGAGGGGTCCTTGATCGAGCAGTCGGCGAGCTTGCCCGGCAGCGTGGAGTTCTCGAGCGCCGACTTGCGCCGCGTGAGGTCGCGCGCCTTGCGCGCCGCCTCGCGGGCGCGCTGCGCCTGCACGGACTTCACGATCACGGCGCGCGCCTCGCTGGGGTTCTCCTCGAGGAACTCTCCCAGGCCGGCGTTGACGGTCGACTCGACGAAGCCGGCCATCTCGGGGTTGCCGAGCTTGGTCTTGGTCTGGCCCTCGAACTGCGGGTCGGCGAGCTTGACGGAGATCACGGCCGTCAGCCCCTCGCGCACGTCCTCGCCGGAGAGGTTGTCCTCTTTCTCCTTGAGCAGCCCGTGGTCGCGCGCGTACTTGTTGAGCGTGCGCGTGAGCGCCGAGCGGAAGCCGCGTCAGGTGCGAGCCGCCCTCGCTGGTGTTGATGTTGTTGGCGAACGAGTGGATCGACTCCTGGTAGGAGGCGTTCCACTGCATCGCGACCTCGGCGGCGCCCTCCTCGGACTCGCCCGCGAAGAACACGACCTTGCGATGGACGGTGTCCTTGTTCTCGTTGAGGTACGCGACGAAGTCCTCGATGCCGCCCTCGTACTGGAACGCCGCGGAGTGGCCCTCGCCGCGCTCGTCGACGATCGAGATCTTCAGGCCGCGGGTTAGGAAGGCGGTCTCGCGCAGGCGCTCCTCCAGCGTCGAGAAGTCGAAGTCGAGCGCCTCGAAGATGTCGGCGTCGGGCAGGAACGTGACGGTGGTGCCGGTCGGCGCGCCCTTGGCGAGCTTCTCGCCCTGCTCGAGCGGCGCCTGCGGGGCGCCGCGGCGAGTACTCCTGGGAGAAGACGTGGCCGTCGCGGCGGATCTCCACGCGCAGCCGCTCGGACAGCGCGTTGACGACGGACACGCCGACGCCGTGCAGCCCGCCGGAGACCTTGTAGCCGCCGCCCCGCCGAACTTGCCGCCGGCGTGCAGCACGGTCAGCACGACCTCGACGGCCGGCTTGCCCTCCTTCTCCATGATCGCCACGGGGATGCCGCGCCCGTTGTCGACGACGGTGACCGAGTTGTCGGGGTGGATCGTGACGGACACCTCGGTGCAGAAGCCGGCGAGGGCCTCGTCGACGGAGTTGTCGACGACCTCGTAGACGAGGTGGTGCAGGCCCCGCACGCCGGTCGAGCCGATGTACATGCCGGGCGCTTGCGGACCGCCTCGAGCCCCTCGAGGACGGTGATGTCCTGCGCGTCGTAGCTGGCGGCGTCGCCGCCCATCGACGGGTCGTTGACCCCGCCCTTGCCTGTGCTCTCTCCAGAGCTGCTGCTACCTGTCGCCAATGGCCCTCCGATGACGTGAGAACGCCCCGGATTCCGGGGCGCTGGGTCCACGGCCGGGGCGGGTTGTCTGTGGCCCGAATGATAGCACGACGGCCCCCGCGACCGGGCCTCCGGAGGCCCGCAAATGCCTGCAAAATAGCCGGAAACAGGCGGCTTGGGGACAGGTGCCTGTGCGGCGGCGCGAGAGCTCGCGGCTCGGCTCGCGTCAGCCGGTCCGGCAGCGCAGCTCGCGCACGCGATCGTCGCCGAGCGCGGCGTTCAGGCGGGGGATCAGCGCACCGGCCATCAGGTCGAGCTCCTGCGCCCACACGGCGGCTGCGCACGTGACCGTGACGACGCCATCGCGCTCGGCGGTGGGGCGGGCGCTGGCGGCGATCTGGGGACCGACCGCGTCCTCCCAGACCTCCTGCACGCGCGCGAGCGGGCTCGCCGGGGCGAGCGCTCCCGTGAGCTGCTGCAGGGCGACCGACAGCGGTCGTGGCGCGGCTCTGCTCACGCGGCGATCGCCTCCTGCAGGATCGCCCCGGGGGAGATGCGCAGGCGGGTCACGGCGGCGTCGCTCGCGCCTGGGACGTGCGCGAGATCGGTCGTGGCGATGACGCTCTGGCCACCCGTTCGCAGCTCGCGCGCGAGCAGCTCGCGTCGCTCGGCGTCGAGCTCGCTCATGACGTCGTCGAGCAGCATCAGCGGCATGCGGCGCCTTTCCTGCGCGAGCACCGCGCGCTCGGCGAGCAGCAGCGCCAGCAGCGCCAGCCGCTGCTCGCCCTGGGAGCCGTACACGCGCAGCTCGCGCCCGTCGCGCACGATCGCGAGCTCGTCGCGGTGGGGGCCGTGGCCCGTGAAGCCCCGCTCGAGGTCGCCGGGCAGGCGCTCGCGCAGCTCGGCCATGTACCGCTCCTCGTCGGCTGCGCGCGAGCGGGGCCGGTACTCGAGCGCTGCCTCGCCGCTGCATCCCAGCTGCGCGGCGCGCTCGGCGAACGGCTGCGCGAGCAGCTCCACGGCCGCGTAGCGGTGGGCGCGCAGCTCCAGGGCGCGGGCCGCAAGCTCGCGATCCCATGTGGACAGCGACGCGTCGGAGACGCGACCGGAGCGGATGCGCCCGAGCAGCGCGTTGCGCTGGGCGAGCACGCGCGCGTAGCGCGTGCGCGCATCTGCGCGAGCCGGCCAGATCGCCGCCACGACCTGGTCGAGGTGGGCGCGGCGCAGCGCTGGCGGGCCCTTGAGCAGCTCCAGCCGGTCGGGCAGGAACACGCTCACGAGCGGCCTCGTCTCGACGTCGAGCAGCCGCTCCACGGGGGCCCCGTCCGCGGTCATGCGCTTGACTGCCTGCGCGCCCTCGCCGAGCGTGCCAAAGCCGACCGTCAGCTCATGCGCGTGGGCGCCGTCCGCGAGACGCACAGTGACGCGAGCGGCCTGCGCTCCGAAGCGCACGAGCTCGCGCTCGTTGCGCGTGCGGGGCGAGCGCGCGGTGCAGCCGTAGTAGACCGCCTCCAGCAGGTTCGACTTGCCGGCCCCGTTGGGGCCGTGGACGACGGTCAGGCCCTCCCCGAACATCGCCTCCGCACGCGTGTACGTGCGAAAGTCGCGCAGCTGCACGCTGACGACGCGCACGTCATCTCCCAATCAGGCGTCGTGTGGCGTCAGGGCCAAGCAGGTCATTAGATCCGTAGCCCGCCCGCCCCGCGTGGCGTGCTACGCACGCGAGCGACCGAGGACGCAGAGATGCGCCGGCCATGGCGTCACACGTTCAAGCGGATGGGCATGATCAGGTATACGAAATCGCCACTGTCAGGTGATTCGATCAGCCCCGGGCGCAGCGGGCTGATCAGCTTCAGCACGAGCTCCTCGGACTCGATGCTCTCGAGGCCGTCGCGCAGGAACTCGGGGTTGAAGCCGATCTCGAATGGCTCGCCGTGGAACGGAACGGGGATCGCCTCGCTGGCCTCGCCCACGTCGGGCGTCTGTGCGGAGACGGTCAGCGTGCCCTCGCTGAAGCTGAGGCGCAGCGGCGCGTTCTTCTGCGCCAGCAGGCTGATGCGGCGCACCACGTCGGTGAGCTCGGCGCTCGCGAGACGCAGCTCGTGCTCGACCGACTCCGGCAGCAGCTGGCGATAGTTCGGGAACTGCCCGTCGATCAGGCGCGATGAGAGCACCACGTCGCCGATCTCGAACACGGCCTGGTTCTGCCCGACGCTGACCGCGATCGAGTCGCTCGGCGACTGCTGGGCGATGCGCACGAGCTCCTGCAGCGCCCGGGCGGGGACGTTGGCCTCGAGGCTCCCCTGCAGCGGCGACTCGAGCGCCGTCTCCTTGACGCTCAGCCTGTAGGAGTCGGTTGCGACCATGCGCAGCTCCTGCCCGGATGCAGAGATCAGGACTCCGGTGAGCACGGGCCGCGTCTCATCGCGGGAGGCCGAGCGGGCGACCCGCATCACCGTCTGTACGAACGCCTCGCCGGGCAGTACGACGCGCGTGTCCGGCGAGGGCGACGGCAGCGAGGGAAAGTCCTCAGAGCGCAGCGTACGCAGGTGGAAGGTGGTGGGCCCGCAGATGATCTCGACGTCCTGCTCGGCTGCGCGCAACTCCATCGTAAGCGCCTCTGCCGGTAGCGAGCGGGCGACGTCGAGCAGCAGCCGAGCGGGGAGAACCACCGAGCCGGGGCGGGCGACGTCGGCTTTGAGCGGCACGCGAAGGCCGATCTCCATGTCTGTGGCAAGCAGCTCCGGCGCCGAGTCGGCGGCGGCGGAGATCATCACGCCGGAGAGGGCTTGGACGGCGCTGCGGGCAGATGCAACGCGTGTGGTGGTCTGCAGCTGCGCGAGCAGGTCGGCGGCGGAGAGGGAGAGCTTCATGAGGACATCGTGTGGTGGAGGTTCGTATTAGTAGGGGCTGTGGATATGTGGGTTTGGCTCGGGTGCGTGGGAATCTGGGTGCAGGCTGGTGCAGGCGGCTGTGGAGGGAACCGGCGAAGTCTCGCAGGATGTCCGGTCGTCGGAGGCCGGGTGGGTCATGTCTGTGGGCAGCCGAGCGCTGTGCGCAACTTCTCCACAGCCTCGCGGGTGGCGTCGTCGTCGCTGATCAGTGCCGAGGTGCGCCGCCAAGCGTGCAGCACGGTCGTGTGGTCGCGCCCGCCGAACTGGCGGCCGATGGCTGGCAGCGACTCTGCGGTCAGCTCGCGCGCTAGATACATGGCGAGCTGGCGCGGCCGGGCTACGCGCGCGGTGCGTGTGGCGGAGAGGAGCTCGTCCGGGGAGACGCCGAATTGCTCGCACGCGGCGGCCTGGATCTCGGTGATCGTGTGCGTGCGCTCGCCTGGCGTGGCGGTGCGGGGGTAGAGGCTGTCGAGAACCTCGGCCGCGAGCTCGGCGGTGAGTGGCCTGCCCGTGAGCGAGCTGTAGGCGACGACGCGGATGAGGGCGCCCTCGAGGGCGCGCACGTTGGCGGTGATGCGCTCGGCGATGATCGTCAGCGTGCGATCGTCGCTGAGCTGGATGTGATCGTGCTGGGCGCGCTTGCGCAGGATCGCGAGACGTGTGGCGAGGTCGGGTGGTTGTATGTCGGCGACGAGCCCGGCCGCGAAGCGCTCGCGCAGGCGGTCCTCGAGCGCCTGGAGGTCGTGTGGCGGTCGGTCGGAGGTGAGGACGATCTGGCGTCCGCCGTCGTGGAGGGCGTTGAAGGTGTGGAAGAACTCCTCCTCGGTCTTGGTCTTGCGCTCGAGGAACTGGACGTCGTCGACTAGCAGCACGTCGACGTTGCGGAAGCGGAGCTTGAAGGCCTCGATGCCGCCTCCGGCGAGCGCGCTGAGGAACTCGTTCGTGAAGGCCTCGCCCGTCGTGCAGCGGACCACGAGGTCGGGGTTGTGGGTGAGCAGCAGGTTGGCGATGGAGCTGAGCAGGTGGGTCTTGCCGACGCCGGGAGGGCCGCAGATGAAAAGCGGGTTGTAGGCCTGCGCGGGCAGCTCGGCGACGGTGAGCGCGGCCGCATGGGCGAGCTGGTTGCAGTCGCCGATGACGAACTGGTCGAAGGTGAGCTTCGGGTTGCGCAGGGGCCCGCTCGTCGCGCCGCCGGCGTCTGCGCGTGGAGGATGCTCGCGTCCGCCGCTCGTGGAGGCGGTGCGAGGGCGGCGGCGTGGCGAGTCGGAGGAGCCGGCGCTGTGACGGTCGTCGCGGGCCGTCGCTGAGGGGACGAGCTCGACGCGCGCGTGCGGCCCGAGGACCAGCTCGACGCTGGCCTGGATCACCTTTCCGAAGCGCTCGCCTACCCAGCGGAACGCGTGCGGAGGGACTTCGACGAGCAGCCGATCCTCGACGAGCTCACCGGGGCGAAGCGGCTCCAGCCAGATTCGGTAGGTGGGCTCCTCGACGACGAGGGCGAGCTGCGCCTGCACCCGCGACCATATGTGCTCGAGCTCACGGCTCACGGCAGCGCCAGTCCGCTCCTCTCCCAGAGATAGTGCTGATTGCTATTCGAAGGAGGGCCCGGGGGCCCGGTTGGGCGACTATACCCAACCCCCGGAGAGCCTCTCGAGGGGTGCCCGCATTTGGCGAGAAAAACCCGAGGGCTCGACGAATGTGCGGCGGTCCTATACTGCAGGCCGGCATGAAGCGCACCTATCAGCCCAAGAAGCGCAAGCGCGCCCGCGCGCACGGGTTCCGTGCGCGCATGGCCTCGCGCGCTGGGCGGCTCACGCTCAAGCGGCGTCGCAGCAAGGGACGCAAGCGCCTATCCACCTGAGGGTCGTGGTGACGCGCACCCCAGGGCTGGCGGACGTTCGATGAGGCCGCGCGCGTCCTCGCGCGGCCGCCTGTCGCGCAGCGCGGAGTTCGAGCGGGTCTACCGCCAGGGGCGCTCGATCGCAAACCGCCATCTGGTGCTGTACACGTTCCCCAACCCTTCGTCGTCGAGACCGCGGCTCGGGCTGTCGGTCTCGCGCAAGGTGGGGGGCGCGGTGCAGCGCAACAGGGTCAAGCGTCTGCTGCGGGAGGCTTTCGCGCAGGCGGAGGGCGAGCTCGCGGGCGGCCAGGACGTCGTCGTCGTCGCCCGTCCGCCGGCTGGAGAGCTGGCCGAGCGGGAGGGCCTCGCCGGCATGGATGCGTCGCTGGCGGAGTTGATCGCCAAGGCGGGGCTGCGCACGGGCGCGGCGGAGGAGCGGGAGGGAGCGGGGGCATGAGCGGGTCGACGTCGCACGCAGCGAGCCCGTTGCACGGCGTGGCGCGGATCGCGCGCATGCTCGCCGTCACGCCGATCGTGCTGTACCAGCGCTACGTGTCTCCGGCGATTCCGAGGCGCTGCAAGTACGAGCCCACGTGCTCGCGCTATGCGGCCGAGGCGATCGGCCGGTACGGCATACTTAGGGGCCTGGTGCTCGCGGGGTGGCGTCTGCTGAGGTGCAACCCGTTGAGCCACGGCGGATACGATCCGGTGGAGGCCCAGCGAGTGTTCAGGATCGGGAGTCCGAGCGAGAGTCCCGATCGTGCCGGTTGAGCGGGCGCACGGCGCGCAGCCCGCGTCCGGCGCACAGCCGCATCGCATCAGTTTCATCGACGCGCCCCCGACCACGACCGCCGAGATTTCCTAGAGCATGCCAATCCTCGCCAACGTGATCCAGGACGCGTTCTCGCCCCTGATCAGCGTCTTCGAAGAAATCATGGTCTTCATCCACGCCCACGTGGTGGGCGGGAGCTGGGGACTCTCGATCGTCGGCCTGACGGTGCTGATCCGGGCGATCCTCGTGCCGCTGACCTACAGGCAGCTGAAGTCGATGCAGGAGCTGCAGCGGCACGCCCCCGAGCTGAGCGCGATCAAAGAGAAG
Source organism: uncultured Solirubrobacteraceae bacterium (assembly GCA_963756205.1). Classification (GTDB taxonomy): domain Bacteria; phylum Actinomycetota; class Thermoleophilia; order Solirubrobacterales; family Solirubrobacteraceae; genus Palsa-744. The sequence goes on from CAVWMU010000007.1 coordinate 64,601, forward strand.
TACAAGGAGGACAAACAGCGCCAGCAGCAGGAGATGATGAAATTCTACCAGGAGCACAAAATCAATCCTTTGGCATCCTGCCTGCCGCTGCTCCTGCAGCTGCCCGTGTTCGTCTCGCTGTTCTACATGCTGCGCACCGACCTGAAGAAGCACATCTGCGGTCCCGCCCTGACTGCGCACCACATCGTCACGTCCAAGGCGATCGAAAAAGCCAACTGCAACGAGGTGGCCCCGCACTCGGCGAAGTTCCTGTTCATCCCCGACATCACCAACAAGGCGACCGGCGTCGTGCTCGTCGTGCTGATCGTGCTGTACGTCGGCTCGCAGCTCGGCTCTACGCTCATCGCGACGGCCACCGCCGACCCCAACCAGCGCCGGCTGATGCTGCTGCTGCCGGTCGTGTTCGTCGTGATCCTCTATCGCTACCCGGCCGGCCTGCTGGTGTACTGGATCACGACGAACCTGTGGACCGTCGGCCAGCAGTTCCTCATACGCCGGCGCCTGCCGCCGCCGGAAAGGCCGGCGCCCACCGCCAACGGAAAGCCGACCCGCTCGCTCAAGCAGGCAATCGCCGACGCGGCCGGCGGCGCAGCGACCCCCGCTCCGCAGGCGCAGGGAGCCGGCGCATCGGCCCCGGTCGCGACGGCTCCGCCGCCGCGACCGCCCCGCAAGAAGAAGAAGCGCTCGGGTAGAAGACGATGAGCGACCGCGACGACGACCACGACGGGGATCCCGCGGAGGCCGAGCTCGAGCCGGTGGAGCTGCTCGAGGAGCTGCTCGAGGAGGTCATCGACGCGCTGCGCCTCGACGCGAAGGCTCAGGTCGAGGAGCGCGACGGCATCCTCAGCGGCCGCGTCGCCGGCGAGGACGTGGGGCTGTTCATCGGCAGGCACGGCCAGACGATCGACGCCGTGCAGCACCTCGCGCAGCGGATCGTCTTTCCCGACGGCCCGTCATCGGTGCGCGTCGTGATCGACGCCAACGGCTACCGCGACCGCCGCGCCGACGCGCTGCGAGCGGAGGCCGACGAGGCGGCCGACGAGGCGCTCAGCTCGGGCAAGCCCGTCGAGCTCGACCCGCTGCCGCCGTTCGAGCGGCGGATCGTGCACGAGTACCTGCGCGATCGCGGCGATGTGGAGACGCACAGCGAGGGCAACGAGCCCGAGCGGTATCTCGTGGTCACGCCGCTGGCTGGCGATGGCGGCGCCTGATGTTTCACGTGAAATCAGCGAGCTGACCGCCGAGCAGCAGCGTCAACTGGATGTCGTGCTGGCGCTGCTGGAGGCCGACGAGCACGCCCCTACGGCGATCCGCGCGCCGGATGAGGCTGCACGGCTGCACGTCGCCGACTCGCTTGCGGCGCTCGAGCTCGACGCGGTGAGGGGGGCACAGCGGATCGCGGACCTGGGCAGCGGCGCGGGCTTTCCGGGCCTGGCGCTGGCGGTGGCGCTGCCGGCGGCCGCGGTCAGCCTCGTGGAGAGCCAGCGGCGCAGGTGCGAGTTCCTGGAACGGGTGTGCGCGGCCGCGGGGATCGCGAACGCGCGCGTGGTGTGCTCGCGGGCGGAGGAGTGGCGCGCTGGCGCGGCGCGCTGCGACCTGGTGACGGCGCGGGCGCTCGCGCCGCAGCCGGTGGTGCTCGAGTACGCGGCGCCGCTGCTGCGGATGGGCGGGACGCTCGTCGATTGGCGCGGCAGGCGCGACGAGGCGGCCGAGCGGGCCGGCGAGCGCGCTGCGGCTGTGCTGGGCCTGAGTCGGACGGAGATCCGCCGGGTGGTTCCGTTCGAGGGCGCGAGCGATCACCACCTGCACGTGTTCGTGAAGACGGCCGAGACGCCGGCGCGGTTCCCGAGGCGGGCGGGGATCGCGCGCAAGCGGCCGCTGGGAGCGTGACGGGGAGGCGGGGCGGACGCACGTTGCGCCACTTTGGCGTCGATGAGCAGCCACGCGCAGGCGATCGGCGCTAGCGTGCGGGCGCATGGGCACGGTTTACGCGATCGCCAACCAGAAGGGCGGCGTGGGCAAGACGACGACGGCGGTGAACGTGGCGGCGTGCATCGCGGAGGCCGGCTACGAGACACTGCTGGTCGACTGCGACCCGCAGGCAAACGCGACGGTGGGGCTGGGCATCGCGCGCGCGCAGACGCCGGGGCTGTACGAGGTGCTGTCGGGCGCGGCGAGCGCGCAGGCGGCGCTCGTGGACACGCCGATCCCGGGGCTGCGGGCACTGCCGGCGGGCCCTGATCTGGCGGGGGCGAACATCGAGCTGCCGCGCATCGAGGGCTACGAGTACCGGCTGCGCGAGTGCCTCGAGCCGGTGCGGGACAGCTTCCGCTACATCCTGCTCGACTGCCCGCCGTCGCTGGGACCCCTGACCGTGTGCGCGCTGGTGGCGGCCGACCGCGTGATCGTGCCGGTGCAGACGGAGTACTTCGCGCTGGAGGGCCTGGCGGGCCTGCTGGAGACGCTTGCGCTGGTGCAGCGGGAGCTGAACCCGCGGCTGACGGTGGCGGGGATGCTGCTGACGATGCACGACAGCCGCACGCGCCTCGGCCAGGACGTAGAGCGCGAAGTCCGCGCGCACTTCCCGGACCTCGTGTTCGACACGGTGATCCCGCGCAACGTGCGCGTGGGCGAGGCGCCGAGCTACGGCCTGCCGGTGACCCATCACGATCCCCACAGCGCGGGCGCGGAGGCGTACTTCGAGCTGGCGAAGGAGGTGGCCGCGCGTGGCTAAGCCGAAACCGGGCATGGGGCGCGGGCTGGGCGCGATCCTGTCGGTGTCGACGGAGGGCGCGCGCGAGGGCGCAGATCAGCTGCGCGAGCTGCCGGTCGAGCTGATCAGCCCCAACCCGAGGCAGCCGCGCCGGCGCTTCGACCAGGAGTCGCTGGAGGCGCTCGCCGGCTCGCTGGGCGAGCGCGGCGTGCTGCAGCCGGTGCTCGTGCGCCCGAGGCCGGACGGCGGCTACGAGCTGGTGGCGGGCGAGCGCCGCTGGCGGGCGGCTGGCATCGCGGGCCTGCGGAGCATCCCGGCGATCGTGCGCGAGCACGAGGACGCCGACGCGCTGGAAGCGGCGCTGGTGGAGAACATGGCGCGCGAGGACCTCAACCCGATCGAGGAGGCGCGCGCGTGCGCGGCGCTGGTGGAGGAGCTCGGCCTGACGCGCGAGGACGTGGGACGCCGGGTGGGGCGCAGCCGCGTGGCGGTCAGCAACCTCGTGCGCCTGCTCGACCTGCCGGACGAGGCGATCGAGCTCCTGCAGGCGGGCGCCCTCAGCGAGGGCCACGGCCGGGCGCTGCTGCTGGCGCACGACCACGGCGACCGGCGCAGGCTCGCGCACGAGGCGGCCGAGCAGGGATGGTCGGTGCGGGTCACGGAAGAGCGCGCGCGCGACAGCAACGCCGAGGCGGCGCCCGGCCCACCCGCCGATCGCGCCGGCGCGCGGCGCGTGCACCCCGACCAGGAGCACGCGGCGCGGGAGATCGCGCAGGCGCTCGCCTCCGCGCTGGGGGCGGACGTGCGCGTGAAGCCCACCGGCGACGGCCGCTACAGCGCACAGCTGTCGTTCGAGACGCCCGAGGAGGCGCTCGAGCTGGCGCAGCGCATTCGGCCGCGCGCGGTGGCGTAGAGGCCGCTGCGATGCCGACGTGCGGCCACGTGCGGCCGCTAGAATCGGCGGCCGCGGGCGATTAGCTCAGTTGGTTAGAGCGCTTCTCTGATAAGGAAGAGGTCCCAGGTTCGAGTCCTGGATCGCCCACTGGCGACCGGCCTGCAACCCGCATGGCTTGGCGGAGGCCGACCCCCCCGGCGACAGCGACACGTCCTGGTCGGAGGCGGCGTCGATCAGCGCCGCCAGCTCGTCGAGCTTCCATGGGACATGACGCGCGCGAGACCACGCCGCTCGGTGCTCTCGGGGCGTGCATCGTGCGGCCGGATCCCAATTCGGCCGTTGGCGGTTTCGCGCCAAACCGGGCCAATGGCGCCATATCTATCAATTGTTCCCCGTATTCCAGTCCTTGACATCCCTCGCGGACGTGGATAAGTTTGCGGCGTCCTGAATCGTTCGTGTATCCACTACAGAACGCTGAGGGGCACAACGGCCGACAACCCTCAACACGGAGGTAGCAGATATGCAAGCGGCATTCGACCGCACGCGGGCGCGTGCGGCGCACTACGCAATGCTCGTCTTCACGGCGGCGGCACTCGCGATCCCGGTAGCGATGACACACACAGCGACCGCTGGGGCGTCAACCGACCTGTACTGCCAGGATTGCTTTCTCTATGAATACGGTGACCTGGACATCGATACGCACGAGCACAACCTCACGCTGAGCTACGCGCATGATCTGACGGCTCCAAACCAGTGGATCTGCGCCGGTGACTGGAGTACCGAACACTACACATGCGGTGTCAACGAAACGTACCGCAGCTACTCAGGGCAGTACTACTTCGGCGCGGAGGTGAGCAACTTTCACGGTGAAATGTACACCAACGCTCATACCGACTATTAGCAATGCCGCAAAGCCGAACAATACTTGTCACTTCGAGACAGCAAAGGAACGTGTTTGATGCGACCGAAAAAACAACTTACCATTGTCGGTCTCGCCGCCGTAGCATTGCTTTTGGTGATCGCCGCCTCAATGGGCTCCGTTGTCTCGGCCACCGCTAGCCAGCCGCCGCCGAAACCTGCGGCCAGTGCGCTGGCCGCGTTTCGCGACGAGCCCCTGGCCTCAGCCGAGGAAGTGGCTGCGCGTACGAGCCTGCGCAGTGAGATCGTCACGCCCGAAGACGAAGACCTGCCGTTGGGGCAGGCCGACTTCTCGCTGGCCCGCTCCTCATCGGTCCCCGGATCGAAGGCGACTGTGTGGATCGTGCCCAGCGGGGAAGACGTATGCACGATCATCGTCGCACCAGAAGAAACCGAAGCTGGCCCATGGGGTGCCAGCTGTGCGACAGTCGAAGAGGTCGACGCCGGCGAAGGCTATGCCGAGCTGACTTCGCCGAAAGGCCCGACGATCGTGGCTGATGTCACGGCCGATGGTGCCACGGGTCTAACGCTCCAGACCGCGAACGGCAGCGAGACGCTGACGCCGAAGACGAACGTCGCCGCCGCGGTCGTGTCGCGCTCGGACAGTATCGAGACGCCGGGCGGGGAGATCTCGCTCACGCCATAAGCGCAGCCGGTCACAGCGGGCGAACATTCCCTCGCAAGCGGGTAATGACGACATGTGCCCCGCGCTCCGACGTGATCGCGGGGCACATGTCGACGGCAAGTCTGATCCGGCCGCGAAATCGAGTGAAGCGGTGTAGCGAACGCGCAGATGGCGGCCATAATGGACTGCATGGGGAATCACGCACGCGAGCGCTTTGAATACATCTATAGCGCTCACGCCTCCGCGGTGCTCGGCTATTTGATGCGGCGCACCGATTCCACCTCGGCCGACGAACTGCTAGCGGAGGTCTTCGCCGTCTGCTGGCGCCGGATCGAGTACGTTCCAACCGACCCGCTGCCTTGGCTGTTCGAGGTCGCGCGTCGCGTCCTTAGCACCCAACGACGCTCGGTCCGGCGTCGCGCAGCACTACAGACGCGTCTGCAGGAAGTCACACCCCGCCGAACCGAGGAGCCGCCCTCCCTCGTCCCGGAGAGTGCGCTCGGCCAGGCACTTGAGGCACTCGACGCACGCGATCGCGAGCTGCTGTTGCTGATTGCCTGGGACGGCCTCACGCCGAGCCAGGCAGCTACCGCTCTCGGCCTGAAACCCGGCACCGTCCGCGTGCGCCTAACCCGCGCCCGCCGGCGGCTAGCCCGCCAACTCGCCCATCCCGGCGCCTTGCCCACTTCACCCCGCACGCACCTGATGGAGACACTATGACGCGCCTACCGACGATCGACGAGCTGACCGCACTGAACCCGCGACCCGTCCCACCGACCCCGCCTGCGGCCGCCGACATGCTTGCGCTCGTTGAAGATCTTGACCCCGCCGGCATCCAGTTGGCGCCGAGGCCGCCACGATCCCGCGTCATCGTGGCAGCCGCGTTGATGGTGCTCGCCGGGGCCGTCGTGTGGGCGACCAGCCTCGGATCGACCACGCCGGTCAACGTGCTCGCGGCCACCTACGCCGCGAGCGCGCCTCAGCGCGGGGCGATGCTTATCACCTACGAGACGTTTACGCACCGCGCGGGAAGACCCGAAACGGTGCTGCAGAACGACTGGGTCGACCCCGTAGAGCATCGGACGCGCGAACAGCTGCGGCTACCGGTCCCTACAGGTGCGCTGACGATCGAACGCACCCGCGAACCCGGATGGATCGCAACTTGGTCGAGCAACGAGCCCGGTGTCGTGTTGCGCGAACGCTCCACGCTCCCCTACGACACACCGGCGTCATGGTCTTTCGGCGGCCTGCAGGTGCCCGATCTCGCCGGCACCCAGCTCTTCCGCTCGCTCTACCATGCCGGGCACCTGCGGCTCGTCGGCAAGGCCAGCTCCGGGCAGTGGAAGCTTCAGGCCACGGTCACCCAGGCCGCCCACCGGGTGCGCGTGCTCCTCGTTGCCTACGTCGAACCGGGCACCTTCGTGCTGCGCCACCAGGAACTGCGCGCCGTCACGCCCGAAGGGCGCTCCACCGTGCTGGCGGCGTCAACGCTGCTCGCCGACCGGTCGCTGCGCCCTGGCGAAGCGACGGGAAGACTGTTCGAGCTCACCTCTACGCACCCTAATGCCCGGCTCGTCATCCATCCGGGCACTGGGCCACACATCGAACCCCCTTGGGGCGCGCGCCGGCGTGTAACGAGCCGCAATCGGTGAAAGGGCGGCGCCGCGTCTACGGATTCGCCCGGGATGCTGTGGCCGGACCCTCTGAGCCGAGCCGCTCACGTGCGGGCAGACAGGTCTGATCCGCATTCCACGCAGCACCACGAGCTGTCGCTGCTCAGGGACGAGGACTGCGACAACGGCCAGGGCTTCCTGCTCGCAAGGCCCCTCGCCCCGTAGCGATCGAGGCGTTCTTCGCGCGCGGTGACGGCCGACACTCGGCCCTGGTCACCAGCCGCCCCTCGCTCGCCTCAGCAAACGAAGAACCAGCGTGCTCGGGACCCACGACTACGGCCCTGTGAACCCGCCCGCGTAGCACGGCCCGCCTTCGCAGTCGTCGCTCTGCGGGATCGTCCCTTCGTAGAAGTCCGACACCAGTTTCTGCTCGCTGCCGGGCTCTCCTCGGGGTGCCGAGTGGGGGTCTTCGCCGCTTTCGTCGGGGATGTTCTGGCGGGGAGGCGGTTCGACTCCGATGAAGTGACCGGATCCCGGCGAGCTTTCGCGGATGGGGCCGATGTCCCAGTAGTAGATCGCGGAGCCCGTGAAGGGATAGCCGCTGATCCCGGGGACGTCCCAGAGCATGTTGGTGTTTGGCCACCGGTGTTTGTAGAGGGCCGGCAGGTGGGCCGAGGCGCCGATCGTTCGCGCCTCGACTTCCGCCTGGTAGTTGGTGACCTGGTGATCGCCGAACGCGACGTTCATCAGCACCTGGTGCGCCGGCGTGTCGGGCAGCGGGTCGGAGGTCATCCGGTCGGCGTATCCGTCCGGCTCGCCGCGATCCCAGAGCATCTGCATCATGTCGAACATGAGGGGATGAGGTTCGGTGGGGTAGGACAAGCTGAACAGCTCTTCGAACGGAGTGAAGTCGACCGAGCGTGGGACCAGGACGGAGTAGTTCATCGCTCCCACTCCCAGTGACGCGCGCGTGAAGTCGGGCGAGACCGCCGTCAGCGCGCCGCCCATGATCCCGCCCTGGCTGTTGCCGTTGTAGAACAGGTGGCTGGTATCCAGCACCGAGCCGGTGGCGAGCGTGCCGTCCTGATGGAAGGCCGGGTCCGTGCTGAAGCCGGACGGGCTGATCATCGCCCGGCCGAGGTACAGCTCGTCGAGCATGCCTTGCTGGAGCCGGTCGGGGATCGCCGGGAACGCCGAGACGTTCTGCAACGCGGCGAGCACGACCGGTTCGTCCGATTCGGCCATGCCGATCTCGTCCGTGGCGCACTGGACGATCTTGTAGTCCTGCGAGAGGCTGCGCTGAGGGCTCGAGGCCACCTCCGAGGCGCTGCCCAGCAGCCCGTGCCCGTACAGCGCAGGTCGTGCCGCTTCAGCCGGCCCGGTGGTCGCCGAGAGCGGGATGATGCAGTCGAAGTTCGCCGTCCAGGTCCCGCTCTGGATCGGCGCGCCTTCGCTGTCCAGGTGCATGGTTCCGCCCGGCCCGCAGTTGGGGAACAGGAAGCAGGGGACTTCGAAGGTGCCCTTGACCCGGCGCGCTATCTGCCCGGGGTTGGGTTCGTTTTCGACGCTCGTGACCTGGAAGCTCGGCGAGACGCCTTCGGGGATCCCGTTGCCCAGGTTGAAGTCCCCGAGCTGCGCGAAGGCGTCGTTGCGCATCGCCAGCATGCGGCTGGTGTTGTTGGCGTCGCTCGCGACGGTGAAGTCCCACGCCAAATAGAGTTCGCTGCGCTGGATGCCTGAGCTTTCCAGCAGCGAGAAGATTTCTTCAAAGTGCGGACGGCGAGCATTGATCGCTTCCTGTTCGGAGGGAACGTCGTCGCGGTAGTAGCGGAACGCCGCCGGCGCTTCCAGGTGCTGGTGGTGGGCATTGGTGAGGTTGCGCAGTGCGACGATGTACCGATGCCCCGCGGTGAAGTTGACGGCCGGATGGATCTCCAGCAGCGCCTCGGATGGTTCCGCGTGCGAGTCGATCTCGACCCAGATCGGCCAGCGCTTACCGGTCTGCGCGTCGATCACGACGACGGGCGCTTCGCTTCGGGTGTACTGGGCGATGCGGTTGATGGGAACAGCTTTCATCGCCCGTACGTCTTTGGTCGTGTTGACGCCGGGGACCTTCAGCAGGATCACCGATCCGGGGCTGAACCCGTCGGAGGCGTTGTAGGGGCCCGCTTCGATGTGCGCGCCTTCGCGGTTCGCCGGCATCGCTGCGGTCTTGAAGTCCACCCTGCGCCCCGTGGGACTGCTCGGGTCGGCGACCGTGTAGTAGTCGTCCGGGAAGGGCAGCATGCAGGTCGCGTTTCCCGGGTCGGCGATGAACTCGCAGCCTTCGCTGGTTTCGATCGGCGGCAGAGCCTCCTCAGAGGCTGGGCCCGAAGCGTGACGCGATCCTGAACGCGCCGGCCGAGCATTCGCAGTCGCGCCAGGTATGACGGCGAGCGCGAGCAGCGCGATCGCCAAGACAGTCCGCAGGTGAGCCCTCATCCCGTTCCCCCGTTTCTCCCGAGCACCGCCGCGACCCCAAGGCACCTCGGCAGCCGACTCGATCTCTCCGGCGCTCATAGTAACGGCAGAGCGCATCCCGCGCGAGCTTCACGATGCGAGTTGCGCGCTGGCGGCCGCCAGCCGCCGCCGCCACTGCTCGGTGCTCCACTGCGCGGGCTCGGTCTCTTCGAGGAAGCGCTCGAGCACCGCGACGAAGCGTCCCGGCGCCTCGAGCTGCGGCATGTGGCCGGCCTCGTCGAAGATCTCCAGGCGACTGCCCGGGATCGCCTCGTGCGCGCGCTCGCCGTGGGCGACGGGGATGATGCGGTCGCCGCGGCCCCACATGATCAGGACCGGCATTCCCTCCGCCAGGTACAGGCGGTCGCCGGCGTGGACGCGCTGGCCCTCGGTGCCGACCACCGCGCGCAGCGTGGCCAGGAACGCGGCGCGCCGGTCGCGGTCGGCGAGCGAGGCGTATCCGCGCGCGACCTCTGCGACGTCGGCGCTCGGCCGCAGCCCGACGGCGGCGAGCGCGCGCGCGAGAGCCGATCCGGCGGTGCGTCCCGGCCCGGCCGTGGCGGCGATGAACAGATCGGCGCCCGGGAGCGCGGCGGCGCGCAGGATGGGGCTCACCTCCGGGCCGAGCCCGCCGCTGGAGACGAGCACGAGGCGCTCGGTGGCCTCGGGGAACTGGTAGGCGAACTGCATCGCGATGCCGCCGCCGAGCGAGTGCCCGACGAGCGTCGCGCGATCGTGGCCGAGCGCGACCAGCAGGTCGCGCAGGGCCGCGGCGAGCGCGCCGAGGGAGTAGTCCCCGCCGCCGGGCGCCGAGCTGCCGTGTCCGGGGAGGTCGGGCGCGAGCACCGTGTGGCGCGCGGCCAGCGGCTCGATCACCGCCCGCCAGTTCTCGCAGGTGCCGGCCATGCCGTGGATCAGCAGCAGCACCGGGCCGCTGCCCGCTTCGAAGTAGCTCACAGGGCGGCCGTGGAGCGCCACGGTCTGGGGCGCGATCGTGTCCACGGCTCAATCGTGGCAGCTGCGAGCGATCTCAGGTTAAGTAGTTATCCCGCGACAGGACGGCGGCTTTCCGCGGCTGGCGAGCGCCGCGCGCGGCCGTAGCCTGCAGTTCATGTACGGATCGCAGGGTCCCCGCCACGTGGTCATCTGCGGCGGCGGCGTCGCCGCCATCGAGGCGCTGCTCGCGTTGCGCGCGCTGCTGAAGGTCGGCGTGGAGCTGCACTTGGTCGCCCCCAACCGCCAGCTCGTCTATCAGCCGCTGGCGGTCGCGGCGCCGTTCGACCTCGCCGAGACGCACCTGTTCGACCTCGCCGAGATCGCCGAGGAGCACGGCGCGAGGCTGCACGCGGACTCGCTCGAGAGCGTCGACACGCACGGCCGGCGCGTGCGTCTGGCGATCGGCGAGGACCTCGACTACGACGCCCTGGTGATCGCGGTCGGTGCCCGGCGGCGGGAATGGCTGGAGGGGGCGGTGCACTTCGGCGGCGCGGCCGACGTGGACGCGTTCCGCGAGCTGCTCGAGCGGTTCGTGTCCGGGTCCGATCAGCGACTGTGCTTCGTCAACCCGGCGGGAGCCACGTGGTCGCTGCCGGTGTACGAGCTGGCGCTGCTCACAGCCGCGCATCTTGCCGATGCCGGCGTGATCGGCGCCGAGCTGACCTTGGCGACGCCCGAGGCCGACCCGCTCGCCGTGTTCGGGCCGGCCGCCGGCCGGATGCTGCGCGGCCTGCTCGCCGACCGGGGGATCGCGCTGATGACCGGCGTGCGGGCGCAGGCGATCGAGCACGGCCAGCTTCGCTTCGACTCCGGTGCCACGCTCCAGACGGATCGCGTGCTCGCAATCGCCGAGCTCGAGGGTCCCGCCGTGGAGGGGCTGCCGTGCGACCCCGGCGGCTTCATCCCCGTCGACGAGCACAGCCGCGTGAGCTCCCTCCTGGACGTCTACGCGGCCGGTGACGGCACCACCTACCCCATCAAGCAGGGCGGGATCGCCGCGCAGCAGGCCGACGCGGCGGCCGAAGCGATCGCCGCGCAGCTCGGCGACGCGATCGTGCCGACGCCGCTGCACCCGACGCTGCGGGGCATGCTCCTCACGGGGATCGCCCCGGCCTACCTGCGCGCGCAGACGACGGATGCCGCCGGCGACTCCTCCGAGGCGGCGCTGAACCCGCTGTGGTGGCCCCCCGGCAAGATCGCCGGACGCTACCTGGCGCCCTACCTGGCTGGGCACAACCCGCTCGCGCGCGAGCAGACGCTCGCGGACCTTCCGCGCTCGAGCGAGGATCCGGCGCGGATCCGGGGGCTGCACGAGGAAGCGCGCGAGCTGGCGCTGACGTTCGCCGAGCGCGACAGCGCCGACGGTCACTACGACTCGGCGCTGCAGTGGCTCGAGGTGATCGAGCGGCTGGACGGCGTTCTGCCGCCCGGATATCTCGAGAAGCGCAGCGAATGGCAGCAGGCGGCGGCCCGCCGCTGAGCGCAGGGCCGGCGGCCCGCGATGCGGCGCCGGAACGCGACACCTGCGATCGTCACGACGGTGTGTCGCCTGTTCGGCATGAGTGCCGGCCGCGAGCCGGCGCGGGCAACGTTCTGGCTGCTGGACGCGCCGGACAGCCTGTCCGTGCAAAGCCATCGCGAGCCTGACGGGACTGGCCTCGGCTGGTTCGACGCGCAGGGCGCGGCGCACGTGAGCAAGCAGGCGCACGCCGCCTACGAGGACAGGCGGTTCGCGCGAGAGGCGCGCGAGGTCAGCTCGACGACGTTCGTCGCCCATGTCCGCTTCGCCTCGACCGGCGCGCTGGAGCTGCACAACACGCATCCGTTCGAGCAGGCCGGACGGCTGTTCGCGCACAACGGCGTGATCGAGGAGCTGAAAACGCTGGAGGAGCATCTCGGCGATGACCTGCGGCTGGTCAAGGGGGACACAGACTCGGAGCGCTTCTTCGCGCTGATCACGCGCGAGACCGCCGCGCGCGACGGGGACGTGGGCGCGGGGATCGAGGCCGCGTGCGGCTGGATCGCCGCGAACCTGCCGGTGTTCGCGATCAACTTCGTGCTGGCGAGCCAGGACGGGCTGTGGGCGCTGCGCTACCCGCAGACGCACCCGCTGTACGTGCTCGAGCGCCCGCCCGGCGAGCCGCTCGAGCACTCGAGCGGTCTCGGCACCCGCGTGCACACGATCGACGCGATCGAGCGGCCGCTGGTGGTGCTCGCGAGCGAGCGCATGGACGCGGCCCCCGGCTGGAAGCTGCTGGAGTCGGGCGAGCTGCTGCACGTCGCCGACACGCTGCAGGTGAGCACGCGGCGAATCCTGCACGGCCCGCCGGCGCGAGCGCTGACGCTCGCGCAGCTCAGCTCCAAGGCGCAGGCGTCGCAGGCGCACACGGCGGCGGCGCCCGGCCCGTCGAGTGTCGTGCTGTAGCCACCGGGAATGGCGTAGGCTCGCGGCGTGAATGCCCCTGGCCCGGACATGGGATGGGAGCGCCTGTTCTGGCTGGTCTTCCAACGCTCGTCCAACGCGATCCTGCTGGTGGACGGCGAGCGGCGCATCGTCGAGGTCAACGAGCCGGCGCTGGCGCTGGTGGCGCGCAGCCGGGCGGAGCTGATCGGCACTTCGATCGTCGACGTGATCGACCCGTCCGAGCGCGCGGAGTCCGAGCGCCAGTGGCAGGCGTTCCAGCGCTCGGGCGAGTACAAGGGCTCGCGCGAGCTGCTCCGATCGGACGGCTCGAAGGTGGCGATCGACTTCGCGGCGCGGCTCGCGGAGGTCGACGGGCGCCGGCTGGCGATCTACGTGATGCTGGCCAGCGACGTGGCCAGCGATGGCTCGTGGCCGTCTCCCGCGGCGGCGAGCGCGCCGGACTCGCCGCTGACGCCCCGCGAGCGCGAGGTGGTGACGTTGATCGCGATGGGCCGCGAGACCAGCCAGATAGCGCAGGAGCTGCACGTCTCGCCGGAGACGGTGCGCACGCACGTGCGCAACGCGATGTCCAAGCTCGGCGCCCACACCCGCGCGCAGCTGGTGGCTATCGCCCTGTGCACCGACACGACGATCCACCTCCCCCATATGGGGGAGTAGGCGCTCGCGAATCACCTAAGCGGGGGATCGAGCAGGGCGCGGCGGCGGCCGAAGATCGAACCATGCCGTTCACGCTCCCAGGCAGCCGCAAACGCGAGGAGCAACGCCTGCGCGAGGAGCAACGCCTGCGCGAGGAGCGCCGGCTGCTCGACGAGCTGCTCGCGGCGATGCTCGAAAGCGTGGATGTGGCGATGGTCGCGTGTGCGCCGGACGGGCGCCTGACACACGTCAACCGCCGCACGCGCGAGCTGATCGGCGAGGAGTGCGCGCCGGGCATGGAGCTTGAGACGTGGGTCCGCCGCCTGGCGCCCCGCACCCCGTCGGGGCTGCCGCTGGTGCTCGAAGACGTGCCGCTGCTGCGCGCGCTCGGCGGCGAAGTGGTGCGCGGCGTGGACATGCTGGTCAAGCGCGGCGACGGCGACGTGTTGCTGAGCACACACGCGCTGCCGGTGAGCGACGAGCGCGGCGGGAGCCGGGGGGCGCTTGCGATGTTCGAGGACGTGACCGAGCAGCGCGCGCAGGAGGTGCGGATGCGTGCGCGCAGCGCGGGCGCCTGAGCCCCCTACGAGCCCCTGACGCGCTCGCCCTTGGGGTCGAACAGCGGCTCGCGCGCGACGACGCCGGCGACCCACTGGCCGAAGATGTCGACCTCGACGGCGGTCTCGAGCGGCACGTCGGCGGGCAGGTAGGCGTAGGCGATGGAGCGCTCGACGGTGTAGCCGTAGCCGCCGCTGGTGACGCGCCCGACGATCTCCCCGTCGACGCGTACGGGCTCGTTGCCGAGCGCGACCGAGCGCGGGTCCTCGAGCACGAGGCAGCGCAGGCGCTTCTCGGGGGCGGGACGAGCCTCGTCGGACCCAGTGCCGACGCCCAGCGCGGCGGCGCCGATGAAGCCGCCGTCCTTGCGCACGCAGAAGCCGAGGCCGGCCTCGTATGGCGTCTCGTCGGGCGTGATGTCGGCGGCCCACACGCGGTAGCCCTTTTCCAGGCGCAGCGAGTCGATCGCGCGGTAGCCGCCGGCGACGAGGCCGTGCTCCTGCCCGGCCTGCCACAGCGTGCGCCACAGCCCGGCGCCGTACTCGGTCGGGCAGTACAGCTCCCAGCCGAGCTCGCCGACGAACGTGACCCGCAGCGCGCGCACGGGGACGTCGCCGACGGCGAGCTCGCGCATGCTCATGTAGGGGAAGTCGAGCTCGTCGGCGGTGAGCGGCGCGAGGATGTCGCGGGCGCGCGGCCCCCACAGCGCGAAGCACGCCCAGCGGGCGGTGACGTCGGCGCAGCGGACGCTGCCGTCGTGGGGGGCGTGGCGGCGGATCCAGCTGAGGTCGTGGTTGCCGAAGGCGGTGCCGGTGACGATCGAGAACAGCTCCTGCTCGACGCGCGTGACGGTGAAGTCGCACTCGATGCCGCCGCGGCGGTTGAGCATCTGCGTGTAGGTGATGGCGCCGACGTCGCGCGCGACGTGGTTGTCGCAGAGGCCCTCGAGAAAGGCGGCGGCGCCGGGCCCGGCGATCTCGAGCTTGGCGAACGAGGACTCGTCGAACAGCCCGGCGCGCTCGCGCGTGGCGCGGTGCTCGGCGCCGATGGCGGGCGACCAGTGCATTCCGGCCCAGCCGCGCGGGCGCAGCGACTCATCGCCGTCGGGCGCGTTGGACTCGTACCAGTTGACGCGCTCCCAGCCGGACTTCTCGCCGAAGGCGGCGCGGTGCTCGGCGTGCCACGGGTAGGCGCTGGAGGTGCGCAGCGGGCGTCCGGCGAGGCGCTCGTGGCCCGGGTAGCGGATGTCGTAGTAGGTCTCGTAGACCTCCTTGGTGCGCTTGAGCGTGTAGCTGGGCGAGCGAAAGTGCGGGCCGAAGCGGCGGATGTCCATCTCCCAGACGTCGATGGAGGGCTCGCCGGCGAGGATCCACTCGGCCATCACCTTGCCGATGCCGCCGGCGCCGGCAAGGCCGTGCGCGCAGAAGCCGGCGGCGACGAAGAAGCCGCGCACCTCGCTCTCGCCGAGGCAGAACTCGTTGTCGGGGGTGAACGCCTCAGGGCCGTTGATCAGCTTGGTGACGGTGATGTCGTCCATGACGGGCACGCGCCTGCGCGAGTTGACGGCGATCTCCTCGAAGCGCGGCCAGTCCTCTTCGAGCAGGCGGCCGTTGAAGTCGGGCGGGATCGCGTCGACGAGGTGCTCGTCGAGCGCCCACGGCGCGGAGTGGCGCTCGTAGCCGCCCATGATCAGCCCGCCGCCCTCCTCGCGGAAGTAGATCAGCAGGTCGGGGTCGCGCAGCGTCGGCAGGTGCTGGCCCGCGACGCGCTCGCGGAAGGGCTGGGTGACGAGGTACTCGTGCGCGAACGGCACGATCGGCACGCGCACGCCGGCCAGGCGCCCGAGCTCGGCGGCGAACATGCCGCCGGCGTTGACGACGACCTCCGCCTCGATGGGGCCCCACTCGGTCTGCACGCCGCGCACGCGCGGATGGCCGGGAACGCTCTCGTCGACGTCGATGCCGGTGACGCGGGTGTGCGTGAAGATGCGGCAGCCGCCCGCCCGCGCGCCGTCGGCGAGCGCGGTGGTGAGCAGCGAGGGGTCGAGGTAGCCGTCGCTGGGCAGGTATGAGGCGCAGCGCACGCCGTCGGTGCTCATCAGCGGGAACAGCTCGCGCGCCTCATCGGCGGAGATCAGCTCGAGCGGCAGCCCGAAGGTCTTGGCCCAGGCGACCTGGCGCAGGACCTCCTGCTCGCGCTCGGGGGTGCAGGCGAGGCGGATGCCGCCGCACTGCACCCAGCCGCAGTCGAGCGTGCGGTAGAGCTCGACGGAGTCCATCATCATGCGCGTCAGCGAGACGCTGGATCTGAGTTGCCCGACGAGCCCGGCGGAGTGGAAGGTGGAGCCGCTGGTGAGCTCGTTGCGGTCGAGCAGCACGATGTCGCGCTCGCCGAGCTTGGCGAGGTGGTGGGCGATGGAGGCGCCGCCGACGCCGCCGCCGACGATGACCACGCGCGCGCGGTCGGGTAGCTCACGCGGTCGGACCATCGTTCTCCCCTCGTGTGATTGCGTCCTGGCTGCTCGCGTCGCCGGCGGCGGCGAGCCATTCCTCCAGCTGCGGCTGCTCGACGGCGGCGCGCAGGCGCTCGAAGTGCGTGCGCGCGTAGCGGTCGAAGTCGAAGTCGAGCTCTGAGACCTCCGCCTGCACGACGCCCCAGGCCGCCTCGCGCGCGTCGGAGAGGATGCGCATCAGCGCGAGCTCCGCGCGACGCGCGTCGGAGGGCGGCGCGCCGTGGTAGGCGCGCAGCAGGCGCTCGTCGTCGGCGTGGTCGAATTCGTTGTTGATGGACAGGTTGCCGAGGTCGAAGCACGGGTGGCCCATGCCGGCGTACTCCCAGTCGACGATCAGCAGCCGGTCTCCGTCGTGCGCGCGGATGAGGTTGCTGGCGAGCAGGTCGTTGTGGCACGGGCGCGCGCGCCAGGGCGCGAGCGCGGCGGCGATGCGCGCGGCGACGGCGGCGGCCTGGCGGTAGGCGTCGGGCGGGCGCACGCCGCGCGCGCGGACCCGCGCGGCGTAGTCCTCGAGCAGGTCGGGCACCCAGAAGCGCGTGGGCAGGACGGCGGGCGAGTCGTGGAAGGCGCGCAGGGCGCGCGCGATCTCGCCGGCGCGCGCGGCGATCTCGCGCGCGTCGAGCGGGTCGCTGGGCACGAAGCGCGTGACGAGGCAGTCGTCGTGCGCGGCGAGCAGCGCGGGCGCGATGCCGAGTCCGGCGGCGGTTTCGCTGGCGAGGCGCTCGGCGCGGCGGTCGATGCCGAGCATCTGGGTGTCCTTGCCGTGCACGCGCACGACGCAGTCGGCGTCGCCGAGGGTGACGCGGAAGTTATGGTTGGTGATGCCGCCGGACAGCGGCGCGGGCTCGCCCGCCACCGGGCCCAGCGAGGGCTCCAGGCGCTGCAGGATCTCCTCCAACCTGCTCACGCTTGCAACGTACCGTTGCGCCATAAGGCATGCAACCTATACCTTCAACACCATGAGCACCAGCGAAGCGGCCGACAGGGCGGGCGGGGACCCAATCCCCCCGCGTTCGGCCGCGGATCTGATCGCGCTGGCCGACGTGGGCGGCGCCCGCCGCGCGCTCGCGGGCGGGGCGGTGCGCACGCCGACGCTCGCGTGCTCGAGCCTGGCGGAGGCGGCGGGGATGCCGATCGCGCTGAAGGCGGAGTGCCTGCAGGGGACGGGGTCGTTCAAGCTGCGCGGCGCGCTGAACAAGGTGGCGGCGCTGGGCGAGCGCGCGTCGTCGGGGCTGGTGACGGCGAGCGCGGGCAACCATGCGCGCGCGGTCGCGCAGGCGGCGCGCCTGCGGGGCGTGGGCTGCGAGGTGTTCATGCCGCGCGACGCGTCGGTGTCGAAGGTGGCGGCGGTGGAACGCCTGGGTGCGAATGTTGAGTTGGATGGCGGGTCGGTGGACGAGGCGCTCGGTCTGGCTCGCGAGCGCGCGGCGAGCACGGGCGCCGCGCTGGTGCACCCGTTCGACGACCTGGACGTGATCGCGGGCCAGGGCACGCTGGCGCTGGAGCTGCTGGAGGACGTGCCGGACCTGGCGCGCGTGGTGGTGCCGGTGGGCGGCGGCGGCCTGGCGAGCGGGATCGGCATCGCGCTGCGCAAGGCGGGCGCCGACGTGCAGCTGGTGGGCGTGCAGGCGCGCGCGTGCGCGCCATACGCACAGGCGCTTCAGGCCGGCGGCTCCGCGGAGGCGGTCGACGTGGCGGCGGGAGCGACGATCGCGGACGGCATCGCGATCAAGCGCCCGGGCGTGCTGACGCTGCCGCTGCTGCGCGAGCTGCTGCACGGCCTGCAGACGGTGACGGAGGAGGAGATCGCGGGCGCGATGGTGTTCGTGGCGGAAAACGCGAAGCTGGTGGCGGAGGGCGCGGGCGCGGTGGCGGTGGCGGCGATCCTGGGCGGGCGCCTGCAGCCGATGGCGGGCACGACGGTTGCGATCGTGTCGGGCGGCAACGTCGACAGCGGCCTGCTGGCGGGCATGCTGCTGCGTCACGAAACGCAGGAGGGCCGGCGTGTGCGCATCTTCACGCGCGTCCCCGACCGCCCGGGCGGCCTGGCGGAGCTGCTGGACCTGATCGCGCGCGCCCGCGCGAACCTGGTGACGGTCGAGCATGTCCGCGAAGCGGTCCCCCTGCACGTCCGCGAGACGGGCGTGGAGCTGACGCTGGAGACGCGCGGGCCGGGGCACACGGAGGAGGTGCTGGCGGAGCTGCGCGGGGCGGGGTACGAGGTGGGGACGGAGTAGGGCTCCGGGCAGTCCGGCGTTAACGGATCCGGTCTACCTCACGCTCGACGCGGGCGTCGCTCACAGCTCCGCGCCGGCCTGCACAAACGCTCGCCAGCGCAAGCGCTTGGCGGAGCGCTCAGGTGCGTCCGTGCGCGGACCCACCACACGTCCTTGAGATAGCCGCTGTGCTGCGTCCTCCACACTTGCGAACAGACCGGCGCCGACACCCGCGAGCATCGCCGCGCCGAGCACGGTCGTATCGGCGCGTCCGACGGTCAGCGGCAGACCGAGCGCGTCGGCCTGGATCTGCAGCAGCGTCTCGTCGTTCGTGAGGCCGCCGTCCACCCGCAGGCTGTGAATCGGCGTGCGCTCCGCCATCGCCTCCACGATGTCCGCCACGCGCCACGCGATCGCCTCGAGCGCCGCTCGGCCCACGTGCGCCGCGCGCACACCAGGGTGAAGGCCGGCGATCACCCCGTGGGCGTCGGGGCGCCACCACGGCGCGCCCAGCCCCGCGATCGCCGGCAGCACCATCACGCCCGCGCTGTCGGGGACACTCGCGGCGGCGGCCGCAAGGGCGGGCGCGTCGGGCGCCAAGCCGAGACCCTCCGCCAGCCAGTCGAGCAGCGACCCCGCCGCAAACACGCCGCCGTCGAGGGCGTAGGAGATCTCGCCCACGTGGTCACCGACGCCGGCGCCCGCCGCCGGGTCGCCCGGCACATACCCTGCCGCAGCCGGCCCGGCCCAGGCTACGGTCGGCAGCAGTCCGCTCGCGAGCACCGGCTCCGCCGTGCGGCCGAGCACGAACACTCCGGTTCCGTACGTCGCCTTCAGCTCGCCCGGGCGCACGGCGCCCGAGCCGGCGAGCGCGGCCTGCTGGTCGACCAGCTGCGCGGCCAGCGGCAGCGCCACCGGCCAGCGCTCGTGGCGCAGCTCGCCCAGCGCGCCGAACGTCGGAGCCAGCGCAGGCAGCCACTGGCGGCGCACCCCGAACGCGCTCAGCAGCTCCTCGTCCCAGTCGCGCCCGCCGGCGGCGAGCAGCTGCGTGCGCGACGCCGTCGAGAGGTCCGTGGCGAAGCGTCCGCCGAGGCGATCGACGAGGAACGCGTCGACCGTGCCCAGCCGCAGTGTGCCCGCCTCGCGCGCGCCCCGCACGGCGTCGTCGTTGGCGAGCAGCCACGCGAGCTTGCCGGCCGAGAAGTACGGGTCCAGCGGCAGGCCCGAGCGCTCCACGATGCGACCGCCGCCCGCTGCGGCCCCCTCGAGCTCGGCCAGCAGCGCTTCCTGGCGCTTGTCCTGCCACACCACCACGGGCGTCAGCGCGCGTCCATCCTGCGCATCCCACGCGAGCACCGACTCGCCCTGGTGGTCGAGCCCTGCGGCCAGGATCTCGCGCCCGTCGGTGTGCTCGAGCACCTCCGCAACCGCCTCCACGATCGCCTGCACGATCAGCTCCGGGTCCTGCTCGACCCAGCCGGGCTGCGGGTGCGTGACCGGCACCGGCCGCCGCGCCTCCGCGACGGCGCGCAGCTCGACGTCGAACAGCGCCGCCTTGACGGCGGTCGTGCCCTCGTCGATGCCCAGCAGCAGTCCTGAGCTCACGTCGGGCTCGACGCCTCCCCCGATGACGGCGACCTGTGTGTCGGCGGCGGCCATGAGCGCCAGGCACTCTACGGTCTGGCGAGCGTCGGGCGGGCCCGCTACGAACCGTCCGGCCCGAAGCGCGCGTACAGCTCGGGCAGCAGCTCCGCGAGGTTCGCGTACTCCTCCGCGCAGTGACCGGCCAGCGCGTGCGGCAGGCGCGCCGGCAGCGTGGCCCGCCGCACGAGCGCGTTGTTGAGCACGCGCTCGCCGATCGCGCCAGCCGGGCCATACGGGCGCACCGCCGCGCCCAGCCAGAAGCGGCTGCGCAGCACCACGCCGTCGCCGTCGCGCAGGAACACGTGGTACATCGGCGCTACGCCGCCGCCGTCGTTGCGGCCGCCTCCGCCGCCGAGCGCGTGCTGCGCGGCTCGCGCACTTATGCGTAGAGTCCCGCGCATGGCGCGCTACGAGCTCGGCGGCAAGGTTGCCCTCGTCACCGGCGGCGCCCGCGGGATCGGCTTCGCGACCGCGCGGGCGCTGATCGCGCGCGGCGCGTCCGTGGTGATCGTCGACGTGCACGCCGACGCCGCACTCACCGCCGCCTCGCAGCTGCACGACACCAGGGCCGTCGGCCTCGGCGGAGACGTCACCGACCGCAGCGCCATGCAGCGGGCGGTCGCCGTCGCGGTCGAGCGCTTCGGCGGCCTGGACGTGGTCGTCGCCAACGCCGGCATCGCCGCGCGCGTGGCCACCTTTCGCGCGTACCACACGGAGACGTTCGAGCGCGTGCTCGACGTCAACCTGATGGGCGTCTACCGCACCGTCGACGCCGCGCTGCCCGAGATCGTCCGCCGGCGTGGCCACGTTGTCGTCATCTCCTCGATCTACGCCTTCATGAACGGCATCGGCGAGGCTCCCTACGCGATGAGCAAGGCCGCCGTCGAGCAGTTTGGACGCGCCCTGCGCGTCGAGCTCGTCCAGCACGGCGCCAGCGCAAGCGTCGCTTACTTCGGCTTCATCGACACCGAGATGGTCCACCAGGGCCTCGACCGCGACCCGCTGGTGAAGGACATGATGAGCTCGCTGCCCAAGCCGCTGCACAAGCGCCTGCCCCCGAGCGCCGCCGGCGAGGCGATCGCGCGTGGCATCGAGCGCCGGCAGGCGCGCATCATCCAGCCGCGCCGCTGGGTGGCGATGTCGCTGCTGCGGGGCATCCTCGGCCCGCTCTCCGACGCGCGGCTCGAGCGCGACGAGCAGGTGCAGGCGCATCTGCGCCAGCTCGACGCCCGCGCGGGCGAGGATCAGCCGACCAGTGCCTGAGCGCGCGCCGGGCCCGCCGGGCGCGAGTGCGCCGCTGCCGAGGCCGGTGCGGGCCGTCGTGCCCGGCTACGTGAAGCGCTTGACGAACGCGAGCACCGTGGCGGCCACCTCGCGCCAGCCGCTGTCGATGGTCAGTGCGTGCCCGCGGTTCGGGATCTCGGCGATCTCGGTGACGCCCCGGTTGCGCGCCTGCCGCCTGTAGGAGCCTCTCGCGATCGCCGGCGGCACCGTGCGGTCGCGCTCGCCGGAGACGATCAGCAGCGGGCCGCGGGCGGGGTTGGCGCTGTCGACCTTCACCTCCGTCCACGGGTTCACGTTGGCGAGCGCCGCCTGGAAGATCGGCGCCCCCGACGCGGGCACCGCGAACGTCTCGTACAGGTCCCGCGCCTCCAGCTCGCTGACGGCGTTGGCGAACGCGAAGTGGAACTGAGCGTAGGTGAGCGACACCGCGCGCCTGCGGTTGAGGGGGTTGGCGAGCACCGGGCGCGCGGCGCGCAGCGCGGAGATCGGCAGTGCGAGCACACCGCGAAACGGCGCCGGGTCGATTGCCACGGTCACCTCCGCGAGCCCGTGCCCGGCGAGAATCTGCGCGAGCAGGCCGCCGAAGGAGTGCCCGACGAGCACCGGCTTGCGCTCCAGCCCCCCGAGCACCGCGTCGAGGTGGTCCACCACCCGCCCGACCGTCTTGCCCGCGAACGCCGCGGGGTTGGCGCGCCCCTGCGCAACCGTCTGGGGGTCGTCCGGCCAGCCGGGCGTCAGCGCCGCGTAGCCCTCCTGTTCGAACATCGCCGCCCAGCGATCCCAGCTGCTGGGGAGCAGCCACAGGCCGTGTATGAACACCACCGGCGTGCGCCCCGTCGCGTTCGCCGTCGCGATCTGCTCAGCCTCGTGCTCGGTGATGCTGCCCATGCGCTCTGCGACATCATGGCACCGGCACGCCGGCGCGCAAGCGGCGCTCAGCCGATGGAGGAGCCGACGGCGCGCCGGTGCGCGTGGTGCCCGAGCAGCGCCCTGATCTCGCGCGGCGCGCCGGGGTGGCCGAGCAGGAAGCCCTGCGCCATCTCGCAGCCCATCTCTTCGAGCGTCATCCGCTGCTCGTCCTCCTCGATGCCCTCGGCGACGACGCTCAGCGACAGCGACTGGCCCACGCCGAGGATCGCGGCGAGCAGCTCGCGGCTCTGACCGCCGTCGTTCAGTGCGGCCACGAAGCTCCTGTCGATCTTGAGGATGTCGACCGGCATGCGCTGCAGGTGCGAGAGCGACGCGTAGCCCGTGCCGAAGTCGTCGATCGCCACCCGCACGCCCAGCGACTTGACCTCCTCCAGGCGCTCGCACGCCGCCGGCACGTCGCGCACGAGCGCGGTCTCGGTGATCTCGAGAGTCAGCGACGAGGGCGCGATCCCGGAGTCCTGCAGCGCGCGGTGGACATCCTCGGCGAAGTCCCTGCGGTTGAGCTGGTACGCGGACACGTTCACGGAGATGCCCAGCTCGATCCCTTCCGCGCTCCACGCCGCGGCCTGGCGGCAGGCCTCCTTGAGCACCCAGCGGCCGATCGGGACGATCAGGCTGCTCTCCTCGGCCAGCGGGATGAAGCTTCCGGGCGCCACCACGCCCCGCCGCGGGTGGCGCCAGCGCACGAGCGCCTCGACGCCGACCGCGTGCTGGCTGGTCAGATCGAAGATCGGTTGGTAGTCCAGGAACAGCTGGTTCTCGTCGACGGCCGCGCTCAGATCGGATTCGAGGCTCAGCCGGCCCTCGGTGTCCGCGTACAGGCCCGCGTCGTACAGCGCGTAGCGGTCCTTGCCGGCGGCCTTGGCCGCGTACAGGGCCAGGTCGGCGTCGCGCAGCAGCTCATCCGGTGTGGCGTAGTGGCCGATCGTCACGCCGATGCTGGCGGTGATGGAGAACGACTTGCCGCCATCGCCGAGCGCCACCGGCTCGCGCAGCGCCCGGGTCAGGCGCTCGGCGAGCACGTCCGCGGTCGTCTCGTCGGGCGTGGTCTCGACCAGCACGACGAACTCGTCTCCGCCGATGCGCCCGACGGTGTCCTGGTCGCGCACCGTGCTCTGCAGCCTTTCGCCCGTGATCCGCAGCAGCCGGTCGCCGGCCGCGTGCCCGAGGTTGTCGTTGACGTGCTTGAAGCCGTCGATGTCGATGTACAGCGCGCCCGCGACCGCCCCCGGCTGCCGGGACGTGCGCGCGAGCATCTGCTCGGCGCGGTCGAGCACGAGCGCGCGGTTGGGCAGGCCAGTGAGCGGGTCGTGCAGGGCGAGGTGGGAGAGCTCGCGCGTCTTCTCGCGCACGAGCGACAGCGCGCGCGTGCGCCCGGTCGCGAGCACCAGCACCAGCAGGCCGAGCATCCCGCTCAGCAGGATGCCGCCGATCAGCAGCGTCAGCGGGTGCCCGCTGCCGGCCACGCCGGCGGAGGCGGCCGCGCCGAAGGTCTGCACCGTCCAGCCGTTGCCGAGCGCGATCTGGGTGCTCTGCGCGCCGGCCGGCGCGGTGCCGCTCGTGAACACGACATGCGAGGGCCCCGATTCGTAGCGGAAGCGCACGGCGACGTTCGGGTGGCCCTCGAGCGCTCTCGCCAGCACCACGCCGGGCTCGATCAGCTCGCCGAGCCAGCCCACGAACAGGCGCCGGCGGGCGGCGACGGTGCTCGGCGTCACCCCGCCGCGGTAGACGGGCGTCTCGATCCCCAGTTCGGTCCCGTGGCGCCCCGCGGTGGGCGCATAGTCCGCGAGACCCTTGTCGCGGGCGCCGTACAGCGTCGGCGCGATCGCGCAGTAGTCAAGGCCGGCTGGCAGGTAGCTGGCGGCGCTCCTGGTGAGTCCCGCCACGGCCAGGCAGTAGTACGGCCTGTCGCCCGCAGGCACGATTTCCAGCGGGCCGTCGTCCCCCGCGGACTCCGGTCCCAGCGGGCGCATGGGGTTGGCGGCGAGCCGTGCCTCGAACGCCGCCAGCTGCGACGCCGGCACGAGCTTCACCAAGCCGATGTTCTGGAGCTCGGGGTAGCGCTGCATCGCACGCACCGCTTCGGCCCAGCGGTCGAAGTCGGCCGCGGACGCGCCGGGGTTGCCGGAGATGAACGCGCTGGCGCTGACGATCAGGTCTTCCTCGTGCTGGATCGCGAGCGTGAGCGTCGACGCGATCTCCGCCGAGGCCAGGTGGAACGCGAGCCGTGTCTTGTCGGCGTCGGAGTGCGCCATCGCGCGCGCGCCGAACACCGACGCCAGGATCCCCCCGACCACTGCGAGCACCGTGGCCGCGGCCCAGAAGCCCCTGTGCCCGTGCGCGAGCGCCTGCACACGCCGCTGCGCACCCGCCATGCGGGAGGGCCGCGGCGCGGCCCCCGACCTGGGGGTGGGTCGCAGCTCGGGGATGGGGTCGTCTGTCACGCGATTTCGCCTTGGTGTCTTTCGTGAGCGCGCACGAGTGCGCCCTGGGCCAGGGATCGGGCATGTCCGCCGGGTGCTGTCGGACTCGGCCCTCGCGTGGACGGATTGGCCGGCTGCGCAGGCCGTCGCCGCGCGGTTGCCGGACGTCGTCGCATCCACCGCCTCGGAAGGCCGTCCAGCGGGCTAAGGCAACCGCTCGCGCGTGCCGATGAGGGCCTTGTGACCAGCTTTGCGCGCTCGCTTTCCTCGTTCGCCCAGGTGTGCGCGGCGACCGCCCGGGGGCGGACTCTGGCGGCGGCTCTCGCAGCGAGCCTGGCGACGATGCTGCTGGTCATCCCCGCGCCGGCGCGCGCGGTCGTCACCGAAGTCACGGGCACCATGGTGGGGCTGCAGCCGCGGGACGGCACCAGCCTGGGGACCAGCGAAGCCGAACGGGCGACCTTTGCGAACGAAAGCGGGAACGTCGTCCTGCACGGCAGCAACGACTACGCGATCTACTGGGATCCGAACAAACAGTTCCATCACGAATGGCTCGTCAACCTCGATGGCTTCTTCCAGGCACTCGGCGAACTCGGCGAAGCGCCACTTGGCACGGTGTTCGGCGAGCTCGGCCAATATCGCGACCGCAGCAATTTGGTGACCCCCTTCCATGCCATCTTCAAGGGCGCCTATTCGGACACCACGAAATTTCCCACGGCCGGCTGCACGGACCCCAACCCCCTGTTCCAGGGAGCGGTCACGTGTCTGACCGATGCACAGCTGCGCGAACAGCTGCAGTCCTTCATCGCGACCCACGGCCTCCCCAAGGGCATGAGCACCGTCTACTTCCTGCTGACGCCGCCGGGCGTCACGGTGTGCGTCGACGCCACGGCCACACATTGCTCTGACTACAAGCTCTCTGCGAAAGAAGAAGCAGAAGAAAAGCGCGAAAGCGTCAGCTACAAAGACAGCTTCTGCAGCTACCACGGCGACATCAACCCCGACAACGCGACCGAGGGGGACGCCAACACGATCCTGTATGCGGCGATCCCGTGGACAGCTGGCACGCTTGGCCTCGCGGGCTATTCCCCGGAAGCACGCGTCTATGAAACGGCGTTCGACTGTCAGGACGGCGGCTGGAATCCCGAAAGACATGAAGAGAAGCGAGAGACCGAACGGGAACTGACCAAAGAAGAAGAAGCCGCGCTCGGGAAAGACACGGCCAAGCAGCGCGAAGAAGCCGAAAAGGTGCGCCGTCTGGAAGGCCCTCATCAGGAGGAGCCCAACCAGGAAGGACAAGGTGAACTGGGCGACTACTCCCCCGGCCTGTCCGACCTGCTCGTCAACCAGATCGCCGAGGAGGAGGTCAACACGGTCACCGACCCGCTCCTCGGCTCCTGGCAGAACGCCTCGGGCGAGGAGGCCACGGATCTCTGCCGCAACGTCTTCGCCGGGACGGCCGGCGCTTCGGGCGGAGGCATCGGAGGCTCGGCGACGGCCAACCTGTTCACGGAAGCCGGGACGCTCTCGAACGTGACGATCGGCCCTGGCCGCTACTACATAAACAACGTCTTCAACCTTGCCACAGGAGGCTGCGCCGGCGGGGTCGGCCTGATCGCGCGCTTCACGGCGCCCAACCCCCTCAACGCGGGCGAAATCGTCGGCGTCGACGGCATGGAGTCGACGGTCAGCCTGATCAAGGGGAAGGCCTTCGGGGCGAGCGGCCCGCCGACGACGACGTACGCGACCTTCAGCTGGAACTTCGGCGACGGCACTCCCGAAGTCACGGGCTACGCTCCCGGCGCCCCGACATGCGAAGCCCCCTGGCTCAGTCCCTGTGCCGCCAGCGCCTTCCATTCCTACCAATACGGCGGTCAGTACGAGATCACGCTGACGATCACCGACGTCGCGGGCAACAAGACCAGCGTGACCCACGAAGTCACCGTGATCGGGCCCCCGGCGCCGGGCAGCGGGCAGAGCTCCGGCGGGCAGGGCGCGCCCGGTACCGGCTCCTCTGCAGGCCGCGGCATCGTGCCCCCTCCGATCGCCGCCGCGTCGATCGTGCACCAGAGCCTGCGCACAGCGCTGCGCAGGGGCCTGGTCGTCAGCTACTCGGTCAACGAGCAGGTCGCCGGGCACTTCGAGGTCCTGCTCAGCCGCGCGGTCGCGCGCCGCCTGGGGATCGGCGGCGCACCGGCCACCGGGCTGCCGGCAGGTACGCCCCCCGAGCTCGTGATCGCGAAAGCCATCCTGGTCACGACAAAGGGCGGCCACAGCGCGGTGCATATCCAGTTCTCCAGGAGCACGGCCGCGCGGCTGGCTCGCGCCCACAGGGTCTCACTGATGCTGCGCCTGGTCGTGCGCAACGCCGCCACGACCAACCCGGTCACGACGACCGTCCTCAGCAGCGCCACGCTCGGCGCCTGACGGCGGCCGGGCCGCTCGCCCGCGCACGGGCGCCCGAACCTCAGTCGGAGGAGTCCTTCTTGCGCTTCGAGCGCGACTTGTCGCGAAAGACGAAGAACCACAGCGCGAACAGCCCCACGTAGCCAAGGGCGATCGACACCACCGAGATCACGCCCAAGCCGACGTTGCCCGACGTTTCCGCTTCTCCGTCCAGGGCGAGCGGCAGGGAGTACGCGACGGCCGCCAGGTGCGCGAGTGCCACCGGCATCGCTACAGCCCCGGCCAGTGGCGGACGACGTAGCCTTCGTTGTCGGTGGGCTGCACCTGCCAGCGCGACGCGTATACGCCGCTGCGCCCCGCCGTGTCGTAGAGGATTCCGTCGACGTACATGTAGGTGTGGCCGGCATTCGCGTAGACGGTGATGTACCTGCCGGGACCGGGCGCGCCCCAGCTCTCCAGCTGGCCCGAGGTCTCCGGCGCGCTCAGCAGCCCGCCGGCGGCGAGCGCGTAGCTGACCGACCCCGAGCAGTCGTACGCGTTGTCCACGAACGAGGCGTGCCCGCCGCCGTACACATAGGGGAAGTCGGCGATCTCGTTGGCGCCGGCGATCACCTTCTGCACGACTTCCGGGACGTTCGCGGGGATCGGGATCGTGCCGTTGCCGCCGATCGACTCGCCGCCGGGGACGGGCGTCAGCGCCAGGTGCTGCGACTGCCTGGCGCTGCGTTCGACCGCCTGCATCTGCTTGAGCTCGCTGCGGATTTCGGCGTTGGAGGGCGCGCCCGCGGCGACGATCGCTTCGCCCGCCTTCGCGGGCGTCGCGGCGCTCGCGTGCTTGACGGACGCCGGGGCGGGGTAGCTGTCGGCTTCCAGCGGGTCGGCGACCTCCTTGGCGACGCCCGTCGCGCTCCCGCCCGCCGTCGCGCCCGGCGGGTCCGTAGCGGCGCCGCCCCGCGGGTCGGCGCCGGCGCCCGGCGGGTCCGACGCGGCGGACGACCTAGACGCGGTCGTGCCGCTGCCCACGGTGGCTTCGCCGCAGGCGGCGAGCGCGCCGGCGCTAAGCACGCAGCCAAACGTCGCGAGAGCCTTCCGCGTGAACGTCATGTGTCTAGGCTAGCGGCAGTGTCCGCCGGGAAGGGTCGCTACCCTGATGCGATGCGCGAGGAAGCCTCGGCCGTGGAGATCCGGCCGCACGTTCGCCTGCTCCACGGGATGCGCCGGCCGGCCAACTGGCTGCAGCTGGTCCGCTTCGGCCTCGTCGGCGGAGTCGGGTTCGTTGTCAACCTGGCCGTATACACGCTGTTCGTGCACTCCGCGGGGGTCGACTACCGCGCCGCCTCCGTCGTCGCGTGGCTGGTGGCGGTGCTCAACAACTTCGTGCTCAACCGCCACTGGACGTTCGACGCGCGCGGCGGCCGGGCGCGCTTCCAGGCGATCCGCTTCCTCGTCGTCAGCCTCGTCGCCGAGGCCTTCAGCCTCGTGCTCCTGACGCTCTTCGTGCAGGGCGCCGGTTTCGCGAAGGTGCCCGCTCAGGCGCTCGCCGTCGGGGCCTCGATGCCGCTCAACTTCCTCGGAAACAAGCTGTGGAGCTTCCGCTGAGGAGCTCGAGCGCGTCGCCCCGTTGAGCCCCGTGTCGCGCCCTTGCGCCGCTGGCCGGCGGCCAGGCCGGTACCTATACTCTGACTCCCCCCTTCCCGGAGGACCCCTGTGCAGGAGATGGTGATCTACGGCGTCAGCTTCGACATGGTTGGCAAGCAGCCGATCGTGCTTCTGAAGACCGTCGACGGCAACAAGTTCCTGCCGATCTGGATCGGGCACCCGGAGGCGGCGTCGATCCTGATGAAGCTCCAGGGCGCCGGAACGCCGCGGCCGATGACCCACGACCTGCTGTGCGACATCCTCGGCGAGCTCGACGTCAAATGCACGCAGGTGTCGGTCACCGAGCTGCGCGAGAACACGTTCTTCGCCTCCATCACCCTCAGCGTCAACGGCCGCGAGCTCGAGATCGACTCCCGCCCGAGCGACGCGATCGCGCTGGCGGTGCGCTCGGGCGCGCCGATCTACGCCGCCGACGAGGTCATCTCCGAGTCGGCGATCGAGTTCGAGCACGACGTCGAGGAGTCCGAGGACGTCGTCGAGAAGTTCAAGGAGTTCCTCGACGAGGTCTCCCCCGAGGACTTCGCCGCAGGCGACTCCTAGCGCGTCCAGGCGCTCGACAGGATCCGCTCGACGAGCTCCTCGAAGCCGATGCCGGCAGCGTCGGCGGCCAGCGGCAGCAGGCTCGTTTCGGTGAGGCCGGGGACGACGTTGGTCTCCAGCACCCACAGCTCGCCGCTGTCGTGCTCGAGCATCAGGTCGACGCGGGCGACGCCGTGGCAGCCGAGCAGCTCGTACACCCTCACCGCCAGCTCCTGGGCGCGCGCGGTCGTCTCCGGCGGCAGCTCGGCGGGGCAAACGAACGTCGTCATGCCGATCTCGTAGCGCGACTCGTAGTTGTAGAACTCCTCTTCGCGGGGGATCGCCTCGACGACCGGCAGCGCCACCGGCTCGCCGGCCCTGCCCTCCGCGTCCAGCACCGACACCGCCAGGTCGCGACCCTTCACGTAACGCTCGATCACGACCTTGCGGTCGTAGGAGAGCGCTCCCACGATCGCGCCGGGCAGCTCCTCGCTCGAGCGTGCGAACTTGATTCCCAGCGCGGAGCCCTGGCTCGCGGGCTTGACCACCAGCGGGAACCCGAGCCTGCGCTCGATGTCTGGAAGCGCGGCCGCGACCCCAAGCTCCTTGATGGCGGTCTCCTTGATGGCGGTGAACTCCGGCGTCGGAATGCCGGCCTCGCGCATCAGGTACTTCGCCAGCGCCTTGTCGGTGCAGCGCATGCACGCCGCCGGTGCCGAGCCCGTGTAGGGGACGCCGATCGCCTCCAGCAAGCCCTGCACGGTCCCGTCCTCGCCGTCGCGGCCGTGCAGCGCGACGAATGCCGCGTCGGGGCTGCACTCGTGCAGCTGCGTCACGAGCTCCGCGCCGGCGTCGATCGCGACCACCTCGTGGCCCAGCCGTCCCAGCGCCTGCTGCGCCCGCGCGCCCGAGCGCAGCGAGACCGTCCGCTCCAGCGAGCCGCCGCCCTTGAGCACCGCGACCTTCTTCGCGGCGCTCATCGATCCTTTCGTCGGCGTGTCGCGGCAGGCTGCTCGCGGCGAGGCAGCGCGACGACGTCCGCCATTGGCGCGTCCTGCTCGCGCGGGCGCGGCGGCTGGTCCTCCCCGGCGTCGGCGCCGGTGCGCACCGCCGGGACCGCCCCGCCCGCGCCGGCGCCTTCGGTCCCTGATCGGCCTCGCTCATGCGTCGCGGCGCTCGCGCCGGTGAGCGTGCCCAGCAGGCCCGTGTCGCCGCCCATGATCCTGCCGATTCGCCGGATGCCCTCGCGGATGTCCTCGTCGGGCACCCCCGCGAAGTTCAGGCGCATCGAGGAGCTGCCGCGCCGCCCGTCCACGTATGCGGCGCGCCCCGGCACGAACGCCACGCCTTCGCTGCGCGCCATCAGGTCGGTGGTGTCGACGTCGCCGTCCAGCGTCGCCCAGATGAACAGCCCGCCCTCGGGCCGTGTCCAGCGCGCGCGTCCGCCGAAATGCTCCTCCAGCGCCTCCAGCATCACGTCGCGCCTGCGCCGGTAGAGGTCCCTGAGGCGCTCCACGTACTCGATCCACGCGGGTGCGCCGCCGGCCGTCCGCTCGGCGAAGTAGGCCGCGACGAACATCTGCGTGACCGGCGAGGAGCACAGGTCCGCGCCCTGTTTGCCGAGGTTCAGCTTCTCGAGCACCGGGCGCGGCGCGACCGCCCAGCCCAGGCGCAGCCCCGGCGAGAGGATCTTCGAGAACGTGCCCAGGTAGATGACCAGGTCCGAGCGGGTGGGTGGGCTCCCAGATCCGGCTGCCTCGGCGTCGAGCGAGTACAGCGTGGGCAGCGCCTCGCCCTCGTAGCGCAGCAGCCCGTAGGGGTTGTCCTCGAGCACCAGCAGCTCGCGCTCGCGCGCCACCTGCACCAGGCGCCGGCGCCGCGCCAGCGACATCGTCACCCCGCCGGGGTTCTGGAAGTTGGGGATCGTGTAGATGAACTTCGGCGTGCGCCCCTGCTCGCGAAGCCGATCGAGCGTGGCCTCCAGCGCGTCGATCGGCATGCCGTCCGCGTCCATCTCGATCTGCTCCACCTCCGCCTGGTAGGCGCTGAACGTGGGCACCGCCCCCGGGTAGGTGGGCGCCTCGGCCACGATCACGTCGCCCGGGTCGATCAGCGCCTTGCACACGAGGTCGATCACCTGCTGGCCGCCGGTGGTGACGATCACCTCCGACGGGTCGATCGCCGTTCCCTCCTGTGCCATCGCCGCGACTATGCAGCTCACCGTGGCGGCCATTCCCTCGGTGGGCCCGTACTGCAGCGCCCGCGCGGTCGACTCGGCGGCCACCTGCGCCATCAGCTTCGCGTACAGCTCGGGCGGGAACGTGCTGGTGTCCGGCAGGCCGCCGGCGAGCGAGATCACGTCCGGGCGCTCGGTCAGCGCCATCATCTCGCGCATCGCCGAGCTTTTCATGCCGCGCGTGCGCGCGGCGAACAGCGCCTCGTAGCGCGCCAGCTCGTGCGCTGCCGGCCGGGTCCGTCGTCTATCGTCCATGGCCGCCTGCCTGTCCTCCCGGCGGGAGGGTGCCCATTAGGGTACGCATTACCGCAAGGTAGCGCACCTCCACGGGCACTCTGCATGAACGGCATCTTCTTCTACATAGGCCTCGGCGCCGGCCTGGCGGCCGCCTGCGGGCTGCGTCCGTTCCTGCCGGTGCTGCTCGCCGGCGCGCTCGCGTCATCGAGCGCGCTCGGCGTCAGCTTCGCCCACCACTTCCATTTCCTGCAGGCCGACTGGTGGCTGCTCGTCGCGGCCGTGGCGCTCGTGCTCTCATACGCGCTGCAGATCCTTCTCCGGCTCGCCCCGGTGATCGATCCGCGCGATCGCAAGCAGCGCAGCGACCCGCTCGCCGCATCGCTGACGGGCCTCGGCTTCGGTGCTGGCGCCGCTCTCTTTGCAGGCACGCTCGCTGCGCACGGCGACAGTCCCTGGCCGGGGGTGGTCGGCGGCTTCCTCGTGGCCGGACTCGCCCAGCGCGCCACCTGGCCGGTGATCATCCGCGCGCGCGCGCGCCTGACCGACCGCGGGGCGCGCGAGGCGCTGACCATCTACCTGGACGCGGCGGCGCTGTTGGCGGCCGCGTTGGTCGCCGCGCTGCATCCGCTCGGCTACGTGGCGGTCGCGGCGCTCGCGTGGTTCGCGTGGCGCGGGCGCGGGCGCGGCGATGAAAAGTACGCGGGGCTTCGCGTCCTGCGCCGCTGAGCGGATCGTCGAGTCGGCCGTCCTGGGGCCTGTCCTGAGCTCCTCTCCACCCAAGCTCGTGCTGTGCGTGATCGACGCGATGGCGCCGCAGATGCTCGAGCGCGCGATCGCCTCCGGCGCGGCGCCGGTGCTCGAGCGGCTGATCGCCGACGGGCGCTACGTGCCCGACTGCGTCGCCGCGTTCCCGTCGGTGACGCCGGTGTGCGCCGCCTCGATCGTCACCGGCGTCAGCCAGGACGAGCATGAGATCCCGGGCATGAACTGGTTTCACCGCGAGGAGCGCCGCTACGTCGAGTACGGCTCGAGCTTCCGCGCCGCGCAGCGCTTCGGGATCGCGCGCCAGCTGACGGACACCGTCTACAACATGAACCGCGCCCATCTGTCGGCGCGCACGCTCGACGGTGTTCGAGTCGCTCGACGACGCCGACGTGCGCACCGCCGGCACCACCTACCTGATGTACCGGGGCCGTTACCCCCACGAGCCCCAGCGCGACACCGCCCTCACGCGCGTCGCCTCGGCGCTCATGCGCCACTCGGTGATGGGCCCGCGCGAGCTCTTCTACGCCGACGTCTTCGCCTCCCGGCGCACCGGCTGCCGCTCGGGCCTCGGCATGCCTGGCGTGCGCGACAGGCACTCCGGGTGCGTGTCCGCGTACCTGGTCGAGCACGACCTGTTCGACTTCCTGCTGCTGTCGCTGCCCGACAACGACTGGTACTCGCACAAGCGCGGGCCGGACGCGCAGGTCCACTCGATCGCCCAGGCCGACCTGCAGCTCGCGCGGGTGATGAACGCCGCCGGCGGCGTCGAGGAGTTCCTCGGCGAGCACGCCGTGATCGCGATGGCCGACCACTCGCAGGCTCCCGTCACCGCCACCATCGCGCTCCAGGACGAGCTCGCCGAGCTGGGCGTCCTCGGCCCCAGCAACCCGGCGCGCTCCTCGGAGAGCAGGGTGGGTGGGACCGATTCACAGCCGCGGATAGCCGTCTGCCCGTCGCAGCGCGCCGCCATGGTCTACGCGCTGCACGAGTCAGAGCGCGACGCGATGCGCGCCTCGGTCGTGGCGCGCGCGCTCGCGATCGACGGCGTCGACCTCGTCATGTGGCTGGAGCGCGACGCGCACGACGCGCCCCGCGAGGCCGTCATCGCATCTCCGCGCCACGGCGAGCTGCGCTTCGCGCCGGATGGGGCGGGCGGGAACGTCATCGACCCCCGCGGCGCTGTCCTGGAGCGTCGAGGGCGCGCTCGCCGCCATCGGCGCGAGCGTGCAGGACGGGCGTCTGCTCAGCCCCGCCTACCCGGACGCGCTCGCGCGCGTGTGGACGGCCCTCACCTGTCGCACCTCCGGCGAGGTGCTGCTGTCGGCCGCCCCCGGCTACGAGTTCATCGACTGGGGTCGTCAGGCGCACGTCGGCGGCGGCAGCCACGGCTCGCTGCACGCCTCGGACTCGCTCGGCGCGCTCGTGCTCAGCGGCGTGGCGCTCCCCGAGACCGAGCCCGCGCAGTGGGCGATCCGCGACATCGCCCCGATCGTCCTGCGCCACTTCGGGCTCGATCCGTCGCGTTGACGCCGTTACTCTCGCCCGATGCGCCTGCTCGCCGCCATTGCGCCCGTTGCGGTCATCGCGCTCGCGCTCGCGCCGGCGCCGCCGGCCGCCGCGGCGGCCCGCGCGGTGAGCGCTCCTGCCGCGACCGCGCACTCTGTGGCGACCCGCGCCGCGAGACGCGCCCGGCGGCGTCCACCGCCGCGACATCGCACACGTCTACCCTGACGACGGCGACCAACCCGGAAACGCCGGTGGGCGTGCCGCTGTCGAACGTGCCTCCGGCCGCGCACAGGCTGTCCTCCGAAAAGGTCCTCGCGATCGCCAACCGCCTTCCCGAGATGCGCGCTCTGCGCAGGGAATACAGGGGCTCGTTCGGCGACGTGTACCTCAAGGGAGCGTTCCAGTGGCAGGTCAGCTACTTCACGCTGGGGGGCAAGAAGGAGATCGGCCTGGTGATCATCGACGACCTCTCCGGACGCGTCGTCGAACAGTGGACCGGCTTCCAGGTCGCGTGGTCGATGGCGCGCGGCTACCCCGGCGCGTTCGGCAGGCACGTCAACGCGCTGTACGTGTGGCTGCCGATGTGCCTGCTGTTCCTGCTGCCGTTCGTCAACTTCCGCCGGCCGTTCTCGCTGCTGCACCTCGACCTGCTCGTGCTGCTGTCGTTCTCGGTGTCGCTCGCGTTCTTCAACCACGCGCACATCTACGCGTCGGTCCCGCTCGCCTACCCGCCGCTGCTGTACCTGCTCGCGCGCATGCTCGCGCTGCTGCGGCGCCCGCGTGGATCGATAGCCCACGCGCCCACGCGTCCACCGCCGCAGCTGCGCCTGCTCGTGCCCACGCCGTGGCTCGCGCTCGGTGTGGTCTTCCTGCTGGGCTTTCGCATCGCGCTCAACGTGACCGACTCGAACGTCATCGACGTCGGCTACGCCGGCGTGATCGGGGCCAGCAAGATCGCTCGCGACGAACCGCTGTATGGCAACTGGCCCTCGAACAACGAACACGGCGACACATACGGCCCGGTCAACTACGAGGTGTACGTCCCCTTCCAGCAGATCTTCGGCTGGAGCGGCACGTGGGACGACCTGCCGGCCGCGCACGCGGCGGCGATCTTCTTCGACCTGCTGGCCACCGCGCTGCTGTTCCTGCTCGGCCGGCGCATGCGCGGCCCAACGCTCGGCGTCGCGCTCGCATACGCATGGGTCGCATACCCGTTCACGCTGTACGCGCTGGAGAGCAACTCCAACGACAGCCTCGTCGGCGCGCTCGTGCTGGCGGCCGTGCTCGCCGCCAGCTACCGCACGGAGCTCGCGCGCGCTGGTCGCGGCGCGCTGGCCGCGCTGGCGAGCCTGACCAAGTTCGCCCCGCTGGCGCTCGCGCCGCTGCTCGCCACGCACGGCCTGGGCGAGCTCTCTCTCGCGCGTCGCGCCCGCGCGCTGGCGCTGTACGCGGCCGCGTTCGCGGGCACCGTCGCGCTCGTCTCGATCCCCGCCCTCAGCCACGACTCGCTGCACACCATCTACGAGCGGACGTTCGTCTACCAGTCCAATCGCGGCTCGCCGTTCTCCATCTGGGGGCTGTACGGGCTGCAGGGGCTCGAGCGCCTCGCCGAGGTCGCCGCTGCGGTGCTCGCGCTGGTGCTCGCGCTCGCGCCACGCCGACCTGACGTCGTCGGTCTCGCGGCGGCCTGCGCGGCGGTGATCGTCGCCGCGCAGCTCGGGATCGAACACTGGTTCTACCTGTACATCCCGTGGTTCTTCCCGCTTGCGATCGTCGCCCTGTTCGGCGCGCTCAGCGATCCGCGGGGCCCGTCGCCGGCCGCGGCATCAGCACCTGCTCGATCGAGTCGGCCCGCAGCGGCGCTGAGCAGCTGATCAGCGCGCCCATCAGCCACGGGTCCTCCTCGGAGGTCTCGAAGCGGATCGGCATCATCGTCAGCAGCGACTCGATCGCCTGCTCGCGCTTGACGCCGATGACGCCGCCCCGCGGGCCGGTCATGCCGACGTCGGTGATGTACGCGGTCCCCCCCGGCAGCACGCGCGCGTCGGCGGTCGGCACGTGCGTGTGCGTGCCCACGACAGCCGTCACCCGCCCGTCCAGGTGCCAGCCCATCGCCACCTTCTCGGAGGTCGCCTCCGCGTGCATGTCCACGAGGATGTGCTCGACCTCGCCGAGCTCGCCCAGCGCCACCTCGATCTCCGTGAACGCCGAGCGCCCCGCCCGCAGGTAGAGGTTCCCGCTCAGGTTGACCACGCCCAGGCGGACGCCGTCGCGCTCCACCACGCAGGCGCCCCGCCCCGGCTGGCTGCGCAGGAAGTTGGCCGGGCGCACGATCCGCTGGTTGCTCGACAGATACGGGTAGATCTCGCGCCGGTGATAGGTGTGGTTGCCGAGCGTGATCGCGTCGACGCCCGCCGCGAACATCTGGTCGGCGATCTTCGGCGTGATGCCGAGGCCGCCGGCCGCGTTCTCGCCGTTGACGACGACGAACGTCGGCGCGTGGCGCTCGCGCAGGACCGGCAGGCAGTCCAGCAGCGTGTGCCGGCCGATGCCGCCGACGACGTCGCCGACGAACAGGATGCGCACGGCGCCCGGACCCCCGGCGGCCGCCTCGGACTCAGCCATACTCTGGCGATGGTGGGAGGTAGGTGAGAGGCGTCTCCGAGAAGGCTCCCGAGGCCCGCGGGGACGCGACGTCCGCGCCGGACGAGCACGAGCGAGAGCCGCCCGAGGACCCGCGGGCGGGGCCGCCGAGCGCGGCCGCGATCGCCCCGCCGCGCGTCGTCATCCCGCGCTGGGTGCAGCTGGTGCTGCTGCCGCTCGCGCTGCTCGCGCTGTGGGCGCTCGCCAAAGCCGCGGGGAAAGTGCTGGTGATCTTCGTGATTGCCGGCCTCATAGCGCTGATCCTCAATCCGGCCGTCGCCCTCCTGCATCGCTCGCGCCTTCCCCGGGGGCTTGCGGTGCTCGCCGTGTACCTCGCATTCTTCCTGACGCTGGCCGGCATCGGCTTCCTGCTGGCGAACCCTATCTCCGATCAGGTGCGCACGTTCGTCCACAACCTCCCGCACATCGTCAACGAAGCCAACAGGCGACTGGCGACCTTCCAGAACGAACTCAACGAACACGGCTTCCACGTGCATCTGAAGTCCAGGGCAAAACGGCCCTGCAGAGCCTCGAGGGGAAAGTCGCCAAGAGCGCCGAGCAAAATCGTCTCGCTTCGGCGGCGCGCTGGCCAGCGAAGTGGCGGGTGCGATCTTCGATCTCGTGCTCGTGTTCGTGCTGTCGGTGTACATGCTGCTCTACGGCCGCCAGATCGGGACGCTCGTGCGGCGGACGATGCCCGACGGCGATGGCTCGAAGGCGGACGACTACCCTTCGCTGGTGCAGCGCGCGGTTTCGCGCTACATCGGCGGCCAGCTGCTCTTCAGCACGATCATGGGCACCTCCGTCGGCCTCGCGCTGTACGTGTTCGGGGTCATCGGGATCTTCCCCGACGGACGCACCTATGCGGTCGCGTTCGCGGTCTTCTACGGGGTGATGGAGCTCGTGCCCTACATCGGACCGATCCTCGGCGCGCTGCCGCCGGTGCTCGTCGCGCTGTTCACCAAGCCGATCACCGCGCTGTGGGTGACGCTGCTGTTCGTCGGCATGCAGCAGCTCGAGGGCCACGTCGTCGCGCCGCAGGTGTTCGGCCACACGCTGCGGATCAACCCGCTGCTGGTGATCTTCGCGCTGCTGCTCGGACTGCAGGTGTATGGAGTGGTCGGCGCGCTCATCGCGCTGCCGATTCTCGCGGTCGTGCGCGAGACGGCTGTTTACCTGGACCGCCACGTGAGTTCGAAACCCTGGGATCACGGCCGCAGCGGACTGCTGTGAGCGCAGTCCTGCGCGTCAGCGCGCTCGGCAAGCGCTACGGCGAGCTCGACGCCCTCGGGACGTCAGCTTCCAGGCCGGCGCCGGCGAGCTGATCGCGGTCGTCGGACCGAACGGCGCCGGCAAGACCACGCTGCTGTCGATCATCGTCGGCATCCAGGCGCCCAGCGCCGGCACCTCGTCCATGGAGGTGGCGAGGTCGAGACGGCGGTCGGGTCGCGGGCGGGATCGCTGGTGGGGTGGGCGCCCCAGCATCCCGCCCTGTACTCGAAGCTGTCGGTCGCCGAGAACCTCGAGCTGTTCGCGCGCCTCGAGCGGGTGGCGGACCCGCATGCGACGGTCGCGCGGATGCTCGAGCAGACGGGCCTGCGCGAGCGCGCACGCGAGCCCGTCGGCCGGCTCTCCGGCGGCAACCGGCAGCGCGTGAACGTCGCCCTCGGGCTGATCGGCGACCCGCCGGTGCTCGCGCTCGACGAGCCGTCCGCGTCGCTCGACCCGGGGCAGCGCGAGCGCCTGTGGGAGCTCGTCGCAGCGCGCGCCGCCGGCGGCACCACGGTGGTGTTCTCCACGCACAACGTCAGCGAGGCCCAGCGCTACGCCGGTCGCGTGCTCGTGCTCGCGGACGGGCGGCTGCTGTTCGACGGCGCTCCGGTGGAGCTCATGCGCGAGGGCGGCGAGGGCGACGGCGGCGACCTCGAGCGCGCGCTCGTGCGGTTCCTGCGGGAGCGGGCACCCGGTCGCGCAGGCGCGACCGAGGCGGCGGACGCATGACCGCGCAGCCCGACTCACGCCCGGAGGGCACGTTGCACCCGGAGGGCACGCCGTGAGGTGGATGCTGCGCAAGGACCTCCTGATCCTCGGGCGCTCGCGGCTGCTGATCGCGCTGCTGATCGTCTACCCGGTGGCGATCGCGCTCCTGATCGGCGTCGCGATCTCCCGCAGCCCGTCGCGCCCGCGCGTGGCGATCGTCGATGAGACCGCGCCCGGGGAGACCGTCAAGCTGGGCGGCCAGCGCATCGAAGTCCGCCAGTACGCCCGGCAGCTGTTCGACCAGGTCCAGGCGCTCGAAGCGCCCACCCGCGCGCAGGCGGTCGAAGAGGTCGACTCGGGCTCCGTGCTCGCCGCCGTGGTGATTCCCGCCGACCTCGCCGCGCGGCTTTCCTCGAATGAGAGCCAGGCGCATCTGGAAGTGCTCTACAACGGCAACGCGCTCGAGCAGTCGCTCGCCCGCTCGACGCTCGAATCCGCGCTCGCGCAGGCCAACCTCGGCTTCTCCGAACAGATCCAGAAGGCGGCCAGGGACGTCATCGGCACGCTGCTCGCCGGCGGTCGCCTCGGCACCATCGGCGGCCCCGAAAATCTGATCGGCCTCGACCGTGTGCCGGCGACGCTCGGCGCGGTCGCCGCCCGCCAGCCGCGCGGCCGCGACCGCCGCCAGCTCGAACAGATCGAGGCGTTCGCCGGCTTCGCCGCCGAAAACCTGTCCGTCGCCAGCCGCGTGCTCTCCAGCATCGGCCAGCCGATCCGCGTCCACAGCGTCGTGCTCGCACGGCCGGCGCACGCCGCTGAACACGTTCGCCGTCGTCGTCGCCGTGAGCGTGTCGCTGATGTTCGTGTGCGTGCTGCTCGCCGCCGGCGCGGTCGCGCTCGAGCGCGAAGAGCACGCGCTCGCCCGGCTCGTGCGCGGCCTCGTCTCCCGCGAGGCGCTGGTCGCCGAGAAGACGCTGCTCGCCGCCGGCTGCGCGTTCGTGCTCGCCTTCGCGATGCTCGCCGGGATCAGCGCGTTCGTGGCGCTCGACTGGGGTCGCGTCGGGCTGTGGGTGGCGGCGCTCGCGTTCGGCGCGCTCGCGTTCGGCGCGCTCGGCGTGGCGATCGGCGCGCTCGCGCGCGAGGTGCGCGCCGCCTCGCTGCTCGCCTTCCTGCTGTCGCTGCCGCTCGCGTTCCTCGCGCTCGTGCCCTCAGGGTCGGTGTCCCGCGGCTTCTACGACGCGATCGGCGCGATCTCGTTCGTGTTCCCGTTCAAGGCCGCCCTGCAGGCGCTCGACGCGGCCGTCAACGGCGCGTCTCCAGGAATCGGCGTCTCGCTCGTGCACCTCGC
This sequence comes from uncultured Solirubrobacteraceae bacterium, assembly GCA_963756205.1. Classification (GTDB taxonomy): domain Bacteria; phylum Actinomycetota; class Thermoleophilia; order Solirubrobacterales; family Solirubrobacteraceae; genus Palsa-744. The sequence goes on from CAVWMU010000007.1 coordinate 104,790, forward strand.
CGTGCTCAGCGCCGTGTTCGGAGCGCTCGCGCGCGTCGGTTTGCGCAGCGTCGAGTAGCGAAACTGCGAACGCCGCCAGCGCCGCAGGCGCTCATAAACGATTCCCCGCTGGGCTTGTCAAGGATTCCCCGCCGGGTATCCTCGAAGGCGATGGCGTTTCCCCAGACGCGCATGCGCAGGCTGCGGGCCAGCGCGGGGCTGCGCGGCCTCGTGCGCGAGACCGACGTGCGCGCCGGCCAGCTCGTGCTGCCGCTGTTCGTCACCGAGGCCGAGCGCTCCGCCGGCGCCGACGGACGCGAGCCGATCGCGACCATGCCCGGGGTGGATCGCCTGGCGCCGGCGGCGCTCGTCGCCGAGGCGCAGGAGGCGGCCGCGCTGGGCATCCCCGCGGTGATGCTGTTCGGGCTGCCCGCCGAGAAGGACGAGCAGGGCTCCGGCGCGTGGGACGAGCAGGGCGTCGTGCAGCTGGCCACGCGCGCGATCAAGCAGGCTGCGCCCGAGCTGCTGGTGATCACCGACGTGTGCCTGTGCGAGTACACCGACGCACGGCCACTGCGGCGTCCTGCTCGAGGACGGCACGGTCGACAACGACGCCTCGCTCGAGCTGCTCGCCCAGACCGCCGTCAGCCACGCGCGCGCCGGCGCCGACATCGTCGCGCCGTCGGACATGATGGACGGGCGCGTCGGCGCGATCAGGGAGGAGCTCGACGGCCAGGGCTTCGCGCAGACGCCGATCCTCGCCTACTCCGCCAAGTTCGCCTCCGCCTTCTACGGGCCCTTCCGCGACGCTGCCGACTCCGCCCCCGCGTTCGGCGACCGCCGCGGCTACCAGATGGATCCTGCCAACGGGCGCGAGGCGGTGCGCGAGGCGCTGCTCGACGTGCAGGAGGGCGCGGACATGGTGATGGTCAAGCCCGCGCTCGCCTACGGCGACCTCATCAGCGCCGTCAAGCGACGCCACGCGCCTGCCCGTGGCGGCGTACAACGTCAGCGGCGAGTATGCGATGGTCAAGGCCGCAGCCGCAGCCGGCTACCTCGACGAGCGCGCCACCGTGCTCGAGATCCTCACCTCGCTGCGCCGCGCCGGCGCCGACACGATCATCACCTACCACGCAAAGGACGCCGCCCGATGGCTGGCAGAGCAGACATGACCGCCGAGCCCCAACCCGCCGCCGCGGCGCCCCTCGCCGACGTCGCCGACGCGACGCTGCCGACGACCGCGCCGCCGAAGATCCGCAGTCGCAAGGACGGCGCCGCGATCGCGCTCGACGAGCTCGACCGCAAGCTGCTCAACCTGATGCAGGGCAGCTTCCCGCTCGCGCCGCGTCCCTACCAGCGCGTGGCCGAGCTCGGCGAGGTCTCCGAGCGGGAGGTCATGGCGCGGGTGCAGCACCTGCTCGACAAGCGCATCATCCGCCAGGTCACGCCGATCTTCGACACGCGCGCTCTCGGCTACTCCTCGATGCTCGTCGCCGCCAAGGTCGATCCCGAGCACCCCCACCGCGCCGCGCAGGTCATCAACCAGCACCCCGGCGTCTCGCACAACTACCTGCGAAACCACGAGTTCAACCTGTGGTTCACGATCGCCACCGAGCCCGACTCCAAGCTCGGGCTCGAGGGCACGCTCGAGGTGCTCGCGCGCGAGGCCGGCGCCGAGTCGGTGCGCCAGCTGCCGACGCTGCGGCTGTTCAAGATCCGCATGGACCTCGAGATGGAGGGCGACACCGACGCGCTCTCCAGCGCCGCCGAGGTCAAGGAGCCGATCGAGCTCGAGCCCCAGCCCTATGACGAGCTCGACATCGCCGTCATTCGCGCGCTGCAGGGCGACATGCCCGTGATCGAGGAACCGTACGCACCCGCCGCGCTGGAGCTCGGGATGACCCAGGAGCGCTTGCTCGACCATCTCGCCGGCATGCGGGAGCGCGGTCTGCTGCGCCGTGTCGCCGCGATCCTCTACCACCGCCGCGCCGGCTTCTCGGCCAACGGCATGGGCGTGTGGAAGGTGCCCGACGAGCAGATCTTCGAGATCGGCTGCCGCATGGCCGCCGTGCGCGGCATCTCCCACTGCTACCAGCGCCCCACCTACGAGGACTGGCCGTACTCCGTCTTCACCATGGCCCACGGACGCTCCAAGGAGGAGTGCGACGCCGTGCTCGACTCGATCGCCGAGCGCACCGGCATCAGCGAGCGTGCCACGCTGTATTCGTCGACCGAGTTCAAGAAGATCCGCCTGCTGTACTTCACCGACGAGTTCAAGGACTGGGAGCGCAGGCACGGCGCCTGAGCGCTCGGTGCGCCGTGCGCGCGCGGAGCGCCGTCATTCGACGAGGTCGTAGAGCTGGCCTTCGCCGCCGCTCACGTCCAGTTCCCAGGAGGAGATTTCCATCGCTTCGTTGCATTCCTTGGGTTGGCCCGACCTGTGTTTGAGCTTGCCCGACAGCGACACCGCGAGCGGGCCGCCGAGCGTCTCGTGACCGCTCAGCTTGGTGCCTTCGTAGAAGCACATGAAGTGCCGTTCGATGAAGGCTTCGACGTACACTTCGAAGCCGATGTCGGTGGCGTACGTGGAGGTCAGCGTCGCCTTGCCGTTGGCGCCGAGGTCGAGCGTCCACGGAAATCCGATCGGCACAGCGGTGATCGCATACCTGCGCTGTTCGTTGTCGCAGCGTCCGCCGCGGTTCGATTCGAGCGTGACCGCGTCGGTCTTCTGCGCGTTGGCGGTGAGCTTTCCCGCGTAGAAGTCGCCGAGGCTGTAGCTGCACGAGGCTTCGCGTTCGAGCGCGTGGTAGTGGGCGGCGGTGGCCTTCAGTTCCACCGCTTCCCCTTCCAGCGCGCGCGCGTGGCTTTCCGGGAAGTACAGCGACAGCAGTTTCGGCGCCGCCGAGGCCACGCCGGCCCCCAGCCCGCACGCCGCCAGCGCAATCGCGAGCACAACACCCAAGGTCTCGACCCGTCGCATGCCTGCCTCCCCCGGTTCGGTCCATCTGCGGACGCGCCCAACGATACACCGCACCGCAGGCGCGCAGGCGGCCCGGCCGCAGGGGGCGCGGATCTGCCAAGCTGGTGCCCACGCCCGTGACGGCCTCGCTCACAGACACGCGCTCGGCCGAGCTGTACCGCCGCGCCCTCGAGCTGATCCCCGGCGGGGTCAACTCGCCCGTGCGGGCGATGCGCGCGATCGGGCGCGAGCCGATCTTCATCGCTCGCGGCGAGGGCGCGGAGCTGATCGACGTCGACGGCAACCAGTTCGTCGACTACGTCTGCTCGTGGGGGCCGCTGATCCACGGGCACGCCCACCCGCACGTGCTCGGCGCGATCGCCGCAGCGGCCGCCAGGGGGACGAGCTTCGGCGCCCCCACGGCCGGTGAGGTCGAGCTGGCGAGCGAGGTGGCGCGCCGCATGGAGGGCGTGGAGATGCTGCGCATGACCTCATCGGGGACCGAGGCGGCGATGACCGCTGTGCGCCTCGCCCGCGCGGCCACCGGCCGCGAGCCGATCCTCAAGTTCGCCGGCGCCTACCACGGCCACTCCGACGGGCTGCTCGCCCAGGCCGGCTCGGGCCTGGCCACGCAGGGGCTGCCCGCGAGCCCGGGGGTGCCGGCCAGTGCGGCCGCCGGCACGATCGTCGTGCCGTGGAACGATCCAGACGCGCTCCTCGCCGCCACCGAGCGCCACCAGCTCGCCGCGATCATCGCCGAGCCGCTGCCCGCCAACATGGGCCTCGTCCCGCCCGCCGACGACTTCCTGGCGCTGCTGCGCGAGCGCGCCGACGCAAACGGCGCGCTGCTGGTGCTCGACGAGGTGATCAGCGGCTTCCGCGTCGCGCGCGGCGGCGCGCAGGAGCTGCTCGGCGTGCAGGGCGACCTCGTGGTCCTGGGCAAGGTCATCGGCGGCGGCCTGCCCGCCGCGGCGCTCGGCGGCCGCGCCGAGCTGATGCGCATGCTCGCTCCCAGCGGCGAGGTCTACCAGGCGGGAACGCTGTCGGGCAATCCGCTCGCGGTCGCGGCCGGGCTGGCGACGCTCGAGCTGCTCGACGAAACCGCCTACCTGCATCTCGCCGCGATCACCGAGCGCCTCGCCGACGGCCTGCGCGGCGCCGCTGCGGCCGCAGGCGCTGGACCGGCCGGGGCAGGCGGGTATCCCGTCCAGGTCGTCAGCATGCCGGGCCTGGTGACCGTCTTCTTCAGCGACCGCCCGGTCCGCTCGTTCGCCGACGCGCAGGCGTGCGACCTGGACGCGCACGCCGCGTGGTGCCGGGAGCTGCTCGCGCGCGGCGTCTATCCGCCGCCGTCCCAGTTCGAGGCGTGGTTTCCCTCGCTGGCGCACACGGCCGAGCAGCTCGAACGCACGCTGGAGGCCGCCGCGGCGGCGTTCGCCTGCCTGCCCGACCCGGTGGCCGGCGGGTGAGCGCGCCGACGGAGGGCCGCGGCGAGGGCGCGCTGGCGCGCCTGCGCGCGCTGCTGCGTCGCGAAGGCGGGCTGATGGCGACGCTCGTCGAGCCCGATGCGGCGATCGCCGCCGCAGCCGCGCCGGCCGCGCGCAACGGGCTGCACGCGAGCCCTGGCAGCATCGCGGCCAGCGGGCCGCGCGCGGCCGGCAACCGCGATGAGTACGAGCTGCTGGTGGAGGCGATCTACGAGGGCTACCTGCTGCACTACGGGGCGCCGCGCGTGGTGCGGATGCCCGAGGCCGATCTGAAGCTGCTGGCCGGCGATCGGCTGTACGCGATCGGACTCGCGCGCCTGGTCGAGCTGGGCGACACGCTCGCGGTGGCCGAGCTCGCCGACACGATCACGCTCAGCGCGCTCGCGCAGGGCGCGGGAGAGGGCAAGCTCGCCGACGCCGTCTGGACGGCCGGCGCGCGCGCCGTCGGGTGGGGCTCCAGCGCCGCCCACGCCCGCGCCAAGGACCTCGTGCTGGCAGGCGCCCCAAATGCGATCGAGGCGATGCGCACAAGCTCTGTGGGGGACGCCGCGTCGCCCTGAATGGCGCGTCGGTATTCTTTGCGCCCGGTGCCAGGCAAGCGCGACAAGCACAGGTCCAAGTACACGCTCGACAGGGGGATGCCCGGGGCGTTCGAGGGCGAGACGATCACGCGCCGCAGGTTCATGACCGGCACGGCGCACGGGGCCGGAGCGGTGGCGGCGGCGTGCGTTCGCGCTGCCCGCGCTCGGCTTCGCGGTAGGGCCGATCTTCAAAAGCAACCCGCACCGATGGGAAGTCGTCGGCACCGTCGACCAGTTCCCCGACAACAACTACATCCCGGTCGTGATCACGCTCACGCCGAACATCGGCGAGGCGGGCAAGTCGACCGTTTACGTGCGCAAGTTCAACCCCGAAATCGACACCGACCCCTACGACCAGGGCACGCCGTACATCGCCATCTCCAGCCGCTGCGCGCACATCGGCTGCCCGGTGCGCTGGGTGGACGCCTCCGAGCGCTTCATCTGCCCGTGCCACGGCGGCGTGTACGATCTGCTCGGCCGGCGGGTGGGCGGGCCGCCGGTCAGGCCGCTCGACCGCTTCTACACGCGCGTGAACGGTGAAGACGTCGAAGTCGGCCCGCGCTTCAGCGTCAACAGCCAGCTGCGTCGCTTCTCGCCGCGCGACCCCGGCGAGCCGCTCGACGGCATCGGCCAGTACCTGTACCCGTCGCGCCCCGGCGCCCAGAAACTCTAGCCCCAGACCGACTCCACTCTCCCGTGCCCAAGCTCCCCGCCCCCCCGCTTCCCGCACCGCTGAGGACGCCGCCGCCGCGTCCCGGGCAGGGCAACGGCAACGACGGCCCCGTCGAGGGCGCCACGCAGGCGGGAATCTCGGTCGTCGACTGGGTCGACGAGCGCACCTCGCTCAGCGGCGCCGCGCGCTGGATGATGTTCCGCAAGGTGCCCAAGGGCACCAACTGGTTCTACACGCTCGGCTCGGCCACCATGTTCGCGTTCCTCAGCCAGGCCGTCACGGGCGTGTTCCTGGCGATGTACTACCGCCCCGACCCGGCCGGCGGGGCCTACGAATCGATCCGCTACGTCACCAACGACGTTTTCCTCGGCCAGTTCGTGCGCGGCATGCACAAGTGGGGCTCGAGCGTGATGGTGGTGCTCGTGTTCCTGCACATGGGCAGGACGTTCTTCTTCGGCGCGTACAAGTACCCGCGCGAGCTCAACTGGGTGATCGGCGTGGTGCTGCTGATCCTGACGATGGTGATGTCGTTCACCGGTTACCTGCTGCCGTTCGACCAGCGCGCCTACTGGGCGACGATCGCCGGGGTCAACATCAACGGCACCGGCCCGCTGATCGGCCCATACCTGAGCGACTTCCTGCGTGGCGGCTCCGAATTCGGCGCCACGACGCTGTCGCGCTTCTACGCCATCCACATGCTGCTCGTACCCGGCCTGATCGCGGCGCTGCTGGGCGCCCACCTGTACCTGGTCGCCAAGCTCGGCACGACCGCGCCGCCGTGGACGAAAGCCGAGAAGCGCCAAGAGCTGCGCGAGACCGAGGTCTAGATGAACCAGCGTGAGAAGGAGGAGTACCTCCGCGAATACGCGCTGCTCAAGGCGCAGGGCAAGCCCTTCTTCCCCTACGCGGTGGCCAAGGACTCGATCATGGCCGTCATCGTGATGGCGGTCATCATCACGATGTCGCTGGTGCTCGGCGCCGAGCTCGGCTCCAAGGCCAACCCCACGACCACCACGTACGTGCCGCGGCCGGAGTGGTACTTCTTCTTCCTGTTCGAGCTCCTGCGCATCATCAGGACGCCGAGCCTCGTCCCGCTCGCCACGATCGGCGTGCCGACGATCTGCATGATCCTGCTGTTCCTGCTGCCGTTCTACGACCGCGGCCCCGAGCGGCGCCCCGAGCGCCGTCCGATCGCGACGATCACGGGCGTGTTCGTGATCTGCGCGATGGCCTTCCTCACCTTCGAGGGCGCCCACACGGGCTCGCCGACCGCGATCGAAATGGCGACGCCCACGGCCGTCACGCAGGCGGGCGGCGGCATTCTCGCGGGCTACGAAGCGGGCAGGAAGGTCGTTGCCCAGTCGGGCTGCCTCGCGTGCCACAAACTCGGCGACAACGGCAACTCCGGGCCCGGACCAGAGCTGACGCACATCGCCTCGCGCATCCCGCGCCAGGCGATCGCGCGGACGCTCGTGAACCCGACCGCGCCGATGCCATCCTTCAAGAACCTGCCGGCGAAGAAGTTCGAAGCGATCGTCGACTTCCTCTCGCAGCTCAAGTAGCCGCGTTCGTGCCCGCTCGTCCCCGAGACGGCGCACCCCACGGGGCACATGCCGGCAGGCTGGAGGCGACGGAGGTGCGTGCGATGTTCGACCGCATCGCCGGCGTCTACGACCCGCTGAACACCGCGATGACCGCCGGCCTGCACCACCGCTGGCGCGCGCGCGCCGCGGACCTCGCGCGCGTCGGTGCGGGCAGTCGCGTGCTGGACGTCGCCACGGGCACCGGCGACCTGGCGATCGAGCTCGCACGACGCGTCTCGCCGGGCGGCGAGGTCGTGGGCAGCGACTTCGCCGAGGCGATGCTCGCTCGCGCCCGCAGCAAGGCCGCCGCCGCACACGGGAGTCGCGTCGTCCCGCGCTTCGAGTGGGCCGACGCGATGGCGCTGCCCTACCCCGACGATTCGTTCGACGCGGCGACCGTGGGCTTCGGCGCACGCAACTTCGACGACCTCGCGCGCGGTCTGGCGGAGATGGTCCGCGTGGTACGCCCCGGGGGGCGCGTGGTGGTGCTCGAGATCACGACGCCCACGCGCGCGCCGCTGTCGCTCTTCTACCGGCTGTGGTTTGACCGCATCGTCCCCGCGATCGGGCGCACCGCCGGTGCGCTCGCGCCCGGCTCGCGCCGGCGCGCCACCGCGGACGCGGGCACGATCGCGCAGGCCTACAGCTACCTGCCCAACTCGGTCAAGCGCTTCCCCGGCCCCGCGCAGCTGGCCGCAGAGCTGGAACGGGCGGGCCTCAGCGAGATCCGATACGTGCTCACCGCAGGCGGCATTGTGGCCATCCACGCGGGCACCGTCCCGCACGAACGTTCATCATGAGCGCAGTGCACAGCACGGCGGCCAGCGCTCCGGCGGAGGAGGTGGATGGACTCGACGCGATCATGCGCCGCGGCGGCAACGGCCTGCGCAGGCGCATGGAGCGTACCGAGCGCCATCTCGAGCGCGTGACCGCACACGCCGGCACGCCGCTGGCGGCGCACGCGAACGCGACGGTCGTCGCGGGCGGCAAGCGCCTGCGCCCGCTGCTCGTGGTGCTCGCCGCCGAGTCGGCGGGGGGGCCGCCGGACACTCCCGACGGCGAGGAGCGTCTGGTGCGCGCCGCCGTCGCGGTCGAGCTCGTGCACTCGGCGACGCTCGTGCACGACGACGTGATCGACGGGGCTCTGCTGCGCCGCGGCCATCCCACGGTCGCCGCCGTCGCCGGCCGCCAGATGGCGGTGGCCACCGGCGACCTGCTGTTCTCGCGAGCGTTCGCGGAGCTCGCGCGCAACGACGACCTCGCGCAGCTGTGCGCGCTCTCAGACGCGAGCTCCGCGCTCGCGGAAGGCGAGCTGCTGCAGCGCGAGGACACCTACGCCTCGCACGTGCCCGTCGAGCGCTACCTCAGGCGCTGCGAGCTGAAGACCGCCGCGTTGTTCGAGGCGGCCTGCCGGCTGGGGGCGCTGACCGCGGCGCAGGGCTCGAGCGCGCTGGCCGACGCGCTCGGCGCGTTCGCGCGGCGCATCGGGCTGGCCTTCCAGATGCTCGACGACGTGCTCGACGTGTCCGGCCCGGTGGAGCGGACGGGCAAGGCGCGCGGCACCGATCTGCTCGATGGCACCGTCACGCTGCCGTTCATCCTCGCGCGCGAGCGCGACCCGGACCTCGCCGCGTTCGATCTGGTCTCGCTGCGCGGGGTCGGCGGGGCCGAGAAGACCGAGGCGCTGTGCGAGCGCATCGCCGCGACCGGTGCGCTGGGCGAGGCTCGCGAGCGGGCGCTGGCGGTCGTCGCCGAGGCCAAGGCGGCGCTGCCGGCGATCCTGCCGGACGGACGTTCGATGCTGCTGGGCCTGGTTGCCGACGCGGTCGTCGAGCGCTATCGCTGAGCGCGCGCTGCGCTAGACGGCCGATAGGCAAGCGAGGCAAGGACGCAGGGAGCGTGGCGTGCGAGTAGCACGCGAGCGACCGAGGACGCAGCCTCGCGCCGCCTAGCGGTCGTCTAGAAGTCGCTGGGGAGGATCAGGTCGGCATCGAGCGCGCGCGCGAAGAACTCGATTTCCTCGGACATGTTCGCGTGCGTCATCCGGCGCAGGTCGCCGAGCAGAGCGCTCGATCCGCGGTCGAGCTCGTCATCGAGACGTTCCACGGCCGTCTGGTCGAACACGCCTTCGCGCCGGGACTCGCACTCCGGGCAGCGCAGCACGATGCGCCAGTGGCGAGGGCCCTCCTCGGACCAGTCGAGCGGGTATACGAGCTCGCCGGCGCAGTGAAAGCAGATGTGCAGCTGAGCGGGGGCACAGGTGCCGTCCGCGGCGTGACCGCCCGCGCCGTACATGGCGCCGGCCGCCTTGTCCACGTGCGGCTGCGCGCGGTGCTGGATGTTGGGGTCCTTTTCGGATTCCATCGCCGTTCCCAGTCGTCATCGACGCGCGAAGCCGGCGCCTTTAGCCGCTGTGGGCGCGCTATCCCGAACGTTGACGGGGCCGACCACCGAGCCGAGCGGCGGGATGGCGGCCGTCGGGAGCCGCCAGGCGCCGCCGCGCGGGCCCGCGCGTGCGCGGTGGTAGGTTCATGAAGCCCATGGCCAGCGCGATTCGCACGATCGGTCACGAAGAGCGGCTCAGCCTCGTGGACCACCTGGAAGAGCTGCGCACGCGCCTGATCATCAGCATGGCGGTGCTGACCGTGGCGTTCGGCATCTGCCTGTGGCAGAACCACGCGCTGCTGCGGATCATCAACGAACCGCTGAAGACGGAGACGAAGAAGCAGGTCGCCAAAGGCCAGGGAACGGTCGGGCAGGCCGTCCTGGCGCAGCGGGGGCTGCTGAACCTCGCCGCGAGCACGCAGTCCGCCCTGGGCGTGCTCACCAAGCCCGCCAGCGGCCTCTCCAAGCAGGCCCGCGGCGAACTGGAGCCGCTGATCGCCACGTTGAAGGCCGACGTCGCCGCGATTCCGCGCACCGCCGTGGGGGACAACCCGGCGACGCTCGGCATCGGCGAACCGTTCACGACGACGATCACCGTGACGCTGTACTTCGCCCTGATCGTCTCGCTGCCGGTGATCCTGTTCGAGCTCTACGGCTTCGTGCTGCCGGCGCTCCAGCCGCACGAGCGGCGCGTCGCGATGCCGCTGCTGACGGCCGTTCCGTTCCTGTTCGCGGCCGGCGTCGCGTTCGGCTACTTCGTGGTGCTCCCCGCCGCGATCCGCTTCTTCGTGAACTTCAACTCCTCCGAGTTCAACGTGCTCGTGCAGGCGAACCCGTATTACAGCTTCGCCGCCACGGTGCTGCTGGCGATGGGGCTCGTCTTCCAGGTGCCCGTCGCGATCGTCGGCGCCACCCGACTGGGCGTCGTCACCCCCAAACAGCTGCGCAAGGGCCGCCGCTACGCCGTCGTCGCGTGCGCGGCGGTCGCCGCGTTCCTGCCCGGCGACGTGATCACGCTCGTGCTCGAGACCGTACCGCTGTACCTGCTCTACGAGGTCAGTATCCTGATAGCAGCGCTTGTCGGGCCGGCGTATCGCCCCGAGCCCGAGGAGGGCAGCGCGAACACTGCAGGCGTCCGTCATTCCGCGGGGGAGCCGGCGCCACCACCATCGGAGAATTCAGCGGAGCCAACCGTGCAGGACCTGATCGACCACACAGACCCAAGGCTGCAGGGCTAGATGCTGTTCGACCTGAGGGGTCGCGGCCGTCGTCGCACGGTGCGCATCATCTACACGGGCCTCGCGCTGCTGATGGGCGTCGGGCTGGTCGGCTTCGGGGTCGGCGGCGGCTTCGGCGGCGGCGGGATCCTGACGGGCCTCAACAACGGCGAAGGCAACGGCGGCAGCGCGAGCTATGCCAGCCAGATCAAGAAGTACCGCAAGCTCACGCGCGAGCAGCCCAAGAGCCTCAGCGCGTGGGAAAACCTCGCCAAACTGATCTACCACGAAGCCGGCAACGAACCGTATACGACGAGCGCGGGGGTGGTGACGAGCAAGGGCAGGGAACTGTTCAAGCAGGCTGCCGAAGCATGGAGCAGCTACACCGCCCTGAACCCCCCCAAGCCCAACATCGAACTCGCGCAGCTGATGGCGAACGTCTACGGCGAAGTGGGCCTCAACGAACCCTCCAAGGAGGTCGAAGTCCTCCAGATCGTGGTCGCTGCGAGACCCAACTCCGCGGCGCTGTACGCACAGCTCGCCGAGTACGCCTACAAGGCCCACAACACCCGCCTCGGCGACCTGGCCTCCGAAAAGGCGGTCAGCCTCTCGCCGGCCACGGAACGCACGCGCGTCAAGAACGCGCTCGCCGAAGTCAAGGCCAACCCGTCCGGCGAAAAGACCTACACGACCACGACCAACGGCAAAACCTACACGGGCAAGCTCAACGCCAAAGGCGAACTGAAGGCCACGGAAGTCAAGACCACGTCGACGTCGACCGGCACCTCGACGACGACCAAGAAGAAGTAGCCGGCGGACGGTAGAATCAGCCGTCGAGCCGGCCGACGCAGCCGGCGCCCTCGCGGGCCGTTAGCTCAACCGGCAGAGCAGGGGCCTCTTAAGCCCAAGGTTCCGGGTTCGATTCCCGGACGGCCCACTCGCGGAAATGCCTGCAAATCCGCCCCTTTCTCGTCCGGAGCCTCAGTCTCCAAAGCCTCCCAAATCTGCGTGGGTAGCACGTTTGGGTAGCACTTAGGCCCAATCTGGGCTCATCGGCGAGATGCAGGGCCTCGACCGTCGAGGATTGGGCACGGCGGTCGATCGCGGCACGCGCAGCAAGTCCGCGGTCTCGGCCTCATTCATCGCGTCGGCACGGAGGCAAGTACCGGCCGGGCTCGCGGCGACGGGCCGCGTAGAGCGGTCAGCGCAGCTAGGCCGGGACGAGAACGTTCAGCGACTGCGTGGCGGGATGGACCGCCGGCCGGGAGGACTCGTCGTCGTGCGTATACATGACCCACGCCTCGCCTAGCGCCTCAAGGAGCTCGTCCATCGTCTCCCCGGAGGCGAACAGGCCGGGATGGCTGGGAACCTCGGCCCAGTACATGCCGTCCTCCTCGTGGACGGCGACGGTCAGCTCGACTTGCTTGGTCTCTCCCATGGTCTGCCTCATGATAGGCCAGCTTGCCTCAATATCGACGCTGCAAGCGCAGGCCCATAGTCGCGACGCTTGTGCGCCGGCAGCGTGATCGGCCTTGGCTCGCCGGGCTTGACCATCTTGACGTTGTGCTTGCCGCCGAGTGTCGCTTTCCAGCCATCGTCTTCGAGCAGCTTGCGCATCGACTTCTGGTTGTAGACCTTCGCCACGGCGCACACGGTATCGAGCGCCGGGACACCGACGCCCTTGGGATGACCCCGCATCGCAGGCCAGGAGTGCGGCTCAATGAGTTTCGCCAGCCGTTTTGCTGGACCCTCACAGGCCGATTTGTGGGTCATCGTCGAGCAGCAGGGCCTCGATTCTCGACCGGACGTAGAGCCGTCGCCTGCCCACCTTCCGGGACGGCACGATCCCGCGCCGCGCCCAATCTTCGATGGTGCTCTTCGGGACGCGCAGCAGCTCGGCGACCTCGCAGGCGGTCATCACGTCGGCGGCGGTGAGGGGGCGGTGCGCTGTCGAGCCCGCGTGGGCCGGCACTCCGCTGTAGACGGAGGCGTTCATGTTGTTATTGACCCCAACTTCCGGAAAGCGGCCACCGAATTAGCGGTCGGCGCCGGTCAGGCGCTCTCCTTGGCCGTGTCTGGCACACAGCAATCGCACAGCGCTCGCTGTGGCGTGCATCTAGTCTGTGCAGGCTTTGGCGCTGTGCGCCGGGCGGGCGTGAGGGGCGCGCAAGCAGCCGGCCGGGGTGCGCCGGGATCGCGCACTCGACGATGAGCTTGGGGCGCTGCTCGGGTGGGACTGCGGCGGCGATGGCCGTCAGCAGCGGCGAGGGGATGGCCCGGCTCATGCGAAGTCGCCCCGCGGGTCGTACGCCGCCGGTACGTCAGCGGCGGGGGCCGTGGCATCGGCGCGCGCGAGCGCGCTGTCCCCGTCGGGTGGACTCTTCGCCGCTTGCGTGTTCGTCGGTCGTTGGTCGTGGACTCTTGGACCCTTCCCGTTGCTACTGGTGTTTTCGGTCCCTGAATCGAAGAGTCCAACGTCCGGGAGACAACGGGCGCGCGTGTCCGGGAAGGGTCCGCTGCCGTTGGACCCTTCGCCGTCGCTCTCGGGGATGCGCCGCCATTCCCACGGCCCGTCGCGCTCGCCGGGGCGCTTGCGCGTCTCGACCTTGGCGAGCCGTATCGCGCGCGTGCGGACGCTGCCACTGTCGAGGCGCTCGGTGGCGAGCTGTTTGCGGATCGGCGCGGCGAGGTGCCAGTCACCATCGCCGAGCGCTTCGCGTATGACCTCGGCGGCCCGCTGCTGCTTCGTGTCGCGGGAGGCGTCGATCTTGTCGGGTGCCAGGTCGGCGAGCGTGACCGCAGACGGCACCACGTCCACTACGACCTCGCGCTCCGTCGTGCGGCCGTCATCGTGCTTGAACGGGCGCCCGACGATCCGAAACTCGAGCGCGCCGGGATCGCGGCCGGCGTTGCCCTTCCCGCGCAGCACGACGCGACGGCGCTCGGATGCCTCGGGCGGGTCGTCCGGGTGGTAGGCGAACAGCAGTCCCACGCGGGGGACTGCTGAGAACGCCTGCGAGTTCTGCACGAGGTCGCGGAAGTCGGCGCTGCGCGCCTTTGGCGGATGCAGTCCGAAGCTCCCGACGATCTCCAGCTCGCGCACCAGTCGCTTGAGCGGCGCGACCGCCTGGCGAACGAAGGTCGGCGAGTTGACCGACTCGCCACCCTTCGCCGGTGGCATGTGATCCATCACGGCGTCTATGGTCAGGAACCGCGCGCCCGTCTCGCTGAGCGCGCCGGCCAGCTCGTCGATGCCGTCCTGAATGTTGAAGCCGGCGAGTTGCTCGTCGAGGTTCAAGAAGCTCACCCGATCGAGGTCGGCGTCGGCGAGCTCTAGTCGCGGGCGCCATGTGTCCGCGATGCCATCCTCGCCCGCGACGATCAGCGCGTCGATCGGGTCGCCTTGCCACTCGCCGGGTAGCTCGCCGCGCGTCAGACGGGCGATCATCCACGCCATGAATACGCTCTTGCCGACTCCCTCGACTCCCGTCACCACAGTCAGATAGCCGAGCGCGAGACGACCGGTCCAAGCCCACCTGATCGACCGGGACTTCACTGCGGCGGCCCGCGTCACGCGTGACCGGGATGCTGGGGCGCTCGCGGGCGTTCCCCCGACCTCGGCGAGCTGGTCGCCCTCGCCGGTCGTCCGGCGGCCCTCCGTGGCCGCTCGTTCGCGGCGTGGCCGCCGAGTACGCGGCTCGGCGCGCGCCAAAGCCGCGCTGTCCTCGCCGAACCCCTCGAACGCGAGCTGCGGTGGCGAGGTCGGCTCGCGTTCGCATGCCCTCCGGCGAGCGCGCAGATACTCGGCCGTCGCCGCGTCGGCCGGTTCGACACGGCTGAGCGACTGCTCCCTCCGCGCGCTCACGCGAGTGCCCTGGCTAGGTCATCGTTCTTGCGCGGGTATCCCCGCGGCGGGTGCGGTTCGCCGTCGCTATCGGAGCGCGGCGGCGCGTTCGGGCGAGCGACACGGCGATGCCGCGGCCGACCGCCACCGCACGAGCTGCGCGCGCGGGGGAGGCGCAGCGCGCGGACGCACACCGACTTCGGACGGCGATTGACCTCGCTGCGGAACTTCCCCACCCGCAGGATCTCGTTCCTCTCGGGGAGCTTCGCCACCGACACCACGAGGTTCTCGGGGCGCAGGCCGCGCCTTCGCAGCTCGTCGAGCAGGCCGTCAGGCAGCGCTATGAAGGCGGTGGTCTCCTCCCCCTCGATCTGCAAGTGCGACTCCTCCTGCCCGATGTGCAGCGTCGTCTTCTGCCCGGGCTGAAACTGGTGCACCTTCGGCTGCCGGACCTCCGGGCTTTCCCGCGCCTCGTCAGCCGGCTCCTCTAGCGCCCACTCGTGCGGGGCGTCGCGCGGCTCGTCAGGACACGAGCACATGCGGTCTACTCAGCTTGATCTCCAACACGTCGCAGAGCGTAAGGCGCGCGTCGGAGGGAACGACCGCGACCCCGGCGAGTGGTGCTCAGCGCGGGGTCGCGGAAGGTGTTGAAGCTGCCGCAGACCGCGCGGCAGCTTCATCTTCGCAGTGTCGGTGGACGCCCACCCTGCGCGCCCAACCCGAGCGCTTCCAGCTCCTGGGTCCGCTCGGCGTGCCGCCGCTCAAGCAACGGAGCGAGCCCTTCCCACGCCGCCGCGTTCGCAGCCCGATACTCCGCCAGCAGCCGCTCGAACGTCCGCCAATGCATCCCCGCGGGCTTCCGCAGCGGCTCGCCGACCCCACAGCCCAGCCGGTGCCTGATCCGACTCGACTTCCGTGTGTGTCGAATCCACCGCGACACCTGCGAGGTCGTGTACGTCAGCCCGCAGCACGTCCGGCACTCAAACCGCTCCGACAGCAGATACAGGATCGCCCGTCGCTGGCCGCACATGGGGCACAGCCACCACCAGCGCCGGCCACCGTAGTTGCACGGCGTGGAGTCCAGCCCGATGCGCTCGCTGACCTGGTCGCCGTCTGCGGAGTACAGGATGAGCGCGTCGGTGCGGCTCCACAGCACCACCGACACGGCCGACTCGGACCACCAGCCACCGCGACTCCACTGCACCGTAAGCGGACGCGGGCCGTGATCTGGCAGCCAGCCACGCGCCAGCGGCCGTATGTCGAGGTCGAGCACGCTCTCGACCCTGCGCCGCGCGTCCCGTCGTGTCCACTTCCCGCGGCCCATCAGCAGCGCCTACCACCGTTCTTGCCCAAATCAACAGCGAAACTGCGCAACACAGCGCGTACGATGACCAATCGCAGCGCCCAAGGCGCCCGTCGGGCTCGCGCGCGTGTTCGTTGCCCCCGTCGCGCCGAATGCCGGCCGACAATCGCTACCGTGGCGAAGCTGGCGACCACGCTCAGCACTCGGCCGTCCGACCTGCTCGCCAAAGCCGAGACGCGAGCAGAGCACCACGGCGCGACATGGCCGGCCGCCGCGCGGGCCGACCGCTCTCAGTAGTCGAGCGAGGCAATGTGTTCGCTGACAAACCCAAGACCGGCAGGGGATTTCGCCCTCCGGTCGAACCTCGGGAGGGCTGATGGACGTCGATCCGCTTGACCTACCCGAGTCGCCGGTCAGCTATCCCGGGCCGTTCCAGCACCACGACGTCGTGGTGCACGGCTATGCGGTGCCGTTCCTGACGGCGACCCCTGAGGACGGCGGCACACTGAGGCTGCATCTCGACAGGCGGTTTGCCGTGGACCTGAGTCCGGCTGAGGCCGAGCGCATGGTGCCCTTCTTGGCCGAGTGCTTCGCGGTCGCGCTGGGTTACACATGTCACCCGTGCCCGGAGGTGCCGGAACCGCCGCCGATCCGGGCAGCGGCTCCGATGCACGCCTTCTCCTGAGCCTCGGCTACGTCCAGCTGCAGGCCCGGAGATTGTCGAGGTTGTTGTCCTCGACCCCGTCGGGGCTCGTGGTGATGCTGTCGTTGCCGTACAGCTCCACCTCCGCCTCAAGGTTGCTTTTGATGCCGCGCGTATAGAAGCGGTGCCCGCGTTTGATCGCAGCGCGGACCTCCGCCACCGTCCATTTCTGGTTTGCGGTGGTCGCGCCTTCGTCGTTCGTGCCAACCGCAATGATCCCCTCGTGGGGCTCCTTCGTCTCGACGCATACAACACGGTAAGCGGACATGCCGCCCCCTTTCGTTGACTTCGGTTCATGGGGCTTCGTTCGCGGTCTGCCAAGAACACGAGCGAAGTTCGGCCATCTTCTCGCGCTGACCGGACGAAACCGCATGGGGTCCGCCTGAGCGGATAGCTTTTCGGGTGCTTCGGTTCGTCAGGGAGGGGTCGTCCGTCTGCCAACCATCTTTGAGGGCGGCCCCTCCACCGCCTCTCGCCAGCGGTAGAGCGTCTGTCTGCTGACGCCGACGAGCTTTGCGTATGTGTCGATCGGGGATGCCGGCTGCGACTGCGTCCTGCATGCGATCGGCGACCTATGAAGCGCGAGTAGCCGCCGCAGACCGAAATGGCCGACTGCGATCATGCGGGCACGGAGCCGCAGCGGGCTTCGCCGAGTCCACGCTCTCGACACGAACGCAGGCGTTGCCGCCATGACAGTCGGCGAAAACGGCTCCCCTCATGACAGTCGGCAGTCGGCGAAAACGCCGCCTGCCATGACGGCCGGCGAAAACGGCGCCTGCCATGACGGCCGCGGACGTCGAGCACTTCCAGTTCGCTGGGTCCGCTCGGCGTGCCGCCGTTCAAGCAACGGCGCGAGCCCTTCCCACGCCACCGCGTTCGCAGCCCGATACTCACTCGCAGCGGCGTCGAGCTCAAGGGCACCCGTCGGCTCGCGCGCGTGTTCGCTGCCCCGTCGCAGCTACAGGGGCGCTGGTTCGCTCTGCGACGCTCCCCAGCCATTTGGGAAGGACGGCGCTGTGGCTCCGCCGAACTTCGACAGGACGGTCCACGGGATTTCGAGGTACGCCGTGAGTTCGGTCTTGCTCACGGACCACGGCTCGGGGATGCCGATTTCGCTTGGCGAGGAGTGCGAGCAGTTGGCGGACCGAACCCAGACGGAGAGGTCCTCGCCATAGCCTTCTTCCCAACGCTGGTCTACCGTGGGAAGCTCCTGCATCGTTTCGACCACGCAGTCCGCCGCGCCGTCGATGCCGCCAATCAGGTGCCCTTCGGCAGTCAGGAGCATCTTGTAGACGCCTGAAGATGGCGGCGGCACCTGTCCCGCCACGTCCATCGTCACCGTGAAGGTGCAGGCCCGCGCAGACACCATGGGACCGCCGCCCGAGGGCGTGACTTCCTCGACAGCGCAGGCGCCACCGCTGACGCTCTCCGTAGTGGTGGTCGGGATGATCGGCGGCGGTTCGATCGCGACCGTCTCCGAGCCGGTGGTGGCGGACGCTTCCCCGGATGAGTAGATCGCGTTGATCGAGTGCTGGCCGAAGTGCGAGTAGTCCACGGCGCATTCGCCGCCCGTGATGGCGCCGCCGACGTTGATCGAGCAGGCGAGCAGGCCATCGCTGTAGAACGCGAGGACGCCGGACGGCAGCGATGGGATGGGCTCTGATACGCCGTTGCTTTCCTGTTCAGCGCTCGCCGAGTAGCTGTAGGTCACGATGAGCGGATCGGCCGGGCTCTGTGTGAAGCTCGGGTCCACGTGCGCGTGCAGGTGTACGGCGTGCGCGGGCGCAACGGTCGGGGGCGCTGCCACCGCTTTCTTCGGCGCGACGTACACGCAGACCGTCTCGCGGATCTTTACGACGTGGCCGTGGACCTCCACGACGTGGCCGTGCTCGCGGCGCTTGACGTACTCGACCTTGCGCACGTAGTGGGCGCGGCAGTGTTCGTGCTTCGGGTGCTTGAGGACGTACTGCTTGACTGGCGCGGCCTGAGCCCCCGAAGGCACGATCAGCGCGACGGCGATTGTCAACAGCACCGCGGGTCCACTCTTGCTCATCGGGTCAGCCTACGCGCGCCGCGGCCCGCTTGTGTCTCGGAGGGATTATTCACACTTGACGCTCGTATCGCCAGGGCCGGTCGCTTCGGCAGCGTCGACACCGCTAAGCGTCACGATGTCGCCGGCCGACGCTACGTAGTCGTACTGGCCGGGCTTGATCGAGCCGAGCGTCACGCTGTGTACGCCACCGTCCGTTGACGATGCCGCTGCCGTGACGATGCAGAACGGTTCGCCGCTTGCTGTGCCGACGTTCTTGACTTGGAACGCGACGCCAACGGTCTTGCTGCTGTACGCCGTGGCGGCGGTGATCGTAGCGCGGTACTTCGCACCGCCGCTCGACCCGCAGCCAGCTACCACGAGCGCAACGAGCACGGCGAGGATGGCCGCGCTTGAAACCTGTCCTGCGCGCCCTTCGCCAAGCGATCGTGAATCGTGCAACACGGTTAGGCTGTAGAAGCTAACACGGTTGGGC
This sequence comes from uncultured Solirubrobacteraceae bacterium, assembly GCA_963756205.1. Taxonomy (GTDB): domain Bacteria; phylum Actinomycetota; class Thermoleophilia; order Solirubrobacterales; family Solirubrobacteraceae; genus Palsa-744. Next base: position 124,029 of record CAVWMU010000007.1, read on the forward strand.
TGCAACGTGCAGCCCAATGTCCGCACCAGACCCGCTCCTCGCCGGCCTCGGCGAAGCAATCCGCGAGCTACGCGACGAACTCGGCGTGTCTCAGGAGCGCCTCGGTCTTGAGTCCGGTGTCCACCGCAACTACATCGGCGGGATCGAGCGCGCCGAGCGCCGGCCGACAATCGCCACGGTGGCGAAGCTGGCGATCACGCTCGGCACCCGGCCGTCCGATCTACTCGCCAAAGCCGAGAAGCGAGCCGAGCAGCACGGCGCAACGTGGCCGCCAACCGCGCAAGGCGACCGTCCGCAGTAGTCACGTCGACGTCTGCTCCCTCGTTCAACCGTGCGCCGCGCGTCCGTTCGTGTCCACTCCCCGCGGCCCATCAGCAGCGCCTACCACCGTTCTTGCCCAAATCAATAGCGAAGCTGTCCGCGTGCAAGCCGCGGGTTCCATGGCCCGGAGAAGGGGGCCGGGCATGAAGTTGACAGACCGGCGCCGCTAATCCGCCTCGTGTTCGGGCCTCGTCTCCGTCGCTGCTCGTCGAGCCACGAAGGCGAAGATCACGAGCGCAATGGAACCAACTGCGGCGAGGTAGAGGCCCCAGCCCGGATGGACCACGCCGCTGTATTTGTTGCTGATGTTGGCCAAGTCGTAGACGCTCACGCCCGTCGCAAGGACGCCAGCTATCACTGCCGCAGTGCCCTTCGACTGGCCTTGATTCAGGCGCAGGAGCGACGCGAACGCGGCAATCGCCAAGATGATCGTGATGACCCCGTCTCCACTGAGTCCTCCCTTGCTCACGACGATGCCGAGGAACGTCACCTGAGCCCATGGGCCAATGGAGCCCAGCGCCAGCACGGCGGCTGCTCCCATCGCCCAATGGACAGGCTTTTCTTTGATCGTCTGAGGCATCCCAGTTAGCTGCTTCACGCGGGCGTCGCGGCGCCACTCGTGTGGGCATCGTGAGCCGACGTCATTCCGTTTCGCCGCCGCATTCGATCCCGTAGCCCTGCGCCAGCCCGTGCACGCGGGCCTTTGCTGTCTTCGCAGTTTCCTCGGCAGCGTCGATCGCGCTGAGTTCTTCGTTTGCGAGCGCGTGTGCGAGGTTCGTCGCGTCGGTCTCCTTTTCCTGGTCCGCGACAACCAGCTTTTCGATCACCGCAGCAGCTTCCCCAGCCGGCTTGGGAAGCGCCAGCAACCTTGCGATGTCTGCGCGTTCTATGGCCACGGCTTGCAGAATCAGCGGCGGGAGGGCCTTGCTCTCCGTCGCGAGTGTCGAGCCCTTGAGCGCCCCGACGCGGGCGAGGATCGGCTTGAGCTGCGCGTTGTCGAGGCGGCAGATGCGGTTGGCCTGGGCGATGAATTGCGCCTTGGTGGGCAGTGCTGACGCGGTGGAGGCGGACCCGGTGGTAGCCGTCGCCGACCGCGAGCCCGTCGTGTCGGTGACAGTCCGCGTTGCGACGCCGCAGGCGCTGACGCCCACAGCCAAACCTGTAAGCGCCCCAGCGATGAGCATGGACTTGGGTGCCGGGCGTACCGCGCCGGCCGTCACACGGTCCCGTCTAATAAGGCGTACTCCCCCTAGCAGCCGTCGCATCGCGCTTGGGATCGTACCGGGAAGCGTCCGGGGCCCGGACGCTTCCATAGCGCTTCCATCCGCGGCTCGGTCAACCGCATCGAGCGCGGCCGGCGCAACCCCGGCCTGCTGACGATCGTCAAGCTCGCCAAGGCTCTCGGCATCCCAGCGAGTGACCTGCTCGCGGGCCTATCGACCCTGCACCACCTCGGCTGCGCTCTCGGCTCCTGATGAGGAAGACTCAAACGCCCGCGTGAAGACCTCCGCCTGATCGGCGGCAGGTCGGGCGTGCAGGTAGCGGCCCGTGGTCGCGAGCGCGCTGTGGCCCATCGCGGCCTGGATAGTCACGAGGTCCACGCCGGCCGCGGCGAGCAACGAGCCATAGGTGTGCCGCAGGTCATGCCAGCGCAGCGCGCGCAGCCCGGCAGCGGCCTGTGCGCGCCTGTAGCGGCGGCGTAGTGCCGAGGGGTCGAGGGTTCGCCCGAGTGGGTTGCAGAACACCCGCTCGTCGGCTCCTGTGAAGTCCTCGCGCCTGCTCATCCGGTCGAGCGCGGCTGCGGCCTGGTCGGGCAGCGGAAGCCGGCGGACCCTGCCCGACTTCGTGGACGACTCCACGCCCGCGCTCATCGCGCGCCCGACCGTAAGGGCGTGGCCGACGAAGTCCACGTCGCGCCAGCGCAGCGCGAGCAGCTCCCCGAGCCGCAGCCCGGCGTATGCGGACACCCGCACCATCTCCCCGTCCTGCTGATCCTCGGCCTTGCGCGCCTCGCGCTCCTGCTCGCTGACCTCGTGCGTTGACGCCTCGCGGTGTCGGCCGTCGGCGAGCGCCCGCGCGAGCGCCTCGACTTCCTCGACGCTGTAGTAGACGAGCGCGCCCCGGTGGGCTTCGCGTCGCTTGTCGGTTTCGCGGGCTGGGTTCGCGGGAAGGCCGAACGTCGAGGCTTTCATGCCGTAGGCGAAGATTGCCCCGATGATCGCCCTGTGCTTGTTGATGGTGCGCGCCGATGCGCCGGTGGTGGACACGGTGGTGAGAACAGCCTCCACGTCGCGCGTCGTGATCTTGGCGGCAGGCCGGTCGCCAAGTGCCTTCATGACGTGCCCAAGGGTGACGCCTTCGCCACGCTTGTACGGGACGCCCGGCTCGGCGAGCACAGAGCGGTGATTGAGGAGCGTGGCGGGCTTCGCGCCCTTCACGTCCTGGAGCCAGCTCAGATAGGCTTGCGCGACCTCGCGGAAGGTGACGCCCGCGGCGCGTCGCTCGCGGTCCGTGCGCTCCTGATCGTCTGCCTGCGCGACCTGCGTGGCCACGAGTTCAGCGGCGGCGACGTGCGCGCGGCGCTCATCGAGATAGCCCTCAGCGACGCGGCCCCGGCGAGGAGTCCACTCCCCGGCCATATCCCGATCGAGCCACGCTGGGCCAAGGCGACGTTTTAGCTGCCTGCCCCGGTAGCGCCAGAAGGCTTCGTAGAACGCCTGGCCGCGCTGCTCGCGGACAAAGACTGTGGCGGTAGGATTTGGTGCTGACATGCCGGGCCTCCGGTGTGTCCATGCCCTCGGCGATGACAGTCGCGCGAGGGCTTCTTTGTGGGCTGACTGAATCCTACTCGCTCTGGGTAGCAGTTGGGTAGCAAGTCGACGCGGGGTAGCGCTCGGGGTAGCAAATCAGCCGCAACGCCTGTAGTTGAAAGGCGTTTAGCCTTGTCGCACAGCGCCAGTCTTAGGGCGTCGGGGCGCTGCCAAGGGGCCTCTTAAGCCCAAGGTTGCAGGTTCGATTCCTGCACGGCCCACTAGAAGATACATTTCGTATTGCGCTAAGAAGCTGGATGGTATCCTGGCTTCGTGTCCAGGACCTACGGCGAGGTGTGTCCCGTCGCCCGCGCGCTCGACGTGCTCGGCGAGCGCTGGACGCTGCTGGTCGTGCGCGAGCTGATGCTGGGGCCCAAGCGCTTCAAGGACCTGCTGGCGGCGCTCCCCCCGATGGGGACCAACCGACTCGGAGACCGCCTCAGAGCCTGCAGGCCGCGGGCGTCGTCGCCAGGCGAACGCTCCCGCCGCCCGCCGGCGTGCAGGTGTACGAGCTGACCGAGTCGGGCGAGCGCCTGCGACCGGCGCTGTACTGCATGGGAGCCTGGGGGCGAGATCTGCCGTTGCCAGCGGACGCCGATCGCGAGGGCGCGCGCGCCGAGCTGATCGCGCTGGGGCTCGCCGGCACGAGTCCGCCGCAGCTCAGCGCCGAGCTCGACGAGACATACGAGTTCCACGTCGCCGACGAATGCTTCCACCTCACGGCCGTCCGCGGCTGCGCAACCGTGCGCTCCGGGCCCGCGCCGCGCGCCGACCTCATCGTCGAATGCGATCTGGGCACGTTCATCGCGCTTGTCGGCGACGAGCTGACCGCCTCGCAGGCGATCGCGCAGGGCCGCTTGAGCATTCGCGGCGAGCGAGCGCGCCTGAGCCGCGCGCTGCGGATCCTCGACTACACGCACGCCGCCAAGGACTTCCGCCTAGTGCCAGCCTGACGGCGCCCGTCGCGGCGCCGCCGTGTTCCACGACGCGAGCGCACCCAACGGCTCAGAGCCTGTTCCCGGAGCCGTGCCCAGGGTCGTGCCCCAGGGGCTCGGAAGCACGGCGTGAATATTCATCACAAAACCAGTTGAAATTATTGAGAATCTGTCCTAGGCTGCGCCGAGGCCGAGAGCCACACCGCTCCACGGCCTCCAAATCACAAGCCGATCCCAACAAAGGAAGGACACAACGATGCTTGCAAGAACCTCAACGAGCGCACCGCGCAGCGGGCTGCAGCGCAGGCTGCAGGTGCTCATCGGAGCCGTCACGATCGTCGTCGGAGCGGCCGTGCTCGCGCTCGCCGGCGCGAGCGCGGCCTTGGCGACGACGCCCACGTCGCCGCCTCCCGTCACGATCCTCACATCCTCACCGTTCGTCGCCCATGGCGGGGACTTCTTCATCTCCCCGTTCGGCGACAGCGCCACCTACGCCAACGGCCCGGAGATCGTCGACGGCCAGGGGAACGTCGTCTGGTTCAAAGCGGTCCCCGCCGGCGATGAGGCGTCCGACTTCCGCGTCCAGACCTATGACGGGCAGCCGGTGCTCACGTGGTGGCAGGGGACCGGCCTCGGCGGCCTGTCGAACGGCACCGACTACATCTACAACGACCACTTCCAGCAGATCGCCACGGTCAACGCCGGAAACGGCCTCAGCGCCGACGGCCACGAGTTCCTGATCACCCCTTGGAACACGGCGCTGATCCTCTCCTACACGACTGCCACTGCGAACCTGACCTCGATCGGCGGTCCCGCCGACCAGACGGTGATCGACGGCGTTGTGCAGGAGATCGACATCGCCACCGGCCAGGTGCTGTTCCAGTGGAACAGCGAGGACCACGTGCCCTTCAGCCAGAGCGAGCAGCCGCTGCCTGCCTCGGCGAGCACGCCGTGGGACTGGTTCCACATCAACGCCGTCACGCTGGACACCGACGGCAACCTGCTGATCGACGCCCGCGACACGTGGACGACCTACAAGGTCAACCGTTTCAACGGCAGCATCATCTGGCAGCTGGGCGGCAAGGACTCGAGCTTCAAGCTCCAGGCGGCCCCTGGCCAGGTCCTCGACAGCGCGGGCGAGATCTTCGCCTGGCAGCACGACCCGGAGGCGTTGGGCAACGACGTGTACACGTTCTTCGACAACGACTCCGCCGGCGCCCCGCTGCTCCCGTACAGCCGCGCGGTCACGGTGAGGCTGACCCCGTGGGACCACGTCGCGACGCTGATCTCATCCGACAGTCAGCCCGAGGGGCTCTCCGCGCCCTCGCAGGGCAACGCCCAGACGACGCCCGAGGACAATCTCGTCGTCGGCTGGGGGGCGCTGCCGTACTTCTCGGAGTTCAGTCCGTCGGGCAGGCTCATCTTCAACGCTGAGCTCCCGGCCGGGGTGAACACCTACCGCGCCTACCAGTTCCAGTGGCCGCCAAGCCGCGGGTTTGGCGGGTTCTTCGGCTGGTAGGACAGGTCGAACGCCCTGACGCTCCCTGCGGCGCGGTCCGGAGATGCGCTTCGGCGCACGACCGGGGCCGTGCCGCAGCGGCGCCGGGCGTGCGCCGATCGCTGCGCCCGAGCTGAGCTCGAGAACCTCAGGAGTCCGGCCGCAGTCCGTTGGCGCCGATGATCGTGCGGTGGCCGGCGTCCGTCCACACCGTCTGATCGCGCCCCGGTCCCACGCCGATCAGCGCGACCGGCGCGCCTGACGTGCTCGGCGACGAAGTCCAGGTACTCGCGCGCGCCCGCGGGCAGGTCCGACAGCGTGCGGCACTCGCCGAGGTCCTCCTTCCATCCGCGCAGCTCGGTCAGCTGCGCGGTGGTGTGGTGCAGCACGGTCTGGTGGTAGGGGAAGTCGTCGAACTCGGCGCCGTCGGCGCCGCGGTAGCTCGTGCACACGTGCACGCGGTCCAGGCCCGAGAGCACGTCCAGCTTGGTCACCACCAGCGCGGTCAGCGTGTTCAGGCGCGCGGCGTAGCGCAGGGCGACGAGGTCCAGCCAGCCGGTGCGCCGCGGGCGCCCGGTGGTGGTGCCGAACTCGCCGCCGCGCCGGCGGATCGTCTCGCCCATCTCGTCGTGCAGCTCGCTCGGGAACGGGCCGGCGCCCACGCGCGTGGTGTACGCCTTGGAGATGCCCCAGATCTCGTCGATCGCCTTCGGCCCGATGCCGCTGCCCACGCACGCGGCGCCGGCGAGCGGGTTGGATGAGGTGACGAACGGATAGGTGCCGTGGTCGATGTCCAGCATCGCCCCCTGCGCGCCCTCGAGGATGACCGTCTTGCCGTCGTCGAGCATCTCCCACATCAGCTTGGAGGTGTCGGCGATGTGCTGCTCGAGGCGATGGCCGTAGGTGAGGTACTCCTCGGTCATCGTGTGCAGGTCGAGCGCGGGGTCCTTCTCGAACGGCCGCAGCGACAGTCGCTTGGGCTCCATCGCCGCGACGATCTTCTTCTTGAGGATCTTCTCGTCGAGCAGGTCCTGCACGCGGATGCCCAGGCGCGCCGCCTTGTCGGCGTAGCACGGGCCGATCCCCCGGCGCGTGGTGCCGATCTGCAGGCTGCCGAGCTTGGCCTCGCCGGCGGAGTCCAGCAGCAGGTGGTAGGGCATGATCAGGTGCGCGTTGGCGGAGATGCGCAGGCCGCTGACGTCCACGCGCCGGGCGCGCAGCGCGTCGAGCTCGTCGATCAGCACCTTCGGGTCGATCACCACGCCGTTGCCGATCACGCAGCGCTTGCCCGCGTACAGGATGCCCGAGGGGATCAGGTGCAGCTTCCACTCCTGCTCGCCCCTGACGATCGTGTGGCCGGCGTTGTTGCCGCCCTGGAAGCGCACGACCGCGTCGCCGTGCTCGGCGAGCAGGTCGGTGATCTTGCCCTTGCCCTCATCGCCCCATTGGGCGCCGACTATCACTATGCCCGGCATGCGCAGAGGAGTTTAGGGGCGCCCGCGCGCGGTCCCGCCTCAGGCACCGCGCTCGGCGAGCCCGACCTGGCGCGCGCGATACTCGCGCCGGCGGTCCTCGCCGAACAGCGGCAGCGGATCGCCGCACATCTCGATCAGCCGCGAGACGGTGCGCGCGCCGATCTGCTCGGAGAGCTCGTCGGGCTGGAGGTTGGTGGTGACGACGATCGAGCGCTGCTCCTCGTAGCGGGTGTTGACGATCGAGTAGAGCTGCTCGAGCGCCCAGTCGGTGCGGTTCTCGGCACCGACGTCGTCCAGGTGCAGCAGGTCGACGCCGGCGAGGCGGTCGAGGAATCCGACGACGCCGTCGACGTGTTCGATCGCCTCGCGGATCAGGTTCAGCAGGCGCGGCAGCGAGTAGATGGCGACCGTGCGCCCGGCGTCGAGCGCGGCCTTGGAGATCAGCATCGCGAGCATCGTCTTGCCAGTGCCGATGTCCCCCATGATCCACATACCGTGGCCGCGGTCGAGATTCTGCTCGATGTTGGCCGCGAACCTGCGCGCCACGCGGATCTGCTCGGGAAACGCGACGAGGTCGGTCCCCGTCAGCTGCTCGAAGGAGATCTCGCGGTAGCGGCTGGGGATACGCGCCTCCAGGCGCCCGGCGCGCAGCTTGGCGATCCGCGCGGGGCGGCAGCGACAGTCGGACGCCGTGTTGGTGGCCTCGTCGATCACGAAGCCGCTGCCGTCGCACAGGCCGAACGGGCAGCGCTCGGCGCCGCGCACGCCGCGCTGCGCCGCGAGCACGGTGAGCGGCTCGGGCAGCCCCGACGCCTCGCCGCCGAACAGCCGCTCCTCCGCCCGGTCGCCGCCCTCGGGGGTGTCCCTCGTGATGCTCATTGCGCGTAGCGCTCCCCGGCGTAGTTCATGAACTTGGGGTACTCCTTCTGGAACGTCAGCGTGACTTTGCCGACCGCGCCGTTGCGGTGCTTGGCGATGATCAGGTCGGCCTCGCCGGGGCGCTCGGAGTCCTCGTTGTAGTACTCGTCGCGGTAGATGAACATCACCAGGTCGGAGTCCTGCTCGAGGTTCCCGCTCTCGCGCAGGTCCGACAGCTGCGGCTTCTTGTCCGGGCGCGTCTCGACCGCGCGGCTGAGCTGCGACAGCGCGATCACCGGCACGCCGAGCTCGCGCGCGAGGATCTTCAGGCCACGGCTGAGCTCGCCGACGGCCGTCACGCGGCTGTCGTAGCGGCTGTCGGTGCGCATCAGCTGCAGGTAGTCGATGATGATCAGCCCGAGCCCGCCCTCGCACTGGCTGTGCAGCCGCCGCGCCTTCGCCCGTATCTCCAGCATGCCCACGTCGCTGGAGTCGTCCACCCACAGCGGCGAGCGCGCCAGGCGCTGACTGGCGTTGAGGATCTTCGGCCAGCGCTGCTCCGCCACTCTCCCCTTGCGCAGCTCCTCGCCCTTGATCCGCGCCTGCGAGGCGACGAAGCGCTGGGCGAGCTCCGCCTCGGCCATCTCCAGCGAGAACAGCGCCACCGGCTTGCCGTGCTCGACGGCGGCGTTCTCGGCGATGTTGCACACCAGCGCGCTCTTGCCCATCGCAGGGCGCGCGGCGATGATGATCAGGTTCCCCGCCTGGAAGCCGCCGGTGATCTCGTCCAGGTCCTTGAAGCCCGACGGCGTGCCCGTCAGCGAGGTGCCCTCCAGCGAGAGCCTGTGCAGCTTGTCGAGCTCCTCGTGCAGCACCTCCTCGATCGCGCGGAAGTCCTGCTGGCGGTCGTCGCGCGCGACCTCCAGCATCGCCTTCTCCGCCTGCTCGACCAGCTCGCGCGGGGGCGCATCGTGGCCGAGCACGCTCTCCTGGATCTCGTAGGTGCTCTTCAGCAGACGCCGCAGCAGCGCGTTCTCGCGCACGATCTGCGCGTAGCGGCGGGCGTGGCCGGCGGCGGGCACCACGCCGGTCAGCTCGTCCACGGTCGCCGCGCCGCCGACCTGCTCCAGCTTGCCCATCTGGCGCAGGCGGTCGGTCGACCGTGAGCACGTCGACCGGCTCGCTGTCGTTGTACAGCGCGAGCATCGCCTCGTAGATCGTGCCGTGGCGCTCGCGGTAGAAGTCCTCCGCGCGCAGCCCCTCTTCGATCACCAGCGCGTACAGCGAGCGATCCGAAAGCAGGATCGCGCCGAGCACCGACTGCTCCGCGTCGAGGTTGTGCGGCGGCGTGATCGCGCCTGCGGGCGGCTGTGAGTGGCCGTTGGCTGTCGAAACGGCGCTCATCGGTCGGGCGAGTGTAGGGTCGCCGCCGCCCCAGCCCGGAGGCGGTTTCCGCAAATCGCGACAGGAAAAGCCGGTGGACGAGTCACGAACACATGTTCGCACCAGGCGAAGACGGAGCCGCTACGCGCGGTCGTCGTTCTCGGCCAAGCGGAGCACTTGAGGCGACTCGGTCCCCCGCCGCGTCAGCGGCCGGGAACGATCGACTCAAGTGCGGAGCGTCATTTCTTGGCCACGACCATCGTCTTGATCGTGGCGGTCACGCCCTCCACGACGTCGACGACGACCATGTACGTGCCGACGTTCTTGATCGGCTCGGGCAGGTGCACGCCCCGTTTGTCGATCCGCAGCCCGCGCGCTTCGCGGATCGCGCTGGCGATGTCCTGCGCGGTCACCGACCCGAACAGCCGCCCGTCCGCGCCCGCCTGCTGGGGGATGGTGAGGACCGTGCGGTTGAGCAGGTTGACGTTCTCCTGAGCCCGCTCCACCGCCTCGCGGGCCGCACGCTCGTCCGCCGCCTGGCGCTGGCGGACCGTTTCGATCGCGCCCTTCGTCGCCGGCTGGGCGAGCTTGCGCGGGATCAGGTAGTTGCGCAGGTAGCCCTTGGAGACCTCGACGACGTTGCCCTGCTCGCCGAGCGTGTCGACGTCCTTGAGGAGAATCGCCTCCGGCATCAGCGTTCGCGGTCGCGGTCGCCGCGGTCGCGCCGGCCGCCGCTCGGGCTGTCGTCGCGACCGCCCTCGTTCACGTAGGGCAGCAGCGCCAGCTCTCTCGCGCGCTTGACCGCCCGCGCGATCTGCACCTGGTGGCGCCGGCACGAGCCGGTGATCCGCCGCGAGCGGATCTTGCCCTTCTCGGAGATGAACTTGCGCAGCGAGGCCACGTCCTTGTAGTCGACCTGCTCGACCTTGTCGCGGCAGTGCTGGCACGGCTTACGCCGCCCGCTGCCGGGGCCGCCCTTCTTGTCGCGCCGGCGCACCGGCTTGCCGCGACCGCGTGCTTTGGCCATCAGCGTCCTCCGCCGCGGCTGCGGTGATGTTCGGGCATGGCAGGGCTTGAAAACACTGGGACCTCGCTGTGCTGGCTAGAACGGAATGTCGTCGTCGCCGGCGCCGCCGGCGACCGGTGCGGGCTGGAAATCCCCTTCGTCGACGGGGACGTCGCTGCCCTTGGAGGCTCCGTTGCCGCCGAACCCGCCTCCGCCGGAGGGGTCTTCGCGCGAGCCCAGGAACTGCACCGAGTCGGCAATGATATCGATTGCCTGGCGTTTCGTCCCGTCCTGGGCCTCCCACTCGCGCCACTCGAGCCGTCCGTCGATCGCCACGGGGCGTCCCTTGGAGAGGAAGCGCGCGGCGTTCTCGCCCTGCGCGCCCCACACGGTGATGTTGAAGTAGTTGGGCTTGTCCTCCCATTCGCCGGTGCTCCCGTTCTTGCGGCGCGTGTTGCACGCGACGCGCAGGCTGCACACCGAGTTGCCGCTCGGCAGCGAGCGCAGCTCCGGGTCGGCGGTCAGGTTCCCGGTCAGCACGACCCGGTTGATGTTGGTGGCGGCCACGGCTCCTCTTCCTTTCAGCTTGTGCCTCCTCCGCTCTGCGGGGGAGTGGATCTGTCGTCGAACTCGATACCGAGTCTAGATGATTGATTCCACGGGGTTCAGGCGCAGTAGTTGACGAGTGCGCGGCTTGGGCGGCCGAGTTGGTGGTTGAGGGTGATGGCGGCGGCGAGGGTCAGGAGGCGTTGCAGGATGCGCTCGCGGAGACCGGCGAGGGTTCTGGCGCCGTGACGCTCGAGCGTGAGGATGTCCTTGCAGGTCCAGAAGATGCTCTCGATCCTTTGCCGGATTGGCGCGAGGTGTGGCCCTTGTCCGGGCTCGTCTTTGCGGCGGGGACGCACGATCGTGGCGTCGAGTTCGCTGGCCTTGGTGGCGAACTCTTTGCCGGCGTAGCCCTTGTCGGCGATCACGGTGACCGCGCCCTCTCGCTTTGCGCGGGCGAGCAGCTTCAGCGCGACCTCGCGCTCGTCGAGCTTGGGAGACGTCAAGGCGATCGCTCTCGGGGTGCCGTCCGGGGAGCACAGGGCATGCAGCCGGAAACCCCAGAAGAACCGGCTGTGGCTGGCGCACCACCCGTAGTCGGCGGCGTCGGCCAGCTGCGAGCGCTTGACCGTCTCGCGGCTTCTGGCGCACTCCACGGGCGTGGAGTCGACGAGCAGCAGGTCGTCTTCGATGCCGGGGCTCTGGCTGGCGAACACGCCCATCAGCCACTCCAGCGTGTCCGCCAGACGCCGGCGGCGCTTGTAGTAGCCGGCCTGCCCGGGGATGCTCGGGAACAAGTGACGCAAATACTTGGAAGCGACCGCGAGGAACCGCCGGTCAGACGGGATTCCCATGATCGCCTGGGCGACGCAGAGCGTGACGACCTCCGCGTCTGTGACGCTTCTTCTGGCGTTCCCCGGCCTCGCGGGCAGGAGATCGTCAGCCGTGACATAAACCGCAGTCAGCAGCAGGTCGAGGTCGGCGTCCATCAGGGCCTCCTTGGCTCGGCGATGTGTTTGAGCACCGCCGACTTCGACCCTGCTGCCTATAAACCCACCCGTTCCACCCAACCCGCCGTGGAATCAATCATCTAGAGTGGCCTGCGGGCGCGACTCTCGCGCCGGCGGGCGTCGATGCCGCTCAGACCGTCAGATATTTCTCGACGGACCCTCGGATCGCTTGGCCCGCGGAGAGGTGCGGAACACCTCGTCCCAGTAGGGCGCGCTGATCCCGAAGCCGCGCGTGTCGTCCTGGAAGTGGTGGCGCATGTGCCGCTCGCGCAGCATCCTCCCCAGCCGCCCGCGGGGGCGGAAGTGGTGCAGGTAGTAGTGCATCATGTCGTAGATCAGGTAGCCGGTGAAGAACCCGGCGCCGATCGCGGGCGCGTAGCGCGAGCCGAAGATCAGGTACAGCAGCCCGAACACGGCGGCCGCCAGCGGCACGCTGACCGCCGGCGGCATCACCAGCCGCAGGGGGTCGTTGGGGTGGTCGTGGTGGACGCCGTGGATGATCCAGTGCATGCGCGCCCCCAGCCCGTCCTCGGGCTCGAAGTGGAACACCAGCCGATGCAGCCAGTACTCGAACAGCGTCCACAGCGCGTAGCCGGCGAGCGCCAGCCCGAGCACCGCCGGCACGCTGGAGCGCGAGAGCCCCCACGCGGCCATGGCGGCGATCGCGGGCAGGAAGATGATCACCGGCACCGCCGGATGCACGCGCGAGAGGGCGTCCAGCACCCGCGATTCGAACATCGGCGGCGACGCGCGCAGCACGTCCGTCCTGCTGGCGGAGCGCTCGTCGATCTCCTCAGCCAACCTCATGCGCACGATCTTAGTAGCAGCGCCAGCCGGGCGACCCGTAGTTTGCCCCTCCGGCTATACGGGCTCGGCCGCGAGCTCGGCCTCGGCCGCGCCATCCGGCGCCTGCGCGGGCTGGCCGATCTCCGATCGGTCGGCCTCCACGCGACGCGGGGGCGCCGATGAGGAGCGCATGTCGGGCGCGTCGGGCACGCCCGGCTTGAGCTTGATCAGCCGGAAGCGCAGCACGCCGTCGGTGATCCGCAGCGTGCGGTCGAGGCCGCTCAGCAGCTCGGCCGTGCCGGCGTGGAACTGCAGCAGGTGGTACTCGGCGCTCGCCTTTTTCTGGATCGGGTAGGTGAGCGGGCGCTCGCCCCACTCGTCGTGGCGCAGCAGCTGTCCCTGCGCCTCCACCGCTGCGCGCGCGTCGGCGACGATCTTCGCGCGCACGCTCTCCTCCGCCTGGGTGTCCAGCAGCAGCACGAGGTCGTATGTGGGGGCGGGTTGGGTCATGTGCGTCCGGCGCACAGAGTAGCGGTTCTAACGCGACGCGCCCTTGGCGCGGATGTCGGCGAGCTGCTCGTCGATCCAGTCGCCGGGGTCGCGCGAGGTGACGATCTGCGCCAGCCCCTCGCGCGCGGCGGCGGCGGTCGCGGGGGTCCATGGTGAGCGCGGCGTAGATCGAGTTGGCCAGCTCCTGGATGTCGAACGGGTTGACCGACAGCGCGTACTCGCCGAGCTCCTCGTGCGCGCCGGTGTTCTCGGAGAGGATCGACACGCCCTCGCGCTCGTTGACGAGCGGCCCCTCCTTGGCGACGAGGTTCATGCCGTCGAACATGGCGTTGACGAGCAGCACGTCGTAGTGCTTGTACGCGGCCATCGCCTCCTCCAGGTCGTCGCGCAGCTTCAGCTGGATGGGCATCCAGTCGGGGGTGCCGTGGCGGTGGTTGACGACCGCCACCAGCGCCTCGATCCGCTCGAGGTACTCCGCGTATTGCGGCACGTCGGTGCGCGAGGGCATCAGCTGGGCCATGAACGTCACCCGCTCGGTGAACTCGGGGTGCTGCTCGAGGAACAGGTCGAACGCGGAGAAGCCGCGCAGCACGTTCTTGCTCAGATCGGCCCGGTCCACTCTCAGGATCAGGAAATCTCTGCGGCGGCGCAGCAGCTCCTCCTCGAACTGCCTCACGCGCTCGCTCTGCGCGATCTGGCGGGTCGCGCGGTGGTCGATCGGCAGCGGATATGCGCGCACCCACACCTCCCGACCGCCGCCTCCGGCGGCGGTGCCCCCGCCGGGGGCGATGACCACGCCGCGCTCGAAGTCCACCTCGAGGTCCATCAGGTCGCGGCAGCACTGCAGGAAGTTCAGGCGGTAGGAGCGCGTGTGAAAGCCGATGATGTCGTTCGCCAGCAGGCCCGTGAAGATCTCCTCGCGGATGCGCGTCGGCAGCACCCGCCAGGCGTCGGGCTGCGTCCACGGGATGTGGATGAAGTGGTGCAGGAACACGTCCGGGCGCGCGCGGCGCACCAGGTCCGGCAGCGTGTACAGGTGGTAGTCGTGGACCATCACCACCGGCTCGCAGGCGCCCTCCAGCTGCTCGACGACCGCGCGCGCGAGGTCCTCGTTGACGACGTTGTAGCCGAACTCGAACGCCTCGATCTCCTCGCGGCGGATGTCCGGCGCGTTCGACAGATCCCACAGGTAGTGCTGGATGAACCACAGCATCGGGTTGGCGAACACGTTGTAGAAGCGGTCGTACGCGTCCGGGTCGCTGACTACCAGGCGCACCTGGTACTCGCCGCCGGCGGGAGAGCGCACCGGGAAGGCCCGCCCGTCGTGCTCGCGCGAGACCGCCACGTCGTGCTCGGTCATCGCCGAGGCGATCCAGATCGCTTCGCGGTGCGAGGCCAGGCCCGTGAGCGCCGTCACCAGGCCGCCGGAGCCGCGCTGCACCTCCCCGTGGGCCTGGAACGTGACCGGCCCGCGGTTGCTCACCAGCACGAGCGGAACCCGCTGTGCCGGCTCGGAGCTCATGCCCGTGCCTTCGTCCGGTCGGCACCTCCGATGCGACCGCTCGCCCTCGTGGCTCGCGTGACCGCGCCTTCGGTGCTCATGACTCTCTGAGCTCGTTGAAGATCTGCAGGTAGTCGCGCAGGTAGCGCGGCGTGAGGAAGTGCTCGCGCACGTGCTCCTTGCCGCGCCTGCCCAGCGCTGCGCCCGAGCTCGGGATCGCGCAGGAAGTCGATCGTGCGCTGCGCGCATTCGTCGACGCTCGAGACCAGGTAGCCGGTCACGCCGTCCTCGATCTGCAGCGGGATCCCGCCCACGTTGCCGCCGACGAACGGTCGCGCCTTCCAGATCGCCTCCGACACCGTCAGCCCGAAGCCCTCGCGCGTGGACTTCTGGATCAGCACGTCGGCGTGCGACTGGAACGCGTTGACCTCGATCGCGCCGACGTTGTTGAAGTTGTTGAGGATGTGTATGTCCGCGTCGCCGTCCGCGTGGGCGATCGTCGAGTTGAAGAAGTCCCAGCCCTCCGGGTCGTCGCTGGCCATCGACCCGACCAGCGCCAGCTGTACGTCGGGCATCGTCTCCTTGACCTGGCGGTAGGCGTCGATCACCCCCAGCGGGTCCTTCCACGGATCGAAGCGCGACACCTGGCAGATCAGCGGCCGGTCGACGTCGATCCCGAACTGCCCGCACACGAACGCACCGTCCTCGGGCGAGAGCGCCATGTTCTTGGGGGTCAGCGGATCGATCGCGGGCGGCACCACGTTGACCTTGCCGCGCATCCCCTCGGGCACGTACTCGCGCATGTGGAACAGCGACTGCGGGTACTCCTGGATGTACGGGCAGCAGCTGGCCGATCGTGTCGGGGTTGGGGGTGGAGACGTCGATGTGGCAGCGCCACACCCAGCCCTTGGCCTTCTCCGGAACGAGATGGCACAGCGCCGCCGGCTGCGGGTCGTGGACCAGGCACACGTCCCAGCCGCCGGTGAGCTCGCGCGCGTTGATCTCGTTGTACCTGCGCCACGTCGCCCACTGCTCCTCGTCGAGGTCCTGGGGGGCGCCCTGGAGGGCGTTGTGCATGAGCTTGGTCGCGTTGAAGAACTCTTCGCGGCCGTAGATCACCTGCCACTCGCAATCCAGGCCGACGTCGCGCATCAGCGGCACCAGCGTGTACAGGATCTCCGAGACGCCGCCGCCGAACGCGGTCGCGGAGATGTGCACCACGCGCTGTCCCTGCAGCGGCTCGGCGAGCTCGCGGATCTCCGCGATCAGCTCGCGCCCGCAGATGTGCGTGTAGTCGGCGAGCGTCTTGTTGGCGACGGCGACGGGCTGCAGCACGCGCCGGCACGATACCTAACCGGGCGCGCAAAGCAGCGGGCCGGCGCCCGCGCCGGCCGGGGCGGGGCGGGGGCGCGGCCTGGGACGGGAAGCCGAGCGGCGAGCCGGGCGGCGGACTATGGTCTAGGGCCATGCTCAACGGGCGCCTGTACCGAGCGGCATTCGTGCCCTTCCTGTTCGCGCTTGCGATCGCCGCCTTCTCGCTGGGCTCGCGCCCGCTGCCGCTCACCTCGACGCTCGCGCCCGACGCGTTCGAAGGCGCCCCCGCGTTCGCCGAACTGAAGAGCCTGGCCGGCGCGTTCCCGCAGCGACGCCCGGGCAGCCCGGGCGACGAGCGCCTGGCGCGCTACGTGGCGCAGAAGCTCGAAGGGCTGGGCGGCACGGCCGGCGGCGGCTTCTCGGTGCGCACGTATCGCTTCGACGCGCAGACGATCGACGGCGAACGCACGCTGAGCACGGTCGTCGCGACGCGTCCGGGCTCGACCGGCGCCCCGCCGATCCTGATCCTCGCGCACCGCGACGCGGCGGCGGCCGGCGCGCTGGCGGAACTGTCGGGCACCGCCGCGCTGCTCGAGCTCGCGCGCGTGTTCGCCACGCGCGAGACCAAGCGCACGATCGTGCTCGTGTCCACCAGCGGCGGCAGCGGCGGCGACGCGGGCGCGCGCCAGCTCGTCTCCGAGCTGTCGAGGATCGGCGCCACGTCCGCCGCGGGCGCCGCGCGCGGTCCGCTGGACGGCGCGATCGTGCTCGGCGACCTCGCGGGGGCGCAGGAGCGCCCGCCGCTGGTGGTGCCGTTCTCCGACGGCGGCGGCTCGGCGCCGCTCGAGCTCCAGCGCACGGTCGCCGCGGCGATCACCGCCGAGACCGGCGTAGTTCCCGGCGCGCCGAGCATGCTCGGTCAGCTCGCGCACCTGGCGTTCCCGCTCACGGTCGGCGAACAGGGCGTGCTGAATGCCGCCGGCATCCCGGCCGTGCTCGTGCAGGTCTCCGGAGAAAGAGGCCCGTCCACCTCCGGCGGCGGCGCGACGCGCGACGCGGTGAGCATGGAACGCCTGGAAGGCTTCGGACGCGCGGTGCTCAGCGCGGTCGACGCGCTCGACACCGCGCCTGACATCTCCGGGGCGATGCAGAGCGGCCTGGTCCTGGCGCACAAGACGGTGCCCGCGTGGGTCCTGCGGCTGCTGGCGCTGATGCTGCTCGTGCCGCCGCTGGTCGCTGTCGTGGACGGGCTCGCCCGCGCCCGCCGCCGTCGCCTGGCTGTCGGGCGCTGGACGCTGTGGACGCTCAGCTGCGCGCTGCCGTTCTTCATCTGCGCCGTGTTCGCGTACGTGCTCGGCTGGCTGGGCGTGCTCGGTCCCACGCCGGCGCCGCCGGTGCTGCCGAGCGCGCTGCCGCTCGCCGCGCGGGGCGCCACGGCGATCGTGGCGATCGCGCTGACGTTCGCGCTTGCGTGGCTGCTGTGGGGCGCGTTGGTCAGGCGCCTGGGCTGGGGCGTGCGCCCGGACCCCGACGTCGCCGGCCTGTCGATGCTGCTGATCCTGCTCGCGGTCGGTGCGCTTGCGTGGGCGCTGAACCCATACGCGGCGCTGCTCGCGCTGCCGGCGCTGAACCTGTGGCTGGTGCTCGCCGCGCCCGAGCGGCTCGAGCTCGGCGTGGCCGCGCGCCGCGTGCTGTCGCTGGCGCTCGTCGCACTGGGCCTGCTGCCGCTGGCGCTGCTGATCGCCTTCTACGCGCACCAGCTCGGGCTCGGCGTGGGCGACGTGGCGTGGACGGGCGTGCTGCTGCTCGCCGCCGATCACGTGGGGTTCGCCGGTGCGATCGTGTGGAGCGTCGCGTTCGGGTGCGCGGCCGCTGCCGCGATGCTCGCCGCCGGGGCGCTCGCGCCGCCGCCCGGATCGCCGGCGGCGCCCCCGATCGACGTCACGATCCGCGGGCCGCTGTCATACGCCGGCCCCGGATCGCTTGGTGGTACGGAGTCCGCTCTGCGACGATAGGGGTTGCATTGTCCGAGTCGCTGACCAGCACAGCGCCCGGCGCGCAACTCGCGCCGCCCGCTGTTCGCCGCTCGCCGCGCGCGCGCGCCGTGCACGCGCTCGCCGTGCTGATGATCCTCGCGGGCGCCCTGGCGATGATCGACGCGGTGGTGACGCTCGTCTGGCAGGAGCCGATCACGGCGCTGTACGCGATGCTGCAGCAGGACCACCTGAGCAGCGACCTGCGCGCGATCGAACGCGCGCCGCCGAGCCCGGCGGTGCGGCGCGCGCTGGCCAGCCTGCCAGACGAGCGCGCACGCATCGCGTTTCTCGCCGGCGAGCTCGAACGCCACTCCGCGGACGGCGCTGCGGTGGGCCGCATCTGGATCCCCCGCGTCAACGCCGGCTACGTGATCGTCAAGGGCACCGACACCGAAGACCTGATCCGTGGGCCTGGCATCTACTCGGAAACGAGCTTCCCCGGCATCCCCGGGACGACCGCCATCGCCGGGCATCGCACCACCTACCTGGCGCCGTTCCGCGAAATCAACCTCCTCGAGCCGGGCAACCACATCGTGCTGTACATGCCATACGCGCACTTCACCTACACCGTCACCGGTCAGCGGGTGGTCTCCCCCGACGACGTCCGCGCCGCCGTCTCGGAGGTCGGCTACAGCCGCCTGGTGCTGTCGGCGTGCACGCCGGTGTTCACGGCCGAAAAACGCCTGCTCGTGTACGCGCGGCTGACGCGCACCGTGCCCGTGGGCGCCGCGCGCCAGCTACCCGGCGGCGCCATCCCGCAGCCGATCGAAGCTCAGCCCCGCGCCGCGTCGGTGAGCGGGCGGGCATCAGCCATTCCAGCGATGCTCGTATCCCTCGATCCGAACAGCGTCTCCCCGCTCGTCTGAGAAGCTCGCACCGGGCGCTCCCGCGCGCACCTCGCCGACCCAGCTGACGCGCACCGCGCCCAGCTCGGCGACCGCCGCCTCCACGCGCGCGCGGTCCTCCGGGGCGGCGCAGAAGCACAGCTCGTAGTCTTCCCCGCCCGCCGCCGCCAGGCGCCACGGCGCGACGCCGAGCTCGGCGCAGACCTCGGCCACGCCCTCGTGCAACGGCAGCGCGGCGAGCTCCACGCGCAGCTCCACACCGCCGGCGCGGCCGATGTGTACGGCGTCGCTTGCCAGTCCGTCGGAGAGGTCGATCATCGCGTGCACCCCCGCGGCCGCCAGCGCGCTGCCCTCAGCGAGGCGCGGCATCGGCGCACGAGCCGCGGCAACGGCTGCCCGCGCGGCGGCGGTGTCCGCAGCGCGCCCCTCCATCACCGCGAGCGCGGCGCCGGCGGCGCCCAGAC
Source organism: uncultured Solirubrobacteraceae bacterium (assembly GCA_963756205.1). GTDB lineage: Bacteria > Actinomycetota > Thermoleophilia > Solirubrobacterales > Solirubrobacteraceae > Palsa-744. The sequence goes on from CAVWMU010000007.1 coordinate 143,327, forward strand.
TGCCGGTCACGCCGACGAGGTCCCCCGCCCGCGCCCCGTCGCGGCCGACCAGCGCGTCGGCGCTGTCGGCCCAGCCGACGGCGGTGACCGACACGGTCAGCGCCGGCGCGCGCACGACGTCGCCGCCGGCGATCGCCGTGCCCGTGCGCGCGGCGAGCGCGTTCGCGCCGCGCACGAGCTCCAGCGCACGCTCCTCGGCGAAGCCCGCCGGCAGCCCCAGCGCGAGGTAGGCCTCGCCCGGGTCGGCGCCCATCGCGGCGAGGTCCGAGAGGGCTCCGGCGAGCGCGCGGTGGCCGACCTCGCCCGCCGTCGCCCAGCCGTCGCCCAGGCGGAAGTGGACGCCTTCGACCATCGCGTCGACGGAGGTCACGCACACCGGCCGCGCACGCACGACCGCCGCATCGTCACCGCTGCCCCGCAGCACTCGCTCGGCCGGGCGCGAGCTCGCCAGCTCGGCTTCGATGGCTTCGATCAGGGAGCGCTCAGCGATGCCGGTGCCCGCGCGTCCGGTGCTCAGCGGTGGCGGTAGACGATCCGTGCGCGGTCGAGGTCATACGGCGAGAGCTCGCAGCGAACGCGATCGCCCGGGAGGATGCGGATCCGAAAGCGCCGCATCTTGCCTGCGACGTGCCCCAGCACGACGTGGTCGTTGTCCAGCTTGACGCGAAACATCGCGTTCGGCAGGGCCTCGATCACCTCGCCCTCGAATTCGACCTTGTCCTCCTTTGCCACGGCGCACCCCATCTGGCCGTCCTGCGCTGCGCGTGGGCGGCCGTTCGTTCTTCGGTATCGGGACTCAAACTACCAGCGCGCGAGCTGCGAAGGGGCTTGGGTGGGGCCGGGGCGGCGCGTCAGGGGGCCGCCCCGCCGGTCTGCTTGTCCGCGGGTTCTTCCGCGGCGTGCTGCGCGGGCGGCGCGCTCGGTTCCTTGGCGGGGGGAGCGGGGGTGTTCGCTTCGACCGGGCCGGTTTGGTGGCCGGCGCCCGGTTCGGCCGGTTCGGCACGGTGGTGGTGCGTCTTCTTCGCAGGCGCATGTTCGGATTCGTGCGAGGCTTCCTGGGCGGCGAGCGCGAGGCCGGTGCTCGCGTATTTGCCGTAGAACGGCTCGTAGGAGATCGGTTCCTTGGAGGGCGGGAATTCGACGCACGGCTTGCCTTCGGTGACGGCCGCCATGTAGGCGTGCCAGATTTCCGCCGGCAGGTAGCCGCCCTGCTGGGGCTCGCCGTGGACGTCGGTCATCGAAACGCGCCTGTTCGGATAGCCCATCCACACGACGGTCGAGTAGTCGGGCGTGTACCCGTCGAGCCACGCGTCCACCAGTTCGCTGGTGGTGCCCGTCTTGGCGGCCGTCGGGCAGTTGATCGCCGAGCGCGTCGCGGTGCCGCCCTCGACGTTTTCGTGCAGGATGCTCGTCTCCACCGAGGTGACGGCTTCGCTGAGCACTTTCACGCGCTGGGGCTTGCCCCAGTTTTCGTCGACGTAGCCGCTGGGGAAGACGACCTTGGTGATCGCGATCGGGGTGTTGCGATAGCCGCCGTCCGCGAGCGTCGCGTACACGTCGGCCATTTCCAGCGGCGTGACCCCGAGCGTCAGCCCGCCGAGCGCTTCCGCGGGGTAGCTGGAGAGATGCGTTTTGACGCCCATCTCATACGCGATGTGCGTGACCGTTTCCTCGCCCAGGTCCGCGGCGAGCTGCGCGTATACGGTGTTGTCCGATTTGAGCGTCGCCTGCACCAGGTTGATCGGACCGTTCTGCGTCGCCTCCGAACGTTTTGACTTCGTAGGTCGGATAGCCGGTCAGCCACCCGGGCTGAAGCGTGTGGGAGTCGTAGATGGTGGAGTACGGGTCGATACCCCGGGTGAGCGCGTCGGCGAGGTCGATCGCCTTGAACGTGGAGCCGGGCTGGCGGTGGCCGTCGGCGGCGAGGTTGTACTGCGACTGCTCGTAGCTCTCGGACTCGGCCATCGCCTCGATGTCGCCGTTGTGGGGGTTCAGCGTGACGATCGCCGCGGCCGGGTCGCCGGGCTCGTTGAGCACTTCGGCGATCGCCTTGCGCGCGAGTCGCTGCATGTTCAGGTCGATCGTCGTGTACACCTTCAGCCCACCCTGCTCGACCGTTTTCGCCCCGTAGCGTTCGATCAGCTGCTGGCGTACGTATTCGAAGAAGAACTGCTCTTTGCGTTCGGAGTAGTAGTGGCCGGGGTGGGTCTCCAGCGGAGCGCGCTCGGTGGCATCGGCCTGTGCCCGGCTGATGTAGTGCAGTTCCGCCATCTTCGCCAGAACCTCGTTGCGCCGTTCTCTGGCGGCCGCTGGGTTCAGCAGCGGGTTGTACTGCGAGGGCGCCTGCGGCAGGCCTGCGAGCAGCGCGCACTGCTCGAGGTCCAGCTGCGAGACGGGCTTGTCGAAGAAGATGCGCGCCGCCGCCTGCACGCCGAGCGTCGTCTGGCCGCCGATGGTCCCGTAGTCGACGTCGTTGAGATAGCTGTTCAGGATCGAGCGCTTGCTGTGGTGTTCGTTGTATTCGATCGCGAGCTTCGCCTCGGCGATCTTCTGCTTGAGCGTGCGCTCGTCGCCGCCGAGGTAGAGGTTGCGCACGAGCTGCATCGTGATCGTGGAGGCCCCCTGCAGGGCCTGCCCGTGCACGAGGTCCTTGACGGCGGCGCGGAAGATCCCGGTCACGTCGATGCCGTCGTCTTTGTAGAAGCGCTGGTCCTCGATCGCGACGGTCGCGTTCTTTAGATCGGCCGGGATTTCGCTCCAGCCTACGGGCGTGCGCAGTTCGTCTGACTGGATCGCCCCCAGGCGCGCGCCGTCGGCCGCATACACCTCCGAGGTGCCTCCGCCGATGCGAGCCCGACGCGAGCCCAGGCCGCGGGTGTCGTTGGCGACGTGCAGGACGTAGCCGACCGCGGCGATCACGCCGACGACCAGCGACACGGCGAGGACGGTGCCCACGACGAGTAGGATCCGCGAGCTCCCGCGGCGGTTGTGACGGCGCTTTCGTGCTTGCCGGGACATCTCGGAAATTCGAGATTACCGCGCCCGGGGTGATTTCCTGCCGCTTGCGACGGCGGCGATCTCTAGGCTCCGATGGCAAGCGCGATGAACTCCGACACCGCCGAACTGGTCCTGAGCGACAACGGACGCGAGCTGGTCGCCTCCGTCGAGCGAGCGCAGGTCGGCCGGCTGGAGCCCGCGTCTGCGCCTGCGTTCGTGGCCCCCGTGCCGTCCTGGCTTGCGCGCCTGCGCGCGGACCCGGCGCGGATGGCCGCCGTGCGGGAGAGCTGGCGGGCGCTGTGGGGCTCGCGCCTGCTCGTGTGGACGGTGGGCGTGGGCACGATCCTGGCGCTCGGCTTCGGACCCCAGCGCAAAGCCTTCGATCCGCCGGGTGTGACGAGCGGCTTCGGCTGGCTGGGCAACCTGCTGGCGGCTCCCGCGGCGCGCTGGGACGCGGCGTGGTATCTGGTGATCGCGCGCTACGGCTACCGTCCCGACCTCGGCATCACCTCGCGCACAGCGTTCTTCCCGCTGTATCCGCTCGGGTTGCGCGCGATCGCGTGGCTCGGCGCGCCGCCGGTGCTCGCCGGCGTGCTGCTGTCGGTGGTGGCGTTCGCGTGCGCGCTGTACGGCATCCACCGCCTGACGACGCTCGAGCTGACGCGTCGCGCGCGTCCGGCGCTCGCGGGCGATCGCGTCGCCGACGCGGCGCGTCTGGCGGTGCTGCTCGTTGCGTTCGCGCCGATGGCGTTCTTCTTCTCGGCGGTGTACTCCGAGTCGCTGTACCTGGCGCTGTCGGTGGCGCTGTTCTGGAGCGCGCGCAACGGGCGCTGGATGTGGGTCGGCGTGCTCGGCGCGCTCGCCGGCGCCACGCGCAGCACCGGCGTGGTGCTGGTGCTGCCGGCGCTGATCATCTACCTGTACGGGCCGCGCGAGGACCGCCCGCCCGACCGCCCGATCGAGCGCGCGCCAGCCAGCAGCCGGCGCCTGCATCTGCCCGGCAGCTTGAGCCCGCGCTACCGGCTGCGTGGCGATGCGCTGTGGTTCGCGCTGCTGCCGGCCGGCGTGATCCTCTACGGGGCCGGACTGGCGCTCGCGGGCGGCAGTCCGTTGGCGCCGCTGCATGCCCAGGAAGCGTGGAACAGGTACTTCGCGGGGCCCTACGTGGGCGTGTGGGACGGCATGAAGGCGGCCTTCGAGGGCGCCCGCCAGCTGCTGTCTGGCCAGCGCCACCAGCTCTACTTCCCCACCGGCCACGACAGCCCGTTCGTGGAGGCTGGCCACAACCTGATCCTGCTCGTGTTCCTTGCCGCGGCGGTACCCGCGGTGATCGGCGTCCTGCGCAGGCTGCCGCTCGCATACGGCGCTTATGTGATCGCCGCGCTGGCACTGCCGCTTTCGGACCCGGCGAGCTCGCAGCCGCTGATGTCGCTGCCACGCTTCCTGGTGGTCCTGTTCCCGCTCTTCATCTGGCTTGCCGCGTGGCTGGCGGAGCGCCCGCGTGCGCAACGCCCCGCTCTCGTGCTGTCCGGCGTGCTGATGGCGTTCTTCCTCGCCCAGTTCGCCACCTGGCACTGGGTGGCGTAGGGAGATGGAGGAGCAGGACGGCTCGCGCTCGCCGAGCACCGGCTGGCCGGCGTGGACGGCGCCGCTCGCGCTGATCGGGGGGCTCGTGCTCGCGCTCGTTGGCGGCCTCGTGGTGGACCTCCCAGCGCTCGCGCTGGGGGCGAAGATCACGAGCTCCCACACTCCCCCCGGGGTGACGATCGCCGACACGGTCGTGCAGGACATCGGGTTCGTGCTGGCGGCCATCTACTCGCGCGCACATCGGCGGGCGGGCGGTGCGCTCGTGGCAGTTCGGCCTGCGCCGCCCGGGCGCGGGCTGGCGCTCGGCGAGCGGCATGATCCTGCTGCTGCTGGTCGCCTTCATCGCGCTGAGCGCGCTGTGGTCCGCGCTGTCGCATCCCCCGGAAGAGAAGCTGCTCGAATCGCTCGGCACCAATGAAGGCACGGCGCTGCTGCTGGCGAGCGCCGCGCTGACATGCGTGGTGGCGCCGATCTGCGAGGAGCTCCTGTTTCGCGGGTTCATCTTCACCGCGCTGCGCAACTGGCGCGGGACGCTGCCCGCGGCGCTGATCACGGGGCTGGTGTTCGGCGGCGTGCACGCCGGCTCGGCGCCCGCGCTCGACCTCGTGCCGCTGGCGGGGCTCGGCTTCGGGCTGTGCCTGCTGTACCGCTACAGCGGCTCTTTGTACCCGTGCATGATCGCCCACTCGCTGAACAACTCGCTGGCGTTCTCGAGCCTCGAGAACTGGGGCTGGCAGACGCTGGTGCTGATCGTGTGCGCGCTCGCGGGAATCGGCGCGCTGGTGCAGGTCTTCAAGCGCATCGGGCTGATCGCGCCGGAGGCCCAAGTCGCCCGCATGGGCGCATAGGATCCTGCCGATGAGCCGAAGCCGCCGCTCCTCCGCGCTCGTCGCGGCGCTGCTGTGCCTCGCCGCCGCGCCCGTGGCGGCAGCCGCCGCAGAAGTGCCCGTCACCGCCTCCTCGGGTGGGTCCGGCGCGGCGGGCGCGCCGGCGTCCGCCCCGGTGGCCGGTGCGGCCAAGCTCGCGCTGGCGAAGGTCGGCGGCAGCCCCCAGTTCGCGCTGGTGGGGGCGCGGATCACGGTGCGCGGCACCGTCATGCCGTACGTCGCCGGCCAGACGGTGACGGTCGGCTTCTACCTAGACGGCCATCAGCTGGCGGCGAGCGTCGCGAGCGTGTTGCCGGCGGCGGGTGGCGCCGGCCATTTCCGCCTGGGGTTCTCCAGCCGCTACGCAGGGGTCCTGCGGGTGCGCGCGACGCACGCCGCGAGCGCCGGTCAGGAGGCGTTCGCCGCAAGCGCGCCGGCCGTGCGCATCGTGCACCCCGACCTCGGTCCGGGCGCGCGGGGCATGTCGGTGCGACTGCTTCAGTCAGAGCTCTACGCGCTTCACTATGCGGTTCCGCTGACGGGCTCCTTCGACGAAGCCACCGGGCAGGCGCTGATCGCCTACCGCAAGATGACCGGGCTGGAACGCGTGGCCTACGCGGGCAGGCGGGTGTTCGAGCTGCTGGCGCGCCGCGCTGGGAGCTTCCACGTGCGCTACCCGCGCGACGGCCGCCACGTCGAGGCGAACCTGACCAAGCAGGTGCTGGCGGAGATCGAACCGGGCGGGCGTGTGCGCAGGATCTACACGATGAGCTCGGGCAAGCCGTCCACGCCGACGGTGGTCGGCCGCTTTCAGGTCTATGAGAAGACGCCGGGGGAAAACGGCGAGGGGATGGTGGACTCGAACTACTTCATCCGCGGGTACGCGATCCACGGCTACGCGGAAGTCCCCACATACGCGGCCAGCCACGGCTGCCTGCGCGTGCCGATCCCCGACGCGCCGGCGATCTATTCATGGGTGCAGGACGGCACGCCGGTCGACGTGTACGAAGAAGACGGCGGCGGCAGCGCGCGGGTGCGCGCGAACGCAGGGCCTTGAGCGCCTGTTCTGAGCGGCGCGGCGGGGGTCCTACACCCTGACGCGGATCATCCGTGCGAGGTAGCCGAACCCGAAGCCGTAGATGGCAAGCGTGAGCAGCAGCTTCACGCCGCGGACGACCCATTCGCTGCTGGACCCCGAGACCAGGCCGGCGAACGGCGAGGTGAGTTCTTCGGAGGCTTCGTCGATCGCCCTGTGCGCGCTGCTCTCGGCGCCGGTCCCGTGCGCGCCCGTGGACGCCGTGGCGGACGGGCCGCCGGTGATCTCCTGCGTCTGGCGGCTGGATGCGCTCTTGGATTCGTCGACGACGAAGATCGCGAACGACGCGATCACGATCAGGCAGACCACGAGCGAGGCGAACCGCAGCGATCGCACGATCAGGGTCAGCACACCGCTAGATTAGGAGCCGGCGTGGACGGCGCGGACGCACATACGAGCGACCTGGTCGCCGCACGTGCGCGCCTGGTGGCGGAGTTGCGCGAGCACGCTCTGGTGATCGGCGAGGTGACGCTCACGAGCGGCGCCCTCGCGCAGTACTACGTGGACGCCAAGCGTGCGATCCTGCGCCCGGAGGGATTCGCCGCGCTGGCGACGCTGCTGGCCGCGCAGGTGGCGGAGTGGGACGGCACGGCGGTCGGCGGCATGACGATGGGCGCGGACGCGGTCGCGTGCGCGGCGCTCGCAGGAGGCGCGCGCGCGAAGGCGTTCTTCGTGCGCAAGGACGCCAAGGCGCACGGGCTGCAGCGGCGCATCGAGGGCCCGCCGCTGGACGCGGACGATCGCTGCGTGGTCGTCGAGGACGTGGTCACCACCGGCGGCTCGACGCTGGCGGCGATCGCGGCGCTGCAGGAGGCCGGGCACGAGATCTGCGGCGTGGTCAGCGTGCTCGACCGCCTCGCGGGCGGCGGCGCGGCGATCGAGCGCGCGGCCGGCGCGCCCTACGTTGCGCTGAGCACGATCGACGACGTCTACCCCGCGCGCCCCGACCGAGAGGCGGGCTGACGGGCGTGGGCGGCCCCGGGCAGGACGATCTCGCGGCGCCGCTGGTCATCCGCGCCGCCGGTGCGCAGGACGTGGGGCTGCTGCTGGAGCTGTTCTGGGAGCTCGCCGAGTACGAGCACCTCGAGCACGAGATGCGCGCCAGCGAGGAGCTGCTGCGCGAGGCGCTGTTCGGGGAGCGCCCCGCAGCCGAGGCGCTGATCGCCGAGCGCGGCTCGCAGACCGCCGGCTACGCGCTGTTCTTCCCCACCTTCTCAAGCTTCCTGACCACGCGCGGCGTGTGGCTGGAGGACCTGTTCGTGCGCCCCCCGCACCGCGGCGCGGGCGTCGGCCGGGCGTTGCTGGCGGCGGTCGCCGCGCGCGTGCGCCTGCAGGGCGGCGAGCGCCTGGAATGGGCGGCGCTCGACTGGAACGAGCTGGCGCTCGGCTTCTACCGGCGTATCGGCGCGCGCACGATGGGCGAATGGATCACCCACCGCCTGGTCGGCGAGGAGCTCGAGCGGCTGGCCGGGGAATCGGCGGGCGGGGCCGGCGGGAGCAGCGGTAGCCTTCCCGCATAGCCATCGCCGGCGCGGTGGGTGACGCCCTCGTAGTCCAATGGATAAGACGACCGCCTCCTAAGCGGTAAATCCAGGTTCGACTCCTGGCGGGGGCATGGGGTCGAAAGCGCTGTGTTCAAGCGGCTTTGAGGCGCTGCCCGTTGCTCGCCGCCAGCTCTGTCCAAGGCGTCTGCGCCTCGCTGCTGCCCATTGCTACCCATTCAGCCCCGCCAACGAGCGCTTGCAGGCGCTTCTTGGCGGCACCGTCGCGGCGCATCCCGTGGCGATAGACACGCAACGTGAAGCCGGGGCGTTGGGTGTGGAGCGGGCGCAGTGGAGCAGGCTGTTTGGCGGCTCCACTACGCTCCAGCTCGGTGCAAAGAGGCCTGCGGCTGCGCCTGGGCGGTTCGCTCTTGGGCGGCGGCTTTAATCTCCTCACGCCGTAGGAACGCGCTACCGGTGCGGACTTGGAGGCTCGCTTTGCGAATCGCCTCTTTGCGTGCCTGTGCGCTGTTCATTTTGCTCTCCTGATCTGTGTTCACCGTCTATAGGGTCTATGAAGGCCCGGACGGATCGGGTTGGCCGTCGCTTGAGTAGGCGTCGAAGTAGTTGAGCGCGAGTAGCTCCTTGGCCCGGTAGGCGTGGAGTCGTGGACGGAACTCCGCGAGTCCCGAATCCACAAACACGGGCGTCGCGGTCGCCTTGACGAAGTCTTGCTTCCTGCCGGCGTCGTCACGACGGCGCGTGTGCCCGAGGCGCTCGCGGCCGGCGGCATCGAACATCTCGAGGTACCGTCGGGGCGCCACGCCGACGAATGGCCTAAAGGCGATGCGGCCATCGTCAGACAGGGAGGCGTCGACCGTAACCGCGTCGCCGTGGAGCTGCTCGGTGCGGCTCTTCGGATAGGGCTCAATGAAGACGACCCTGCTGATCCCGGCCACAATGATGTGGCGGGCGCAGTTGTGGCAAGGAAAAGTCGTGGTATAGAGCGTCGCGCCAGCAACAGGGACTCCACGGCGCGCGGCATCGAGGAGCGCTGCCATCTCGGCATGGACCGCACGGCCGAACTCCGTGAGGTCCTTGAGGCCGCCAGATCGCAGGTCGCCCGGCAGCGTCTCGGCAAGCCGAGCGCGCAGAAGCTCCACGTCCTCGGACCGGTCGCCTATCTGCTCGATGAGGCCCTCAAGCCGGCCCTCGACGGTCTTGGCGAGCTCCTGCGCGAGCTCATCGAGATGCTTGCGGTTGGTGTCCATGTCGCCGATCTCGAAGTCGCGGTTCCCTGGGCCGTCCTCCTCCCAGGGCTGTCCTCCGCCCTTCGCTGGCACCTCGTTGCAGCCAATGGAGATGACGGACCCGTCCTCTGTGGTGATTGCGGCACCGACCTGGCGCCCGAGCTCGGCCGAACGCCGGGCCGCTCCGGCGGTAAGGAACTGTCCCTGCTCGTCGCGTGTGGGCGTCCTGTACGGCGAGCCGAACAGGACCTCGAAGGCGCGCGCGAGGTCGTCGCCGAGCACGGCTGGATCCCAGGCGCGGACGAAGAAGTCGGCGCGGTGGAACGTGTCGCTGACGTTCTGCCCGGCGGCATGCGTACGACCTTTTGCCTCCTCGCGCTCATCGCGCGCGACCAGATCCTCGGGTGAATGTGCCCATGCCGTCTGGTTGCTGGTCTTTCGGGAGCGCTCGATCTGTTCAGCGAGGTGGGCGAGCCGTCTATCGCGCGGGCTATACGCCGCGACCACGATCAGGCGCGGGCCATAGATGGCGCGAAGCGTGTTGAGCTCGGCTGGGGTCTTTAGCGAGCGCAGAACGAACGCATGCCGCTCAAGATGCCCCGGCTGCGGCTCCTCCCCTGCGCCTCCCGGCACGACAGAGCTAGCCTGCTCGGCGCGAGTCACGACGATCTGGCTGATCGCCTGAAGCGCGAGAGCGTCATTGCGACTCCACGCTTCCCGAAGCAGATTGCCCGCGGTCATCGCCTCCCAGACTTCCTCGTCGAATGGTCTGCCTTTGAAGCTGTGGCCCGTGAGTTCCTCCAAGAAGGTGCTGAGCCGAACGATCGTGCTCGCGTACTTGTAGCCGTCCAGCTCGGTAGCGATCTTGTCGCAGACCATTTCCACGTCGGTGCCGACAGCCGCGACTACCCCGATAAACAGCTCGCTCTGATCGGGCACGAGCTCCACGACCGGGGTATCCGACATCGGTGAATCGAATCACGGAGCGACCGTGGCTGTCACGACGTCCTCAATAGCGGCGCGGGCGCGAAGGCCACTCGGGTCCGGGGCGCCGTTTGGTCAGCGCCGGTTGTTCTCGCTGTCCGAATGCAGAGGTCGTGGCCGACTACAGGCCGCTACATCATCGCTGAGCCGGCAGACTTGCCCGATGGCGCTCTCGAAGTGGTCCGTGCGCCTTTCGCTCGAAGAAGGGGAAGCTGGGTCGATCAGCTCGGTAATCGTGTACTTGCCACCAGGCGTCCACGGCATAACGTTCGGTCGTGGGGCGATTGATGAGGCGGACGAGCCTGACGCATTTACTCGCCACTGACGCTTTCAGGGACGGTCATGGAGAGCCATACCGGCGCAGCGACATGCGGCGGAAAAGTAGGCCAGCACGCCGCGAAGGCAGTCAAGAAGGGGACATTCAGCGGGTCAGCGGTCAGCTACTGAATAGGCCGCCACTCGACAGCCGGGCGGTGTGCTGCTGGCTCCTGACGGTGTTTCGGGCGCGGTCTTCGCGTCCTTCTGCCTGTTGCGCACGGGGGCGAATACGGATGCGTGGCCGGGTGTCGTGCCATATAACGCCGTACGTATGGGTTCTCTCTCGCGAGCCGGTGTAGTCCGCTTGACTGGGGCGCTGGTCGCGACGGTAGCCGTGGCGGCATGTTTTGTCGGCGTGTCCTCGGTGGCCGCCGAAGGCATCCACACGATCCCAGTCGGCAGCTACCCCGAGGGCGTGTCTTCGGATGGAACCCACGTCTGGGTCGCGACTCTGTTCGAAGATACGGTCAGTGAGATCGAAGCGTCGAGCGGCACCGTCATCCGCACGATCTCCGTCGGCAGCCACCCCGTAGGCGTGTCTTCGGATGGGACCCACGTCTGGGTCGCGAACGGGGGCGAATGGACGGTCAGTGAGATCGAAGCGTCGAGCGGCGAAGTCATCCGCTGTATCCCTGTCGGCAGAGACCCCGTAGGCGTGTCTTCGGATGGAACCCACGTCTGGGTCGCGAACTACTTCGAAGATACGGTCAGTGAGATCGAAGCGTCGAGCGGCACCGTCATCCGCACGATCCCCGTCGGCAGCGTCCCCGGTGGCGTGTCTTCGGATGGAACCCGCGTCTGGGTCACGAACCAGGGCGAAGATACGGTCAGTGAGATCGAAGCGTCGAGCGGCACCGTCATCCGCACGATCCCCGTCGGCCCCCAACCCGTTGCCGTGTCTTCGGATGGAACCCACGTCTGGGTCGCGAACTGGGGCGAAGATACGGTCAGTGAGATCGAAGCGTCGAGCGGCACCGTCATCCGCACGATCCCCGTCGGCAGCGTCCCGGGTGGCGTGTCTTCGGATGGAACCCGCGTCTGGGTCACGAACCAGGGCGAAGATACGGTCAGTGAGATCGAAGCGTCGAGCGGCACCGTCATCCGCACGATCCCCGTCGGCGGCGGCCCCTTTGGCGTGTCTTCGGATGGAACCCACGTCTGGGTCACGAACAACGGCGAAGGTACGGTCAGTGAGATTCCGACCACTTATCTCCCTCCGCCGCGAGCGGTGATCGAATCTCCTGCGAGCGGCGGCACCTACGCGCAGGGCGCGGTCGTCACGACCAGATTCTCGTGCACGGAAGGCGAAGACGGGCCGGGGCTCGAATCGTGCAAAGACTCCAACGGCGGGTCTGGCACGTCGGGCGTGCTCGAAACCTCGACCCTGGGGCCGCACACCTACACGGTGACCGCAACAAGCAAAGACGGCCAGACCGGCACGGCATCGATCAGCTACACGGTCGTCGAAGCGTTTCCGCCGAAAGCGTCGATCGAATCTCCTGCGAGCGGCGGCACCTACGCGCAGGGCGCGGTCGTCACGACCAGATTCTCGTGCACGGAAGGCGAAGACGGGCCGGGGCTCGAATCGTGCAAAGACTCCAACGGCGGGTCTGGCACGTCGGGCGTGCTCGAAACCTCGACCCTGGGGCCGCGCACCTACACGGTGACCGCGAAAAGCAAAGACGGCCAGACCGGCACGGCATCGATCAACTACACGGTGGTCATGCGGGAGATATGCGCTGGCAACGCCGGGACGGTCACGCTTTCACCGGGGCTGAAAGACACAGCGGCCGTCCAGACGATGAGGGTCAAGGGAACCCTGACGGGATGCACGGGCACACCGTTCACAGGAGCTACGTACACCGCGACGCTGAAAACAGCCGGTCCGGTTTCGTGCTCGGCGCTGAAAGCAGTGGGCGAACCAGCAACCGGGACCGCGAAATACGCGTGGACGCCGAAAGCGAAAGGCTCAACAAAGGGGACGCTGAGCATGCCCCTGACGGAAACGCCGGACATCTCATTCTCGGGCGATGTGACGACCGGCGTCTACTCGCCGCTGACGCTCACGGGGACAGCCACAGAGAGCTATACCGGCGGAGCGACATGTGGCGCCGTGAAAGCAGTCAAGAAAGGCACATTCAGCGGATCAGCGGTCAGCTTCGGATAGGCCGCCACTAAACAGCCGGGACGGTGGGCTGTGCCGACGACGGCACGGGCCACCCCCCGGCTCAGGGCTGCGCCTGCTCTTGCCGGATCGCGCTGGCGCGGCTCGGGCGTCATGTTCCCTCGCGCTCTCCGCCGCGAGCTGTAGCGCGATGTCGGGACACGGCGGAGGCTGCGTCCGGTCTCTCGCAAGTAGGCGAGGCCGGTTAGAGTTAGCCGATGTTCGATGCGATCAAGAAGGTGCTCTCAGCCGTTTCGGACGGTCTTCCGAAGCAACACGCAGCCCTTCGCACCCAGCGCGAGATCATGGCACTGCTCAGGGAGCGGGACAACCTTGACTCCGCGAGTACGGCACGAGCCGAGTTGGACGCAAAGATCGCAAGCCTGCATGAGCAACTCAGAGCCGAGAACGAGGCTATTCACGGTCACTACGAAGAGGCCACGCGCGACGTACCGTGGTTTCGGCTTTAGCGGATCTGGCGTGGCCTGAGCGAGTCGGTCTCCTAACGGGTAAATTCAGCTCGACTCCCTCTCCAGGCATCGTCTCAACAAGCGCGTCAGCTGCAACTCCCCCAAGCGCGCGGAGAGCGGCTCGCGCAGGGTCCAGAAGGCGAACAGACCGGCGAGGATCGGCGTGATCGCCTGGATCACCAGGACGTGGGCGATGCTCGTGTGGTTCAGCGCGACGATGAAGCTCGCCGACGCGACGGCGATGCCGGCGGCCACCGCCACGCGGGCCGGGTTGGCGACCGATCGGAAGGCCGTGCGCGGGCCGGTCCCTTCGCCCACGGCGACGAAGGCGAGGACGGCCACAAGAGCGAAGGCAGCAGGTCATCGAGCCGGCTGTGCCGGCCGCTCGCAACGATCGTCCAGTCCCGCCCGAAAAGCGCCGGGGGAAGGCTTGACGTGTGCATACTCTGCGATTGCCGAGACGGACGAGAATGGCCATGGCAGCGGCCCCCAAACGGAATCCGAAGGAGGCTTGGAGATGTCAACCGTGCCCACCTACCTCGAGCCGCGCGCGCAGGCGCGGCGATGGAACGCGAGCGGGAGGGCGGTGGTGTCGCGGCGCGCGCTGGCGGCCGCGGCCGCGCTTTCGGCGCTGCTCGCGGTTGCGCTCTCGCAGAGCCTCGCCGGTGGGCGCTCCCCGGCAGCGCCCGGCGCGCGCCCCGCGGGCTTCTCGCGCGAGGGCCTGCTCAGCCTGCCGCTCGCGGCGCAGGGGCCGGTCTCGGCGACCTTGGGCGCGTACGCCCCGGTCTACCGAATGACCGCGACCAGCGACGGGTTCGCGGCCGTGAACCCCGCGCAGCGCCTGAGACTCGCGCTTCAACCGCGCGGGCGCATCGGTCAGCGCGGGCGCGACGCGCGTGGGGTTGAGCCTGCAGGCGGTCGGCTACGGCGCGTCGCTGCGGGCGCTCGCCCCCGCCGCGCCGAGCGCGAAGGCCAATCGCGTCGTCTACGCACACGGGAGCCTGAGCGAGTGGTACGCAAACGGCCCGCTGGGCGTGGAGCAGGGCTTCACCGTCGCTCGCGCCCCCGCCGTTCACGCGGCGGGGGCGCTGACGCTCGCGATGGCGCTCTCCGGCGACGCGCGCATCGCCATCGCCGGCGGCGGACATGGCGTCACGTTCAGCCACGCCGGTGGACCCGCGCTGCGCTACAGCGGCCTGCGCGCCACCGACGCCCGCGGGCGCGTGCTGCACAGCTGGCTGCAACTTCAGGGCGGACGCCTGCTGCTGCGCGTGGACGCGCGCGGCGCGCGCTACCCGCTGCGGATCGACCCGTTCATCCACCAGGGCGAAAAGCTGAACGGCAGCGGACTGAGCGGCCCATATGGCTACATCGGCCAGAGCGTGGCGCTGTCGGCGAACGGCGACACCGCGCTCGTCGGCGCCGCCGCGGACGGCACGTACACCGAATACAGGGGAGCGGCGTTCGTGTTCACGCGCACGGGCTCGACGTGGACGCAGCAGGGCCCGAAGCTCACGGGCGGCGGCGAGGTGGGCAGCGCCTGGTTCGGCGAAAGCGTGGCGCTGTCGGCCGACGGCAACACGGCGCTGATCGGCGGCCCGACCGACGACGGCCAGGCGGGCGCGGCGTGGGTGTTCACGCGCTCGGGCTCGACGTGGACGCAGCAGGGCGAAAAGCTCACCGGCGGCGGCGAGGTGGGCGAAGCCTTCTTCGGCAAGAACGTCGCGCTGTCCGCGGACGGCAACACGGCGCTGGTCGGCGGCTACAACGACAACGAACATCGCGGCGCCGCGTGGGTGTTCACGCGCTCGGGCACGACTTGGACGCAGCAGGGCGAAAAGCTCACCGGCAGCGGCAACCTCGGCTTCTTCGGCTGGGGCGTGGCGCTGTCCGGCGACGGCGACACCGCGCTGATCGGCGAATGGGGCATCGGCGGCGGCATCGGCGCGGCGTGGGTGTTCACGCGCTCGGGCTCGACGTGGACCAAGCAGGGCGGCGAACTGACAGGCGGGCCGGGGAGCGGCTACAGCTGGTTCGGCTACAGCGTCGCGCTTTCCGCCAGCGGCAACACCGCGCTGATCGGCGCGCCCCATGCGGACTCCTACGCGGGCGCCGGGTGGGTGTTCACGCGCTCGGGCTCCACGTGGACGCAGCAGGGCGAACCGCTGACGGGCAGCGGCGAGATCGGCGAAGGCGAACTCGGCTACAGCGCCGCGCTGTCCTCCGACGGCGACACGGCGCTGCTCGGCGGCCGCGTCGACAACGACTTCCACGGCGCAGCGTGGGCGTTCCAGCGCTCCGGCGCGACGTGGGCGCAGGAAGGCGAAAAGCTGACCGGCAGCGAAGAAACGTCCAACCGCGAAGAGTTCGGCTGGAGCGTGGCGCTGTCAGGCGACGGCGACACCGCGCTGGTCGGCTCGCCATGCGACAAAGCGTGCGTCGGCTCGGCGTCGGCGTTCGTCAACACCACCCCGCCGCCCGGCCCGCCCGAATACGGGCGCTGCGTGAAAGTCGCCAAGGGAGCGGGCAAGTACGCATCCGCCGGCTGCACCACCCCAGGCAAGTCAGACAGCTACGAATGGTCGCGCGGAGTCGTCAAGACCGGCTTTGCGACCAGGCTCGCAGCGGGCTCGGCGACGCTCGAGACGGTCAAGGGCACGAAGGTGACCTGTGCGGGCGAGACGGGCACGGGGAGCTACACCGGGGACAGGACGGTGGGCGGCGTGGTGCTCACGCTCACCGGGTGCGAGCTCTCCGGCGAAAAATGCTCGAGCACGGGCGCCGCCACGGGAGAAGTCGTCTCCAGCGCGCTCGAAGGGACGCTCGGCGTCGAAAAGCTCGGCGCCAGCGAAAGCAAGGACAGGATCGGCCTGGACCTCTTCCCAGTCGGGAGGGCCGGGTCGTTGACGGCGTTCAGCTGTGGTGCCACCTCCGTGGTGCTGCGGGGCTCGGCGATCGTGCCGGTCACCGCGAACAAGATGTCGCTGTCCTCGCCGCTGAAGTTCAAGGCGTCGAAGGGCAAGCAGAAGCCGGAAGGCTTCGTCGAAGAAGCCCCCGATGTGCTCGAAGCCTCCTTCGCCGGCGGCGCCTACGAACAGATCGGGCTGACGCTAACCGCCACGCAGACCGACGAAGAAGACGTGGAGGTGAACGCCGCTGTCTAGTGGCGATGGCCGACCGACGCGATAGCCTTGCCCGATCAGGCGCTCGCCGGCTGGTCATACAGCTGCGCGCGGGCGTTTTCTCAACCCAAGGGGGACCAATGATCGGAAGGCGATCCCCGCTGCTGGCGGCTGCGCTGCTCTGCGGAGCGCTCCTCGCCGGGTGCGGGAGCAGCAGCAGCTCCACCAGCTCGAGCGGCTCGACGGCGAGCACCGCGGCGAGCACCGCCGCGACGACGACATCGGCGCCGAGCACTCAGGCGAGCACCGCGACGACCTCGACGTCCCCGAGCTCCACCTCGAGCGCGTTGCCCGGCGGTGCGGCCGCCGTCGCGCAGTACGAGGCGATCTGCAAGGAGATAGTCGCCAGGGCGCCGACGCTCAGCGCGGAAGTCAAGAGCAAGGTGGAAGGGATCTGCGCCAAAGCGGCACACGGCGACGTCGCGGGCGCGCGCGCCGCCGCCAAAGAAGTGTGCGTCGAAGTGATCAACGCGTCGCCGATCCCCACCGCGGCCAAGGAAAAGGCGCTCGCGGAGTGCAAGGCGACCTAGACGTCGGGGGGCCGCGGCTCAGCCGGCTGCGGCCCCCTCCCCCTCCTCGTCGTCCTCATCCTCGCCCGCGTACAGCGACTCGCGCGCGAGCTCGCGCAGCCTGGCGTCGAACAGCTTGATCTCCAGCAGGTCCTGGCGGTAGTCGTCGGGGGCGATCAGCGTGAAGCGCTCCTCGATCAGCTCGCACTGGTCGACCGCGAGGCCGGCGAGCTCCGCGGTGACGATCCGGCCCCCGGAGATCAGCGGGCGGCCCCACACGAGCGTCATCGCCGCCACCGCCCCCGACTCGCCCCGCCATGCGCCGATGATCTCGTCGCACAGATCGAGCTTCCAGTCGGGGTTGCGCTCGGCCGTCTCGTCGGTGAAGTCGACGTGCGCGGAGAGCTCGCTGGGCTCGCCGTCGTCGATCGCCGGCACGAAGCGCACGTAGCCGAAGAGCTCGAGCCCGGTGCTCGTCAGCGTGGTGGCGGGCACGTACGTGCGTCCGTGCCACGTGCGATCCGGATACCACGCGATCGTGCCCGGCTCGCCCAGCTCCTGCCCCTCGGCGTCCAGGCGCAGCGCCGCCGCCAGGAGCTCCTGGCGCAGGCGCTCCTCCCAGCGGCCATACGGGAGCTCCTCCTGCGGAGGCTCGGCTGCGAAGCGGGGTATGAAGCGTTCCTCGGGGGGCATGGCTGTCGGCCAGCCTACGCGTCGCGCAGCACCGCCGCGGCGTGCTCGGGCGCGACGATGTTCAGGTTCACGTCGGTCGAGAGCTCGAGCCCCGCCAGGTGGGTCAGACGCGGCAGCACGTCGATCCGCCAGCAGAAGTCCTCGGCGCCGCGCGGCGCCGTGCGCACCCACAGGTTCAGCGGCGGGCTCGAGCCGAGGTGGCGCGCCAGCCGGCGCAGGCCGTCGTGCAGCAGCGACGCGCCCGACGGCCCCGCGTCCTCGAAGCGCGCCCGCGGCCGGCGCGGCGCGAGCATCAGCTGGAACGGCAGGCGCGAGGCGTACGGGGCCATCAGCACGGCCTCCTCGTCGATCGCGACGATCCGCTCGCGCCTGCGCACCTCCTCGGCGACCAGATCCCCGAGCAGGCTCTGGCCCATCGTGCGCGTCGTGTAGGCGCTCGCGCGCTCGCGCTCGCGCGCGATCGCCGCGGGGACGAAGTCGAGCGCGTACAGCTGCGCGTGCGTGTGCGGCAGCGAGGCACCGGCCTCGCGCCGCTCGTTGACGATCAGCTGCAGATACGCGCTCGTGGCGTGCGTGCGCATCCGCTCGCGCCACGCCTCGACCGCGGCGATCACCTGCTCGACCGGCAGCTCCGCCAGCGACAGCACCGGCTGGGGCCCGTTGACGATCACCTCGTGCGCGCCGGTCGCCGGCAGCGACGCGAACAGCTGCGGCTGCCCCCGCATCTCCGCTGCCGGCGCCGGCGGTGCGCCGGCATGGCCGTCCGCGGGGCTCAGCGCCGGGTACAGGTTGGGGACGACCCGCACCGTCCAGCCGGGCGAGTCGGCTGGACCGCCGCCCGGGCGCACCGCGTAGAGCTCCGGCGGCGTGCGGTCCTCGTGGCCCTCCGCGAACGGGTCCTTCTCGGGGTCGATCGGCTCCGGCGGCTCGCACCGCGGCTCGCCTCCGGGGCGCCGCGAGCGCTCGCCCGCGACGATCGTCCTGTGCCCGCTCAGCGGGTCGATCCGCAGCTCCGTCAACTTCAAGCGTCCAGCGCGTAGCGCCTGACGTCCTGTTCGAGCTTGGCCACGCTCAGGTACGGGCCCTGATGGATGAACTCGCCGCCGCTGCGGTTCAGGAAGACCGTCACCGGAGTGTCGCCCGAGTCGGTGATCGCCAGGCCCGCCTGCCCGCTCTGGTCGTAGTAGCTCGGGTAGGCGACCGGGAACGCTCGCAGGAACGCGCGCGCGTCGGCGGGGGAGTGGTCGCCCGAGTCGATGCCGATGAAGGCGACCTCGCGACCCCGCGAGACGGAGACGCGTTGGAAGACGCCGAACTCCGCGCGGCACGGTTCGCACCACGACGCCCACTTGTTGATCACCAACGGGATCCCGCGCAGCGCAGCCAGGCGCGCGTGCAGCGCCGGCAGCCCGCCGGAGAGGATCTCGCCGGCCTGCGCGTGCAGCGCTGCGAGCGCCGGAGGCGAGCCCGACAGGCGTTCGCGCATCTGCGCGAGCGTGAGCGGCGAGCGCGCGAGGGGCGCCGGAGAGCCCCCCAGCTGGAGCAGGCCCACCACGAGCACAGCGAGAACCGCCACCGCGGCGAGGGTGAGCGACAGGCTCTTCGGCGTCATCGCCGTAAGGGTGTCAGATCGCGTGTCCTGCAATCGCGCCTCGCCGTGCTATATCCTGGGGGTACGTCAGAGCCGGGTCGCCTCGAGCGCCTGGCGAGCGGCGCCGTAGGGTGCCACTCTTTCGAGCCGCGCCGGAGCCAAGCTTCGAGAGCGGCTCTGTCTCGAAGTCCACAGCCTCAATGGCCGAGTCCACCTCAGTGGCCCTCGCGGCCGCGACCATTCCGAGCTCCGCCGACATCGCGCGCGCGGAGAAGTTCGTGCGCGAGCGCTTCCTGCACGAGGGCGAGGACCCGGCGTCGTGGCGCTGGCGCCGGGCGACGCCGCGCCGGCGCGCGCTCGACCGGGCGCTCGCCGAGCTGAACGAGGACCCCAAGACCAAGAATCCCTCGACGGCGTGGCGGCGCGAGTTCTCGCTGCTGCTCGGCCTCGAGCGGGTGCTCTCCGAGGAGGAGCCGAAGCTCGTCGACGGCACCGTGCTCTCCGCCCACCAGGTCGACGCGCTGTCGGGCACGCTCACCGCGCTGCTCGCGGAGGCGCAGCGCACCGCCCCGGGCGGCAACGGCCGTGCGGGCGCAGCCGCCTCGCCCGAGCTGCTGGCCTCCGCCGACATCCTCGGACCGGACGACCGTCGCCTCGGCCAACGGCGGCGCGGACGCGGCGGGCGCGGTGGCCGAGCGAGACGCCGATGCGGTCGAGGAGGAGGACGAGGAAGAAGAGGAGGAGGACGAGGAGGAGGAGGACGAGGAGGACGAGGACCTCGGGCCGGTTCAGCGCGCGGCTCCAGACGAGGAGGAGGACGAGGAGGACGAGGAGGACTTGGAGGACGACCTCGAGGACGAGGAGCGAGGATGAGGACGCCGAGGAGGAGCTGCAGGGCGAGTCCGAGGAGGAGCCCCGCGACTGGGTGGACGAGGAGGACGAGGAGGAGTCCCTGGCGGAGCAGCCGGAGGATCCGAACGCGGCCAAGCGCTTCTGGTTCGAGCACGCCACCGGCGCCGGCAAGACCGTCGCGGCGCTCGGCTTCGTGGAGGCCTCGCAGACCGGCGGCGTGCTGATCCTCACCCACCGGCGCAACCTGGTCGACCAGTTCCTCGGCGAGCTGCGCGACCGCGGCTACTCCAAGCGCATCAGCCGCCCGCTGCTGAAGGGCGAGGACTCGGCCAAAGGGCCGGTGACCGTCGAGACCTACCAGTGGTTCGTGCGCAACGCGGGCAAGATCTCGAGCGCGTACACGATCGTGATCTGCGACGAGGCGCACACCGCGCTGGGTGAGAAGACGAGCGGCGCGATCCGCGCATGGACGGGGCCGATCTTCATCGGCATGACCGCCACGGGCGCGCTGATCGCCCGCCACGTCACCGACCTGTTCCCGACGCAGACCTCGCGCTTCGACCTCGCGCAGGCGGCGCGGCGCGGCGTGATCGCGCCGCTGCGCTGCGTGCGCATCTCGCCCGGCGTGGGCGTTCGCACGATCGCGAAGGTGCCGCTGCGCCGCGGCGAGGTGGACACCGAGTTCGACCAGGACGAGCTGGCCAAACTGCTCGACCAGCAGCCGTTCAACATGGCCGTCGCCAATCTCTACAAGACGCGCTTCAACGGCGTGCCCGGCGTCGTGTACGCGGCCGGCGTGCGCCACGCGTACAACCTCGCCGAAGCGTTCCGCGCCGAGGGCATCAAGGCGCCAGGCTGTCTCCGGCGAGACGCCCAAGCGCGAGCTCGTCGAGATCCTCGCGCGCTACGAGCGCGGCGACATCGACGTGCTGATCAACGCGCAGCTGCTGGCCGAGGGCTGGAACAGCCCGCGCGCGACCGTCTGCGTGCACCTCGCGCCGACGGCCTCCAAGCGCATCTACCAGCAGCGCGTCGGGCGCGTCACCCGCCGCCACCCCGGCAAGGAGGCCGGGCCTGGTGGTCGACTTCGTGCACCCGGCCACCAAGCACGACGACCCGGTGGTGACGCTGCACTCGCTGCTCGACCGCGACGTCTATCGCGGCGGCGCGATCGTCGTCGGCCCGGTGCGCCGCGGCCGCGGGCGGCGCATGCGCGTGGAGCGGCGCGTGCTGCCGGTGTGCGCGGAGGAGGAGCGGCGCTTCGAGGTCTTCGAGCGCGAGCTGTGGCGGATCGCCGTCGAGCACCTCGACTACGGCGAGCAGCACGTGTGGGCGGCGCTCGCCGGCGCCCGCGTGGCCCCCAACGGCTGGCGGCGCGCGCGCGCGATGCTGCACTTCGACCGCACCGGCGAGCTCAAGAGCCGCTTCCTGATCACCGCGGTGCAAGCGCAACAAGAGCTCGCAGCTGCGCCTGCGCGCGCTGACCGACATCGCCGCGCTGCGCGACCCGGACGCGTTCGACACGGCGATCGACATCATCGGCGGCTGGCCGCGCGAAGAGCGCAAGGAGGCGACCAAGATCATGCTGCGCGCGCTCGTCGAGCGGCGCATCGGGCGCCGCGACCAGGCCAACGCGTGGATCTGGCGCCTGGCCGAGTACACGCGCGACGTCCACGAGGAGTACGCGGTGCAGCGCTGGCCGGAGACCAAGCGGCTGCTCGGCCTGCTCGTCAACTCCGCAGGCGGCGCGCACGCGCGCAACGCGCGCCGGCTGATCCACGCGGCGCGCAAGCAGGACCGCCGGCTGGCGGCCGCGCTGCTCGCCGCCGCGCTCGCCCACACGCCCGAGGCCGAGGAGGCGCTGCGCGGCGCGCGCACGCGCATGGCGCGCAAGCCCCCCGCGCTGGCGCGCGAGCTGCTGCGCAACTTCCCCAAACGCCGCGCCCGCAACGCCCGTCGCAGGCGCAAGGGCGCCAAGGGCACCGCCAACGGATCGAAGCCGGACGCGCAGCTCACGGGCGCTGGGAACGCAGGCGAGCAGAAGGCGGCGGCGCGGGCGCTCGTCGCGGCCGAGTCCTCCCAGCGCGACGGGAGCGCCTCAGGCGCGCAGCTGGGCGACGAGCTGCGCCGCGACGTGCGCGACGCGCTCGACCACAACCCGGCCTAGCCGATCTCCAGAAGGTGAACCTCGCCGGCGCCGAGCTCAGTGCGCCCGCCGTCGGCGAGCGCGACGATCAGCCGTCCGGTGCCGTCGATCCCCTGCGCCCGCCCGCGCCCCTGCGCCCACACGACCTCGCGCCCGCGCAGCGCGTCGCGGGCGCGCCACGCCTGCAGCGTCTCCTGCGCCGGCTCGGCCAGCCGCTGCTCGAGCGCGACGAGCAGTCGTGCGAGCATCGCCTCGACGTCCGCGGGCTCCAGCCCCAGCGTGGCCGCCGGCAAACCGGCGCCGGCGGGCGGGGTGTCCGCGGGTGTGGCGCCGGCGGGCGGGGCGCCGGCGACGCGCGGCTGCAGCTCGGCGGGCAGCTGATCGAGGCGAACCGCGACGTTCAGGCCGATTCCCAGCACCGCCCAGCTCTGCTGCGGGCGGCCCTCGACGAGGATGCCCGCGAGCTTGGCAAGGCGCGGGCCGGCGCCCGCGGCTGGCCCGCCCGCAGCGCCGGCGGCGGCGGTTTTCCCCTCCGGGGACGATGCGACGACGACGTCGTTGGGCCACTTGATCCGCGCGTGCGCTCCCGCTGCGTCGCATACCGCGACCGCGGCGATCAGCGGCAGCAGCGCCGGCGGGTCTCGCAGCAGCAGCGACATCAGCAGCGAGCTGCCGGCGGGCGCCGACCAGCGCCGGCCCTGGCGTCCGCGCCCGGCCGTCTGCTCGGAGGCGGTTACGAGCGTCCCGTGCGGGGCCCCGGCGAACGCCAGCTCGCGCGCGCGCTCGTTGGTCGAGTCGGTGCGGCGCAGGTGCAGCCGCGGATGGCCGATGCCGGCGGAGGTCGGTGTGGCTCGCGCGGGCGGGGGGCCGCTCACGCGGGACGAACCGTCAGCTCGGCGTCGGCGCCCGCGCCGAGCAGCTGCGCCGCCGAGCCGCGGTTGACGGCGAGCGCCACCATGCGCGTGGCGTCCTCGTAGATCAGCAGCTCGCCGGGTGTCACCTCGGCGAACGTCGCCGCGTAGCGCGCCGTGCGCACCGCGCCCGCGTGGGTGATCGTCAGCGTGTCTCCCGGCATCGCGCCCAGCGCGAGCAGCTGCTCGTCGACGGCATCGAGGATCAGGTTGCCGAAGGTGTCGCTGCGCAGCACGTGGACGGTGAGCACGCCACCGTCGATGTGCGCCGAGGACAGCCCCAGGCGGCGCGGCTGCTCCACGGGCAGCGGGTCGCCGACCGCGCTGAGCGGTTCGCCGGCGGCGAGGGCGGCGGCGACCGGGGCGAAGATGTCGCGGCCGTGGAACGTGCGCGACACCGGCTCCAGGCGCTCGTGCGACTGGCCGATGTCGACCGCCTCGGCCACCCCGCCCAGGCGCTCGGCGGCGGGCATCAACAGGCCGTTGTCGGGTCCCACCAGGATGTGGTCCTGATCGACCGTGCGCAGGGCGACGGCGCGGCGCGCGTGCCTGCCGACGGCGCTCACCCCCGGGTCGACGATCGCCAGGTGGACGCCGGCGGGCAGGAACGGGAGCGCCGAGCGCAGCACGATCGCCCCCGAGCGCACGTCGTGGCGAGGGATCGCGTGGGTCAGGTCGATCACCCGCGCGTCGGGGCAGCGGCGCGCGATCACGCCGTGGCAGACGCCGACGAACTCGTCGAGCAGGCCATAGTCGGAGAGGAACGTTATGACCGGTGGAAGCGCTCTGTCAGCCATCGTGTGCGCGCGACGCAGCGTCGGCGAGCAGGGCGGCGATCATACCCTCGACGTCGTACGGATCGGCCTCGACGCCCGGCTCGAGGCCACGCTCGCGCAGCGTCGCGCTCGTCACCGGGCCGATCGAGACGATGCGCGTGTTCGTCGAAAGGCCCGCCTCCCCGTCGCCGGCCGCCTGCAGGAAGAAGCGCACGCTCGATGACGACGTGAACGTGATGTAGTCGGCCTCGCGCACCGCCTGCAGCGTCTGCGGCGACAGCGGCTCGGCGACCGTCTCGTACAGCGCGAGCACGTCCACCTCCGCGCCGCGCGCGCGCAGCGCGTCTGGGAGCACCGCGCGCGCGTCGCGCGCCGTCGCGACCAGCGCCCGCGTCACGGGCAGCTCGGCGAGGGCCGCCACCAGCGACTCGGCGACGGCGCGCTCGGGCACGACGTCCGCGACGATGCCGCGCTCGGCCAGCGCGCGAGCGGTGCCGGCGCCGATCGCCGCGATCCTCGCTCCTGCGAGCGCGCGCGCGTCACCAGGCGGGTGGGTGCCGTCGTCGAGGCGTTCGAACAGTCCCGCCACGCCGTTGGCGCTGGTCACGCACACGAGGTCGTAGGGCGACGGGTCGAGCGCCGGGGGGTGGGCGGGATCGGTTATCCCCCGCACGCGGATGACGGGTGCCTGGATCACACTCGCGCCGAGCGCCTCCAGGCGCCGCGCGAGGCCGCTCGCCTGCGCGCGCGCGCGCGTGACCGCCACGCTCACGCCGCTGAGAGGGCGCGGTCCCAGCCAGGCGAGCTGCTCGGCCAGCGCGGCGACCGGCCCGACGACGGTGATCGACGGCGGGCGCACCCCCTCCCGCGCGACCGCCTCGGCGATCGTCTCCAGCGTGCCGGTGACGGTGCGCTGGCGCGGGAGCGTCCCCGCTTCGACGACCGCCGCAGGCTGCGATCGGGGGCGCCCGGCCGCGATCAGCGACGCCGCGATGTCGGGCAGCCGGCGCACGCCCATGTAGAACACGAGCGTGCCCGGGAACGCCGCCAGCGCCGGCCAGTCGATCTCGGCGTCCTCCCCGCCGCCCGAATCGGGCGGGCCGCCGGCGTCTTCGCGGGCGTGGCCGGTGATCAGCGCCACGGCGCTGGCCAGGCCGCGGTGGGTGACGGGTATGCCGGCGTACGCGCTCGCGGCCACGCCCGCCGTGACGCCCGGCACGACCTCGAAGGGGATGCCCGCGGCGCGCAGCGCCAGCGCCTCCTCGCCGCCGCGCCCGAACACGAACGGGTCGCCGCCCTTCAGGCGCACCACCGTGCGCCCCGCCCGCGCGCGCTCGAGCATCAGCGCCTCGGTCTGCTCCTGCGGCACGGACGCGCCGCCGCCCTCCTTGCCCACGAACAGCAGCTCCGCGTCCGCGCGCGCGCCGTCGAGCGCCGCGCTCGGGATCAGGCGGTCATACAGGATCACGTCCGCCGTGGCGATCAGCTCGAGCGCCCGCGCCGTCAGCAGGCCGGGGTCGCCGGGGCCGGCGCCGACGAGGTAGACGCGGCCGCTCATATGGCCATCGCCTCGGCCTGGCGCAGCAGCTCCCCCGCCCCGGCGAGCCGCAGCCGCTCGGCGATGCGCCGTCCCAGCTCCTCGGGGTCGTGAAAGCCGCCGACCAGCTCGTCGCTGACCCACGCCGAGCCGTCGGGCAGTCCCACCCAGGCGCGCATGTGCAGGCAGCCGCCGCCGGCGGGCACGGCGAATGCGCCCAGCGGCGTGTGGCAGCTCGCGTCGAGCTCGCGCGCGAGCGCGCGCTCGGCGAGCAGGCACGCGAACGCGTCGCCGTCGGTGATCGCCTGTGCGGCCTCGCGCGAGGCGGCGTCCTCGGCGCGACCCTCCAGCGCGATGATCCCCTGCCCGGGCGCGGGCACGAAGCGCTCGACGTCGAGCGCGCCGCCGGCCTCGGACTCGCGTCCCAGCCGCTGCAGCCCGGCACGCGCGAGCACGATCGCGGCGAGCCCCTCGCCGGGACTCGTCTCCCCCTCCCCTTCCGCTGCGGCGAGCTTGCGCAGGCGCGTGTCGACGTTGCCGCGGATCGCCACCACGTCGAGGTCCTCGCGCACTGCGCGCAGCTGCGCGAGGCGGCGGATGCTGGAGGTGCCCACGCGCGCGCCGGGGCCCAGCTGCTCGAGCGCAGCCGCCCCGCAGAGGACGTCCTCGGCGGGCGCGCGCGCCGGGGCGCCGAGGAGCGCGAGCCCCTCCGCGAGCTCGCCGGGCACGTCCTTGGCGGAGTGCACCGCCAGGTCGATGTCGCCCGCGCTCAGCGCGTCCTCGAGCTCGGCGACCCAGCGGGACTTGTCCTCGCCGGGCGCGCCGCGGTCGCCGCCGGTGACGATCGGGACGATCTCGCAGTCCGCGTGCCCGCCGGCCTGCAACCGCCCGGCGACCAGATCGGCCTGTGCCAACGCGAGCGCGCTGCGCCGCGTGCCGATCCGCATCAGCGGGGCGCGTGGGGCGGGCGGGCCATCAACGGGGTCGCCGGCGGCGCGCGGCGGAGGGTGCGCCCTCCGCGGCGCGGGCGGGCAGGTCGTGCACCTGCGCGAGCTCGCTCGCCGCCTGCTCCGGCCGCTGCCTGTCGGAGTGCTCGGCGCCCTCCTCGCCCGCGTGTCCTCCCGCAGGGAGGGTGCGCAGCCCGAACAGCTCGCGCACGAGCTCGAGGCTCGCGTGGCCGCGGCCTTCGCCGAGGCTGCGCAGGCGGATGGTGGGCTCGTGCAGCAGGCGGCTCATGACCGCGCGCGCGACCGCCTCCACGCGCGCGAGGTCGCGCTCGGAGGCCGACTCCCAGCGCTCGGAGTTCTCGGCGAGCACCTGCTCGACGATGTCGCTGCCGTGCGTGCGCAGCGCGCTGACGGTGGGCAGCACATCGAGCTGGCCGAGCCAGCGGGCGAAGCGGTGGATCTCCTCCTCGACGATCTCCAGCGCCTGCGGGATCTCCTCCGCGCGCGTGCTGAGGTTGCGCGCGACGACCGCCTGCAGGTCGTCGATGTCGTACAGGGTGACGCCCTCGAGCTCGCCGCACGCGGGGTCGACGTCGCGCGGCACCGCGATGTCGATGATCAACAGCGCGCGCCCGTCACGCTCGCTCATCACCAGCTCGAGCTCGTCGCGGCCGACGATCGGATGGGGCGAGGCGGTCGAGCACAGGACGATGTCGGCGTGCACGAGCTGGTCGGGCAGTTTGTCCAGCCCGACGACCGACCCGCCGAAGCGCCGGGCGAGGCTGAGCGCGCGGTCGGCGTGGCGGTTGGCGACGAACATCGTGCCCGCGCCCTGCTCGGCGAGCGCGCTTGCGGTCAGCTCGCTGGTCTCGCCCGCGCCGAGGATCACCACGTGGCGGTCCTTCAAATCGCCGAGCACGCTCAGCGCGAGATCGACAGCCACCGACGGCACGCTGACGCGGCTGGAGCCGATTCCGGTCTGCGAGCGCACGCGCTTGCCGGTCGTGAGCGCAGCGGCGAACAGGCGGTTGGAGAGCGGCCCCGTGCAGCCGGCGCGCGACGCCGCCTCGTGGGCGCGCCTGACCTGCCCCTGGATCTCGGCCTCGCCGACGATCATCGACTCGAGGCCCGCGGTGACGCGATAGAGCTGTCGAGCGGCGTCGCAGTTGCGCGGCGAGTAGATCGCGTCGGCGAGCTCCGTCGGGCGGATCTCGGCGCGCCGGGCGAGCAGGCCGAGGACGTCGGACTCCGCGCGCACCGGGTCGCCCACCACCAGGTAGACCTCGGTGCGGTTGCACGTGGAGATGACGACCGCCTCGCGCACCTCAGCGGTGGCGGTCGCCTCGCGCACGAACTCGCTCGCCTCGTGCTCGCTGAACGCCAGCCGTTCGCGCAACGCCACGGGCGCGGTCTTGTGCGAGATGCCGAGCGCCAGCACCTCGCCTGCGTGTCCTCCCGCAGGGAGGGTGCCCCTGGGGGTGCTCATGCGAGCGTCCCCTCCCGCTGCGGATCCTGCCTGTCCTCCCGTAGGGAGGGTGCGTCCGCCCCCGCGCCCGTGCCCCCGGGCTCCGCGGCGCCCGTCGCGGCCTCGGAAATGCTGAGCAGCTCGCCCAGCTGGCGCTCGATGCGGCTGAGGCGGATCGCCATGATGGCGACGTAGATCAGCACGATCGCGAACAGCACGACGTAGGCGCCGGCGACATATTTGCCGGCGGTGTGCAGCGGCAGCGCCGGGGCCTCGCCGAGCGCGCTCGCGAGCATCACAGCGCCGACCCTCCGGTGGCGCCGCCGCTGACGGCGGACCCTCCCTGCGCGAGGGCGGACATGCGCGCGGGCGCCGCCGTCGCGTGCTGCAGGCTGGGTACGGCGCTGCGCGAGCGCGTGCTCGCGCCGGGCGCTTCGCCGGCCAGCCGCCGGCGCAGCGCGCGCAGCTGCGAGCGCGTGTGCTTGGCGGTGAGCTCGTACTTGCACAGCGTCGCGAACAGCAGCGCGAGCGCCAGCAGCGAGACGACGAACGTGAGCGCCATCGATCCGGGGAGGTTGGAGGTGCTGCCGAGCACGCGCGGGTGCAGGTACGCGGTGGAAAGGCGCACGGCGATGAAGTTCATCGGCACGAAAGCGCCGGCGGTGATCGCGAACACGGACGCGTAGCGCGACTGGCGCTCGGGGTCCTCGATGGCGAAGCGCAGCGGCTGATAGGTGGCGTACAGCAGGAAGATGATCAGGAACGATACGAGCGTGGGCTCGCTCCACACCCACCAGTGCCCCCACGAGCCCTTCGCCCAGATCGAGCCGGTGATGAGCGTGCCGACGGCGAAGATCAGGCTCATGTGGATGACGACGTAGGAGCGCATGTCCCAGCGCGAATCGCGCGTGCGCAGGTGCTGGATCGCGAGCAGCCCGCCGAGCACGAAGCCGCACAGCGCGATGATCGCGAGCGGCACGTGCACGTAGAAGATCTTCTGCAGGAAGCCCTGTTCGGCTTCGAGCGGCGCGTAGAAGAAGACCAGGCCGAGCGCGACGGCCATCGCGAGGACCGTGGAGATGCTCAGCGTGCGCAGACCCTTGCCGTAGGCGACCGGTCGTGCGGGGGAAGCCATCAGATTCAGTCCTCCAGGAGGAAGTCGAACAGGGCGTACGCGATCAGCCCGAAAACCAGATCATAGAGGCCGAGGGTCAGCAGCCAGCGTGCGGCAGGCGCCGCCGGGTGCGACTGCACGAACAGCGGCGAGACCGCGCGCGCGCCGCCGATCACGATCGGCACGAACAGCGGCAGCGCGAGCAGCGGCCCGAGCAGGTCGCGCGCGCGAGTGCGCACGGCCATTGCGGCGACGAGCGTGCCGATCGCCGCCACGCCGAGGTCGCCGAGCGCGAGCGTCGCGACGAGGCCGGGCAGCGCCGGGCCGAGCGGCGTCCCGAGCAGCAGCAGGGCGAAGGCGGGAACGGCGACGAGCTCCAGCACGACGAGGAACGCGAGCAGCGTCAGCGCCTTGGCGATGAGCATCGCGCTGCGGTCCACGGGGGCGAGCAGGAAGCCGTCGAAGCCGCCCTGGTCGGCGTCGGCGACGAACAGCCGGTTGACGCCGAGGATCGCGGCGAACAGCAGCGTCACCCACAGGATCCCCGCGGCGAGGTCGCCTTCGACGCTGGCGCGGTTGAGCGCGAAGTGGAAGACGACGAACGTGGTCACCGCGAACAGCGACATGCCGGGCACGGACTCGAGCGTGCGCAGCTCCACCAGCAGCTCCTTGCGCAGCAGCGCGCCGATCGCGCTTGCGGTTCCGACCGGCGCATGCGCCGGTCGGCCGGGCCGCGCATGCGCGGCCCGGGGCAGGGCCGCATGCGGCCCTGCCTTCTCGGGATGGATGGGCGAGAGCGAGGAGGACGTCTCGGGCTCGCTCACCGATACAGCTCCGCGATCTCGTCGCGCTCGACGTCGGCGGCGGCGCGCAGCAGCGCGGGTCGGCCGGCGCGCAGGCCGAGCACCACGTCCGCCTCGGCGAGGTCGCCGCCGGGGTCGTGGCTGCAGATCACGCGCGTGCGGGTATGGGTTCCCGCCCGCCCGCCCGCCCGCCCGTACGCCCGTCCATCCGCCCGCCCGCCCGCTTCGCTTCCGGCGCCGATCAGCGGCGCCACCAGCTCGACGGCGGCGGGGTCGAGGTTCGAGTGCGGCTCGTCGAGCAGCAGCAGCTCGGGGTCGTGCAGCACCGCGCGCGCGACCGCCACGCGCTGGACCATGCCGCGCGAGAGCGTGCGCAGCGGCTCGTTTGCGCGCGCGTCCATCGCCACCGCCTCCAGCAGCTCGGGCACGCGCTGCTCGTCGACGCCGTGCAGGCGCGCGTGCAGGCGCAGGTTCTCGCGCGCGGTCAGCTCGCGGTAGAGCAGCGGCTCGTGGCCCAGCAGCCCGACGCGCCCGCGCACCGCCCAGGCCTCCTCGGGCAGGCTGCAGCCGAGCACGCGCACGCTTCCCGCGTGCGGGCGCAGCAGCGTCGCGAGCACGCGCAGCAGCGTCGTCTTGCCGGCGCCGTTGGGGCCGAACACGACCAGCGTCTGGCCCTCGGCGAGCGACAGCGAGACGTCGCCGAGCGCCTCGCGTTCGCCGTAGTGCCGAGTCAGCCCCTCGACCTCGAGCGCGGCCACCCTCTGGGCTCTCTAGACGGGCAACGCGCGCGCGCTCTGCGCCCGCGCGACCAGCTCGCGCACGGCCTGTTCGCCGGAGTCGCCGTCGCTGTCGCGCAGCAGCGCTATCGGGTCGGGGTCGCCGTTCACGATCCCTCGAAGAACTCCTTGCGCTCCTGGTAGGTCGCCAGCGTGCCCTTCGCCCAGCCGCGCGCCTCGTTGAGCAGCACCGCCAGCTGCGCGTACGGCTCGCCGAACTGCGCTTCGATCTCGCGCTTCATGCGCTTGGCCAGCGCCGGCGAGGCGCCTGCGGTGGAGATCGCGATCGCCAGCGGGCTCATGCGCACGATCGCCGGCAGGATGAAGTTGCACAGCGGCGGCACGTCGACCACGTTGACCAGCATCGCCCGGCGCTCGGCGTCGCTCGTAGACGGCGATGTTCACGTCCGTGTCGTCGTCGCGGCGATCGCCATGAACGCGCCCTCGAGGTCGCCCGGCCCCGCGTATGGCGCGGCGCTCCCAGCGGATCGAGCCCTCGCGCGCGTACTCCTCCAGCGCCGGCTCCGCCTCGGGCGCGATCAGCGTGACCTCGCCGTCGCAGGCGAGCAGCCCCTCGACCTTCTCCAGCCCGATCTCGCCGCCGCCGATCACCACGCAGCGGCGGCCCGGTCAGCTTCAGGCAGGCGATGTAGAAGCGGCGTGTCGAGCATCCCCTGCACGCAGCTCTGGTCGCAGATTCCCCTGCGCAGCTGGCAGACGCACTCCTTGCCCGCATAGGCCTGGGCGGGCATGTCCAACAGGTTAGCTGTCGGCAGCCCTGCGCCTGCGGGGTGCCGCGCGCGTCGCCGCATGCGCGGCGCCGCCGTGGCGTGACTGTCGCACGCCAGCCATCGCCGCCAGGGCGCGCGCGCTCACCGCGCCAGCGCATCGCGCCCTCGCGCCAGGCGCGCTCGCGGTCTGAGTCGCGCTTGGAGCGCAGCTTGGCGACGGCGCGCATCGCGCGGCCGCGCTGGCGGCCGTCGTAGGGCCCCCACCACAGGCCGCGCAGAGCGGGCGGGTCCCACGTGATCAGCTTCTCCTGGGCGCACGCGCGCAGGCCGGCCTGCGCCGAGCGTGCGGCCGAGGCCGCCGCCGGCCGCCGCGCCCCACGGGCCGCGCGAGACGGTCGGGCCGGGCAGGTGGTCGTTGAGCCACACCATGCCCGCGTGCAGCTCGCGCGCGATGCGCAGTCCGCTGGTAGCGGTCGCGCGGTCCACACCGACGCGCCGAGGCCGTAGTCGCCGTCGTTGGCGAGCGGCGATCGCCTCGGTCGACCGAGTCGACTGTCATCACCGCCAGCACCGGCCCGTCGATCGGCTCGCGCATGCACGCGCATCTCTGGGTCACGCCGCTGATCACCGCGGGCGCGTAGAAGGCGCCGGCGCAGCCGGCGGGGCTGACGGTCCGCCGCAGTGCAGCCGCGCGCCCTGTGCGACCGCCTCCTCGACGAGCGCGCTCACGTGCTCGGCGCGCCGCGCGGAGGCCAGCGGGCCGACCTGCACGCGCGGGTCGCGCCGGATCGCCGACGGTGAGCGCCCGCGCGCCGCCGACGAGCCCCGCGAGGAACCGCTCGTAGACCTCGCGGACCACGTACACGCGCTCGATCGAGCCGCGCGCCTGCCCCGCGCCCGCGCAGCCCGCCCACAGCGCGCCGGCGACCGCGCGCGGCGAGGTGGGCGTCGGCGAGCACCAGCATCGCGTCCTTGCCGCCGAGCTCGACCGTCACCTCCTTCTCGCGCGAGACGCACGCGCGCGCCACCACCCGCCCGACGGCGGGCGAGCCGGTGAACAGCACCTTGCTCGACCGGCGACTGCGCGAGCGCCACGCCCACATCCGCGCCGCCGTGCACGACGCGCACGAGTCCCTCCGGCATGCCCGCGCGCGCGATCACGCCGCGCGATCCGCTCGCCCGCCAGGCACGCGCGCGCGGCGGGCTTGAAGACGACGCCGTTGCCCGCCAGCAGCGCTCCCGCGATCTGCCCGAGCGGCTGCGCGAACGGCGCGCTGCCGGCGCCGATCACGCCGACCACTCCGTAGGGCTCGATACGCGATGCGCGCGCGCTTGGCGATCGAACAGCGAGCGGTTGATCCCGACGCGCCGCGCGCCAGCACGCTTCGCGCCGTCCTCGGCCACCCACTTCAGCGCGTCGATCGCCGCCAGCAGCTCCAGCGCCGCGACCTCCGCGCGCGGCCTGCCCTGCTCGCGGCCGAGCAGCTCGCGCAGCTCGTCGAGCTCGTCGATCACCGCCTGCGCCATGCGGCCCATGTAGCGCGCGCGATCCTGCACGCGCAGCAGCGCCCACAGCGGCTGCACCTTCGCGACCGCCGCCACCACCGCGTCGATGCGCTCTGGCGGCGTGATCGCCACGCTGCCCAGCGGCGCGCCCGTCGCCGGGTCGCGCGCGGTCAGCTGCTCGCGGGCGGCGGCCTCGCCCGGGGACGCGGAGATCTCGCCGGAGGTCGTGGAGGTCTCGCCCGAGGACGCGCTCATCGCACCGCGATTATCGCGCCTGCGGGTCGCGCGCCCGACGAATCCGCTGCAGGCGCTCCGCCAGCTTCGCCTCCGCGTCGTCGGGCGCGTAGAAGCGCTCGCCGGCTATGTCCGCGGGCAGCAGCGGCTGCGGGGAGACGTGGCCCGGGTGGCCGTGGGGATTGTCGTAGCCGCCGCGGTCCTGACCAGGGCGCGGTCCGGATCGCAGCCAGCTGGGCACCGGCGCGGCGCCGTGCTCGCGCACGTGGCGCTCGGCCGCCGACAGCGCGCGCCCGGCGGCGTCGGACTTCGGCGCCAGCGACAGGTAGATCGCCGCCTGCGCGAGCGCGTAGCGCGCCTCCGGCAGACCCACGTGCTCGACCGCCTGCGCGGCCGCCGTCGCCACCGACAGCGCCCCCGGGTCGGCGTTGCCGATGTCCTCGGAGGCGAGGATGATCATCCGCCGCACGATGAAGCGCGGGTCCTCGCCGCCCTCGAGCATCACCGCCAGGTAGTACAGCGACGCGTCGGCGTCCGAGCCGCGCGTGGCCTTGATCCACGCCGAGATGTAGTCGTAGTGGCGGTCGCCCTTTTTGTCGTACAGCACCGCGCGGCGCTGCAGCGCGTCCTCGACGCGCGCGATCGTCACGCGCTCCTCGCCCAGCTCGGCGGCCGTCGCGCTCGCCAGCTCGAGCGCGTTCAGCGCCGTGCGCGCGTCGCCTTCGCTGCGCGTCGCCAGGAACTCCAGCGCGTCCTCGTCCACCTCCAGGGCGGCGGCCGGCTCGCCGTCCGGCCCGCCGTCGCTGCGCCGTCGGCGACGCGCTCGCCGGCGTCGATCGCGTGGCGCAGCACCGTCTCGAGCTCCTGCGGCGTGAGCGCCTGCAGCGCGTACACCCGCACGCGCGAGAGCAGCGCGCCGTTGACCTCGAACGCGGGGTTCTCGGTCGTGGCGCCGATCAGCGTCACCAACCCCTCCTCCACCGCCGGCAGCAGCGCGTCCTGCTGGGCCTTGTTGAAGCGGTGGATCTCGTCCAGGAACAGCACCGTCTGCTGGCCGCCGGTGTCGCGCCGGTGAGCGGCGCGCTCGATCACCGCGCGCACCTCCGCGCGCCCCGCCGCGACCGCGCTCAGCTCCTCGAACGCCGCGCGCGAGCGCTCGGCGACGATCCGCGCGAGCGTCGTCTTGCCGGACCCCGGCGGGCCGTAGAGCACCATCGAGTGCGGGTGACCCTGCTCGATCGCCGTGCGCAGCGCCGAGCCCTTGGCGAGCAGGTGCGACTGGCCGACGAACTCCGCCAGGCCGCGCGGTCGCACCCGCACGGCCAGCGGGCGGCCCCGCGACGCGCCCTGGGTGTCGCGTGTGGCCACATCGGCGGTCGAATCCCCTGCTTGGCCGTCGTCGAAAAGGGTATCCACATCGGTGAGTATCGCTTCTGTGGAGAAGCGTCCAATTTCCGGTCGCGGGAGGGTGCTCGCGAGGGTTGTCGAAGGTGTAGGTTCGATGCTCCACGTTGCCATGTCCCGACAGCCCCCGCAGGAGCTGACGCCGCGATGAGCGCGGGTGCTGCGGAGCTGCTGCCGTCGGGTGGGGACGCGCTCGAATTCCTGGACGTGGGCGGGGCGGTGCAGGCGCGCTCGCCGCTGCAGCTGTTCTGGCGCAGGTTCCGCCAGGACCGCGTCGCGCTGGTGTCGCTCGGGTTCATCGTCTTCCTGATCGTGATCGCGGTCGCCGCGCCGCTGGTCGTCAGCGTGCTGGGCCTGCCGGGGCCCGACGTGCAGAACCTCAACCTCACGGACTCCTTCGGCTCTCCGCTCGGCCCCAGCCTCGCGCACCCCTTCGGCGTGGATCCGCTCGGCGAGGACGTCATGTCGCGGGTGATCTACGGCACGCGCGTCTCATTGGAGGTCGGCATCCTCGGCACGGCCATCTCGACGGTGATCGGCGTTGTCATCGGCATGCTCGCCGGCTTCTTTCGCGGCTGGGTGGACATGCTGCTGTCGCGCTTCATGGACGTGGTGCTCTCGATTCCCCTGCTGCTCCTGGGGCTCGGGCTGGGCGCGGCCTGCAGCGTGCGCGGCTGCG
Organism: uncultured Solirubrobacteraceae bacterium; assembly: GCA_963756205.1. GTDB lineage: Bacteria > Actinomycetota > Thermoleophilia > Solirubrobacterales > Solirubrobacteraceae > Palsa-744. The sequence continues at coordinate 178,396 of CAVWMU010000007.1, forward strand.
TCAAAGGCCTCGTCTCCCCCGGCATCGCGACGATCATCTTCATCATCGCGCTGGCCAACTGGCCGTATGTGGCGCGCATCGTGCGCGGTCTCGTGCTGTCGATGCGCGAGCGCGAGTTCATCGACGCGTCGCGCGCGCTCGGCGCGTCGGACCGGCGCATCATGTTCCGCGAGATCCTGCCCAACCTGACGGCGCCGATCATCGTCTACTCGAGCCTGCTCGTGCCGACGAACATCCTGCTCGAGGCGGCGCTGTCCTACCTCGGCGTGGGCGTCCGCCCGCCGACCGCCAGCTGGGGGCAGATGCTCGCGGCGGCGAGCCCGATCTTCAACACCGCATGGTGGTACATGGTCTTCCCCGGAGCGGCGCTGCTGCTGACGGTGCTGGCTTTCAACCTGCTCGGCGATGGGCTCCAGGACGCCCTGAACCCGAGGACCGCCCGATGAGGGTGAGAACGACACAGGAGGCGTCTGAATGAGGTCGACGAGGTCCATCACAACGATCGCGGCCGGCATGTTCGCGGCGGCGCTCGTAGCCCTGGCGATCACGGGGTGTGGCTCGAGTGAAAGCGGCTCGAACACGGGCGCCGGCAAGGCGAGCGTGCTCGTGCCGGCCGGCTACCAGAGCTCGGTCACGGAGTCGCTCAGCGGCAAACGCGGCGGGACGCTCCAGGTGCTCCAGGAAGCCGACTTCGAACACCTCGACCCAGGCGTGACGTACTTCGCGCTCGACTACACGGAGGTGTTCGCGACCCAGCGGCCGCTGTACTCCAACGAGCCGAACTCGAACGAAACCGTCCCCGACATGGCGGCGAGCAAGCCGGAAATCTCCGCTGACGGCAAGACGATCACGGTGCGCCTCAGGGAAGGCGTTCACTTCAGCCCGCCCGTCAACCGCGAAGTGACCTCCGAAGACGTCGCCTACGCGATCGAGCGCGGCGCCAGCCCGAACGTCGAAAACCCGTACATCCAGACCTACTTCAGCTCGATCGAAGGCATGCCGCACGCCAAGGGCGGCCCGATCAAGGGCATCGAAACGCCGAACAAGCACACGATCGTGTTTCACCTCACCGAACCGAAGGGCTTCTTCGTGGCCGAGGCGCTGTGCCTGCCGCTGACTGCGGCCGTGCCCAAGGAATACGCAGAAAAATTCGACAAGAACAAGCCGTCCAACTACACCAGCTACCAGGTCGCGACAGGCCCCTACATGCTCAAGAACAACGCCGCGGGCAAGGTGCTCGGCATCGGCTACGTGCCGGGCAAGTCGGCGACGCTCGTGCGCAACCCCAACTGGGACCCGAAGACCGACTTCCGTCCCGCCTACCTCAACGAAATCGACATCAAGATCGGCGGCACGCAGGCGGTCATCGACAGGCAGGTGCTCGAAGGCGCGAACATCGTGCAGAACGAGCCCGTGGTGCAGTCGGCGGTCAAGCTCGCGGCCGAACACTACAAACCGCAGCTCGACCTCTCGCCGGGAGCGGGCAACCGCTACATCACGCTCAACCAGAAGGTCGGTCCGTTCAAGAGCATCGACCTGCGAAAGGCGGTGTTCGCGGCGATCGACCGGGAGGCGCTCGACAGGGAGCGCGGCGGCGAGCTCGTATCCAACGTGGCCACCCACTTCATCTACCCGACGATCCCGGGCTTCGAACAGGCCGGAGGCCTGAAGGGGCCGAAGCTCGATTTCGACGAACACCCCGAAGGCGACATTCCGCTGGCCGAAAAGTACATCAAGCTGGCGGGCTACCCGAGCGGCAGGTACACGGGCACGAACACGGTCCAGGTCGTCGGCGCGAGCAACACACCGGAAAAGGAAGACGCTGAAATCGTCAACCAGACGCTGAAGAACCTCGGCTTCCACACCAAGCTGACGCTGGTCGAAATCGGGACGATGTACGCCAAGTACTGCGACGCGCCCAAAGAAGAGATCGAAGTGTGCCCGACGGTCGGCTGGATCGCCGACTTCGCCGATCCGCAGGCCGTGCTCAAGCCGACGTTCAACGGAAACTCGATCGTCCCCACCGGCAACGTCAACCAGGGGCAGGTGAACGACCCGAAAGTCAACGCCGCGATGACCGCCGCGGAACCGATCCAGGGCAAGGAAGCGCGGGCGAAGGCGTGGGCGAAGATCGACGAAGAACTGGTCGAAGACGCGGCGGCGATCCCGTATGACTGGGAAAAGTCGCCGCGGCTGGAGGGCAGCGACGTGCACGGCGTGGCGATGCTGTGGAACGAAGGCAGTTGGGACTACAGCTTCACCTCGCTGAAGTGACGCGAGGGCGGCGACGATGATCCGCTACATAATCCGGCGCCTGCTGTGGGGCGTGCTGCTGCTGATCGTCGTCGCCGCGCTGACGTTCGTGCTCTTCCGGGTATTCCCGACCGGCAACCCCGCGCTGCTGCGCGCGGGGCGCGACCCGCAGCCTGGGGTGGTGAAGAACCTCGAAATCCTGCTCGGGCTGAACAAGTCGCTGCCCGTCCAGTTCTGGGACTACATGAAGGAAATCTTCCTGCACTTCCAGTTCGGATACAGCTACTACAGCCAGGAGTCGGTCCGGGGTCTGATCGGCGAACGGATCTCCGCCACGCTGTCGCTCACCGTCGGCGCCGCCGTGCTGTGGATCCTCGGCGGGCTCTCCGTCGGCGTGATCTCTGCGCTGCGGCGCCACACGCTGGTCGACCGCTTCGCGATGGGCGGTGCGCTGGTGGCGATCTCGGCGCCCGAATTCTGGCTCGGGTTCGTGTTCCTGCTGCTGTTCGCCTCGGACATCGGCAAATTCAAGATCTTCCCCGGCGCCGGGAGCTACGTGGGGCTGACGAGCGATTCGTGGAAATGGTTCACCTCGCTGATCATGCCGTGGATCGTGCTCGCGGCGGGCTCGGCGGCTGTCTTCGCGCGCCTGATGCGCAGCAGCCTGGGGGAGGCGATGGGCGAGGATTACATTCGCACCGCTCGCGCCAAGGGCCTGCCGGAGCGACGCGTCGTGCGCCACGGCATCCGCGCCGCCATCAACCCGATCATCACGTTGTTCGGCCTGGAAGTCGGCGTGCTGCTGGGGAGCGCGGTGCTGGTCGAATCGGTGTTCAACATCCCCGGCATCGGCGAGCTCAACTACAAGGCGATCCAGTTCTCCGACTTCCCCGTCACGCAGGGCACGGTGCTGCTCGCCGCGATGTTCATCATCGTGGCCAACATCGTCGTGGATGTCGCCTACGCCTATCTCGACCCGCGCGTCAGGTACTCATGAGCTCTGAGGAGCCGCTGCTGCGGGTGCAGGACCTGCGCGTGGAGTTTCCGAGCGAGGACGGCGTCGTGCACGCGGTCGACGGGATCTCATATGAGGTACACGCCGGGCGCACGCTGGGCATCGTCGGCGAGTCGGGCTCGGGCAAGACGGTCTCCTCGCTGACGACCCTGGGCCTCACGCGCCGCCAGGGCGCGCGCATCTCCGGGCGCATCGTGTTCGAGGGGCAGGACCTGGTGACGCTCCCCGAAGAGCGGCTGCGCGCGATCCGCGGCAACGACATCGCGATGATCTTCCAGGATCCGCTGTCCGCGCTGCACCCGCTCTACAGGGTCGGTCGCCAGCTGATCGAGGCGGTGCGCGCCCACCGCGAAGTGTCCAAGGCGAAGGCGCGCGAGCGCGCGGTGGAGCTGCTCGGCCTGGTGGGGATCCCGGACCCGGCAAGGCGCATCGATGGGTATCCGCACGAGTTCTCAGGGGGCATGCGCCAGCGCGCGATGATCGCGATGGCGCTCGCCAACGAGCCGAAGCTGCTGATCGCCGATGAGCCGACGACAGCGCTGGATGTGACCGTGCAGGCGCAGATCCTGGCGTTGATGGAACGTCTGCAGCGCGAGCTGGGGATGGCGATCGTGATCATCACGCACGACCTGGGCGTGGTCGCCGAGATGGCCGACGAGATCGCGGTGATGTACGCGGGTCGGATCGTCGAGACGACAACCACCGCGCGCGTGTTCGCCGCCCCCGAGCACCCGTACACGTGGGGCCTGTTGAAGTCGATCCCCACCCTGACCGGCCCGCGCGAGCAGGACCTGGTGCCGATCCCCGGCACCCCTCCGAGCCTCATCAGCCCCCCGTCGGGCTGTCACTTCCACCCGCGCTGCCCGTATGCGCAGCCCGACCACGCGCGCATCGACCCGCAGCTGCAGCCGCTCGGAGACGAGCCCGGTCACAGCGTCGCGTGCCTGCTCGAGACGGGTGTGCGCCGGCGGCTGTGGCAGCAGCTGCGAGCGGGCAGCACGCCCGAGCAGGCGCTCGCCGAAGTCTCGCCCGGAGCGCCGGCGTGAGACGGCGGATGGATCGTCGTTCCTGGCAAGGACGCAGCGAGCGTGGCGTGCTTGGCACGCGAGCGAGCGAGGACGTAGCCAGGGGCGACGAGACGCCGCCGGGCGATGTGTTGGTGCGGGTGCGCGACCTGGTCAAGCACTTCCCGATCACGCGCGGGATCATCTTCCAGCGCAAGATCGGCGCGGTCAGGGCGGTGGACGGCGTGAGCCTGGAGATCGAGCGCGGGGAGACGCTCGGGATCGTCGGCGAGACGGGCTGCGGCAAGAGCACGACGGCCAAGCTGCTGATGCGCCTGCTCGACGCGAGCGCCGGCGAGATCGACTTCGAGGGGACGGACATCACGCGCGTGAGGGGCGCGCGCCTGAAGGCGATCAGGCGCGAGGTGCAGATGATCTTCCAGGACCCGTACTCGTCGCTGAACCCGCGCAAGACGGTCGGCTCGATCATCGGCGAGCCGTTCGCGATCCACGGGCTGATGCGCGAGAAGGGCGAGCGCAAACGCGAGGTGCAGCGCCTGATGGAGACGGTCGGGCTGAACCCGGAGCATTACAACCGCTACCCGCACGAGTTCTCCGGCGGCCAGCGCCAGCGCATCGGCGTGGCGCGGGCGCTCGCGCTGAGCCCGAAGCTGCTGATCGCCGACGAGCCGGTGTCGGCGCTCGACGTGTCGATCCAGGCGCAGGTGCTGAACCTGCTGCGCGACCTGCAGCGCCGCCTGGGCCTGACGCTCGTGTTCATCGCCCACGACCTGTCGGTCGTGCGCCACATGTGCGACCGCGTGGCGGTGATGTATCTGGGCAAGATCGTCGAGCTCGGGCCCAACCAGGCGCTGTACGAGCTCCCCCGCCACCCCTACACCGGCGCGCTGCTGGCGGCGGTGCCGGTGGCCGACCCGGCGCTGCACGGCAGCGAGCGACGGCTGCTCAGCGGCGACGTGCCGAGCCCCGCGAACCCCCCGAGCGGGTGCCGCTTCCACACGCGCTGCCCGAAGGCGCAGGCGCTGTGCTCACAGCAGGAGCCTGCGCTCGAGGACAAGGGAGCCGGCACCCTCGTCGCCTGTCACTACCCCCTCACGCACGAGGAGCTCGCGCAGATGGGCGTACGATCTGCGTGATGAGCCCCAGCAGCTCCGAGATCGACCGCTCGGCGGATGCCGCGCCCGCCGCGGAGGCGGTGGAGCTGCTGCAGCAGCTGATCCGTTTCAACACGGTCAACCCGCCGGGCAACGAGCTGGCGGCGCAGGAGTACCTGTCCAACCACCTCTCCGAGGCGGGCTTCGAGTGCGAGCTGCTCGGCGCTCAGCCCGAGCGCCCGAACCTGGTCGCGAGGCTGCGCCCGGCGGCGGCGGCGGGGGCGGGCGCGGGTACGAGCGCGGGCGCGTCGAGCGACGGCCCCACGCTGTGCTACCTCGGTCACGTCGACACGGTGCTGGCGAACCCGCAGGAGTGGACGCACGACCCGTGGTCGGGCGATCTCACCGACGGCTTCCTGTGGGGCAGGGGCGCGCTGGACATGAAGTCGCAGGTGGCCGCGGAGATCGCCGCGGCGGCTTCGCTGGCGCGCTCGGGCTGGCGCCCGGCGCGCGGCGAGCTGCTGATCGTGGCGGTCGTGGACGAGGAGACGGGCGGCTCGCTGGGGGCGGAATGGATCACGCGCAACCACCCGGAGAAGGTTCGCTGCGACCTGCTCGTCAACGAGGGCGGCGGCGCGGTGTTCGAGTATGGAGGCCCGCCCGCCCGGCGCTGCTACGGCGTGTGCTGCGCGGAGAAGGGCGTGTTCCGCTTCACGCTGTCGACCGACGGGGTGGCCGGTCACGCGTCGATGCCCGGGATGGGCGAGAACGCGCTGCTGAAGATGGGCCCGCTGCTGGAGCGCTTCGCCGCGCGCCAGCCCTCCTACCGGCTGACGGAGGAGGCGCTGGCGTTCCTGCGCGGGATCGGCGAGGACCCGGAGGACCCGCAGGGCGCGATCGCGCGCGTGCGCGCCGCCGACCCGCGTCTGGCGGTGATGTTCGAGCCGATGCTCGGCGTGACGTTCACGCCGACGCGGATCACGGCGTCGGAGAAGATCAACGTGATCCCCAGCCGCGCGGAGCTGAAGGTCGACTGCCGCGTGCCCCCGGGCCTGGGCGAGGCGGAGGTGCGCGAGGGCATCGCGGAGGTGCTCGGCGAGGAGGGCTCGCAGTCCCACCCGCGCTGGCGGATCGAGTTCACCGAGCAGGTCGTCGGCAACCGCTCGCCGGCGAGCTCGCAGCTGATGGAGACGATCTCCGCGTGGATCGCAGAGCACGACCCCGGTGCGCACGTCGTGCCGGTCGTGCTCCCGGGCTTCACCGACTCCCGCCACTTCCGTCTGGCGTTCCCGGAGTGCGTGGCGTACGGGTTCTTCCCGCAGCGCCATCAGTCGATGCTGCAGAGCACGCCGCTGATCCACGGCGCGGACGAGCGCATCGACGTGCGCGACCTGGCGTTCGCGACAGAGCTGTTCACCGACCTCGCGCTGCGCGTGCTCGGCTGAGAATTTTCACAGCTCGACAAGCGCGCGGGAAACACGCATAATGGCTGCGATGCCAAGGATGGTGGCTTTGCGGGACAGGATGGACGCGTGAGCGCGCAGGCGACGGCGGTGCCGCGCCGGCGCGGCGCGAAGGCTGCGCACGCACACGCTGGGTCGGGTCACGCGGTCGCGAAGGGGGCGGCGGTGAAGGGCGCGGCCGCAAAGGGCGCGGCTGCACACGCGGCGATCGTGCGCGCGGCGGTGCCGCCCGTGGCCGGGCCGCACGTGTCGTTCGCTCAGGAAGTCCAGAACTTCGCGCTCAACTGGGAGCCGGTGATCGCGATCCTGTTCTTCACGGCGCTGATTTTCATGATGTGGCGGATGCTGAAGGTGATGCCGCGGATCAAGCCGCAGCGCATCAAGCCGACGTCGGACCAGTCGGTGACGTTCGCGGACATAGCGGGCGTGGACGACGCGAAGGCGGAGCTGCAGGAGATCGTCGAGTTCCTGCGCGACCCGAAGGAGTTCAAGGCGCTCGGGGCGAAGGTGCCGAAGGGCATCCTCCTGCACGGCCCGCCCGGCACGGGCAAGACGCTGCTGGCGAAGGCGGTGGCGAACGAGTCGGGCGCGCAGTTCTTCGCGCAGTCGGCGGCGTCGTTCGTGGAGATGTTCGCGGGCCTCGGCGCGGCGCGCATCCGCCGCCTGTTCGCGATCGCGCGCAAGCACGAACCGGCGATCATCTTCATCGACGAGCTCGACGCGGTCGGCGGCCGGCGCGGGATGGACATCTCGGGCGAGAAGGACCAGACGCTGAACCAGCTGCTGGTGGAGATGGACGGCTTCTCCTCGAGCGGGCGCGTGGTGGTGATCGCGGCGTCGAACCTGCTGGAGAAGCTCGACCCGGCGCTGCTGCGCCCGGGCCGCTTCGACCGCCAGGTGTTCGTGGTGCCGCCGGACGTCAAAGGCCGCCTGGGCGTGCTGCAGGTGCACACGCGCGACAAGCCGCTGGAGAACGTCGACCTGGGACTGGTGGCCCAGCAGACGAGCGGGCTGACGGGGGCGGACCTGGCGAACATCTGCAACGAGGCGGCGATCTTCGCGACCAGGCGCGGAGCGAAGAAGATCGCGCTGCGCGACTTCGACTCGGCGATCGAGCGCGTGATCGCGGGCGTGCAGTCCAAGCGCGTGCTGAACGAGCACGAGAAGCGCGTGGTGGCCTTCCACGAGGCGGGGCACGCGCTGTGCGGCGAGCTGCTGCCGTCGGTCGACCGCGTGCACCGGATCTCGATCGTGCCGCGCGGGCGCGCGCTCGGCTACACGCTGAACCTGCCCGCGGAGGACCGCTACCTGAAGACGCGCGAGGAGCTGCTCGACTACATGACGGTGCTGCTGGGGGGGCGCGTGGCGGAGCAGATCGTGTTCGGGGCGATCACCACTGGCGCCTCGGACGACCTCAAGCGCGTGGCGGACATCTCGCACTCGATGGTCCACGACTTCGCGATGGGCACCGCCGGCGTGGGCCGCTCGCCGGACGGCGACGTGCAGCTGTCGGAGACGCACGCTGCGGCTGCGCGACGAGGAGCGCCAGGACCTGATCGAGGAGGCTCGCAGGGCGGCGCAGAAGCTGATCGGCGCCCACCGGCGCCAGCTCGACGAGCTCGCGCACGAGCTGCTGGAGCACGAGGTGCTCGACCGCGAGGCGATCGACAGGATCATGGCGGGAGTGCCGCGGATGGAGCGCGCGCCGGGCGTGGGCCTGCGGGTGGTGGCGGCGGCCGCTCCGCATCCGGCTCCGCCGGCGCCCGCTCCGATCCGCCTGCCGCCCCCCGCGGGCGAGGAAGAGCCCGGACGGCTATAGACTGCGGCTGGTGTTCAGCCGCATCGACCACATCGGCGTCGCAGTCGAGGAGATCGAGCCCGCGCTCGAGCTGTACCGCGACGGCTTCGAGCTGGCGGTGGCCCACCGCGAGGTGGTGGAGGAGCAGGGCGTGGAGGCGGTGCTGCTGGACGTCGGCGAGAACCACGTCGAGCTGCTGGCGCCGCTGGGCGCGGACACGCCGGTGGGCAAGTTCCTCGCCAGGCAGGGCCCGGGGCTGCACCACGTGGCCTACCAGGTGGACGACATCGACGCGACCCTGCACGCGCTCAGGCAGGCGGGCATGCGGCTGATCGACGAGCAGCCGCGGAGGGGCATCCGCGGCTCGCGCGTCGCGTTCATGCACCCGCGCGCGACCGCGGGCGTGCTGACCGAGATCGTGCAGCCGGCGGCAGGGGCGGGCGCACACTGATGGCGGCGTCGGGGACGAGACGCATCACGCTCGGCTTCCAGGGGGGGCAGGTGCTGGCGCTGCGCGTCAGCGACAAGCAGCTCGAAGACCTCAACAAGTCGCTGGGCGGCATCGGCTGGCACGAGCTCGAAAGCGAGGACGGCCCGGTGCGCGTGGATCTTGGGCAGGTGGTTTATGTCAGCGCCGACACCGAGGAGCCCCGCGTCGGCTTCGGTTAGGACGCTCGTCGGTTGAGCGTCGACGAGCGCTTGTTGCGGGTGGCGCGCACGCGCGGGCACACGCCGCGAGCCGAGCGCGCGGTGGCGGGGTTCTCGCGGTTGGGGGAGCACGGCGCGGTGTGGCTTGCGATCGGCGCGGTTGGCGGGGCGCTCGACGCGGAGCGCAGGCGGGACTGGCGCCGGGCGACGGCGACGGTGGCGGGCGTTTACGCGCTGAACGTGGCGATCAAGCAGGTGATTCGCCGCCAGCGGCCCGAGCTCTCTGGTCTGCCGCCGCTGACGGGGACGCCGACGGCGCTCAGCTTCCCCAGCGCGCATGCTTCCACGTCGTTCGCGGGGGCTGTCGCCTACTCGCGTCTCGGCGTGCCGGCGGCTCCCCTGTTCGCGCTGGCCGCGGGACTGTCGCTGTCGCGGCTGTACCTGGGGGTGCACTACCCGTCGGACGTGCTGGCGGGGGCGGCGTTGGGGGGGCTGGCCGCAGTCGCCCTCGGCGACCATGCCGGGACCCAGTCACGCCCCGACTTGGACACACAGGCGCGTATACTGGACGCATGAGCCAGGCACTTTCGACGTCGGCGGAGCGGCTCGGCTGCAGCGAGCGCACTCTGCGTCGATATGTAAACGACGGGTTGCTGCGGGGACGTCGGGTGGCGCGACGCCAGCTGGAGCTGTCAAGCACCGAGGAGCGCTATCTGGCGGACCACTGGAAGCTGTTGAACGCGCTGCGGACGGCGTTGCGCACTGAGCGCTCCGTGCGCCTGGCGGTGCTCTTCGGCTCGACAGCTGTGGGCGACGACGACCACCTCTCCGACGTCGATCTGCTGGTCGTTCATCGCAATCGCGCGCCGAGCGCTCTTGCGGGGCTCAAGATGCGCCTGCGTCGGGTGCTCGGGAAGCCGGTCGACGTCATCGGCCTGGAGCAGGCCGAGACGATGCCGACACTGCTGGCAGATGTCCTGCGCGAGGGCCGTGTGCTCGTGGATCGCGACGGCCTGTGGGAAGGTCTGAGCGACCGTCGACATGAGATATTCGCGGCGGCGACGCGCGAAGAACGAGCGACGGCGACAAGCGCGCGCGAGACTGTCGCAGCCGCGCGTGAGCGGATCGCGGCGGCTGCATAGCCGTGCCCGCGCTCTCAAAGGGGCAGCGCCGGCTCAACGCGATCTTCGAGGCGATTCCTCGCGCACGTGAGCAGCTGCTTGTCGCTGTCGAAGAGTTCGACCCGGACTTCGACCTAGATGCGCTGCTGCTGGCCGCGAGCTCGGCGGATGCGCACGAGCGCAACAAGGTCGCGGTGGTGGAGCGCGAGTATGAGGTGCTGCTCAACTGGCTGCACGAGCTCGCCGCGCGTGCGCTCGCCGAGGGTCAGCGGTTCGGCGTCCTCGAGAAAGCTCCCGGCCATCCGTGGGAGCGGCTCGCCGCGCTCGGAGTCATCTCGCAAAGCTCCGCAACTCGCCTTCAGGGTGCAAAGGAGCTGCGTGACGATCTCGCTCACGCGTACCCGCCCGCTGGTTGGAGGGCGTTGCACGAGGGCGTGCAGATCCTGCTCGCCGAGCTCGATCGCTACGTCGATCGCTGTGCCGGTTGGCTGGCGGAGGAGGGCATTCTCGAAATGGAGGCGACGCAATGAGCACGCGCATCGGCATCGTGGGGCATGCCCAACGCGGGCAAGTCCTCGCTGTTCAACGCGCTGACCAAGGCGGGCGCGGAGGCGGCCAACTACCCGTTCACGACGATCGAGCCCAACGTGGCGGTCGTGCCGGTGCGCGACGAGCGCCTGGAGCAGGTCGCGCGCACCGTGGGCGCGTCGGAGATCGTGTGGGACACGATCGACTTCCACGACATCGCCGGGCCTGGTGGCGGGGGCGCACCAGGGCGAGGGCCTTGGCAACCGCTTCCTGGCGAACATCCGCGAGACGCACGCGATCGTGCACGTCGTGCGCGCGCACGGCGACGAGAACGTCGTCCATCCGGAGGGCCGCGTCGATCCGCTCGCGGACATCGAAACGATCGAGACGGAGCTGGTCGATCGCGGACCTGGAGGCAGGCCGAGCGCCGGGTGGAGCGGGTCGCGCAAACAGGCCGAGGGCGGCGACCGCGTCGCGATCGCGGAGGAGGCGTGGCTGCGCGAGGTGATCGCGGCGCTGCAGGCTGGCCGCCCGGCGCGCGACGTGCCGGTGCCCGAGGAGGCGCCGAACGCGCGCGCGACCTGGGCTCGCTGACGAGCCAAGCCGGTGCTGTTCGTGGCGAACGTGGACGAGGGCTCGGAGGAGGTCCCGGCGGCGATCGCCGAGCACGCCGCGGCGCAGGGCGCCGGCGCGGTGGCGGTGTCCTCGCGGATCGAGTCCGAGCTGGCCGAGCTGGAGGACGAGGAAGCCGCGGCGATGCGAGAGGAATTTGGACCCGCCCACCCAGCGAATCGGGCCTGCAGCGCGTCGTGCGCGGGGCGTTCTCGCTGCTGCATCTGATCGCGTTCTTCACCGCCGGCGAGGCCAAGCCCGCGCAGTCCTGGCATCTGCGCCGCGGCCTGACCGCGTGGCACGCCGCGGGCCAGATCCACACGCGACATCCAGAAGGGCTTCGTGCGCGCCGAGGTGATCGGCTGGCGCGAGCTCGTCGACGCCGGCGGCTACGCGGGCGCGCGCGAGCGCGGCACGCTGCGCCTGGAGGGCCGCGACTACGTCATGCGCGACGGGGACGTGATCACCGTCAAGTTCACTCCGTAGCCAGCTTCGCGAGACGCTCGGCAAGCCGGCGCATCCCCAGCTCGCCGGCCACGCGCGCGCCGCCCGCGAAGTCGGTCGCGCGGTCGGGCGGTGGCTCGACGTCGATCCGCTGCAGCGTCGCGATCTGCCTGAACGTGCGCAGCAGCTGCGCGTTCTCGCGCAGCGCCGCCGCTGTGCGCGGGCGCATCGCCTGGCTCGCCCTGACCGCGGCAGCCGCGGTGTCGCCCGCGTCCGCGCCCGCGGCGGCGAGAGCTGCCTCCAGCGTGCCGTGCGCCGCCAGCAGCTCGGCGGCGGTCTTCGCGCCGATGCCCGGCGCGCCGGGCAGGCCGTCGGAGGGGTCGCCGCGCAGGGCGATGAAGTCGGGAACCTGCGCCGGGTCCACGCCGTAGCGCTCGCGCACGTCTGCTGGGCCGATCTCGCCGTGCGCGGGGTGGGTGGGGCTCTTTTTGAGCTCGACCACCGCCACGCGCTCGCTCGACCGCGCCGTACAGGTCGCGGTCGCCCGTCAGCAGCAGGGCGGTGCCGCCGCGCTCCTCCTCCGCGCGCGCGTAGGAGAACATCACGTCGTCCGCCTCCAGCTCCTCGCTGGCCGCATACGTCCAGCCGAGGCTCTCCAGCAGTGCCGGAGCCTTCTCCCACTGTGCCGCCAGCTCCGCCGGCATCGGATCGCGATGGGCGTGGTAGGCGGGGTACAGCCGCACGCGGTAGTCCGCCTGCTCCGCGCCCATGCACACCACCACGCCGCGCACGTCCCGCGCCGGTAGGCGCGCATCCAAGACAGAAAGGATCGCGTTGACGGTGCCCAGCAGCGCGTTCACCGGCCGGCCGTCGGCGCCGACGATCGACTTTGGCAGCGCGAAGAACGAGCGGTACAGCAGCCAAGGAACGTCCGCGATCAGCAGCTCGGCGGGCACCGGCTCAGCGTACGCGCCCGCCGACCTCGCCGGCGGCCCGCGCGAGCGCCGCCGTTCGTCTCAGCCCTCGAGCATCCAGCAGTTTTCGGTCCACAGGAAGCGGTTCGCACCGCTCATCAGCGCCGTCGGCAGATCGATCGACGCGACGTTCCCGTGGACGATCACCGTGGCCGCCGGGATCGCGTGCTTCTGCGCTCGCAGCCGCGCGCGCCCGCCCGGCTCGCGCAGCAACTTGGCCAGCTTGGCGTTCCAGCGCTGCGTGCACGTGCGGCCGTGCTCGGTCGCACGCAGCGGCGCGTTCAGAATCCCACACGCGTCCGCGCCATTTCCGGCGAGCTCGGCGGTCACGAACCTCGTCGCCGCGCTGCGCACCCATTCGACCTGTTCGCGCGTGCCCACCGAGTGTGCGCCCATGGCGCCGGCCGGCGCCAGCACGCCCGGGGCGCACAGCGCCGCGGCGCACGCGAGCGTAGCGACGATCGAGCGAGAGCTCATACGCGCATTGTCGACGATCGAGCGGCGGTTCCCAAGGCGCTCGGCTCGCAGCTGCGCCGCAGCGGACGCATGTCGTAGCGCTGCAAGCCATGCGGGCGCTTGCGGCTCGGCCGCACGGGCTGGACCTATCCGGCCTGCACCCCGCCGGTGGCGCTCGTCGACGCGACCGTCGCCGGCGCCTGCGCGCCGCCCTGCGGCCCGGTCGTGGGCGGGGGCTGTGTCGCCGGCGGGCCTTCCGGCGCGGGCGGCGTGAACCCGGTCTGCCCGCTGTGGTCCGGCTCGCGCCTGACGCTCGCGCCGCTCTTCACGCTGAAGTACGCCCACGTGCTGTCGAGCCCGAGCCGCACCGCCAGTTCCGGTCCGCTCAGCCGGGTGTTGCCGCGCGTGCCGAGCACCGCGGCCTCGACGATCCGCGGCGAGACGCCGCGCGTCAGCACCTCGATCCCGCGGAAGGACCCCTTGACCAGGCCGCTCAGACGCGCCGCCGCGGAGGTGAAGCTCATGCTCAGCTTCCAGTCGGACGCCTTCGTTTCATAAGCGTCCGGCACCCCCTTCAGCCATGGCTCGGGCGCCGCGCCGATGAACGAGTTTTCGATGTTCTCCGTCATCCCGCCGGAGCTCGCGAAGTAGTACGTGACCGCCGGCTTGCCCGCGAACTTGACGATCTGCCCGGCGGTCGCCGCGACCGCCGCATTGGTGGTCGCGGTTTCGGCGGCCACGCCGAGGTACATCTGCGAGCGCGTGTCGGAGTACACGTCGAAGCGCGCCCCGCCGGCGTCGGAGGTCAGCGCGTAGGTGCGGCTGGCGATCGCCTGCGCCTCCAGCGCCGCCAGCGGCCAGCTGGAGGGCATCTCGGCGGCGACGACGCCGCGCACGTAGCGTTCGAGCGGGACGTCCAGCACCTTCGCGCCGACGAGCACCTTCACGACGTGGTTCGCCGGCGCCTGCCCCAGCGTGGTGCCCGTGTAGTAGTGGGCGAGGATCTGCGCGTCGCTCCAGCCGTGCTGCGCGTAGCCGAGCGCGCCGTCCTGGCTCATGCCCACGCCGTGGCCGTCGCCCGCGCCTTCGATCACCAGCGTCGACGCCGTGCGCCGGGGCGGCGCACAGCGCAAGCGCCGTGAGCGTGCACGCGAGCAGGGCTCGCGCGGGGCGGGCAATTGCCAAGCCGATCGACATCCTCGCCAGTCGCAACACAGCCGCACGCTCGTGGTCGCGCTCCATGGCCGAGTGTCCCATACCCACTCGTTCGGGTCGCCGCGCGCGGTGCCTGAGCGCTGCACGATGTATGCCGCTTTGCGCAGGGGCGACGCGCTTTGCACAGGCCTGCGCGGTGGTAGGTTGAGGCCGTGGGCACCGTCAGCAACGCCAGCCTCTCCGAGCCCGAGCGCGCCGTGCTCGAGCGGGTTCCCACGGACCTCTACATAGCCGGCGAGTGGCGGGCCGCAAGCGGCGGCGGGACGCTCGCCGTCGAGGACCCCGCGACGGCGAGACCGCTGGTGGAGGTCGCCGACGCGCACGCCGACGACGCGCTCGCGGCGCTCGCGCGCGGCCGCCGACGCGCAGGCGGAGTGGGCCGTCGAGCGCGCCGCGCGAGCGCGGCGAGATCCTGCGCCGCGCGTACGAGGCGATGCGTCGCGCAGGCCGACGAGCTCGCGCTGCTGATGACGCTCGAGATGGGCAAGGCGCTGGCCGAGTCGCGCGCGGAGATCGCCTACGCCGCGGAGTTCCTGCGCTGGTTCTCCGAGGAGGCCGTGCGCATCCACGGGCGCTACATGGTCAACACCACCGGCAAGGGGCGGATCCTGACGATGCGCCAGCCGGTCGGGCCGTGCGTGTTCGTCACGCCGTGGAACTTCCCCACCGCGATGGGCACCCGCAAGATCGCCCCGGCGATCGCCGCCGGCTGCACGATGGTCGTCAAGCCCGCGCAGCAGACGCCGCTGTCGATGCTCGCGCTCGGCCGAAGATCCTCGAGGACGCGGGCCTGCCGGGGGGCGTGCTGAACGTGATCACCGCCCGGCGCTCCGGCGCGGTGATCGAGCCGCTGCTCGAAGGACCCGCGCACGCGCAAGCTGTCGTTCACCGGCTCCACCGAGGTCGGGCGCACGCTGATCGAACAGTCCGCCGAGCAGGTCCTGCGCGTGTCGATGGAGCTCGGCGGCAACGCCCCGTTCCTGGTGTTCGAGGACGCCGACCTCGACGCGCGCGGTCGAGGGCGCGATGCTCGGCGAAGATGCGCAACGTCGGCGAGGCGTGCACCGCCGCCAACCGCTTCCACGTGCACGAGTCGCTCGCGCAGGAGTTCGCGCGGCGGCTGGCCGCAGCGCATGGGCGCGCTGAAGGTCGGCCGCGGCACCGAGCCCGACGTCGACGTCGGCCCGCTGATCGACGAGGCCCAGCGCGGCAAGGTCACCGAGCTGGTGGACGACGCGGTCGAGCGCGGCGCGACGCGTGCTGACCGGCGGCAGGCCAGCTGGTCGGGCACCCGCGCACCCCGGCTACTTCTTCGAGCCCGACCGTGCTCGCCGACGTGCCCGCCGACGCGCGGCTGCTGCGGCGAGGAGATCTTCGGGCCGGTCGCGCCCGTCGTCGACGTTCTCGCACCGAGGAGCAGGCGGTCGCGCGCCGCCAACCGCACCGAGTACGGGCTCGTGGCCTACGTCTACACGCGCGATCTGGACCGCGCGTTCCGCGTATGCGAGGGGCATCGAGTCGGGCATGGTCGGCTTCAACCAGGGCGTCGTCTCCAACCCCGCCGCGCCGTTCGGCGGGGTCAAGCAGTCGGGGTTCGGCCGCGAGGGCGGGTTCGAGGGAATCGAGGAGTACCTGGAGACGAAGTACGTGGCGCTGGGGGTTTGACCGGGAGAATAGGAATGGGGGTGTGAAGCTGGACTAGCCGTGACAGTGCTCGACGTGCAGCAGTCACGCGGGGCGACTAGCGGCTGCGCCTAACCGTGGCAGGCCGTGGGTCGTCGCGTATTGAGCCGGTCCGATGAGGTAGATCTGCGTGTTCGTGTAGGCCACGAGTCCGCGTATGGAGGAGAACGAACTGACCGTGACTGCCGCCGGGGTGTGCGGGGACGAACCCGGAGCGCCAAACTCGGTCGGGCAACGAACGACTGGGACCGCCGCCATGTGCACCGACGCCGCCATCGATGAGGCCACAAGACCGCACGCGGATGACACGGCGGCCAAGACCACCATGACGAAACCAAGCGCCAGTCGGCGCACCACGCCGCGGAGCCTACCCAGCCCGTCCAGCGGGAGCGCATAGTCCGCTTCCGTTCGACTTCAAGGTACCCCCTTGCTCCCCTGGGGCTTGAGGGCTCCGAACCGGATTAGCCGCGACAAGAGGGGTTGCCGAGACTGCTCCTTTTCGTCCTATGCACAAGCGGGGAGAGCGTTCGCAGGCGCCTGCGTCGCTCGCGGGGCGAGAGTCAGAACGGAGCGCGGGATGCTTGGGACTGCTGCAGCGAGCAGCCCTCTCGCAGACGTGAGGTCTGTACATCTGATGGGATAGCCGCGGCGTGCGGGCCGCCGTCGCGTGTCTGCTCCACACAACCGAGGAGATCTGAGCATGTTTTTCCGCAGACATTTCAACTACGCGAACGTGGTAGCCACGATGGCGCTGGTGTTCGCGATGGGCGGCACGGCTATCGCCGCGAAGCATTACCTCATCACGTCACGGGGCCAGATCAGCCCGAAGGTGCTCGCGCAGCTGGAAGCGAGCATCGCCAAGAAGATCAAGCCGGGCGCTGCAGGGCCTGAAGGCAAACCCGGCGCGAAAGGCGAACCCGGCGCGAAAGGCGAAGCGGGCAAGGGCGGGGTGACGCTGCTGAGCGAACAAGAACAGGACGCCTTGAAAGCGATCGTGCCTTACGTAAAGCTAGTAGCGACGGGTATCGCGGGCAAGCCGACAGTCGTCTTCTCCGGTGTCAACGTGCAGATCACCTCGGGTGAAGCGATCGAGAGCACCATCAACGGTGAGGGGAACCTCGTGGTCGGAGTCAACGAAAACCCGCGGGCACAGACCGGCTCTAACAATCTCGTCGTCGGGACCGACCAGCAGTCGTTCACGTCGGTGGGTGGCCTGCTTGCAGGCGCAGACGATACGGTGAGCGGGGAGAGTGCCTCCGTGAGCGGCGGCGAAGCAAACACCGCCAGCGGCGAAACCGCCTCCATCAGCGGCGGCAACGTGAACACCGCCAGTAGCCGATGGGCGTCGGTCAGCGGAGGCGAACTGGACACCGCTCGCGGGCAGGATGCCTCCGTGAGCGGGGGCATCGAAAACGAAGCCTCTGGGGAATGGGCGACGGTGCTCAGCGGCGCCAAAAACACAGCCGGCGGGACCGCATCCTCAATCAGCGGCGGCGCCTCCGGCGCAGCCGACGGGAGTGAATCATCCGTGAGTGGCGGCCGCGCAAACAAAGCGGAAGCCATCTGGTCTTCGATTCTTGGCGGCGAGAACAACACCACAAAAGACGGGAAGTATTCTTCGATTGGCGGCAGGAAAGGCGTAGTCGAGGAAAGCGAATGGGGCTTCCTCGAATAGCCGGTGGCCGCATTGGGGGCAACGTCGGCGGAATGCACGACACGAGCGCATCCATGACAATGCGAACCTCTCGCCACACCTCGGGTCGCGTCCCTGGGCTGCTGTAATTTCACTCCGGCTCGGGTTCCCGCCTGATCGCCTCCGGCCACGCCGCGGTGAGCCTGAAGCGCTGGGGGATCGACGTGCCAACAAAGCCGAACACCCCGCTCGCTCTTATTCCTGCGTGAGCGAGACCGTCGCGCCGCCTCATTACGTCGCTGCGCGTGGTGTGGGGCACGGCTGCGTCCGGAGGCTCGATCTGATGCCCGCTACGACCGCGACGCGTGTCGCCAAGCGGGAAATCGCGCGACAAGCACTCACGCTGATCTACTGAGGGGTCTGATCTGACTCTCGCCGCCGCCGGGCTCACGCTTGGGCAGCGGCCCGGATCGCCAGACGCCACGCACCGTGGCACCTCGGCTCCCGGTCACCTCACGATTCGAAAGCCGGCGGTCACAGGGCTACTGTCTTGGGCGGTCGCTACGAGGAGGTAGCGACCCGGGCTCAGGGTCTTTCCGTCGAACCGACCAGTGAAGTGAAACGAGTCTGAGCCAGCCTTGCCGACGATCAAGAAGCTGCCACGGAGCAGGCGGGCAAGAGTACACGCCCGCGCCCGTCGGTTCTTGCGCGTCTGGATGACGCAACGACCTCCCTTGACCGCACGCCCCTGCTCGAGTCGACGCACTCTAAACGTCACGGTTGCCGCCTCGCCAAGCCTGTAGCGGACCGTGGCGCCGGTGCCGTGCTCGCGCGGGACCATGTGCGCGCTGCTGGAGCCACGGTTAGCCGCCACGAACGATTCTGGCGAAATCGTGAGGTGAGTGAGGGGCGTAGCGACCGGTGCGCTGACCTGCCCGCCGACGGACTGGGAGACGGGCGCCTGCGCGGCGCTCAGGGTCGTGAATGCTTCCTGATGCGTGACGTCGCTCCCCCACACGTCGCTCGCCACCAGGCGCTCGCAGTACCCGGTCGCCGGAGTCAAGCCATTCAGAGACACGACCAGTCTTTCGGGGGAGACGTAAGAGGTTTCGGGGGTCAAGTGTTCGGGTGATCCCGACTTTCCCGAGCTCTCACACCACGTCGAACTGGCCAGGCCATAGGCGACGTGATACTCGGACGGCAGACCCGTCGAGTAGACGACGCCCCATACCTGCGCCGTCGTGGAGCCAATGTCTTGGGGCGAGCCCCAACCCCAGGCTGCGCCGGCGATGAAGTCGACCAGTTCTGAGCTCGCCGTCGAAAGATTGCGCGCGACAAACTCCGCGCAGTATTCGGCCCCCGGGCTCAGGCCGCTGACCGTGGCTTCCCCGGGATAAGAACGCCACCACGGTTCCCCGGGCAGGACTTGGGGCGAAGTCGAGTGTTCAGGCGATCCCATACTTCCAGAGCTCATGCACCACAACGAATCGATCGAGCCGTAGACAACGTCGTATTCGGTTTGCAGGCCATCAGCGTCGACGCTGGCGTGGAGGGTCACCCCGGTCACTCCGTCGGGGATGAGCTCCATCGTGAACAGCAGCGTGGCGCTCGGCGCGCCCGAGGTGAACTCAACCTGCGTTGAGGTTCCTGTTCCTGACGCGCTCCTCGCCACGAGCGCAACGCAGTACGTGGCCCCAGGAGTGAGGCCCGGGAGACTCACGAAGACGCGCCACGCCCCACCGGCAACACGTCCCAGAGCTTCGTCTTCTGCGAACACAGCGCTGAGCATCTCCGGTGCGGTCGAAGATTCTGGCGAGCCCGCCGCGCCCGAGCTCGCGCACCACGTCGAGCTTGCCAGCCCGTAGGCGGCCCTGTATTCCGTCGCCAGCTTGAGTGGGTCGCCGACGTAGCCCGAGACCCACTCGACCGTCGCCCCGCCGTGCTCGACCATCGTGACTGTGGTCGACGGTCCGTCAGCTACTGCGCTCGCTCGCGCCACGCCGCAGACTCCGAGTGAGCTCACAAGAACCGCGGCCGCCGCACAGAGGACGGGCCCCAACCTCAACCGGCAGCTCAGGGCCCTCGTCGCTGAGCGCCGCGAAATGAGGTCGAAAGCCCGGTGGCCCACGTGCGCTACAACCCGCCGCCCGCCTGGGAGTTGCGCGATCCTCGGGAGCCAGCCGAGGCACGAATAACCCGAATAACCCCGGGAATGCGCAGCGCCGGACCGTTGTGCGGGCCCCGTCAGTCCTCCGCCAGCAGCCGTCCCACGCTGTCGGCCACGCAAACCGGCTTCTCGCTTCCCTCGGCCTCGACGGTGAAACGCGTGACGGCCTGGTACCAGCCGCCGCCCACCTCTGTGAGCTCGACGATCTGCGCGTAGCAGCGCAGCCGCGACCCCACCGGCACGGGCGCGGGGAAGCGGACCTTGTTCCAGCCGTAGTTGACGCCCATCTTGAAGCCGCTCCATTCGCTGAGGCCGCCGCGCATGCCGTCGATCAGTGACAGCGTCAGGTTGCCGTGGGCGATCGTCGTCCCGAACGGGCTCTCGCGCTTGGCGCGCTCGACGTCCGTGTGGATCCACTGGTGATCGCCCGTCAGATCGGCGAATCGATCGACCATCTCCTGGGTGACCTCGCGCCACTCGCTCGGGCCCACCACCTGATCGACCAGCCCCCGCAGGTCCTCGATCCCGTGGGCAACGGACTTGGGCATGCTCGCGCTGACAGCCATTTCCTCTCCTCTCGCCGCTTCGCCGGAACTGGGGCCATGCTAGACCCCGCGCCCGCTCGGCGCGACGTCGGCTACGCGCTCTCGGAGCTCGGGCGCGTCGTCGGCAGCGTGACTTCGAACACGTTGTCGATCGCGTTCGCGGGCACCGCTTTGCCCATCAGCGTGCCCTGGGCCATCGTGCAGCCCATCGCCTGCAGCGCGCTCATCTGTTCGAGGCTCTCGATGCCCTTCGCGATCACCGTCAGCGACAGGTCGCGCCCGACGATCAGGATCGCCTCCAGCAGCCACGTGCGGTACTCCTCGTCCTCGGCGGCCGCCAGCGAGCTGCGGTCGACCTTCAGGAAGTCCAGCGGCAGACGCCGCAGGTCGGAGTGGTAGGCGTAGCCGCTGCCGCCGAAGTCGTCGATCGCGATGCGCACGCCGAGGTCCTTGATCTCCTGCAGGCGCTCGACCGCCGCGGCCACGTCGCTCATGACGGTCGTCTCGGCGATCTGCAGCGTCAGCTGCGACGGCTCGATCCCGGACTGCTGCAGCGCGCGGCGCACGTCCGTCGCGAACCCCTCGCGGTTGAGCTGGTTGGCCGTCACCTCCACCGAGATGCCGACGTCGTGGCCCGCCACGTTCCACGCGGCGGCGCGCGCGCACGCCTCTTCCATCACCCAGCGGCCGATCGGCACGGTCAGCCCGGTTTCCTCGGCCATCGGAATGAAGTCGGCGGGCAGCACCACGCCCTGCTTGGGGTGCAGCCAGCGGATCTGAGCTTCCAGGCCCGCCACCCTGCCGGTGCCCAGGTCGTAGATGGGCTCGTACAGCACGAAGAACTGCTTCTCCGCGAGCGCCGCGTTCAGCTCGACCTCCAGCACGCCGCGCCCCTCGATCACCGAGCGCATGTTCGCGTTGAACAGCGTGTAGCGGTCCTTGCCCGCGGACTTGGCCGCGTGCAGGGCAAGCTGCGCGTCGCGCAGCAGGTCCTCGGGGGTCGCGTAGCGGCCGAACGCCACGCCGATGCTCGCCGTCAGCAGGAAGCTGGGTCCGGCGTCCTCGAGCTCGAACGGCTTGTGCAGCGCCTCGACCACGCGCCGCGCCAGCGAGTCGAGGCGCGCCCCGCGGGCCGCCGACTCGACCAGCAGCACGAACTCGTCTCCGCCGAGACGGCCGACCGTGTCGCCCGCGCGCACGACCGTCTCCAGCCGTTCGGCGACGATCTTCAGGATCTGATCGCCGGCGGCCTCGCCGAGGCGCTCGTTGGCGTCCTTGAACCAGTCGATGTCGATGAACAGCGCGCCCACCAGCAGCCCCGACTGGCGTCCCGCGCGCGCGAGCATGCACTCGGCGCGGTCCATCAGCAGCGCGCGGTTGGGCAGCCCGGTGAGGGTGTCGTGGAGCTCTTCCACCGGAGCCGCGGGCGCCTTTGGCTGCGAGACGCGCCGGGGCGTCGGCGCCGGGGCGGGGGGGCGCCCGTCGCCGAGCAGCAGCACCAGCACGCCGAGCAGCGCGCTCAGCACGCAGCCGACGATCAGCAGCGCCAGCGCGTTGCCGTCCGTCAGCGATCCAGCGGCCACCGGGGTGCCGAAGCCCTGCACGGTCCAGCCGTTGTGAAGGTCGATCGTCGTGCTCGGCGCTCCCGGCTGCGGCGTGCCGCCGTTGTAGACGACGGTCGCGGAGCTGCTGGCGTAGCTGAGGCGCACCGCGTCGCCCGCGTGGCTGCGCAGGGCCGCTTCGAGCAGGATGCTGGGGACGAACACCTGGCGCAGCCAGCCGGCGAACGCGCCCATGCGCGCGCCGAGCGTCGCGGGCGGCTGGTCGCCCCTGTACACGGGCGTCATCACTTCAAGCGCGGTGGTCCCCGCCGCCGAGACGACCGTCGTGCGGCTCAGTCCCGAGTCGCGCGCCTGCAGCAGCCCGGTGCCGCTCGCGCAGTAGTCGCGCCCGGCGGGCGGGTTCTCGGCGGCGCTGCGCGCCAGCCGGGCGATCGCCAGGCAGTAGAAGGGACGCTCGCCCGCCGGAGTGATCCGCAGCTGGGGCGTCGTCGCGCTCGCCGGCTGCGTCGCCGAGGTCTGCGTCGCCGAGGTCTGCGTCGCCGAGGTCTGCGTCGCCTCGCCAGTGGCGGGCTTGCCGAAGCTCGCCAGTTCGGAGCCGTGCACAAGCGTCACCAGGCCGAGCTGCTGAAGCTCCGGGTAGCGGTGAAGCGTGCGCGCCCAGTGCGCCCACCGGTCGAATTCTGCGGGCGTCGCCTTCGAGTCGCCGGCGAAGAACGTGCTGCCGCCGATGCGCAGGTCTTCCTCGCGTTGGATCCCGAGCTTGACCGTCGCGGCTACCGCCGCCGAGGCCTGCTGGGAGGCCTGCCGCGCGGAGCTCGCGTCGTTGCGCGCGACCGCGTGCGCGGCCAGCGCCGAGCCGACGACCCCCACGGCAACGCACAGCACCGCGACCGCCGCCCACATCGCCCTGCGGCTGCCCAGGAGCTCCCGTACGTTCACCCTGCCGACCCGGTCGGCGGCCAGGCCAGACCACAGCGAGCGCAGCGACGGTGCCTTGCGCGCGGGGCCGGGGTTGTCTTGGGGAGTTCCGCTATCTGACATGACAAGATCGTGTGCGCCCAGCGTGCGGCCCTTCGCCGTGTCGGTGTGATCGAGCCACAGAGGCGAGGTCCATGCGCATCGTGCGTCCATCTCGACGAAAAGCCGATTGAGGTTTACCGCTGCAGATTCGCTTGCCGCGGCGGGCCGGGCTAGGGTGTGGGCGAGCATGAACGCGCGCGAGCTACACGCTCTCTACTGCAAGCACTTCGAGGATCGGCGCAAGGAGCGCCAGCTGCTCTCGACGGGCGCGTTCTTCGTCACGTTCGCGGGCGTGCGCGCGATCACGCACGCGATCCGAGCCGAACGCGGGCCGTTCAGGAACATAACCCCCGGCGGGCGTCACATCCACCACATGACGTTCGGGATCGCAGGCCTGCTGACGGTGGGCTACCTGTGGCTGCTGGAGATAGGCATCGACGAGCGCCGGCGCGCGTCGCGGCTGACGTCGATCGCGTACGGCAGCGGCGCCGCGCTGACGCTCGACGAGTTCGCGCTGTGGCTGAACCTCGCCGACGACTACTGGAGCAGGGAGGGCCGCGAGAGCATCGACGCGGTGGTGCTGTTCGGCTCGCTGCTGGGCCTGAGCGTGCTCGGCAGGGGCTTCTTCGCAGAGCTCGTCGATCACGTGCGCAAGCGCCCGACGCCGGGGCGCCACACGGCCGCTTAGACTGGGCTGTCTCGCGGGCTACAGTCTGCGTGGCGATGCGCCTTCGGCCCCGGTTCCTCGCAGCTTCCTCGCTCGCGCTCGCACTGGCCGCGGCGCTTGCCGGCTGCGGCGGCTCCTCGCATGCGGGCAACGGCCTGGCGTCGAAGACGCCGGCGCAGATCGTGGCCGCCGCGAAAGCGGCGGCGGCGGGCGCGGCGACGGTCCACGTTGCAGGCTCAATTGTCGGCGCAGAAGCGCCGATATCACTCGATATGGAACTCGTCGCGGGCAAGGGCGGCAGAGGACGGATCACGCTGGCGGGACTCGCCATCCAGCTGATCCGCGTCAACCGCTACCTGTACGTCAACGGCAGCTCGTCGTTCTTCGGTCGCCTCGCCGACCCCGCCCAGGCGCGTCTGCTTGACGGCAAATGGCTGAAGGGGCTCGCCGAACGCGGGCCGCTGAAGTCGTTCGCGTCGTTCACCGACCTGGGCGAGCTGACCGACATCGCGCTCGCCGGCCACGGAGCGTTGAAGCGCGAGGGCACGACGACGATCGCCGGGCGCAGCGCCGTTGGTGTCGCCGACCTCGCCAGGGGCGGCACGCTGTACGTGGCCGCCACCGGCACGCCGTACCCGCTCGAGATCGTCGACCGCGGCGCCGCCGGCGGCAGGGTCGTTTTCGACAGGTGGAACCAGCCGGTGACGCTCGCCGCGCCGGCGCACCCGATCAACATCAAGCAGCTGCAGGGCGGCAGCTAGGTCGCCTGGGTCATATGTCTATACGTGCCGATACCTGGTCAAGCCTGCCGCGACGGACGTCGAACGGAGGGCAAGCGCACACCGCGTATTCGGGACCGGAAAAGACCGCGAGATCGATCAGTGAACGGCGCAATCCAAGCCAGCTTCCTCCGGCGACCGGCAGACGCCGCGGCCGACTCGCGGAGTCCTGGCAGCGGACGCTCGAGGGGCGCGAGGCTCGGTGCTCTCATGCGTAGGCACGGCCCGGGCAGCCACCACGGCCGCCGCCCGCCGCGTCGGCGCCGCGAGCGTCGTCACCCGGCGCTGCGCATGCTGCCGTGGGTGGCGCTCAGCTCGGCGGCGATCGTCGCGGCGCTCGTGGCGGGCGCGTCGCTGCCCGTGACGGTCTGCCTGGTGGTGCTCGCGTGCGCGGCGATCGCGCTCGGCTGGCAGGTCGGCGAGCGCGGCAGGGTGGCGCTGGAAGACGAGATCGAGCACCGCACGAGCGAGCTCAAACGCGCGCTCTCGGAGCTCGAGATCGCCCAGGCGGAGACCGTTCAGCGGCTGTCGATGGCGGTCGAGTTCCGCGACGAGGACACGGGCGCGCACATCGAGCGCATCGGGCGCTTCTCGGTGCTGCTGGCCGAAGCACATCGGCATGGACGCGGAGTTCTGCGAGCGCTCAGCCACGCCGCGCCGCTGCACGACGTCGGCAAGGTGGCGATCCCGGACGCGATCCTGCTCAAGCCCGGACAGCTCACGCCGGAGGAGCGCGCGATCGTCGAGACCCACGCCGAGGAGGGCCACCGGCTGGTGCGCGGCTCGTCCTCGTCGATCCTCGACATGGCGGCGACGATCGCCCTCAGCCACCAGGAGAAGTGGGACGGCACGCGGCTACCCGCGCGGGCTGAAGGGCGAGGCGATCCCGATCGAGGGCCGCATCGTGGCGGTCGCGGACGTGTTCGACGCGCTGACCAGCGACCGCGTGTACCGCAAGGCGTTCACCGTCGAGGAGGGCGTCGCAGATGATGCGCGAACAGCGCGGGCGCCACTTCGACCCGGTGCTGCTGGACGCGTTCATGGAAGTGCTCGGCATCACCGGCCCCGACGCGCGCGAACAGCTGCGCTCGGACCCGATCGCGCTGGTGGAGAGCACGCTTGAGACGTTCGCGACGGCGCTCGAACGCGGCGACGCGGAGATGGCGGAGGGCGCGATCGCGACGGCGATCGAGGACGGCGTCACGCCGACGACCCTGCACGCCGAGGTGATCGGCCCGGCGCTGCGGCGCATCAGCGTGCTCGCCGAAGCGGGCGAGATCGACGCCGACCGCGAGCACCGCGCGACGACGATCACCAGGCGCGTGCTGGCGACGCTGTACCGCTACATGACCGGCAGCACCGAGCCCACGCGCGAGCGCGTGCTGCTGGCGGGCGTGGAGGGCGACGAGCACACGCTCGGCCTGCAGATGGTCCACGACCAGCTCGCGGCCGCGGGCTTCCACACGATCTTCGACACGGACCTGTCGGCCGAGCGGCTGGTGGAGATGGTCGACAGCCAGTGCCCCGACGTGGTGGTGGTGGGCGCGACGGCGCCGACGGCCGCGGAGTCGGTGGAGCTGGCGCTGCGCGACCTGCGCTGCAACCGCCCGGAGCTGCCGATCGTGCTGGGCGGGCCGGCGGTGGGCGGCAGCCTGCCGCGCGAACGCCGCGGCATGCGCGTGCTCGAGCGCATCGACGAGTCGGTGGAGGCGGTCGAAGACCTGCTGGCCACCGCCGCGACGACCGCGCCCGTGTAGGCACCGTGCGCGTATAGACGACGGCGCCCGTATAGATTTCCCGCGCATGAGCGCAAGCGCGATCGTGACCGGCGGGGCCGGCTTCATCGGCTCGCACGTGGTCGACGCGCTGCTCGCGCAGGGCCACGCGGTGACGGTGATCGACGATCTCTCCTCCGGCAACGCGGCGAGGGTGCGCAGGCGACGCGCGGCTGGTGGAGCTCGACATCGTCGACGCGGCGGCGCTGCATGCGGTGGTCGCCGAGGTCAAGCCCGGCGCGATCTTCCACCTGGCAGCGCAGTCGAGCGTTGTCGTCTCCGTGGAGGACCCGCGCGCGCGACTGCGCGGTCAACGTGCAGGGCACGCTCAACGTCCTGGAGGCCGCCGGGAGCTGCAGGCGCGCCGGTCGCGTTCACGTCGACGGGCGGCGCGCTGTACGGCGATGAGGCGCCGATGCCCACCGGCGAGGACCGCATCCCGGCGCCGCTGTCGCCATACGGCGCGTCGAAGTGGGCGGCGGAGGCGTACGTGAACACGTGGTCGCTGTCGTCCGGCATCCCGCACGCGGTGTGCCGGCTGGGCAACGTGTACGGCCCGCGCCAGAGCCCGCACGGCGAGGCGGGCGTGGTGGCGATCTTCTCCGAGCGCCTGCACACCGGGCGCGCGCCCAAGCTCTACGGCCACGGCACGCCGACGCGCGACTACGTGTACGTGGGCGACGTCGTACGCGCGCTGCTGGCCGCGTCGGGGCGCTCGGGCACCTACAACATCGCCACGGGCGTGGAGACGGACGTGGCGAGCGTGTGGCGCGAGCTGAGCGCGGTCGCCGGCAAGCAGATCGAGCCCGAGCTGGCGGATCTGCGCCCCGGGGAGCTCACGCACAGCTGCCTGGACATCAGCCGCGCCGAGCGCGAGCTGCGCTGGCGCCCGCAGGTTCCGATCGCGGAGGGGCTGCGGCTGACGTACGAGGCGCTGGTGGAGGAATTCGAGCGGGGGTAAGCGGCTGCTGGGCGGTCAGCGGGTCGATAGCCGGTAGGATTTGGGGTCGCGGCGAGATAGCTCAGTTGGTAGAGCACACGACTGAAAATCGTGGTGTCCCCAGTTCGAGTCTGGGTCTCGCCATTCATTAAAGATCCCTGCACCCTCGCTGGTTTTCGAGGCGGTAGGCAACGGTCTGAAGTGGCCTGCCGAGGGGCCTATTTTGGCCGTCAGGTCCTTTTCAGGTCCCAATCCTTGAGGGTGGTTGAGGGTTTACCCCGGGGTCGCTGAGTGCTCGACCAGGGCCGCTTGCGCGAGCCGGAGGGGATCGGGCACCCCGTCGGCCCGCCGTCTTCTGGTTCGGCCTTTCCGTCGTGACGCGGGTTGTCTGGCTCTGTGGACGAGCTCGTAGTCTGGCCCCTTGCAAGGTCGGGCCCCCGGGCTCTCCCTGGCTTGACCGATCGTGGCGTAGGTGTGCTGTTACAAGCCTTGGGGTACTGGGCGCTATTCGCGAAAGCCCCGGATTTGCGGCGGAAAGCGGGGTTTTAGGTATCCAGCTTGACACCTCTGATTGCGCTAGGTACCTTTGTCCTGGCTGGTGTGCGCCGGGGTTCGCAGCGCGGTGATCGAGCGAAGGAGTGAGGAGAGCATGGAAGCGAGCCGAGCAAGACAACGCGACGGAGGCTTGCCGGACGCGAGAAACGCGCGACAGGCCGCATCGACTGTCGGCTGGCTCGCGCGAGCACATCTGCTGAGCCCGCTCGGTCTATATCGCTGCTCGCGTCCGCGTGTTGCACCCGCAGGAGCCTGCCCGAACCCAACCACTCCGCTTCGGTGGCGCTCGCAGAGGCGCCAACGGGCTCGCCCCTCCACGGGGGCCGTGGCCTACCCCTGCTGCGGCCTCTGTGGAGAGGCGCGCAAGTGCGCCCTCGACGGCAAGCGAAGTGGCCACCCCCATCCTCAGAGCGCAGGCGAGCGGCTTGCGCATCGACCCTCAAGATGGAGTGGCGGTCTGCGACAGCGCCCGTGCTCACATCTGCTGTTAACCCCCCGCACTGGTCATACCCAGGCGCGATGCAGAGGGATCACGACGGCGTGTCGCGCTGTTCGCCTTCGCGTGGGTCGATGGTCCTATGGATTCAGGACCGTGTTGGCTCGGAGGCCGCGTCATGATTTTTGAGCCAGCTGATCTGCGCGACGAGCAGCCGCAGCGCAGCGACCAGGCCGGCCACGGCGCCGCGCCGCAGCTCCTGCGCGAGCCTGCCGACTACAAGCGTGCGTCGCTGCGGGGGCCGCTGGTACCCGCGTCGATGACGAGCGTGCATCCGTGCGGCCATTGGCCGCGGTCGGGCGCGCTGTCGGGAATGACCGGCGTTCAGGTTTCTTCTGAGCGCGCCGGCGCCTCGGCGTCGTTTCGGCCCGACCTTGACACAGGAGATGCTTCCTCTGCCAAGGCCGGAGTACAGCAGCACCGCCGGCTGGGATACAGCCAGTGGCTACGGCGGGCCTCAGGGCGTCCCTGTCCTGAACAGGGGGTTTCCGGGCCGGTCGATCTAATCCAAGAAGGGAAATGGAGGAGTGGAGAACATGAAACGCATCAGGCTTATAGGGCTGTGCCTCGTCGCCGTGTTCGCGTTCAGCGTACTGGTCGCGTCGGCGGCACAGGCAGCTGGACCGGAATATGCGAAGGGGTGCGAAAAGGCCAAAAAGGAAACGGTGGAATACAAAGTCGGTACGAAAACCAAGAAAAAGAGCGTATATACCGGCAAGTTCACCGAAAAGAAATGTGTAGCAGAAGCGCCCGCCGGGAAATACCGGGAAGAAGGCAAACCTGAAGGCAAGTACGAACTGGAGTCGGCGGTAGGCGTGAAAATCACGACCTCCACCGGCCCGGTCACGCTCTACTACCGCGGAGGCGAATACCCGGTAGTGGGATGCGCATCGAGCACAGGCGAAGGCGAAATTACGTATCCTAACCTTAGGGAAGGCAACGTCACATTCAAAGGCTGTAAAAGCGCCAGCTTGGGCGCATGCAAAAGCGAAGGCGCGGGTGCGGAAGAAATCAAGGCGGCTATCTCCAGCTCCCTAATCCTCTACGAAGGCAAAGCTATGAGCGGATTCGTGGGCTCCCGGTTGGCCTTCACGTGCGGACACTATTACCTCGAAGCTACCGAGGGTGAAGCGCTGGGCGCCGTCAGCGGAAACATCAATGAAATCTCCAAAAAATTCAAAACGTCCTCGCCATTCGCGGTGGCCACGTTCGCGGTCAACGCCGGCCATGAACAGCTGCCGCTAGGAACAGGACGCGAACTGTTGGGAGACGGGTACAACGAAGAAACATTCGTGGAAATGGGAGAAAAGACGCCTGTAGGTGTGGAAGCCAAAGAAGAAGTCAAGAGCACCACGCCGCTGGAGGTCCACCTCTAAGCAGCAGGTGGCAGCGGCAGTGGGCAGTAGGCGGTTACGTGTGTGGGGCCCGCGGGCCCCACACACGCGGATCGCAGTCAACGCACCGCTCAGCGCGAAAGCGCCGGTGTGGGATCCACAAGGAAGCAGGGGACGATGGGCACAACAGACGGCAGGGCAGGCTCAGCGACACGTGCCGGGAGAGCATCGCGACTTGCATTCAACCTCGACGCTGGCCTCTCTCGCTCTCTGGCGCGGCGTGGCGGGGGGGACGTAAAGGCTGGACATGAGCAGCGGGCACGCAACCCGCGCCTTGTGCCCGTGCTCGCCGTGCCGACGCTTCTTCTCGCCTTCCTCGCCCTCACCGCCGCCCCCGCCCTCGCGCTGCCAACCTGGGGTATCGCAATGACCCATACCAACGCCTACGGACAGCAGGGGGGAGTCGATCCCTTCACTGGCAGCGCCACGTTCTTCGACCGTGGCAGCGGCGACAATGCTTATACGATCACAGTGAAGAACATCGCGAAGCTGCCCGCAAACGTGGCAGTGCCGGGGGAAACGCTGTCGTGCGCACCCGGGGCATGGTCCGGAAAACCGGCGTTCTGGTCCGGCGAACAGACGTTCTCGTATGAGTGGCTGCGCAACGGCGTCCCCATCATCGGCGCGGCCAGCGACGAATACACCGTGACCGCGGCAGATGAAGGTGCCGCGGTGCAGTGCGAGGTCACGGCCACGATCGAAGGTGGCGCCGCGATGGGTGCCGCTGCCGAAGCGGTTCCGGTCTCACCGGCGGCATCCACTGCGCTTCCCGGCTTGAGCAGCCATCCCGAAGTGGACCTCGAAGGCTCGGTTAACTGCAGTCGGCAAGAGCACGACATGTACGCCGGGAACATGGAGTGGCAGCCCAACATTCTCATACCATTGGCTGCGCAACGGAAACGCGATCCCGGGCAAGAAAGCCGAAAAGGAAAAATACAAGCTCACCTCCGAAGACGTAGGGACGGCCCTGCAGTGCCAGGTCATCGCCTCGAATGCGGGCGGCAGCGTCGTGGCTGAGAACATCCATCCGGTATGGGTGGGAACCGAACCGCCCACTCCGTACACCGAATACAAGCCCGGTCCCTGGGATCACAACAACGAAACCAGTGGCCCTGTGAGCGTCGAAGACAAGTTGCCCGCTGGCCTGACGCTGGCCCAGACCGAAGCGGATAAGCCAGAAACGCGGGTTTCCGGCAGGGGGTGGTCGTGCGTTGCTCCCACGGTCACCGCTTTCACGTGTACGCGTTCCGACGGGCTCGGCCCGGAAAAATCCTACCCGTCGATCACGGCGATCGTCCACGCTAACTCCGGCGCACCGGATTCGATCACAAACTCGGCTACCGTCGGCGGCGGCGGCGTGGCCGCCGCCGCAACCGCCAATGATACAACCACGATCGCGACGGTTCCCTTCGGGATCGATAGCTTCACGACGTCGGTCACCAATGAATCGAGCGAACCTTTTACCCAGGCCGGTGGGCATCCCTTCGCCGTCAATAGCACCTTCGTCCTCAACTATGTGCCGAGCGACATCCTAGGGGGCGGCCACCTGATCACCGCCGGGGGAGTGACGGTCAAGGATGCCGAGGCCGAACTTCCCCCCGGTTTCGTCGGCGATCCCCAGAACGCCGAACGCTGCACGACTCCAGAAGACCTGAACTCCTGTCCTGCGGGCTCGATCGTGGGCTTCGCGAGCGTCGCCCTCACCGGTGCGTCGATTATCGCCGGGCACGCGCAGCCATTCAACACCCCAAACGTCAGCCCGGTCTGGAGCCTTGCTCCCCAGCCCGGCCATGCCGCCGAATTCGGGTTCGTTGTGGTCGGTGGGCTGCCGTTCGTGCTTGAAGCGAAGTTGCGCAGCGATGGGGATTACGGGATCACGATCGGCGACAAATACGCCGGCAGGAACGGCCCCGCCCCGCTCGGCCTCAGCCTCACCCTCTGCGAGAACGGTGTCACCGGCACCAACCCGAACTTCTCGTGTGCCAGCACACCGCAGCCTGGCTTCACGGGGCCTTTCCTCACCACTCCCACCCAGTGCTCCGGGCCGGCGCCGGTGACTACGCTGAGCGTCAACAGCTGGGAGCAACCCGGCGAGTACGTCTCGAAGACGGTCCACAACGGCACGAGCCTGCTGGAAGGCGCACCGAGCCTGACCGAATCGTTCGTGACCGGCTGTAACCTGCTGCAGTTCCACCCAGAAGTTGAATTCAAGCCGGCCTCAACCTCTGAAGGTGGCACAACACAGGCGGATGAGCCGACGGGTATGTCCTTTGCCCTGAAGGTCCCCCAGCCCGAGGAAGAGGGCACGAACGCCACCCCGGAGCTGAAGAACGCGACGGTTACGCTGCCGGAAGGGATGACGGTTGACCCGTCGGCGGCAGACGGCCTGCAGGCGTGCAGCAATGCCCAGTTCGGTCTGGGCTCGACGGTCGAACCCGCTGAATCGGCTGCGTGTCCGCTGGCGTCGGAGATCGGGACGGTGAAGGTCACCACGCCGCTGCTCGAAAAGCCGCTCGAAGGTCAGGTGTTCCTCGGTGAACCGGAATGCTCACCGTGCAGCAACACGGACGCTGAAGACGGGCACATCTTCAGGCTCTTCCTGCAGGTGCGTTCCATCGAACGTGGCGTGACTCTCAAGCTCGCGGGCCACGTCTCTGCGAACCCGACGACGGGACGCTTGCAGGCGACGTTCACGCAGCAGCCCCAGCTTCCCTTCAGCGAACTGCTGCTCACGTTCACCGGCGGCGCGAGGGCGTCGCTGGCGAACCCGCAGACGTGCGGGACGTTCACGACCACGAGCGATCTGACGCCGTGGAGCGCACCGGGTTTCGGCGGCCTCTCGGGCACGGAAGTGATCGCGGGCAGCGCGGACGCCACCCCGTCCTCGTCGTTCAACGTCGACTGGAATGGCGCGGGCGGCGCGTGTCCGGCGTCGCTGCCGTTCAGCCCGTCCTTCACAGCGGGCAGCCAGACGCCCACGGCGGGCGCCTCGAGCCCGTTCTCGGTGACGTTCGGGCGTGAAGACCGCGAACAGGACGTCTCTGCCATCACCCTCACCACCCCGCCCGGCCTGCTGGGAATGGTCTCCCAGGTCACCCAGTGCCCGGAAGCGCAGGCCAACGCCGGCACATGCGGCCCAGAAAGCCTGATCGGCTCCACGACGGTCGGCGCGGGGCCGGGACCACACCCGTTCTACCTCTCAGGCAAGGTCTACCTCACCGGCCCCTACAAGGGCCAGCCGTTCGGGTTGAGCATCGTCGTGCCGGCGGTGGCGGGCCCGTTCAACCTCGGCTCGGTCGTCGTCAGGGCGTCGATCGCTGTGAACCCAGCCACCGCGGCACTGACGATCACCTCGGACCCGCTGCCGCAGTTCCTCGACGGTGTGCAGTCTGCCGGCTGCGCAGGATCAACGTGGAAGTTAATCGTCCCGGGTTCATGCTGAACCCCACCAGCTGCGCCCAGCAGCACATCACCGCCACGATCACCGCCGCCCAGGGCGCCAGCGCCCCCGTCTCCAGCCCGTTCGAGGTCGGCGGCTGCCAGAGCCTGCCGTTCACCCCGAAGCTGACGGCCTCCACTGAAGGCCAGGCGAGCAAAGCCAACGGCGCGAGCCTTGACGTCAAGATCACCTCGGCCGGGGTCGGGCAGGCGAACATCGCGAAAGTCGACCTGCAGCTGCCGATCGCGCTGTCCACCCGCCTGACGACCCTCCAGAAAGCCTGCCGCGAAGAAGTGTTCAACGCCAATCCGGCCACGTGCGATGAAGGCTCGGTGATCGGCAAAGCCACGATCCACACGCCGCTGCTGGACAGCCCGCTGTCCGGCCCTGCGTATCTCGTCTCCCACGGCGGTGCGGAATTCCCCGACGTCGAGTTCGTGCTGCAGGGCGAAGGCGTCACGCTCGTCCTGGACGGCAAGACCGACATCAAAAACGGGATCACCTACTCGCGCTTCGAAACGGCCCCGGACGCCCCGTTCACGAGCTTCGAAACGGAACTGCCGACCGGCCCGCACTCGATCCTCGGCGCCTACGTGCCGGCGAAGGAAGAATACAGCCTGTGCAAGGCGAGCCTTGCGATGCCGACCACGATCACCGCCCAAAACGGCGCGGTCATCAGCCAGAGCACGAACATCGCGGTCACCGGCTGCGGCGGGGTGCTGGGCGTCAAGGTCGTCAAGCTCTCCAACGCGCAGCTGCTCGCGAAAGCCCTGAAGGCGTGCAAGAAGAAGTACGGCAAGAAGCACAAGAACAAGCGCCTGGCCTGCGAAAAGCAGGCCCGCCACAAGTACGCGCCGAAGGCGAAGGCCAGAGCGAAGAAGTCCGGGAAGAAGTCCACCAACGGTAAGGGGAGCAAGTAGCCATGAGAACCCACACGAGCACACGACCCCTATCCCTACTCGCGGCCTTCGCCGCCGCTTTGCTTCTTACGACCCTTGCAGGTGTTACGCCGGCTCTCGCTTGCCCCAACGAACAGGTCCGCCAGGAAAGCAACACCAACCCGGCCACCGGCAAGCCCTACTCGGTAGGGCTACCCGAATGCCGGGCCTATGAGATGGTCAGCCCGCTCGACAAGCAGGCGCACGATGCTAATGTTGCTAATACGGCAGGCGGGCCTCTTGTTTCCCCGGATGGCGAAGCGGTTGCGTTCGGCTCGGAAGGAGCCTTCGCCGGAGCCGAAAACTATCTTGTCAATCTCTCCCCTCGCAACACGTACATCGCGAGGCGCACGCCCAATGGTTGGGCTACTCAATCGGCTCTCGCCCCCGCCTCGGTGATCTCGAAGCCAACCAGCTACGGGTTCAACGGGGACGCTTCTCTCGATCTCTCCACACTGGGCACCTGCGGCAATGTCGCCGATGTCACCGGAGCCCAGGGAAACAGTCCCAACTTTGCCTGCGCCATCCGCGAACCCCCCGACGGGACCTGGGCCAGGACCCCCAGCTACACGGACCTGACAGGCGAAGCGCCAAACTCGCCTGTCTTCTTCTGGGGCTCCTCGAGCGACCTCTCGGACATGGTCTGGCAGACCGGCTCCGCCGCCGGGCTTTTGCCGGGAGACGTCCAAGTCCCCAGCGGAAGCGGCACGATCTATGAGACCACCGGCCTAGGCACCGGCTCGCCGCAGCTTCGCATGGTCAGCGTCAACAACGAAGACACGCCGCTCACCACCGAAGGCGGCAACAATGGGCCCTATCTCGGCGCCGCAAACAGGGTTGGCCACGCTGGTCACGTGTACCAGGCGATCTCCTCCGACGGACAGACGGTCTACTTCACCGCCGAACCTGCCGGGGGTGGCGCGCTGACCCTGTATGCCCGCACCGGCGACTTCGCGGGCGGCACACCGGCCTCTCCGATCACCGTCACGATCGCAGAAGAAGCCACCTATGTAGGTGCCTCCGCCGACGGCTCCAAGGTCTTCTTCACCACAACTAAGCGGCTTGCCAGCACCGACACCGACGGCAGCTCCGACCTTTACGAGTACGATTTTCACAGTCCGGCCGGGCACCACTACATCCAGGTCTCCGCGGGCGGCCTGGGCGACCCCTCGCCAGGCTCAGGAGCAAATGTCGAACCCAATGGTGTTGTCGGCATCTCCTCCGACGGCTCCCACGTCTACGTCTCGTCGCGCGCAGTGCTGACGACCCTGCCCAACGGAAATGGCGAACACGCCTCCGCGGGCCAGGGCGGCACCTATGGCTATGACACCGAAACAGGACAGACCCAGTTCGTCTCGAGTGGCGTCGAAGGTTTCACCACCGCGCAGGTGACCCCCGACGGGCGCTACCTGATCTTCACGACCTCTGCGCACCTCTCCCCGGAAGACACGAACAGCGGGACGGCGATATATCGCTACGACTTCCAGACAGGTGAACTCACGTGGGTTTCGCATGCCGCGCCGGGATTCGCGGCACTCAACGAAGGCGATAACGCCACGCTGCCTCCACATGAAGTAGAACAGGACGGCGCGATGGCCTATTTCGGCGACGCCCGGAGAGCGATCAGCGAAAACGGCGAATACATCGTCTTCACGACCAGCGAAAAGCTGCAGGCCGACGATGTCAGCGGCGCCCCCCAGGTGTACCTGTGGCACAACGGAACAGTCAGCCTGATCTCCGACGGCCAGGCTCCTGGCGTGACCGAAGCTCCCGGCATGTCAGCCTCGGGCTCGGACATTGTCTTCGCCACTACCACGCGGCTGGTCGGCCAGGACACCGACAACCTCCAAGACATCTACGACGCGAGGATAGGCGGGGGGTTCCCCGCGCCGCCGCCTGAACCCTCGTGCTCCGGGGAAGCCTGCCAGGGCAGCGCGTCGTCTTCTCCAGTATTCGGAACTCCAGGCAGTCAATCCTTCACTGGAGGAGGCAACCTGACGCCCGGACCAATCTCGTTCGAAGTCCTAGGTGCGAAAGAATCCAAGCCAAAACCCACCATCCTGACCACGGCACAAAAGCTCGCAAAGGCTCTCGCTGTCTGCAAGAGGGACAAGTCCAAGAGCAAACGCACGAAGTGCGAAAAAGAAGCACGAAAGCGATACACCCCAACCAAGAAGAAGACAAAGAACTAAGAAAACAGATAGATGGAGGCTCGTTCCAGATCCCGCGCCACCCGCATCTCGCTGCGCGGCGCGCGGCGGGGTGTCGGTGGCCTGCTCGCCCTCCCAGTCCTTCTCGTCACTTCCCTCGCCCTGACCCCCGCCGCCGCTCTGGCCACCCCGTCGTGTGGCATTGAAATGACCAGCGAGAACCCCTACGGACAACAGGGCGGCGTCGACCCCTTCACCAACAGCGGGACCTCCTTCGACCGTGGCAGCGGCGACAATGCCTATACGATCACGGTGAGGAACACTGCACCCGCCGGCAGAGCAGGAGCTATCGCCATTGGCACGTCGCTCTCCTGTGAACCCGGAACATGGTTTGAAGGCCCAACGTTCACCTACCATTGGCTGCGCAATGGGACGGTGATCACGGAAGCGGGAGCCGAAAGCGACGAATACGAAGTCACCGCGGCCGACGAAGGCGCCGCGGTTCAGTGTCAGGTCACTGGCACGAACGGAGGCGGTGCTGCCCTCAGCGCCGCCAGCGCGGCGGTCTCCGTCTCGCCCGCACCTTCCCCGGCCCCGCCCGTGCCGCGCGTGCGGCTCACGCTGACGCGCGTGTCAGCCCATCGTCATGTGAGTGATCGAGGGGTCGTCCCCTCTCTATTCGAGGAGACCGTTCAATGAAGGCTGTCCGCAGGTTGGCCCTGACGTCCATCGCCCTCCCAGCACTCCTCCTAACCTTCCTCGGTCTCTCCGCGGCCCCCGCGCTTGCGGCGGCCACCTGGGGCATCGAAATGACACACGCCAACGCGTACGGCCAGCAGGGGGGTGTCGACCCCTTTACCAACAGCGGCACCTCCTTCGACCGTGGCAGCGGTGACAGTGCTTATACGATCACGGTGAAGAACACAGCACCCGCCGGCAAAGCAGGAGCCATCGCCGTTGGCGCGCCGCTCTCCTGTGAACCTGGGACATGGTATGACGAACCAGCGTTCACCTACCAATGGTTGCGCAACGGCACGGCGATCGCGGGAGCCGAAGGCCACGAATACGAAGTCACCACGGCCGACGAAGGTGCCGCGATTCAGTGCCAGGTCACTGGCACGAACGGTGGTGGTGCCCTTAGCGCCGCCAGTGCGGCAATCTCCGTCGCGCCCGCTCCCGCCACGGTGCCGCCCGTGTTGACCGCGCACCCCGAAGCGACCGGTGAAGGCGGGGCAACCCAGAGCGTTGGCACGACGTTGACGTGCAGCTCGGGAGGATGGCAAGGCAGCCCGACGTTCGCCTACAGGTGGCTGCGTAACGGCACGCTCATCGCCGGGGCCGAAAGCGACGAATACGAAGTGACCGCAGCTGACGAAGGCACGGCCGTGCAGTGCCAGGTCACCGCCACCAACGTGGGCGGCAGCGTGGTTGGAGAGAACATGTATCCGATTGTGGTCACGCCCGAACCCAGCCCATACCCGCCGTATACCGAATTCAGCCCCGGTCCGACAATCCCGGCTCCCCCTCTGCCGAATGAAACCAGCGGAACGGTCACCGTCGTCGATGAATTGCCCGCCGGCCTCCAGCTGGCACCGAATGGGAACGGGCCGGGGGGGAAAGTGTCCGGCGAAGGCTGGGCATGCTCAGCCCCTACGACTGCCGCGTTCACGTGCACCCGCTCCGATGGACTCCCAGGGGAAGCGGCCTACCCAGCGATCACGGCGATCGTGCACGCTAACTCCGGCGCACCGGATTCGATCACAAACTCGGCTACCGTCGGCGGCGGCGGCGTGGCCGCCGCCGCAACCGCCAATGATACAACCACGATCGCGACGGTTCCCTTCGGGATCGATAGCTTCACGACGTCGGTCACCAATGAATCGAGCGAACCTTTTACCCAGGCGGGCGGGCACCCCTTCGCCGCGAACAGCACGTTCGTCCTGAACTATGTGCCGAGCGACCAAGGGGGGCACCTGATCACGGCGGGGGGAGTGACGGTCAAGGACGCCGAGGCCGAACTTCCTCCCGGTTTCGTTGGCGATCCCCAGAACGCGGAACGCTGCACGACCCCGATGAACCTACTCTCGTGCCCTGCGGGGTCGATCGTGGGCTACGCGAGCGCCGCCCTCTTCGGTGCCTCGATCGTCGCTGGGCACGCGCAGCCATTCAACAGTCCAAACGTCAGCCCGGTCTGGAATCTCGCGCCCCAGCCCGGCCATGCCGCCGAATTTGGGTTCGTTGTTGCCGGTGGTCTGCCGTTCGTGCTGAAAGCGAAGTTGCGCAGCAACGGGGATTACGGGATCACGATCGGCGACGAATACGCCGGCAAGAACGGCCCCGCCCCGCTCGGTCTCAGCCTCACCCTCTGCGAGAACGGCATCACCGGCACTCTCGTTAACGGACAGCTGACTAACGGTGCCTGCGCGGGCACACCGCAGCCGGGTTTCACGGGGCCGTTCCTCACGACCCCGACCCAGTGCTCCGGGCCGGCGCCGGTGACGACGCTGCGCGCCAACAGCTACGAGGATCCTGCCAATTACGTGTCGAAGACGGTTTACAACGGTACGAACCTGCTGGAAGGCGCACCGAGCCTGACGGAATCGTTCGTGACGGGTTGCAACCTGTTGCAGTTCCAGCCGGAAGTGCAGTTCAAGCCGAGTCAGGCATCGGAAGGCGGCACGTCCCAGGCTGACGAGCCGACGGGCGCGACGTTTGCGTTGAAGGTGCCGCAGACCAATGAAGCGGGCGTGAACGCCACGCCCGAGCTGAAGAACGCGACGGTGACGTTGCCGGAAGGGATGACGATCGACCCGTCGGCAGCGGATGGCCTGCAGGCGTGCAGCAATGCTCAGTTCGGGTTGGGTTCGACGGTGGAACCGGCTGAACCGGCGGCGTGTCCGTTGGCTTCGCAGGTCGGGACGGTGAAGATCGTTACGCCTTTGCTTGAAAAGCCGGTTGAAGGCCAGGTCTTCATTGGGCAGCCGGAATGCTCGCCGTGTAGTAACACGGATGCTGAAGCTGGCCATATTTTCAGGCTGTTCGTGCAGGCGCACTCCGCTGAACGTGGTGTGGTTGTCAAGCTCGCTGGCCATGTGTCGGCGAACCCGGTGACGGGGCGGTTGCAGGCGACGTTCACGCAGCAGCCCCAGCTGCCGTTCAGCGAACTGCTGCTGACGTTCAATGGGGGCGCTAGGGCGCCGCTTGCCAACCCGCAGACGTGCGGCACGTTCACGACTAGCACCGATCTGACGCCGTGGAGCACATCCGGCCTGGGTGGCCTGTCGGGTACGGAAGCGGTCGCGGGCACCGCGGATGCCACGCCGTCCTCGTCGTTCAATGTTGACTGGAATGGTTCCGGCGGCGCGTGCCCGGCGTCGCTGCCGTTCGGGCCGTCGTTCTCTGCGGGTAGCCAGACGCCCACGGCGGGCGCCTCCAGCCCGTTCTCGGTGACCTTTGGCCGTGAAGACCGCGAACAGGATCTCTCCGCGGTCTCTGTGAGCACTCCGCCCGGATTGCTGGGGATGGTCTCCCAGGTTCCGCAGTGCCCTGAAGCGCAGGCGAACGCCGGCACGTGCGGCCCGGAAAGCCTGCTCGGTTCATCGACGGTTGGTGCTGGGGCGGGGCCGCACCCGTTCTATCTCGGCGGCAAGGTGTACCTGACCGGCCCGTATAAGGGCGAGCCGTTCGGGCTGAGTATTGTCGTGCCGGCGATCGCGGGCCCGTTCAACCTGGGCACGGTCGTCGTCAGGGCGTCGATCGCGGTGAACCCGGCCACGGCGGCGCTGACGATCACCTCGGATGCCTTGCCGCAGTTCGTGGACGGTGTGCAGCTGCGGCTGCGCAAGATCAACGTCGAAGTCAACCGGCCGGGGTTCATGCTGAACCCCACCAGCTGCGCCCAGCAGTCGGTGGGCGCGACGATCACCGCCGCGCAGGGCGCAAGCTCGACCCTCTCGACCCCGTTTGAGGTCGGGGGCTGTCAGAGCCTGCCGTTCGCTCCGAAGCTGACGGCCTCCACCGAAGGGCATGCCAGCAAAGCCTACGGCGCGAGCCTCGACGTCAAGATCACCTCGGCCGGGCTGGGGCAGGCGAACATCGCCAAAGTCGACCTGCAGCTCCCCAAGCAGCTCCCCTCAAGGCTATCGACGCTCCAGAAAGCATGCCTGGAAGCGGTGTTTAACGCCAACCCCGCAGCCTGCCCCGAAGGCTCGGTGATCGGCAAAGCCACGATCCACACGCCGCTACTGACCAGCCCCTTGAGCGGCCCCGCCTACCTCGTCTCCCACGGCGGAGCCGCATTCCCCGACGTCGAGCTCGTGCTCCAAGGAGAAGGCATCACGCTGATCCTCGACGGCAAAACCGAAATCAAGGGCGGGATCACCTACTCGCGCTTCGAATCCGCCCCCGACGCACCCTTCACCACCTTCGAAACCCAACTACCCGAGGGCCCCCACTCGATCCTGGGGAGCTATCTCCCCGCGAGCGCGGACGACAGCATGTGCGGGCAGTCCCTGTCGATGCCGACGATCATCACCGCGCAGAATGGCGAGCAGGTCAAGCAGACCACGAAGCTGACGGTCACCGGCTGCAAGGCGTCCAAGCCCCTGACACGGGCGCAGCTGCTCGCGAAGGCCCTGAAGGCGTGCAAGAAGGACAAGAAGAGGAGCAAGCGCCTCGCCTGCGAAAAGCAGGCACGCAAGAAGTACGGGCCGAAGGCGAAAGCCAAAGCGAAGAAGTCCGGCAAGAAGTCCACCAACGCCAAGGGGAGCAAGTAGCCGTGGCTGTGCGCGATCAGCGCTGGCGTTCAGAGCCCCGTTAGCACGCCTCCGAGCGGGGGCGTGACGACGGTCGCCTTGGTCGGCGGTGGTGGTGCGCTGGGGGGCGAGCGGTCACCGAACAGTCCCAGCCGCCCTTGGGCGAACTGTTGCTTACCTTCACGGGCGGTGCAAGAGCGCCGCTGGCGAACGCGTAGACATCGAGACCGATCACGACGACGACTCATCTGACGCCGTGGAGCGCGCCGGGTCTGAAAAGTCTGATCGATCACGACAAATGGGCGCAGGGGTCTTCTATTCATCTGACCGGACCAGTCTCGCGTCACTGTCAGCGTTCGGGGTGCCGGACGGTGATGTCCGAGCGGTCAGGTTGGTTCTTGGGCGAGGTGGCACCGCCGAAAGTGCGGAGGTTGACCGCTTTGCCACGCCAGGTGCGTGGATCTCGACTGCGGGCGGAGTGGCTACTCGGCGGGGCCGTTCTCCGCGACGCACCCCGGATACTGCCTTTGTCGGAGCCTGTGCGAGCGGCGCTTTCGTGACCTCCCGGTGGCGCTCCATAAACACCCGGGTGTGGTACCCGGGGAGTGAAGCGCCTGCCGGCCGGCGGGGTCAGAGGAGTCGCAGCTGGAGGTGTTGTGGGCGCTGTGACGGGGGTGCCCGGCACGTACGCTGAGCTGGGCGTCGCCTGCTTGGGCGGCACGGCAGAGCGCGCTCGCCATTGCTACCGCCGTCAGCCAAGACATCACGATCAGCGTCGTCAGCATCGATTATGGTCGTGTATGCGGCCGCTGGCGTGACGCGCGTGTTGCAGCTCGCTTTTGCCGAGCGTCGTGACACGCCATGCGTTCGCGCTGCCATGAGAGGATGAGTCGTCGCTGGCCCATCCGAGCTCGCGCATGCGACTGCAGAGGTCGCGAGACCTGGCTCTCGTTGCGGATCCCGAGCGCGGCCGCGACTTGGCGGTTGCTCGTCCCTGGATGGTCGGTGAGGGAGCGCATCGCTTCGATCCTGCGTGGCGCACGGGTTGCGGTCGCTGCAGCGAGAACCAGGGCGCCTCATGGGTTCGTGTGTCCCTCCCGAAGTGATGCGGGTGCCGTGGCTCGAGGAGGAGCTACGACACCCTTGAGGGGGCCTGGAGAGGGTGGCCAGGCTTGGGCCTCTTTCGAACGTCGGCCAGGAGCACGTCGACGTTCGAGCAAGCCCTGCCTGTAGCCGTCTCAGACCTGCGTAGTGATCCACCCGACACGTTGGGATCCTACGCGGACGAACACCGTCTGTCAAGTCTGATATTTATTGTATGTGGCCGCGGCCCTATCGCCCACCCTCTCTTGCAGCGCGGCGATCGTGGCGTGCGCGTGGCCACCGTGTTGCCCGCCGTTTTCTCGGGGATTGGTTTGACCCGCGAGCAAAATGAGGCGTTGCAGTTGCGGGCCGCGATCGTGAAGGCCGTCGCGAAGCACGGATACGCAACCACGACGGTGGGGGAGCTCACTGAGCTCGCTGGTGTCCCCGAGCCGGCGTTCTTCGAGCTGTTTGCGAGCAAGGAGGAGTGCTTCTTGGCTGCTCACGACGCGATCCTCGGGCGTGCGGCGGCGCGGGCGCTCAGTGCATATGAAGCAGGAGCGCGAGGCGCCGACTGCGGCGCGAGCAATGCTGGCGGCGCTCGTCGACTGCATCGTCGGTGAGCCTGATGCCGCCTACCTGGTGGTCACGGTGCCGGAGACGATTGGGGCGAGCGCGATTGCCCACAGCGAACGGGGGTTCGCCGCGCTCGAGGGGATCTTGAACGAGCGGCTTGCGTTGGCGGTGGGTGGGAACGGTAC
The DNA here is from genome assembly GCA_963756205.1 of uncultured Solirubrobacteraceae bacterium. Lineage (GTDB taxonomy): Bacteria > Actinomycetota > Thermoleophilia > Solirubrobacterales > Solirubrobacteraceae > Palsa-744. The sequence goes on from CAVWMU010000007.1 coordinate 221,383, forward strand.
GTCGCAGGTGCTCGCGACGGCGATCCTCGCTGGGTGTAGGCGTGTCGCGGATGAGTATCTGCAGGCGGGCCGCAGCGCACGCCTGCCGCTCGCGCTGGACGCGATCAGCGGCTGGGTGGACTCGTACTGTGGGGCGCGTGCCGCGACGATCCACCCCAGTGGCCCGCGTGCCGACAGGGTGGAGCACGCGGTGCGGGTGGCGCGTCTGCGCGATTGCGGCGTCTCCCCGCGCGCGCGGATGCTGCGTGCGGTAGCGGAGCTATGTGCCTCCGGCGGGCTTGACGCGGTCACGGTTTCTGGGATCACGGTGAGGGCTGGCGTAAGCGAACAGGCGTTCTACGAGTGCTTCCGTGACGAGCGTGAGGCGTTGCTCACCTGCTATGAGCTGGCTAGCCGGCATGCGCTGGGTGTGACGCTCGCGAGCTTTCAGGAGGCGGCGAGCTGGCCGGAGGCGGTCCATGCGAGCCTGCAGACGCTGACTGCGCTGCTGGCGGCCGGGCCGGAGTTCGCGCGCGTGAGCTTTGTCGAGGTGCTCGCCGCCGGGCCCGCCGTCCGCGAACGCGCCGAGCTGCGCCGCGATGCGTTTAGCGCCCTGCTCGACCCGGGCTTCCAGCACAGCGCTGCGCCGCCGCCCCGCGTCGTTGCGAGCGCGATCACGGGCGGCATCTGGGGCGTGCTCCAGCACTACGTGATGCAGGATCAGACGGTGTGGCTGCCGTCTGTCGTAGACGATCTGACGTACTTCGCGCTGACACCGTTCATAGGCGCCGAACGGGCGGCCGCGATCGCCTCCTCGGCGGTGCAGGGCCGCGGGTGAGCCTGACCGTCAGGCCGCCCGCGGCGCGGGCCGATATTGTCAAATCATGGCGCAGCGCCGTGCGAGAGACAGCGTTGTGGCGTTTCGGCGTCTTCCCCCCGGGCAGCATGGGCTGGGTCGCGAGGTTGTGGAGAGCAACCAGCGCGACAGGCTGCAGCGCGCGATGATCGCCGCGGTCGCCGAGCACGGGTATGCCAAGACGACGATTCGCGACCTCGCGCGCTTGGCCGGCGTGTCCCCCAACGCCTTCTATGAGCTGTACGAGAGCAAGGAGGAGTGCTTCCTCGCTGCGCATGACATGGTCGCTGAGATCGCGATCGAGCGCGTGTCGGCGGCTGCGCTGGCGGACGGCGGCTGGCGCGAGCGGCTGCACGCAGCGTTTACGGCGTTCATCGAGACGGTCATCGCCGAGCCGCAGGCGGCGTTCCTGGCGGTGGTCGAGACGCACGCGGTCGGTCCGCGGGCGCTGGAACACCAGCAGAGGGCGCTGGACACCCACGAGCGCATGATCCGCAAGAGCCTCGAGCACGCGCCGCACGGTGCGCAGATGAGCGACACGACGATCAAGGCGATCGTCTCCGGCACCCGCAGCATCGTCTACCACCACCTGGATGCCGGTCACCCCGAGCACCTGCGCACACTCGATCGAGCCGATCTTCGACTGGGTGCTCGGCTACCACACGCCCGCGGGGAGCATCCTGCCCGACGCTCCGCCGACCCGCGCGGCGCCGGGCGCCTTCCGCGTCCGATCACCGGGACGCCGCCCGAGGGGCTCTGGGCATCGCGAGCGGATCATGCGCGCCGTCGCTGCCATCAGCTCGGAGAGTGGATACGCCGCGTTGACGATGCCGGCGATCACCTCGCGCGCGGGTGACTCCAACGAAACGTTCTACGAACACTTCCGCAACAAGCACGACGCGTTCATCGCCTGCTATGACCGCGTCAGCCGTCGCGCCCTCGGCGCGACGCTCGCAAGCTTCCAGGCGGCAAACGGCTGGCCGCAGGCGATCCACTCCAGCCTGCACACACTGCTCGGCTTCATCGCAGCCGAGCCCGAGTTCGCGCGGATGGGGTTCTTCGAGGTGCTCGCCGCCGGCACGACGGCGCGCAGGCGCGCAAGAGGCGCGCATGGAAGCGTTCTCGGCGATACTCGACCCGGGGTTCGCCCAGAGCGAGCACCCGCCGCCACGGATGGTGAGCGCACTGATCGCCGGCGGCGCCTGGGGCGTGCTGCAATACCACATCATGCACGGCCAGACAGCGCGCCTGCAGCAGCTGACACCGCATCTAACCTACTTCGCGCTCACCCCGTTCATCGGGGCAGAGCACGCGGCACAGGTCGCGGCGTCTGCGCCTCCTCGAAGTTAGGCGCCGGATCGTCGCCGGAGGCTCGAGGCGGGCGCGCGCGTGGCCCGCCGGGCGCAGAATTCTCGCGGGTGTGCCGATAGCTCTCCTCGCGCGCTGGCAAGCCGGGCGTGGCGGGCGGCGGGACTGTGCAGCGGCTGCGCAACGACGAGCTCTTGAGGGCGCGCCGCACGTTATCGCCCTTCGGCGTTAGAAGCCACGCGTTGCTCGCGCGGCCCCCGCTCGCCTTCGGCGCGGCGGCGATCAGCTGCAGGCGATACAGCCGAGCAAGCAGCCGCGAGATCTGCCCTTGGTCGCGCACACCAGCCTTGACGGCGATCAGTCGGTTGCTGGCGCGAGGGTGCTGCGCGATCACATCCAGCACACGACGAGTGCGATAGGTGGCTCGCATTCCAACCTCCCTCAACACGTCGCGCGCCGCCGTCGCTCGGAGCGCGCTCGAGTGGCGCCCGCGCAGGCTCTCGACGCGGCGCCGCGCGGGCGAGGTAGGCGAGCATGATCACTCCCATCAACCTGTCAAGCATGCCGCGCAACGGCCCGCCGCCGCGGGCGAGCAGCCGGGCCTGGACGATCGTCGCGACCGCGGCGACGGCGGTCTCTGCCGCGAGGCTCGGCGGCTCGGGCGTCGGACGGCCTCCCGTCGGATCGCGCTCGAGCGCCTCGGCGAGCTCCTTCAGCACGCGGCCGCTGCGTGCGAGCATGCCCGGCTCACCAGCGAGCGACTGCACGACGCAAAGCCTCGCGAGCTCCGGCTCCTCCTCGAGGAACACGAGCAGCGCGAACAGCGCCACCCGGACCCGGTCGACCCGGCCCTCAGCCTGGCCGGCGGCGGCGCTCATGCGGCTGCGGGCACGCTCGACCGTCTCATCGAACGCGTGCTCAAGGCAGTCGCTGCGGCCGTGAAAGAGCTCGCGAAAGGTGCCGGCGGGGACGCCGGCTAGCGCACATACGCGGCTCACGCTCGCAGCCCCGACTCCTTCCTCGCAGACGATTTCCGCCAGCGCGTGCAGGATTCGCATGCGCTGCACCGGGACCGCGTTTGGGCCTCCCAACCCGTCGCCGGGATGCTGCGCGGCCGGGCGGGCGGGCCGGAGTAGGCGCTGCTGGCGAGCAGCGCCGCGCCGCCGTGGTTGTACTGCGGCGAGCGTCACCGGCGCGCAGCCAGCGTCAAGGTCCCTCTCTGCACGAGCGCATCCTCGCCGTGTGCGGCCCACCCGACAACACAACGACTACAAAGTTCTATGTCTTGGAGGGTTCTGGGGCAGCCGCGGCGCTGTCAAGTCGGATACGCTAACGGTCAGGATGAGGACTGCGAGAGCACAGGAGCCGACCCCGATGCGCTCGCTCGTGAACTGGGCGCTGATGGGGCTCGTCATCGACCGGCCGAGCTACGCGTATGAGCTCGGGCAGCGCTTCGAACGCGAGTACCGCGACACCCTGACGCTTTCGAGCGCCTCCCACGTCTACACCGCGCTCGCCACGCTCAAGAGCAGAGGCCTCATCGAGGAGCTCGCGGGAACACACAGCGAGCGCCAACCCAAGCCCCATTATCGCGCAACACCGCAAGGGATCACCGAATACCACGACTGGCTCGTCGGCCAGATCTCCGAGGAGCACCAACATCAACGGCTGCTCGTGCTCCAGCTCGCGACGCTCACGCGCAACCCCAAGGCCGCCCTTGCGATCCTCGCCCGCTACGAGGAAAGCTGCCTGGAGCTCGCCGGCAGCCTGCCGGCGAACACGCGCGATGACCCAGACAGCGCGCCCGAGCTGACGGCCCGGCTGATCACAGAGCACGGGCGCCTAGCGGTCGGGGCGAAGCTCGCGTGGGTGCAGTACGCCCGGCAAGAGTTCAAGGCGCTCGCGGCGCGGACGCGACCGCTATGAGCCTGCTCGAGCTTGAAGGCGTAAGCAAGCGCCACCGCCGCGGACGGCGCGAGCGCGTAGTGCTCCGCGAGGTTTCGCTCACGCTCGAGGCGGGGGAGCTCGCGGTCGTCTGGGGGCAGCGACGCTCGGGGCGCTCCACGCTGCTACGTATCGCAGCCGGGCTAGATCGCCCCGACGACGGTGTCGTACGCCTGCGGGGGCAAGACCTCGCTCGATCCCGCGACGGCGTGCTAGGCGATGAGATCGGCTACTGCCAGCACCCGCCGATCTCGCTGCAGGGCGACAGCGCGCTTGAGGAGGTGGCGGCCGGGCTGCTCGCACGGGGTGTGGGGCCGGCGCGCGCACGCGCGCGTGCCGCCGCGGCGCTAAAGCGCACCGGTGCCGACGCGTGCGCCGGGTTCCCGCCGGCCGAGCTCGACAGCAGCGAGTCGCTACGCGTCGCGCTTGCACGCGCGCTCGTGCTCGAGCCCTCGCTCATTGTCGTCGACGAGCCGATCAAGGGCGTCGAGCTGCTGGCGCGCGACGGGATCCTCAGGTTGCTGCGCACGATCGCGGATACAGGGGTTGCGGTGCTCGCTTCCGCCGGCGAGCCAACCGCGCTTTCCGGTGCGGATCGCACGCTCGCCCTTGACGACGGCGAGCTGCGAGGTGCCGCCACGCCGGCGCTCGCGCCCGTCGTGGCGCTGCGCCGCTCCGCGTGAGCATGCTCGAGCTGGCGGGCGTCGTAAAGCACTACCGCGGCGCTGGTGAGGAGGTGCCAGCGGTCGACGGTGTCAGCCTGCGCCTGCGGGCGGGAGAAATGGTCGCGCTGCAGGGCCCCAGCGGCTCCGGTAAGACGACGCTGCTGCTGCTGATCGCGGGGCTTCTGGCCCCCGACCGCGGCACGATCCGCTACCGCGGCGCAGACGTCACTGCGCTAGGAGAGCAGGAGCGCTCTGAGCACCTGCTGCGCCGCGTCGGGTTCATCTACCAGGCCCCACACCTGATGCCCCGCGTCTCTGCGCTGGAGAACGCAGCGATGAAGCTCATGCTCGCCGGCACCGGCATGCGCGCCGCCCAGCGCCAGGCGCAGCCGTGGCTTGAGCGCGTCGGCCTCGCCGACCGCCTCGAGTACACCCCCGAGCAGCTCTCCGGCGGGGAGCGCCAGCGCGTCGCGATCGCCCGCGCGCTCGCGAGTGTGCCCGAGCTGATCCTCGCGGATGAGCCTACCGGCAACCTCGACAGCCGCCGCAGCGGACAGATCGTCACACTGCTGCGCGATATCGCCCACGAACAGCAGGCGACGGTGCTGCTCGTCACGCACGACCAGGAGGCCGCCGCGCTCGCCGACCGCCGCCTGCGTCTGCGCGACGGACGGCTGCTGACAGACCCGACGAGGGAGCCGACCCGCACATGAGGCTGATGCGCCCCTACGCGCTCCTCTATTTCTACCGGCGGCGGCTGCGCGTGCACGGCATGCAGGAGCTGCTCGCGGGCGTCGGGGTCGCCGTCGCGGTAGCGCTCGTGCTCGCAGCGATGATCGCCGAGGGCAGCATCGCCGGGTCGACCCGCAACGTCGTGCACGCGCTCGTCGGCCCGGCGAGCCTGCAGCTGCGCGCGCGCGGCGATGAAGGCTTCCCAGAAAGCACGCTCGCGCGCGTCGAACAGATCCCAGGAGTCAAGCAGGCCGCGCCGATCCTCGAGCGGACCGCGACCGTCATCGGCTCGGACGGCCGGCGCGTGACGATCGACGTCGCCGGCACCGAGATCAGCCTCGCGGTCCTCGACGGGCTCGCACACACGCTGCCGATCGGCGCGCTGAGCACCGGAAACATCGGCCTCAGCCGCGCCTCCGCCGAACGCCTAGGGGTCGCGACGGCCCGCTTGCCTGTCCGCGTGACCGTCAGCCTGCGAGGGCGTCTCAGCGCGTTGAACGTCTCGGCGGTGCTCGGACACGAAGCCGCCGGCGCGCTCTCCGAAGCGCTCGTGGGTGTCATGCCGCTGCGCCAGATGCAGCGTCTGACGGGCCTCCCGGGTCAGATCACGCGGATCCTCGTGCAAACCCGGCCCGGCCAGGAGGCGAGCGTCCGTCGAGGCCTTCAAAAGATCGCGGACGGCCGGCTCACCGTCGAGCCCGCCGAAGCGGACGTGACACTGCTACGCCAGGCGCTCGCGCCCAGCAACCAGGCGAGCGCGTTCTTCGCCGCGGTCAGCGCCGTCATCGGGCTGCTGTTCGCGTTCACCGCGATGATGCTCACGGTCCCCGAGCGCCGCCGTGCGATCGCGGATCTGCGACTCGTCGGCACGCGCCGCGCCGCGATCACACAGATGGTGCTCTTCCAGGCGCTGTGCCTCGGGGCCTTGGCCTCGCTGATCGGCGTGCTGCTCGGCTACCTGCTGTCGGTCGGGGCTCTGCACCAGTCCACCGGCTACCTCGCCGAGGCGTTCACGCTCGGCTCGGGCACCGTCGTGGGCGTTACCCCGGTGCTGCTCGCGTTCGCCGGTGGCGTGCTCGCGAGCTGCCTCGCATGCGCCGTGCCGCTGCTTGACCTCAGGCGCGGGCAGACGGTCGGCGGCATCTACCACGAAGGCGGCGTGCCCGGCAACGCGCTTGCGCCCGGGACGCAGGTCCGCCTCGCCGCAACGGCAGTGGCACTGATCGTGCTGCGAGCGCTGCTCGTCGCGGCATGGCCGTCGGTCGCGCTCGCGGCGAGCGCGCTGCTCGCCGTGGCGACCGTGCTCGCCGTTCCGCTCGTGTTCGCGTGGGTGCTGCGCGGCGCACGCTGGGCCGCCGCACGCTTCCAGGGGCTCACCGTGCTCGCCGTCGCGGTCGGCGCACTGAAGGGCACCGCCTTGCGCTCGCTGGTGCTCGCCGCGACCGGGGCGGTCGCGATCTTCGGCAGCATCGCGCTCGGCGGCGCCCGCCAGGACCTGTTGAGCGGCATCGGCGGTTTCGCGCATAGCTACTCAGCGGACGCGCCGCTGTGGGTCACAAACCCCGACGACAACCAGGCCACGCTCGACTTCGCCCCCGACGCGTACGCCGCGCGGATCGCGCGAGTGCACGGCGTCGCTGGCGTGCAGAGCTTCCAAGGCGGGTTCATGGAACTCGCCGGCCGGCGAGTGTGGATCATCGCCCGGCCCCCAGGCGCAAGCCGTCACGTGCTCGCAACCCAGCTTGAACAGGGCAACCCAGACACCGTCACGCGCGAGCTAGCACGCGGCGGCGCTGTCGCGATCTCAAAGCAGCTCGCGCACGCCCTACACGTCGGCGTAGGAGACACCGTCACCCTGCCGACACCCTCCGGTGAGATCGCCTTGCCGGTGGTCGCAACCACGACCAACCTGGCATGGAGCCCAGGCGTCGTGTTTATGAGCACCTCCGATTTCAGCCGCTACTGGAAGACGACCGTGCCCACCGCACTAGCGGTCACCCTCGCGCCCGGCGCGGACCCCACCCTCACGGCGCGGGCGGTGCGCGCCGCGCTCGGCCCCGCATCGGGGCTTGAAGTCGCGACCGCCGCCGCCCGGCAGGCACGCATCGACGCGCTGACAGGAGAAGGCCTGGACCGTCTCGGGGAGATCGCCACCCTGCTCGTGCTCGCCGCGATCCTCGCGATGGCCGCGGCGCTCGGCTCGAGCATCTGGCAGCGCCGCGGCTCGCTTGCGAGCCTGCGCCTGAGCGGCGTCAAACCGAGCCGGCTACGGCGCATCCTGATCACCGAATCGCTCGTGATCCTCGCCGTCGGCTGCCTCACCGGCGCCGTCGCCGGCGTCTACGGCGAGCAGGTCATCGACGAATACCTGCGCTCGGTCACCGGGTTCCCGGTCGCACCGGTCGCATTCAGCCTGCGCCCCATCCTGATCCTGGCCGTCGTGCTCGCCTGCTCGCTGGCGATCGCCGCGGCGCCCGGCTGGATCGCCTCCCGCGTATCGCCTACCCTCGCACTGGAAGGCGAATAGATGCGCGAGTCATGGGCGCTCGCCCTCGCCTGCAGCCGCTACTACAGGACCGTCTCACCGCGTGTGCACGAGCAGCTCACCCGCTGGCAGACCACAGCGGAGAACTCGAGCGAGCCCGCGCTGCGCGCGCTGGCCCTAGAGAAGCTGCACGGCGAGGGCTTCAACGCCGAGGCCGCCGCCATGCTCGCCACCACCGCGCCGCCTCGACACCGACCTGGCGCCGTCGAGGCGATCGTCGCCCTCGAGCTGCTCTACGACTACCTCGACGGGCGCGGCGAGACCGCCGCCACCGAGGCCGAGGCGAGGCGCATGTTCGCCCCCTACACAGCCGCGCTCACCGCCGACCCGGCGCACGACGAGGTGACGGGCGCCAAGGACGCCTATGCGCTGCAGCTCGCCGCCGCCGCCGCGCTCGCGCTGCGACAGCTGCCCGCGATCGCCGAGGTCCGGGCTGCGCTGGCCCGCAGCGCGCAACGCGGCGTGGGCGCCCAGGCTCGCATGCGCGCAGGCGAGGCTACGGCCATACCGGGCCTGCTCGACTGGGCCGCAGCGGAGCGCACAGGCAGCGGTCTCGCAGCGCGGGAGTTCGTCGCGGGCGCCGCCGGCTCGGTGATCGTCGTGCACGCGCTGATCGCCGCCGCCACACGACGCCGCACAACCCCCGAGGAAGCGCAGGCGCTCGAGCGCGTGTACCTGTCGATCGCGGCGCTCGCCACGCTGCTCGACGCCACCGTCGACCACGAGCGCGACGTGGGCACACACGGATACCTGGCGCTTTACGAGAACACTGCGGAGCTCGCCGATGCGCTTGCGGGACTCGTCCATCACACGCTGCAGGAGTGTGCCTGGCTCCCCCGCGGCACACAGCACTCGATGATCCTCGCGGGGGTCCTCGCCTACTACGCGACCGCGTCCGGTGCCGAGAACGCGTTTGCGGCGCCCGTGCTTCAGCGGCTGCGACGAGAGTTCTGGACGCTGACCAGCCCGGCCATGGGCGTGCTGCACGCGTGGCGGACCCTCAGGCGGGCGCGCCGACGCGCCCTCGAGGTTTCGCGGGCCCAGATCGGTGAGCCATGGCCGAGCGCCTAGCAGCCCCCGACGGCAACTCGTCGGGCGCGGACCCCGCCAGGTACGTGGCGCTCATCAGCGACGGCAGCGGCCGCTGGGCGCACGCCCGTGGCCTGTCCGTAGGCGACGGCCACGAAGCCGCCGCCGACACGCTGCGAGCGCGCCTGCGGGACGCGATCGAGCTCGGCGTCTGCGAGCTGACCGCCTACTCGTTCTCGACCGAGAACTGGACACGCCCCGCCAGCGAGGTCGACGGGCTGCTGGCGCTGCTGGCGCGTCGCATCGCCCGTGAGACCCCGGGCCTCCACGGCGAAGGGGTGCGCATGCGCTTCATCGGCCGGCGCCAGGAGCTCCCCGGGGAGCTCCAGGCCGCGATGGGGCAGGCCGAAGAGCTCACGGCGAGCAACGCGCAGATCACGCTGTTCGTCGCCATCAACTACGGCGGGCGCGCGGAGATCCTCGACGCCGCCGCGCGCTATCAGGGCGGCGGCGAGGAGCAGTTCCGGGCGCTGCTCTACGCGCCGGACATGCACGATCCCGACGTGATCATCCGCACCGGCTGCGAGCGCCGGCTGTCCAACTTCCTGCTGTGGCAGGCCGCGTATGCCGAGCTCGTGTTCCGAGACGAGCTCTGGCCCGACTTCAGCCGCGCCGCCTTCCAGGACAGCCTCGCCGAGTTCAATGAGCGGCGCAGACGCTTCGGCGGACGCCCGCAACCTGCGCCGGCGCGCGCCGGTGCACGGTAGGATCCGCAGCATGTCGCGGGCAGCAACAGCCGCCGCCGCGCTCGTCCTAGCGGCCGCAGTGGCCTCGGGAAGCGCGGCCGCCCAGGCGGCACACCACGCGGCGCATGCCGCAGGCACGATCAGCGTGCGCGATGAAGGGCACCTCGGCTTCACCAAGAGCAGCGGATCACAGATATTCGACGAAGGCAAGATGCACGGCAGCCTCCCCGGCTATGCCAAGGTGCGCTTCACCTACAACGGCGAACCGATGGTCTACGCGACGTTCACGATCTACGGGTCAGGCTGGACCGTCACGGGCCACGGCTCGGGCCGGCTCAGCAGCCCCACAAGCACGACCCCGAGCTTCCATGGCTCGTTGTCTCTCACGAGCGGCAGCGGCCGCTACCGCGGCGCGTACGGCAGCGGGCAGCTCTATGGGGTGTTCAACCGCCGAAGCTACGCACTCACCGTGCAGACAACCGGCAACTTTCGCTACCAGTAGCACAAGGAGGGGGCTGGTGAGCTACCGGGGCTTCATCCTAGCCTCGCTCGCGCTCGGGGCATGCCTCCCGGCTACACCGGCGGCGGGGCAAGCCGCGCGCTTGGCCGTCGCGTTGAACCCAGAGCGGCTCGGCGCTCCCACCACGCTTTCGCTGCGCCTGGCGCTGCCCTCAGCCGCAGGGGATCCACCGCCCCCGTTGGCTGCGATCGACTTCCGCTTCCCCGCCGATCTAGGTCTCGTCACAAGCGAGCTCGGTCTCGCCGCCTGCTCCCCGCTGGTGCTCGAAGCCGAAGGACCGTCGGGGTGCCCGCCGGACTCGCGGATGGGCGGCGGGACCGCGACCGTCGCGTTCGCGGTCGGCGATGAAACCTTCACAGAGGACGTTGGGCTCGCGCTCGTCGCCGGACCATCCCCCGACGGCTACCTGCACGTGCTCGTCGCGGCCACAGGCGAATGGCCGGTGATCGCCACGATCGTGATGCCGGCAGTGATCCACGCCGGGGAACTGCAGGTCACGGTGCCGCCCGTGCCCGGCCCCCCGGGCGGCCCCGACGTGTCGCTGACGAAACTGGACATCAAGATCGGCGGAAACCTCACCTACTACGAACATGCCCACGGCCGCACGATCGCCTACAAGCCCCGTGGGATCGACCTGCCACGCAGCTGTCCACGCGGCGGGTTCCGCTTCGCCACGAACCTCAGCTTCCTCGACGGAACCGACACCACCGCGCGAGCAGCCGTGGGGTGTCCTGGCAGACAGCGCCACTAGCGCCGGCACCAGGCCGCGCCGCGGGGTCCCGCTCCGCAGCGCAGAGCACGCTCCCGCCTTCGCGGCCCAACTGGCGGGCCTCCTGACTGCTGCTCAGGCGTCGGCTACGTACAAGCCTTGGAGTAATTCCCATTGTTAGGAATAGCGCCCGGCTTTCCGGCGTAAAGGTCCTTTTGCGTATCCAGCTTGACAGCCTGCGTCACCGAAGCTAGCGTTTCGTCCTGACGCTGAGGTATGCGCTACTGGAGACCGGGGCGAGGAGCGGGTAGAGAGACGAGCCGGCCTGCGGCCAGCGGATGCCCCATAACGGAATTGGTGTTCGAATGCATAGCGGCCCCCAGAGAAGCGTATGCGAGCCGCGGGAGGCGGCCCACGAGAGTGATCGGCCCGTTGGAGGTGCACCGAGCTACCCCGGTCCGGCAGCCGCGGCCGAGGAGCTGCGAGGAACGCCGCCCATCCTCGCCAAGCGGCCGTCCGGTGCCGAGAGGATCCAGTGAAGGACCAAGGGACGCGTGTCCCCTACCGCACCGCGAGGGTGCTGGCGGCCATCGCCGCTGCGCCCGCAAGCAGCAATTTCGAGATCAGCGTAGGGGCCGGAATCAAAGACCAGGGCCAGATCTCAAAGCTCCTCGCCCGCCTGGCCCAGCTCGGGCTGGTCGAGAACACCGCGCCGGGACGGTCCATGGGCACAGCGAATGCGTGGCGGCTGACCCCGAGCGGCAGGCGGCTCGAGGCCGCGATCAGACGCCGGCCCGCTCCGGGCGGGCGGTGAGCGGATGTCGTTGCTTGCAAGGACCGCTGTTGTCCCTGGGCGCCTGACGCTGCTGGGAGCGCTCTGCTCGATGGCGGTGGCGGGCGCCGTGTGGCTGGGACTAGCCGGCGGGCACCCCTCGACGCTGGGAGTCGTGCGCCCGGCCCCGCCGCCCGAGCAGGGACTCTCGAGTCTGCCCTCCGCGACGCAGGCTGCGATCTCTGGCGCGCTGGGTGCCGACAGCCCGGCCTACCGCGTGAGCGCCTGGAACGGTGCGTTTCACGCGTTGAACCCGACGCAGCGCCTCAGCGCGGGTTTTGACCGTTCCGGCCTGCAGCTGAGCTCGGGTGCGCTCGGGCTCGCTTTGAGCCTGCGCGCGGTTCGCTACGGGGCCTCGCTCAAGGCCGTTCGCGCTGCCAGTCCGAGCGTGAGCGCCAATCGCGTGAGCTACTCGTATCCGGATCTGAGCGAGTGGTTCCTCAACGGCCCTCTGGGTCTCGAGCAGGGCTTTACGATCCCGCGCGCGCCATCCGCCCAACGCGCCGGGCCGTTGACGCTGTCGATGGCGCTCTCGGGGGACGCGCGCGCCTCGCTGTCCACCGGCGGGCACAGCATCACCCTGAGCCACGCCGGAGCGCGCTCGCTTCGCTACGGCGAGCTCATTGCCACCGATGCCACCGGGCGCGTCCTGCACAGCTCCCTCGCGCTCGCCGGCGGGAACATCCTGGTGCGCATCGACACCAAGGGCGCGCGTTACCCGCTGCGCATTGACCCGCTCATCCAGCAGGGCGAAAAGCTCACGGGCGCCGGGGAGGAAGGCGAAGGCCGGTTCGGCGCGAGCGTGGCGCTGTCCGCCGACGGTGACACCGCGCTGATCGGAGCGCCCCGCGATCAGGGCTTCGCCGGGGCGGCCTGGGTGTTCACGCGCTCTGGCTCGACGTGGACCCAGCAGGGGCCGAAGCTGACCGGAAACGAACCCGGCGTTGAAGCTGGCGAAGAAGAATGCGCTGAAGAAACGGGCGAAGAACCCGGCGGATGCGCCTTCGGGCGCAGCGTCGCGCTGTCCGCCGACGGGAACACCGCGGTGATCGGCGGCCCCCGCGCCGACGACCACCAGGGCGCGGCGTGGGTGTTCACGCGCTCGGGCTCGACCTGGACCCAGCAGGGCGGCGAGCTCACAGGCGGCGAAGAGCGTGGCGCAGGCCACTTCGGGCGCAGCGTGGCGCTGTCCGCCGATGGCGACACCGCGCTGATCGGCGGCGGCGCCGACAGAGCTGCCCGCGGGGCCGCTTGGGTGTTCACCCGCTCGGGCACAACCTGGACCCAGCAGGGCCCAAAGCTCGCTGGCGGCGAAGAGAGCGGCGAAGGCCGTTTCGGTGCGAGTGTCGCGCTGTCCTCCGATGGGGACACCGCGCTGATCGGCGGCCCCGGCGACACGGGTCACCTCGGCGCCGCATGGGTGTTCACCCGCACGGGCACGGAATGGACCCAGCAGGGTGCGAAGCTCACGGGTGGCGAAGAGCTCGGCGAAGGGCGTTTCGGCTACAGCGTGGCGCTGTCTGGCGAAGGCGACACCGCGCTGATCGGTGGTCGCAGCGACAGCGAAGATGCCGGGGCGGCGTGGGCGTTCACCCGCTCGGGCTCGAAATGGGCACAGCAGGGTCCCAAGCTCACGAGCGGCGAAGAGAGCGATGCGAGGCGTTTCGGCTACAGCGTCGCGCTGTCCGGCGATGGGAGCACCGCGCTGGTCGGCGGGCCGCGTGGGGACAGCCATCTCGCGACGGCATGGGTTTTCACCCGCTCCGGCGCGACCTGGACGCAGCAGCCCGAAGCGCTCGCGGGCGCCGAAGAGAGCGCCAAAGGCTCGTTCGGCGCGAGCGTAGCGCTGTCCGCCGACGGTGACACAGTGCTGATCGGTGCACCCAGCGAGAACACCAGAGCTGGGGCCGCGTGGGCGTTTGTGAGCGAGCCCGCGCCGACGCTCACGCCCACAGTGACGAAGGTGGCACCCGCCAGCGGCCCGGCGGGAGGCGCCACCACGGTGAGCATCAGCGGGGCCGACTTCACCGCTGCCACGGCCGTCGACTTCGGCGCGGTGAGCGCCGTGAGCTTCACGGTGAACTCGGCGGACTCGATCACCGCCGTCTCCCCGGCCGAGCCGGCGGGAACGGTCGATGTGACCGTCACGACGCCAGCCGGCACGAGCAGCACAGCGGCGAGCGACCACTTCAAGTTCCTAGCGTCGACGCGAGCCGAACCCGAACCGGAGCCCACCCCAATGGAAGTCTTTGTGAGCGGCAATGGCGAATCCACCGTCGCGACCGCCAGCGGCGGTGTGCTGGGCTTCCGAGCGCTCTCGGCCACCACGCCAGCGACCTGCAAAGTGTCGCTGGTGAGCAGGCGCATCACGGTGCAGGGCCACAGCTGGGCGGCACTCAAGCTCAGGGGCACGGGTAGCGGCAAATGCGTCGGCAAGCTGACGCTCACCGTCAAGAGGAAAACCAGCAGCAAGCGATCCAAGACAAGTTCGATCGCGGCCGCCAGCTTCTCCATCTCGCCCGGCAAGACCCGAATCGTCAAAGTCAAGCTTGATGCGGCCGGGCGTGCGCTGCTGAGGGCCGGCCATGGACGGCTGAACGCAAGCCTTGCGATTCTCAAGTGGTCCCCCGCGCCGGTGAAGGCACAGACCGCGAGCGTCCATCTAAATGTCTAGGCGCCTCCCGCATCTGCCGCGGCGAGCTTCTGCGAGTGCCACTCAACATACCCTCTCTCGGGTGGCGCTCGCAGAAGCCCGGTTGCATGGACCCCGGTCCGGCACCGGGTCTCCGCGGGCGCCGTGGCCGCATCCCGCCACGGCGCCCGTGAAGACCCAGCATTCCTACAAACGCTTCACGCCCGCAGGGGTGCCGTCGGCGCGGGCGCTGCGATGACGCCGTTTGAGCGGGAGCTGCGCGCGCGAGACGCAATTGCGCCCGCGCTGCCGGCACCCAGGCGACCGGATCGCTCGGGAGGGGAGCATGTGAGCGAGGCTCAGCGGATACGAATCCTCGCCGCGATCGTCCACGTCTCCTGCGAGCACGGCCCGCAGGGCGCGACGATCGCGGCATCGTCGGCTCGGCCGGGGTCTCCAGACGGACGTTCTATGAGCTCTTCGACGGTCGCAGCGACTGTCTGCTGGCCGCGTTCGAAGAGGCCGTGGCAGTCGCGGCCGGCCGGGCGGGCGCGGCTTACGAGACACACGACCGATGGGTGGACCGGGTACGTGCGGGCCTGTTTGCGTTGCTGGCGTTCTTCGACGAGCAGCCAAGGCTCGCACGGCTGTGTGTCGTGCAGTCCTCGGCGGCGGGTCCCGCGACGCTCGCCCGTCGCAGCGAGCTACTCGATCAGCTCGCCCGCATCCTCGATCAGGGCCGCGGCGCTGCGCGCCGCCAGCCGCCGCCGCTGACCGCGGAGGGCGTGGTCGCCGGGGCGCTCGGCGTGATCCATTCGCGGCTGCTGGAGCCAGATCCGGGAGCGCTCATCGAGCTGCTCAACCCCTTGATGGGCTTCCTCGTGCTTCCCTATCTCGGCGGCGGCGCGGCACGCATAGAGCTCACCCGGGCCGTCCCCGCCCCGCCCGCGGCGGGCAGCCGCAACGGCACATCCAACCCGCTGGAGGGCCTGTCCATGCGCCTGACCTACCGCACCATGAGCGTGCTGGGCACGATTGCCGCCCGACCCGGGTCAAGCAACATCCAGGTAAGCGAGGGCGCGGGGGTCACCGACCAGGGCCAGATCTCTAGGCTGCTCGCACGCCTCGCGCGCCTCGGGCTGATCCAGAACACAGGCGCCGGTCAGGCCGAGGGCGCCGCGAACGCCTGGCAGCTCACGCCCCAAGGCGAACACATCGAGCGGGCATTTAGCCGCGAAACCTTCGGCGCCGAGCGGTGACGCACGGATCGGCGTGAATCCGGTGTTGCGCATCGCGCTCGTCTGCGCCGGGCTGAGCCGTGTTCTCCGGCACGATTCCCGGCTGGACGGCCATCAGATCGGTGAAGCTGCGGCCGTTCAGCGGTACATCCTCGATCTTTTAGGCGCCCAGCGACTCGCCGAGCTGGGTGCTCGTCGTCTCAGCGGTCAATTCGTTGGCGATCACTTCCACCGTCTGGTCGCCGCCGGCGACGATCAGCGTCACGTCGGACTGGGCGACGGGCCAAGCGACTGAGAGCAAGATTTGCTGTTTGTAGGGAACGAATCCGGCGGCTTGAACCTCGAGTTCGTAGGCGCCAGCGGCTGGAGCGGCCAGGCGGAAGGCCCCCTGATTGTCGGTTTGCGAGGCAATTGGCGGGTTGTTCGACGGTTGCCGAAGGGTCATGCCGGGCCCTTGGGATTACAGCGCCCGATGGGTCGTGG
>CAVWMU010000008.1:0-78940 GCA_963756205.1 uncultured Solirubrobacteraceae bacterium
GGTGGCCGCATACTCGGTCGGCCAGCAGCTGGCGATCGCGGTGTTCACAGCGCTCGTCGGGCTCGGCGCCGTCGTGCTCATCTTCCGCTTCCGCTCCTTCAAAGAGGTGCTCTACGCCGGACGGGCCTCACGCGAGGCCGAGCGGGAAGCGGAGCGGGCCGGGGTTTATTGAGATCCGTCGATGACGGCGCTGCGCGCCGGCTGTCGATGATTGGAAGTCCGTCGATGACGGCGCTGCGCGCCGGCTCGACTACTGAAGCCCCTCGCGGGCCTCGCGCACGAGCGCGACGGCCTCGGGGAACACGCGCGCGATGACGGTGCGTATCTGCTCGGCCTGGGCCTCGGCGTTGCCCTGCACGTTGATCCTGCCGACGGCGGCGACGGTCATGTCGACGGCGAGCTTGATCGCGTTGTCGGCCCACACCAGCCGCTGGTTGCCCTGCATCTGCTCGGCGAACTCGGCGAGCCGGCGCTGCAGCTCCTCGGGGTCGCCGAACAGGTCTCCGAGGCCGCCGCTTTCCATGCTCGCATCATAGACTGACCTGCTCATGCCGAGCACAGGGGAGATTCGCGAGCAGGTGGCACGCGAGGCCGAGCGCCGCAGCCGGCTCGCCGTGCCGGCGTTCGCGGGCGGGTTCCTGTACCTGCTGAGCGCGATCATCATCTCCAGCACGCTCAACGGAGCGCCGACGGTCGGCCTGCTGCAGGGACTCGCGCCGGCGCTCTCCGGCGTCGCCAACCCGGCCGTCAGCCCGCGCACGGCGGAGGTGAAATTCATCAGCCATCACGCGTTCGCGCTGGTCGCCGGCAGCGCGATCGCGGCCGTGGCGATCGGCGTGCTGACGCTCGTTCTGCTGCTGCTGCTGTACGCGACGCGCTTCCGGCGTCCGCAGACGTGGTCGGCGGCTTACCCGCTGGTGCTAGGCGGTGGCATCGCCGTGGCGGTTGTCAGCGTCGGCCATCAGGTCGCCAGCGCGATCGAGACGCACAACTTCGCGGTCGGTCACGACTTCTCCAACCACGCTGTCGAACAGGCGCTGACCAAGGGCACGGCCAACGAGGTCGCCGACTACGTCGCCCTGCTGGCGGGGCTCGCGCTCGCCGCAGGCATGATCGCGACGATGATCAACGCACTGCGCGTCGGTTTGCTCCCTCGCTGGATGGCCTTCGTGGGCATGTTCACGGGCCTGCTCATCTTCCTGCCAATCGGCGGCGCCGAGCTGCAGATCGTGCCCGCCTTCTGGCTGGTGATGATGGGCGTGCTGTTCTTCGGCAAATGGCCGAGGGAGGAGCCGCCGGCATGGGCGGCGGGGGAGCCGCGGCCATGGCCCTCGCAGGCGCAGCTGCGCGCCGAAGCGCGGGCGGGCAACGGACAGCCGGCGGCCGTGGCGGCCGGCGCCGGGGCGACGCCCGCCCCGGTGCTGCCCGCCGGCGGCGGCTCCTCGCGCAAGCGCCGGCGCAAGCGGAGCGGACGGGGCTGATGGGGGGCGTGTCGGACGCGGACGCGGGCGCCGCGCTCGACGCGGAGCTGGCGGCGCTGCTCGAGGTCGAGCGCTTCGAGCCGCCCGCGGAGTTTCGCGAGCGCGCGCTGCTGAACGACGCGAGCGTCTACGAGCGCGCCGGTGCCGACCCGCAGGCGTGGTGGGCGGAGCAGGCGGCGCAGCTGGACTGGTTCCAGCCGTGGACGCGGGTCCTCGACGACGACGAGCCCCCGTTCTACAGGTGGTTCATCGGCGGCAAGCTGAACGTGTCGTTCAACTGCCTGGACCGCCACGTGCTCGCAGGGCGGGGCGAGCGCGTCGCGTTCCACTGGCGCGGCGAGGACGGCAGCGAGCGCGACGATCACCTACGCGCACCTGCTCGCAGAGGTGCAGCGGTTCGCGAACGCGCTGAAGGGCCTGGGGGTGCGCAAGGGCGACGTGGTCGGGATCTACCTGCCGATGATCCCCGAGGTCGTGGTCGCGATGCTCGCGTGCGCGCGCATCGGCGCCCCGCACAACGTCGTCTTCGGCGGCTTCTCCGCGGAGGCGGTGCGCGAGCGCATGGAGTTCTCCGAGGCGAAGGCTGCTGATCACCGTCGACGGCGCCGCGCGCAAGGGCAGGACGGCGGCGGTCAAGGATCGCGTGGACGAGCACATGCACGACCTGGCGAGCCTCGAGAACGATCGTCGTCGTCAGGAGCAAGGGGACGCCCGTGCCAGATGAAGGAGGGGCGCGACTTCTTCTACGACGAGATCCTCGCGGCCGCCGACGCCGAGTGCCCGGCCGAGCCGCTGGACGCGGAGCACCCGCTGTACATCCTCTACACGTCTGGCTCGACCGCCAAGCCGAAGGGGATCCTGCACACGACCGGCGGCTACCTGACGGGGGTCTCGGCGACGCACCGCTACGTGTTCGACCTGACGCCGGAGTCCGACGTGTACTGGTGCGCGGCCGACGTCGGCTGGGTGACCGGGCACTCCTACATCGTCTACGGGCCGCTGTGCAACGGCGCCACCTCGGTGATGTGGGAGGGCGCGCCGGACTATCCCCACAAGGGGATCTGGTGGGAGATCGTCGAGCGCTACCGGGTGAGCATCCTCTACTGCGCGCCGACCGCGATCCGCGCGTGCATCAAGTGGGGCGCGCAGTGGCCCGAACAAGCACGACCTGTCCAGCCTGCGCCTGCTCGGCTCCGTGGGCGAGCCGATCAACCCGAAGGCGTGGCTGTGGTACCACAAGGTGATCGGCGGCGAGCGCTGTCCGATCGTCGACACCTGGTGGCAGACGGAGACCGGGCGCGATCATGATCACGCCGCTGCCGGGGATCACGGCCACCAAGCCCGGATCGGCCACGCAGCCGTTCCCGGGCGTGTCAGCGCTGGTGCTCGGCGAGTCCACCGGCGAGCCCGTCGAGGAAGGGCAGGGGCTGCTCGTGCTCACCCATCCGTGGCCGTCGATGCTGCGCACTCTCTACAAGGAGCCAGAGCGCTTCGTCGCGGCCTACTTCGAGCGCTTCGGGCGCGAGACCTACCTCGTCGGCGACGCCGCCCGCGCGCGACCGCGACGGCTACTTCTGGGTGATCGGGCGCATCGACGACGTGGTCAACGTCTCCGGCCATCGCCTGTCGACCGCCGAGGTCGAGTCGGCGATCGTGGCCCACCCGGACGTCGCGGAGGCGGCCGTGATCGGCCAGCACGACGAGGACACCGGGCAGGCGATCGTCGCGTTCGTGACGCTGCAGGGACACCTCGAGGGCGACGAGCGCACGGTCGAGGGCATCCGCGACACGGTCGCCGAGCGCATCGGCAAGTTCGCCCGTCCCAAGCGCATCATCTGGGCGGACGACCTGCCGAAGACCCGCTCGGGCAAGATCATGCGCCGGCTGCTGCGCGACATCGCCGAGGGCCGCGCGCTGGGCGACGTGACGACGCTGCGCGACCCGGCGGTGATGGGCGCGCTCGCGGAGCAGGTCAAGCAGATGCAGGCCGAGGAGGCCTGAGCGCGCGGCTGGACGTCGCGTGCGATTCGTTTTTATGGGCGGCCTGCGGCCGCTCGCGGGGTCGCGCGTTTCATTTCTCATGCGATCTTTATGCGGCTCTGACAGGCTGCTGCGGGATGTCTGAGCCGGCGATCGAAACCAGGGGCCTGACCAAGCGCTTCGGCGAGCGCACGGCGCTCGACGGCATCGACCTGCAGGTGCCGCGCGGCTGCGCGTTCGGCTTCCTCGGCCCCAACGGCGCCGGCAAGACGACGATCATCCGCACGCTGCTGGGCCTCACGCACGCGACCGCCGGGACGATGCACATCCTGGGTCACCCCGTGCCCGCCGAGCGGGCGCAGGCGTTGGAGCGGGTGGGGGCGATCGTCGAGGAGCCGCGCTTCCACATGCACCTGAGCGGGCGCGAGAACCTGCGCATCGTCTCCGCGGTGCGCGGACCGGAGACGTGGGAGCGGATCGAGCCGGCGCTCGCGCGCGTCGGCCTGGCCGAGCGAGCGGGCGAGAAGGTCAAGAGCTACTCGATGGGCATGCGCCAGCGGCTCGGCGTCGCGCGCTGCCTGCTGGCCGATCCGCTGCTGCTGATCCTCGACGAGCCGACCAACGGGCTCGATCCGGGCGGGATTCAGGAGTTCCGCGAAATGATCCGCGCGATGGTCGAGCAGGAGGGGCGCACGGTGTTCGTCTCCTCGCACCTGCTCGACGAGGTCGAAAAGACGTGCGACGCGGCGGCGATCGTCGACCGTGGCAAGATCGTCACGCAGGGCGCGATCGCCGACCTGGCCGCGGGCGGCAGCGCGCGCCACGAGCTGATCGTCGGCGTCGACGACCCCGATCGAGCGCTCGCCGTGCTCCGCGCGAGCGAGCTGGTGGTCGAGGCCCGGCCGGACGACGAGGGCATCCGCGTGGTGCTGGCCGGGGACCTGCAGAGCGCCGCACAGCTGAACGCCGAGCTCGTGGGGTCGGGGGTGGGCGTCGCGCGTCTTGAGCCCGTGCGCCACAGCCTCGAGCAGCGATTCCTGCAGGTCACCTCCAGGCTCGACTCCCACCTCGTGCCGGAGGAGGTGAGGGCATGAATCCGACGATCGCCATCAGGATGGTCGGAGCGGACTTCCTGAAGCTGCGCAAGAAGCGCAGCACGCTGATCTGGGCGCTGGTGCTCGCGGTGGCGCCGCTGCTCATATTCTTCATCGTCAGGGCCGCACAGCACTCCTCGAGCCCGGCCGAACACGCTCCGGCCGGCGGCATCGGCGGCTACACCGACGCGCTGCGGGTGCTCGCGTTCTTCTTCGGGCCGCTCGTCGCGATCATGATCGGCACCGACGGAGGCGCTGGCGATCTCGCCGCGGGCGTCTTCCGCGACCTCGTCGTGACCGGCCGCTCGCGCCTGGCGCTGTTCGCCACGCGCGTCCCGGCGGCCGTCGCCCTTTGCTGGCTGGTGGCGCTGGCGGGCTTCGGGCTGACGCTCATCGGCACATACGCGCTGGCCTCGGGGGCGCCCACGCCGGGCGGCGCCCTGGTGGTCAACGGCCTGCTGTTCACGCTGTTCTCCACCGGCATCGTATGCGTGGTGGCCGTCGGCTTCTCCTCGCTCGTGGGCTCACGGCCGGCGGCGCTGACGGTGCTCATCGGCTGGCAGCTGATAGCGAGCCGCATCCTCGAAAACATCGAATCGCTCGGCAGCTCGCGCAAGCTGATCCTCAGCCAGGCGGTCGCCCACTTCAGCCCGATCAGCCTCAACGACGGCCACGGCCCGCGCGGCGGGGCGACCGTGACGATGTCGACGGCCACAGCCGTGATCGTGTCGCTCGTCTGGATCGTCGTCTTCTGCGCGCTCGGCGCATGGCGCACGCGCACGATGGACGCGTGACCAGGAAGCCGCTGGCCGGCGCGATGCTGCGTCCTCGCTCGCTCGCGTGCCACGGCACGTCACGCTCACTGCGTCCCTGCCTCGCTTGACCAGCGACTCCCTGGTCGGGTCTTGCTCAGACCTTGCGATATTCGGGAATCCAGGACCCGTCGTCCTGACGGCTGAAGTCCTGGAACAGCCCTGGCGCCTCGGTCTGCATCAGCCGGGCGATCTTGTCGAACACGAGGCGCAGCTCCTCCTCGGCGCCCTCCGCCGTGCGCATCTCGATCACGTGGCGCAGCGTGCGCGCGTTGGCCGTCCACAGGATGTCCGTGCTCAGGCCGATCGGGGCGAGCCGGCGCAGCGCGGAGGTGACCTCCTTCTTGACGTGGAAGGGCACGCCCTCCTCGTCGATTCCCAGCTCCTTGGCGGCGCTGACCTGGAACTCCTCGAGCTGCTCGACGATCGAGAGGACCTGCTCGCGCACGGGCTCGAGCGCGGGGGGGACGCGGAAGCCGATGTCGGTCAGGCGCACGTAGCGCAGGCTCTCCTGGCTGAACGCGGAGCCGGCGCGATGACGAACAAGCTCATGAGTAAAGACACGACTGACGTTTCTTATTGCGAAGCGAGTAGTTGGCGTGCTCGAGCACGCTGCCGTGGCGCCGAGCGCAGGATGTTGGCGAAGTACTCGCGCTGGTCGGTGCGCACGCGCGTCACGTTGGGGTTGAGCCCGGGCTCCCAGCTGCGGTAGCAGGCGCGCCCGCCGAACTCGACGATCAGCTCGCCGCCGTTGGGTCCCGCCCGTCGACCTCGCCCAGCCGGCGCTCGAGCCACGACTCCCCGCCGACGTCGCGCAGGTAGCCGCGCATCCCGTCGAGGTCGATCGACGGGCGGGCGAGCAGGAAGACTTCGGGGCTGGTCTGGTGCATCGGGGCGGACGATGCTAGGGCGTGTCTCGGACGTCCCAGCCGCGCGCCGGAGTGCCCCTGCAACCGCGCGGCGGGCATCCTCCTAAACTCCCCGGCAGTGGACATCTCAGCCGCCGAAGACGGCCGCCGGACAGATCGTCGAAGCGCGTGATCTGCGCCGCCGCTACGGCGAGGGCGAAGCTGCCGTGGACGCGCTCGCGGGCGTGAGCGTCGACTTCCCCGCGGGCCGCTTCGCCGCGATCATGGGCCCGTCGGGCTCGGGCAAGTCGACGCTCATGCACCTCCTCGCGGGCCTCGACCGGCCGACGTCGGGGACGGTCAGCATCGCCGGCGTCGAGCTCGACGCAGCTCGACGACCGCGCGCTGACGCAGCTGCGCCGCGACCGCGTCGGCTTCATCTTCCAGACCTTCAACCTGCTGCCGGTGCTCAACGCCGAGGAGAACATCCTGCTGCCGCTGTCGATCGCCGGGCGCGAGCGTCGACCGCGAGTGGTTCGACCGGCTGATCGACACCGTCGGCATCCGCGACCGGCTCAGCCACCGGCCGGCGGAGCTCTCCGGCGGCCAGCAGCAGCGCGTGGCGGTCGCGCGGGCGCTGATCTCGCGCCCGGCGGTGGTGTTCGCGGACGAGCCGTCCGGCAACCTCGACTCGAAAGCCTCGGGCGACGTGCTGGCGCTGCTGCGCCACGCCGTCGACGACTTCGGCCAGACGGTCGTGATGGTCACCCACGACGCCCACGCGGCGTCGTTCGCCGACCGGCTGCTGCTGCTGGCGGACGGGCGGATCGTCCACGACGGCGACGCCGTCACGGCAGAGCAGGCGCTGGACCTGATGAAGTCCGTGGGCTGATGCGGCAAGCTCTGTGCTGCGCGGCTTCGCTCAGCGCAAGGTGCGGGTGCTGCTGACGGGCATCGCGATCGCGCTCGGCGTGGCGCTGATGGCCGGCACCTACATCCTCACCGACACGATCAACAGTCGCCTTCGCGGAAGTCTTCGCGCACCGCCTACAAGGGCAAGGCGGTGGTCGTCACCCAGAAGGAAGCCCTCGGCCGCGGGAGCGGCTCGGAGGCCTCGCCGCTGAACGAAGCGATGCTCGCCCGGGTGCGTGCGGTGCCCGGCGTGGCGGCGGCCTCGGGCGGCCGTCTCCACGCGCGGCGGCGCTGCTGACACGAGCGGCAAACGGCTCAGCAGCGGCGGCGCACGCCGCGGCTCGTCGAGCGCCGCGCAGCCGCCGCGCTTCGAGTCCTTCACCGCGGTGCAGGGCGCATCTGCCGAGCGGCCGCGGGCGAGGTCGCGATCGACCAGGCGACCGCCGAGCGCGACCACCTGAGGCTCGGCCAGCAGATCGTGATCGCGGGCAGCGCCCCGGCGCGGCATGTACACGATCGTCGGCATCGCCCAGCTTCGCGGGCAGCGAATCGTTCGGCGGCGCGAGCGTCGCGCTCGTCGAACCGCAGCAGGCCCAGTACGTCGCGGGCGAACCGGGGAGCTACGACAGCATCAACGTCGCCGCCGAGCCCGGGCGTGGCTCGCCGGAACAGCTGGCTGCGCGCGTCCGCGCGGCGCTGCCGGCCACGCGTGATCGTGCGCACCGGCGCCCAGGAAGCCGCCAACCAGACCTCCGAACTGGAAGAAAGGCTCGGCTTCCTGCGCACCTTCCTGCTGGTGTTCGCCTACGTCGCGCTGGTGGTCGGCGCGTTCATCATCTTCAACACCTTCTCGATCACCGTCGCCCAGCGCACGCGCGAGTTCGGCCTGCTGCGCACGCTCGGCGCCTCGCGCGGCGCAGATCATGCGCTCGGTCGTGCAGGAAGGCCTGATGCTGGGCGTCGGCGGGGCCGTGCTCGGCCTGTTCGCGGGCGTCGGCCTGGCGCCGGCGCTCGACGGGCTGTTCAAGGCCTTCGGCGCCGACCTGCCGGACAACGGCACGGTGCTCGAGGCGCGCACCGTGATCGTCTCGCTGGTCGTGGGCATCGCCGTCACCGTGCTCGCCGGGCTTCTGCCGGCGCTGCGCGCCACGCGCGTGCCGCCGATCGCGGCGATGCGCGAGGGCGTCTCGATCCCGCCGCGAGAGCTGACCGACGGGCGTCGTGCTGCGCCGCGTCGGGATCGTGGCGGCGGTGCTCGTGCTGCTCGCCGTGGTGCTCGGCAAGGCGCGTGGCGCCGGTCGCGTTCGTGGTGATTCGCGGGCTACGTCACGTTCATGCTGGTGCGTCTGGCGCGCGGGCGAGCCGGAGATCCGGGCACCGCGTCGATCCTCGCGCTCGGCCGGACGCGCTGGGCCTGATCGTGAGCTGGCGCGGCATCACCGGGCGCCTGGCGCGCGAGAACTCGGTGCGCCAGCCCGGACGCACGCTCGTGACCGCGCTCGCTCTCACCGTCGGGCTCGGGCTCGTGGCCTTCATCTCGGTGCTCGCCGCCGGCACCAAGGCGACGATCGACCAGGCGGTCAGCCGCTCGTTCGCCGGCAGTCTGATCATCGACAACACGCAGGGCACCGAAGGCGGCATCCCCGCGGCGGTCGCACCGGCGATCAGGCGTGTCGAAGGCGTCGGCGCTGTCACGGCGATCGCGTTCACGCAGGGCAGGGTGCGCAACCTCTCAGCGGCGGGGGCGCCGGTGATCGCCGAAAAGAGCCCCGTCACCGCGCTCGAACCGCAGGCGTTCTCGCGGATGTACAGGGTCGAATGGGAACACGGCTCGCGCGGCGACGCTCGACGCGCTCGGAGCAAGATGGCACGGTCATCAAGAAGAAGTTCGCGACCGCGTACAAACTGCACGTCGGCGGGCGCCTGGCGGTGCTGACGCCGTCCGGGCGCGTGGTGACGCTGACGGTGCTGGGGATCGTCAAGGAAGAAGTGCTGGGGCTGTTCGCCAACCTCACGATTTCGCGCTCGCTGGCGCGCGCCGCGTTCGGTCAGCGCGAAGACGGGGTGGACTTCGTCTCCTACGTCCCCGGCGCGAACGCCACCGCGACGCGCCGCTCGATCGACGCGCTGCTACGCCGCAGCTTCCCGCAGGCGCACGCGCAGACGGAGGCCGAGTACACCCACGAACAAAGCGAAAAAGTCAACCAGTTCCTACTGCTCGTGTACGTGCTGCTGGCGCTGTCGGTGATCGTGTCGCTGTTCGGGATCGTCAACACGCTGATCCTCTCCATCTACGAGCGCACGCAGCGAGCTCGGGATGCTGCGCGCGATCGGCGCCTCGCGACGGCAGATCCGCCAGATGATCCGCTACGAGTCGCTGATCACCGGCCTGATCGGCGGCGTGCTCGGGCTCGTGATCGGCGTCGTCGGCGCGGTGCTGGTGACCAAGCTGCTGCTGTCCGGGTCCGGCTACGTGCTGTCGATCCCCGTCGGCACGCTGGTCGTGCTTCTCATTGCCGCCGGCCTGGCCGGCCTGCTCGCCGCGCAGCTGCCCGCGCGTCGCGCCGCGCGGCTGGACGTGCTGGGGGCGCTTGCCAGCGAGTAGGGGTCGGGCTGTCGGGCGAGCGCCGTGTGGGCGCCTGGTGCTCGCCGGCCAGCGCACCGAGGGGATAAGCTGGCGGCTCGATGGCCGCCCCAGCCTCAGCCCAGCCGACCGACCCCGAGCTGGAGACGACCGCCTGGAATCTCGAGCCGCTCGTCGACGGCGAGGGCGAGGACGGGGGTAGCGCGGCGACTGAGTGAGGCGCTGGAGCGCGCGCAGGCGTTCGCCGCACGCTACGCGGGCAAGCTCGGCGAGCTCGACGGCGGCGGCCTGCGCGAGGCGATGAGCGATCTGGCGGTCATCCACGAGCTCGTCGGCCGCGCCGGCTATTACGCGGCGCTGCGCTTCTCCACCGACACCGCCGACCCGGCCAACGGCGCGCTGCTGCAGAAGGTGCAGGAGCAGGAGACCCAGCTCCAGACGACGCTGCTGTTCTTCGAGCTGGAGTGGGCGGCGCTGAGCGACGAGCGCGCCGAGCAGCTGCTGGCGGGCGAGGGCCTCGAGTTCTGCGCCCATCACCTGCGCAACGTGCGCCGCTACCGCGAGCACCTGCTGAGCGAGCCCGAGGAGAAGATCCTCGCCGAGAAGTCGCTCACCGGCGCGAGCGCGTGGACGCGTCTGTTCGAGGAGCTGACCTCGGCGATCGAGGTCACCCTCCCGGGTGCCGGTGACGTCGAGGGCGGTGAGGTTGCGCTGGACGTGGCCCTCAGCCGCCTCGCGCTGCCCGACCCGGAGGTCCGGCGCACGACCGCGCAGGCCGTCACCGCCGCGCTCGCGCCGGGGCTGCGCACGCGCGCGTACCTGTTCAACACGCTGCTCGCGGACAAGGCCACCGACGACCGCCTGCGCAGCTACCCGCACTGGCTGGCCGCGCGCAACCTCGCCAACGAGGCCAGCGACGAGTCCGTGCGGGCGCTGATCGAGGCGGTCCGCACCCGCTATGAGATTCCCCGCCGCTGGTACCGGCTGAAGGCGCGGCTGCTGGGCGTGGAGCGCCTGGCCGACTACGACCGCATGGCGACGGTCACGCAGGACGAGGTCAGCTTCCCGTTCGCGCAGGCGCGCGAGATCGTGCTCGACTGCTACTCGTCGTTCTCCCCGGAGCTCGGCGCGCTTGCCAAGCGCTTCTTCGACGAGCGCCGCATCGACGCGCCCGTGCGCCCCGGCAAGCGCGGCGGCGCCTTCTGCGCGGCGGCGGTGCCCTCGGTGTTCCCCTACGTGCTGCTCAACTACACCCACCGCCGGCGCGACGTGCTGACGCTCGCGCACGAGCTCGGCCACGGGGTCCACTTCGCGCTCGCCGCCCGCCAGGGCGTCTTTCACCAGAGCACGCCGCTGACGCTCGCGGAGACGGCGTCGGTGTTCGCCGAGACGATCGTCTTCGGGCGCCTGCTGGAGGAGGACACGGCGCCCGCCTCGCGCCTGGCGCTGCTGGCGGAGAACCTCGAGGACACGATCGCCACGGTCTTCCGCCAGGTGGCGATGAACCGCTTCGAGGAGCTCGTGCACACGAACAGGCGCGAGCACGGCGAGCTGTCGGTCGAGCGCTTCGGCGAGCTGTGGGCGGAGAGCCAGTCGGAGATGTTCGGCGACTCGATCGAGCTGACCGACGGCTACCGCAGCTGGTGGTCCTACATCCCGCACTTCATCGGCAGCCCCGGCTACGTGTACGCGTACGCGTACGGGCAGCTGCTGGCGCTGTCGGTGTACGAGCGCTACGAGGAGACCGGCCCGGAGCTCGTGCCGCGCTACCTGGAGATGCTCGCCGCCGGCGGCTCGCGCTCGCCGGAGGAGCTCGGGCGCATCGTCGGCATCGATCTCGGCGACCCGGGCTTCTGGACGGCGGGGCTCGACCTCGTCGAGCGCCAACTGCACGAGGCCGAGGCGGCCGCGGAGGCGTCGGGGCGGCTGGCATGAGCTCGGCGTTCGCGGGCAAGACGGTGCTCGTGACGGGCGCCTCGCGCGGCATCGGCCTTGAGACCGCGCGCCGCTTCGCCTCGCTCGGCGCGAAGGTGGGGCTTGTCGCGAGCAACGCGCAGCTGCTGGAGGACGTCGCGAAGGAGCTCGAGGGCACCCACCACGCCGTCGCGGCGGACCTCACCGATCCGGCGGAGTGCTCGCGCGCGGTCGCCGCGGTGGCCGAGGCGCTCGGGCCGATCGACGTGCTGATCAGCTGCGCTGGGGTGCTGCGGCGGGACTTCGTCGAGGACGTCAAGCCGGCGGATTTCGAGCGCAGCTACCGCCTGCACGTGGGCGCCGCCGTGTGGCTCACGCAGGCGGTGCTGCCGGGCATGCGCGAGCGCGGCTACGGGCGGATCGTGCTCGTGTCCTCCGAGCTCGGGCTGATCGGCGGCCCGTCCTACGCCTCCTACTGCTCGAGCAAGTGGGCGATGGTCGGCCTCGGCGAGGTGCTGGTGCACGAGCTCGCCGGCAGCGGCGTACGCGCGACGGTCGTGTGCCCGGGCGACGTGCGCACCGACCAGCTGAACGAAGAGCACGAATGGGGCCTGACCGGCGGCGTGACCCCCGAGAAGGCGATGTCCGCCGACTACGTCGCCCGCGCGATCGTGCGCGCGACCGAGCGCGGCAGGCCGGTGGCGGTCGTCGACCGCCCGCACATGCGCGCGGCGTTCTGGGTCATGCGCCGCGCCCCGCGGCTGCGTGTGCCGCTGGTAGGCGATGCCTACAAGAAGCTGATGCGCGAGCGAGCCGGGTGACGTGTTGGACTTCGGCTCCTGACCGAGATTTCGGCCTCGCTGCACGTATCCGGACGCTAATGCGGCCGTCAACAGCGTGCGGCCTACGCCGTGGGATGCAGTAACGCCAGACTTGATCCGGGCTTCGGGCAGGAAGGTCCGACGGGCTGAGAGTCGTCCGCCATGTCTCGTGTCGAGGCAGGCTGCTCGGCAGGTCCCCGACTGTAGTACAGCGCGAACTGCCGATTCTGCCGACCATCGGGCTAGTATGCAGCAGTCGAACTAAGCGAAAGGCTCCCTGCATGGCTAGCATGTCGATCCGCAATCTCATTGACAAGGTTACCGCCGGCACGATTCGTATCCCCGCGTTTCAGCGCGGGTTTGTCTGGGATGGCGAGCGCGTAGCGTTCTTTATGGACTCGCTCTACAAGGGATATCCATTTGGATCGATACTGCTCTGGCGTACGCGGAGCCAGCTAAAGCATGAGAAGAACCTTGGGCCATTCGCCTTGCAAGACCGAGATGTTGAGTATCCAATTGACTATGTACTCGATGGTCAGCAACGTCTGACATCGCTGTTCGCTGTGTTTCAGACAGAGTTGACGCCGGACCATCACGACGGCCGCTTCGACATATATTTTGACTTTAGCGCTACGACGACGTTGCAGGGCGCCCAGTTCTTTGCATTGGACGAGGACGAGGTCGACGACGAGCGACACTTTCCTATGAATGTGCTGTTTGATGTGACTCGGTACCGCCAAGCGACAGACAAGCTCAACGACACGCAACTCACGGTAGTGGACGGCATGTATGAGCGCTTCAAGGAGATCCAGATTCCGACCCAAACGTTCGAGACAGACGATAAGGCTCGCGTAGCGATCGTCTTTGAGCGGGTCAATCGTCTTGGCGTTGAGCTAGACGTGCTGCAGTTGCTCTCAGCTTGGACTTGGAGCGACGACTTCTATCTTCAGGATCAGTTCTCGGAACTTGGCCAAGACCTCGAGCCCTTTGGATTTGCTCTGGTCGGAGAGGATACAAATCTACTCCTTAGGTGCTGTGCGGCAGTTATCAAGGGACAGGCGGCCCCAAGCGCGTTGATGGCGTTGGATGGCAATGAGGTCCGCGATCGGTTTGACGAGATCACAAATGGCATTCATGGGGCAATCGACTTCCTTATCAATAATCTTCATGTTCGGACTCTCAAGAATTTGCCATTCGGCACCCTCATCGTGCCTCTCTCGGTATTTTTTGCCACTAGTGGCCAAAGCTCGGTCGACTTGTCCGCGTCGCAACGTATTGAGATCCTGAGGTGGTTTTGGCGCTCCTGCTTTTCGCGCCGTTACAGCAGTGATGTAATCAGGAAGCTGGAGGTTGACATTAGCGAGATAAAGAAGCTCAGAGATGGTGCTGAGGGTAAGCTCGCTGAGATCTCTGTTACGGTGGGTCCCGACTTCTTTCTGGAGGCGACCTTCAATACCTATGGAGTAAACACGAAGTGCCTGATTTTGCTACTAGCGCAGTTCGGGCCTCGCAGCTTTATATCTGGAGCGCCGATCGGCCTGGGTAAAGTCCTCAGAGGTTACAACCGGAATGAGTTTCACCATTGCTTCCCGCGGAAGTTTCTGAAGGACAAGGGGTTTGAACCCAAGGAGTATAATAAATTGGCAAATTTCGTCTTTATGTCTTCGATCGATAACAAGCGTCTAGGGGGTGATGCGCCGAGTAAGTATCGTGGGCGCATGTACGATGATGCCGTCAACGGCATTCTAGAGCGCGCGCTGTGTCCAGTATCGCTGTTCGATGATGACTTCGGGCGATTTATCGACGAGCGGTCACAGCTGCTGGCCGACGCTGCCAACGGCTTGTGCGAGCATGGCGAGCCGCCAGTTCTAGGCGACGTTCCAGTCGACCCTGACGCAGTACCGGAGGCTGTCGACGAAGTCGAGGGGATGACTGTCTAAGCGGTCGCGAGGGGGTACCAGCGTGCCGGAGTTTTCTTGGGTCCGCTCGCACCTTAGCCTGATCTGTGCCGTGGAGCCTTGCCGACGATAGAAGCCTTGACTTCTACAGGCTTTAGCTTATACTTGCTCAGTGTGGGAAGTCGAGTACACCGACACGTTTGGTTCCTGGTGGGACGATCTCAACGCCGACGAGCAGGAGCGAGTCGCCGCCGCCGTCGAGTTGTTGGAGCAGAGCGGCCCTGCCCTTGGGCGCCCGCTGGTGGACACGCTCAAAGGCTCGCGCCATCCGAACATGAAGGAGCTGCGTCCCCGCGGCGGGCACATACGCGTGCTCTTCGCCTTCGATCCAAGGCGCATGGCGATCCTGCTCATGGGTGGCGACAAGAGCCGGCGCTGGAGCAGCTGGTACGCCGAGGCGATCCCAGCCGCCGACGCCCTCTACGACGAGCATCTCCAAGCACTTCGAGATGAAGGAGCGATCCATGACCGCCAGAAAGACCAATAACAAGCGCAAGGGATTCGATGAGCTGCGCAAGCAGATCGATGCCGACCCAGCACGTCGCGCGAATG
Source organism: uncultured Solirubrobacteraceae bacterium (assembly GCA_963756205.1). Classification (GTDB taxonomy): domain Bacteria; phylum Actinomycetota; class Thermoleophilia; order Solirubrobacterales; family Solirubrobacteraceae; genus Palsa-744. Next base: position 14,957 of record CAVWMU010000008.1, read on the forward strand.
TCGAGGAGCACAAGGCGGCGATGCTCGGTGAACTGCGGCGCAAGCTCGACCTCACACAAGCAATCGTCGCCGACCGCCTCGACGTCACGCAGGAGAACGTCTCCCAGATCGAGCGCGGCGAGGCCGATGTACGGCTATCGACCCTGAGCCGCTATATCCAGGCCCTCGGTGGACGCCTAGAGATCAGGGCCGCGTTTCCGGAAGAGACCGTCGCACTCAGCGTCGGCGCTGCGGCCACGATGAGGCGCCGGCGAACCAGCGCGAGTTCCGCACCTGCTGCCAAAACGGCCAAGAGCCGGAAGACCACACACACGCGAAAAAAGCCCCGGCGAGCCACGCCATAACCTTCGTCGCAGATACTTATCCTCATGTGGCCTGTAGAGTCAGCGTGTCGAGCGAGCATTGCCGAGCGAGTCGAGCAAGCGCTCGACCGAGAGCAGCGCATAGAGATCGGCGACGAGGCGTTCCGGCGCTTCGTCGAGGCGCTCGACGCACCGGTCGAGGAGATGCTCACGCTACGGCGCTACGCCCGAGGGCAGAGATCGTTTCCCGCGCGCTGAGCACGGTGGGCTGGGCCGAGCGAGCCTACCGCTTGGTCCTTCGCTGGCGGTCGGCAGCCGGCTGCGGCTGGGCGGCGCCTAGAACAGCCCGAGCGCGCCGCCCGCCTGGTGCACCAGGTCGAACAGGGGCTGGGGGATGATGCCGAAGAAGATCGTCGCCGCGCCCGCCAGCACCGCGACCAGCGCAACCTCCGGCTGCAGGCCCGTCGTGTGCGGCGCGACGGCCGCGCCGTTGCCGCCCGTCGGCGCCAGTCCGCCCTCGACGTCCAGCTCCGGCGAGCCTCCCGCCAGCGCCGGCAGCGCGCCGCCGGCCGGGCCGCCCGAGACCGGGGGGCCGGCGGGGTGGCCTTTTAGTGCCGCGCCGCCCGGCGCCTCGCGCATCCACATCGCCGCCACCACCGGTAGGTAGTAGCCCAGCGAGATCATCGAGCCGATCACGATCGCCACGCCCAGCCACGTGTAGCCGCCCGCCACCGCCGCGTCGATCAAATAGAACTTGCCGATGAAGCCCGCCGTCGCCGGGATGCCCGCCAGCGCCAGCATCGAGATCGTCATCGGCCACGCCAGCCACGGGCGCTCGCGTCCGAGGCCCGCCACCGCGTCGAGCGAGTCGCCGAGACCCGTTTCGCGCTCGCGCGCCACGATCACCGCGAACGACGCCATGTTCATCAGCAGGTACACGCCCAGGTAGAACACCGTCGCCGCCACGCCCAGCTTCGTCGCCACGACGATGCCCGCAAGCATGTAGCCCGCCTGCCCCACCGACGAGTACGCCAGCATGCGCTTCAGCGAGGACTGGCCCAGCGCGCCCACGTTGCCCACCAGGATCGTGATCGTCGCCAGCACCGCCAGCGCCGGGCCCCAGCTCGCCTGCGCGCCGATCAGCGCCACGTCGAAGAAGCGCAGGAACACGCCCAGCGCCGCCACCTTCGTCGTCACCGCCATGAACGCCGTCACCGGCGTCGGCGCGCCCTCGTACACGTCCGGCGTCCACTGGTGAAACGGCGCCACCGACGCCTTGAAGCACAGCCCCGCCACGCAAAGCGCGATCCCCGTCAGCGTCAGCGGGTCCGTCGCCAGGCTGCCGCTCGACAGCGCGCTCGCGATCGTCGAGAAGTCCGTCGAGCCGGTCGCGCCGTAGATCAGCGCCAGGCCGTACAGCAGCGTCGCCGAGCCCACCGAGCCGACGATCAGGTACTTCAGCCCCGACTCCAGCGAGTGCTCGCGGCGCAATTCCGTCGCGCACAGCACGTACAGCGGGATCGACAGCAGCTCCAGCCCGACGAACAGCGCGATCGTGTTCTGCGCGCTCGCCAGCACCGACATGCCGCCGATCGACGTCAGCAGCAGCGCGTGGAACTCGCCGTGCGCCGCTTCGCGCGCCGCCAGCGAGCGCCACGCCAGCAGCACCGTGCACGCGCCGCCCGCGATCAGGAACAGGTTCAGCGCCAGCGACAGATCGTCGATGCGCAGTGCTCCGGACACGATCGACTTGTCCGCGTTCCACTGCCAGATCGTCAGCCCCAGCGCCGCGCCCAGCGCCACCAGGCTCAGCGCCGGCACCACCTGCGAGCGCACCCAGCGCGAGCCCAGCAGGCCCACCAGCAGCACCAGCGTCGCGCCGCCCAGCAGCGCGATCAGCGGCGACAGGCCCGCGAAGTCGACGTGCGGGCCTTTCAGGTGGGTCGTGGCGATCGTGTGGGAGAGGAGGGGGACGTAGTTCATGGCCCGGTGCCTTCTTCGACTTCGCCCGTCCCGACCGTGCCCTGCTCTCCGGGCGCAAGGCGCGCGGAGAAGGTCGTCAGGCTGTAGCCGCCGACCAGCTCGGCGGGCGCCACCGCCAGCTTGACCGACCCTTCGCTGCGGTGCAGCGCCAGCTGCGGGTAGAACGCCAGGAACAGGATCACGAGCACCAGCGGCACCAGCACCGCGCCGTCGCGCAGCGAGATCTCACGCGAGGTCACGCTCGAGCCGACGCGGTTGTGCATCGCGCGGATGAACAGGCGCAGCGCGTACACGCTCGCAAGCACAACGCCGCTGAAGGCGATGATCGCGATCGCGAGCTTCGCTTTGAACACGCCCAGCAGGATCAGGAACTCTCCGACGAAGTTCGACGAGCCCGGCATCGCCAGCGTCGCCAGCGACACGATCAGGAAGATGCCCGCCAGCACCGGCGCGCGCAGCGCGATGCCGCCCATCTCGCGGATGTCTTCCGAGCCGCCCGCGCGCCGCCCGAGCAGCGCCGCGATGAACAGCGCCGGCGCCACCACCAGCCCGTGGTTGAGCATCTGCAGCAGCGCGCCCTGGGCGCCCTGCGGGTTCAGCGCGAAGATGCCCAGCGTGATGAACCCCATCTGCGCGACCGACGAGTATCCGAGGATCAGGCGCGCGTTGGTCTGGCTGAACGCCTGCATCGAGCCGTACACGATCGACACCAGCGCGATCAGCAGCATCAGCGTCTGGAAGTGCACCGCCGCCTGCGGAAACAGCGGCAGCACGATCGCCAGGAAGCCGTATGCGCCGACCTTCGACAGCACGCCCGAGAACACCATCAGCACCTCGACCGGCATCGCCCGGTAGCCGTCCGGCATCCAGCCGTGCAGCGGGAACGCCGGCATCTTCACCAGGAACGCCGCCGCGAAGAACAGGAAGATCCACTCCTGCGAGCCCGTGCTCAGCGGCAGCTGCTGCAGCGAGGACAGCACGAACGTGATATGCCCGCCGCCCTGCTGCGCCGCGAGCACGCCCGTCGCGATCGCCGCCGACGAGCATCAGCAGCGAGCCCACCAGCGTGTAGATCACCAGCTTGATCGTCGCTTTCACGCGGTCCGGGCCCTGGCCCCAGCCGCCGATCAGGAAGTAGAACGGGATCAGCATCAGGTCGAAGAACGCCACGAACAGCGCCAGGTCCTGCGCCAGGAACGCGCCCAGCACGGCCGACTCGGCGAGCATGAAGTGGAAGTAGAACAGGCGCGGGCGATCGACCGCCGGACTCTCGCTGCGCAGGTTCGCCGCCAGCGTCGCCGCCGCGAACAGCAGCGTCGTCAGGCCCAGCAGGAACACGTTCAGGCCCGTCACCGCCAGCTTGTAGTGGATCCCCAGTTCCGCGATCCACACCACGTCCGTCACGTGCTGCAGGCCGGCGCCCGCCCTGTAGTCCGCGATGTAGCCGATCGCCAGCGCCAGCGCCGCGAGCGAGCCGAGCAGGGCCATCGCGCCGGGCGCGCTCCAGCCAGCCCGCGCAGGGGCGCCGCGCTCCTCGCCATCCGATCCCCCGCCCGCAGCACGCCCCGAACCCGTCACCGCGCCCAGGAGCGCGCCGACCAGTCCGCACGCGAAGGGGAGCCAGACGAGGATCGAGAGAGGTGGCATCGTCACGCCTGCAGCAGGAAGTAGAAGCCGACGCCGGCCACGCCCAGCACGAGCAGCGCCGCGTAGTAGCGCACGAAGCCGCTCTGCGCCGCGCGCACCGCCGCCGAGCCCGCGCGCACGATGCCCGTGGTGCCGCCCACGAGCGTCTCGTCCACGAACACACGCTCGAACGTGTCGCGCGCGAACGCGCCCACCGCCGCCATCGGGCGCACGACCAGCAGGTCGATCGCCTCGTCGAAGTACCACTTGTTCACGAACAGCTCGTACAACGGCCGCGTGCGCGCCTGGATCGCAGCCGCCGCGCTGAAGCGGCCCTCGGCGTTGCGGCCGCCCACAACCCACACGCGGTACGCCAGCGCGATGCCCGCCAGGCCGATCAGCGTGCCGAGCGTCAGGCCGACCGCCAGCAGACCGCCTTTCGTGTGCGGTTCGTACAGCTTCGATGTCGCGAACGACGGGCGCAGGAAGTCGTCGATCACGAAGTCCACTTTCGGGATCTGGATCAGGCCCGCACCGACCGCGCCCAGCGCCAGCAGGCCCATCGCGACGCGCATCGGCAGCGCGCGCTCGGCGATCGCGTGCGTCGGGCCGGGGAAGCCCACGTCGGTGTCCTCCTCCTCGCCCGTCGCCGGGTTGCGCGGGCACGTCCGCGTGGTGGACGTGGCCGCCTTCCAGCTCGCGCGCCTCCGCCACCGGCTCGCCGTGGAAGGCGCGGAAGATCATGCGGAACGTGTAGATCGCCGTGAGCAGCGCGCCGACGTAGCCGACCACGTAAAGCGCCCAGTGCCAGCCGCCGCGCTCGCCCGTCACCAGCAGGATCTCGTCCTTGGAGAAGAAGCCCGAGAACGGCGGGATCCCCGACAGCGCCAGGCCGCCGACGATGAAGCAGCCGTACGTGAACGGCATCGCCTTGCGAAAGCCGCCCATCCTCTCCAGCGACTGCTCGCCCGCCATCGCGCCGATCAGCGAGCCCGCCGCCATGAACAGCAGCGCCTTGAAGAACGCGTGCGTCATCAGGTGGAACAGGCCCGCCGCATACGCGCCCACCGACACGCCCATGATCATGTAGCCGATCTGCGACATCGTCGAGTACGCGATCACGCGCTTGATGTCCGTCTGCGCCAGGCCGATCGTGCCCGCGATCAGCAGCGTCGCCGCGCCGACCACCGCGCCCACGTCCTGCGCCGCCGGCGCCAGTTCGAACAGCGGGTGCATGCGCGCGATCAGGTACACGCCCGCCGTCACCATCGTCGCCGCGTGGATCAGCGAGCTCACCGGCGTCGGGCCCTCCATCGCGTCCGGCAGCCACGTGTGCAGCGGGATCTGCGCCGACTTCGCGAACGCGCCCACCAGCAGCAGGATGCAGCCCGCCACCAAATCGCCGCTGTTCGTCGCGTTCGCGCCCGCCGCCGTGCGGCCGAAAGCGCCGGTTTCAGCCGCGTGGAAGCTCTTCACGAAGTCGAGCGTGTCGGTGTGCTTGAAGATGAAGTACGTCCCCGAGCACCAGCCCCACGTCGCCCACCACGTTGATCACGAACGCCTTGATCCCCGCCTTCGTCGCGGTCGTGCGCCGGTACCAGAAGGAGATCAGCAGGTAGGAGGCCGCGCCGACGAACGCCCAGCCGACGATCAGCAGCAGGAAGTTGCCCGCCAGCACCAGCAGCAGCATCGAGAACACGAAGAAGTTCAGGTAGGAGAAGTAGCGCGCGAAGCCGCGGTCCTTCTCCATGTAGGAGATCGAGTACAGGTGGATCAGCGTCGACACGCCGCTGACGACCAGGATCATGAACACCGACAGCGGGTCCACCAGGATCGACATCCGCGCGTCGATGCCCGCCGTCGACGCGTAGCTCCACAGCGACGAGACCAGCTGGCGGTGCGCCGGCGGCGTGGCCCTGCAGCGACGATCAGCGCGCCGAGCGCCGCCAGGAACGCAAGGAAGATCGCGGCCGTGCCGAGCCAGCCCGGCGGCGTGCCCGGCAGCACGCGGTAGCCGAACGCCGTGATCAGCGTGCCGAGCAGCGGGAACAGCAGCACCAGCCAGCCGTAGGTCGTCGTGCTCACGGTGTCGGTGTCCTTTCCAGCGCGCCCCCATGGGCACGCAGGCCAAGCCGGACAAGGACGCAAGGAGCGTGGCGTGCTTGGCACGCGAGCGACTGAGGACGCCGATCCCGTGCGCAGGCATGCGTGTTTCATGGTCAGCCTTGAAGCTCCCCGCAGTCTCGTCTACGTCGATCGGCAGGTGGCGGCGGTAGATCGCCACGATCATGCCGAGCCCGATGCACACCTCGCAGGCGGCGACCGTCATCACGATCAGCGCGAGGATCTGCCCGTCGCCGTTGCCCCACATCCGCGAGAACGCGACCAGCGCAAGGTTGGCGCCGTTGAGCATCAGCTCCAGGCACAGCAGCACCACCAGCGGGTTGCGCCGCGTCATCACGCCGAGCGCGCCGAGCGAGAACACGATCGCCGAGACGGCGAGATACCAGGCGATGCTCACGGCGCCGCCTCCCGTGCGCTCCGCGCCGACGCCCACGCGCGTGCCCACGCCCTCCGCCGTCGTCCGCCGGTGCCCAGCGGGCGCGCGACGTCGAGCGGCGTCGAGCGCTGGCGCTCGTCGTCCTCGCCGATGCCGCCGCGGCGGCGCGGCGAGCACGACGCCGCCGACGGCCGCGATCAGCAGCAGGAAGGAGGCGACCTCGAACACCAGCAGGAAGCGCGTCAGCAGCAGCTGGCCGATGTACGCGGGCGTGCCGAACGTCCTCGGCCCGGACACGTAGCGGCGCGCCGTAGCCGCTCGATCGCCTCGAGGCCCGTGCCGAGCAGCGCGATCAGCAGCTCCACCAGCAGCGCGCCGCCGACGATCGCGCCGCCGAAGCGCAGGCCCGAGCCGACGAGCCGCCGCGCTCAGCGAGCCGGGCTCCGCGCAGCCGCTCGCCGATCGTGTCGCCCTCGCCGCCCACGTAGGCGACGACGAACACGTACAGCACCATCACCGCGCCCGCGTACACGACCACCTGGACGCCGCAACGAACTCCGCGCGCAGCAGCAGGAACAGCACCGCCAGCGAGACCAGGTGGCCGACGAGCGCGAGCACGCTGTAGAACGGGTTGCGCAGCACCACCACGCCGACCGCGCCGCGATCGCGCCGATGGCGGCAAGGAAGAAGAGGACGGAGCTCATCGTGTCGCTGTCCCTTGGGTGTCGCGGCGAAGCCTCACTCGCCCTCGTTCCTCAGCGGCGTGCGCTCGAGCGGCTCGGCGAGCAGCATCTCCTTGGTGAAGATCAGGTCCAGCGGTCGTAGTCGGAGAGCTCGTAGTCGTGTCCCATCGTGATCGCGTCGAACGGGCACGCCACCTCGCAGTAGCCACAGAAGATGCAGCGGCGAGAGGTTGATCTCGTACACCGCCGCGTAGCGCTCGCCCGCGGAGACGCGGTTCTCGGGCGTGTTCTCGGCGGCGACCACGCGGATGCAGTCGGCGGGGCACGCGGCCGCGCACAGCGAGCAGCCGACGCACTTCTCGAGGCCGGTGTCCTCGAAGCGGTGCAGCTTGTGGCGGCCGCGAAAGCGCGGGTACACGGGCACCTTCTCCTCGGGGTACTGGATCGTGTTCGGGCCCTTCGACGATGCGCCCGAACGTCGTCTTCAGGCCGCGTGCGGTCTCGCGCGAACGTGCGCCACGCGCCACGCGCCGCGCCGGGCGCCGGCGGGCGCTGGACCTCGACCACGTCCTCGCCGGGGCTCCAGCGGCTGAGCGGCAGCGTCGCGGTCGCCGTTGCGGTCGGCGTCTCGGGCGTCTCGTCGCTCATCAGTGCGTCACCACCACGAGGACCGCCGTGACGAGGGTGTTGAGGGTGGCCAGCGGCAGCAGCACCTTCCAGCCGAAGCTCATCAGCTGGTCGTAGCGCAGGCGCGGGAGCGTAGCGCGCACCCAGATGAAGAAGAACGTGATCAGCGACATCTTGAACAGCACCACGAACGGATCGACCCAACCGGGCGGGTGGATGCCGAACGGCAGCAGCCAGCCGCCGAGGAACACGGTGGTGACGATGCCCGAGACGACGAGCACGTTGAGGTACTCGGCGAAGTAGTAGGAGGCGAAGCGCCCGCCACCGTACTCGGTGTTGTAGCCGCCGACCAGCTCCGCATCGGCCTCCGTCAGGTCGAACGGCGCGCGGTTGGTCTCGGCGAAGCTCGCCGTGAGGAAGATCAGGAAGCCGACGAACTGAGGCACGATGTACCACATGCCTTTCTGTGCCGTGACGATGCCCGTCAGCGACAGCGTCTGCGCGGTCATGATCACGCCGACGAGCGCGAGGCCCTGGGAGACCTCGTAGGAGATCAGCTGCGCGGCGCCGCGCATCGCGCCGAGGAACGAGTACTTCGAGCCCGAGGACCAGCCGCCGAGCATGATCCCGTAGAAGGCGATTGCGCCGAACGCGAACAGGTACAGCGGCCCGATCGACACGTCCACGCCGTACAGCCCCACGCGTTCGCCGAAGATGTGCTGCACGTCGCCGAACGGGATGATCGCGAACGCCGCCACCGCCGTCAGGATCGAGATCAGCGGCGCCACCGCGAACAGGAAGCCCACCGACGTCGTCGGGCGGAACTGCTCCTTGGTCAGCAGCTTGAGGATGTCCGCGAGCGGCTGCAGCGCGCCGTAGGGACCGACGCGGTTGGGGCCGTAGCGGCCCTGCATGCGGCCCATGATCTTGCGCTCGGCGATCAGCACCACGGGGACCAGCTGCAGCGCGACGAGCGAAGATCACGATCGCCTTCAGGATCTGGATCCACCACGCTTCGTAGTAGCCGACGAGCGCGAGCGTCATGTCGCGACGGCCTTCTCGCGGGGGAACAGGAACTCGAGCGCCGGCGAGAACTCGACCTCGGGCGCGTCCCACACCGAGCGCCAGCCCGCGAGCTCGGCGGCGTCCGGCCCCGGCTCGGCCCCGCCCTCGGTCGGCTCCGCCTGCGCGGGCGTCCCGCTCGTGGCGTCCCGCACCGCCGCGGCGTCCGCCTGGGGGAAGGCGGAGGCGGCGTCGCGCTCCTGCCAGCGCACGCCCCTGCCGCCGATCTCCTCGAGCGTCAGCCCCGCGTAGAAGGGCACCGCCTCGAACAGCCGCCGCGAGGCCATCGGGCCGGTGAGCACATCCAGGTCGAGCCCCACGCGAAGCGCGAGCTCGGCGAGCACCTGCCACTCGCCGCGCACCTCGCCCGCCCGCGCGATCGCGGGGCGCAGGCGCTGCAGGCGCCCGTCGGGGTGGACGATCGTGCCCTCCTTCTCGGCGTAGACCTCCGCGGGGAACACCACGTCGGCGTGCTCGCGGATGGCGTCGGTCAGGAACGAGGCGTGCGCGACGACCGTGCTCGCGCGGGCCAGCGCGCGCTCCCACAGCTCGCGGTCGGGCAGCTCGCGCAGCGGGTCGCAGTGCAGCAGGTACAGCGCGCTCAGCTCGCCGGCGGCGAGGCCCTCGGCAATCGCGTGGGCGCTCTCGCGCCGGCGGGGCTCGCAGCTCGCGTCGTCGGCCGCGCCCGCCGGCTCGGAGAGTCCCGGACCGGCGTTGGGCAGCACGCCCGCCTCGCGCAGCCCGCGGCCGTTGGCGACGGCGGGCACTTCCAGCAGGCCCGCGCCCTCGACGCCGTCCATGCCCAGCGAGCCGGCGATGCCGAGCAGCGCCTGCGCGCCGGCCGCTCCGTGCGGGCCGGCGGTCAGCCGCTCGCCCCACAAGACCACGACCTCGCCGGCCGGCTCTCCTCGCCGGCGCTCTCGCCTGCGCCCGCGAGCAGCGTCGCGAGCTCACGCACGGCGTCGGGCTCGGCGCCCGCGGTGCGCGCCAGCTGCTCGACGTCCTCGGCACCTGCGAGCGCGGCGGCGAGCGCGGCCGCGAACGCGCCGCCCGCCCCCGGCGCGTAGCGCACGGACAGCGCGGCGTTCGCGTCGAGCAGGCTCGTGTGCGGGGAGGCGACGGCCAGCTTCAGGCCGCGGCGGCGCACGCCCTTGCGCAGGCGCAGGTCGAGGATCGGCGCGTCGTCGACGGGCTCGCAGTCGAGCACGAGCACGGCGTGCGCGAACTCGAGGTCGCTCACCCTCGCCTGCAGCGCGCGGATCGCCGAGCGCGCGGTGCAGCTCGCAGCGGCAGCGCGCCCGCCGCGACGGGAGTCCAGGTGCGGGGAGCCGAGCCCCTCGCGCAGCAGCCGCGCCAGCAGCAGCCCCTCCTCGTTGGTCGCTGCCGCCGCCGGCGATCGCGCCCGTCTGGGCGCCCGCGCGCGCGAAGCCGGCCGCGGCCTCCACCAGCGCGCGCTCCCAGGAGACAGGGCGCAGCTCGCCGCCGTCGCGCACGAGCGGCTGCGCGATGCGCTCGTCGACGTGGAAGGACTGGTAGGCGAAGCGGCCCTTGTCGCACAGCCAGCCGTCGTCGACCTCGGCGTTGTCGCGCTGCGAGCACGCGCAGCGCGCGCTCGTCGCGGACGGTGATCGTGACGTTGCACTGCGCGGGGCACAGCGTGCACACCGACCCCGCCCCCTCGATGTCCCACGGCCGCGCCCGGAAGCGGTAGGGCCGCGAGGTGAGCGCGCCGACGGGGCACAGCTCGATGATGTTGCCGCTGAACGGCGCCACGTAGGGGTGGCCGTCGAAGGTCGAGACGTAGGAGTGCGCGCCGCGCTCGAGCAGCACCAGCTGGTAGTCCTCGGCGACCTCCTGGGAGAAGCGCACGCAGCGGTAGCAGAGGATGCAGCGCTCGCGGTCGATCGCGATCAGCGGCGAGAGCTCCAGCGGCTTGACGAAGTGGCGCTTGGGCTCGATGAAGCGCGAGATGCCACCGGCCCCAGCCGAAGGTGATGTCCTGCAGCGGGCACTCGCCGCCCTTGTCGCACACCGGGCAGTCGAGCGGGTGGTTGATCAGCAGGAACTCGACGACCGACTGCTGCGCGGTCTTCACGCGCTCGGACTGCGTGTGCACGACCATGCCGTCCTTGACCGGCGTGGAGCAGCCGGTCTGCAGCTTCGGGATGCCCTCGATCTCGACCAGGCACATGCGGCACGCGCCGACCGGCTGGCCGAGCTTGGGCTCGTAGCAGAAGCACCGGGATCTCGACGTCGCCGTGCTTGGCGGCGTCCACGAGCATCGTGTTCTCGGGCGCCTGCACCTCGCGGCCGTCGATCGTGAAGGTGATGGTTCTCTGCTGTGGTCTGGGCATCGAGCGCCCCCTGCCCGTGCCCCGCTACGGGGGAGGCGCCCAGCGCGCTCTGGGCGGCGCCGGCGCCGTTCAGGCCGTGGCGCGTGCGCGCGGCCTCGATGTGCGCTTCGAACTCGTCGCGGAACTTCGGCGATCATCGAGCTGATCGGCATCGCCATCGCGTCGCCGAGCACGCACAGGCAGTTGCCCATGATGTGCTCCTGCACTGAGGCCAGGATCTCGAGGTCCATCGGCGTGGCCTCGCCGGAGTCGATCCGCTCGAGCATCTTCACCGTCCAGTTCGTGCCCTCGCGGCAGGGGGTGCACTTGCCGCAGGACTCGTGGCGGTAGAACTTCGCGACCTTCAGCGCCACGTTCGAGCATCGGCGTGGAGTCGTCGACGACGATGATCGCGCCCGAGCCGAGCATCGTGCCGGCCTTGGCCAGCGAGTCGAAGTCGTAGGGGACGTCGAGGTCCTCGGCCGTGAGCACCGGCGAGGAGGAGCCGCCGGGGAACCAGCACTTGACCTCGCGCCCGTCGGGCGGGCCGCCGGCGAGGCCGTAGATGATCTCGCGCGCGGGGATGCCGAGCTCGATCTCGTAGTTGCCGGGGCGCTTGACGTGGCCGGAGACCGAGACGAGCTTCGTGCCCGTCGAGGTCTCCACGCCGAGCTTCGCGTACTCCTCGCCGCCCATCGCGATGATGTGCGGGACGGTCGAGAGCGTCTCGACGTTGTTGATCAGCGTCGGCCCCTGGTAGAGGCCCTGGATGGCGGGGAACGGCGGCTTCAGGCGCGGGTTGCCGCGCTTGCCCTCCAGCGAGTCGAGCAGGCCGGTCTCCTCGCCGCAGATGTAGGCGCCGGCGCCGCGGTGCACGACGAGCGACAGCGAGTGCCCCGAGCCGAGGATGTCCTCGCCGAGGTAGCCGGCGGCGCGCGCTTCGGCGAGCGCGGCGTCGAGCATGTCGGCCTGCAGCTCGTACTCGCCGCGGATGTAGATGAAGGCGCGGCTGATGCGACGGCGGCGTAGGCGGCGATCACGATGCCCTCGATCAGCATGTGCGGGGTCTTCTGCATCAGCTCGCGGTCCTTGAACGTGCCCGGCTCGGACTCGTCGGCGTTGCACACCAGGTACTTGTCCATCGACGCCCTTCGGCAGGAACGAGACCTTCGTGCCCATCGGGAAGCCGGCGCCGCCGCGCCCGCGGATGCCCGGAGGCTTTCAGCTCGCTCGAGCACCTCCTCGGGGTTCATCGCGAGCGCCTTGCGCAGCGCCTGGTAGCCGCCGCGGCGCTCGTAGACCTCGAGCGTGCGCAGACCCGGCTCGTCGATGTCGGTCGAACAGGAGGATGGGCGTCTCGCCTGCGGTGTCGGTGGCGGCCACGCTCAGCTCCCCCGCCGCGCCGGCTCGGCCTCGTGCATCGGGAACTCCCGGCTGTTGGCGCGCGGGTCGGCTACGAGCCGCCGCGCGAGCTGCTTCTCGGGCAGCACCGGGCGCCCGGCGCGCACGTCCTCGAGCAGCTGCGGCGCGTCGGCGGCGCTCAGCGGCCCGACGTAGACGCCGTCGACGGACGCCATCGGCGCGATGTCGCACGCGCCGAGGCACTCGAACGCGCGCACGTTGCACCTCAGGGTCGTCCGCGGCGGCGTCGCGGATCGCCTCGTACAGCGCGTCGGCGCCGCACAGCGAGCAGGAGATGTTCGTGCACACGTACACGCTGTGGCGGCCCACGGGCGAGGTCTCGAGCATGTCGTAGAAGCGTCGCCACAGAGTCCAGGTAGGCGGGCGTCAGCTCCCATCACGCAGGCGACCTGCTCGATCGCCTCGGGCGAGCACCAGCCGTGCAGGCGCTGCGCAGCCGCGAGCGCCGGCAGCGCCGCCGAGCGGCGGTCGGGGTAGTTGCGCCATGTGCGCCTCGATCTCCGCGCGCAGGCCCTCCGGCACGGGCGGCGTCGGGACCCGCCGGGTCCGGGGATCGCCGGCGGGGTCCTTCTCGAGGTCGGCCGGCCGGTCCCAGCCGGGCACGCGCGAGCCGTGCTCGTAGCGCCGAACGTTGCTCATGACACGCATCCTGGACACGCAGGGCAAGACGGGCAAGGACGCAGGGAGCGTGGCGTGCTCGGCACGCGAGCGACCGAGGACGCAGATCCGGCGCCGCCATGCGTGCCCAGGCTCATCGATCGATGCCGCCGAGGATCGGATCGAGCATCGCCAGCGTCGCGATCAGGTCGGCGATGTATGCGCCCTTGACCATCGGCGCGGTGCGCCTGCAGGTTGACGAACGAGGGGTCGCGCATGTGCACGCGCGCGGGCTTGGAGGAGCCGTCGGAGCGCACGAAGCAGCCGAGCTCGCCGCGCGGCGACTCGATCGGGAAGTACACCTCGCCCGGCGGCACGCGGAAGCCCTCGGTGACGAGCTTGAAGTGGTGGATCAGCGCCTCCATCGAGGTCGCGAGCTCGTGGCGCGGCGGCAGCGCGACCTTGCGGTCGCTCGGTGATGTGCGGCCCCTCGGGCAGCCCGTCGAGCGCCTGCGCGACGATCTTGACCGACTCGTACATCTCGGCCACGCGGCACGCGAAGCGGTCGTAGTTGTCGCCGGCGGTGCCCACGGGGATCTTGAAGTCGAAGTCGTCGTAGGAGGAGTAGGGGTCGGCCTTGCGCAGGTCCCACGGGTTGCCGGCGGCGCGCAGCAGCGGGCCGGTGACGCCCAGCGACAGCAGCGTGTCGGCGTCCAGCGGGCAGGTGCCGCGCAGCCGCTGCAGGACGATCTCGTTGCCGTTGAGCATGTCCCGGTACTGGTCGACGCGCGAGGGCATCTCCGCGAGGAAGCCGCGCAGCTTCTGGGCGAAGCCGCGCGGGATGTCCTCGATCACGCCGCCGACCTGGAAGTAGCGCGTGTGCATGCGCTGCCCGGAGGACATCTCGAACAGGTCGAGGATCTGCTCGCGCTCGCGGAAGCAGTACCAGAACATCGAGATCGCGCCGAGGTCCAGCGCGCTCGTCCCGAGCCAGACCAGATGCGACATGATGCGGTTGAGCTCCAGGTGGATCACGCGCAGGTACTGCGCGCGCTTGGGCACCTCGACCTCGAGCAGCGTCTCGACCGCCCCGCAGTAGGCCATCGCGTTGAAGTAGTAGGACAGGTAGTCCATCCGCTCGATCACGGGGATGACCTTCCAGTAGGACTTGTCCTCGGCGGTCTTCTCGATGCCCGTGTGCACGTAGCCGATGATCGGCTTGATGTCGCGCACGACCTCGCCCTGGAGCGTCACCAGCAGGCGCAGCACGCCGTGTGTGGCGGGGTGGTGGGGCCCGAAGTTGAGCGTCAGCAGCTCGTGGCGGCTTTCGTCGGTGCCCGTGTCGCCCAGCGCGCCGAGCTGCTCCTCGACGGGCGCCAGCGTGATGCTCTGCTCGCGCCTGCGGTACTCGGAGATCGTCGGCTGCTCGGTCGGGCTCACGCGCCTGTGCCCACCTGGGTAGACGCCACCGACGCGCGCTCGGAGGGGCGCGCGTCGCGCTCGTTGTAGGTGAAGATCACCGGTTCGCCGCCGATCGGGAAGTCGCGCCGCTGCGGGTGGCCCTCGTAGTCCTCGGGCATCAGGATCCGCCGCAGGTCGGGGTGGCCCGCGAAAGACGACGCCGAACATGTCGTACACCTCGCGCTCCTGGTGGTTGGCCGTCGGCCAGCCGCGGCCGTCGTCGGCGTCAGGCGTCACCGACTCGACCTCGGGCGCGTCGCTGCGGCACGCGCACCTTGACCGTGATGCGGTCGACGCGGCTCATGTCCAGCAGCTCGTAGTGCACGCCCAGGCGCGGCTCGTGCGGGTAGTAGTCGACGCCGTGCACGCTCGCCAGGAACGCGTAGCCCTGCGCGCGCAGGTGCGCGAGCACCGCGCGGATGCGCGTCGGGTGCGACGGTCGACCGTGGCGCGGTCGCGGAAGTAGAGCGTGCCGGTGACGACACCGCTCGGCGACCCTCCGCCTCGCGCAGCTCCTGGGCGATCAGCTCCAGCCCGGTGGCGTCAGGCACCGGGTCACGATGCCTACTCGTCGCGGAGGATCTCCTCGGTGCCACGCGCGCCGTAGCGCTCGCGCCAGCCCATCGTCGGGGTCGTCCTGGACCATCTTGCGCAGCTTCAGCATGCCGTGCATCAGCGCCTCGGGGCGCGGCGGGCAGCCGGGGACGTGCACGTCGACCGGCATGAACTTGTCGGCGGGCACGAGCGCGTAGTTGTTGAACACGCCCATCGAGCTGCAGCATGCGCCCATCGAGATCGCCCACTTCGGCTCGAGCATCTGGTCGTAGATGCGGCGGACGATCGGCGCCATCTTGATCGACACGCGTCCGGAGAGGATGATCAGGTCGGCCTGGCGCGGCGAGGCGCGGAACGCCTCGAAGCCGAAACGCGCGATGTCCACGCGCGCGGCGACGATCGGACATCATCTCGATCGCGCAGCACGCCAGCCCGAAGGTGAGCGGGGAAGAAGGAGTTCGAGCGCGCCCATGCGACCGCCTTCTCGAGCGTCGTCGTCATCACGCTTTCTTCGACGTAGCGTTCGAAGTCGGCGCCCTCGAGGTGCGCGGAGGGGTTCGCGCCCACCAGATCGCCGCCGCGCAGCAGCTGGCGCGCGTTCAGCGAGCGCACGCGCAGGTCCGCTGCGCCGCCCCGAAGCCCCGGTGGCCAGCCCGCCCGGCCCGGGTCCGCTGAGGATCTCGCGCTTCACCTCCACTCCAACGCCCCCCTGCGCCACACGTAGGCGAAGGCGACGAACAGCAGCACGATGAACATGATCGTCTCGATCAGCGCGAAGCTGCCGTAGGCGCGCAGCTCGACCGCGATCGGGTAGAGGAAGACGACCTCGATGTCGAACAGGATGAACAGCATCGCGATCAGGTAGAAGCTGATCCCGAAGCGCATGCCCCGCTTGATCTCCGACGGCAGCCCGCACTCGTACGGGTCCTGCTTGTGCGGGGTCGCGCGGCGCGGTCCCGATGACCGAGTTGAGCACCGCGAACGCGCCGCCCACGGCGCCACCGAGAACGAGGAAGACGATCGCCGGGAGATAAGCTGCGCAGCACCGCGCGCTGTTATATCACTGCTTGTGGCAGACTGTTACTAGTGGCAATCGGCTCGAAATCCGTCGCCGTGACGGAGGCCGTCGTGGCCGGCGCGCTGGCGGTTGCGACCCTAAACGCGCTCTCCGGCTTGTTCGGAGCAGCCATCTGGTACCGGAGCCCGCTCACACCGTCCACACCGGGCGACCATGGGCCGGCGCGCGCGTTCTGGGTGATGCTGCGTGTCGGCCAGGGCTCCGCGCTGACGCTCGCGGTCGCCGTCGGCTCGCTGGCGGCGGCGGGCAACTACTCGAGCGAACACCTCTTCTATCTGTACGCGCTGCTGCCGCTCGCGGTCGCGTTCGTGGCCGAGCAGCTGCGCGTCGCCTCCGCCCAGACGATCCTCGACCAGCGCGGGCTCGAGAACGCCGCGGCGGTGGGCGCGCTGCCCGAGTCCGAGCAGCAGCGCTGGTCGTCGATGGATCGTTCGCCGCGAGATCGGCGTGATGGCGCTGTCCGCGCTCGTCGTGGTGTTCCTCGCCCTGCGCGCCGCCATGACGGCTCACGGGTTCTGATCGATGAGTCGGCCGGCGCTCCACGCCGGCCTCGGTCGATGAGTCGGCCGGCGCTCCTTGCCGGGCTCGGTCGATGACGAGGCCGGCGCTCCATGCCGGCCTCGGGCCTATATATTCTCCCCGCGCATGAAGGCCGCAGCCACGACGATCGCCCTGCTCGCCTGCACCGTCCTGCTGGGCGCGTGCGGGTCGCAGGAAATCCAGCTCGCCAAGACCAGCCCGAACTACAGAGGCGCGGTCCTGTTCCTCGACCACTGCTCCGGCTGCCACACGCTGGCGGTCGTCGGCGCCGAGGGCTCGGCGACGGAGATCTCCAACCGCGTGAAGACCAACGGGCCGAACTTCAACATCCGCAAGGAGAACGTCGCGCAGGTGCTCTACGCGATCCGCAACGGCGGCTTCTCGGGCGCGATCATGCCGGAGAACGTGGTGGTCGGCGAAGACGCGCAGGACGTCGCGGAATTCCTCGCCAAGTACTCGGGGCTCAAAGCGGAAACTGTGCCGAGCACGAACATCACGCTGTCCACGAAATAGCGCAGGTTCGTAACGTCGTCCCGACCGTGACGCTTCGCGTGTCGGTCGTGCCGCCGTCACGAACCTGCTTGGCCGAGGACTCAGGCGCGCTCGGTGACCCAGGCGCGGTGTCACAGACGGGTAGGCTCCCAGCGTGCTTGACCTCAAGCTGATCCGCGAGGACCCCGATGGCGTTCGCGCTGCGCTCGCTCGCCGCGGGGCGGGGGCGGCCGACGGCTTGGAGCGCGTGATCGCGCTCGATGAGCGGCGCCGTGCGCTGCTGCCGGAGCTCGAGGGGCTGCGCGCCGAGCAGAACGAGGCGAACGGGCGTATCAAGTCCGCTTCCGACGCGATGAGCGAGAACGGGAGATCGCCGCGATGCGCACGGTGGCGGAGCGTGTCAAGGAGCTGCAGCATGCTAGCTGGCGGAGGTCGAGCTCGAATTGCAGGAGGCGCTTGCGCCGCTGCCCAACCTCCCCGACCCGACCGCCGCGCCCGGTCCCGAGGACGAGCTCGTGCGCGAGGTCGGGGAGGTCCCGCAGCTGGACTTCCAGCCGCGCGACCACCTCGAGCTGGCGGGCGCGCTGATCGACATGGACCGCGCGGCCAATCTCTCGGGCGCGCGCTTCGCCTACCTGAAAGGCGACCTGGTGATGCTCGAGCTGGCGCTCGTGCGCTGGGTGCTCGAGAAGCTCCGCGCGGCGGGGCTTCGAGCCGGTGATACCGCCGGTGCTCGTGCGCGAGCGCGCGCTCTACGGGACGGGCTTCCTGCCCGACACCGAGCAGCAGATCTACAGCCTGCCCGAGGACGAGCTGTTCCTGGTCGGGACCTCCGAGGTCGCGCTGGCCTCGCTGCACGACGGGGAGATCGTCGACGGCGATCGTCTGCCGCTGCGCTACGCAGGCTTCTCGTCGTGCTTTCGCCGCGAGGCGGGGGCGGCGGGCAAGGACACGCGAGGCATCTTCCGCGTGCACCAGTTCGACAAGGTGGAGATGTTCAGCTTCGTCGCGCCGGAGGAGTCGACCCAGGAGCACGAGCGGATCCTGGCGATCGAGGAGGAGATCCTGGGCGAGCTCGGGCTGCCCTACCGCGTCGTCAACATCGCCGTGGGCGACCTCGGCAGCTCGGCGGCGAAGAAGTACGACTGCGAGGCGTGGGTCCCGAGCCAGGGCCGCTACCGCGAGCTGACCTCGTGCTCGAACACCACCGACTACCAGGCGCGGCGCCTGAACATCCGCGTTCGCGCGGGCGAGCGCACGCAGGTGCTGCACACGCTCAACGGCACGGCGGTCGCGGTTGGGCGTACGATCATGGCGTTGCTCGAGAATGGCCAGGGCGCGGACGGGAGCGTGGAGCTGCCGCACTGCCTGCTGGGCTACGGGGCGCCCGGAAAGCTCGCCCCGGCGTCACTTGACTAGACAATAAGAAGATAGTCTCTCCGACCGTTGTCAAGCGGGGAGCTGCGGGGCGTGGAGGAAGTTCAGCGAACGAGGATCCTGGAGGCGATGGCGGAGGCGATGGCCGAGCGCGGCGCCGCCGGCGCCACCGTGACCGTGGCCGACGTGATCGCCCGCGCGGGCGTCTCGAGCGGGGCCTTCCACGAGGCGTTCCCTGACCGCGAGGCTTGCCTGCTGGCGGCGTTCGAGCTCGCCGTGCGGCGCGCCCAGAAGCCGATCGTGGCGGCCTACGACGCCGAGCCGCGCTGGCTGGACGCGATCAAGGCCGGGCTCGTAGCGCTCCTGCGCTTCCTCGAAGACGAGCCAGCGCTGGGACGCCTGCTGGTCGTCTACTCGATCAGCGGCGGCGAGCTTGTCCTGCGCCGGCGCGCGAAGATCCTCGGGGTGCTCGCGGCGGCGGTCGATCGGGGCCGCGAGAGTCGCCCCGCCGACAGGCAACAGCCCCCGGAGGTGATCGCCGAGGGCGTGGTCGGCGCGGTGCTGGCGGTGCTCCAGAACCGGCTGCTGGCGGAGGAGCCCGCAGGGGTGATGGACCTGTTCGGTCCGCTCGTCAGCATCATCGTCCTGCCCTACCTCGGAGCGGCCGTCGCACGGCGCGAGCTCACCCGCCCGGCGCCTCGCATCCGGACCGGCACGGGGATCGAGCCGCCGGGCGCCGGCAGGTCGATGGAGCACGGCGGCGGCGTGCGACTGACCTATCGCACGGCGCGCGTGCTGAAGGCGATCTCGGACTATCCGGGCGCGAGCAACCGCGAGGTGGCCGACCGCGCGGGCATCGTCGACCAGGGCCAGATCTCCAAGCTGCTGAGCCGTCTGGAGGAGCGGGGGCTGATCGTGAAGACGGGCGAAGGCCGGACGCGGGGAGCCCCCAACTCGTGGCGTCTCAGCGAGCTCGGGGAGCAGGTGCTGCGGGGCGTCCCAGCCGCGCCCTGAAGCGGGCTCTCAGCCGATCGCGAACACGACCGAGCGCGCGCTCCCGTGCGCAGGCGTGAGCGTCAGCCGGTAGGTGCCGGCGCTCAAAGCCTCACGTCCGCCCAGGCGCCGGCTGTTGCGCCCGCTGGTCGCGGCGATCGTCAGCGGTCGCGTCAGCGCCTGCCAGCGCGTACGTCCGTGCCGGTCCACGCGTCTTTCGAGCATCGCGCGCAGGTGCGCGGGCACGTTGATCGTGAACGTGAAGCCGATCTGCGAGAGTCGCGGGCGGCTCGTGTTCAGGGCTATCAGCGCGTGCGTCGTCAGCGCGAGCTCGGAGAGCCGGGGCACCGTGCCTGCGGCGGTCGCGGAGGGGGGGTCGGACGAGCCTTCCGCGCCTGCGGTGTCCGTGCCAGCCCCACTCGCGTCCGCGCCATCGCCGCTCGCCGGCGGCTGCTTCCCGCCCTTTTCGTCGGAGCCCGCCGGCGCGTCGCCGGCACCTTCCGCGGACGGTTGGAACGCCGCAATCCCGTCGGGCGTTCCGACGCCGGTGGGTCCGTCGTAGCCTGTCGCGGCCTCGCAGATCAGCCGCGATGAGCAGCTCGTCGCGGCCTCTTCGGCGGCCGTGCAGCCCGACTGGCCGGTTTTGGATTTGAAGGGCAGCTTGCATTCGCCGTTGGAGCCGGCGGCCACGTCGTGCAGCGCGCCGGGTGACGCGAGCGCGTTTTCGTAGAGCGTTCGCGCCGGGTATTCGACGTCGTGCGCTCCGCCGGCGAGCGCGAACACCGAGGCGATGAGCGGCGAGGCGAGGCTGGTGCCGCCGATCGTGCACCAATGGACCGCGTGCTGGAGCTCTTTCCCGGATTCTTCTTCTTCGTAGTCGGTTTCGCACGCCGCGCTGGAGTCGTAAACGGCGAGGCCGGTGTACGGGTCGGCGTCGGCCGAGACGTCCGCGACGGCGCGCTTTTCGCCACACCCGACCT
This sequence comes from uncultured Solirubrobacteraceae bacterium, assembly GCA_963756205.1. Taxonomy (GTDB): domain Bacteria; phylum Actinomycetota; class Thermoleophilia; order Solirubrobacterales; family Solirubrobacteraceae; genus Palsa-744. The sequence continues at coordinate 35,568 of CAVWMU010000008.1, forward strand.
TCGACCAGTCCGCGACGCTCTGCTGCCAGGGCTGCGCGTCGAACTGGAAGCTGCAGCCGCCACCGCCGGCTCCGTATCCATCTCTGACGCCTTTGTTCTCGCCGCCGTCGTTCCACACCGACTCGCCGTTCCACGCGCCCTCGCCGCTCAGCAGCAGGCGGGTTCCGCCCACGGCGACCACGCGCGGCGAGGAGGCCGGGAACTCGGCGTAGCCCGGTTCCGAGCTGTCCCAGCTCAGATAGCCGTCGTCGCCCGCCGAGGCGGTGATCACGATGCCGGGATGGTTGAACGCGGCGCTGTCCGGCTCGCACTCGCGCTCGTGCGAGATTTCGACGCATTCGGGGCCGCCCCACGAGTTTGAGATCTCATCGGCGCCGAGGCTCGCGGCCGTCTGCTCGGCGGCATCGAGGTCCGAATCGCTCGAGGAGCTGGCCTCCACGAGCAGGATCTTGCAGTTCTGGCACGTCGCGCGGGCTGTCTCCATGTCGAGCGAGATCTCGAGACCCCAGCCTTCCGCTTCTTCGGCCTCTTCCTGTTCCGCGGCGCTGCCGTCGCTGGCGCTCTGCAATTCCTGCGCCGTCTTGGGAAACGGCGGCCTGCCCGTTTCGCCGTGCTCGTTGACCTGTGTGAAGCAGCCATTTCCGGCGGTGCACGCGGGCAGGCCGAATTCTTCGTCGTATTTTTCGAGGTCGGCTTCTGCCGCTGGATCGTTGTAGGCGTCAACGAGCGCGATCGTCTGTGTGCCGGATGCGCTCGTGGGCAGCTGGTAGGCGCTGTGCAGGTCCTGCGGCCGCAGGCCGAAATCGCCGGCCGACGGCGACGGCGGCGTGGCCGGGGTGGGCAGCGTGGCGCGGGCGACCCCGAGCGGATGCGTGTGCGCGCGCGCCTGTGCGGTCTCGGGCTCGAGCTGCAGCGATGCGCATGCCGCGTGTCCCGGCTGTGGCGGGGCGCAGACGGTGCGCGCCGCATAGGAGGAGGGGGGCAGCGGCGAGACGGTTTCCGCGGCGAGCGCCCGCCCGCAGAGCGCGCACAGCAGCGTGAGCACGGCCGCGACCGCGGCCGGACCCAGCGCGACGGTATGGCGCGTGCGTGTCGTCATCGTTTCGCCGTCTCGCGAACGTCCTCGACGTGCCACGCGACGCGCTTTAGGCCACGCGGGGGAATGCGGACGTTCGGCGGTCGGCACGCGCTCGGCCGCGGGAGCGGAGGGTCACGAGATCGTCACAGGCTGGTCACCGGAGGATCACGCGGCGGCCGCCGCGGGTCTCGATGATGATCGCCGGAACGGTGGGACACGGCAGGGACCAGGAAGCCGCCCCCTCGGTCGAGGGCGGGGCGGGCGGGCACTGAGGCCCGAGCGCACCGAACCGCGCAGGGCGCACCGAACGGGGCGGGAGGCGAGACCCGCCCCGTTCACGTTTAGTCTGGAGTCGATGGCATCGCCGTTCGGCTTCCTGCTCGCCTCCGAGCCGCCCCCGCGCAGGGTGGGCGCGGTCGTCGCGGTGGCCGCGGTGGCCCTGTGCACCCTCATCGTCTACCCGCTCGCGCACGTCGCGCCGGTGGTGTCGCTGAGCGTCGTGTACCTGCCGGCCGTGCTCGTCGTGTCGGTGACGTGGGGCGGCTGGCTCGGGGTCGTCACGAGCGTGCTCAGCGCGGCGGCGTTCAATTTCTTCCACCTCCCGCCGGTCGGGCGCTTCACCATCCAGAACTCCGAGAACTGGGTGGCGCTCGCCACGTTCCTGGTGGTCGCCGTGCTGGCGAGCTCGGTCGCCGAGGTGACGCGCGCGCGCACCCGCGATGCGGAGGAGCGCCGGCGCGAGGCCGACCTCGCGGCGGAGATGGCGAGGCTGCTGCTGCGCGGCAACAGCCTCAGGGAGGCGCTGCCCACCGCCGCGGCGCGCCTCGCGCACACCCTCGACCTCAGCTCGGCCGCGATCGAGATGGAGGCCGTCGAAGCGGACGAGCGCACCGTCGCGTTCCCGCTGCGCGAAGGGCCCAACCGGCTGGGCACGCTGCTGGTGGGCGCGGGCACCTCCGAGGCCAACCTGCGCAGGCTGCAGGAGCGCGTGGTGCCGGCGCTCGAGGCGCTGCTGAGCGCCGCGCTCGAGCGCGAGACGCTGCTCGGCGGGGTGGTGGAGACCGCGGCGCTGCGCCGGGCGGACACGGTCAAGACGGCGCTGCTGAGAGCCGTCTCGCACGACCTGCGCTCGCCCCTGACGGCCATCTCCGCCGCCGGCGAGGCCGTGGGCTCGCCAGCGCTCTCGCCGGAGGAGCGAGCAGAGATGGCCGCGGTGATCCAGGAGGAGACCAGGCGCCTGGCGCGGCTCGTCGACAACCTGCTCGATCTCTCGCGCCTGGAAGCCGGCGCGGCCGAGCCCCACCGCGAGTGGACCTCGATCGAGGAGCTGATCCGCTCGGCGGTCGTTGAGCTGGGAGCCTCCCCGAATGAGTTTGCGCTCTCGATCGACCGCGAGCTGCCGCTCGTGAGCATCGATCCGGTGCAGATGGAGCGCGCGTTCGTGAACGTGCTCGAGAACGCGCGGCGCCACTCCGGCGGTCACCCGGTGTCGGTGCGGGCGCGCGCGGTGCGCGACCGCGTGATCGTGCGCGTCGTCGATCGCGGACCCGGGATCCCGCCGGCGCAGCTCGAGCGCGTGTTCGAGCCCTTCTACCGGGCCGGCACGCCTGGCAGCGGGCACCGCGGCTCGGGTCTGGGGCTGGCGATCGCGCGCGGCTTCACCGAGGCGAACGCGGGGTCCGTGCACGTGGAGTCCCTGCCCGGTCAGGGCGCGACGTTCGTGTTCGAGATGCCGCTGCAACCGGCCACTGCGGCAGAGAACGGGCCACGTGAGCGCGCAGCCGCCCGCTGAGCCCGCGAGCCGCCCGCGGGTGCTCGTGGTCGATGACGAGCCGCAGATCGTGCGGGCGCTGAAAGTGGTGCTGCGCGAGGCGGGGTTCGAGGCCGTGCCGGCGGAAACCGCCGCAGAGGCGCTCGATCTCGCGGCGGTGCGTCCGCCGAACGCGGCGATCGTCGACCTGGTGCTCCCCGATCTCGACGGCATCGCCGTCACACGCACCCTGCGCGAGTGGAGCGAGATGCCGATCCTGGTGCTGTCGGCCGTCGGCGAGGAGGAGCAGAAGGTGAGGGCGCTGGAGGCCGGAGCCGACGACTACATCACCAAGCCGTTCGGCGCGCGCGAGCTGGTGGCGCGCCTGCACGCCGCGCTGCGCCGGGCGGCGCACGGGGAGGAGGAGCCGCGAATCGAGGCCGAGGGGCTGGAGATCGACCTCGCCGCACGCGTCGTGCGCCGCGACGGCCAGCCGATCCACCTGACCCCAATCGAGTTCGACCTGCTGCGCGCGCTCGCGCGCAACCGCGGGCGGCTGATGACCCACCGCAAGCTGCTCGCGGAGGTGTGGGGGCCCGAGTACGTCGACGACATCCAGCCGCTGCGCACGCACATCGCGCGGCTGCGCGCCAAGATCGAGCCGGAGGGTGAGACCGGACCGCGCTACATCGTCACCGACCCGGGCGTCGGGTACCGGTTCTCCGAGTGAAGGCGCCGGCCTCCCGCCGTCACGAAATCGTTATGCCATGTGCCGTGATCGTCACGCGGTCGTGACGCGCGAACGTCAATAGTTCCTGCCATGGATGTCGTTTACATCGTCCTCGGGATCGTGATGTTCGCGATCCTGCTGTTCATGATCGAGGGCATCGACCAGATATGAACGCGCCGCTTCCCCTCGGCTTCTTCGTCGCGCACATGGGCGGCGCCGACTTCTTCGGCCTGGTTGTCTCGGTGCTGGTGATCGCCTACCTCTTTTACGCGTTGATCCGCGGGGAGAAGCTCTAGCGATGACGTTCGCCGGCTGGTTCACAATCGTCGCGTTCGTGGTCATCCTGACCGCGTTGGCCTTCCCGTTCGGCAGCTACATGGCGAACGTGTACACCGGCAAGCGGGTGTTCCTGTCACCCATATTCGCCGGCCCCGAGCGCTTCCTCTACCGCATCCTCAGGGTCGACGAGGAGCGCGAGCAGGATTGGAAGGCATATGCGAAAAGCCTGATCATCTTCTCGCTCGCCGGTTGGCTGTTCCTGTACTTCGTCCTACGCACGCAGGACGCGTTCTTCGTGCCACACGTACTCAACCCGCTCGGCTACCACTCAGGTCCGGCGGAACGTGACGTTCAACACGGTTTCGTCGTTCATGACGAACACCAACTGGCAGTTCTACAGCGGCGAGACGACGATGAGCTACTTCAGCCAGATGATCGGGCTGACGGTGCAGAACTGGCTGTCGGCCGGGGTCGGGATCGTCGTCGCGGTCGCGCTGATCCGCGGGATCATCGGGCGCAGCGGCAAGGGCATCGGCAACTTCTGGCAGGACCTCGTACGCACGATCCTGTACGTGCTCGCGCCGATCTCGGTGCTCGGCGCGCTCGTGCTCGTCTCCCAGGGCGTGATCGCCAACCTGTCGAACTACCTGACCGTTCACACCATCACCGGTCTCACCCAGACGATCGCGATGGGACCGGTCGCCTGGCAGGAGGCGATCAAGGAGCTCGGCACCAACGGCGGCGGCTTCTTCAACACCAACTCGGCCCACCCGTTCGAGAACCCGACCCAGTTCACCAACTTCTTCGAGATGCTGCTCGTGCTGATCATCCCGGCGGCGCTGATCTTCACCTACGGGCGCATGACCGGCAACCGCCGCCAGGGCTACGCGATCTACGGCACGGTGATGCTGATGTTCCTCGGCGCGGCCGCGGTCGCCTACATCGCCGAGGCCCATGGCTCGCCCGCGCAGCACGCCGCCGGCCTGCACACACACGTGATCGCGGGCTCGACGGGCGGCAACATGGAAGGCAAGGAGCAGCGCTTCGGGATCGCCGGCTCGGCGCTGTTCGACGTCGTCACGACCGTCACCTCGTGCGGCGCGGTCAACAGCGCGATCGAGTCGTTCACCGGCATCGGCGGAGCCGTGCCCTTCGCCAACCTCTCAGCCAGCGAGGTGATCTTCGGCGGCGTCGGCACGGGCCTGTACTCGATCCTCGAGTACGTTCTGCTGGCCGTGTTCATCGGCGGGCTGATGGTCGGACGCACGCCGGAGTGGCTCGGCAAGAAGCTCGAGGCCAGGGAGATCAAGCTCGCCGGGCTGGGCATCCTGATCACGCCCCTGACTGCATTGTTCTGCACGGCGCTGGCGACCGCGAGCAAGTCCGGGCGTGCATCGATCTCCGAAGTGGCGAGCTCCGCCAAGCTGGGTGTCCATACGCCACAGGGCTTCTCCGAGACCTTCTACGCCTATCTCTCCCAGGCGAACAACAACGGCTCGGCGTTCGCCGGCTACACCGGCTTCATCCAGCCGAACGCCGGCAGCCTCGGCTCTCACGGCATCACGCTTCGCCGACCTGCTCGGCGGCTTCGACATGATGTTCGCGCGCTACGCGCCGATCCTGTTCGCGCTCGCGATCGCCGGCGCGCTGGCCGGCAAGCGCGTCACGCCCGCGGGTCTCGGCACGATGCGCACCGACAACGCGCACGTTCGTGGTGCTCCTGATCGGCGTGATCATCCTCGTCGGCGCGCTCACCTTCTTCCCCGCCCTGCTGCTCGGTCCGATCGTCCAGGGCCTGACCGGACACCTCTACTGACATGAAGCCCTGGCTGCGCGACACCATCACATCCGTCATCGGGATCATCGTCTTCGCGATCCTGCTCGGGCTCGTCTACCCGCTCGCGATCACCGGCATCAGCCAGGTCGCGTTCCCCGGCGACGCCAACGGGCAGAAGGTCTACGTCGACGGCAAGCTCGTCGGCTCGAAGATCATCGGCCAGAGCTTCGAGACGCCGGTGCTCGAAAAGAACGGCAAGCCCAAGGAAGTGAAAGGCGTGGTCGGTGACCGAACCGGACCCGCGCTACTTCCAGTCGCGCCCGTCTGCCACCGAAGGCGGCGCGTACAACGCGGCGGCGAGCACGTTCTCCAACCACGGGCCCAACAGCGTGAAGACCAAGGAAGCTGACGAAGAAGACATCAAGGCCTACCTCGAACTGAACACGAACCCGACGACCAAGGCTGAATACGACCCGGGCCTGACCGTGGCAAAGATCCCGGTCGACGCCGTCAACAGCTCGGGCTCGGGCCTCGACCCCGAAATCTCCAAGGCCAACGCCTGGATCCAGGCCTACCGCGTGGCGGCCGTGCGCCACCTCCCGCTGGCGACGGTCGACGGCCTGATCGCCAAGTACACCTCGGGCCGCGGGCTCGGCTTCTCCGGCGAGGAAGGCGTGAACGTGCTCGAGCTCAACCTCGCACTCGACCGTCTGACAGGAGCAACGAACTGATGTCCGCGCAGATGCCAACAACCCACGAGCGCCAGGCGATCTCGCTGTTCCAGCGCGACATCGTCGTGCGCGCGCTGATCGACAGCCTCAAGAAGCTCGACCCGCGCGTGCAGATCCGCAACCCGGTGATGTTCGTCGTGGAGATCGGCGCGCTGATCACGACCGTCGACGTGGTTCGATCCAGCTCGGCGGCGGCGAGTCGCTCGGCGGGCACGACCCATCCTGGTACACGTTCACGATCTCGATCTGGCTGTGGCTCACGGTCGTGTTCGCGAACATGGCGGAGGCCTTCGCCGAGGGCCGCGGCCGCGCGCAGGCGGACACGCTGCGCTCGATGCGCAAGGAGACGGTCGCGAGAATGCGCGACGGCTCCAGCAAGCCTGCTGCCGAGCTCACGCGCGGTGATGTCGTGGTCGTGCCGGCGGGCGAGCTGATTCCCGGCGACGGCACCGTGATCGAGGGCATCGCGACCGTGGACGAGTCGGCGATCACGGGCGAGTCGGCACCCGTGATCCGCGAGTCCGGCGGCGACCGCAGCGCGGTCACGGGCGGCACGCGCGTGACCTCCGACGAGATCGTCGTCGAAATCACCCAGGAGCCCGGCCAGTCGTTCCTGGACCGCATGATCGCGCTCGTCGAGGGAGCGTCCCGGCGCAAGACCCCGAACGAGATCGCGCTGAACATCCTGCTCGCGGCGCTGACGCTGATCTTCATGATCGTCGTGGCGACGCTGCGCCCGTTCGGCCTGTTCGCCGGGACCGCGATCTCGGAGACCACGCTGATCGCGCTGCTCGTGGCGCTGATACCCACGACGATCGGGGCGCTGCTGTCGGCGATCGGGATCGCCGGGATGGACCGCCTGGTGCGCCGCAACGTGCTCGCGCTCTCCGGGCGCGCCGTCGAGGCGTCCGGCGACGTGGACGTGCTGCTGCTCGACAAGACCGGCACGATCACGATCGGCAACCGGCTGGCATCCGAATTCGTGCCGATGCCAGGCGTGGCCGAGTCCGAGCTGGCCGAGGTGGCGCAGCTGGCCTCGCTCGCCGACGAGACGCCCGAGGGCCGCTCGATCGTCGTGCTCGCCAAGCAGTACGGCATCCGCGAGCACGACATGACGACACTGCACGCCGAGTTCGTGCCGTTCACCGCACAGACGCGCATGAGCGGCATCGACATCGACGGTCAGCAGCTGCGCAAGGGCGCGGGTGACGCGATCATCGAGCTGGTCAAGCGCGAAGGCGGCTCTCCGCCGCCGGAGCTGCAGATGCAGCTCGACCGCATCGGCAACGAGGGCGGCACGCCGCTGGCCGTCTCGCGGGACAACCAGGTGCTGGGCGTGGTCTACCTCAAGGACACGGTCAAGGAGGGCATGAGAGTGCGCTTCGACCAGCTGCGCGCGATGGGCATCAGGACCGTGATGGTCACAGGCGACAACCGCCTGACGGCGGCCAAGATCGCCGAGGAGTCCGGCGTCGACGACTTCCTCGCGGAAGCCACTCCGGAGCGCAAGCTCGCGCTGATCCGCGAGGAGCAGGCCGAGGGCCGCCTCGTGGCGATGACCGGCGACGGCACCAACGACGCCCCGGCGCTCGCGCAGGCGGACGTCGGCGTGGCGATGAACACGGGCACGCAGGCGGCGCGCGAGGCGGGCAACATGGTCGATCTGCGACTCCAACCCGACAAAGCTGATCGAGATCGTCGAGGTGGGCAAGCAGCTGCTGATCACCCGCGGGGCGCTGACGACGTTCTCGATTGCCAACGACGTCGCCAAGTACTTCGCGATCCTGCCGGCCATGTTCGTCGCGACCTACGCGACGAGTGCGGGCGGCAAGGGGCCGCTGCACGTGCTCAACATCATGGGTCTCGGCACACCGCAGTCTGCGATCGTCTCCGCGATCATCTTCAACGCGATCGTGATCCCGCTGCTGATCCCGCTGTCGCTGCGCGGCGTCCGTTACCGGCCGATCGGCGCGAGCGCGCTGCTGCGGCGCAACCTGTGGATCTACGGTCTCGGTGGGATCATCGCGCCGTTCATCGGCATCAAGCTGATCGACCTGATCGTGCACAACCTCCTCGGAGCATGAGCCGCGAGCGCCTCGCGTCCTCCGCGAGCGCCACCACAGAGTCATGGCCGCTTCCGATCAGAGCCGCGGCCGCCTGAAGGTCTTCATCGGGATGGCCGCCGGAGTCGGCAAGACATTCCGCATGCTGCAGGAGGGTCACGCCGAGCAGGAGGCCGGCCGCGACGTCGTGATCGGCCTGCTCGAGACCCACGGGCGCATCGAGACCGCCCGCGTCGCCGAGGGCCTGCCCAACATCCCCCGCAGGCGCGTCAAATATCGCGAGACGGTGCTCGAAGAGATGGACCTGCCGGCAATCCTCAGCCGCGTGCCGGAGCTGTGCCTGATAGACGAGCTCGCCCACACGAACGCCCCCGGAGTCGAGCACACCAAGCGCTATGAGGACGTCGAAGCGGTTCTTGCCGCGGGCATCGACGTGCTCTCCACGCTCAACGTCCAGCACCTGGAGTCGCTCAACGACCACATCACCGAGCTGAGCGGCATCCGCGTGCGCGAGACGATCCCCGACGCTATCCTCGCCCGCGCCGACGAGGTCGTGCTGATCGACCTCACCCCGGAGGCGCTGCTCGAACGCCTGCGCGCCGGCAAGGTCTACCCGTCCGAGCGCATCGACGCCGCGCTGAACAACTTCTTCAAGATCGAGAACCTGTCTGCGCTGCGCGAGGTCGCGCTGCGCCAGGTGGCCGAGGAGGTCGGCGCCAAACGCCTGACGACCGAGCTCGTGGGCTCGCGTGAGGAGAGCCTCGCGGCCGCCGCGCCGCAGGCCGTCGGCGAGCGCCTGCTCGCGCTCGTGGAGCCCTACCCGGGCGCCCAGCGGCTCGTACGCCGCGCTTGGCGCTCGGCCCAGCGCCTCGGCGCCGGGCTCGATCTGCTGTGGGTGCGCACGCCCGGGAGGGAGCTCTCGGGGGACGAACAGCGTTCGCTCGCGGCGCTGCGCCAGCTCGCATCGGTGCTCGGGGCGCGGATGATCGAGGAGGAGTCCGATGACCTGATAGCCGCGGTCGCGGACGTCGCCTCGCGGCGCGGGACGACCTACATCCTCATCGGCGGCTCGCGCCCGGCGCGCGGCCTCGCCCGACTGCGCGTGCCGCTGCCGCAGCGGCTGATGCAGCACCTCCCGGGCGTCGACGTGCGCATCGTCGCCGATCGCTCCCAGCGCCCGAACGGCGCGAGCGTGGAGGGTCCGTGAGCGCCTCGCTGATCGTGGCAATCGCCTGCGCAAGCGCCCTGCTCGGCATCGCCGCGGGCTACTGGCTGCCGCCGCACGGGCGCCTGCCTGCGCGCAACCGCATGCAGGGCACGCGCCGGATCCTGCTGCCGTTCGCCGGCGAAGAGATCTCCCGCCGCTCATTCGAGGCGGCGGTGCGCCTGGCGAAGGCCGAGAACGCGATCATCATGCCGGCGTTCCTCGCGCAGGTGCCGATGAACCTGCCGCTGGAAAGCGCTCTTCCCGTGCAGTGCGCACGCGGGATGCCGCTGCTCGAGGCGATCGAGCAGCGCGCCACCTCGCTCGGCGTGCCGGTCGACTCGCGCGTCGGTCGCGGGCGCTCCGCCCGCGACGCGCTGCGCAAACTGCTCGAGCAGGAGCACTTCGACCGCATCATCGTCTCCGCCGACGAAGACCCCCGCGCTGGCCTCAGCTACGAGGACCTGCGCTGGATGCTGGATCGCGTGCCGGCGGAGATCCTGATCCTGCGTCCCGCCCCGGAGGACACCCGCAGGATCTCGACCGAGGCGGTCAAGGGGCATTTCTGAGGCGATCGGGCGCGTCGAGCGGAGCGGCAGGCCGGGAGGCAGCGGACCTTCACGAAATCGTTATGAGGGTAGGCCGCTTCGTGATGCGGGCGTAATCATGCCGGTGCGACACTCGAATGCTGATGAGGACGAGCGCATATGAAGCCGCTCCGTTCCACCGTCGCGCGCAGTCGAGCTCGGTGGGCGCCTCGCCGACCCTGCGGCTGCGGGTCTACATCACCCGCCCGTGGCTCGACCGGCAGATAGCGGCGCGCGGCACATGCACCGCGACGGCCGCGCTCGAGCTGCGCGCCCGGCAGCTGACCTGCGCTCGCAACCGGCGCCAGCTCGCGCGTCAGCTGCGCGAGATCGTCAAGTACGCCGAGCGCATCGGGTCGCGTCCGATCTTCTCCGCCGTCGTCATCGATCGGCGCGCGGTGTTGAACGGCAAGCATGTGATCCTCGGCCTCGCGGAGCGACTGGAGGGGCCGGCCCCGGTGAGCCCCAGAGGGATCACGCGCGTGCAGAGGTTCCTGACCGACGGACTCGGCCCGCTGTTCAACCCGAACAGCCAGGAAACCATGGTTCAGGCCGCGTGGAACATCGAGGATGCGCTCGAGGCGGGCGAGACGCGGCCCTGACGGCCACTGAGCAGGAGGGGCCTCCCGAACCGGGGCGCCCCCCATGCGCATCCTCATGAGCTCTTCTGAGCGTTCCGTCCATCAAGCGCAGCGGGTCGTCATCGACGTGCGCGGCCCTGGAGAGTGGATAGTGGACACCCCCGCGGGCGGGCGCTCGCTGCACGTCTACAGGCTGGCGCCTGCCGACTGGCTGGTCTCCGAGGTGGGGTGCGGCAACGAGGGGCGCGGACGGAATCTGGAGCAGGCACTCGCCGCGCTGTCCGCCGAGGACTCCTCACCCGACTGGTGGGACCTGCTCGCCGACATGCTCGACGGCAGCAAGCAGCGACCCGCGGATCGCGCGCCGCTCACCCAGCACCTCTACTGATCGCAGTGGCCTGCGGGTCTCCCACCAGCACGAGGTCCAGGCTCGGGTCGGCGGCGACGATCTCGTCCACCAGGGTCCCTCCCGGCCGGCCGAGCCGCCGGCGTGGGTGCGGCGTGCCCATGACCACGTGCGTCGCCTCATGGCGCGTGGCGACACGTGCCACCGCGCGGGCCACGCTGCGGTCGCTCTCGACGATCATGTGCGCGCCGAACACCGCGGCCAGCCGGCGCAGCTCCTCCACGCGCCGCTCGGTCTCGCGATCGTCAGCCTGCTCGGGAGCTGTGACCCACAGCAGGTCCAGCTCGCCCCCAAGGCGCTCGGCGATCGTCCAGGCGCGGCGGACGATGCGGTTGGCGCTCGGGTCGGGGCGGACCAGGGCGAGGAACCTGTGCGAGCGCTCGGCCGCGACGTTGCTGATCAGCCGGTCTTCGTCGTTGAGCATCTCGGCCGTGAGCCGGTGCGCCTCGACCTCCTCGACGACCTGCAGCAGCGCCATCTCGCGCAGCACGCCGAGGTTCTCCTTGGTGAAGAACCGTCCAAGCGCGACGGGCACGCTCCCGGCCGGGAACACCTTGCCCTCCTTGATCCGCGCCTGCAGGGCCTCGGGCGTCAGGTCCACGACGACGACCTCGTCGGCCTCGTCGAGCACCCGGTCGGGCATCGTCTCCTGAACGGTGATGCCCGTCCGCTCGGCGATCCGCTCGCTGACGCTCTGCAGGTGCTGCACGTTGACGGTCGAGAACACGGTGATCCCAGCTGCCAGGACGTCCTCGACGTCCTCGTAGCGCTGACGGTGCTCGAGCCCGGGCGCGTTGGTGTGCGCGATCTCGTCGATTAGGCAGATGTCCGGGGCGCGGCGGAGGATCGCGGGCAGATCCATCTCCTCGACGACCGTGCCCTGGAAGGGCACGCCCCGGCGCGGGATCAGCTCGAGCCCCTGGGCCAGCGCGGCCGTCTCGGGCCGCCCGTGCGTCTCCAGCAACCCGATCGCCACGTCCTGTCCCTCGGCGGCCACCGAGTGGCCCTCCTGGAGCATGCGGCAGGTCTTGCCGACGCCGACGGCCATGCCGAGGAAGACCTTGTGCGCGCCGCGGGCCATCGCCGGCTCAGGCTCCGAGCACGCCGTGCAGGAGCAGGTCGATCAGCTTGATGCCGACGAACGGCGCGATCAGGCCGCCGACGCCGTAGATCGCGAGGTTGCGATACAGCAGCGCGCTGGCGCCGAGCGGCCGGTAGCGCACGCCGCGCAGCGCGAGCGGTACGAGGGTGGGGATGATCAGGGCGTTGTAGACGATCGCCGACAGGATCGCCGATCGCGGGGTTCCCAGGTCCATCACGTTCAGCCGCGAGAGCGGTCCGCTGGAGTCGCCCGTGGAGGCGTACGTCGCGACGAACACGGCCGGCAGGATCGCGAAGTACTTGGCGACGTCGTTGGCGATCGAGAAGGTGGTGAGCGCGCCGCGGGTGATCAGCAGCTGCTTGCCGACCTCGACGATCTCGATCAGCTTCGTCGGATCGGAGTCCAGGTCGACCATGTTGCCCGCCTCGCGCGCCGCCTGCGTGCCGGTGTTCATCGCCACGCCCACATCGGCCTGCGCGAGCGCGGGCGCGTCGTTGGTGCCGTCGCCGGTCATCGCCACGATCCGGCCCTGGCCCTGCTGCTCGCGGATCAGCGCCAGCTTTCGCTCCGGCGTGGCCTCGGCGAGGAAGTCGTCGACGCCCGCCTCGCGCGCGATCGCGCCGGCGGTGCGCGGATTGTCGCCGGTGACCATCACCGTCCGCACGCCCATCCGCCGCAGCTCCTCGAAGCGGCGGCGGATGCCCTGCTTGAGGACGTCGCGCAGGTCGATCACGCCGAGCACGGTCGCGTCGCGACAGACGGCCAGCGGCGTCCCGCCCTCGCCGGCGATGCGTCCGAGCTCCCGGTCGAGCTCCGGCGGCACCTCTCCAGAGCGGTGGCGCACGTAGTCGATGATCGCGTCGCCCGCGCCCTTGCGCAGCGCCTGGCCGCTGAGGTCGACACCGCTCATGCGCGTCTCGGCGCTGAAGGGCACGAAGCGCGCGCCCGCCTCGCCGAGCTCGCGCTCGCGCAGCCCGTAGCGCTTGGCGAGGATCACGATCGAGCGGCCCTCGGGAGTGTCGTCCGCCAGCGACGCCGCCTGGGCGGCGTCCGCGAGCTCGCGCTCGTCGACACCCGGCATCGGGATGAACGCCGTCGCCTGGCGATTGCCGAGCGTGATCGTGCCGGTCTTGTCGAGCATCAGCAGGTTCACGTCCCCGGCGGCCTCGACCGCGCGCCCGGAGAGGGCGAGCACGTTGCGGGCGACCAGCCTGTCCATGCCGGCGATGCCGATCGCGCTCAGCAGCGCGCCGATCGTCGTCGGCGCCAGCGCGACCAGCAGCGCGATCAACGTGGCGATCGAGATCGCGGTGCGAGCGTGCTCGGCGAACGGCCCCAGCGTGATCACCACGGTGAGGAAGATCAGCGTGAGGCCGGCCAGCAGGATCCCCAGCGCGATCTCGTTGGGCGTCTTGCGCCGCTGCGCGCCTTCGACCAGCGCGATCATCCGATCCAGGAAGCTCTCGCCGGGGCGCTGGGTGATCTCGACGACGATCCGGTCGGATAGCACCCTCGTGCCCCCGGTGACCGCGGTGCGGTCGCCGCCGGCCGACCTCACCACTGGAGCCGACTCGCCGGTGACGGCCGACTCGTCGATCGAGGCGATTCCCTCGACGATCGTCCCGTCGCCGGGGATCAGCTCGCCGGCGAGCACCTCGACGACATCGCCGGGAGCGAGCTCCATGGAGGACCTGGTGCTGCCGTCGCGCATGCGGGCCGGCGTGTCCCTGCGCATGCCCCGCAGGGCGTCGGCCTGGGCCTTTCCGCGCCCCTCGGCGACCGCCTCGGCGAGGTTGCCGAAGTATGCGGTCAACCACAGCCAGCCGGCGATCGACGCGGTGAACCACGACGGGTCGCCGCCGCTGCCGCCGACGGCCGCGCCGCTGATCTGCGCGAGCCACAGCAGCGTCGTCAGCGTCGCCCCCACCTCGACGGTGAACATCACGGGGTTGTGCATCATGCGCCCGGGCGCCAGCTTGCCGGCGGCTGACCGCAGGGCCGGCAGCAAGATCTCCGCTCTGACGGCGCGGGTGCGCGGGCGGGCGCTCATGGCGTGCGCGCTCCTTCGAGCGCGAGGTTCAGCGTGAGCACGTCGACCGAGCTCGGACCGAACAGGCCGCCGGCGAGGGATTCGGTGTGCGCCGCCACGAGGCGCATCACCGCAGCCAGCGGCAAGCCGCGCACAGCGGCGACGCGGTGCGCCTGGATGTCCGCGTCGGCGGCCGAGATGTCCGGATCGACCCCGGATCCTGACGCGGTGACGGCGTCCGCCGGGACCGCTGCGGCGGTCAAGCCGGGGTCGTAGAGCCGTTCGCGGCGCAGAAAGGCCTCCAGGCGCGCGCGGATCTGACGCGAGAGGGCGACGGAGTTGGGCCCGAGGTTCGATGCTGCGGTGGCGGTCGGGTCGTCGGCGCTCGCTGAGGGGCGGCTCTGAAAGAAGCGCGCCTCGCCGCGGAAGTCCTGGCCGATGAGCGTGGAGCCCACGAGCCGTCCGCCGCGCTCGACGCGACTGCCGTTGGCCTGATGCGGCCAGAGCACCTCCGCCAGGCCGGTCATCGCCAGCGGATAGGCCAGGCCGAGCAGCACCGTCAGCGCGATGACGGCCACCACCGAGGATCGCAGCTGGCGGAGCATCAGAAGAGCCTCGGGGTCAGGGCCTGCACGAGCGGGCCGAGCATCAGCGACGGCACGAACGTCAGCAGCGCGACTATCGCGATCGTCGCGAGCAGCAGCACCGCGAAAACCGCCGTGTCGGTGCGCATCGTGCCCTCGCCCGCGGTGATCGTCCGCTTGCCCGACAGCGAGCCGGCCACCGCGAGCGCCGCGAGCATGGGCAGGAAGCGTCCGACCAGGATCGCCGCTCCGCCCGCGAGGTCGGCAAACGCGACGCCGCCGGCGCCCGCGTTGCCGGGCGCGTGCGGCTGCACGAAGCCGACGTAGCCGGCGAACGCCGAGCCGTTGTTGTTGGCCTGCGACGCGTACGCGTAGAGCGTTTCGGAGAAGCCCTGCGGCCCGGCGTTGAAGATCGAGCGCGTGCCGTAGCGGGCGCTGATCGCCCACGCGGTCGCGAACAGCACGATCAGGGGTACGGCGATGACGCCGATCGTGACGAGCTTGATCTCGCGGGCCTCGATGCGCTTGCCCAGGTATTCCGGCGTGCGCCCCACCATCAGCCCAGCGACGAACACGGCGAGCAGCACCATCAGCAGCATCCCGTACAGGCCCGAGCCGACGGCGCCGAAGATCACCTCGCCGGTCATGATGTTCGCCATCGGGATCGAGCCGCCGAGCCCGGTGAACGAGTCGAGCGCAGCGTTTGTCGACCCGTTGGCCGTCGTGGTGCCTGCTACGGCCTCGAGGACCGAGTCGGAGACCTGCAGACGCTGCTCCTTGCCCTCCATGTTCACGCCGTGAGCGCCGGCCGCCCGCATCGCCGGGGAGGGATGGCTCTCGGCCGGGTAGGCGACCGCGGCGCCGCCCACGAACATCACGACCATCACCGCGTAGAGCACCCAGCCCTGGCGGCGCGAGCCGACGATCCGGCCGTAGGTCGCCGTCAGCGCGGCGGGGATCGCGAGCATCATCACCATCTCGACGAAGTTCGCCACCCCGGTTGGGTCTTCGAACGGCATCGCCGAGTTGACCGCGTAGAAGCCGCCGCCGTCGGAGCCCAGCAGCATGACGGCCTTCTGCGAGGCGGCCGGGCCGAGGGCCAGCGTCTGCGTACCCCCGGCAAGCGTCGAGAGGTGGACGCTACCGGCGAGCGTCTGGATCGCGCCCTGGCTGACAAGGAAGGCCGAGCCCAGGACCGACAGCGGCAGCAGCACGTAGAGCAGCGCCCGGATCAGGTCCACCCAGAAGTTGCCCAGCTCCCTGCCGGAGCGATTGGCGAAGCCCCTGGCAATCGCCACCCCCGCGGCGATCCCGACCGCGCCGCTGAGGAAGCCCTGGACCGCGATCCCCGTCATCTGCGAGAAGCTCGAGAGGGTCCGTTCGCCGCCGTAGAACTGCCAGCCGGTGTTGCTGACGAACGACGAGGCGACGTTGAAGCTGAGATCCCACGGGGCGGGGCCGAAGCCCTGCGGATTCAGTGGTTGGATCGACTGGGTGCGCAGGAGCAGATACAGCGCGAGCCAGGAGACCACGCTGAACATCAGCACGCTGCCCGCGTATCCCCTCCAGTCCTGCCCGGTCGGCTCCGGTCCCGCCAACAGCGCTGAGAAGCGCCGCTCCAGCGGCCCGAGCGCGCGCGTGAGCAGCACCCGCTCCCCGGCGAACACGCGGTGGATGTAGCCGCCGAGCAGCGGCGTGACGGCGGTCAGGACGGCGAGCAGCAGGACGATCTGCAGCCAGCCCGAGGCGCTCATCAGAGCCGCTCGCCCCGCAGCAGCGCATACACCAGGTAGATGAACAGCGCCACGCCGGCGGCCAGCGCGAGCGCTTCGGCGATGCTCATATCCGGTCGAAGCCCGCGATCAGCGCGCCCAGGAGGCCGAAGATCACTGCGGCAATCGCGATCGCGACGACGTCCATCCCGGCTAACGATCCCACTCGCCACCGACGTAGCCGTCCGCGGGGCGCCGGCGCCGCCCAGTATCGTAGGCGCCGGTGAGCCGGGAAGCCTGGTCGGCAGCGCTTCGTGCTGTGCAAACGACCATGTGCGACCACCTCGAAATCCCGACCCCCCTCCGGCGCCGCTGTCTCACGGGAACGGCGCGGCGATGAGGCTCCACGCTCCGCTGCCCTCGGCATGGCGCCGCGAGTCCCTGCGCACGAACCTGTGGCTGGTGCCGACGGTCCAGATCGTGCTCGTGGTGGCGCTGTTCGCCGGCACATACGCGCTGGACCGCGCCGCCTACGACGGCACGCTGCACTTCCCGTCGTGGGTCATCAGCGGCACCGCGGACGCCGCCCGCCAGATCCTGACGACGATCGCCGCTGCGGTGATCACGGTCGTGACGCTCGTGTTCTCGATCACGATTGTCACGCTCACGCTCGCCTCGACCCAGTTCGGGCCGCGGATGCTGCGCAACTTCATCCGCGACCGGATCACGCAGATCACGCTTGGCAGCTTCGTGGCGACGTTCGTCTACGCGATCCTCGCGCTCGTCTCGATCGGCCCCGGCAGTCGCGGCGAATTCGTTCCGCACCTGTCGATCACCGTGACGATGGCGCTCGTGATTCTCGACGTGGCGGTGCTGGTCGTGTTCATCGACCACATCGCCAAGTCGATCCAGCTGCCGCAGGTGATCGCGAGCATCGCGCGCGATCTGGCGCGGGCGATCGAGGCGGAGGCCGCGCTCCCCGCCCAGAGCGGTCCCAAGGCGGGGCCGTCGCTGTCGGAGATGCTCGTGCGCCTGGACGAGGACAGCGCCGCGGTGCGCGCGCCGAGCAGCGGCTACCTGCAGTACGTGGGCATGAGCACGCTGATCGACATCGCCAGCCGCAGCCACGCGGTGATCCGCCTGCTGCGCCGCCCCGGCCACTTCGTCGTGGAGGGCGAGCCGCTGGCCAACGTCTGGCCGGCGTCGGCGGCGCCAGGCGTGGCGCGGGCGCTCGGCGGCGCCCACGCCACCGGCCCGCACCGGACGCTGACGCAGGATCTCTCCTTCGCGGTCGACCAGCTCGTGGAGATCGCCATCCGCGCCCTCTCCCCGGCGGTCAACGACACCTTCACCGCGCTCGCCTGCGTCGACTGGCTGGGCGACGGGCTGGGCAAGATCGCGGAGCGCTGGCGGCCGTCGACCGTCCATCGCGACGCGGCCGGGCACGTGCGCGTGATCACCGTGACCGTCAACTTCGACCGGCTGCTCGAGCGCGCTCACGACAAGATCCGCCAGGCCTCTCGCGGTATGCCCGCCGTGATGATCCGCCAGCTCGACGGGCTCGCCAAGATCATCGCCTCCACGACCTCGCCCCAGCAGCGCGAGCTGGTGCTCCGCCAGGCGGAGATGATCATGCGCTCGTGCGAGGAGTCGGTGCCGGAGAAGTCCGATCGCGAGGACGTGCGCCGCCGCTACGACGCCGTGCTGAGGTCCGTCTCTTCGAGCACAATGGCGCCATGGCCTACGAACGGGGGCACCTGAAGGTCTTCATCGGCATGGCCCCGGGGGTGGGCAAGACCTACCGCATGCTCCAGGAGGGCGTGGCCGAGGCCGACAGCGGGCGCGACGTGGCGATCGGCTTCCTGGAGTCGCACGGGCGCGCTGAGACGCTGGCGCAGGCCGAGGGCCTGGAGATCGTCCCGCGCCGACACCTGAGCTATCGCGGCACGCCGCTGCAGGAGATGGACCTTCCGGCGGTGCTCGCGCGCAGGCCCGAGCTGTGCCTGATCGACGAGCTCGCGCACACCAACGCCCCCGGCGTCGAGCACGAGAAGCGCTACGAGGACGTGCGCGACGTGCTCGACGCCGGCATCGACGTTTTCTCGACCGTCAACGTCCAGCACCTGGAGAGCCTGGGCGACCAGGTGACCCAGCTGACGGGCGCGCGCGTGCGCGAGACGATCCCCGACGCCGTGCTCGCGGCCGCCGACGAGGTCGTGCTGATCGATGTCACCCCTGAGACGCTGATCGCCCGCCTGCGCGCCGGCAAGGTCTACCGCCCCGAGCGCGTGCAGGCGGCGCTGAACAACTTCTTCAAGATCGAGAACCTGGCCGCGCTGCGCGAGACGGCCCTGCGCCAAGTGGCCGAGGACGTCGAGGTGAAGCGCCTCGTGCGGGAGTCGAGCCCCGTGCTGCGGCGCGACGAGGAAGGGCTGCCGGTCGCCCTCGACGCCGGATCGCAGACGATCGCCGACCGCCTGCTCGCGCTCGCGACGCTCGCGCCACACTCGGAGCGGATCGTGCGGCGCGCGTGGCGCTCGTCCCAGCGCCTGGACGCCGACCTGGACGTGCTGGTCGTGCGCCCGCCCGGGCGTCCGCCGAGCTCGGAGGATCGCAGGCGCCTGGAGGAGCTGCGGCGCCTCACGGCGATGCTCGGCGTGCGCCTGCGCGTCGAGGAGGGAGAGGATGTGGCCGCGCTCGCCATCAGGACCGCGCGCTCGCTCGGGGTCACGTACGTGTTCATGGGCACGCCCTCCGAGCGCCGCGGGCTGGCGCGCCTGGGCGCGAGCCCCGAGCGCTCGCTGCTGATGCGTCTGCTGCGAGGCCTGCCGGGTGTGGACGTGCGCATCGTCGCGGACCCGTCGCTGCGCACGCTGGCCCCCGGCGAGGACGGCCACCCCCAGCAGGCAGGAGTCGAGGGGGCGCACGCCGAACGTGTCGCTGTCGAGGACTCCTCGAGAGGCCGCTAGCATCGACGCGAGCCCGCCTCGCCGACCGGCGCGGCGCTTGATGACAACCAGCTAGCATCGCGCAACCTCGGCGCCCCGACGTCTGTTGAACCCACCGACATGAAGATCCTGCGTCCACCCACCCGGCTGATCTGGCCAGCGCTCCTGCTGATGGCGCTGGCGTCGCTGTGGGTCGTCCCCAGCGCGATCGGAGGGCCGGCGATCGCGGGGGCGGCGCAGCCGCGAGCGCGCGCGGCCAGCTCGTATCTGGTGGGCATCGGCAACGAGAACCCGAAGATGTTCGGTAATCCTCTCTACCAGCAGCTGCACACGAAGATCGTGCGCTACGTGGTTCCCTACGACGCCGTCGCGCACCCGTACTCGCTGGGCCAGGCGATCGCGTTCATCGATGCCGCCGAAGCGGCGCACGAGCAGGTGCTGGTCGCCTTCTACCACTCCGAATACACGCCCACGCAGCTGCCGAGCATCGCCAGCTACCAGCGCGACGTGCAGAGGTTCGTGGCGCTGTTCCCGCACGTCAGGCAGTACGAGTCCTGGGACGAGTCCAACCGCGGCAACGTCGCGCACGTGTTCTCCAGCCCGTCGGCGGCGGCGGCGGCGAAGTACTACCAGGCGCTGCTGCGCGTGTGCAAGGGGTGCACTGTCATCGGCCTGGACGTGCTCGACGCCCAGTACATCCAGGCGACGCTGCGCTACATCTCGGAATTCAAGCGCGAGATCAGCCGCCTGGAGACGGTCGTGCCGAAGATCTGGGGTCTGCACAACTACTCGGACGTCAATCGCCTGGAAGGCTGGCGCACACGCGAACTCGTACGCGCGCTCGGCGGTCAGGTGTGGCTGACGGAGACCGGCGGGCTGGTCAAGTTCGAGCCCGGCTTCCCGAACAAGCACGGCGCGGGGCTGACCCGCGCCGCGAAGGTGCTCAAGTTCCTGTTCGCGCTCGCCGGCTCGCTGCCTCAGGTCAAGCGCATGTACATCTACGACTGGAACGGCGGCACGAACTCCACCCGCTTCGACGCGGGCCTGACCAACGTCTACGAACAGCCGCGCGCCGGCTACATCGTCGTCTGCCGCCAGCTGCACGGGGCCAACTGCGGCGTGAAGATCGCCAGCAACTGAGCAGTCCTACCGCCCCCGGCGCCCGCGGGGAGACCTCGACCTGAGCTCGCTCCACAGCCATCCCCGCCGTCTCGCGATTGCCTGGTCCCTGCAGCGCCCCCGCTCGCTCGCCTCGCAGGCGCTCGGCGTGGGCCTGCTCGGCGCGCTTGCGCTGGCCGTGTTGAGCGCGCTGAGTCGACGCGAGACGATCCCTCGAGGTGACGATCAGATCTATGAGCGGATGGCAGAGCACCCGTTCGCGACACACACATTTCCATTCGCTTATCGCATCGGACTGCCGTGGCTGGTGCACGTGCTCCCGCTCAGCCACACGCGGTCGTTCGAGCTGCTCGCGTGGGTGGGCGCGGGCGGCGCCGCGGCATTCGCGTTCGTGCTGATGCGCCGTATGGGCACATCGAGCAGCCTTGCGGCCGGACTGGCGCTGGCGCTGGCGATATCCCCGCCGATGCTGGTGGTGGCGTTGCGCGAGGGCCGCAACACGGACGCGATCACGATGCTGTTCATGATGGCGGCGACGCTGTTCGTGGTCGAACGCCGGCTGCGGGCGCTGACGCTCACGCTGCTCGTGGGTGTGCTCTTCAGGGAAGCTGTGCTGTTCGTGATCCCACTCGCCTACGCCGTCTGGGCGACGCGATGGTGGGACGCGCCCGCCGCGCGGAGGGCGCTGCTCGCCGGCGCGCCGGCGGTGCTGGCCTACGTCGCCCTGCACCTGGCGATCTCGAGCGTTGGAGAAGCCTCGGTGCCGGGCTACGGAGGCTCGCTGATCGGGCAGCGTGTGAGCGTGCTCGAATCCGGGGCGCGCAGCCTGCTCACCGAGGCGCGGCGCATGCTCTCGATCTACGGCCCGCTGTGGCTCGCCGCGCCGCTGGCGCTCGCGAACAGCCGCTTCGCCAGGCGCGGGCTGGTGCTCGTCGCGTGCGCGGTTGCGTCGATGACCTTCGCGCTTGACTGGGGGCGCATGATCTTCCTTTCCGCGCCGGTCTTCTATCCTGCCGGCGCCCACACGCTGACCAGGCATCCGCGGTGGCGCTGGCCCGCACTGCTCGCCTTCGCGGCGCTGATCCTCGGATACGCGATCTACATGGATCGCAGCGGCGTGCAGCATGGGATCATCGACGCTCCGCCCCCGCCGTATCCGGTGCGCTGACGATGAGCACGAGAACCTTGCCTTCACATCTCAGAGCGTTGCCTCCACATCTCAGAGCGCTCCTGCCGGCGCTCTGGCTGGCGCTTGCGGCGTGCCTGCTGGCGGCGCCAGGCGCGTTCGGCGGCAAGGCCGACGCGGTCCGCGCGCAGGCGGGCGGCTCCTACCTCACGGGCATCGGCGACGAGGATGCGCGGATGTTCGCCAATCCGCTGTACGAGCAGTTGCACGCGAGGATCGTGCGCTACATCGCGCCCTACGACGCCGCCCTGCACACCTACTACCGCAACCAGGCGACAGCGTTCATCCGCGAGGCCGAAGCCGCGCACGAGCAGGTGCTGGTCGCCTTCTACCACTCCGAGTCCTCCCCGATGCAGACGCCCAGCGTCGCGACCTACCAGCGCGACGTGCAGAGGTTCATGAAGCTGTTCCCGCACGTCAGGCAGTACGAGTCCTGGGACGAGGCCAACCGCGGCTACGTGCCCGGCGAGTTCACCAGTCCGACGGCGGTGGCGGCGGCCCGCTACTACCAGGCGCTGCTGCGCGTGTGCAGGGGCTGCACGGTCATCGGCCTGGACGTGCTCGACGCGGAAAAAATCGAACCGACGCTGAGCTACATCTCCGAATTCAAGCGCGAGATCCATCGCCTGGAGACGGTCATGCCGACGATCTGGGGCCTGCACAACTACGCGGACGTCAACCACCTCGAAGGCTGGCGCACGCGCGAGCTTGTGAAGGCGCTCGGCGGCCAGGTGTGGCTGACGGAGACGGGAGGGATCGTGAAATTCGGCGGCGCGTTCCCCAACCGCGACGGATCGGGCCTGACGCGGGCTGCGAAGGTTCTCAGGTTCACGTTCGCGCTCGCTGGCGCTGTGCCACAGATCAAGCGCCTTTACATCTACGACTGGACCGGCGGGACGAGTTCGACGCGCTTCGACGCCGGTCTCACCAATGCCCGCGGGCGCCCGCGCGCCGGCTACGTCGTCGTGTGCCGCCAGCTGCACGCGGCCACGTGCGGCGTGAGGATCGCCAGCAGCTGATCAGGCGCTGAGCACCGGCTGCGCGGGCGATCCGGCGCCCGCGCCGCGGCGCCGCGTGGGCGGGCCGTCGGGCTGGTTGCGCGCGAGGCGCATCGCGCCCAGGGCGAGCAGGCCGATGCCCGCGGCGAGCAGCGCGAGCGTCTTCAGCGGATATCTGGCGCCCGAGTGCAGCTTCAGGTTGAAGGCGGTGTGGTCGCCGGCGTTGTAGATGCTCGTCAGGCCGGCGTGGTCGATCCCGAGCACGGTCGGCGCGAGCGCTGCGAACAGCGCCCAGCAGACGAGCGCCAGCAGACCCCCTCGCAGCGCCGCCGCGGACAGCGCCAGCCGCGGCGTCGCCCACGCCGCCGCCAGCACCGCAGCGCCGGCCGCCAACAGGAACGGCCAGACCCCGCCCCAGCCGCGCCCCAGCCCGTAGGCGGAGGCGATCGTCGGCTGAAAGAGGCCCTGGGAGACGTAGCGCATCCAGGTGACCGTCTCGTTCTCGTAGCCGACGAGGGGATGGGTGATCGTCGCGATGACCGTCGTCGTGATCGAGATCGCCGCGAGCGCGATCGTGGGGCCGGGGAAGCGCTTCAGCGTGAGCGCGATCGGGAACGCGAGAAACGGGAGCAGCGTGTCGAGGAAGCGCGGGCCCATGAAGCCGCCGCCGAACGGCAGGTAGTAGCCGGAGTTGTAGAGCAGGTAGCACGCGCAGATGCCGCCGATGGTCAGCGCCTCGGCGCGCCGGCCGCGCCGGTAGAGCATCACGGTGCCGATCACGCCCATGATCAGCACGGGCGAGATCGTCAGCAGGCCGCGCGAGTCCAGCAGCAGCGTCGTCAGGACCCTCAGGCTGGGGGCGCCGATCCCGAAGAAGCCCTTCTGCTGGCGGGGCACGTCGGAGTAGGCCAGGTGCGTCCACGAGCGGAAGGCGTAGTGGTTGTAGAGCAGCAGCGGGACGATGCCCACGATGCCACCGGCGAGGTATGCGCCGCCGCGCCGCAGCACCGCCAGCGGCGTACGCGAGTCCGCCCGCGAGAGCAGGAACAGGCCGAGCACGATCGCGGCGAAGAACGTCGGGTACTCCGAGGAGAACGCGTAGCCCATCGCCAGGCCGGCGAGCGCCAGCAGGCTCACGCTGGGCGGTCCGTCGCGCTCGCGCAGCATCAGCCAGAAGGCGGCGAAGCTGAGGAACGTGGTGAACGCATGCGAGAACAGCAGCTGCGACAGCGGCATCACCATCGTGCCCAACCCGAGCACCACCGCCGCCGCGATCCCGTAGCCCGGCTCGTAACGCTCGGCGACGCGCCACACGAGCAGCACGAGCAGCAGGCCCGGCAGCACGTTGCCCCACAGGCCGATCAGGTAGATCATCTCGTCGCCGCGATGATTCGGCGGCGCCACGTGCGCGTCCGTCCACGATTCGGCGTGCACGACGTTGAGCGCGTCGTAGAACGGCAGCACGAACAGCGCGAGGCCCGGGGCGCGGGCGGAGTAGTAGTGGCCCTTGTAGAAGACCTTGTCGCCGGTGTTCGCCTGGTAGCGGTCGATCGTCGTCTGGTCGTCGTTCAGCGCGCGGGTCAGGTCGTAGTGGGAGGTCTGGTTCCAGGAGAAGCTCTGGATCATCACCGCCGAGGACAGGCCCACGAGCAGGACCGCCGCGAGCGCAAGCCGTTTGCGCCTCATCAATCTGTGCCGTGCAGGGCCTTCGGCCCGGGTCCGATCTCGTAGATGAACAGCGAGCCCACCCGCCGCCGCGTGATGCCCAGGCCGGCGATCGGTTTGCGCGCGTTCGCGGCGGGGTCGTCCGGCTCGGGGAACACCCAGCCCTGCTCGGGCGGCAGCCCCTGCGGCAGCACGGTGTGCAGCACGACCGTGCGGATGCCGTAGAAGCGCAGCTTCTCCACGCTCGCCCTGTCGGGGAAGCCCGCCATGCCGCCGCGCAGGTCGTCCTCGGCGGGAATGTCGAAGGTGCTCTCGCCGTTGGCGATCTTGGGGAAGCCGTCCGTCGAGAAGTACTGCCAGATGCGGTCGAGGGCGCCGTCGGTGGGCAGGTCGAGGATCGGGCCGGGGAGCCCGACCTCAGCGCGCGCGGGCTGGGGCACGAGCGGGTGGCCGAGGTGTCCGGCGCCTTCGCCGAGGATGCCCGCGAGCAGCGCCACGCCGAGCAGCGCCGGCAACCCGAGCGCGGGCAGCGCGGCCGCGGGTCGGCGCAGCGCCGGCCGCTCCCCGGACGCGCGCGGCGCGGGCCGGCCGCCCAGCCCGTGGCGCTTCGCCCACGGAGCGACCAGCTGCACGAGCAGCTGCACGCCCGCGCCGGCGAGCAGCGCGTAGAAGAGCGTGGCGAGCGTGAAGATCCTGCCGGGCACGCGCACGCCGTCCCAGCCGGGGGCGTAGTCGAACAGCAGGCGATACGGGTAGCCCGCGCCGGTCAGGCCGAGGCCCATCGCGAGGACCGAGCACGTGACGATTCCCACGAGCAGGCCGATGCGCAATCGTCGCGTGAACGGATGTCGTGACCCGACTGCGCCGCCCATCCGGCGCACCCCGAGGAGCCCGATCAGCGCGAGCACGAGGATCAGCCCGCCCGGGAAGAACACGCTCTCGTTCTTGGAGTTGACCTTCGCGCGCATGCCGGCGGTGAGCGAGCCCCACACGCGGTTCTCCGAAGAGGCGCTCAGCAGAGCGGCCGGGCCCGACGAGTAGGTCTCGACTTCCTTGATCGTGCGCTTCGCCGTCGGGTACAGGGCGGCGACCCTCAGGTAGGGCCTCGCCTGATAGACGGTCATGGCGCCGAGCGCGACCACCCCGATCAGCGTCACCGCCAGCAGCCGGCGGGGGACGAGTGGCCCGCGTGTCGCGTGGGAGGATGCCTGCAAAGCGGCTGGCGAAGCGGCGCCGGCGACGATGCGCCCGCCGGGGCGAGGCTGTGGCCGGGCTAGCTGCTCATGGTTGCGCCACGCCGGCCCCGGCGTCAGGCGGCCGCGCCACCAGCACACGAACGCGATCACCGCGAGCAGCGCGAGCAGGTAGGCGTACTGCACGCCGAGCGTGAAGCCCAGGCTGACCTGCCAGGCGGAGACGAGCCAGCCGGCGAGCACGAGTCTGCGCGAGCAGCGCCGGTAGCCGCGCAGCAGCAGGAACAGCCCGAGCGCGAGCCCGCCGGAGGAGATCACGTGCAGGTGCCCGGCCTCGGTCACGCGGTAGGGCGCGTAGGCGAACGCCAGCCCGGCCGCGGCGGAGCCCAGCCGCCGCAGCCCGAGCTCGCGCGCGAGCAGGTAGGCGCCGACGAAGCACAGCGACCACGCCCACAGGAACAGCAGGTTGTAGCGGACGAGCGCCGCGACCGTGCCCGAGCCGAAGAACGCTGCCGGGCCGTAGCCGAGCAGCGAGTCCGAGAAGGCGAGGCTGAGGGGGTGGGGGTAGAAGGAGTTGGAGTCGAATATGTGCAGCGGGTCGTGCAGCATCGCGTGTCCGACCCACGCGATCTCCCAGGCCGTGCGCACCGGGTCGCCGAGATCGGGGGCGATGCGGCTGCCCATGTGCAGCGCCAGCGGCCAGCTGGTGAGGATCGCCAGCGCCAGGCCGGCGAGCGCGGCCAGCGCGATCTCGGCGCGGGCGAGGGCCGGGGACGGCGCCCAGCGCTCGCCACCCACCCTGGGGCCGGCGGCTGCCTGCGCCTCCGCACCCGCTGCCAGATACGGACCTACGGGCTCGGGCGATCCCGGCGGCGTGCGCGGCGGGCTGGGAAGACCGGTGCTCATCCGGTGCTCATGGTCGGCTGGTGTTGGGGACCGCGCGGATCGGCGCAGCATACGGGAGCCGCCTGCTGCATTGCGTAGCACCGGCGGTGCGAACTTGTGCCATCTCAAACTTGCGCTTTGCGTCAGACTTGGGCCGGTGAGGGTCCTTGTTGTCGGAGCCGGAGGCGTTGGCGCGGCTTTCGCGGCGATCGCGCAGCGCCGCGAGGCGTTCGCGCAGGTGGTGCTGGCCGACGTCGCGCTGGAGCGTGCGCAGGCGGCCGTCGCGCGGCTCGGCGAGCCCGATCGCTTCACGGCCGAGCGGGTCGACGCGTCCAGCCATGAGGAGCTCGTGCAGCTGATCGGCCGCGTGCGTCCCGACGCGGTCCTGAATGCGTGCGATCCGCGCTTCAACGAGCCGATCTTCGGCGCCGCGTTCGACGCGAAGGTCACCTACCTGGACATGGCGATGACGCTCTCGCACCCTCACCCCGAGCGCCCGTACGAGCTCACTGGGGAGATGCTCGGGGACAGGCAGTTCGCCCGCGAGCAGCAGTGGCAGGACGCCGGCCTGCTCGCGCTGGTGGGCATCGGCGTCGAGCCCGGGCTCTCGGACATCTTCGCCCGCCACGCCGCCGACGAGCTGTTCTCGAGCATCCGGGAAGTGGGCGTGCGCGACGGCGCCGACCTGGTCGTCGAGGGCTATGACTTCGCGCCGACGTTCTCGATCTGGACGACGATCGAGGAGTGCCTGAACCCGCCGCTGATCTGGGAGCGCGAGCGCGGCTTCTACACGACGGCGCCGTTCTCCGAGCCGGAGGTGTTCGAGTTCCCCGAGGGGATCGGGCCGGTGGAATGCGTGAACGTCGAGCACGAGGAGGTGGTGCTGATCCCGCGCTGGGTCGACTGCGAGCGCGTCACGTTCAAGTACGGCCTCGGCCAGGAGTTCATCGACGTGCTCTCCACGCTGCACAAACTCGGCCTGGACTCGACCGAGCCGGTATCGGTGCGCGGAACGATGGTCTCTCCACGCGACGTCGTCGCGGCGGCGCTTCCCGACCCGGCGACGCTCGGCGAGCGCATGAGCGGGCGCACGTGCGCGGGCACCTGGGTGACGGGCACCGGCAGGGACGGACAGCCGCGCTCGACCTACCTCTACCACGTGGTCGACAACGAGACGACCATGCGCGAGTACGCAAGCCAGGCGGTCGTGTGGCAGACGGCGGTCAACCCGGCGGTCGCGCTGGAGCTGCTCGACCGCGGCGAGTGGAAGGGCACGGGCGTGCTCGGGCCCGAGGCGTTCCCGCCAGGGCCCTTCCTGCAGCTGCTGGCGGAGTACGGCTCGCCGCACGGACAGGTCGAGGTGCCGCAGCGCTAGCTCTCGCACGACGCGCGGCCATCCCTGCCCGCGCGTCGTGCCCCCCTCTCGAGATCTGTCCCGGCCTCAGAAGTCCACGCGCGCGGGCACCGGCCCGCTCGGCGGCGCCTGATCGAGCAGGTGCGCGGGTGCGACTTCGGTCTTGCGCGAGAAGAACTCGCGGAAGACCGGCCGCGAGGCCAGCATGATGATGAAGCCGAGGACCATGCCGCCGATGCCCAGCCACAGGGGCAGCGTGATGCCAAGGATGGGCGCGGATTCGACGTTCGCCTTGTGGCCGTAGTAGAACGCTGCCTTGAGGCCCACTCCCCACAGCATCAGGCCGCCGGCGAGCGGCCCGAGCCCGAGCAGGAAGAACTTGCGCACACTCTCCATCAGCTCGCGACGGAAGTACCAGCCGCAGGCGACCCCGGTAAAGCCGTAGTAGAAGCAGATCGGGAAGCCGATCGCGGTGACCGAGTCCGCGAGGACGCTTTCGGAGAGCAGCAACAGCGGGACGGTGATCGCGACCGACAGCAGGCCGAAGCCGAGCGTCGAGACGGTGGGGGTCAGGTAGCGTTTGTGCACGCGCGAAAGCAGCGATGTGACCGCTTTCCAATGCGCCATCGACAGCGTCGTACGGGCGGTCGGGAGGATCGTCGTCTGGGTCGAGGCGGACGCGGACGTGAGCACGGTGATGATCAGCAGCTTGTCCAGCGTGCCGCCGAGCACGCCTTTGCCGAGCGCGTTGAGCACGTCGCTCTGGTTTGCTTCGTTGGTCAGGAAGCCGGTGCCGTGGAAGGCCTGTGAGGCCGCGGAGACGAGCACGTAGATGAGCAGCAACAACAGCGTGGAGACGACCGCCGCCTTGCCCGGACCCTCGGCGGGATCCTCGGACTCCTCGTTGACCGCCACGCCGGAGTCCCAGCCCCAATAGATGAACACCCCGAGCAGGACCGCGTCGAGCAGGTCGCCGAACTTCATCGCAAACGGGTTGAACCACGACAGCGACGGCTTGATCGAGCCGCTCGGCGGGTGGCTGCCGTAGATCTTCACGAACGCTACGACCGAGAACAGCGCGAGGATGAATACCTCGATGCCGAGCAGCGCCTGCTGGATGCGCGCGGAGAGCTCGATGCCGCGGTAGCAGATCCACGTCATCAGCGCGATCCACACGATCGCGGCGACGATGATCGCGGCTTTGGAGTTCCCGAGTTCGGTGAAGCCAAAGAGCTTGAACGTGTAGATGGCGGCGATGTCCGACAGCGAGGCCATGACGATGATGTCGGCCAGGAAGATCGCCCAGCCGTTCATCCAGCCGGTGATCGGGCCCATCGCGCGCGTGACCCACGCGAACGTTGTGCCCGCGTCGGGGTCGACGCGGTTGAAGTATTTGTAGGCGGACGCCACGAGCAGCATCGGCACGAACGACACGAGCAGCACCGCCGGGGCGTGCACGCCGACGCCTTTGACCGCGACGACGAACCCGAGCGTCGCCGCGAGCGAGTAGGCGGGCGCGGTCGAGGCGACGCCGATGACGATGTTCGAGAGGTAGCCGATGGCTCCCTCTTTCAGGCCCTTGTAGACCACCTGCGAAGACGCCGGGGCTCCGGTGGCTGAGGGCGATTCGATGGCCATCAACGGCTCCTCTCGTGGATGCGGCGAACACGGCGCGCTCTTGTGGCAAAAGGTACGGTCACTGGCGGCGGACGCGCAATGGGCGCGATCCCCAAAACGTCCGCGTGTAATTGGCCAAGTCGTACAATGGATCGGGAACTTGTTGACCACGCGGCGCATTGAGCGGCGCACGGCGAGCGGTTAGCGTTGTCCTCAGTGTCCAGTCAGCTATCGAGAGGGCGGTCTTCGATGTCCGGTGATCTCCAAGAGCAGGCCAAGCGCCACCTGTGGATGCACTTCACGCGCATGGGCTCCTACGCGGAGCCGGACCACGAGGTGCCGGTGATCGTGCGCGGCGAGGGCTGCTACGTGTACGACGAGCACGGCAAGCGCCACCTCGACGGCCTCTCGGCGCTCTACTGCGTGAACATCGGCCACGGCCGCCCGGAGCTCGGAGAAGCGGCGGCGGCGCAGTCCAAGGAGCTGGCGTTCTACACGAACTGGAGCTACGCGCACCCGCGCGCGATCGAACTGGCCTCGCGCGTCGCGGGGCTCGCGCCCGGCAACCTCAACCGCGTGTTCTTCACTTCGGGCGGCTCGGAGGCGGTCGAGTCGGCGTGGAAGCTCGCGAAGGCCTACCACGCAGCGATGGGAGAGCCGCGTCGGCACAAGCTGATCGCACGCAACCTCGCCTACCACGGGACCTCGATGGGGGCGCTGAGCGCGACGGGCCTGACGTCGCTGCGCGTGCCGTTCGAACCGCTGACGCCGGGCGGCGTGCACGTGCCGAACACGAACTCCTACCGCTGGGCGGAGGACCGCGACCCGCTGTGGGCCGCGGACGCGATCGAGGAGGCGATCGAGTTCGAGGGGCCCGGGACGGTCGCCGCGGTGATCCTCGAGCCGGTGCAGAACGGCGGCGGCTGCTTCGTGCCGCAGGACGGCTACTTCCAGCGCGTGCGCGAGATCTGCGACCGCCACGGGGTGCTGCTGATCTCCGACGAGGTGATCTGCTCGTGGGGCCGGCTGGGGTACTGGTTCGGGTGCGAACGCTTCGACTACCAGCCCGACATGATCACCACCGCGAAGGGCATCAGCTCCGCGTACGTGCCGCTCGGGGCGCTGATCGCGGGCGACCACATCGCCGAGCCGTTCCTGCACGGCAAGGCGGCGTTCAACCACGGCTTCACCTTCGGCGGACACCCTGTGGCATGCGCGGTGGGGCTGGCGAACATCGAGATCATGGACAGCGAGGATCTGTGCGGCAACGTGCTGGCCAACGAGGGCGCGTTCCGGGAGATGCTCGACAGCCTGCGCGACCTGCCGATCGTGGGCGACGTGCGCGGCGCGGGCTACTTCCAGGCGATCGAGCTGGTCAAGGACAAAGCCACGAAGGAGACGTTCGACCACGAGGAGGCCGAGCATCTGCTGCGCGGCTTCCTCTCGGGCGAGCTCTACCAGCGCGGGCTGATCTGCCGCACGGACGACCGCGGCGATCCGATCGTGCAGCTCTCGCCGCCGCTGATCGCCGGGCCGCAGCAGTTCGAGGAGATCGAGGCGATCCTGCGTCCGGTCCTGAGCGAGGCCTCGGAGCGGATGGAGCGGTGGAGCTCACTGTCGCGAGCCTGATCGGCGAGCTCGGTCTGGAGCTCGTCTGCGGCCAGGAGTCCGCACAAGCGCATGTGCGCTGGGTGCACAGCACGGAGCTGCCCGATCCGACCCCGTGGCTGAAAGGCGGCGAGCTGCTGCTGACGACGGGCATCCAGCTGAACGGCCCGAAGTCCCAGCGCGAGCTGGTCGATCGGCTCGCCGATCACGACATCGCGGGCCTCGGCTTCGGCACGGGCTTCGCGCACAGGCGGCTGCCGGCGGCGCTGGTGGCGGCCGCGCGCCAGCGCGAGTTCCCGCTGTTCGAGGTTCCGTACGAGCTGCCGTTCATCGCGATCACCGAGCGCGCGTTCGCGCAGCTGCTGGACGAGCGCTACGAGCTGCTGCAGCGCACGATGGTCGGCGACGTGCTCGCGGAGGTGCTGACCGGGCATCTGTACCCGGAGGACCTGCAGGCGCGCCTGCGCCCCTTCGGGATCGGCGAGCGGGTGGCGGTGCTCGCTTTCAGGACCCCCGACCCGAGCGCTGCGGCGGCGGTGGTGGAGCGGAGCCTCGCGCGCGAGCGCGTGCCGAGCCTGGTCGCGATCCGCGCGGGGCTGCTGTGCGCTGTGATCGACCCGGACGGCGCAGGCGCAGCGGCGCCGCTGTCGCCGGTGGAGCTGGCGCGCAAGGTCCGCGCCGAGCTGGCGGGCCGCTTCGGGGACGTGCGCGCGGCCGCCTCCAGGCCCACCGCGACGCACTCGCTGCGCATGGCCTTCCACGAGGCGCGCTGCGCCCTGGAGGCGGTGCGCATGCGCAACGGCAGCGCGCCGGAGGTCGCCTCCTATGCGGACCTGGGCGCGTTCCAGCTGTTGCTGTCGCTGCAGGACGACGACGCGCTGAGCTCGTACTGCCGCACCGTGCTCGAGCCGATCGAAGCGGGCGAGGGCGAGTACGGCGACGAGCTGGTGCGCTCGCTGGACGTGTTCATCGAGCACAACGGGCACTGGGAGAAGGCGGCGAACGCGCTGTTCTGCCACCGGCACACGCTGCGCTACCGCATCCGCCGCATCGAGCAGCTGACCGGGCGCGACTTCTCCAACGCCCGCGACCGGATCGAGTTCTGGCTGGCACTGCGAGGAAGGGAGTTGGCGCGATGAGGATCGGCGTTCCGAGCGAGGTCAAGACCGACGAGTACCGCGTGGCGATCACGCCGGCGGGGGTGAGGGAGCTGTCGGCGCGCGGGCACGAGGTGCTCGTGCAGGCGGGCGCGGGCGTGGGCAGCGCGATGAGCGACGAGCAGTTCGTCGCGCAGGGCGCGCGGATCGTGGCGGACGCCGACGCGGTGTTCGCGCAGGCGGAGCTGGTGCTGAAGGTCAAGGAGCCCCAGCCGCAGGAGGTCGGGCGGCTGCGAGAGGGGCAGACGCTGTTCACCTACCTGCACCTGGCGGCCGAGCCGGAGCTGGCGCGCGGCCTGATGGCCTCGGGCGCGACGTGCATCGCGTATGAGACGGTCGTGGACGCCGAGGGGCGCCTGCCGCTGCTGGCGCCGATGAGCGAGGTGGCGGGCAAGATCGCAACGCAGGCGGGCGCGTTCATGCTGGAGAAGCCGCTGGGGGGGCGCGGGATCCTCTTGGGCGGCGTGCCGGGCGTGGCGGCGGCGACGGTGCTGGTGATCGGCGGCGGCGTGGTGGGCATGAACGCGGCGTTCATCGCGATCGGGATGCAGGCGGACGTGTTCGTGTTCGACCGCTCGATCGACCGGCTGCGCGAGCTCGAAGTGGCGTTCGCGGGGCGCGCCTCGACGGTGTACTCCTCCACGCTGGCGATCGAGGAGATGCTGCCGGCGGCGGATCTGGTGATCGGCGCGGTGCTGGTGCAGGGCGGGCGCGCGCCGCACGTGATCAGCCGCGAGCAGCTGAAGCTGATGAAGCGCAACGCGGTGCTGGTGGACGTGTCGATCGATCAGGGCGGCTGCTTTGAGACCTCGCGCCCGACGACGCACTCGGACCCGACGTACGAGGTCGACGGGATCACGCACTACTGCGTGACGAACATGCCCGGCGCGGTGCCGATCACCTCGACCTACGCGCTCACGAACGCGACGCTGCCGTACGTGATCGAGCTGGCCGAGCGCGGTGTCGAGGAGGCGCTCGAGGGCAGCCCCGGCCTGCGCATGGGCCTGAACGTGCGCGCCGGCGAGATCACCCACCCGGCGGTCGCCGAGGCGCTCGGGCTGCCCGAGCCGGTGGCGCGGTGAGAGCATGGGACACCCCCGACGAGGAGAGCGACGATGGCACAAGCAGGCACGACGGAGACCCTGAGCAACTTCATCGACGGCGAGCTCGTCGCCTCTGGCGGCGAGACGGAACCGGTTCTCAACCCAGCCACCGGCGAGGAGCTGGCGCGGGCGCCGATCTCGAGCGCGGAGGACGTCGACCGCGCGGTCAGGGCCGCGCGCCGCGCGTTCGAGGGCTGGTCGGGCACGACGCCGGCGCAGCGCGCGCAGGCGCTGCTGGCGATCGCCGACCTGGTGGAGGAGCACGGTGATGAGATCGCGCGTCTGGAGGCGCTGAACGCGGGCAAGCCGATCGAAGCGGCCCGGAACGACGAGATCCCCGTGATGGCCGACAACCTGCGCTTCTTCGCGGGCGCCGCACGCTGCCTGGAGGGTCGGGCGGCGGGCGAGTACATGGAGGGCTACACGTCGTTCACGCGCCGCGAGGCGGTCGGCGTGATCGGGCAGGTGACCCCGTGGAACTACCCGCTGATGATGGCGATATGGAAATTCGGCCCGGCGCTCGCTGCCGGCAACACGGTCGTGCTGAAGCCGGCGGAGACGACGCCGATCACGACCATCAGGCTGGCGGAGCTGGCCGCTGAGATCCTGCCGAAGGGAGTGCTGAACGTCGTCGCCGGCCCAGGCCGGCCGACGGGCGAGGCGCTGATCAACCACCCCGAGGTGGACATGGTGGCGCTGACGGGGTCGGTGGACACGGGCAAGCACTTCGCTCGCACAGCGGCGGAGACGCTCAAGCGCGTGCACCTCGAGCTCGGCGGCAAGGCGCCGGTGGTGGTGTTCGACGACGTCAGCCTCGAGGCTGCGCTCGAGACGATCGCGGGCACCGGCTACTACAACGCCGGCCAGGACTGCACCGCGGCGACGCGCGTGCTCGCGGCCAGCGGCGTCTACGACGACGTCGTTGCGGGCCTTTCCGAGCAGGCGCAGGGCCTCGTGATCGGCGACACGCTCTCCGCGGAGACGACGCTCGGCCCGGTCAACTCCGCTCGCCAGCGCGAGCGCGTGGAGGGCTTCCTGGAGCGCAGGCCCGACCACGCGGAGATCGTCACCGGCGGCAGCGCCCCCGATCGCCCCGGCTTCTTCGTCGAGCCGACGGTCGTGGCGGGGCTGCGCCAGGACGACGAGATGATCCAGCGCGAGATCTTCGGCCCGGTGATCACCGTGCAGCGGTTCTCAGACGAGGGGCAGGCGATCGCGTGGGCGAACGCGACGCGCTACGGCCTCGCGTCGTCGGTGTGGACGCGCGACGTGGGCCGCGCCCTGCGCGTGTCGAAGGCGCTGCGCTTCGGCTGCGTGTGGATCAACGACCACATCCCGCTCGTCTCCGAGATGCCCCACGGCGGCTTCAAGGAGTCCGGCTACGGCAAGGACCTGAGCATGTACGGGGTCGAGGACTACACGGTCGTCAAGCACGTGATGGCGAACATCCAGTAGCGGCGCGGCGAGCCGACGTCGCCCTCGGCGCGTCTCGGACGCTCGCTCCCCGAGAGCCGGCATCATGCCCCCGTGCGAGCTCCTGCGACGCCGGCGCCTGACGGTCGCTCGGCGCCACGAGCTCGGCCCATGGCTGCACAAGCCGCGCGCGGGCGCGCGCATCCGCGCCGAGCTCGAAGCGGCTGCGCCGCTCGTGCGCTGGCTGCGCGAGCACGTCGGCGCCCCGCAGCGGGCCGCCGCGCGATCCAGCTGAAAGCTCGCCATCAGCATGGAGCGCGATCGCGAAAGCCTGCTACGGTCACCCTACGGGCGGCGAAGTCGTCCTTGAGGTTCTTTGTCTTTGTTGGCGCTCGAAGGCGCGGATGGGGTCAGTCGAATCTCCATCTGCAGCGGCGGCCGCACGGTCGCCAGAAGGAGCATCAACACATGGAGCATGCAACGTTCGCCGACCTCGGCGTGTCCAAGGTCGTCGTAGATGAGCTCGCCGAGCGCGGGATCGAGCAGCCGTTCGCGGTCCAGGGGATGGTCATCCCCGACGTGCTCGCCGGCCACGACGTGCTGGCCCAGTCGCCGACCGGATCGGGCAAGACGCTCGCGTTCGGGGTGCCGCTGGTCGAGCTCTTGAAGGATTCCGACGCGCGGCCGTCGGCGCTGGTACTCGCGCCCACACGGGAGCTGGCGATCCAGATCGTCGACGATCTTCGTCCAATCGCCCACGCCCGCGCGCTGTCGATCGCGCCCGTGTACGGCGGCGCGGGGATCGTCAAGCAGGCGCGCCTGGCCGCGCGCGCACACATCCTGGTCGCCACGCCCGGTCGCCTGCTCGATCTGATCGAGCGCGGGGACGTGTCGCTGGGCCGTATCCGGATGCTCGTGCTCGACGAGGCCGACAGGATGCTCGACATGGGCTTCCGCCCGGTGGTCGACAGGATCGTGAAGATGACCGCGAGCGAGCGCCAGACGATGCTGTTCTCGGCCACGCTCGAGGGCGAGGTCGGGCGGATCGCCAAGGCCTACACCTCCAACCCGCGCCGTCACGAGCATGCACATTCGGCGGAGCGCAGGGGAGACGTGGAGCACCGCTTCGTGACGGTCAGCCACGAGGGCAAGGTCGCGCGCCTGGTCACCGAGCTGGGTGCGGCCGAGCGCGGCCTGACGCTCGTGTTCGTGCGCACCAAGCGCGGCGCCGACCGGCTTGTCAAGCGGCTCGCGTCGAGCAGCGTGCGCGCGGTGGCGATGCACGGCGACAAGTCCCAGGGCCAGCGCGAGCGGGCTCTGGCGAACTTCGAGGCGGGGGTGGTCGACACGCTGGTGGCGACGGATGTCGCCGCGCGAGGGATCGACGTCACGGGGATCACGCACGTGATCAACTACGACATCCCGGCCACGCGCGAGGACTATGTGCACCGCGTCGGGCGCACCGCGCGCGCGGGAGCGAGCGGCGTCGGCGTGACACTGGTCGCGCACGACCAGGCTCGCGAGCTCGCGGGGATGGTCCGCGAGCTGGGGCTGGACCGGGAGCTCGCGCTCGCGGGGATCGCCGGCACAGACCGTACGCGCGGCCCCTCTCGCGGGTCGACTCCGGCCCGAAGCGCCGCCAATCGCCCGGGCGGCACCGCACGGGGCGGCACCGCACGGGGCGGCGCGGCGCGGGGCGGCGCCAGGCGCGGGCGCGCGTCCGGCCGCTCGAGGTAGGCCCTGCGAGCGATCGTTTCGGCCGGACGGTCAGCTAACGTCGCCCGGGTGACTACGCCTAGTCCGGACAATCCCGAATCCGAGGCCGGGTCAAACGGCGACTCCGCGGAGGCAGGCTCCGAGGCGGATCTGCTCACGCACTACGACATCCTGCGCGTGCGCGCCCCCAACCCGGGGCTGCTCACGCTGTCGGGCACGAACACGTGGATCGTGGGGCGCGGGCCGACGTGGGTCGTCGATCCCGGCCCGCTGCTGGAGGAGCACCTCGCGCGGGTGTGCGCCGCGATCGACGTCCGCGGCGGGCTGGGCGGCGTGGCGCTGACGCACGACCACCACGACCACAGCGAAGCCGTCGAGGCGCTGATCGAGCGCCATCCCGCGCCGGTGGCGGCCGGGCGGGGCGCGGTGGACGTGCTGCTCGGCGAGAACGTGCGCTTCGGTCCGTTCGAGGCGGTCGCCACCCCCGGGCACGCGGTCGACCACTTCGCGCTC
Organism: uncultured Solirubrobacteraceae bacterium; assembly: GCA_963756205.1. Taxonomy (GTDB): domain Bacteria; phylum Actinomycetota; class Thermoleophilia; order Solirubrobacterales; family Solirubrobacteraceae; genus Palsa-744. The sequence continues at coordinate 72,656 of CAVWMU010000008.1, forward strand.
GTGGGCGACGGGGCGTGCTTCACCGGCGACGCGGTGCTCGGTGAGGGCAGCGTGTTCATCAGCCCCTACCGCGGGGCGATGGCCGGCTACCTGCTCGCGCTCACGCGCCTGCGCCTGCGCGAAGACTTCAACGTGCTGTGCCCCGGCCACGGGCCGCCCGTGTGGGACGCCCACACCAAGCTGGAAGAGTACGTGGCCCATCGCATCGACCGCGAAAACGGCCTGATCCTCGCGCTGGGCGAAGGCCGGCGCACCGTCGAGGAGCTGCTGGACGCCGTCTGGCCGGAGGTGGCCGAGCCGCTGCGCCCGCTGGCGACAGCCACGCTCGCGGCGCACCTGGACAAGCTCGAGGAAGAGGGGATCCTGCCCGAGGGCGTGGAGCGCCCGCGGTTTCGAACGGACCGAGTGGTGAGCCCGCTGGACGAATTGGCCCCGTGGAGCGTCGGTGGGCCGGCGGCGCGCGCGCGGGGCTCGAGCGCGACCTCGCTCGACTCCCCGTTTCCCCCGATCGCCGACTACGGCTTTCTCTCCGACTGCCACACGTGCGCGCTCGTCGCCTCCGACGGCTCGATCGAGTGGATGTGCCTGCCCCACTTCGACTCACCGTCGATCTTCGGCGCGATGCTCGACCGCGGCGGCGGCAGCTGGCGGATCGGCCCGTACGGGATCTACGTGCCGGCCGGTCGCCGCTACATCCCGGGCACGAACATCATCGAGACGACCTGGATGACGCCGCAGGGCTGGCTGCGGGTGGTGGAGGCGCTGACGATCGGGCCGTGGCACGACAACAAGCACGGGTCCAGCCACACGCGCCCGCCGACCGACTACGACGCCGACCACCTGCTGGTGCGCATCGTCGAATGCATCCAGGGGCAGGTGCAGGTCGAGATCGTGTGCGAGCCGATGCTCGACTACGGCGCCACGCCGGCCAGCTGGACGGTCGTGCAGACGGGCGAGGAGGGCGTGTGCATGGTGGACGCGGTGAACACGATGGACGCGACCGAGGAGGACGCGGCGGGCTTCAGGCTGTTCAGCGACGTCCGTCTGGGCATCGAGGGCAATCGCGTGCACGGCCGCCACACGATGAGCGAAGGCGAGCGGCGCTTCTGTGCGCTGTCGTGGACGGAGGGGCGCGGCGGCCCGCACACGGTCGAGCAGGCCGAGGAACACATGCAGCGCACGGCGCACTTCTGGCGCACGTGGCTGGCCGAAGGCACCTACCCGGACCACCCATGGCGCTTTCACCTGCAGCGCTCCGCGCTGGTGCTCAAGGGGCTGACGTTCATGCCCACCGGAGCGCTCGTCGCGGCCGCCACCACCTCGCTGCCGGAGACGCCCCAGGGCGAGCGCAACTGGGACTACCGCTACTGCTGGATGCGCGACGCGTCGTTCACGCTGTGGGGCCTGCACGCGCTGGGCCTGAACTGGGAGGCCGACGACTTCGTCCAGTACCTCGCCGACATGGAGCGCAACGAGGACGGCTCGCTGCAGATCATGTACGGGATCAAGGGTCAGAAGGAGCTGACCGAGTCGACGCTCGAGCACCTCAAGGGCTACGAGGGCGCGCGCCCGGTGCGCATCGGCAACGGCGCCTACAACCAGCGCCAGAACGACGTCTTCGGGGCGGTGCTCGACTCGGTCTACCTGCACTCCAAGAAGCGCGACCACATACCCGAGCGGCTGTGGCCGGTGCTCGCCGATCAGGTGCACTGTGCGGCGAAGGCGTGGAAGGAACCCGACCAGGGGATCTGGGAGGCGCGCGGCGAGCCGCGCCACTACGTCTCCTCCAAGCTGATGTGCTGGGTCGCGATGGACCGCGGCGCGCGGCTGGCCGAACGGCGCGGCGAGGCCGAGCACGCCGAACATTGGCAGGCGCTGGCGGAGGAGATCAGCGAGGACATCCTCGAGCACGGAGTGGACAAGCGCGGGGTCTTCCGCCAGCACTACGACACCGACGCGCTCGACGCGTCCAACGCTGCTGGTGCCGCTGGTGCGCTTCCTCGGCCCGGAGGACGAACGCGTGCGCGCCACCGTGATGGCGATCCGCGACGAGCTGACGGAGGGCGGCCTGGTGCTGCGCTACCGCACCGAGGAGACCGACGACGGCCTGCACGGCGAGGAGGGCACGTTCCTGATCTGCTCGTTCTGGCTCGTGTCGGCGCTGTCGGAGATCGGCGAGCATCGCGAGGCCGAGCACCTGTGCGAGCGGCTGCTCTCCTACTCATCGCCGCTGGAGCTGTACGCGGAGGAGCTCGAGGCCTCCTCCGGTCGCCATCTCGGCAACTACCCGCAGGCGTTCACGCACCTGGCGCTGATCAACGCGGTCACGCACGTGATCGACGCCCAGCAGCAGCCCTAGCCATTGCCGGCGGTCCCGGGCGCGGCCAGCCCGGAGCGGCGCGTGGACGCGTCAGTAGCCGGGCTCGCCGGGCAGGACGATGCGCGCGACCTCGCCTTCGAGCAGCACCTTCGGCTGCACCGGCTGCACCTCGCGCCCGCGCGCGTAGTCCATCAGCGCCTCTACCGAGGAGAAGTCGCTCAGCTGTTCGAGGTGCTTGATCGTCGGGAAGACCAGCGCGATCTCGCCGGCGGCGTAGGCGTCGAGCGCGGCGCGCGGAGTGAACCAGCCGAGGTCGACGCACTCCTCGCCGTCGATCCGCGGCTCCTGGCCGTCGGGCAGCACGGCGAGGAAGAAGTGCGTGTCGAAGCGGATCTTCACCTCCGCGGGCGTGATCCAGCGGGAGAACTTCACGAGCTCGTCGGGGTCGTCGAGGGCGATCGCCGCCTCCTCGCGCAGCTCGCGGATCGCCGCCACGCGGTGCGCCGCGTCACCATCGCCCTCGTGCGCGTCGACGGCGCCGCCCGGGAACACCCACACGCCGCCCATGAAGCGCGCCTGCGGGGTGCGCCTGACGAGCAGCACCTCGAGCTCCTCGTCGCCGCCGCGAAGCAGGATCACGGTCGCCGCCTGGCGCGGCGGCGTGGGCGGCCCCGGGTTGTACTCCTCGCCCGGCCCGGGGCGCTCGCTCTCCTCCGATGCGCGCATCGGCTGACCCTACAGGCCGCTAATCTTTGGCGCATGAGCGACACGACGGAGACCGCCTGCACATGAGCACCGCCACCGAGACCCTCCAGCGCTGGATCTGCGAGTCCTGCGGCTACATCTACGATCCCGAAGAGGGCGATCCGGACGGCGGCATCCCCGCTGGGACCGCCTTCGAGGACATCCCCGACACGTGGTTCTGCCCGGTGTGCGGCGCGCGTAAGCGCGACTTCACGCTCTACGAGGACTAGGGAGCCGTTGAGCGGCGCGATGCGGCGTCCTCGATCGCTCGTGTGCTGAGCACACTTCGCTCACTGCGTCCTTGCCTCGCTTGCCCAACGACTCCCTCGCGGGCCTGACGGACTGGGAGCGACTGCTGGCGCTCGACGCCGAGCGCGTGTGGCACCCATACGGCGCGCTGCCGGCGGCGATGGCGCCGCTGCCGGTCGTCTCGGCGCAGGGCGTGCGCCTGCGCCTGGCGGACGGGCGCGAGTTGATCGACGGCATGGCGTCGTGGTGGTGCGCGATCCACGGCTATCGCAATCCCGAGCTCGACCGCGCGGTGGAGGAGCAGCTGGGCAGGATGGCGCACGTGATGTTCGGCGGGCTCACGCACGAGCCCGCGGTGCGCCTGGCCGAGCGGCTGACCGAGCTTGCGCCGGCGGGCCTCGAGCGCGTGTTCCTCGCCGACTCCGGCTCGGTGTCGGTTGAGGTGGCGATCAAGCTGTGCCTGCAGTACCAGCGCGCGCTCGGGCGCAGCGGGCGCACGCGGCTGCTCACGGTGCAGGGGCGGCTACCACGGCGACACGACCGGCGCGATGGCGGTGTGCGACCCGGTCGGCGGGATGCACAGCCTGTTCACGGGGCTGCTGCCGGAGCACGTGTTCGCCGAGCGCCCACCCGACGGCTTCGATGCTGGTCTCGACGAGCGCTGGGCAGCGCAGGTTTGTGAGCTGGCCGAGCGCCACGCGGGGGAGCTCGCGGGGGTGATCCTCGAGCCGGTGGTGCAGGGCGCGGGCGGCATGCGCTTTCACTCGCCCGAGTGCGTGTCGCTGATGCGGCGCGTGTGCGACGAGCACGGCCTGCTGCTGGTGCTCGACGAGATCGCCACGGGCTTCGGGCGCACGGGCGCGCTGTTCGCGTGCGAGCACGCCGGGGTGACGCCGGATGTGATGTGCGTGGGCAAGGCGCTCACCGGCGGCTACATGTCGCTGGCGGCGATGCTGTGCACCCCCGCGGTGGCGGATGCGGTCTCCGGCGGCGAGGGCGGCGGGCTGATGCACGGGCCGACGTTCATGGGCAACCCGCTCGCATGCGCGGTCGCGCTCGCCTCGCTGCGACTGCTCGACGAAGGCGACTGGCGCGGGCGCGTGCGGGCGATCGAACAGGGTCTGCGGACGGGGCTGGAGCCGGCTCGTGGGCTGCCGGGCGTCGCCGACGTGCGCGTGCTCGGCGCGATCGGCGTGGTGCAGCTCGAGCGCGACGTCGACGTCGCCACCGCAACCGCCGCGGCCGTCGAGCAGGGCGTGTGGTTGCGCCCGTTTCGCGACCTGATCTACGCGATGCCGCCGTTCGTCATCGACGAGCCCGATCTGGCTACGGTGACGGGAGCGATGGTCGACGCCGCGCGCGCGGCCGCCGGTCGCTGAGCGCTAGCCGAATTCGACTTCGCCGGTGGAGAACGAGCCGCTCTTGACCGCTTTGGCCTGCTTCTTGCCGACCGCCTGGCCACAGGTCGCGCCACCGGTGAAGCTCTCGTAGACCGCGGCCGCGCTGACGCTCGTCGGTGCGCCGAACGGGCCGCCTTCCAGCGTCCCGCTCAGCCCGGTGAGCGGGACTTCGGAGAGAGGCAGGATCAGCGAGCCCTTGGACTTCCCTTCTTCGGTCGGCGCCCACTTGACCGACAGCGACGCCGCCGCGGTGCTCGATTCGAGCGAGGAGCTCACCAGCGCCGAGCAGGTGACTTCTTCGGTTGTCTTCAGGTGGTCGACGTAGGTGCCCGATTCGATGCCGAGCGGTCCGCCGCAGCCTTTGAGCTCGCCCTTGATGGTGATGCTCTGAACGTGCGGCGTTTCGCTCAGCCCCGGCGAGAGCTTGATCGTGCCCGTGCTCTGTTCGCAGATCTCGACGTTGTTGTGTTCTTTTTCGGCTTCGCCGTCTTCGTTCGGGCTCTTCACTTCAACCGGGCTGCTGGGCAGGCTGGTGCCTTCGGGGTCGGTGTTGGTTACGGTCACGCTGTATGTGGTGTCCGGCTGTACCGGCTGCAGGAATCCGCTCGACCAGTACGAGCTGACCGTCGTGCTCAGCACCGGCGCCGTCGAGTCCACCGGGGTGGCCGTGATCGTCGAGGATTTGATCAGGCCGGCCGTTTCCGGGGCCACCGCCCAGCTGACCGCCATCCGCAGGAATTCCGATTCACCTGCTTCATACAGGCCGACGCTCGCGCTGACCCCCGTGGGCGCCGCCGGGGCCTGCAGCGGCGGGCTGCCGTCTTCGAGATAGGCCGCCGAGCCCACGTTGTACACGCGGTCGCCGTGGCCGTCTTCGGCGGACACGCCTTCCAGGGCGCCCTGCAGCGGCCCGTAGGAGCGCGTTTCTCCGAACCACGTCCAGACCACGCTGGCGGTCCCGGTGTATTTCGTGCTGTGGCCGCCACCTCCCTTGCCGCTGCCGCCGCAGGTCGTGGACATGGAGACGTTGCCCGTCGGATAGCCGTTGCCGGCGAAGCCGGTCGCATAGACCTGCTGCTGGATGCCGCCGCATGAGTGGCCGAGGATCGAAAAGGCGGCGCCTTCGCTCAGATACAGCCGGATCGGGCTCGAGGCCGAGGCGGCCGAGGCGAGCCACGCGCAGATCAATGCTGAGGCAATGGCGGTCGAGATCGCCCTCCGGAGCATGGAGCGCAACCTATCACGGGCAGCGGCAATGTTTCTGAGAATCAACCCATGTTTAGGGGCTACGTCCCAGTCCCGCTGAACCGCACCCTGACGTAGCCACGGCCATCGTTGCCATTTAGCACGTAAGTGCCAGAGGCCGGCCCGCGCGCCGTCGGGCGGAACGTCACCGTGACGGACGCGAACACGCCCGATCCGATCACGATTCCCTCGGGCAACGGCACCGCGGCGGTGAACTCGCCGATCGGGGCGATCGCGCGGGTGATGGTCAGCGGCACGGTGCCTGTGTCGCGCACGTAGAACGTCACGTTCTTGGACTGCCCGACGGGGACCGCTCCCACGTCGATG
>CAVWMU010000009.1:0-254054 GCA_963756205.1 uncultured Solirubrobacteraceae bacterium
CCCGTCGGCGTAGTCGCCGCAGCCGATCACGGCGAACAGCGCCGCGGCGAGCGCGTCCACGCCGTCGCTGCTCGAGAGCGCCACGCCCAGGAACGCGGGGATCAGCGCGAGCCGCGCGAATCCGATCGCGTTGGCAGCCGTCCATGGCCGCAGCGGCTGCCCGGCGCGCGTCTGCGACGGCGGCGGTCCGGAGCGGTCGAGGCCGAGCAGGCGGCGCGCCGCCAGGCGAGAGGGGCGACCGGCACGCGGATCGGTCATCGTCTCGCCGCGTCCCCCGTCTGGCGGCCCCTCCCCACGCTCCCCTGTGCGCCCTACGGGAGGCTCCGACACAGCTCGTCCAGTGCCCGTGAGGCTCGGCCGGCTCGCCCCCCAGCGGCAGTCCGCGAACATCCCTGCGCCCGCGACGCGCCTGAACCTCCACCTCTCCCGACTCCACGCTTCGCCGTCCCACGGTCAGGCGCACGGGACAGCCGAGCAGCTCGGCATCGGCGAACTTCTCCCCCGCGCTCGCGTCGCGATCGTCGTAGAGCACGTCCACGCCCGCGCCGCGCAGCTTCCCGTAGACGCTCCTCGGCGGCGTCGCGCTCGCCCGTGCCGGAGCGGCCGGCCGCCACGAGGTGCACGGCGAACGGCGCGAGCGCCACCGGCCACGAGATGCCGTGCTCATCGGCGAACTGCTCGACCGCCGCCGCCACCACGCGCGCCGGGCCGATCCCGTATGAGCCCATCCAGATCGGCAGCTCGCTGCCGTGCTCGTCGAGGAAGGTCGCCCCGAGCGGCTCGGAGTAGCGCGTGCCGAGCTTGAAGATGTTGCCCACCTCGATCGCCGGCTCGACCGTGAGCGTCTGCTCGCCGAGCATGTAGCGGTCCCCGACCCGGCGCACGTCGGGGCTGTTGCGAGCGACCTCCATGTTGGCGGCGTATCCCTCCGCGAGCGCCACCTCGTCCTCGCCCGCCGGGCAGGGCGCCATGTACTCGTGCGCGCCCGAGCCCGCCCATCATCCCGACGTCGGACTCGACGCGATAGAACCGCAGCCCCGTGCGCGCCATGATGCGGTCGTACGCGCCCACATGCAGCGCGTAGCGCTCCTCCAGCCCGGCCCGGTCGCGGTCGAAGCTGTAGGAGTCCTTCATCACGAACTCGCGCGTTCGCAGGACCCCCGCGCGCGGCCGCGGCTCGTCGCGCTCCTTGACCTGGAAGTGATAGAGGATCAGCGGCAGGTCGCGGTAGGAGTCGATCGTCTGTGCCGCGTGGAAGGTGACCGCCTCCTCGTGGGTCATCGCCAGCACGAGCTCCGAGCCCTTGCGGTCGGTGAGCTTGAACAGCTCCTCGATCTCGAGGCGGCCCGTCCTGCGCCACGGCTCGGCCGGCTGCAGCACCGGCATCAGCATCTCCTGCCCGCCGATCGCGTCGATCTCCTCGCGGATGATCTGGACGACCCGCTGGTGCACGCGCCATCCCGCGGGAAGCCACGTCCACATGCCCGGCCCCCATCTGCCTGACCAGCCCGGCGCGCACCATCAGCTTGTGCGAGATCGCCTCCGCGTCGGCGGGGGCCTGCTTCTCGGTGGGCAACAGGTATTCGGTCAGTCGGGTCATGCGGCTCGCAGCCTGATCCATGGGGGCGGCCCGGCCCGGCCAGCGCGCGGCTGGCCCGGCCGCGGCGAGCGCGCGCCTAGCTTTGGAACGCGTACGCGGCCGCCTGGATCGCGGTCGTCCTGACGAGGTTGCCGAGCGCGATGTTGACGTCGTAGAGGTGCAGGCCCCAGTCGGGCCCGAGCTCTTCCTTGACGTATCCGGGCGGATCGACGGCCGTGCCCACGGGGTTGATCTGCAGCCAGCTGGCGCCGTTTTCCTTGTGGCACTGCGCGGTGTACTCGCCGACCGAGGCCACCCACGGGGTGGCGGCGGTGGGCGTTTCCTGGACCAGGCCGAGCGTCCCGGGGAACGGCGTGGTCGAGGCGTAGGGCTCGAGCGGCCCGCTGGCGCCGGTCTGGCTCGAGCAGCGCCGGGTTCACGCACACGACTTCCTCGCCCGTGATTTCCTCGCCGGGGCCGAGCAGCGGGCTGTTCTCGCGTCCGAAGAACGCGCCTTCGGGCGGTTCTTTCAGAAACGTCGAGTAGGCGATCACGCAGTGCGTCTGATCCGCGGCCTGGCAGACGGGGACGTGCTGGAAGGTGCCGCCGACGAGCTGGCCTTCGGGCACGAGCACGTTGCCGCCCATCAGGTCCGCGGAGACCAGCTGGCGGCGCAGGCTGGGGTTGGGGTCGATCCGTTCTTTGATCAGCTGCTCCAGCAGCAGCGAGCCCTGCGAGTGCCCGATCAGCACGAAGCCGCGGCCCTTGTTGTACTTGGCCATGTATTCCTCGAACGCGCTGGCCACGCCCTCGTAGGCGATGACGCTCGCTTCTTTGCTGATCGGCCCGCCGTTCAGCGCGGTGAGCGTGATCTGCGGGTACATCGGCGCGTACACCCTGCACTGCTGGGAGAAGCGCGAGGCCTGGTCGATCGCGACCTGCGTCTCCTGGGGTTCGATTTCGAGGTTCGCGTTTTCGGTTTTCTGTTCGCTGACGGTCGGGTACACGTAGAAGCAGTCGATCGGCGCCTTCTTGTCGGGCTTGGCGTCTTCGACGCTCGTTTCGCCGTTCGGTCTGCACGACCGTGGTGGTCAGCGGCTGCGTGCAGGGGTCGTTCGCGAGCCCCGGCCTGCACAGCCAGACCGTCTTGGACCTCATCGCCGCGGCCGAGCCCGCCATCGACCCCGCCGCCACGAGCGCCGCCAGGCCGGCGGCAGCGAGCAGCGCTGCGCGCCGTCCGAGCGCACGCTTCCGAGCAGATCTCCGTCCGTGTCGCATCCCTCTCCCCTTCGTCGTGCGGCCCCGCCCCAGCGGCTGCGCCGCGGTTCGGGGGATTTTAGGCAGATCGGTCGAAAAGACGCAAACCCCTACGCTGCCCACGCCGCCCCGAGCAGCGCCGCCTGCACCTGGTAGAGACGCTCGGTGTCGCCGCGGATCCCCGCGAGCGCGTCGTTGTAGAGGAACGCCTCGCCCAGGCGCACGATCGCGTAGGCGAGCACCTCCGGCGGGGTCGGCGGATCGAACTCGCCCGCCTGCGCCTCGGCGTCGATCAGGCGCTCGATACACGCGACCGCACGCGGCTGCACGACACCGGCGCTGGAGGTGAGGATCCGCAGCGCGCGCTCCTGCTCCTGTGCGAGCAGCGCGCGCATCCCGCGGGTGGCGACGACCTCGCGGTTGAAGCGGTCGAAGGTCTCGAGCAGGGCGTGAGCGCCGCTGCCGCCGACCTCGCCGCGGATCGCGCACAGCCGCTCCTCGGCGAGTCCCGCGAGCACCTCGCCGACGAGCAGCTCGCGGGTCTGAAACCAACGGTGCATGGTCGCCCGCGCGAGCCCCAGCTCCCGCGCGATCGCCTGCACGTCGATGCGCTCGCACGCGAGGAAGCGCTTGCGCGCCAGCCGCAGCGCCTCCGCGCGCGTGGAGGCGGCGGGACGGCCCGGACGGCCGGGACGGCCGGCGGCTAGCGAGGTCATCCGCGAAGCCTAATCCGAAGCGCCGCTCGCCGCCTTTGATAGAACAGCGATCACCTACAGAACTTCGACGAGAACCCGACAAGGAGCCCCCGACATGGCCTATTCCGTTCCGCCGCTTCCCTACTCCTACGACGCGCTGGAGCCGCACATCGACAAGATGACGATGGAAATCCACCACGACAAGCACCACCAGGCCTACGTGGACAAGGTCAACGCGGCCCTCGAGGGAACCCCGCTCGCGGACGCGCCGATCGAGGATGTGCTGAAGGACCTCGGCCAGGTGCCGGAGGGCAAGCTCGCCGCCGTCAAAAACAACGGCGGCGGCCACTACAACCACACGCTCTTCTGGGAGAGCATGAGTCGCAACTGGATCCCGGCCACCCGGCGCGCCCAGCGGCGAGCTGGCGAGCGCGATCGACGCCGCGTTCGGCTCCTTCTCCGACTTCCAGGCCAAGCTCAAGGAAGCCGGCGTCAACCAGTTCGGCTCGGGCTGGTCGTGGCTCGTGCTCGACGGCTCGGGCCTCGCGGTCGTCGGCTCGGCCAACCAGGACAACCCGATCTCCGACGGCAGGACGCCGCTCCTCGGCGTCGACGTGTGGGAGCACGCTTACTACCTCAAGTACCAGAACCGCCGCCCCGACTACCTCGACGCGTGGTGGAACGTGGTCGACTGGAGCAGGGTCGCCGAGCGCTTCGCCGCCGCCGCCTGAGCGACCCCCGCGGGCGTGGCGCTCAGCCGCGGCTGAAGCGCCGCCCCGCGACCGGGGAGACGGCCTCGTCAGCACGGCCGCCGGGTTGCTCGCGCCGACGGTGGCGCCGGCCGGCGTCCAGCATCGACTCGAGCACCGCGCCGGCGCTCGCGTCCTGGCCTGCGCGGCGGCAGCTTCCAGAGCGCGCGATCTGCTCGGGCGTCATCGCGCTCGCGTCCTCGTTCTCGGCCAGCCACGCGCGCGCCTCCGCGGCGTCGCGCTCGTCGCGCTGCACGGTCTTGCCGGCGGCGTAGTAGCGGTCGATCTCCTTGAACAGCTCGTCCACCAGCTGCTCGGTCGGCACCTTCTTCAGCGGCTCGCCCTTGGAGTAGATCATGCCCATGTCTTTGGCGCCGGTGATGCCGAAGTCGGCGTGGCGAGCCTCGCCGATGCCGTTCACCGCGCAGCCGAGCACGGACACCTCGATCGGGTCCTCGTAGGCTTCCAAGCGCCGCTCGACCTCGGCGACGACCGTGTCCATGTCGAACTGCAGGCGCCCGCACGTCGGGCAGGCGATCAGCACCGGGCCCGCGCTCGCGCAGCTTCAGCGCCTTGAGGATCTCCCACGCGACCTTCACCTCCTCCTCGGCGTGGAAGGTCGAGAGCGAGATGCGGATCGTGTCGCCGATGCCGTCCGCCAGCAGCGTGCCGAGCCCGACGGCCGACTTCAGCGAGCCCGACCACTTCGTGCCCGCCTCGGTGACCCCGAGGTGCAGCGGATAGGGGATCCTCTCGGCGAGCAGGCGGTTGGAGGCGATCGTGTTCGGCACGCGAGGTCGACTTCATCGACACCTTGAAGTCCTCGAAGTCCAGGCGCTCCATCAGCTCGACGGTCTCGATCGCGGCGGTGACCAGCGCCTCGACCGGGTTCTCGTACTCGAGCTCGCGCAGGTGCTTGGGCAGCGAGCCGGAGTTGACGCCGACGCGCAGCGGGGTGCCATGCTGCGTTGGCCAGCGCGATCACCTCGGCGACCTTCTCGGGACCGCCGATGTTGCCCGGGTTCAGCCGCACGCAGTGCGCGCCCGCTTCGATCGCCTTCAGCGCGAGCGTGTGGTTGAAGTGGATGTCCGCGATCACCGGGATCGGCGACTGCGCGACGATCGCTCTTCAGCGCCTCCGCGTCCTGCTCGCGCGGCACCGCCACGCGCACGATGTCGGCGCCGGCCTCGGCGACCTTGCGGATCTGCGCCATCGTCGCCGCCAGGTTGGCGGTCTCCGGTCTTCGTCATCGTCTGCACCGCCACCGGCGCGCCGCCGCCGATCGCGACGGCGCCGACGTGGATCTGACGCTCGGAGGCCATAGGCACATTGTACGTGCACCGGGTCCAGGATCCGCTCAGCACACGCAGGCCATGCGGCGTCGGGTGTGGGCCCGCCGCCATGTCGGCTGGTCATAACCTCCAGAGCACATGCCCGACGCCTCACATCCCCGGAAGGTCTACGCCACCGCACGCGGCCCGCTCGCGCGCCTCGCCTCGCCGCTGGCCGCCCGTGCGCGCGCGCGCAGGCACGCGCGCTTCTTTGCGCTCGCCGGCCTGCTGCCCGGCGCGCGCGTGCTCGACGTCGGTTGCGGCGCCTCGGCTTGCGAGCACTCGAGCCCGACCTCGACATCACCGGCGTGGACGTGATCGGGCGACCGGGGTACCCGGGCCCGTTCGTACGCGCCGACCCCGCCGAGGGCCTGCCGTTCGCGGAGCGCTAGTTCGATCTCGTCTACTGCTCGAGCGTGATCGAGCACGTGGCGCCCGCGCGCCGCGCGGCGTTTGCCGCCGAGGTGCGACGCGTCGGGCGCGGTTGGTTCGTGCAGACTCCCGCCCGCTCGTTCCCGATCGAGCCGCACTCGCTGCTGCCCGGTGCCCACTGGCTGCCCGTCGCGCCTGCGCAGGCGCTACTGGCGGCTCGGCGCCGCCGGCGAGTGGGAGGACATCTCGCTGCTCGCCGCGTCAGAGCTGGAGGCGCTGTTCGGCCCGGCGCTGCCCGAGCGCTTCGGGCCGATGGTCAAGAGCTGGGTGTGCGTGCGAGCGCCCGAGGGCTGAGGGCGCGCGGCCTCGTGGCTCAGCCTGCGGGCGCTCAGCCGCCGAGGCGGCCGATGTCGTTGCTGATCCCGTTGATCACGAGGAACGCCAGCAGCAGCGATGCCGACCGAGCTGAAGCGGTACATGGCGGCCAGCGAGATCCGCCGTCCGCGCACCTTCTCGGCGACCGACCACAGGATGTGCCCCCCGTCGAGCGGCAGGAACGGAAACAGGTTGAAGACGGCGAGGATCAGCGAGACGAACCCGCCGAACACGAGCGCGTAGCCCGCGCCGGCGACGACCGTTTCGTGCGCGATCTCGGTGATCCCGACGACGCTGCTGCAGCTGCTTGCGAACCTTCGAGCTCGTGAACGCCTTGCCGATGTTCGAGACCATGCTGGTGCTCGTAGCCCACATCTCGCGCCCGGCGAGACCCGCCGCGGCGAGCGCACCCACCGGCTTGCGGCGCGGCGCCGAAGTCGAAGCCGATCAGCATGCGCCCGAGCGCCTTGTCGTAGTGCGGGCGGATCGAGAGCGTGAGATCCTTGCCCGCGCGCCGGATCTTCAGCGTCACCGGCGTCGCCGCCACGCAGCCGTTGACCTGCGGGCCAGCGCAGCGATGCGAGTTCACGGTTTCGATCGTCGAGTTGACGCTCGCGCGGCGGCCGTCCACGGCGAGGATGCGGTCGCCGAGGCGCAGCACGCCCTGCGCGGGCTCGCCCTTCTCGATCCCCGCGACCGTGGCGCTGGGAACGAGCGTGTGGATCGAGGTGTTGAGGTTTTCGAGCGTGTAGTCGCCGTTGAGGCTGCCGGAGGCGATGATCGCCCAGAAGACCGCGAACGCGATCAGCAGGTTGACGCCTGGCCCCGCGAGGATCACCACGATCGCGCTTCCACGGCGACTGGTTGTAGTACGCGCGCCTGGCCACCTCGGGCTCCAGGCCGCCGATTTCTTCGGGGCTCATGCCGGTGATCTTCACGTAGCCGCCCAGCGGGATCGCGCCGATCCCATACTCCGTCTCCCCCCTGCGCACGCTGAACAGCGTCGGCGGGAAGAACAGCGAGAAGCGCTCCACGCGCATGCCTACCGCCTTGGCGGCGGCGAAGTGCCCGAGCTCGTGAAGCACGATCAGGAGCATGAAGCCGATGAGCGCGATCGCCCAGTCCATGGGCCTCAGTGTGGCAGGCGCTCGCGCTGTTTCCGGCGGTTGCCGGCGTGCACGGCGGCAGGCGCACGGCGGCAGGCGGCGCGCTCAGGCCAGCTCCGCGACGGCCTCCCCCGCGACGCTGCGCGCCCGCCGATCGGCCTCGTACAGCGACTCGAACGAGCGCACGGGCTCGCTGCCGAGCGTCCAGAGCGTGCGCTCGATCACCTCTGGGATCTCCACGAAGCGCAGGCGACCTTCGAGGAAGGCGTGCACGGCGATCTCGTTGGCGGCGTTGAGCACGCACGGCGCGGTGCCCCCCTCGCGCGCGGCCTCGCCCGCCAGGCGCAGGCAGGGGAACGCGTCGAGGTCGACCGCCTCGAAGCTCAGCTCGCCGACCGCGCGCGAGGTCCAGGGCGCGGATCGGCAGCGGCACGCTTTCGCCGCCGTGCAGCGCGTAGGAGATCGCGATGCGCATGTCCGGCGGGCCCGAGATGCGCGAGCATCGCCCCGTCGGCGAGCTGCACGAGCCCGTGGATCGAGCGACTGCGGATGCACGACCACGTCGATGCGCTCGTACGGGGTGCCGAACAGGTGGTGGGCCTCCATCAGCTCGAGGCCCTTGTTCATCAGCGTGGCCGAGTCGATCGTGATCTTGCCGCCCATCGCCCACGTCGGGTGCGCGAGCGCCTGCTTGACGGTCACGTCCTGCAGCTCGTCCAGGCGCCGGCCCCGAAACGGGCCGCCGCTGGCGGTGATCGTCAGGCGCTGCACCGCGCCCGGCGGCTGGCCGGCGAGCAGCTGGTGAAGCGCGGTGTGCTCGGAGTCGACCGGCACGATGCGCGCGCCCGTCGCCTCCGCGAGCGCCGTCACGAGCTCGCCGCCGACGACCAGCGACTCCTTGTTGGCGAGCGCCAGGTCGATGCCCTCGCCGAGCGTGGCCACCGTCGGCCCGAGCCCGACCGAGCCGACGAGCGCGTTCAGGACGAGATCGGCGCCCGACTCGACCACCAGCTCGACCAGGCCCTCGGCGCCCGCCAGCACCTCGCCGTCGGTCCACGCCTCCGCGGCGCGCGCCGCCGCGTGCTCGTCGCCGAGCGCGATCCGCTTGACGCCGTGCGCGCGCGCCTGCTCAAGCAGCGCCTCCCACGAGCGCCCGGCGGAGAGGCCGACGAGCTCGAGCTCCCCGCTGCGAGAGCACACGTCCAGGGCCTGCGTGCCGATCGAGCCGGTCGAGCCGAGGATCAGCAGGCGCCTACGCGTGGACATGCCTCTCCGGGTGAGTGCGACCGCGAGGCGAGGCGCCGCCGCTCATCTGCTGCGGGCCTTGCAGCCCGTGATGAGTTTCGCCTTGTAGATTTCCAGCAGCGGCAGCGCTTCGACCACCTGGACGCAAACCTGGTCGGCGGCCTTGAGCGCCGCTGCGGGGCTGCCGTGCTCCGCGGCATTGCAGGTCCGTTCCGCCGCCGCCTTCACAGGCGCTTCGAGTTTCGGCTCGGCGGCGATCGTCGCCCTGCAGGCGGCGACGATCTGCTTCACCGTCGCGCCCTTCGGGACGCTTTCGGCTTCGGCCGCGGGCGTCGAGGTCGTCTGGCTGGCAGCCGCCGTGCTCGTGGCTGTTGAGCTGCTCGGCGTCGATTCGCTCGAGGTCGAGCTGCTGCTCCCGCAGCCCGCGAGCAGCGCCGCGCCGAGCGCTGCGATGACGAGTGTGGCAGTGAGTCTTGCGAGCATTCCCCCTCCTTGACTGGGTTGACTCGGCGTTGATGGACTGGCTTGGCTGGCGTTGATCGTTGATTGCACGGTCCCCCGAAACGAGCTTCAGTGCACGTAGGCGAACCAGATGTAATAGCTGACGACGCACGTGAACAGCACCGCGTCGAGACGGTCGAGCGCTCCGCCGTGGGCGCCGAACAGGCCGCCGGAGTCCTTCGTGCCCGCCTCGCGCTTGACGAAGGACTCGAACAGGTCGCCGACTGGCGCGAGCAGCGCGACGCCGACGCCGAGCACGAGCGCGTGCGTGCCCGGCAGCCAGTCCTGGTAGCGCCCGGCGATCCACACGCCGAGCACCGCGAACAGCATGCCGATCAGCAGGCCCTCGACGGTCTTGTTCGGCGAGATCGCGGGCGCGAGCGGGCGGCGGCCGAACATGCGGCCCGCCGAGGTAGGCGCCGGTGTCGCCGAGGAAGGTGCCGACGAGCACGTCGATGACGATGCCCTGGCCGTGCGGCAGGCCGCGCAGCAGCACGGCATGGGCGAGCGCGAACCCGATCCAGTAGATGCCCAGCAGCGTGATCGCGATCGCCCCGACCGACGGGCGCGGCTGCAGCAGCGTCAGCCCGAACAGCAGCGGCAGCGCCGCGACGGCGACGAGCAGCACCTGGAACTGGTCGCCGTAGAGCGCCGCCGCGAGCAGGCCGGCGAGCGCGATGAAGCCGGCCAGGCGCGCGGGCGCGCGCGCGCGTCGTACATGCCATACAGCTCGTGCATGCAGACGCCGCCGAGCACGAGCACGCCCAGCGCGAACACGAGGCCGCCCTCGATCACCAGGAACAGCGCGACCGCGATCGCGGGATCGCCGCGAGCACGCGCGCGCTGAGATCGAGCGGGGCTCGGAGCGGCCGCGGGCTTCGCCGCCTGCGGCGACGGCGCTTGGCCTCGCGCTCCTGCGCGGCGCGACGCGCGGATGCGCGCCCGCGCGGGCGCGCCGCCCCTCGGGCGTATGCGGCCGCTGGCCATCAGCTGGCGCTCAGCGTCCGCCGAAGCGGCGTCTGCGCTCGGCGAACTCCGCGAGCGACTCGTCGAGCGCCTCGCGCGTGAAGTCGGGCCACAGCTCGTCGCGGAAGACGAGCTCGGAGTAGGCCGACTGCCACAGCAGGTAGTTGGACAGGCGCCGCTCGCCGCTCGTGCGGATGATCAGGTCGGGGTCGTGCATCTCCGGCGCGTACAGGCACGCGAACCTCTTGCGTTGCGAGAAGCTCCTGGCCTCGGCTCGCCACCTCGCGGCGAAGCGCCGCGCCGCGTCGACGATCTCCGCGCGCCCGCCGTAGTTGAACGCGACGAACAGCGTGATCCGGCTGTTGTGCGCCGGTCACCTGCTTCCGCCCAGCGCATCTGCTCGGTCAGGCGCTCGCCGGATGCCCTCGCGGCGGCCGATGAAGCGCATGCGCACGCCTTCGGCGTGCAGCTCGGGCGTCTCGCTGGCGATGCGCTCGCGAGAACATCTCCATCAGCCCCTGGACCTCCTCGGCCGGACGCGTCCAGTTCTCGGTCGAGAACGAGTAGACGGTCAGCTCCTCGATCCCGAGCTCGGCCGCGTCGCGCAGGCGCGCCTTGACCGTGTCGGCGCCCGCGCTGTGGCCGTCGTTGACCGGCAGGCCGCGCGCCGCGCCCAGCGGCCGTTGCCGTCGGTGATGATCGCGACGTAGCGGCGGCAGTCCGCCGATCGGCGCTCTCGGCCGGCGGCGCCGTCCCCGGCGGCCATCAGACCTCGAGGATCTCCTCTTCCTTGGCCTTGAGCACGCCGTCCAGCTCGCCGATGCGCCCGTCGGTGAGCTTCTGCAGCTCCACCTCGGCGCGGTGCTCGTCGTCGGAGGCCGGCTTCGCCCTCGGCCTTGAGCTCGCGCAGGTGCTGCATCGTGTCGCGGCGCACGTTGCGGATCGCGACGCGCCCCTCCTCGGCGAGGTTGCGCACGACCTTGACGAGCTCGCGGCGGCGCTCCTCGGTGAGCTCCGGCACCACCAGGCGCACCACGTTGCCGTCGTTGGACGGGCGTCAGCCCGACGTCTGACTCGTTGATCGCCTTCTCGATCGCCTTGATCGAGGACTTGTCGTAGGGCTGCACGGTCAGCAGCCGCGCTTCGGGCGCGGAGATCGTGGCGAGCTGGTTCAGCGGGGTCATCGCGCCGTAGTAGTCGACCATCACGCGGTCCAGCAGCGCGGGGCTGGCGCGCCCGGTGCGCACCGTCGAGAACTCGTGCGTGGTGGTTTCGACGGATTTGCCCATCCGCTCGCCGGCGTCCTGGAGCAGTTCGTCGATCAGGTTCTCAGCGGCCATCGTCGTCTCCTCCGGCTGTCGTGACGAGCGTCCCTACGCGCTCGCCGGAGATTATCCGCGCGAGGCTGCTCTCGTCGTCCATGTTGAACACGTTGAGCGGCATGCCGTTCTCCATGCACAGCGCGAGCGCCGTGGAGTCCATCACCCGCAGCCGCCGCTCGAGCGCCTCCATGTGCGTGATCTCGGGGATGAACTCGCGCCGCGGGGTCGAGCGCGGGGTCGGCGCTGTAGACGCCCTCGACGCCGTTCTTGGCCATCAGGATGATCTCCGCGTGGATCTCGGCCGCGCGCAGCGCCGCGGCGGTGTCGGTGGTGAAGAACGGGTTGCCGGTGCCCGCCGCGAAGATCACCACGCGCCCCTTCTCCAGATGGCGCATCGCGCGCCGGCGGATGTACGGCTCGGCGACCTCGGAGATGCCGAGCGCCGACTGCACGCGCGTGTCGGTGCCCGACCTTCTCCAGCGCGTCCTGCAGCGGCAGCGCGTTGAGCACCGTCGCGAGCATGCCCATGTAGTCGGCGGTCGAGCGGTCCATGCCGTCGGCCGCGCCCCTCATGCCGCGATAGATGTTGCCCGCGCCGACGACGATCGCCACCTCGACGCCCTGGTCGCGCACCGCGGTCACCTGGCGCGCGACCGCGGCCACGCGCGTCGGGGTCGGTGCCGTAGTCGAGCTCGCCCATCAGCGCCTCGCCGGACAGCTTCAGCAGGATGCGTTTGAAGGCGCGCCATCGGCCGCGAGCCTATCCCGGAGCGTCGGCGCACGAGCGCTCGCGTGCTCAGCACGCGACGCTCTGCGTCCTTGCTCCGCTTGACCCACGACCTCCTGGACCGTTCAACTATTGGCCGATCGCGAAGCGCGCGAAACGCCTGATCACGACGTTCTCACCGGTCGTCGCGGTCAGCTCGTCGCGCAGCTGCTGGACGGTCTTGCCGTCGAACTTCGGGTTGTGCATCTCCTGCTCGAGCAGCACGATCGTGGCCAGCCACGAGTCGAGCTTGCCGGCGACGATTTTCTCGCGGACGTTCTCGGGCTTGTCCGCGGCCTCCTGCTCGTAGATGCGCGCCTCCGCGTCGCGCTCCTCGGCGGGGACCTCCTCGCGGCTGACGTATTTGACCGTCGGCGTCGCGGCGATCTGCATGGCGACCTCGCGCGCGAAGCTCGACGAAGTCCTCGTTCTTGGCGACGAAGTCGGTGTTGCAGTCGACCTCGATCAGCACGCCGACCTTGGAGCCGGCGTGGACGTAGGCCTGGACCGTGCCCTCCGTCGCGGCGCGCTCGCCGAGATCCTGGATCTTCTTGCCCTGCTTGACGCGCAGGATCTCGATCGCCTTCTCGATGTCGCCCTGCGCCTCCGTCAGCGCCTTCTTGCAGTCCATCATCCCGGCGCCGGTGCGCTCGCGCAGGGCCTTCACGTCCTTGGCTGACGATCTCAACGGTGCTCATGACGCTGGCCTCCGCCTTTGTCTGCTCGCTGTCATCGCTCGCGGCCGGCTCTGCCGCCGCCTCCGCCGCGGGCTCCGCGGCCGGCTCTGCCTCGGCCGCCGGGGGCTCGGGCTCCTGCGCGGCCTCCGCGGCCGGCTGCGGCTCGGCCGCCGTGGGCTCCTGCGCGGGCGTCGGCCGGCGGCGTCTCTACGACAGGCTCCGGCGCCGCGGAGCCGCGGGCTCGGGCGCAGCCTCGGCGCGCGGGCCTGCGGCCTCGGCGGCCGCGGGCTCCTGCGCGGCGCGCGGCGGCCGCGGCTGCCTGCGCGGCGGCCGCGGCGGCGCGGCGGCGGCCTCGCGCTCGCGGCCTCGCGCTTGGCCTGCTCCTCGGCCTCGCGCTTGGCCTGTTCCTCGGCCTCGCGCCTGGCGCGCGCTCCTCGGCCTCGCAGGCGAGCGCGCTCCTCGGCCTTCCTTGCGCGCGCGCTCCTCCTGCGGCGCGGAACACGCCGTGCCCCTCGGAGACGACCTGGCCGATGGCCTTGGTGATCGAGCGCGCACGAGCGGATGGCGTCGTCGTTGCCGGGGATCACGAAGTCGATGCCGTCGGGGTCGCAGTTGGTGTCGACGAGGCCGATGATCGGGATGCGCAGGCGCTGCGCCTCTTTGACGGCGATCGCCTCGGTCTTGAGGTCGATCACGAACATGGCGTCGGGCACGCGCTGCATGTTCTTGACGCCGCCGAGGTTGGCGCGCAGCTTCGCGAGATCGGCCTGCGCGGCCATGCGCTCGCGCGTGGGCAGCAGCGCGAGCTGGCCCTCGGCCTCGTAGCGTTCGAGGTCGTGCAGGCGCCGGATGCGCTGGCTGATCGTCTGGAAGTTGGTCAGCAGGCCGCCGAGCCAACGGTGGTTGACGTAGGGCATGTCGGCGGCCTCGGCGACGTCCTTGATGGTGTCGCGCGCCTGCTTCTTGGTGCCGACGAACAGGACCGTGCCGCCGCGGTGGGCGAGCGTGCCGGCGAACTCCTGCGCCTGCGCGAGCAGCGCCTGCGTCTTGAGCAGATCGATGATGTAGATGCCGCTGCGCTCGCCGAAGATGAAGCGGCGCATCTTGGGGTTCCAGCGGCGCGTCTGGTGGCCGAAGTGGACGCCGGCCTCCAGCAGCTCCGCGATGCCTACGTCAGCCACGGGCTACTCCCTTGTTGTGATGCTGGTTGGTTGCCGCGCGGACGGAGCGGACCCGGAGTCGACGGCCGTCAGGCCATCGCCCCGGGCAGGGCCGCTATCCGCAACCGCGCGGGTCGAAGTTCTGGATTTGAGCGCTCAGGATACCCGTTCGGCGCGCTCCAGCGCGCGCCTGCAGGTCGACGGGCAGCGGCGAGGTGACCTCGACGCGCTCGCCGGTGATCGGATGCTCGAAGGCGAGGCGGGTGGCGTGCAGGAACTGGCGCTGCAGCCCGAGCAGGCCCGGCGGTGCCGTACTCGGGATCTCCGCACACGGCGTGGCCGATCGCCTGCAGGTGCACGCGGATCTGGTGGGTGCGCCCTGTCTCCAGGCGCAGGCGCAGCAGCGAGCTGCTCGCGAGTGGGCGCTCGAGCGTGAAGTGCGTGCGGGCCTCGCGCTGGCCGGCGCCGCCGACGGCCATGCGCGTGCGCACGCGCGGATCGCGCCCGATCGGCGCCTCGATGGTCCCCGTGCGGGCGGGCGGGCGCCCCTCCACGAGCGCCAGGTATTCGCGCTCGATCAGCCGCTGCGCGAGGGCCGCCTGCAGCGCCGTGTGAGCGCCTGGCCGGTGCGCGCCACGACCATCAGGCCGGAGGTGTCGCGGTCCAGGCGGTGCACGATGCCGCGGCGCTCCGTGTCGAGCCCGCCCTCCCCGGCCGGCCCGCCCTCGCCTGCAGTGCCGGTCGGCTCGCCGAGCAGCGGCGCGAGCAGCTGCGCGAGCGTGTCCTCGCGGTGCCCGCGCGCCGGGTGCACGACGACGCCGGCGGCCTTGTCGACCACGATCAGGTGCTCGTCCTGGAAGGCGATCGTGAAGGGTGGCCAGGAGCCGGGATGGGCCGGGGCCGCCATCAGCCGTCGGCGTGGCGTGCGCGGTCGGCGAGCAGGAACAGGAGGAGGATGCCGAGCGTGATCGACGCGTCGGCGAGGTTGAACGGCGGCCAGCCGAGCGGCAGCTTGACGAAGTCGGTGACCGAGCCGTGGCGCAGCCGGTCGAGGATGTTGCCGAGCGCGCCGCCGGCGATCATGCCGGTTGGCAGCCACATGAGCGAGCGCGTCGCGTGCGTGGCGAAGTACGCGAGCAGGGCGAGCAGCGCGAGCGAGACGAGGATCGTGACGGCGAGGTGATCGCCGGGCAGGAAGCCGAACGCGACGCCGTGGTTGCGCGTGTTCACGAGCTGCACCCCCGGCAGGAACTTGCGTTCTTCGCTGGGGACGATCGAGCGTTCGACCGCGCGCTTGGTCAGCTGGTCGACGACGACCACCAGCGCGAGCACGCTCGCCGCGCGCAGCCATGCGTACGCCGCCCGCGGGCTGGAGCGGGAGTCCGCGGGCTCGCGATCGGCGCCGCCCACGGCGGGGCTGGGCGCAGTGTGCTCGAGCGACGGCGTGGGTCGGCTCGGCGGGGTGGGCGGGGACCCCATCAATTCCATCGAGCCGCTCAGCTGATGATGCCGTGGACGACGATGATGTTGACGAGATACAACGCGATGATCGCCAGCATCGGGGAGAAGTCGAGGCCGCCGAGCCGCGGCGACGAAGCGGCGGAAGATGCGCAGGAACGGCTCGTACGACGTCGCGCAGGAAGCCGAGCAGCCGGTCGGTGGTGCGCGAGTACGGCGGGCGGATGCCGGCGGCGAACAGCAGCTGCATGACGATGTAGACGATGATCAGCAGCGTGTAGACGTAGATCAGCGCCGACAGGTAGCCGGCGACTTCGGTGCGCGCGCTGGCGAGGATCATCGCCCACCGCCGTCCGAGGACCGCATCGAGCGCGTCGCTGAAGGCCGCTGCGCAGGCCCGCGCGCTCGAGCGCGTCGACGCCGCGCGCGGTCAGCCCTCCGGGCGAGGAGACCTCGCGGCGGACGGCCATCGTGTCGTAGTCGCGACGGCGCAGCAGCTCCGCGGTGCCGGCGAGCGTCTGCACGACCAGCTGCGCGCCCTGCGCGGCGGGGATGCCGCGGCGCACGCCCGCGTCGATCTGCGCCTCGGCCACCAGCGCGACATACGCGGGCGCGCACGACATCAGGCCCATGGCGACGTCCACGAGCGCGTCGTCGAGCACCACGAGCGTGCCCAGCTGCGCGAACAGCTCGGCGACGGCCTCGTCGGTCGCCGCGGCGGCGGCCGGGCCGCCATGCGCGCCTGCGCCGTCCTCGAGCACGCCCGGCCCGGCGGCCTGCACGACGGCGCCCTGGCGCACCTCGACGGGCAGCGATGGGATGAAGCGGTACACGGGCCGGCCGGGATAGGCCTCGCTGCAGCGCCGCCAGCGGCGTGACGGCGAGGATCGACGCCACGGGCGCCTGCTGGGCCCGCCCGCCCCGATTTCGCGCGGCGACCGCGCTCCAGCTGGGCGGGCTTGTGGCAGAGCACGAGCAGATCGGCCCGCGCCGCCACCTCGGCGTTGCTCTCCAGAGGCCTCGCCTCCCACCTCCGCCACGAGGCTGCGAGCGCGCTCGGCGACGGGATCGGCGCACAGCACCGGCTGCCCCCACCCGCGGGCGAGCGCGCGCGCCATGTTGCCGCAACCGATCAGCCCGACTTCATAGTGACGCACGATACCGGCGCCTCGCTGTGCCCTCGGTCGCCGCGTGCACCTAGACTTTGATTGAAGAAGCCCTTCTCGATCAAGCGTGCGCGCTCCTCGGCGGAGATCTCGACGTTGCGGGGAGTGAGCATGAAGACCTTGTCGGCGATCCGCTGCATGCCGCCGTCGAGCGCGTAGGTGAGGCCGCTGGCGAAGTCGATCAGGCGCTTGGACAGGTCGGTGTCGGAGCCCTGCAGGTTGAGGATCACCGGGATCGAGTCCTTGAACTTGTCGGCGATCTGCTGGGCGTCGTTGAAGGACTTGGGGACGACCAGGTGCACGCGCACGTCGCCGTTGCCGCGGCTGGCGACGGGTTTGAGCACGGTGGTCGCGCGCGAGCCGCGGGCTGCACGCGCCCCGCCGCCCTCGTCCGCTTCGTCCTCGGCGAAGATGTCGTCGAACTCGTCGCGGCGACGGCGCAGGCGGCGGACGTTGGGCCGCTCGCGGTAGCGGTCCTCGATCTCCGACTCGGGCTCGCGCCCGGCGGTGGCGCCGACCTCCTCGTCGTAGTCGTCGTGATACTCCTCGGCTAGGCCGAAGTACACGAGTGCGCTGTGCCAGGAGTCGCGGAAGGCCATCGGTATAGGTGCGTGTTCGCCCGGTGGGGCGGTTTCCCTGCTGATGCTAGTGCGTCGCCGTTCGCACGGGCGGGCCGGCGCGGACGTCAATGATAAAGAATCGTGCCGATCCGCACGATCGTGGCGCCCTCTTCGACGGCGACGGCGTAGTCCTGCGAGGTGCCCATCGAGAGGTGCTCGAGGCGGTGCTCGTCGGCGAGCTCGCGCAGCGCGGCGAACCAGCGTGCGGCTGTCCTCGGGCCGGGGCGAGAGCGGCGGCATCGTCATCAGGCCCGCCACGGGCACGGGGCAGCGCGCGATGTACGCGCCGATCTGCGCGGGCGCGATGCCCGCCTTGCCGGCCTCGCCGGCGACGTTGACCTCGAGCAGCACGCGCAGCCCCGGGCGCGCGAGCGCGAGGTGACGCTCGAGCTCGCGCAGCGCGGACTCCGATGCGAGCGAGTGGATCAGCCGCACGTGCGGCACGATCAGGCGCACGCGCCGGCTCTGCAGCTGGCCGATGAAGTCCCATTCGAACAGCTCGCCGTGCTCGGCGACCTTCTGCTGGAGGTCCTGCGCGCGGTTCTCGCCGACCAGCCGCACGCCCGCCTGCGCGAGCAGCGGCAGATCGGCGCTGGCCACGTACTTGATCGCCGCCAGCAGCTGCACCTCGCGGCGCTCACCGGGCGCGCGCGGCTGCGCCCGCTCGCTCGCGGCTGCGATCTGCTCGCGCACCCGCTCGAGGTTCGCGCGGACGACCTCTGCGCGCAGCCCCGCGACCAGCTCAACCATGCGACGCTCGCAGCCCGGCGATCAGCTCAGCCATGCCACCCCCGCCTGGCGTCCGGCGCGCTGTCCTTCGCGCCGGTGGGAGAAGAAGCGCTCGTCGCAGATCGTGCACGCGCCCACCGCGCGCACCTCGGACACGCCGGCGCCCAGCAGGCGCTCGCGGGCGATCGCGTGCAGGTCGAGCTTGCGCCCGTGGCGATGAGCGCCTCCGAACGCGCTGTGCACCTCGGGGCCGACCTCGTAGCAGCAGGCGCGCGCGCCGGGACCGACCACGGCGAGGATCTCGCCGCCGCCGAGCTCGCGCACCGCGCGCACGCCCTCCTCGAGCACGCCCGCGACGAGCCCTCGCCAGCCCGCGTGGAGCATCGCCACCGCCCCGTCGCAGCCGAGCGCGACCGGTAGGCAGTCGGCGGCGAGCACCATCGTCCCGATCGCGGGCAGCGCCGTCGCGTGCCCGTCGGCGTCGAGCGCCAGCGGCTCTCCGCGCGAGCCGTCCGGCGCGCGCACGCGCTGGACGTCGGTGCCGTGCGCCTGGCGGCTCGCGCACAGCCAGCGCAGGCCGAGGCTCGCGCACAGCTCGTGCCGGCGCTGCAGCCCGTGCTGGTGATCCTCGCCGGCGAGCGTCGACAGGTTGCCGGCGGAGCGGTCGGTGAACAGCGCGCGGCCACCGCCGGGGAGGTCGAATGCGAGCTCCGCGACGGACGCGGCGAGGTCAGGCTCGGCGGGCGCCATCAGCGCTCGAGCCTCCTCATCGGCGCGCGTCCCGCACGAT
The DNA here is from genome assembly GCA_963756205.1 of uncultured Solirubrobacteraceae bacterium. Lineage (GTDB taxonomy): Bacteria > Actinomycetota > Thermoleophilia > Solirubrobacterales > Solirubrobacteraceae > Palsa-744. The sequence goes on from CAVWMU010000009.1 coordinate 18,866, forward strand.
CAGCTCCCTGACGGCGGCCTCGAGCGCAGCCCGCAGCTCCGCCTCGCGCCCGTCCTCGAGCTCGCCGTCGAGCTTGCGCGCGAGCGCGGCCGCCAGCCTGCGCCCGACCTCCGGCCCGGCGGGGACGCCCGCCGCGATCAGATCGTCGCCGTTGATCTGCAGGCGCACGCCGCGCACGTGCTCGAACCACTCCCTGGCCGCATCGGCGGCGCCCGGCGCGCCCTCGCCTGCGAGCGCGCCCGCGAGCGCGATCGCCTCGGGGGTGTGGACGCTCAGCCTCTCGTGCAGCTGCGACGGCCTGGCTGCGAGCGCCATCGTCCTGACCAGCGACGGGGCTGCCAGCGCGGCGCGCATCGTGCGCTCGCGGTCGCCCGCCGTGAACTCGAGCTCGTCGAGGATGCCGAACAGCGCCGGCTCGGGATCCCGCGCGGGCATCATCGTCAGGTGCAGCAGCAGCGAGGCCATCAGCAGCAGGTCGCGGCGCCCGTCGGGCGGCAGCAGCGCGAGCGAGCGCTCGGCGAGCTCGCGGTCGAAGCGCAGGCCCGCGGGCAGCGCTGCGAGCACGCCGAGCTGGCCCATCGAAGCGAGCGCCGCCGGCGCGCCCGCTTCGCCCAGCGCCAGGCGCAGCTCGGCGCCGATGCGCGCGCGCGAGACGGTCATCAGCGCGCCCGCCGCGAGCGCGCGCTCGGCGAGCGCGGCGGTGCCGGGCTCGATCCCGAAGCCGAGCCGCGAGCGGTAGCGCGCGAGGCGCAGCAGGCGCGTGGGGTCGTCGATGAAGCTGCGCTCGTGCAGCACGCGCAGGCGCCCGGCATCGAGATCCGCGAGCGCGTGCTCCACGCTGGAGAGCTCGCCCCTGCGCGCCCCGCCGAGCGCCACCGCGATCGCGTTGACGGTGAAGTCCCGGCGCGCGAGGTCCTCCTCGCTCGTGCCCGGGCGCACCTGCGGCAGCGCGCCCGGCGCGGGATATGACTCGGCGCGCCGCTCGGCGATGTCGATGCGCCCGCCGTCCCACCGCAACGCGGCCGTGCCGAAGCGCTCGTGCAGCTCGGCGCGCGCGCCGAGGCGCGCGGAAAGCTCCTCGGCCAGCGCCGCGGCGTCGCCCGCGACGACGACGTCCAGCTCGCGGGGAGCGCGGCCGAGCAGCAGGTCGCGCACGGCGCCGCCGACGAGCGCAAGGCCCTCCCTGTCCTGCGCGAGCGCCAGCAGCTCGGCGCCGCCGGGCTGCTCGCGCAGCGCCGCGAGCACCTCGCCGCCGCGGGTGGCGCCCGCCACGGGGCGCGCCCCGCTCACGCTCGCCCTCCCGCGCGCATCAGAGCACGCGCACCGGGATCCCGGCGGCCGCCAGGTGGGCCTTGGCCTGCGCGACCGTGTAGCGGCCGTAGTGGAAGATCGAAGCGCACAGCACCGCGTCGGCGCCCGCGGCGAGCGCCTGCGCGAGGTGCTCGAGCTCGCCCGCCCCGCCGGAGGCGATCACGGGGACGCTGACCGCGTCGCTGACCGCGCGCGTGAGCTCGAGGTCGTAGCCGTCGCTGGTGCCGTCGCGGTCCATGCTCGTCAGCAGGATCTCCCCCGCGCCGCGCTGCACGCCCTCGCGCGCCCATGCGACCACGTCGCGGCCGGTGGGCGTGCGCCCGCCCGCGAGGTATGCCTCCCAGCCGCTGCCGTCGTCGCGGGCCTTGGCGTCGATCGCGAGCACCACGCACTGGGCGCCGAACACGGCCGCCAGCTCGTCGAGCAGCTCGGGGCGCTGAAGCGCGGCGGAGTTGACCGACACCTTGTCGGCGCCCGCGTCGAGCACCGCCTGGGCGTCGGCGACCGAGCGGATGCCGCCGCCGATCGTGAACGGGACGAACACCTCGTCGGCGCTCGCGCGCGCGAGCTTTGCGATCGTGTCGCGCTTCTCGTGCGTGGCGGTGATGTCGAGGAACACGACCTCGTCCGCGCCCTCGCGGTCGTAGTGGGCGGCGAGCTCCACCGGGTCGCCGGCGTCGCGGATGTCGACGAATTCGACGCCCTTGACGACGCGCCCGTCGTTCACGTCCAGGCAGGGGATCACGCGCTTGTAGTGCACGGGCTCAGCGTAGATGGTCGGTCGTCGAGGGATGGTGACCGGGCCACATGTGGCCCGGTCAGGAGGGCCGCATGCGGCTCTCCCCAGAGGCCGCACATGTGCGGCCTGTCGGTGGGCGCATGCGCCCACCGCCGGGCGGCGCATGCCCCGCCCGGAGCTCTCGGCTCAAAGGTTCGGGCATGCCCCGCCCGAACGGCGTCACTCGCTGAGGGCAGCCTTGGCTTCGTCGACGGTGAAGCGCCCCTCGTACAGCGCCTTGCCGACGATCACGCCGTCGAGGGCGTCGAGCATCAGTTCCCTGCGCAGGTCCGCCAGCGATTCGAGATCCTCGCGCTTTCCGATGCCGCCCGGAGAAGATCACGCTGCCACCGTCGACCGCCTTCGGCGACCCACGCGACCTCTTTGCGGTTCGGCGCCGTCGAGCATCCCGTCATGGTCGACGTTAGTGAACACGAACTGACATACGCCGCGTTCACGCAGAGCGCCGAAGGCTGCGCGGGCCGACACGTCAGTGCCTTGTAGCCATCCGTGCGTCACGACCTCTCCACCTCGCACGTCGACGCCGACAAGAATGCGTTCGGGGCCATGTTCGTGAAGACACGCCTGTAGCACTGAGGGGTCGAACATCGCGACCGTGCCGAGGATCACACGCGCAGCGCCGGCGTCGAGCGCTTCCTTGACGGCCCGCGCCGAGCGCAGCCCGCCACCGTATTGCACCGGCACACCCGCTTTGGACGCGATCTGTCCCAGCCTCTTGAGGTTGACCGGTTTGCCGCGCTTCGCGCCGTCGAGGTCGACGACGTGCAGGTACCGGCGCCCGCCTCCACCCAGCCCGCCGCGGCGGAGAGCGGGTCCTCGTCGTAGACCTTCTTCGCGTCGAAGTCGCCTTTGACGAGGCGCACGGCGTTGCCGCCGAGGATGTCGATCGCCGGGTAGAGCCTCACGCGCGCGAGCGATGGCAGGCCGCGCGTCACGGCGACCCCCGCGGCGATGCAGATGCGCGCGAAGTTCGCCAGCAGGCGCAGGCCGGCGGCGGATGACTTCTCGGGGTGGAACTGCACGCCGTAGAAGCAGCCTCGCTGCACGGCGCTGACGAACGGCGCGCCGTACTCGGCGGTGCCGAGCACGTCGCGCTCGTCGGCCGGGACCGGCGCGAAGGAGTGCACGTGGTAGAAGGCGCAGCCTCGCCGGCAGATCCGCGACCAGCGGCGAGTCGCGGCGTGTGAAGCGCACCTCGTTCCAGCCGATGTGCGGCAGCTTCAGCTCGCCCGGCTCCAGCGCGCGGACCTCGCCGGGGACGATGCCCAGGCCCGCGGCGCCGCCGAGCTCGGTCGAGGAGTCGAACGCCAGCTGCATGCCCAGGCAGATGCCGAGCACGGGCGTGCCCGCTGTCGACGAGCTCGCGCAGCAGCTCATCCAGGCCGAGCTCGCGCAGGTTGTCCATCGCGCGCGGGAACGCGCCCACGCCGGGCACGATCAGGCCGGCGGCGGCGCGCAGGCGCGCGTGGTCGCCGGTGATGATCGCGCGCGCGCCCGACGTGCTCGAGCGCCTTCTCGACCGAGCGGCGGTTGCCCATGCCGTAGTCGACGATCGCGATCTCCACCGGCTCGTCTATCAGCGACCGCAGCGCGTCGCTCATGCTGTCAGCGTTCCCTTCGTGCTCGGCACGCCTGTCTCGGTCGGGTCGATCGCGACGGCTGCGCGCAGCGCCCGCGCGAACGCCTTGAACGCCGCCTCGATCATGTGGTGCGCGTTGCTGCCCGCTTCCACGCGCAGGTGCAGCGTCAGCTTCGCCGCGTTGGCCAGCGCGCGGAAGAACTCCTCGGTCAGCTCGTGGTCGAAGCCACCCGTGGCGCCCGGCGGCAGCTCGGCCTCGAACAGCGTGAAGCGGGCGCCCGGAGATGTCGATCGCGCAGCTCGCGCGCGCCTCGTCCATCGGCACCGTCGCGGCGCCGTAGCGGGCGATGCCCGCGCGGTCGCCCAGCGCCACGTCGAGCGCCTGGCCGAGCACGATCGCGGTGTCCTCGGCCGTGTGGTGCGCGCCCGTCTGCAGGTCGCCGCGTCGACCTGCACGTCGAGGTCCAGTGCGCCCGTGGCGGGCGAGCAGGTCGAGCATGTGGTCGAGGAAGCCCACGCCCGTCGCGCGCGTCGCCCGCGCCGGCGCCGTCGAGCGCCAGCGTCAGGCGCACGTCCGTCTCGCCGGTGCGCGCTCGATCGTGGCGGTGCGGCTCATGTGGGCTCCGCGGTGCTCATCCACCCTGATTCTCGCGCACGCGCGCCTGCATCGACTCGGCGTGCACGTCGAAGCCCTCCGCGCGGGCGATCGGCGCGCCCGCCGCGCGAGCTTCTCGGCGCCTCGCGCCGATCGCGCACCTCGGACATGCGTGCGGCGGAAGTGGCGCGGCGAGAGCGCCGAGGCGAAGCGCGCCGCACCGCCCGGTCGGCAGCACGTGGTTGGAGCCGGCGACGTAGTCGCCGAACGCGGTCGCGCTGTCGCGCCCACGAACAGGCAGCCGGCGCTGCGGACCTGCGGCGCGAGCGCCTCCACGTCGGCGCCGATCAGCTGCAGGTGCTCGGGCGCGAACGCGTTGGCGAGCGCCGATCGCCTCGCGGGCGGTCGGCGACCTGGACGATGCGCGAACGCCGCGTCGCCCACGGTCGGGCGCTCCACGCACCAGCGACTCGAGCGCCGCCGCCAGCGCGTCGCAGACGCTGCGCGCGAGGGCGACACGGCGACGACGAGGCTGCCCTCGCCGTGCTCGGCCTGGGCGAGCATGTCGAGCGCGCCAGCCGAGCTGCGAGCCGTCGTCGGCGCCCCTCGACGTCGGCGCCGAGCGCCACGAGCAGGTCGCTGGGGCCGGCGAAGCCGTCGATCCCGACGTGCGCGGAGAGCTGGCGCTTGGCCTCCTGCACGTAGAGGTTGCCGGGACCGACGATCACGTCGACGCGCTCGACCGTGTCGGTGCCGTAGGCGAGCGCGGCGATCGCCTGCGCGCCGCCCATGCGGTACACGCGCTCGACGCCGCACAGCCGGCACGTCGCCGAGGATCACCGGGTCGATCTGCCCGTCCAGGCCCGGCGGCGCGCATACGGCGACGTCGAGCGACGCCCGCCGAGCGCGCGGTCACGACGCCCATCACGACCGTGCTCGGGTACGCGGCGCGCCCGCCGGGCACGTACACGGCGGCGGAGCCCACGGGCACCTCGCGCAGCGACGACGCGCTGCCCCTGCGCCAGCTCGACTGCGGCGTCGCCGCGCGACGCCCGCGTCGGCGACGCGCGCGACGTTCGCGATCGCCACCTGCAGCCCCGCGATCGAGCTCCAGCGGCAGCTGCTTGATCGCCTCGTCGAGCTCCTCCGGTGCGACGCGCAGCGGCCGCGGCTCGCTGCCGGCGGTGTCGAAGCGGCGTCGTGTACTCGAGCACGGCCGCGTCGCCCTCGGCGCGCACCCGCGCGATGATCTCGGCGCACCGTCCGCTTCGACCGAGCCGCCGTCGGGCACGAGCGCGCGCACGCGCGCGGCGGCGCGCGGCCGAGCCGCGCGACATCGTCCGCGCTCAGGCGCTCGACGCGCATGTCAATCCGCCGTGCATGTCGCTCGCGGGCCATCTCAGGCGGGCGAGACGATGCGGGGGCGCGCGCCCGCGCTCGGCGGCGGCAGCGCGCGCAGGCGCGCGAGCAGCTCGTCGATCGGCGCGGCCTTGAGCTTGTGCGCGACCGGGTTGGCGATCAGCCGGGCGGTGCACACGACGATCTCCTCGCGCACGACCAGGTTGTTCTCGCGCAGCGTCGTGCCGGTCGCGGTGAGGTCGACGATCGCCTCGACCATGCCGGTCAGCGGCGCGAGCTCGACCGAGCCCTTGACCTCGACGATCTCGGCCTGCCTGCCGGTTTCCTCGAGGTAGCGCGCGGCGATGCGCGGGTACTTGGTGGCGACGCGCATGACGCCCAGGCGGCGCAGCGCCGCGAGCGCCGGATCTGGGCCGGCCTTGCTGGCGAGCACCATCGTGCAGCGCCCGTAGCCGAGGTCGAGCAGCTCGTAGACCTCGCGCCCGCCTTCGCCCGGCCGCTGCGCGGACTGCTCGAGCAGCACGTCCTTGCCGGTGATGCCGAGGTCGGCGGCGCCGGCCTCGACGTAGGTGGGCACGTCGGAGGGGCGCATGGTGATGACGCCGATGTCCTCGAACAGCAGCTTGCGGTCGTTGGAGCGCAGCTCGTCGGTGTCGAGCCCGAGCGCGGCCAGCAGGTCGACGGTGCCGTCGAACAGCGCCCCGCGCGGCACGGCGATGGTGAGGCCGTTGATCGCGCTCATGAGGCTCCCGCGATCCGCGGGCCGGCGCTCGCCCCGGGGTCCTCCTGCGCCAGCAGCGCGCCGGTGCCGCGCTCCTCGCCGGCGAGCGCGATGTGCAGGCGGTCGACGCCGAGCGCGAAGCCGACGGCGGGCAGGCTGCGGCCGAAGCGGCCGAGCAGGTCGTCGTAGCGCCCGCCGCCGCCGATGGGGCTGCCGAGCGCGGGGTCGTACACGTCGAACACGGCGCCGGTGTAGTAGCCGATGTTGCGCACGAGGCCGAGGTCGAAGATCACGCGCTCGGCGACGCCCGGCTCGAGCAGCTCGTGCACCTGGCGCAGGCCGGTGACCGCCTCCTGCGCCTGCGCGGGCGCGCCGGCGAGCACCTCGGGTCCGCCGCGACGCTGGGGCACCTCCAACAGCAGCTCGCCCGCCTCGCCGGAGAGCCCCGACTCGGCGAGCGCGCGTTCGAGCCCGACGAAGTCGCGCAGCACGAGCGCCTCCAGCAGCCTGCGACGGGCGACGTCGGGGACAGCGAGGCTGGCCATCAGCGCGGGGTACAGCGACGCGTCGCCGAGACCGACGCGGTAGTCCTTCAGGCCGGTGGCGTCGAGCGCGTGGCAGAGCACGGTGAGCGCCTCGGCGGTGCCCTGCGGCGCGGGCGCGCCGATCAGCTCGATGCCCGCCTGCAGCAGCTCGCGCGGCTGTCCGCGCTGGGGGCGCACGCCGCGGTAGCAGTGCGCGAAGTAGCAGAAGCGCAGAGGAGGATCGCTTGCGGCGTAGCGGGTGGCGACGACGCGCGCGATCGGCACGGTCATGTCCGAGCGCAGCACCAGCACGGCGCCGCTCTCGTCGAACACGCGGTAGGCGGGCCGCGCTTCGGCCATGTCCGCGCGCGCGAGCACCGACTCGTACTCGAGCGCCGGCGTGTACACCTCGCCGTAGCCGTGGCGCTCGAACACGCGGCGCAGGGTGTCGGTGATGGCGCGCACCTCGCGCGTCTCTTCTGGGAGCACGTCGCGCGTGCCGCTCGGGATCGGGTGGATCATGCAGACCCGAGATTACGCGTGGACGGGCTCCGTGGCCACGCGCTCGATGCGTGCGCCCAGGTCGCGCAGGCGCTCGTCTATGCGCTCGTAGCCACGGTCGATCTGGCGGATGTTGCCGATCTCGCTGCACCCCTCGGCACACAGCGCCGCCAGCAGCATCGCCATGCCGGCGCGGATGTCGGGCGACTCGACGCGCTCGCCGCGCAGCCGCCGCGGTCCAGTGACGATCGCGCGGTGCGGGTCGCACATGACGATGTCGGCGCCCATCAGGATCAGCTTGTCTGTGAAGATCAGGCGGTTCTCGAACATCCACTCGTGCACCAGGATCGAGCCCTCCGCCTGCGTCGCGAGGGCGACGGCGATCGAGGTCAGGTCGGCGGGGAACGCGGGCCAGGGCCCGTCCTGGATCTTGCTCTTGTACTCGCCCACGTCGGCCTGCACGACGAGCTTCTGCCCGCCGGGGACGACGACGTCGTTGCCGTGCAGCTCCGAGCGCAGCCCGACGCGTTCGAACACCAGCCGGATCATGCGCAGGTCGCCGGGGACGGTGTCCTTGATGCGCAGCTCGCCGCCGGTGACGCCGGCGAGCGCCATGAAGCTGCCGATCTCGATGTGGTCGGGCGCGATGTCGTGCTCGCAGCCGTGCAGGCGCTCGGCGCCGTTGACGGTGATCAGGTTGGAGCCGATGCCCTGAATGTCGGCGCCCATCTTGACCAGCATGCGCGCCAGGTCCTGCACGTGCGGCTCGCACGCGGCGTTGCCGATGATGGTGGTGCCGGGGGTCAGCGCGGCGGCCATGAGCGCGTTCTCGGTGGCCATCACGGACGGCTCGTCCATGAACACGTCGGTCGGGCGCAGCCCGCGCGGGGCGCTCAGCACGATGTCGCGTCCGCAGTCGGTCACCGCGCCCATCGCGCGAAACGCGTCCAGGTGGGGGTCCAGTCGCCGGCGCCCGATCACATCGCCGCCCGGCGGCGGCATCACGGCGCGGCGGAAGCGCGCGAGCAGCGGGCCGGCGAGCAGGAACGACGCCCTGATCGACTCCGCGAGCTCCGGCTCGATCTCGACGTCGTGCACGCCCGCGGCGCAGAGGGCGACCTCGTTGGGTCCGCGCCAGCTGACGTCGACGCCGATCGCCGCCAGGATCTCGATCATCGCCTCCACGTCGCGGATGCGCGGAACGTTGCGCACGAGCACCTCGTCCTCGGTGAGGACGCTGGCTGCGAGGATCGGCAGCGCGCCGTTCTTGTTCCCCGCCGGGACCATCGTGCCCGACAGCGGCACGCCGCCTTGGATGACGAACTTCTCCATGAGCTTGGGGCGCCGCCCGCCGGTCAACGAGGACCCACCCGGCCCGCCGGAAAAGCGCCTGGCTAGCGTAACAGCCATCTGAGGACCGGAGTTCGCGCCGCCGGGCCCGGCCCCTGCCTGCGCTGGCGACCGGCGTATACGCCGCCCGCCCGACCGGCGTGCGCTGCAACTTCGCTTGCAGGACCGGAGGCGCGAAATCGGCTCTACTGAGCCGTTTCCCGCCCTCGAGGCCGACACGTACACACGTTCGTAGCGAGTCCGTCCGAACCGCGTCGTAGCTTGCGAACACATGTTCTCCCCCGCCCCGCAATCCAAGCTTGCGCAGCGCGCGCTCGGTGCCGTACGCGTGGCCCGCTCGTTCCTGTTGCTCGAGGATGACTACGAGGTCGACTGGGAGGTCGGCCAGGACGAGCCCAGCCCCGCATCCCATCCGCACCGGGCGCCGCTGCGCAGCGGGTGCGCGCGCAGGCGTCCCGGCCAGCCGGCGGCGCCTGCGCAGCCGTGCCTGTCGCCCGTCGGCCACGTGACGCCTGAGCCGGGACGCTTGCGGCGTGGCGAGCAAGCGTCGCAGGATGCTCGCACGCCGGGCGGCTGCGAGAGCTCGCGTGCGGCGCTCGGGCACTGAGCGCTTCGCCCGTCACGCCGATCTGCCTCTGGGCGATGCCTCGCGCTCGCGCAACACGACGGGCCGCCCGAAGGCGGCCCGCATGTCAAATAAACCGGCGGCGTCCTACTCTCCCAGGCCCTTGCGAGCCAAGTACCATCGGCGCTGAGGGGCTTAACTGCTCTGTTCGGAATGGGAAGAGGTGTTTCCCCCTCGCCAAAGCCACCGGAAAAAGGCGAAAGACCACGCCCTCCACGGTCCCTCAAAACTGCACAGCGCCACAACGGGTACCACCCACACCCATCCTTGCGGACAGGCGAAAAATCCGTCAAGCCCTCGACCCATTAGTACCGGTCTCCTGCAGACGTTGCCGTCCTTCCAGATCCGGCCTATCAACCTGGTGGTCTACCAGGGGTCTTACTCCCTCTAGGGGATGGGAGAGTTCATCTCGAGGCCGGCTTCCCGCTTAGATGCTTTCAGCGGTTATCCGATCCACACGTAGCTAGCCTGCTATGCCCTTGGCAGGACAACAGATACACCAGAGGTGCGTTCATCCCGGTCCTCTCGTACTAGGGACAAATCCTCTCAACTCTCCAACGCCCACGGCAGATAGGGACCGAACTGTCTCACGACGTTCTGAACCCAGCTCGCGTACCGCTTTAATGGGCGAACAGCCCAACCCTTGGGAGCAACTCCACCCCCAGGATGCGACGAGCCGACATCGAGGTGCCAAACCGGGCCGTCGATGTGGACTCTTGGGCCCGATAAGCCTGTTATCCCCGGAGTACCTTTTATCCGTTGAGCGACGGCACTTCCACTTGCTACCGCCGGATCACTAAGACCTGCTTTCGCACCTGCTCGACTTGTCAGTCTCGCAGTCAAGCTCCCTTACTACCTTTACGCTCTACACACGATTTCCAACCGTGATGAGGGAACCTTTGTGCGCCTCCGTTACATTTTGGGAGGCGACCGCCCCAGTCAAACTACCCGCCTGGAACTGTCCAGCACCCGGATTCACGGAATGCTGTTAGAACCCCAATACACCAAGGGTGGTATCTCAAGGTTGGCTCCACGCCAGCCGCAACCGGCGCTTCAAAGCCTCCCACCTATCCTGAGCGAAATGCACCGAAATCCAATACCAGGTTGTAGTAAAGGTTCACGGGGTCTTTCCGTCTAGCCGCGGGTACTCGGCATCTTCACCGAGACTGCAATTTCACCGAGCTCCTCGTTGAGACAGCGCTGAAGTCGTTACGCCATTCGTGCAGGTCGGAACTTACCCGACAAGGAATTTCGCTACCTTAGGACCGTTCCTGACTGTTACTACTCGAGCGCTAGGCTCGAGCGGTCCGCTCATTTCTGACGGACTCTCATGGTCGCCCATGAGAGCGGACTATCTCATCCCACGGCCGCTCTAGGTCCATGGGCTCGGCGTATAGTCTCTGAGGATTCCGTCCATTCGATGGCGTCTCTTTCCGCCGCGGTTCATCCGTTCCCGGAGAGCAAGAACCTGACGGTAGTCCTGGTCGCTGAGACGACCGGCAGACAGAAGGAGCACTGCGCTCCTCCAGAGCCGGTAGTCCTCCGCCTTCACGCCGACGATCGGAAACCGATCGAAGAACGGCACGATGCGACCGTTGAGATCAGAAAGTCGATTGACCTCCCAATACCAACCGCCGTTACCGGCCTGTCTCAAAGTCCCGCATCCCAAGACCTCCCGCAAGAGATCCAACGGCATGCGGTCCTGCTGCGACACGTTGAAGGCGGCTGAGATCCTGAAGCGTCGTGCCTGGTGATCGCGCCTGCGACACACCAACATGAAGCTCCCCTCACCCAGCGCAAACCCGGACAAGAAGCTACCGAGCGAGGCCGGTATGGCCTCTATGCACGGCCTTTCCTGCTGATTGTCCGCACCCGACACATTTTCACGGTACCGCCCAGTTAGGACGGAACTCGTAGTGCGGGATACTCGGATGTTCCAGCATATAGCCGAGTTTTACAACTACCTCGGTCAACTGATAGTTACGGCCGCCGTTTACCGGGGCTTAGCTTCGCTGCTTCGGGTCAAGCCCTAACAACTCCACGTAACCTTCCGGCACCGGGCAGGCGTCAGCCCCTATACGTCGTCTTTCGACTTAGCAGAGACCTGTGTTTTTGGTAAACAGTCGCTTCAGCCAATTCACTGCGGCCCTCTCGGGCTCCACTCGCGAGGAGTTTCACCCTACTGGGGCGCCCCTTATCCCGAAGTTACGGGGCGATTTTGCCGAGTTCCTTAACGAGGGTTATCTCGATCACCTTAGTATTCTCTACTTGCCCACCTGTGTCGGTTTTGGTACGGGCACGCGCTTCCTCCCTAGAGGCTTTTCTTGGAGGCATGGCGTCAGGGACTCGCCGGCTTAACGCCAGCTGGCATCGCACCTCAGGTTATGCGGCCCCGGATTTGACAAGGGCCACCCCTACATGCTTACCCCAGGTCAACCATCGCCTGGGTTCCCCTAGCCTTCCTCGTCCCCCCATCGGTCAAACGGAAGCGACGTGGTACAGGAATATCAACCTGTTGGCCATCGACTACGCCTTTCGGCCTCGCCTTAGGTCCCGACTAACCCTGAGCAGACGAACTTTACTCAGGAATCCTTGGGCAATCGGTGGAGGGGATTCTCACCCCTCTTTCGTTACTTATGCCGGCATTCTCACTTCCCACGCCTCCACGGCTGGCTTACGCCGCCGCTTTGCTGGCGTGGGAACGCTCTCCTACCGCGCGATCGACCCGAAGGTCTCACGCACCCGCAGCTTCGGTGACTAGCTTGAGCCCCGTTACATTGTCCGCGCTCGAACACTTGACCAGTGAGCTGTTACGCACTCTTTCAAGGGTGGCTGCCTCTAAGCCAACCTCCTGGTTGTCTATGCACTCGAACATCGTTTCCCACTTAGCTAGTACTTAGGGACCTTAGCTGGCGGTCTGGGCTGTTTCCCTTTCGACGCTGAAGTTTATCCCCCAGCAACTGACTCCCGGAGTAAACGTGATGGTCTTCGGAGTTTGCCTGAAGTCGGTAACCTGGTAGGGCCCCTAATCCAAACAGTGCTCTACGGCCAACACGCAATTTATCCGAGGCTATACCTAAATATATTTCGGAGAGAACCAGATATCACTGAGCTTGATTAGCCTTTCACTCCGACCCACAGGTCATCCGCCCAGTTTTCAACCTAGGTCGGTTCGGCCCTCCACGAGGTCTTACCCCCGCTTCAGCCTGCCCATGGGTAGCTCGCTCAGTTTCGGGTCTACCGCCTACGACTATGTCGCCCTATTAGGACTCGCTTTCGCTACGGCTCCGCTCATCGCTTAACCTTGCCGCAGACGAGTAACTCGCCGGCTCGTTATGCAAAAAGCACGCGGTCACAGAACAAGTCTGCTCCCACCGCTTGTAGGCACGCGGTTTCAGGTACTATTTCACTCCCCTTCCGGGGTACTTTTCACCTTTCCCTCACGGTACTAGTCCGCTATCGGTCACCAAGGAGTACTTAGCCTTGGAGGGTGGTCCCCCCAGGTTCAGTCCGCGTTTCACGGGTGCGGACTTACTCAGGAACGCCTGACAGGAGATCGTGCAGTTTCGTCTACGGGACGATTGCCCTCTATGGTGCGCGGTTCCACGCGCTTCGACTACCACACGATTTTGTAACTCCTGCCGAGCCAGACACAGACTCGGAACAGACGCCCTACAACCCCCGACAGACAACGCGTGTCCGCTTACATCTGCCGGGTTTGGGCTGATCCCCTTTCGCTCGCCACTACTCAGGGAGTCTCTGTTGATTTTCTTTCCTCGGGGTACTGAGATGTTTCACTTCCCCCGCTTGTCTTCCGCCGGCCTATGTGTTCAGCCGGGGATAACGCCGCATTACCAGCGCTGGGTTTCCCCATTCGGGAATCCACGGGTCAAAGGCTATTCAGCGCCTAACCGTGGCTTATCGCAGCCGTTCACGCCCTTCATCGACTCTTGGTGCCAAGGCATCCACCGTGTGCCCTTACTATCTTGACGGTGATCTGGCCCAACGCGACCCGATACGCGCGGTCGTGCAGGGCCCGGTGATACCCGTTTTTTCAGCCGCCGCTTATCGATGGCGGCTGATTGTGGCTTCTGTGCAGTTTTCAAGGACCGTGGAGAGGCGTATAACGCCGGCCGGCCTCGCGCCTGTCGGTCACGCCGTCTGCGACGTGTCCACGCGATCACCGGCGGACGCCGGTCTCTCAAAACTCAACAGCATGCTGGGGTCGTTCGCGGCTGTGCCGGCCGCGCTCCCGAAGTAGTACAGGAACGCGCCCCACGCAGCCATCCAGCCAGGCTCGGTCGACATGCTAGGCCCGACCGCTCGAATACCGTCAGATCCTTCGTGCCCTCGAGGAGCTCGAGGCCGGACGGTCGCTGCGATCGGGGCACTGTTATGTGCTCCCTAGAAAGGAGGTGATCCAGCCGCAGCTTCCGCTACGGCTACCTTGTTACGACTTCACCCCAGTCACGAGCCCCACCTTCGACGGCTCCCTCCCTTGCGGGTTAGGCCACCGGCTTCGGGTGTTGCTCACTCCCGTGGTGTGACGGGCGGTGTGTACAAGGCCCGGGAACGTATTCACCGCGGCAGTGCTGATCCGCGATTACTAGCAACTCCGCCTTCATGCAGGCGAGTTTCAGCCTGCAATCCGAACCGAGACGTACTTTAAGGGATTCGCTCCACCTCGCGGTATCGCAGCCCTCTGTATACGCCAATGTAGCACGTGTGTAGCCCTGGACATAAGGGGCATGAGGACTTGACGTCATCCCCACCTTCCTCCGGTTTGTCACCGGCAGTCTCGCATGAGTCCCCAACTAAATGCTGGCAACATGCGACGGGGGTTGCGCTCGTTGCGGGACTTAACCCAACATCTCACGACACGAGCTGACGACAGCCATGCACCACCTGTGAAAGTGCCCCGAAGGGAAGATGTGTTTCCACACCGGTCACTCACATGTCAAGCCCAGGTAAGGTTCTTCGCGTTGCGTCGAATTAAACCACATGCTCCGCTGCTTGTGCGGGCCCCCGTCAATTCCTTTGAGTTTTAGCCTTGCGGCCGTACTCCCCAGGCGGGGCACTTAATGCGTTAGCTTCGGCACGGGGGGAGTCGACACCCCCCACATCTAGTGCCCATCGTTTACAGCGTGGACTACCAGGGTATCTAATCCTGTTTGCTCCCCACGCTTTCGCGTCTCAGCGTCAGTACCGTCCCAGCGAGCTGCCTTCGCCATTGGTGTTCCTCCTGATATCTGCGCATTTCACCGCTACACCAGGAATTCCACTCGCCCCTTCCGGACTCTAGCCTCGACAGTATCCACCGGCATTCCAGGGTTGAGCCCTGGACTTTCACAGCGGACTTAGCGAGGCCGCCTACACGCTCTTTACGCCCAATAATTCCGGACAACGCTTGCACCCTACGTATTACCGCGGCTGCTGGCACGTAGTTAGCCGGTGCTTCTTCTGAAGGTACCGTCACTCCGGCCGGCTATTCACCGAGCGAAGCTTCGTCCCAACTGAAAGGGGTTTACAACCCGAAGGCCTTCTTCCCCCACGCGGCGTTGCTGCGTCACGCTTTCGCGCATTGCGCAAGATTCCCCACTGCTGCCTCCCGTAGGAGTCTGGGCCGTGTCTCAGTCCCAGTGTGGCTGATCGTCCTCTCAGACCAGCTACCCATCGTAGCCTTGGTGAGCCGTTACCTCACCAACAAGCTAATGGGCCGCGGGCCCATCTCGATGCGGAGGCCGAAGCTTCCTTTCCCCGCTTGCAGGGCACATCCGGTATTAGCCCGAGTTTCCTCGGGTTGTCCCGGTCATCGGGGCAGGTAACCCACGTGTTACTCACCCGTTCGCGGCTCTGCCCCAGGGCAAGCCTGGTTCGTCGCTCCACTTGCATGTGTTAAGCACGCCGCCAGCGTTCGTCCTGAGCCAGGATCAAACTCTCCGTGAAGAACTTCACGAAAAGCTGTCATGGAGTTGCCCCTGCCACTTGCGCGACCAACGGTCGCGGGCGGCCGGGACGGGCGGGGACCTATACACGTGGGCCCCCGACCATGACGGGGTACTTCATCTACTTGACTCTTGACCGCCACCCGGAGGCGTCATCGACGCTCCCGTCGGCGGGTCGAACCTGGACGCACACCACGACCCTAGTTGGGTCGCAGATGCGCATGCTGTTGAGTTTTCAAAGACCGCCGTGCCTCACCGAAAGGGGTTCCTTCTGGAGGAGACCGATCCGACCCAGCGCCCAGAGGCACCTGCGAGCCGACCAGCGAGTATAGCGCGATGGCCCGCCGCGTGGCTAGCGGGCGCGCAGGCGGCGAAAACGACGCCTGCCCACCTTCAAGACCTGCCCGTCCGCGCGCTCGCACGGGACGTCGTGCTCGCCCGCCGCCAGCTGCGCCTCGCCGAGCGTCACGCCCCCCTGGTCGATCACGCGGCGGGCCTCCGAGCGCGACATCCCCAGCTCGTGCGCGATCAGGCCCGGCAGGTGCACGACGCCGTCCACGCACTCGAACAGCGCCTCCTCGACCTCGTCGGGCACCCCGCGCTCCACGAACACGCGGTCGAAGTGCCGCTCCGCCGCCCGCGCCGCCTCCTCGGAGTGCAGCCACGCGACCAGATCGCGAGCCAGCGCGCGCTTGGCGTCGCGCGGCGAGAGCTCGCCCGGCGCCGCTCCGACCGCCGGCATGGGGGCGCCGGTGCGCGGCTCGACCAGCAGCCGGTGGTACTCCGGCACCGCCTCATCGGGAATCGCCATCGTCTTGCCGTACATCTCCTGCGGCTCGTCGGTCACGCCGATCTGGTTGCCCAGCGACTTCGACATCTTCTGACGCCCGTCGACGCCGACCAGGATCGGCATCGTCAGGATCGCTTGCTCGGGCTGCCCGTACGCGCGCTGGATGTCGCGCCCCAGCAGCAGGTTGAACTTCTGGTCGGTTCCCCCCAGCTCGACGTCCGCGCGGATCGCCACCGAGTCATAGCCTTGCAGCAGCGGGTACATCAGCTCCAGCATCGAGATCGGCTCGCGCGCCGACCAGCGCTTGGCGAAGTCTTCGCGCTCCAGCAGCTGCGCCGCCGTCGTCGTGCCCACGAGCCTCAGCAGGTCGATCATCGGCATGTCCAGCCACTCGCCGTTGCGCCGCACCTCCAGGCGCTCGGGATCCGGGTCGAGGATCTTCAGCGCCTGCTCGCGGAAGGTGGCCGCGTTCGCGTCGATCTCCTGCGCAGAGAGCATCGGGCGCAGCGTCGAGCGCCCCGACGGATCCCCGACGCGCGCGGTGTAGTCGCCGACGATCAGCACCACGCGGTGGCCGGCGTCCTGGAACTCGCGCAGCTTGCCCAGCACCACCGCGTGGCCCAGGTGGATGTCGGGCGCGGTCGGGTCGATGCCGAGCTTCACGCGCAGCTGTCTGCCCTCCGCGTGCGCCGCTCGCAGCTTGCCCGCGAGCGCGCCCGCGGGCAGCTCGTCGACGGCGTTGCCGGCCAGCTTGGCGGCGAGCCGAGCGTCGTCGGACCCGGCCTCGACGGCTGGGTCGGCAGCTGGGTTGGCGGGTGGGCGGGCGGGTGGGCGGGCGGGCGGGCGGGTGACCCCATCCCTGGCATTCGGCATGGGGGCCAATGCTAGACTCTCGCCGTCTGGAGGGTCCCACCGTGCCGCGCGCGTCGCGGCCCGCGCCGTCGGGATCGGGACCTCCTCGCACCCCGGGGGACCCACCTCCGCAAAGCCGCCGATGAGCGATGACGATCGTCCCGACATAACGCCCACCGCTCTGGCGACGCCGAGCGCTCCGCCGTCACCGGGTCCGGGACCGAGCGACCGCGGGACGGTCGCGAAGACCCGCCTGAAGCGGCTGCGCTTCCTGGCGATCCTGTCCGCGGTGCTGTTGCTGGGCCTCGTCTCGTTCGTTTTCGGGATGTTCGTGTCGGTCGCCGCCGACCTGCCCTCGCTGACCAAGTTCTCCCAGTACAAGGACGAGAAGAGCTCCTACCTCTACGACGACCTCGGCCATCCGATCGGCGTGCTCAGCCAGCAGAACCGCGTGATCGTCACCGCCGAACAGATCCCGCGGCTCGTCAAGGACGCGGTGATCTCGATCGAGGACAAGCGCTTCTGGACCAACAGCGGGATCGACCTGCGCGGGATCGCGCGCGCGTTCGTCGACGACCTCATCCACAAAGGCGCCGTGCAGGGCGCCTCGACGATCGAGCAGCAGTTCATCAAGAACGCGCTGCAGGCCCAGTCGCACCGCACGATCTTCGAGAAGCTGCGCGAGGCGGCGCTCGCCTACCAGCTCTCGCACAAGTGGACCAAGGAAAAGATCATCACCGCCTACCTCAACACGATCTACTTCGGCAACGGCGCATACGGCATCGAGGCGGCCGCCCAGACCTACTTCGGCCACGAAGTCAACCACCTCGGCTGCGGCACGCCCGTCGGGGAACTGTGCGTCAAGCAGCTCAAGCCGTGGGAGGCTGCGCTGCTCGCGGGCATCATCCAGTCGCCCACCGAGTACGACCCCATAACCCACCCGATGGCCGCGCGCGACCGGCGCGACGTCGTGCTGCAGCAGATGCTCGCCCAGGGCTACATCACCAAGCCGCTGTACGAAGAAAGCATCAAGCAGGCGCTGCCCTCGCCCGCGGGCATCCAGGCGCCCCAGGAGCAGACCGTCGAAGGGGTCGACGCCGGCTACTTCACGAGCTGGGTGCAGCAGCAGGTGATCGAACGCTACGGCGCCCCGCGCGCCTTCGACGGCGGCCTGAAGATCACCACCACGCTCGACCTCGAGCTCCAGCGCGCCGGCGAACAGGCGATCGACAACTACCTCGCCTACACCGGCGGCCCCTCCGCCGCGCTGGTGGCGATCGAAAACTCGACCGGCGACGTGCGCGCGATGGTCGGTGGGCGCAACTACGACGAAAGCCCGTTCAACCTCGCCACCGAGGGCGAGCGCCAGCCCGGCTCCTCGTTCAAGGCGTTCGACCTCGCCGCCGCGCTCGAGGACGGCATCTCGCCGGACTCGGTGTGGACCTCCAAGGAAAAGGTGTTCATCGTCCCCCACACCGGCGGCCACGAAAAGTTCGTCGTGCACAACGACGAAGGCAACTACACCGGCGAGAACACGCTCACCGGCGCGACCGCCTTCTCCGACAACTCGATCTTCGCCGAAGTCGGCCTCAAGGTCGGCACGCACAAGATCGCGCTGCTCGCGCACCGGATGGGCATCACCACGCCGCTGTCGACCAACCCCGCGATGACCATCGGCGGCCTCACCGTCGGCGTGACGCCGCTGGACATGGCGCACGCCTACGAGACGATCGCCCACGGCGGCGAGCGCGTCACCGGCTCGCTCGTCGAAGGCGACGCCCCCGTCGGCATCCAGCAGGTGCAGGCCGGCAGCCAGCCGCTGCCCGACGGAGCGCGCGTGGACAAGAACAGGGTCATCACCCACCGGGTGCTACCCCAGTGGGTCGCCGAAACCGAGACCTCGATACTCGAAACGGTGATCCAATACGGCACCGGCAGGGCCGCCGCGATCGGGCAGTTCGCCGCCGGCAAGACGGGCACCACCTCCAACTACGGCGACGCGTGGTTCGTCGGCTGGGACTCCAAGTTCACCGTCGCCGTGTGGGTCGGCTACCCCAACAAGCTGATCCCGATGACCACCGACTTCAACGGCAACCCCGTGCTCGGCGGCACCTTCCCGGCGCTGATCTGGCACGACTTCATGGTCTCTGCGCTGCAGATCGAAAAAGAACGCGCCGAACACAGCGCCGCGGGCAAGACGGGCACCGGCAGCGAAGGCACCTCCGAAGCGGGGTCAGCGACGTCGACGACCACGACCCGCGCGCCCTCCAGCCCC
The DNA here is from genome assembly GCA_963756205.1 of uncultured Solirubrobacteraceae bacterium. GTDB lineage: Bacteria > Actinomycetota > Thermoleophilia > Solirubrobacterales > Solirubrobacteraceae > Palsa-744. The sequence continues at coordinate 38,092 of CAVWMU010000009.1, forward strand.
GGGACGGCGACGCCGGGCAAGGGCACCGGCGCGCCCGCCACACCGAACGGCGCCGGAGGCCAGGCCGGCGGCGCGACCCCCGAACACGCGGCCGCCACACCGACCCCGGCGGCGCCCGCCCACGAAGCTCCCAGCGCCCCCGCCTCGACGCCCGCGGCGCCCGCCGCGGCGCCGTCCACGCCCTCGCCGACCGGTGGCGTGAGCGCCGGCGGCTGACTCACCCCCCTGGCGGACGCGGGCGCGAGACGTGGCGGCTGCCCGCCACGCAGAAGCGCCAGCGCAGCTCCACAGCCTTGGTGATGCCCACCCGCGTGTCCTCGACCACAGCCGGCTCGAGCCACTCCCCCGCGCGCGCGCCGATTCGCACCGGACCGCGCGCCAGATCGGCGCCGTTCTCCTCCAGGCGGACCCCGAGCGCCTGTGTGAGCTTGCCCGGCCCAGAGCACAGCTCGTGGTCGGCGGCCGCTGCGCGAGCGCTCGTACGCCCCGCGCCGCGCCCGCGTGCCGCGCGTGCGCGACGGGCGCGCATCTGCTCGAGCCCCGCGGTCGGGTGCAGCGCGCGGAGCAGCACCGCCGCGCCCACGCCCTCGGGCTCGCACACCGCGTTCAGGAGCGCGTGCACGCCGTATGAGCGGTACACGTACGCGCGGCCGGGCGGGCCGAACAGCGTGCGCGTGCGCGGCGTCAGCCCCACGAAAGCGTGGCACGCCGGCTCGCTCTCGTGGTAGGCCTCCGTCTCGACGATCACGCCCGCCGCCCCAAGGTGCTCGACCGTGCAGCCGATCAGGTCACGGGCGACCTCCAGGACGGGGCGATCGTAGAACTCAGACGGCAGTACCTGCATCGAGCACGGTCCGGGCGAGGCCGATCTGCTCGCGCACGCGCGCCAACGCGGTGCCGCCCTCGGACACCTTCGACTCCAGCCACGAGCTCTCAGACAGCACCCGCCGGAACTCCTCGTGATGGGCGCCCAGCGTCTCGCTGTGCGCCGCGAGCTCCCGTGCGGTCAGCTGCGAGAGCGGCCTGCCGGAGTCCAGCGCCGTGCGCACGAGCCCCGCGACGACGCCGTGCGCCTCGCGAAACGGCATCCCCAGGCGCACCAGCAGGTCGGCGACGTCGGTCGCCGCGATCAGCTCGTCGCCGGCCGCCTCGCGCATGCGCTCGCGATCGAAGCGGACGCCCGCGATCATCCCCGTGGCGGCGGCGAGCGTCAGCTCGAGCGTGTCGACGGCGTCGAACAGATGCTCCTTGTCCTCCTGCAGGTCCTTGTTGTAGGTGAGCGGCAGCGCGTGCATCACGCCGTGAAAGGCCGCCAGGTGGCCGACCACGCGCGGCGCCTTCGCGCGCAGCAGCTCGGCCGCGTCGGGGTTCTTCTTCTGCGGCATGATCGAGGAGCCCGAGCTCCACGCGTCGGGCAGCTCACAGAAGCCGAACTCGGCGCTCGACCACAGCACGAGCTCGGCCCCCAGCCGCGACAGGTGCGTCGCGCAGGTGGCCGCCGCGCTCAGGTAGTCGATCACGAAGTCCCGTCCTGAGACGGCGTCGATCGAGTTCGCCGCCACCTCGGCGAACCCGAGCTCGCCAGCCACCTGCTGGCGATCGGTGTCGAAGTTGACGCCCGCGAGCGCCCCCGCGCCGAGCGGCATCGTCCCGCACTGGCGCTCGGCGAACGCGAACCGCGAGCGGTCGCGCGCGAGCATCCAGAAGTACGCCAGCAGATGGTGGCCCAGGTACACCGGCTGCGCGCGCTGCAGGTGCGTGTAGCCGGGCATCGGCCAGTCGACGTGCTCCTCCGCCCGCACGATCAGCTCCCGCATCAGCCCCGCGATCGCCGCCCGCGCCGCGGCGGCGCGCTCGCGCGTGTACATCGCGAGATCCGTCACCACCTGGTCGTTGCGCGAGCGCGCCGTGTGCAGGCGGCCGCCGACCGGGCCCGCGAGCTCCGTCAGGCGCCGCTCGATCGCCATGTGGATGTCCTCGTCGTGGGCCTCGAACGGGAAGCGCTCCTCGCGCAGCTCCAGCTCCACCTGCTCCAGGCCCGCGAGCAGCGCGTCGCGATCCTCGGCGCCAATGATCCCCCGGTCGGCCAGCATCCGCGCATGCGCGCGCGACTGCGCGAGGTCCTGCGGCCACAGCCGCCGGTCGAACTCGATCGACGCGTTCAGCCGCTGGAAGTCTGGGTGCTGTGGCTCGTGGAAGCGCGACACCGCGCCCAGTCTACGGGCGTGTGGGAGCTCATCGGCCGGTGCCGCGCAGCTCGCGCTGCATGGCGCGCTCCAGCTGCCTACCCTGGGGCGTCAGCCGCCACTCGTTCGCAGCCCCCTTGGGCTGGCCCTCCCCGATGTTTTCGAGCAGCCCCGCGCCGGCCAGGCGCGCGAGCATCTTCGAGATCTGGCCCTGGTCTGAGACCCCCGCCCGCTCGCCGACCTCGCCGTTGTTGAGCCCCGGCTGCGCCGCGACCGCCGCCAGCACCCGCATCGTGCGGTAGGTCAGGCGCGTGTTGAGCGCCTTCAATGGATTCAGGGCCGTGCCGCGCCGCGGCGGCGGCCCGCCGGCGCCGACGACGGGCCGCTGGAGCTCCGCCTGCGCCGCCGCGCCCCCGAGGTAGGGATGCACGACGATGCTCATCAGGGGATTCAGCAGCTCGACCAGGGCACCCGAGTCCTGCCTCAGCAGCCGCTTGTGGATCACGCCGAGCGCGCCCCCGACCACGCCCTCCGCGGTCAGCGGCGGCGGCTGGCGGCGCGTGAGGGCGCGCCCCTCGTCGACCCCTAGCGCGAGCCGATCGAGCACCGCGCGACGGCGAGCCTGCACCGCGGCGCCGGCTCCCGCCGACTCGACCACGCACAGGCGCGCGAGCTCCGGCTCCTCGTCGAGGAACTGGAGCAGCGCGAGCAGGCCCGCGCGCACACGGTCCACCCAGCTGTCGTGGCTTTCGAAGGCGGCGAGCGCGCGCTCGCCCGCGAGCCGCACAGCATGCTCGATCGCCACCAGCAGGCAGTCGCTCCGATCCTCGAAGATCTCATAGAACGTACGCCGCGAGACCCTCGCGCGAGCGACGATGTCAGAGACGGTGGCGGCTTCGACGCCGCGCTCGCACGCGATGTCGACCGCCGCCGAGAGGATCCGCATGCGCTGAGACTCGCGTACGTCTTCCCGCGAGGAGCGCTCGTGCGCCAAGCCCGCTCGCGTCGCCGCGGGCGATCCCTTGCGTGTGCGCAGCTTCTGCTCGGGTGGCTTCATCTCAAGCCGGTTGCTCCTCGGACGCTCTCCGCTCGGCGGTCGCGTCCATTCGACGGCATCTCCCGTTCACTGAAAGGCCATGGCATCTAAACAGACGTGCACGGACGTGTCAAGCGCGCGATCGCTCGCCGGCCCGCTGCCCCGCGCCCGCACTCCTTCCCGGCGGCCCACTTCTGCTGCCTACACGACACTCGGTGCGTAACACGGGCGTCGCTCGAGAGACATCATGCGCCCGATGTCTGAAACCTGACGGTCGCTCAGACGATCGCGAGCGCCGTGCGCAGCTCCTGCGCCACGCGCGCCACCTGCCCGTCGCTCATCGCCGGAAAGAACGGCAGCGCCAGCGAGCGTGCGGCGACATCCTCGCACACCGGGAACTCGCCCTCCCGGTGCCCGAAGCGCTCGCGGTAGAAGCTCATCAGGTGAATCGCCGGCAGGTAGGGCTTGCTCTGGATCCCCGCAGCCGCGAGCGCTCGTACGGTCTCGTCGCGGTCCACGCCGCGCGGCAGCTGAACGACGAACACGAACCAGCCGCGTCGGTTGCCGCCGACGTCGGGGCACAGCAGCTCCAGGCCCTCGATCTCGGCCAGCGACTCGCGGTAGAGGCGAGCGACGCGCGCGCGATCGGCCATCACCGCCTCCAGCCGCTCGAGCTGCGCGATCCCGAGCGCGCACGCGATGTCCGACAGGCGGTAGTTGAACCCCAGCCGGTCGTGGTCCAGCCAGCCCATGTCCGGCGCCCGACCCTGGTTGCGCTCCGAGTCGATCCGCTCCTTCATGTCCGGGTCCGCCAGCGTCACCATCCCCCCCTCGCCGGTTGTCAGCTGCTTGTTCGCATAGAACCCGAACACGGCGGGATGCCCGCGCCCGCCCACCGGCACACCGTCGGCATGCACCGCGCCGAGGGCCTCGCACGCGTCCTCGACGAGCGCCAGGCCGTGCCGCTCGGCGAGAGCCTCGAACGCCGGCATGTCCGCCGGGTAGCCGAAGATGTGCACCGGCAGCAGCGCCCGCGTACGCTCGCCGACCGCCGCCGCCGCCGCATCCGGGTCGAGGTTGAGCGTCACCGGGTCGATGTCCGCGAACACCGGCCGCGCGCGCTCGTACAGCGCCGCGTTCGCCGAGGCGACGAACGAGAACGGGCTCGTCACCACCTCGTCGCCCTCCCCCACGCCCACCGCGCGCAAGGCCAGGTGCAGCCCCGCCGTGCCGCTGCTGACCGCGCTGGCGTGCGGCGCCCCCACCCGCGCCGCGAACAGGCGCTCGAACTCTCCCAGGCGCGGCCCCAGCGACAGCTGGCCCGAGCGCAGCACCTCGATCACCGCCCGCTCCTCCGCATCGCCCAGCACCGGGCGCGCGAGCGGGATCACAGCGTCGGTCCGCTCGCGCCTGTCCACGAGGCCTGGCCGCCCGGCGCCGGGAGCGGCCACTAGATGGTCGAGTCCACGGTCGTGTGCCCCGCCGCCTCGGAGGGCAGCCGCCGCTGGCCCTGCATCCCGTACTCCAGCGAGTCCACCAGCGCGTCCCACGAGGCGGCGATCAGGTTCTCCGCCACCCCGATCGAGCCCCACACGTCGTGGCCGTCGGAGGCGTCGATCAGCACGCGCGTGACCGCGCCGGTGCCCTTCGTCTCATCGAGGATGCGCACCTTGTAGTTGACCAGATCGATGTCCTTCAGGTGCGGGTGGATCTCGCCGATCGCGTCGCGCAGCGCGCGGTCCAGCGCGTTCACCGGGCCGTTGCCCTCCGCGGTGCGCACGTAGCGCTCGCCGCCCAGCCAGATCTTGACCGTCGCCTCCGTGCTCGCGCGGCCGTCCGCGTGCTTCTCCACGATCACCCGCCACGACTCCAGGCGGAAGAGCGGCTCGTACTCGCCCGCCTCCTTGCGCAGCAACAGCTCGAACGAGCCGTCGGCCGCCTCGAACTGAAAGCCCTCGTGCTCGAGCTGCTTCACGCGCTCCACCACGCGCTGCGCCAGCTCCTCGTCGGCCTCGATCCCCGCCTGGCGCGCCTTCTCCACGATCGTGCCGCGCCCGGAGAGCTCGGAGATCAGCACGTCGCGGTCGTTGCCCACGACCGCCGGGTCGACGTGCTCGAACGTCTGCGAATCCGCCTGCACGCCCGCGGCGTGCAGGCCCGCCTTGTGCGCGAACGCGTGCTTGCCCACGTACGGCTGCGCGGGGTCCGGCGTGCGGTTGAGCAGCTCGTCGACGAAGTGCGCCGTCTCGGTGAGGCGCGCGAGGCGCTCGCGGGCGAGCAGCTCGACGCCCATCTTCAGCTGCAGATCGGCGATGATCGTGATCAGGTTGGCGTTGCCGGTGCGCTCGCCGATGCCGTTGACCGTGCCCTGGACCTGCGTGGCGCCCGGATTCGACCGCCGTGAGCGTGTTCGCCACCGCGCAGCCGGAGTCGTCGTGCGTGTGGATGCCCAGCGCCACACCCGGCAGCGCTTCGCCCACCACCGCGAACGCCGTCCTGATCTGCGGCGGGAGCGAGCCCCCGTTGGTGTCACACAGCACCAGGCGCTCGGCGCCCGCGTCGGCCGCCACGCGCAGGCAGTCGAGCGCGTACGCCGGGTCCAGCGCGAAGCCGTCGAAGAAGTGCTCCGCGTCGAGCAGCACGCGCTTGCCGGCGCCGACCAGGAACGCGACGGAGTCGGCGATCATCGCCAGGTTCTCCTCGCGCGAGGTGCGCACCACCTTCTCCACGTGCAGCACCGACGCCTTGCCCACGAGCGTGCACACGGGAGCGAAGGACTCGGCCAGCACGCGCAGGCCCTCGTCGCTCTCAGCGTCGGCGTCGCGCCGGCGGGTCATGCCGAACGCGACGATTTCCGCACCGTGCAGCGCCTCGTTCGCGAGCAGCCCGAACAGCTCGAGCTCCTTCGGGTTCGACGCGGGGAAGCCGGCCTCGATCATGTGCACGCCCAGCTCGTCCAGCGCGTGCACGACGCGCAGCTTCTCCTCCGCCGTCAGCGTCATGCCGCCGCCGCCCATGCCGTCGCGCAGGGTGGCGTCGTAGAGCTCGATGCGGGCTGGTGTGGTGCTCATTGGGGAGGTCCTTTCGGCGTAGAGGGTACGGGGCGACTGGTGTTGCGACCGGCCGCGGCGTACCGCCTCTAGCCGGTCGCCCCGGTAATTCGCTCCGCCGCCGTCAGCCGCTGCGCGGCCGCCGGGCCCTCGCCCGCCGGAGTCTCCAGGTCGACCGCGTGCACCACGTCCAGCCACTCGCGGTAGCGCTCTGAGCGACCGTGGATCGCGTCGTCGAACTCCTTCTGCAGCACGCGTGTGATCTCGCCCGGCTCGCCCGCCCCCAGCTTGTGGTTGTCGACCTCGCACACGGGCACCAGCTCGGCTGCCGTGCCCGACATGAACATCTCGTCGGCCAGGTACATCTCCGCGCGCGCCACGTCGCGCTCCACCACCTGGTAGCCGAGGTCCTGGCAGATCTGGATGATCGAGCGGCGGGTGATGCCGTCGAGGATCGAGTTGTACTGCGCGGGCGTGATCACCTGCCCGTCGCGCACGATGTAGATGTTCTCCCCCGTGCCCTCCAGACGTGGCCGTGGTCGTCGAGCAGGATCGCCTCGTCGTAGCCCGCCTTCACCGACTCCACCTTCGCGAGCACGTTGTTCAGGTACTGGCCGCTGGCCTTCGCGTGCGGGATCAGCGAGTCGGGGCTGATGCGCCGCCACGAGGAGGTCATCGCGCGCACGCCGTGCTGGATGCCGTCATCGCCGTGATAGCTGCCCCACTCCCAGCAGGCGATCGTCACGTCCACCGTCGCGTCCAGCGGGTTCAGGCCCATCGTGCCGTAGCCGCGCGTCGCCAGCGGGCGGATGTAGCACTCGCGCAGGCCGTTGCGTGCCACCAGCTCGAGCGTCGCCGCGCGCAGCTCCTCCACCGTGTACGGGACCGGCATGTAGTACAGCTCCGCCGATTTCAGCAGGCGGTCGAGGTGGTCGACGTTGCGGAACACCGCCGGGCCGATCGCCGTCTCGTAGCAGCGCATGCTGTCGAACACGCCCGTGCCGTAGTGCAGTCCGTGCGTCAGGACGTGGACCTTTGCGTCCTCCCAGGCGACGAATTCTCCGTTCATCCAGATGAGGTCGGTCGGTTCCACGTTCACCAAAGCTCCTATTCGATGGCCTCGAGCACTGTCCTGGTCGCCTGTGCCGTACCCGCCGCGCCACCCAGGTCGGGCGTGCGCAGGCCCCCAGCGAGCGCACGCTTCAACAGCCGATTCTACAGCCGCAGCCTCGCTTTCCAAGCCCAGCCCGTGTCTCAGCATCAGCGCGGCCGACAGGAACATCGCCAGCGGGTTGGCGATCCCCTGCCCGGCGATGTCCGGCGCGGAGCCGTGCACCGGCTCGAACAGGCCGGGGGTGGGCGCCGCCCCCACCGGGCTCTGATCGCCCAGCGACGCGCTGGGGAGCATGCCGATCGAGCCCGTGAGCATCGCCGCCTCGTCGGAGAGGATGTCTCCGAACATGTTCTCGGTGAGGATCACGTCGAAGTGGCGGGGGGCGGACACGAGCTGCATTGCGGCGTTGTCCACGAGCACGTGCTCGAGCTGCACGTGCGGGAACTCGCGCGCGTGCAGCTCGCTCACCACCTCGCGCCACAGCCTGGAGGTCTCCAGCACGTTGGCCTTGTCCACGCTCGAGACCTTCGCGCGCGCGGCGCGGAAGGCCGTGCGCGCGATGCGCTCGATCTCCGCGGTCGTGTAGGAGCAGAGGTCGGAGGCGGAGGTCGGCGGTGCGGGTCTTCTCGCCGAAGTAGATGCCGCCCGTGAGCTCGCGCACGACCAGCAGGTCCGTCCCCTCGATCCGCTCGCGTCGCAGCGGCGAGGCGTCATACAGCGCCGGCAGCGGGCTTCACCGGGCGCAGGTTCGCGTACAGGCCGAGCCCCTTGCGCAGTCCCAGCAGCCCCTGCTCCGGCCGCGGCCTGCTCGGATCGGTCGTGTCCCACTTCGGCCCGCCGACCGCCGCCAGCAGCACCGCGTCGGCGCGCCTGCACGCAGCGAGCGTCTCGTCGGTCAGCGCCACGCCGTGCGCATCGATCGACGCGCCGCCGAAGGGGTGCTCCTCGAACTCGAAGTCGCCGAGCTTGCGCAGCAGCTCGAGCGTCGGCGCCATGATCTCCGGGCCGATGCCGTCGCCGGGCAGGGTGACGATGCGGTGTGCCATCGGCGCGCGACGCTACCAGGACGCGCCCGCGCGGGACCCGTGCGGGCGGGCACGTGGCCGCGCCGGCGCGGTCCTCACAGCGCCGTCGTCACCGGGATCGGCGGCGTGCGCTGCTCGCGTGCGCGCTCGTATGAGTCGATCGCGTCCACCTGCTGCAGCGTCAGCGCGATGTCGTCGAGGCCGCCGAGCAGACGGTGGCGGATCTCGTGGTCGATCTCGAAGGGCACCTGACGACCGGCAAAGCGCACCTCCTGCTCGCGCAGGTCGACCTGGCCGTAGCCGGCGCGCGCGAGCGCTTTGCAGTCCTCGTCGGAGAGCACGATCGGCAGCAGCCCGATCTTGGTGCAGTTGGAGTAGAAGATGTCGGCGAAGGACGGCGCGACGATCGCCTGGAAGCCGTAGTCCTGCAGCCCCCAGGGGGCATGCTCGCGCGATGAGCCGCAGCCGAAGTTCTCACCGGCGACGAGAATCGGGTTGGGCGGGAGGTCCCAGCCGGGCTCCTTGGCCCAGTCGTAGAACAGGAACTCGCCAAAGCCGCTGCGCTGCACCCGCTTGAGGAACTGCTTCGGCATGATCTGGTCGGTGTCCACGTCGGCGCGGTCGAGGTGGCTGACGGGCCCGCTGATCGTCTCGATGGGTTTCACTGCTCGTCTCCTTTCACGGGCCTCGTTCCGCCATAGATGGCGGCCTCGGCCCACTTGAAGTGCACTTCGACCTGCTCGAAGCCGGCGTCGCGCAGCCAGCGCAGCTGATCCTCGACGGTGTCCGGCCGGTCGTCGTCGTCCTCGAGGTCGAGCTCCCCGTCCGGGGACGATGCGTGCTCGTGGCGGGTGCCGCCGCTCTCGCGCTCCCCCTCCGGGGACGATGCGGCCCGCACCGCGTTGGCGAGCATTTGCTCGTCGAACAGTCCCCGCAGCGGCCCGTCGATCGCGACGTAGTCCATGTTCACGAACATGCCCCCGGGCTCGAGCAGCTCGAACGCCTGCGCGAACAGCGTGCGCTTGCGCTCGGGCGGGAGGTGATGGATGGCCAGGCCCGAGACGATCGCGTCGTAGCGCCCCGCCGGCAGCGCATCGCGCCACGCGGGGTCGTTGAGGTCGCCGCGCACCGCCTGCCAGCGCCCTGCGTAGCCCGCCAGGTTGACGCCGGCACGGGCCAGCATCGGCTCGGAGAAGTCGACGAGCACGCCTTCGGCGCCGGGCAGGCAGCCGAGCACCAGCTCGCTGACCGCGCCCGCGCCGCAACCCAGGTCCACGAAGCGCTCGAGCGGGCGCTCGTGCCGGTCAAGCAGGTGCCGCAGCACGTCCTCCTGCACGTCCAGCAGCGGGATCAGGATCCGCCGGCGCTCGGCGAAGCTCGCCGCCAGCTCCTCGCGCTGCCAGTGCGCGCCCGGCGCCGCGGACGCGCTCACGACCACTCGCGGATGTCGACGAAGTGCCCCTCGATGGCCGCCGCGGCAGCCATCTGCGGGGAGACGAGGTGGGTGCGCCCGCCGCGGCCCTGGCGGCCCTCGAAGTTGCGGTTGGAGGTCGACGCGCAGCGCTCGCCCGGCGCGAGGATGTCAGGGTTCATGCCCAGGCACATCGAGCAGCCCGCCACGCGCCAGTCGAAGCCCGGCGTCGCGGAAGATCCGATCCAGGCCCTCGGCCTCCGCCTGCGCCTTGACCTGCTGGGAGCCCGGCACGACCATCGCGCTGACGCTCGGCGCGACCTTCCTGCCGGCGACCACCTCCGCGGCGGCGCGCAGGTCGCCGATGCGCGAGTTGGTGCACGAGCCGATGAACACGCGGTCGATCGCGATCTGCTCGATCGGCGTGCCCGGCTCCAGCGCCATGTAGGCGAGCGCGCGCTCGGTCGCCTCGCGCTCGGCGGGGCTGTCGAACTCCTCCGGCGCCGGCACCTTCTCGGTGACCGCGCGCACCATCCCCGGGTTCGTGCCCCACGTGACCTGCGGCGAGATCGCCGACGCGTCGATCGCCACCTCGCTGTCGAACGATGCGCCCTCGTCGCTGCGCAGCGAGGACCACTGCGCGATCGCGCGCTCCAGCGGCGCCCCCTCGGCAGGCGCGCCCGGTCGCCCAAGGTCCGTAAACCAGTCGAAGGTCGTCTCGTCGGGGGCGATCATGCCCGCGCGCCCGCCGCCCTCGATCGTCATGTTGCAGACGGTCATGCGGCCCTCCATCGACAGCGCCTCGATCGCCGGGCCCGCGTACTCGACCACGTGGCCCGTCAGCCCGCCGACGCCCAGCTGCCCGAGCGTTCCCAGGATCAGGTCCTTGGCGGTGACGCCGAAGCCGAGCGCGCCCTCGTAGCCGATCCGCATCGAGCGCGGCCTGCTGCTGGACCATGCACTGCGTCGCCAGCACGTGCTCGACCTCGCTCGTGCCGATGCCGAACGCCAGCGCGCCGAACGCGCCGTGCGTAGAGGTGTGCGAGTCGCCGCAGACGATCGTCATGCCCGGCTGCGTCACGCCCAGCTCGGGGCCGATCACGTGCACGATCCCCTGGCGCGGCGAGCCCAGCGAGTAAACCGGCACGCCGAACTCGCGCGCAGTTGCGCTCGAGCGTTTCCACCTGCACGCGCGAGAGCTCGTCCTTGATGCGCGCCGCCACCGGCGTGCCGTCGGTGGGCGTGTTGTGGTCGGCGGTCGCAAGCGTCCGGTCCGGCCGGCGCACCGTGCGCCCCGCCAGGCGCAGGCCGTCGAACGCCTGCGGGCTCGTCACCTCGTGCACCAGGTGCAGGTCGATGTACAGCAGGCCGTCGGCGCGACCTCGTGCGCCTCCCAGATCTTCTCGAACAGCGTCTTCGGCATCGCTAGCTCCTTCTCAGGCCGAGCCGCGACTCACCGCCAGGAAGGCGGCGTCCTCGCCGGTCTGGGTTCTCGAAGTGGTGCGGCAGGTCGGCGTCGAAGGTCACGCAGTCGCCCGCTGCCAGCTCGTGGCGCTGTCCGTCGCACACCAGCACCACCGCGCCGCGCTCGACGAGCGCCGTCTCGCGGCTGCCCGGCTCGTGCATCGGCGGATCGTCCACGGCGCCCGTCGCGCCGCCCGGCGCGAGCGTGTGCCGCGAGAGCTCCGCGCGCTGGCCCGGCTGCGGAGGAGGTCAGCACCTCGAAGCTGTGCCCGCGCCTGCGGTTGCCTCCGCGCTGGCGCTCACTCGCCCGCACGACCGTCACCGCGCCGCCCTCGTCCAGGCGCAGCAGCTGCGACAGACGCAGCTCCAGGCCCGCCGCGATGCGCGCGGCGACCGTCAGCGTCGGGCTCGTCTCGCCGCGCTCGACCTGCGAGAGCATCGGCGCGCTCACGCCGCTGCGCTCGGCCAGCTCGCGCAGGGACAGTCCCGCCGCGTCGCGCAGCGCCTTCACGCGCGCGCCGATCGTCGCGGGCTCGACCGCTGCCGCCGGGCTCAGCTCGGGCCTCGCGCCGGCGGGCGCGAGATCGTTGTTCACCGCTGTCGTCCGCATCATACAAGTGTACGTTATCACAGACGGTCGGTGTGAAGATCGTGTATGCACGGGTTCTATGGCAACCGCCGCGCGTGATACGTTGGCGTCTCTTGCTGCCCTCGAACGCAGGGCACCGTTTCAAACTTCAGGGCCGCCGCGGATGGCCCGCTACATCCCGAGGGGGTTGACTGTGCGCTCGATCACACTCGCGAAGGGCTCGCTTGCGGCCCTGCTGCTGTCCAGCCTGGCGTCAGCCGCGGTGGCGCTCTCGGTCCCGGTGGCCGCGAGCGCGGCGACAAACGTCGTCATGCGCTGGGGCTCGTTTGGCACCCCTCCGGGAGTGCACCGGCCGACCCCCGTCGAAGAACTCAGCAACGTGACGGCCATCGACGCGAGCAACGCGAGCGCCTACGCGCTGGAGTCCAACGGCACCGTCTGGGCGTGGGGCAACAACGGCGCAGGCGAGCTCGGCGAAGCCGAAATCGAATCAAGCCCACAAGAGGCCGAGCAGGTGCCGCTGCCCGCGGGCGTCACCATCACCGCGATCGGCGAGGCCGAGTTCGACGGGATCGCGATCGACAAGACCGGGCATGCGTGGGCCTGGGGCAACGGCGGGCCGACCGCGTGCCTCGGCGAACTCCACGGCCGTGAAATACCTCCGACGGAAGTGCCCGGCATCTCGGGCGCCGTAGCGGTGCAGGGCGGCGGGCACCACACGCTCTGGCTGCTCGCCAACGGGACCGTGGAGGCGTGCGGCGGAAACCAGGACGGACAGCTCGGCGTGTCCGGCATCGAAACGAGCGGGACGCCCGTGCTGGTGCCGGGCTTGTCCCACGTCGTCGAAATCTCCGCTGCCGAACGCACGTCCTGCGCGCGGACAGCCTCCGGCGCCGTCTACGACTGGGGCGCGGACTGGGATGGGCAGATCGGCAACGGCGAGCTCTCCGAAGGAGTGTTCGCTCCTTATCACGTGCCGCTCCCAGGCCCCGCGAGCGAGGTGTCCTGCGGCGGCAACATCCCCACCAACGACTTCACCCTCGCGGTGGTGGACGGCCAGGTGTACGGATGGGGCGCCGATGGGGCGGGCCAGATCGGCGATCGCTCGACGACCGACAAACCCTCGCCCGTCGCCACCGGGCTGCACTTCTCCCAGGTCGTCGCCTCGGGCGGCACCGCCTACGGACTCGATGCCTCCGGCGATGTCTGGTCGTGGGGCAGCGCCTTCGAGAACGCGCTCGGGACCGGCAGCAACAGGGACGCTCTCGTCCCCAAGCTCGTGGACGAACACGCCGTCGCGATCTCCGCGACCGCGCACGACGCCATCGACATGCACTGACAGCGCGCGGGCGCCGGCCGCGTTCGACCGCGGCCGGCGAGCGCGCGGGCGCATCCGCCGGCGGGGAGCTCAGCCGGCAGCCGTCTCGGGCAGGCCGACCGCCGCGTCGGCGCGCGAGCGCGCGACCGCGACCGACAGCGCGCGCACGTACGCGCGCGCGGCCGCGTCGATGATGTCCGTCGAGACGCCCTGACCCGCGCCGGTGAAGCCCGCGACCTCGAGCACCACCGACACCTCGCCGAGAGCGTCCTGGCCCTCGGTCACCGCGCCGATCGTGAAGTCGCTGAGCGTCGGCGCGATGCCGGTCGCCGCGTTGATCGCCTGGAACACCGCGTCGATCGGGCCGTCGCCGGTGAACGCGCCCGTCGCCGAGGAGCCGTCGGGCAGCGTCACCGACACGCGCGCGTGCGGCGGGCGCAGCGAGGAGGCCTCCACCTCGAAGGACTCGAGCGCATAGCCCGGCACCTCCTCGCGCAGCTCGTCGGTGACCAGCGCCTCCAGGTCCATCGCCGTCACCTGCTTCTTGCGATCGGCGATCTCCTTGAAGCGCTTGAACGCCGTGTTCAGGGCCTGGCCCTCCAGCTCGAAGCCCATCTCCTCCAGCGCTTTGCTCAGCGCGTGGCGGCCCGAGTGCTTGCCCAGCACGATCGCGTTGCTGCGCAGGCCCACCGTCGTCGCGTCCATGATCTCGTAGGTGGTGCGCTCCTTCAGCACGCCGTCCTGGTGGATGCCCGCCTCGTGCGCGAACGCGTTGCGCCCCACGATCGCCTTGTTCGGCTGCACCTGGTAGCCGGTCAGGCGCGAGACCAGCCGGCTCGTGCGCGCGATCTCCGTCGTGTCCACCCCCGTCCACAGCCCCAGGCTCGGCTCGCGCGTGTGCAGCAGCATCACGATCTCCTCCAGCGACGCGTTGCCCGCGCGCTCGCCGATGCCGTTGATCGCGCACTCGACCTGACGGCAGCCCGCTTCCAGGCCGGCCAGCGAGTTGGCGACCGCCAGCCCCAGGTCGTCGTGGCAGTGCACCGACACGACCACGTCGCGCAGCCCCGGCACCAGCCGATACAGCTGCGCGAACATCGCCGCATACTCCCTGGGCATCGTGTAGCCGACGGTGTCCGGCACGTTGATCGTGGTCGCGCCCTCATCCAGCGCGATCTGGATCACCTCCGCCATGTACTCGACGTCCGAGCGCGAGCCGTCCTCCGGCGAGAACTCCACGTCCTCCGTGTACTCCCGCGCCTGCGCCACCGCCGCGCGCACCTGCCCCTTCACGTCCTCGCGCGTGGTCTGCAGCTTGCGCTCGATGTGGATGTCGCTGGTCGCGATGAACGTGTGGATGCGCGGGCGCTCGGAGTCCCGCACCGCGTTCCACGCCGCCTCGATGTCCTGGTGGCTCGTGCGCGCCAGGCCGCAGATCACCGGGCCTTCCACCTCTCTCGCGATCGCCTGCACCGACTCGAAGTCGCCCGGCGATGTGATCGGGAAGCCCGCCTCGATCACGTCCACGCCCAGCCGCGCCAGCTGGTGGGCGATCTCGAGCTTTTCCTGCTTGTTCAACGAGATGCCCGGCGACTGCTCGCCGTCGCGCAGCGTCGTGTCGAAGATCTTCACGCGGTCAGCCTCGCCGCGCACCGCCTGCCCGCCGGCGCCGTCGCGGCCGGAGCCGCCGTTTCCGTCTCGAGTGCTCATGTCGTTCGTGCTCCTTCTCTATCTCGCTTGCTCTTCCTCTCTGCTGGTCATGCGGCTACGCGGCCGCCACGCACTATTCCCCCCGAGGGGGGAGGAGCAGGAGCTGAAGAAGCGAGAACCGGAACGACATCTAGGCGCAGGGTAGCACCCGGCACGGAGGCGGTCGAGGATCGAGTCAGGCAGGGACGCAGGGAGCGCGGCGTGCTGAGCACGCGAGCGACCGAGGACGCAGCATGACGAAGGTCATCGGCCGCCTCAGGGTGTGAGGACGACCTTGCCGACGTTCCTGCGCTCGGTGATCATGTTCTGGGCCGCGCCCGCCTCCTCGAAGCTGAACGTGCCCGCCACGACGGGTTTGATCGTGCCGTCGTCGAGCATCTGGCGCATCGGCGCGATCCACGGCTCGAGCGTCCCTCGGTCCTTCCACAGGCTGAGCATGTTCAAGCCGATCACGGCCTTTGATTCGGACATCTGCTTGACGAGGTTGAAGCGCGGCATGCGCACGACCGTGCCGAGCGCGCTCGCCAGGTTGCGCCGCTCCCCGGAGACGACCGCGGAGGCGCCGAACGCCACCAGGCGGCCTCCCGGCCGCAGCAGCCCGTAGCTGCGCCGAAAGCTCTTGCCGCCGATCGCGTCCATGACCAGGTCGAACTTCGGCAGGCCGCGCTCCCAGCCGTCCCTGGTGTAGTCCACGACGTGATCGACGCCCAGCTCCAGGCAGCGCGCGTGCTTGCCCGGCGAGGCCGTCCCGTAGACCTCGACCCCCGCGCGCTTGGCGATCTGCGTCGCCGCGATGCCCACGCCGCCCCCTGCCGAGTGGATCAGCACGCGCTCCCCCGGCTGCAGGTTGCCGTAGCCGATCAGGCCGGCCCACGCGGTGCCGTAGTTGACCGGAATCGAAGCCCCCTGCTCGAAGCTGAGCCCCTCGGGCAGCGCCACCACATCGCCTGCCGCCGCCGCCACCTGGGAGGCGTAGCCGCCGAACTGGGTGCCCGCGAACACGCGGTCGCCCACGTTGAACGGGTGCGCCGGGGTCGACGCCGCCTCCCCAGCTCGAGGACCGTGCCCGCGACCTCGTAGCCGACGACGCACGGCGTCTTCGGCGCGTCCGGGTAGAGGCCCAGGCGCGCCATCACGTCGGCGAAGTTGATCCCCGCCGCGGCCACCTCGATCCGCACTGGCCGGGACCGAGCGGAGGGTCGGCGCGCTCCTGCACCTGCAGCACCCCCGGCCCCCCGTGCTTGGTGATGACCACCGCCCTCATCGCTGCGGGCACCCTATCCGATCGCCCGAGCGCCGCAGGCTCGCGAGCGCCGCTCCAGACCGGGGCGCCCGAAGCCGATCAGCCGAGATCGACCGACCAGCCGTCCACGAACCCCTCCGAGGCGACGATCTCCCGCACGACCTCCTCGGGCACGGCGGCGTCCGTGGTGACGACCATCGCCGCCAGGCGCTGGCCGCCGGCCGGCGCTCCTCGCCGGCGCCGTCCGGCGTGTGCCCGACGGCCGCCGAGGAGATGTTGATGCCGTGCGCGCCGAAGATCGTGCCGACGCGGCCGATCATGCCCGGCAGGTCCTCGTAGCGGAACACGGTCGACGTAGCGCTCGAGCTCGATCGTCAGCCGCCGGCCCTGCACCTCGACCAGGTGTGGCACGCGGTTCGGGGCCGATGCCGGTGCCGGCGACCGCGACGCGCTCGCCGCCGGCGACGACGGTGACGCGGATCAGCTCGTTGAAGTCCTGCGCCTCGGAGACGACCTTCTCCTCGAAGACGATCCCCCGCTGCTGGGCCATCGTCGGCGCGTTGACGAGGTTGACCTGCTCCTCGGTGCGACCCTGCAGCGCGCCGCACGATCACCGCGAGCGCCAGCAGGCGCGTGTCGAAGTCGGCGATGCTGCCCGAGGAACGCGGCCTCGATGCGCTCCACCGAGCTGCCCTCCGCGAGCGCCATCGCGAGGCGCCCGAGCTGCGTGGCCAGCGGCAGGAACGGCCCGAGCATCTCCATGTCCTCGGCGCCGATCGCGGGGATGTTGACGGCCGTGGAGACGACCCCGCCGGTCAGCGCGGCGACGACCTGCTCGGCGCTCTGGTAGCCGGCGCGGTCGGTCGCCTCCGCGGTCGAGGCGCCGAGGTGCGGCGTGACGACCACGTTGGGGTAGCGCGAACAGCGGGTGCTCGGTGATCGGCTCGCTCTGGAACACGTCGAGCGCCGCGCCCGCGACCTTGCCGGAGTCGAGCGCCGTCCTTGAGCGCCTCGTCGTCGATCAGCCCGCCGCGCGCGACGTTCAGGACGCGCACGCCGTCGCGCATCTTCGCGAACGCGTCCGGCGTCGAGGAAGCCTTCGGTCTCGGGCGTCTTGGGCAGGTGGACGTGATGAAGTCCGCCTGCGCGTAGACGTCCGTCGAGGCTGTCGGCCTTCTCGACCGCCAGCTCGCGGTAGCGCTCGGCGCTGACGAACGGGTCGAACGCGATCACGCGCATGCCGAAGCCGCGCGCGCGCTGGGCGACCAGCTGGCCGATGCGCCCGAAGCCGACGATGCCGAGCGTCTTCTCGTACAGCTCCACGCCCGAGAACTTCGAGCGCTCCCATTTGCCGCTCGTCAGCGACGCGTGCGCCTGCGGGATGTTGCGCGCCAGCGCCAGCAGCAGCGCCATCGTGTGCTCGGCCGCGGTGACCACGTTCGACTCGGGCGCGTTGGCGACGACGATCCCGCGCCGGGTGGCCGCCGGCGACGTCGACGTTGTCGACGCCCACGCCGGCGCGGCCGATCACCCGCAGGCTGCTCGCCCGCTCGATCAGCTCGGCGGTCAGCTTCGTCGCCGAGCGGATCAGGATGCCGTCGTAGTCGCCGATCCGCTCGGCCGAGCTGCTCGCGCGTCCAGTCGACGCCGAGCTCGACGTCGAAGTGCTCGCGCAGCAGCGTCGACGCCGGAGTCGCCGATCTTCTCCTTGACGAGCACCCGCGCGAGCGCGTCGCCGCGTGCGCTCACGGCCGATCCTGCTCCAGCGACCCAGTCGATGCAGGCGGTCAGCGCCCGCACGTCGGCGGGCTCGACCGCCGGGAACATGCCGATCGCGCAGCTGGTTGCGCCCGAGCTTGCGGTAGGGCTCGACGTCGACGATCCCGTTGGCGCGCAGCGTCGCCGCGACCGCCGCCGCGTCGACCGTCTCGTCGAAGTCGATCGTGCCGACGACCAGCGAGCGCTTGGCCGGCATCGGCGACGAACGGCGTCGCGTAGGGCGTGCGCCTCGGCCCACGCCGTAGAGGTGCTCGCGAGGACTGCGCGCGTGCGCGCGACGCACCAGTCCAGCCCGCCGCCGTCGAGCATCCAGCGGATCTGATCGGCCAGCAGGAACAGCGTCGCCACCGCCGGCGTGTTGTAGGTCTGGTCCTTGCGCGAGTTCTCCAGGGCGGTCTGCAGCGAGAGGAACTCGGGGATCCAGCGCTCGGATGCGTGCGAGCCGCCGCGATCCGCTCCTGCGCCGCCGGGCTGAGCAGCGCCAGCCACAGCCCGCCGTCGGCGGCGAAGCTCTTCTGCGGGGCGAAGTAGTAGGCGTCGGCCTGCGAGACGTCGACCGGCAGGCCGCCGGCGCCGGAGGTCGCGTCGATCAGCACGAGCGCGCCGTCGCCTGACGATCCCGCCGGGCCGCACCACCGGCACCATCACCCCGGTGGAGGTCTCGTTGTGCGCCCACGCGAGCGCGTCCGCGCCGTCGGCGGCGGCCGCGCCGAGCGCCTGCGGGTCGGGCGCGTCGCCGGCGTCGGCGGCGATCGATCACCGGGTCCTCCAGGAACGGCGCGCCGCGCGTGACGGCCGCGAACTTCTGCGAGAACTCGCCGAAGCTCAGGTGCAGCGCGCGGCGCTCGACCAGGCCGCATGCGGCCGCGTCCCAGAAGGCCGTGGTGCCGCCGTTGCCGAGCGCCACCTCGTAGCCGTCGGGCAGCCGCGAACAGCTCGCGCAGGCCGGCGCGGATCTCCCCGACGAGCGCCTTCACCGGCTTCTGGCGGTGCGAGGTGCCCATCACCGCGCCGCCCTCGCCCGCCAGACGCGCCGAGCGCCTGCGGGCGCACCTTCGACGGCCCGCAGCCGAAGCGGCCGTCGGCGGGTCTCAGCTCGTCGGGGATGACCAGCGGCGTCGGTTCTGTCAGCGGGCTCGTCGTCATGTGGGCTCCTCGCCGTATCGGACCTCGAGGTAATGGTCGGTGCTGTGAGGGTGCCCAGGCGCGCGGCGGTGCTGCGCCGCCGCTTCCCGGTGGTGAGCTCCACCCGAGCGCCAGTCGCGACGGCGCCCGCGAGTGTAGCGAACACCGCGCGTCACGTCTCACGGTGGATTCAGGCTAGGCCCGCCACAGCGCCTCGCGCTCGAGGACCGTCGCCGTCCAGCCCTTCGGCAGCCGTGTCGGCGCGACGCCAGCTGCGGCCTCGGAGGCGAGCAGGCAGAACTCCGGCGCGGGGCCGAGACCGAGACAGCGGCGCCACAGGCCGTCGACGGCCGGGTCCATGCCGTCGCCGAGCAGCGCCGAGAGCGAGGGGTGCTCGCGGCCGCTGCAGCGCGCCACCCACACGGCGACGTGCGTTTCCTGCAGGCCCGCGTGCCCCTCCAGGAAGCGGTAGACGGCGCCGGTGGCCTGGCCCGACAGCGCTGCGACCTTTTCGTGTGAGCTGACGTGCCCGCGCGAGACCGCCGCCTCCTCGAGCACGCCGAGCGCCGCCCAGTCGTCCAGCAGGTACCAGTCCTCGTAGCCGGCGCCGGGCTGCGACGCGAGCTCGGACGGGGAGTGCAGCCACGGCAGCTCGGCCGCGCGAAACGTCGCCGAGCCGCGAAAGCCGCTCGGCGCGCGGTGCGCGAGCGAGCGATGGAACTGCTCGAGCGCGCGCTCGTAGGCGTCCGCGTCGACGCCCGGCGCCGGGCGATGCCACGAGAGGTAGGCGAGCACGGCGCTGGCCCTAGAAGGCGGGCTTGATCCAGTCCATGTGCGAGCGCAGCTCCGCGCCCACGCGCTCGACCTGCGTGTCGGCCTGCTCGGCGCGCATGCGCTTGAAGTTCTCCTGGCCGGCGCGGTTCTCGGCGATCCACTCGCGCGCGAAGTCGCCCGACTGGATCTCCGCGAGGATCTTGCGCATGTTCTCGCGCGTCTGCTCGGTGATCACGCGCTTGCCGCGCGTGTAGTCGCCGTACTCGGCGGTGTTGGAGATCGAGAAGCGCATCCCCGCGAGGCCCTTCTCGTGCATCAGGTCGACGATCAGCTTGAGCTCGTGCAGACACTCGAAGTAGGCCATCTCGGGGTCATAGCCGGCCTCGACGAGCGTCTCGAAGCCGGCCTGCACGAGCTCGGAGGCGCCGCCGCAGAGGACCGCCTGCTCGCCGAACAGGTCCGTCTCGGTCTCGTCCTTGAAGCGTCGTCTCGATCACGCCGCCGCGCGTGCAGCCGATGCCCTTGGCGTACGCGAGCGCCAGCGCGCGCGCGTTGCCGGTCGCGTCCTGCTGCGACCGCGACCAGGCCCGGCACGCCGCTGCCTTCGGTGAACTGGCGGCGCACCAGGTGGCCGGGGCCCTTCGGCGCGACCATCGCCACGTCGACGCCGGCGGGCGGCTCGATCTCCCTGTAGTGGATCGAGAAGCCGTGCCCGAACAGCAGCATGTTGCCCTCGGCGATCCCGTCGCGGATCTCCGGCCTCCCACACCTGGCGGTGCAGCTCGTCGGGGAGCAGGATCATCACCAGATCGCCGCGGCTGGCGGCCTCGACGACGGGCAGCACCTCGAGTCCATGCTCGCGCGCCTTGGCGACCGAGTCGGAGTCCTCGCGCAGCCCGACCACGACCTCGACCCCCGAGTCCTTGAGGTTGAGCGCGTGCGCGTGGCCCTGGGAGCCGTAGCCGATGATTGCGACGGTCTTGCCGTCGAGGAGCGTGAGGTCTGCTTCGTCGTCGTAGATCATTGGCCGCAGGCTATCGCGCCGCTCACGCGCTCGCCGAGGCGACGAGCGTGCGCGCCGGGATCTCGAGCGTCCCGTCGCCGGCGGTGTACGGCGCGAAGCGCTCCGCCAGCGACGCGCTCGATCTCGGCGATCTCGGACGCCGGGCGCGAGAGCACCGCGTCGTGGAAGCTCGGCGAGAGGTCGAGCGTCGTCTCCCACAGCTCCGCGAAGCTCGCCTGGCGGCGGGCGAGCGTCGAGCGCCTCGACGCGGACCTCGACGAAGCCGGCCTGCTCGAGCAGCTCGTGCGACCCGCTCGACGCTCGCCGAGCGCAAACGGTCCGGGTCGCGGCTCGCAGCCCGGGTCAGGCGCGGGCGCGAGGCCGCGCTCGATCAGCTCCTGCCCGGGCAGCAGCGCCCACGGGTTGTGCCGCGAGCGCGTCCCAGACGGCGAGCGCGACGCGCCCGCCGGGGCGCAGCACGCGGCGTGTCTCCGCGAGCGCCGCCGCCGGGTCGGCCATCAGCATGTAGCCCCAGCGGCAGAGGATCGCGTCGACGCTCGCGAGCGGCAGGTCGATCCATTCGGCGTTCAGCACCTGGAACTCGACGTTGCTGAGGCCGAGCTCGAGCGCGCGCTTGCGCGCCCCGTCGAGCATCGCCTCGGCCTGGTCGGAGATCACCACGCCGCCGAGCGGCGCGACCAGCTCGGCGGCGAGCATGCCCGTCTCGCCGAGACCCGCCGCCAGCTCGAGCACGCGCTCGCCCGGCTGCGGCGCCAGCGCGTCGAGCATCCGGTGCGACACGGGCGCGGCGAACCTGCGCATCGCCTCCTGCTGGCGCTCCCAGCCGGACGCCGCCGCTTCCCAGCTCTCGAGGCTCGCCTGCCGATGGGCGTCCGCGTCGAAGCTCATGCCAGCTCTCCTGCGCAACAGCTTGCCAGAGCGCGTGCGCGGCAGCGGCCCGGCGGCCGAGCTCGAAGCGCTTGGGGACCTTGAACGGCGCGAGGGCGCTCGCGCAGTGGGCGCGCAGCGCCTCGACCTGCAGCTCGCGCCCGCGCGCGCCACGACGATCGCCGTGACCGCCTCCCCCCAGCTGCGGGTCGACGCGACCGAGCACCGCCGCCTCGAGCACCTGCGGGGTGGGCCTCCAGCACCGCCTCGACCTCGGCCGGCGCGACGTTCTCGCCGCCGCTGACGATCGTGTCGGCCTTGCGCCCGGTGACGTGCAGGCAGCCGCGGTCGTCGAGCCGCCCGAGATCGCCCGTGTGCAGCCAGCCGTCGTCCGCGAGCGCCGCCGGGGCGACGGTCGGCCCGGCGACGCAGGATCTCGCCGTCGGCGCGCGATTCGCACGCGCGTGCAGAACAGCGGCGGCCCGGCGCTCGAGGGCGCCTCGCCGATCGCGGCGACCGGCGTGGTCGTCGACCTGCGAGCAGCTCTCGGTCAGCCCGTAGGTCGAGGCTGACCGGCACGCCGGCGGCGTGCGCGCGCTGCGAGCAGCGCGGCGGGTACCGGGCCGCCGCCGGTCAGCGCGCAGCGCAGCGACGGCGGCGACGCTGCAGGCCCGCGTCGAGCAGGCGCGCGAGCGTCGTCGGCGACGAGGCTCGACGAGCGTCGACCTCGCCGCTCGCGCAGCGCCTCGCAGCACGCGGCCGGTGTCGAAGCGCTCGTGCACGACCGCGGTCGTCGCGTAGATCGCCGAGCGCAGCAGGATCGACAGCCCGCCGACGTGCGCAGAGCGGCAGCGCGCACAGCCAGCGCTCGTCGCGGATCGAGGCCCGAGCGCGACCGCCGAGCCGAGCGCGCTCCACAGGAAGTTGCCGTACGTCAGCTCGACGGGCCGCGGCGCGGCGGTCGTGCCGGAGGTGTGGATCACCACGGCGACGGCGTCGAGGTCGTGCGTGCTCGCGAGCGCGGACGCCGGCGGGCCGGCGCGAGCTCCTGCGCGAGCGGCTCCTCGACGAGCACCGCGGCGCCGGCGGCGATGCGCTCGCGCTCGGCCGCGGACAGGCGCAGGTCGACCGGTACCGCGACCGCTCCGAGCAGCAGGCAGGCGTGCAGCGCCTGGGCGAAGTCCAGGCCCGCCTGCAAGCGCGATCGCGACGCGGTCGCCGGCGCGCACGCCGCGCGCGGCCAGCTCGCCCGCGCCCGCCCGCGCGGCGCCGTGCAGCCGGCGTAGGACCAGTCCCCGCCGGGCGTCCGCAGCGCGGCGTGCTCGGGCCGCGTAGCCGCGGCGCGGGCGAGCCATGCCTCGACCTCCATGGCCCACAGGCTAGCCTTCGCGCGATGAGCACAACCTGGATCCCCTCGTCGACGCCCCCGCAGGCCGACTACACGGACATCCGCTACGAGAAGTCCGCCGGCGAGGACGGGTCCGCCGATCGGGCATCGCCGAAGATCACGATCGACCGCCCGGAGGTCAGAAACGCATTCCGCCCGCAGACGGTGATCGAGATCTCCCAGGCGCTGGAGGACGCGCGCGAGGACACGGAGATCGGCGTGATCATCCTCACCGGCGAGGGGCCGCGACGCGTTCTGCTCGGGCGGCGATCAGCGCGTGCGCGGCGACTCGCGGCTACCTGAACGACGGATCGAGGCCGGCGACAGCCGAGGTCGGCCGCTTCCACGTGACCGACCTGCACGTGCAGATCCGCCGGCTGCCCAAGCCGGTCGTGGCGATGGTCGCCGGCTATGCGATCGGCGGCGGGCACGTGCTGCACCTGGTCTGCGACCTGACGATCGCCGCCGAGAACGCGCGCTTCGGCCAGGTCGGCCCGAGGGTCGGCTCCTTCGACGGCGGCTTCGGCGCGGGCCTGCTCGCGAACCTGGTGGGACCGAAGAAGGCGAAGGAGATCTGGTTCCTGTGCCGCCAGTACTGACGCGCAGCAGGCGCTCGAGATGGGGCTCGTGAACACGGTCGTGCCGCTCGAGCGGCTGGAGGAGGAGACGGTCGCGTGGTGCCGGGAGATGCTCGCGCTCTCGCCGTTCGCGCTGCGACTGCTGAAGGCGAGCTTCAACGCCGCCGAGGACGGGCTGGCCGGGCATCCAGCAGCTCGCGCACGACGCGAACCTGCTGTTCTACGGCAGCGAGGAGGCGCAGGAGGGCCGCGACGCGTACCGGGAGAAGCGCAGGCCGGACTTCTCGCGCTTCCCCAAGCGGGCCTAGCGGCGTGAGCGCAGCCCGGTGAGCGCCGTTCGCATCTGGGTGATGGCGGCGCGCGTGCGCACGCTGCCGGCGGCGGTCGCGCCGGTGCTCGTGGGCACCTCGCTGGCGCTCGGCGCCGGTCACTTCCACCCGCTCGCGTTCGTCGCCGCGCTGCTCGGCGCGATCTTCATCCAGGTCGGCACGAACCTGTCCAACGACTACTCCGACGCCCGCCGCGGCGCCGACACCGAGGATCGGCTCGGCCCGGTGAGGGTGACCGCCGGCGGGCTCGTGCCGCCCGAGCCAGGTGCTGATGGCGACGTACGTGACGTTCGGGCTGGCGGTGGCGTGCGGCGCCTATCTGGTCGCGGTCGCCGGGCCGGAGCTGCTCGCGGTCGGCGCCGCGTCGATCCTCGCCGGCGTGCTCTACACGGGCGGCCCGCGCCCGTACGGCTACGAGGGTCTCGGCGAGGTGTTCGTGTTCCTGTTCTTCGGGATCGTCGCGGTGGCGGGCTCGTACTTCGTGCAGGTGCAGCAGCTGCCGTGGCAGGCGTTCGCGTGCGCGGTGCCCGTGGGGCTGCTGGCGAGCGCGATCCTGGTCGTCAACAACGTGCGCGACCTCGAGACCGACCGCCGCGCGGGCAAGCGCACGCTCGCGGTGCGCCTCGGCCGCGCGCGCACGCGCGCGCTGTACACGGCGATGGTCGCGGGCGCGTTCGCTGACCGCGCCGCTGCCGTGGGCGTTCGGGTCGATGGCCGCGTGGCTGCTGCTGCCCTGGGCCGCGATCCCGCTGGCGGTGCGGGTCGCGCGGATCGTCGCACGCGCACGGACGGACCCTCGCTGAACGGCGCGCTGGCGAAGACCGGGATCGCTGCAGCTCGTCTTCTGCCTGCTGTTCGCGCCGGCATCCTCGCGAGCGGCGGCATCGGCGGAGGTGCAGAGCTCGAGATCGAGCGGCGGCAGCGCTCGCGCTCGCCGAGCGCCGCTGCAGAGCGCCTACGGCACGGTCGCGCGAGCGCGAGCTGCTGGCGGTCGCGCTCGACCGACGACGACGGGGCTGACGCGGCTACGGCGAGGCGGCGCCGCTGGAGGCCTACGACGGCGTGAGCGTCGGCCCGCGTGGCGGCGGCGCTCGAGAGCTACGCGCCGGTGCTGGCGGCGCTCGGAGCGGATGCAGCGGCGCGCAGATGCATCGACGCGTGCCGGCGCGTCGGAGGACCTGCCGCAGGCGCTTTGCCGCGATCGACATGGCGCTGTGGGATCGCGCCGGGCGCCGCGCCGGGCAGGCCGGTCGCGGCGCTGCTGAGCGGACGACCCGGCCGCGAGGGTGGCTGTGAACGCGACCCTCTCGGCGCTCGACCGGCGCGGGGCCGCCGAGCAGGCGGCGGCGGCGGTGCGAGCTGGGGTTCGGCTGCCTGAAGGTGAAGGTGGGCGTCGGCGACGACGCGGGGCGGGTGGCCGCGGTGCGCGCCGCCGCCGGCCCGCAGGTGGCGCTGCGCGCTGGACGCGAACGGCGCATGGGAGCGTCGAGCAGGCGGTCGCGCGCCATCGAGGCGCTCTCCCCGGCGGGGCTGGAGCTCGTCGAGGAGCCGGTGCACGGGCTCGAGGCGGTGCGCGAGGTGCGCGAGCGCGTGGCGGCGCGCGTCGCGATCGACGAGACCGCCGCCGAGCACGGCGCGCTCGACCGCGGGCGTGGCCGACGCGGTCTGCCTGAAGATCTCCCGCTGCGGCGGCATCTCCGGCCTGCTCGCGGCCGCGACGCTCGTGCGCGCCGTCGGGCGCCGAGGTGTACCTCGCCTCGACCCTCGACGGGCCGCTGGGGATCGCCGCCGGCGTGCACGCCGCCGCCGCGCTCGCCTCGCGCGGGTGCGGCTGCCGCCACTGCGGGCTGGCGACGCTCGAGCTGTTCGAGCGGCATCGAGAACCCGCTGCCGGCGCGCGCGGGAGCGATCGCGCTACCCACCGGCCCCGGTCTCGGGGTGCAGCCTCTACGATCGTAGCTGTGGCGAGAGCGGCTCGTACAGCAGGCGCCCAGCAAGCAGGATCGCCGGCCAGACGCCGCGCCCGGCGCGGCGGGGTGGCGCTGCTGGCGCTCGGCCTGATCGCGCTGGTGCTGCCGAGCTCGGGCGCGGATCTCGCCGCCGACGGGCTGCAGGCCGCCTTCGGGGCGGGTCTGAACGCGATCGCCGGCCACACGAGCAAGCGCGGCGCGCGCTCGTCGGCCTCTCCCTCGGGGCCGATCATCGGCACCAACGACGCGGCTGGCTGGGGCGCGCAGGCCGCGCACACGATCCTGCAGGGCCAGATCACCTGGAACCGCGTGGAACTCGGAAGCCCCACCAACACGCTCGCGAGCTCGCTGGCCTACGGCTTCAACGTGCTCGCGGTCGCCGACAACCCCAACGACGAAACGCCCCTCAGCGCTTCCAATCCGAGCACGTGGGGGGCCACCGTCGCCGCCGAACTCGAGCAAGACCACGGCATCGCCATTGCCGAAGCGGGCAACGAGGCCTACCTCAAGGGTGGCGTGGCCGAACCGGTGCAGTACGGGCGCATGTACCTGGCCGCCGTGCAGGACATGGGCGCCGCCGGCATCCACGTCCCGCTGCTGTTCGACATGACCGGCGACATCCCGCTGAACACGTGGGCCGACCCGAACGGCTGGTCCGAAGACGCGAAGGGCGGCGGCTGGCTGCGCGACGCCGTCAACGGCGTGCCGGGGCTCGCCGGCGCGATCCTCGCCAACGGCGTCTCCGTACACCCCTACGGCGCGGTCGGGGAAGACAACCACGACGACTTCGGCATCGCGTCCGTCGCCGCCGAGGAATCCGTGGCCAAGACGGTGCTCGGCTCGGTGCCGCCGTTCTACGTCACCGAGGTCGGCTTCAACCTCGGGGGCTGCGGCGACCCGAGCGGCGCGTGCTCGCAGCGCCAGCAGGCCAGCGAGCTGCAGGCCGCCTACGCCGCGCTGCTCGCCGACCCCCATGTCGCCGGCATCTGGTGGTACCAGTCCCACGACGACAACACCGGCCGCTGGGGCTTCATGAACAAGCACAACAGCACCCGCCTGGCGTTCAGGAAGCTGTCGGCGATCGCCGTGTCGGTCGGCCAGTAGCGGGGCCGGCAGCGAGCGCGCCGGCGAGGCCGCGCGGGTTCTCCAGCGGCAGCCCGTGGCCGCCGGCGAGCACGACCAGCTCGGCGTCGGGCGCCAGCTCGACCAGCCGCCGGCCGAGCTCACGGTACTTGGCGTCGCGCTCGCCGACGAGCACCGTGACGGGCATGGGCAGCTCGCCGAGGCGGCCCCACAGCGGCTGCATCTCCCCCGCGCCGACGCCGCGCAGCGCCGCGGCGAGCGCGTCGGGGCGGTTGCGGCGGTGATCCTCGCGCGCGAGCGCGCCGACGGTGGGCGGCTCGGCGGCGAACAGCGGCTGCGTGCGCCAGCGCTCGATGAACTGCTCGTACGGCGCGCTCTCGAGCTCGTCCGCGAGCGCGCGGTCGGCGCGGCGGCGCGCGGCGCGCTCGCCCTCGTCGCAGATGCCCGCGCCGCTGGAGACGAGCACCAGCCGCGCGACGCGCTCGGGCGCCGCCAGCGCCACGTGCAGCGCCACGCGCCCGCCGAGCGAGTACCCGCACAGCGTGAAGCGCTCGGGGCTGTGTGCCAGCACCTCGGCGACGCAGCCGGCGAACGTGATCGGCCGCGGCGCGTCGGCCGCCGCGCCGTGCCCGGGCAGGTCGAGCGCCAGCGGTCGGTAGCGTTCGGGATCGAGCGCCGCGATCACGCCGTCCCAGGCGCGGCGCGTGCCGCCGAACCCGTGCAGCAGGACGACGCTCTCCGGCATCAGAGGATCCTATGACCCCCACCACCGACATGTACAGGCTGCTGCGGGCGTTCGTCGACGAGCTCGCGCGCTGCGGCATGCGCGCCGCATGCACCTCGCCGGGCTCGCGCAGCGCGCCGCTGGTGCTGTCGCTGGCGCGCGAGCCGCGCGTGCGCTGCTACTCGCACGTCGACGAGCGCTGCGCGGGCTTCTTCGCCCTCGGTCTGGCCAAGGCCTCCGGGCTGCCGGTGGCGGTCGCGTGCACCTCGGGCACCGCCGCCGCGGAGCTGCTCGCGGCGGCGGTCGAGGCGCGCGAGGCGCGCGTGCCGCTGCTGCTGCTCACCGCCGACCGTCCCGCGGAGCTGCGCGAGAACGGCGCCGGGCAGGCGATCGACCAGCTCAAGCTGTTCGGCGGAGCGGCCAAGTGGTTCTTCGAGGTGGGCGTGCACGAGGCGGGCGCGCAGCAGCTGCGCTGGATGCGCACGCTGGCGTGCCGCGCCTACTGGACGGCGCTCGAGGGCAGCCCCGGAGCCGTGCACCTGAACTTCCCGCTGCGCGAGCCGCTGGTGAGCGATCAGGAGCTCGCGCCGGACGACAGCGGCCGGCTCGACGGCGCTCCGTATGTCGCGCGGCGGGTGTCCTCACCGGCGGGATGGCCAGCGAGCGGCGCTTCGGACGCGCTCCTTCCCGAGCTGCTCGCCGGCGCGCGCCGCGCTGTGCTGGTCGCCGGGCGCCACGAGCGCGACACCGGCCTCGGGAGCGCCGCGGCGGCGTTCGCCGCGGCCGCCGGCTGGCCGCTGCTGGCCGACCCGCTGTCCGGCGCGCGCCGCGGCGATGCGGCGATCGCCCACTACGACGCCCTGCTGCGAGACGCTGGGCTCGCCGAGACGTTGCGGCCCGACATGGTGCTGCGCGTGGGCGATCTGCCGGTGTCCAAGCCGCTGCGGACGTGGCTGGCGGGGCTGGACGGGGTGCCGCAGATGGCGCTCGATCCGGAGGGCGCGTGGCAGGATCCCGCTTGCGTGCTCGCGACCTCGCTGGCGCTCGAGCCCGCCGCCGCGCTGCGCGCGCTGAGCGAGCGCTTCGTGAAGAACACGGGCGTACGCGCGCTCGCGGAGGCTGACTGGCTGGCGGCGTGGCGCAGCGCCGACGAGCGCGCCGCGGAGGCGATGCTCGGCGCGCTCGGCGACGGCGAGCTATCCGAGCCGGCGGTGACGGCCGAGCTCGGCGTGCTGCTGCCGGCGCAGGCGACGCTGTTCGTTGCCTCCTCGATGCCGGTGCGCGACATCGAGACGTTCTGGCCCGTCCGCGCGGACCCGCCGCGGGTGCTGTGCAACCGCGGCGCCAACGGCATCGACGGGACGGTGTCATCGGCATTCGGCGCCGCCGCCGCACGGCGCCGGCCCGGTCGTGTTGCTGATCGGCGACGTGGCGCTCGCGCACGACATCGGCGGCCTGCTGGCGTCCAAGCGGCTCGGCCTGAAGCTCACGATCGTGCTGATCGACAACGACGGCGGCGGCATCTTCGACTTCCTGCCCGTGGCCGGCGCGAGCATGGCGCGCGCGCCCGAGGCCCGCACCGGCCAGGCGACGAGCGCCGACGGATCGGACGTCGCGGCGTGCGGCGAGGACATCTACACCCGCCACATCGCCACGCCGACCGGCCTGGACTTCGCCAAGGCGGCGGCGATGTACGGCCTGGCGCACCAGCCGGTCGCCACGACTCGACGAGCTGCGCGCAGCCCTCGAGCGCGCGCTCGCGCCCGACAGCGGCTCGGCGATCGTCCACGTGCGCAGCGAGCGCGCGCGCAACGTGGAGCTGCACCGTCGCATCTGGAGCGCGGTGTCGAGCGCGCTCGCGACCTGAGCGAGGTGAGGCTCAGCCGGCCAGCAGCGGCAGCAGCGCCTGCAGCTTGATCTCAGTCTCGGCCAGCTCGCTCGCGGGGTCGGAGTCGCGCACGATGCCATTGCCGGCGTAGCAGCGCGCGACGTTCTCGCGCAGCAGCGCGCACCGCAGCGCTACGCAAAATTCTCCATCTCCGGTCGCGTCGGTCCAGCCCACGGGGCCGGTGTACCAGCCGCGGTCGAGACCCTCGAGCGCGGGAATCAGCGGCGCGGCGCGGCGCAGCGGCTCGCCGCCGACCGCCGGCGTGGGGTGCATCAGCCCGGCGAGCTCGAGCGCCTCCATCGGCGCCGCCAGCTGTGCGCGGATCGGCGTCGCCAGGTGCTGGATGTTGGCGATCCGGACCAGCTCGGGCTCGGGCGCGGCCGTGACCCAGATCGCGTGCGGGCGCAGCATGCGCTCGATCCGCCTTGCGACGATCGCGTGCTCCTCGCGGTAGCTCTCGTCGCGCAGCAGCTGCTCGCCCAGGTGGCTGTCGACGGCGGGGTCGGCGCTGCGGCGCGTCGAGCCGGCGAGCGCGAGCGTGCTCACGCGATGGCCCTCGCGCCTGACCAGCAGCTCGGGGCTCGCGCCGACGAGCGTCGCGTCGCCGCGCCCGACGCAGAAGACGAAGCACGAGGGGAACTCCTCGCGCAGGACGCCGAACACCGCCGCCGGGTCATAGATGGGAGCCCCCCCACCCGCGTGGACCTGCACTTCGCGCGCGAGCACGATCTTCGTCAGCTCCCCCGCGCGGATCAGCTCGGTGGCGCGCGCGACCGCCTGCTCGTAGTGCTCCGGCGGCATCGCGCTGGCCACCTGAAAGCGCCCGGTGGGCGAGGGGTCGAGCAGCGGCAGCGCGTCGCCGCGCAGCTCCGCCACGCGTCGCTCCAGGCGCGCGAACAGCTCCTCGGGCACGTCGTCGGGCAGCGCCAGCGCCGCGAGCGTCAGCCGCACGGACGGCGTTCCCGCCCGCTCGCTGCGCACGAGCGCGACCTCGGGAACGGTCAGCGATGCGGGCTCGAACCCGCGCCAGTGCGGCGCGGCGCCGCCGTCGGGCGCGAACGCGAAGCCGCCGACCGCGACCGGCCCGGCGCCCGCGGGCTGATCCGCGGGGTCGCACACCGCGGCCGCCGACAGCGCCCGCCAGCGGTCCGCGACCGTGGCGAAGCGCTCGGTGCCCGAGGCGTGCAGGCTCGTCGCCTCGCCCAGCGCCGCCAGCGCCGCGCGTCCGCGATCGGGCTGCTCGAACACGAACCAGCGCTCGCCGCGGCGGCGCGAGGCGCACACGACGGCCGAGGGATCGACGTCGGCCGGCGAGCGGCAGCGAGATCGTGGCCAGCACCTCTCCGCCGCTGCGTCGCGCGCGCCTGACCGCCAGCGCCAGCCGCGCGGCCAGCCGCTCGCGATCCTCCGCGCTTAACGCGAACGCGTGCCGGCCGGCGCCGATGGGGCCGTAGCTGGGATCGGCGACCGTGCCTCCCGTGAACTCGTCGCTGCGGCGCACGCTCGCTCTTTGGTCTGAGGCCCGGGGCGCTAGGTCTCGGTGCGCCCGCGCGAGATCGCGATCTCGCCCGTGCGCATCATCTCGATCAGGCCGAACGGGCGGACCATCGTCTCGAACGCCTCGATCTTCTCCGTCGTGCCGGTCACCTCGATGATGATCGCGCGCTTGGTCACGTCGACGACCTTGCCGCGGAAGATCTCGGCGATCTGCATCAGCTCGCCGCGCTGGGTGCCGTCGGCGGTGACCTTGAACAGGGCGAGCTCGCGCGCGACCGTGTCCGCCGGCTCGAGGTCGCGGATCTTGAGCACGTTGACGAGCTTGTGCAGCTGCTTGGTGACCTGGTCGATCGGGTGCAGCGCGCCGTCGACGGTGAGCGTGACGCGCGAGATCTGCTCGTCCTCGGTCGGACCGACGGTGAGCGTGTCGATGTTGAAGCCGCGCCGGGCGAACAGGCCGGCGATCCTGCGTCAGGACGCCCGACTTGTTTTCGACGAGGATCGACAGCACGTGCTTGCGGCCCGTGCGCAGGTTCGTCGGGCGCTTCCAGCTCCTCGAGGCTGAGCGGCTCCTTGGTGCCGGGTTCGCCCATGGTGATCACCCCACCCTCTCCCGATCGTGGCTCGCGGGCCCGACCATGTCGCGCGCGGCGCTGCCGGCCGGGATCATCGGGTAGGTGTTCTCCTCGCGCGTGACGCGCACGTCGACGAGCACCGGGCCGTCGGTGGCGATCGCGCGCCTGATGTCCTCCACGAGCGTGTGCTTGTCGGTGAAGCGCATGCCCGTCACGCCGTAGGCCTCGGCGAGCTTGACGAAGTCGGGGAACTCGCCCATGTCGACGTGGCTGTAGCGCCCGTCCCAGAACAGCTCCTGCCACTGGCGCACCATGCCGAGATAGCCGTTGTTCATGATGAACACCTTGATCGGGATGTTGTTCTGCGCGCACGTCGCGAGCTCCTGCGCGTTCATCTGCACCGAGCCGTCGCCCGCGACGCAGCACACGACCCGCTCGGGGCAGCCGACCGCGGCGCCCATCGCCGCGGGCAGCCCGAAGCCCATCGTGCCGAGGCCGCCGGAGTTGATCCAGCGCCGCGGCGCTGGGAAGTCGTAGTACTGCGCCGTCCACATCTGGTGCTGGCCGACGTCGCTGGTGATGATCGCCTCGCCGCCGGTCGCCTCGTACAGCGCCTGGATCAGGTACTGCGGCTTGATCTCGGCGTCGGCGCTGTCCTCGTAGGCGAGCGGGTACTTGGCTCTTCCAGCCGTCGATCCGCGACCACCACGCGTCCAGCCGCGCCGGGTCGGCGCCGATCGCGCGGTACTCGATCACGAGCTTGGCGAGCACGTTGCGCGCGTCGCCCACGATCGGGATGTGCGCGGGCACGTTCTTGGAGATCTCCGCCGGGTCGACGTCGATGTGGATGAACTTCGCGCGCGGCGCGAACTCCGAGAGCTTGCCCGTGATGCGGTCGTCGAAGCGCGCGCCGACCGCGCAGATCAGGTCGGCCTCGTCCATCGCGTAGTTGGCCGCGCGCGTGCCGTGCATCCCCAGCATCCCGAGCCACTGCGGATGGGCCTTGCCGTCCACGCGCGCTGGGAACGCGCCGAGGCCCATCAGCGTGCACGTCACGGGGAAGCGGTCGGAGGTGGCGAACTCGGTCAGCTCCGCGGCGCCATCGGCGTTGACGACGCCGCCGCCGGCGTAGATCACCGGGCGCTGCGCCGCCGCGAGCGCCTTCGCGGCCTGGCGGATCTGCTTCTGGTTGCCCTCGATCTTCGGCTGGTAGCCGGGCAGGTGCACGTCGGTGACGGGCTCGTAGTCGATCTCCGCCCGGGACAGGTCCTGCGGGATGTCCACGAGCACCGGACCGGGACGGCCGCTGCGGGCGATGTGGAACGCCTCGTGGATCGCCCGCGGGATCTCCGTCGGGTGCTGGATCATGAACGAGTGCTTGACCACCGGCATCGTGATGCCGATCGTGTCGGCCTCCTGGAAGCCGTCGGTGCCGAGCAGCTCGGTGCGCACCTGGCCGGTGATGAACACCACCGGTACCGAGTCCATCATCGCGTCGCAGATCGGCGTGATCAGGTTGGTCGCGCCCGGCCCGCTGGTGGCGAACGCGACGCCGACCTTGCCGGTGGCCTTGGCGTAGCCCTCCGCCGCGTGCCCGCCGCCGGCCTCGTGGCGGACGAGGATGTGGCGGATGCCGCCGTTTACGAACGCGTCGTAGGTGGGCAGGTTGGCGCCGCCGGGCAGGCCGAAGACGACGTCCACGCCCTCCGCCTTCAAACATTCCATCAACGCATCAACCGCGCGCATGCCGTCGCCTCCCTTCCTTCAATTTCGGGGAAAAATGCCAGTGTACCAGCGGGTTTGCGGCCGGCCGCAACGGGGATGCGTGTCTCCCGGCTTCGGCACGCGAGCGACCGAGGACGCCGCCTGGCGCCGCGCCAGCGACCGCTAGGAAGAGCCGATGCCGACGCCGATAGCCAGCACGATCGCGCCGCCGACGGTCACCACCAGCAGCGAGGAGCGCAGGGAGACTGCCAGGAAGCGGTTCCTGACCCATGCGATCGCGAGCAGCTCGAACGCGACCACGCAGCCGGCGACGAGCAGCGCTTTGTGGACGTTGGAGATGAGGAACGGGAGCGTGTGGAAGATGCCGCCGAGCGTGGTCATGCCGCCTGTGATCGCGCCGCGCACCACCGCCGAGCCGCGGCCGGTCTGTTCGCCGGTGTCCGACAGCGCCTCCGACCAGCCCATGCTCACGCCCGCTCCGAGCGCCGTCGAGAAGCCGACGAGCAGCGCGGTGTGCGAGCTCGACGCGATCGCCGCCGCGAAGATCGGCGCCAGCGAGGAGACGGTGCCGTCGATCATCCCCACCAGCGCAGGCTGCACGACGCGCAGCACGAGTTCGCGCTCGTCGGCGAACCCCGCGCGGTGGATCCAGCGCGCCAGGAACGTGTCGTGCGCCTGCGGCGCTGCGTCGACGTCCGTGCTCATCGCGCTCACAGCCTAGGCGACGCACCGGCTTGCGGCGGCCGAATCGGCTTAGGGCAGCCGAACCGGCGACCGCTCGCGTCCGCGCGTGCTCGCGCGCGCTCAGGCTCTGATCTCGATCTTTTCTTCGTACTTGGCTTCGCTTACGCCGAGGATCACACTCGGGCCGGTTTCGGCGTGATCGGTGAGCGGGTTGTAGAACGTGGTGAGCACGTCCTGTTCGCCGCCGCTCTGCGAGAACGTCGCCGTGCCCTTGCTCGAGGCCTGGTTCACGTTGCCGCTGAGCACGCCGCTGAGCGAGCCGGTCAGGGTGAACGGGATCCCTTTGCAGCTGAATTCGGCGAGCACCCCCGCCGGGCCGGATTTGCTGACGTACTCGATCCACGCTTCGCCTTCGGCGGGTTCCCTGCCGCTGAGCCCTGTTTCACCGTGATCGATCAGGACCGTTTCGAGGACGTTCGTTTCGATCGGACCTTCGAAGCACCCGCCCACGCTGGCCGTGCAGTCGGTCAGCTTCAGCTGGTCTTCGCCGGTCTTGGGGCCCGTGATCCTGCCCACGTCGCTTCCGGAGGTGCACGTGATGACGCCCGCTTCATCCGCGAGGGTGACGGTCCTGCTTTTCGAGGTGTAGCCGGGCTTGGCGCCGGGTCCCGGCTCCCATTCGTACTTGTTGCTCTTGCCGGCTTCGCGTTCGGCTTGCGTTGCAGGCGTCGTGCAGCCCATGTCGGTGTAGCGGCCGGTGTGCTTCCTGCCTTCCTTGCCCGCCTTCACGCAGCGCCCATATTCGCCCGCCTGCGCCGCCGAGGCGCCCTCGGCGCACAGCAAGAGCAGCGCCGCCAGGCACAGCCCCGAGACCCGTATCCGTCGCATCCCCAGTCTCCCCTCCTACCCGGGGCTCCCGTCGAGCCCACACGGCCGGACGCTACCACTGCGAGCGTCCCCCGACAACTACGCCGCCGAGCCCTCCTGCGGCCCGGCGGGCACTCGCTCCCATGACTCGGGCGCGATCGCGACGTCCGGGAAGTCGAGCTCGGTGCCGCAGCGGGTGCACAGCGCGTCGTAGATCTTCGTCACGCGCCCGCACCCGGGGCACTGCCGTCGGAGCTCGTCGCGCTCGACGCGGTAGGCGATCGCCGCGAACAGGCCGAGGAAGGGGACGGCTCCGGAGATCAGGAGCCACAGCCAAAACGAGCTGCCCTTGAGCTTGCCGATGATCCCGCCGGACAGGCCGAAGCCAGCGGCGATG
Source organism: uncultured Solirubrobacteraceae bacterium (assembly GCA_963756205.1). Classification (GTDB taxonomy): domain Bacteria; phylum Actinomycetota; class Thermoleophilia; order Solirubrobacterales; family Solirubrobacteraceae; genus Palsa-744. The sequence continues at coordinate 73,511 of CAVWMU010000009.1, forward strand.
ATCACGTACGCCATCGCGACGCCAGCCTCAGAGCAGGACGCGAAGTGCCCAGATGATGGCGATGATCGCCAGGATCACGGCGACCGTGCCAGCGATCGCCACCGCAATCCCGATCACGATCTTCAGCAGCACGTAGCCCGCTACCAGCACGACGAGCCCGGCGAGGATCGTCCTTCCGATCGAGCGGGAGCTGGAGGTGGCGCTGCCCGAGGGGTCGCTCATCGCTTCACAGATGGTAGCGCGGCCGGGCAGGAACTCCTACCCCTGCCCGGCCGCACCGCCGTGGCGCCGGCCGAGGGAAGCCGGCGCCGGTCGCTGCGGAGGGATCACTGCATGCGACCCGGCCGACCAAGCTCGCGAGCGATCCTTGCCGTCGCGATGTCGACATTGCTGAGCCCCGACCTGCGGCGCCCCGCACCCTGCCCCACGCTTGTGAGCTGGTAGCGGCGGATACGCGGGTGGGAGGGCCGATTTGGAGCATCCACCGGTTCCTCGGGCAGCAGGATGAACCGCCGAGGAGATGAAACGTTCGTGTTGGCTGCTGACCGGTTCATGGCCAGCATATTGGCGCGGCGGAGCCGGCTTGCCTTTGGCCCGAAGTCCAAAATGTGCGGATCGGCGCTCTACTGAGTGCCGAGCTGCTGCTGGATCAGGCGCGCGACCTCGGTCCCGTCGGCCCGGCCCTTGGTCTCGCGCATGACGTGTCCGACGATCGGGCCGATCGCCTTGGCGTTGCCTTCGCGCACGCGCTGTGCGGCGTCCTCGTTGGCTGCGAGCGCGGCGGCGACGATCGCCGCGAGCTCCTCGCCGCCGTCCATCGCGGTCAGCCCCTCTGCCTCGACGATCGCCTGCGGGTCCCCGCCTTCGGCGACGAGCCTGTCGAGCACCTGGCGCGCGGCGCCCACGCTGATGCGCTTGGTGGAGACCAGTCCCACGAGCGTCGCGAGCGCGCCGGGCTCCACGCGCGAGGAGGACGGATCCCCGCCCGCTCCCCCGCCGGCGCCGTCGTGCTCGCCGAGGCGCGGCACGAGCTCGCCGGTGACCCAGTTGGCGAGCGTCTGCGCCGGCGGCGCCGGCTCCGGGGAGGGGGAGCCCACTCCGCCGGCGGCGAGAGCGGCCTCGAAGTAGTCGCCGAGCTCGCCGCGGAAGGCGAGCAGCTGCGCGCTTTCGACGCTCAACCCCAGCTCGCGCTCGAGGCGCTCGGCGCGGTCGGCGGGCAGCTCTGTCATGTCCGCGCGCGCGGCGTCGATCATTCGCTGGTCGATGGCGACGGGAAGCAGGTCGGGCTCGGGGAAGTAGCGGTAGTCGTGCGCCTCCTCCTTGGAGCGCAGCGAGGTGATGGCGCCGGACCCCGGGTCGAAGTGCAGCGTCTCCTGCACGACCTGTCCGCCTGCCTGCGAGGATCTTCTCCTGGCGCGCGACCTCGGCCCTGATCCCGCGTTCGATGAAGCGGAAGGAGTTCATGTTCTTGAGCTCGGTCTTGATGCCCAGCTCGCTCGAGCCGACGGGGCGCAGCGAGATGTTGGCGTCGCAGCGCAGCGAGCCCTCCTCCATGTTGACGTCTGATACCCCCAGCTGGCGCAGCGTGCTGCGCAGCAGCTTCAGCCATTCGCTGGCGTGCTCGGCGGAGCGCACGTCGGGCTCGGTGACGATCTCCGCGAGCGGCGTGCCGCCGCGGTTGAAGTCGACGATGCTGGCGTCCGAGCCGTGGATGCGGCCGCTGGCGCCGACGTGGATCAGCTTGGCTGCGTCCTCCTCGAGGTGCACGCGGTGGATGCGCACCTCCCCGAGGCGCCCGCCGCGGCACAGCGGCTCGTCGTACTGGGAGATCTGGTAGCCCTTGGGCAGGTCGGGGTAGAAGTAGTTCTTGCGGTGGAAGATCGAGCGCGGCGCGAGCTCGGAGCCGAGCGCGAGGCCGATCATCAGCCCGAGGTGCACGGCGCGCTCGTTGGCCACCGGCAGGCTGCCGGGCAGGCCGAGGCAGACCGGGCAGGTGCGCGTGTTGGGCGGCTCGCCAAAGGACAGCTGGCAGCCGCAGAACATCTTCGTGGCGGTCGCGAGCTGCACGTGGATCTCGAGGCCGATGACGGGCTCGTACGAGCTGTCTTCAGGACCGCCTTGCGGCGGCGGCGTGCGTGGTGGCTCAGACACGGGCGCTCGTGCCGTCGAAGCCGATGCTCCGCTCGAGCGCGTACGCGGCGTCGAGCAGCCGGCTCTCGCTGAAGGCGGGGCCGGCGAGCTGCAGGCCGACCGGCAGACCGGCCCTTCCCACCCCGTCGCTTTCCCCCTCCGGGGACGCTGCCGCACCGAGTCCGCAGGGGATCGAGATCGCGGGGATGCCGGCGAGCGACATGGGCACGGTGAAGTAGTCGCTCAGGTACATCGCCCACGGATCGGAGGTCTTCTCCCCCAGCTCGAACGCAACGCCAGGCGCGGTCGGGGTGGCGATCAGGTCGACCGTGCCGAAGGCGGCGGCGAAGTCCTCGGCGATCTTCGTGCGCACGCGCTGCGCGCGACCGTAGTAGGCGTCGTAGTAGCCGGAGGAGAGCGCGTAGGTGCCGAGCATGATCCGCCGCTTGACCTCGGCGCCGAAGCCGTCGTGGCGGGTGCGCGTGTACATGTCGAGCAGGTCGCTGGCGTCCTCGGCGCGCAGGCCATAGCGCACGCCGTCGAAGCGCGCGAGGTTGGAGCTCGCCTCCGAGGGCGCGAGCACGTAGTAGGCGGACAGCGCGTGCGGCGCGTGCGGGAGCGAGATCTCCTGCACGCGCGCGCCCAGGTCCTCCGCGCGCGCCAGCGCCTCCTCGAAGCACCGGCGCACGCTCGGCTCGATCGCGGCGCCGCCCTCGGAGGAGCTCTGCAGCTCGCTCGGCACGCCGATGCGCACCCCGTCGAGGCGTTCGGCGCCGGGCAGCGCGATCTCCCCGGGGAACTGCAGCGAGGTGGCGTCGCACGCGTCGCGGCCGACCATGTGCCTGAGCATCAGCGCCGCGTCGGTCACGTCGCGTGTCAGCGGCCCCGCCTGGTCGAGCGAGGAGGCGAACGCGATCATGCCGTAGCGCGACACTGAGCCGTAGGTTGGTTTCAGGCCGACGATCCCGCACAGCGCGGCGGGCTGGCGGATGGACCCGCCGGTGTCGGTGCCGAGCGCCCACGGCGCGAGGCCGGCGGCGACCGCCGCGGCGCTGCCGCCGGAGGAGCCGCCGGGCACGCGCGCGCGGTCCCAGGGGTTGAGCGTCGGCCCGAACGCGGAGTTCTCCGTGGAGGAGCCCATGGCGAACTCGTCCTGGTTGGTCTTCGCGAGCAGCGTCGCGCCGGCGTCGCTCAGGCGCGCGACCGCCGTGGCTGTATACGGCGGCCGATACCCCGCGAGGATGCGCGAGCCCGACTGGCTGGGCACCCCCTCGGTGCAGAACAGGTCCTTGACGGCCACCGGGATGCCGGCCAGCGGCCCGGACGGCACCTCGGGCACGCCCGGCGAGGTCCAGGTGAAGCAGTTCAGGCCGCCGTTCTCGAGTGCGCCGCCATGCGCGATCGCGCGCTCGCGGTAGAACGCGAACAGCTCCGCCGCGTCCAGCTCGCCCGCGTCGATCGCGGCGATCGCCTGCGCCGCCGAGAGCTCCAGCATGTCGGCGCTCATGCTTGGGGGCTTGGGACTAGGAAGCCGTCGTCGCTGACCGCGGGCGCCTGCGCGAGCGCGACCTCGCGCGGCAGGCACGGACGCGGCTCGTCGGGGCGCAGCGCGCCGGTCATCTCCACGACGTGCGAGGTGGGCGCGACGTCGCCCAGGTCGAGCTCGCCGATCCGCGCGACGTGGTCGAGCACGGCGGAGAGCTCGCGCGCCATCGGCTCGATCTCCTCCTCGGCCAGCGCCAGACGCGCGAGCCGGGCCACGTGCAGAACCTCGTCGCGTCCGATCACAGTGGCGCATTCTACGGGTAGCCACCCGCTCGCCCGGACAGGCGGACAGGAGGCGGGCGCCGGCACCCGGCCTGCGGCTGCCGGCACCCTGCGCGATCAGACGGATCTGCGCTCAGGCGGGCGCGGCCCCCGGCGGCTCGGATGCCGGCGGCGCGGCCGGAGGCGGGATCGGCGGCGCGGCCGGCTCGGTCGCTGCTGCGCTCGGCGGCGCCTGTGCGCTGCTCGCGGCCGCCGACAGGTTGCCGAGCGCACCAGTCGCCTGCTGGCGCACCTCCGCCAGCGAGGTGCCTTCGTCCTGCATGGCGAGATAGCCGCCGTAGGCGACGCCCACGGCCGCGATCAGTCCGAGCCAGATCCCGAGCTTGATGCCGTAGGAGTAGGACACGTGCACGGCGCCGAACGAGCCGCTGGCGCCGCCGCTGGGATGATGGACGATCCGGTAGGCGATCAGGATCGCCGAGAGCGCGCCGAGGCCCGCGACGATGACGCCCGGCTGCACAGGGCTCTTGAACTGGAGCACGCCGGCGGAGAGCGCGACCGCGCCCAGCGCGACGATGATCGTGATGATCCAGATCCAGCGGCTGTTGGTGAACGTGTGCCAGCCGTTGGCGCTGCTCGAGAAGCTCACGCCGTCGACCGACGAGCTCGCGCTGCCGCCATACCACTTGAAGATGAACAGGAAGATGAGAAACGCGATCGCGCTGGCGCCGATGATCCGATCGGAGCGGCGCACGCGGCTGACGTCGAAGCTCATTGCTGATAACCCCCCATAACTCGTGGTGAAAGTCGTGGTGAACGCGGCCGACCGCCCAGCTGCCGGCGGCCGGAGATTGCATCGGTTATTACAAGGTTCCCCGCCCTCGCCGCCAATCCTGCACGGATGGCGGAGGCCTGACGGAGCGCGCGGCAGTGCTAGGGCCGCGGGCGGGGCTCAGGCCGCGCGGGCTTGTACAGCGACGGCCGTTCGTCGCGCAGCGCCAGCCACGCGCCGGCGAGGATCGCGACGGCGCCGGCCAGCGCGAGCCACGCGCCGAAGCACACCGCCGTGGCATGGTCGGGCCGCTCGAGCGCCCTGACCAGCGCGGCGATCACGGCGATGAAGCCGACCAGCACGCACCAAACGGCCGTCGAAACCGGCAGCGCGGGACTGCGCTCGGTGATCGCGGCGAGCACCATCGCGAGCGCCGCGCAGACGGCCACCAGCAGCAGCACGACGCCCGGGCCGAACGTGTTCCACGCGTCGAGGCTGCCGGTGGGGCCTTCGTAGGAGCGCTCGAACAGCGACACGATCACGCAGATCGCGCCCGCGAGCGCCAGCGTCTCCCCCACGCGCAGCTGCCTCAGCTTCATGCGCATCCCCATCGCGCGCGCGTCATGCGAGGTCCCCGTCGACGTCCACGAGCAGCGCGTCGACCTGCGCCTGGTAGCGCGCCGCCTGCAGCGTGTTGCGCAACAGCAGCGCGATCGTCATCGGGCCGACGCCGCCGGGCACGGGCGTGATCGCGGAGGCGACCTCGACGACCTCGGCGTAGTCGACGTCGCCGACGAGCCCGCTCTTGTTGCCGGCCTGCTCGGGGGTCAGCCGGTTCATGCCGACGTCGATCACGACCGCCCCCGGGCGCACGAACTCGCGCTTGACCAGGCGCGCTCGGCCGACGGCGACGATCAGCACCTCCGCGCGCGAGCACACCTCGCGCAGGTCGCGCGTGCGCGAGTGGCACACGGTCACGGTCGCGTTCTCGGCGAGCAGCAGCTGTGCCATCGGCTTGCCGAACAGGTTCGAGCGCCCGACCACGACCGCCTCGGCGCCCTGCAGCGCGACGCCGACGTCGGCCAGCATCTCCATCACCCCGAGCGGAGTGGCCGGCCGCAGCCCCGGACGCCCGAGCGAGAGCAGCCCGGCGTTGACCGGCGTGAGGCCGTCGACGTCCTTCTCCGGGCTGATCAGCGCCGTCAGCGCGGGTCCGTCGAGGTGCTCGGGCACGGGCAGCTGCAGCAGCACGCCGCTGACCGCGCGGTCGGCGTTCAGGCGTTCGAGCTCCTCGGCGACGTCCTCGAACGAAGCGTCCGCCGCCAGCCGCCGGTCGAACGGCACCATGCCGACCTCCGTGCACGCGCGCTGCTTGCCCGCCACGTAGACCGCGGAGGCCGGATCGTCGCCCACGAGCACCGTCGCCAGCCCCGGCGCGCGCCCGAGCTCGCGGGTGAACGCCTCGACCTCGTCGGCCACGCCCGCGCGCACGCGCGCTGCGATCGCTTTGCCGTCGATGATCGTGGCGCTCATGGGCAGATGCTATGTGTTTGCGCCCGGCAGCGAACCACCCGCCTCAGCGCCGGCTGACCGGAGCGTACTCCGCCATCAGCTTGCGCTCCGAGCCGTCGTCGGCGAAGCGCACCACGATCACCCCGCCCGGCTCCACACCGGTGACGACGCCGTCGCCGAAGGCCGCGTGCACGACATCCTCGCCGAGGCGGAACTGGCTGGCGAGCGACACCGCCCCCTCGCGATCGCGCACGGCCGGGCGCCCCGCGCCCGCGGACCCGCGCCAGCCGCCGGGCACGGAGCCGCGGCGCGCCGTCACCGCGCCGGCGTCGCTCGACCAGCGAGCACCCGGGCGGAACGGCGTCTGCTCGTGCTCCTCGAGCAGGTCCGCGGGGATCTCCTCGAGGAAGCGGCTGCGCATGCCGTACGTCGCCGCCCCGAACACCGCTCGCCGGCGCGCGTAGGTGAGGTACAGCTGGCGCATCGCGCGCGTGATCCCCACGTAGAACAGACGCCGCTCCTCCTCCAGCCCGCCCTCGTCGATAGCGCGCGAATGGGGGAAGACGCCCTCCTCGCAGCCGGCGATGAAGACGGTCGGGTACTCCAGGCCCTTGGCGTTGTGAAGCGTCATCAGCGTCACCAGGCCCTCGTCGCTGCGACTGTCCGCGTCGGCGACGAGCGCGATCTCCTGCAGGTAGGCGGCGAGCGTGTCCCGGCCCGCTGGCGCCTGCGCGTCGAACGTGCGCGCGCCCTCCACCAGCTGCTCGAGGTTCTCGATGCGCCCCTGCGCCTCGATCGTGCGCTCCGCCTCGAGCGCCTCGGTGTAGCCCGTCTGCGACAGCACCGCCTCGAGCAGGTCCCCCACCGGCACGCCCGGCTCCGCGGCGCCCGACTCGCCATCGTCCCGCCCGCCCTCGCCCGGAGCATCGCCGCCGGCTGCGGGCGGGCCGACGGCCGGCATGCCCGCGAGCTTGCGCAGCTCCTCCATCGTGTCCATGAAGCGGCGCAGCGCCTTCACCGCCGCCGCGCCCAGTGCAGGGATCTGGTCTGGCGCCGCGGCCGCCTCCCACACCGTGACGTCCTGCGAGCCCGCGTGGGAGAGCACCCGCGCCAGCGATGTCTGGCCGATGCCGCGCCGCGGCGAGTTGACCACGCGCGTGAAGCTCACGACGTCCGCCGGGTTGGCGATCAGCGACAGGTACGCGATCGCGTCCTTGATCTCCGCGCGTTCGAAGAACTTCGTGCCGCCGATCACCTGGTAGGCCATGTCCTCGCGCGTGAGCGTTTCCTCGAGTGCCCGCGAGAGCGCGTTCGTGCGATACAGCACCGCGATCTCGCTGCGTGAGGCGCCGTCGTCGAGCAGGCGCTGGATCTCGCCCACGATGAAGCGCGCCTCCGCGTACTCGTCGTCGAGCACGCGCAGCTGGATCTGCTCGCCCTGTCCCAGCTCGCTCCACAGCCGCTTGGCGATGCCGCCGCGGTTGTTCGCGATCACCGAGTTGGCCGCGCGCAGGATCGTCTCTGTCGAGCGGTAGTTCTGCTCGAGCTTGACCACCCGCGCATCCGGGAAGTCCTCCTGGAAGTCGAGGATATTCCTCACATCGGCGCCCCGGAAACTGTAGATCGATTGCGCGTCATCGCCGACGACCGCCAGGTTGCGATGCCCGACGGGGCCGCTGTAGATGGGACGATCATCCGGTCGCGCCTCGCCGCGTTCGCCGGCATTCCCGCCCGCCCGCCCGCCGCCGACGAGCAACTGCAGCAGGCGGTACTGGGCGTGGTTGGTGTCCTGGTACTCGTCGACGAGCACGTGGCGGAACGCGTTGGTGTAGCGCTCGCGGACGTCCGCGAACAGCTCCAGCAGGTTGACCGTCCTGAACAGCAGGTCGTCGAAGTCCATCGCGTTCATGCGGTGCAGGTCGCGCTCGTAGATGTCGTAGACGTCGGCGATCATCTCCTCGAACTGGGAGCCCACCTGCTGGCGGTAGGTGCCCGCGTCGATCAGGCGGTTCTTGGCGGCCGAGATCTGGTTGTGGATCGCCGCCGGCGTGAAGCGCTTGGGGTCGACTCCGACCGCGTCCGCCAGCGCTTGGTCAGCCGCCGCGCGTCCGCCTGGTCGTAGATCGTGAACTGGCGCGTGTAGCCGAGCCGCTCGCGCCTCCGCGCGCAGGATGCGCGCGCACGCGGCGTGGAAGGTCATCACCCACATGGCGCGCGTGCTGTGCCCGAGCAATCGCTCGACCCGCTCGCGCATCTCGCCGGCGGCCTTGTTCGTGAACGTGATCGCCAGGATCTCCCCCGGCCTGCGCCTGGTCGGTGTAGATCAGGAACGCGATCCGGTGCGTGAGCACGCGCGTCTTGCCGCTGCCCGCGCCCGCCAGGATCAGCAGCGGCCCCTCGCCGTGCGTCACCGCCTCGCGCTGGGGCTCGTTCAGGTCCTCCAACAGCTCCTGCAGGTGCTCGGCATGGGGGTTATCGGGCATCGATTCCCCAGCATAGATGCGGGCGCGGGCGACTGATCTGGCCGGCGGATCGCCGTTCCTGGCCAGGACGCAGGGAGCGTGGCGTGCTTGGCACGCGAGCGACCGAGGACACCGCCAGGGACGGCGAGGCGCCGGTCAGCCGCCCGCGGGGTTGGGGCCCCTGACCGTCCGCAGCGGCCTGACCTCCGCCGCCGGCGCCGGCTCGGCGTCCGAGAGCTCGGCGACCATCCGTTCGAGCGTGCGCGATGCGGCTGGAGAGCGCCTGGATCGCCTCGGCGATCGGGTCGGGCAGGTGGATCCAGTCGGCGTCGGGACCCTCGACGCGGCGGCCGTCGACGCGGACCGGATGGCCGGGGTTGCCGACGACCGTGGAGTTCGGCGGCACGTCGGTGATCACGACGCTGTTGGCGCCGATCTTCGCGCCGTGGCCGATCGTGATCGGCCCCAGCAGCTTGGCGCCGGAGCCGATCGTGACGTTGTCCTGCACGGTCGGATGGCGCTTGCCGGTGGCGAAGCCGGTGCCGCCGAGCGTGACGCCCTGGTAGAGCGTCACGTCGTCGCCGATCTCGGCCGTCTCGCCGATCACCACGCCCGCGCCGTGGTCGATGAACAGGCCCTGGCCGATGCGCGCGGCCGGATGGATCTCGATGCCCGGTGAGCGCGCGCGTGAGCAGTCGACGATCGCGCGCGGCAGCCACCGGCACGCCGGCGAGCTTCAGCGCGTGCGCGACGCGGTAGGCGAGCAGCGCGTGGATGCCGGGCCACGTCGCGAGGATCTCGACCGGCGCGACACCGCGCGCGGCGGGATCGCGGTCGCGCGCTGCGAGCACGTCGCGCCGGACCTCCTTGACGACCGTCGCGAGCTGCCCGAAGCCGGCCATTGCACACAGCGTAGCGGGCAACGGTGCAGATGGTTGACCACGCAACCGGATCGTCACGGTGCGAAGAACGGCTTGCGAGATGTAGCGCTCGCCGGAGTCGGGCATCATCACCACGATCCGCTTGCCCTCGGATTCCGGGCGCGCGGCGACCTGCAGCGCCTGCCCACAGCGCGGCGCCGCAGGAGATGCCGGCGAGCAGCCCGGCGCGCTTGGCGCAGCTCCAGGCGGTCTGGATCGCGTCGTCGTCGCTGACCGCGATGACCTCGTCGATCAGCTCGCGGTTGAGCACCGGCGGGACGAAGCCCGCGCCGATGCCCTGGATGCGGTGCGGACCGGGCGGCCCGCCCGACAGCACCGCCGAGCCGCGCCGGCTCGACCGCGACCACCCGCAGGCTCGGGTTGGCGCGCTCGCGCAGGTACTCGCCCGACGCCGGTGATCGTGCCGCCGGTGCCCACGCCCGCGACGAACACGTCGACGCGGCCGTCCAGCGCCCGCTCGATCTCCGGTCCGGTGGTGCGCCGGTGGATCTCGGGGTTGGCGGGGTTGGAGAACTGGTCGGGCAGGAACACGTCCGCCTCGCGCGCCATCGCCCGCGCCGCCGCCACCGCCTCGCCCATGCCGCCGAGCGACTCGGTGATCTCGACGCGCGCGCCGTACAGCCGCAGCAGGCTCTCGCGCTCGCGGCTCATGCCCTGTGGGAGCGTCAGCACGAGCTCGTAGCCCTTGGCCGCGCACACGAACGCCAGCGCGATCCCGGTGTTGCCGCTGGTCGCCTCGACGATCAGTCGTACGCCCCGGCTCGATCCGGCCTTCGGCCTCCGCGGCCTCGATCATCGCCACGCCGATGCGGTCCTTGACGCTCCCGCCCGGGTTGAAAGCCTCGAGCTTCGCGAACAGCTCGACGCCGTTCTCGGCCGCCGGCGTGCCCTCGAGCATCCGCGGCAGCGCCACCAACGGGGTGGCGCCGACCAAGTCGGCAATGTTGATCGGAATTCGCGACATGGCCGCCACGACAATAGTGCAGCCGGCGAGGCGCCCGCCTGCTCTGAAGCGCGGTGGCCAGCGTGCGCTGGGCGCCTACTTCGACTTGGTCTTCGCCTTCGGACGCTGGCGCGCCAGGCGCACGCTGGCTGTGCGCGACACGAATGGCGCCGGCGACTGCTTGACGAGCAGCAGGCTCGCGTTCAGCCGGCCGTGGTCGGCCTGCAGCAGAGCCCGCCCGGCCGCGTTCAGCTTGACGCTGACGGTCACCCGCCTGCCGGCCGAGATCGAGAAGATCGCAGTGCCGATCGTCTTCAGCTTGAAGCGCCCGTGCCCGAGCTTGAGCTTGACCCGCAGCCTGAGCTTGCCGCTGCAGTTGCCCGCGCCGGTGCCCAGGAGCCTGAACAGCGCGCGGTGGTTGGGCTGCACCGCGATCTTCTTGCTGATCAGCGATGCGCCGCACGCGCCGCCCGAGATCGGCCCGGCGGCGAGCACCGTCTGGGCGGCGCCGGTGCCAGGGCTGCCGGACGATTCATTGGACGAGCCGTTGGGTGGCCCTCCTCCGCCGTTGTCGTTGCCGCCTCCGTTCGGGTGTTCGTTCTTTTTGTGAGCCGGCGGCACGTACATGAACCGATCGAATTCGCCCGTAGCGCTCGTGCCGAAAGGGGTTTCCACCGTGATGTCGACCGTGCCCGTCCCGGGGGGGAGACAGCCGTGATCGATTCCGTTGACCCCGCTGAGTGCACTTCGAAGCTCGTGGCCTCGCTCGTGCCGAAGCGAACTGCCGTCGCTCCCGCCAGGTGACCGCCATAGATCGTGACCGACGTGCCGCCTTCGGTCGAGCCCTTGGCAGGTTTGTGTTCGTGTTCGGAGAGCTTGGCTGGTTCGCATTCATGCGATTCGAGTGATTCGACACATTCCACCGACGGCCCCGGGCCGAACACCCACGCCGCCCCAGCTCTTTTGTCTTCGTTGGGTCCGCCGACGAGCACCGTTTCCCCATCATCGGGAGACATCGCCACGCTCGCGCCGAACAGCGCCCTGCCGGCCTCCTTGCTACCGCCCTTGAGCTGTCTCACGGCCGCGCCCCAGCCGGCCCCCGAACGTTGGAACAGCCATGCCGTTCCAAGCGTGTCCTTCCAGTGCGGGGCACCAACGATCGCGCTGTTGCCGCTGGCGGCAAGCGCCACGCTGTAGCCGAACTGTTCGCCCCCTTCGCCCTTGCCCACGAGCTTCGATCCCGGCTGGCTCCAGCTCGGACCGGACCGCGTGAACACCCACGCGGCGCCCGTGTCGTTGTCGACGCGGGCGGCGCCCACGAGCGCGGTGGCGCCGTCTTCGGAGAGCGCGACGCTGTAGCCGAAACGTCCTTCGGGGCCTTCGCCGCCGTCCGTCAGCTTGGGAGCCTGTTCGATCCATTCAGACCCCGAGCGTCCGAACACCCACGCGGCCCCGAGGTCATGGTCGTCGGCGGGTGCGCCGATCAGCGCGACTTCGCCGTCCGCCGAAAGCGCGACGCTGTGGCCGAAGCGCCCTTCGCCTTCCTCCCCGGATCCCATGAGCGCCCCGCCCTGCGCCGCCCAGCTCGAGCCCGAGCCCGTGAACACCCACGCGCGACCATGGCCCGCGTGCTCGCCGGGCGCCCCCACGAGCGCCGTTTCACCGTTCCCCGCCAATGCGACGCTCCGCCCGAAGTGACCCCCGTGCGCCGGTTCCGGGCTGACCAGCTCCGTGCCGGTCCAGCCGGATCCCGCACGCGTATAGACCCAGGCCGCGCCTGCGTGCGTCACTTCTTCGGTTTCACCGGGCTCTCCTGGATCCTTGGCAGCCACCTGCACGTTCACCCGCGGAGCTCCCACCAGGGCGGTATCGCCGTCGGCCGAGAGCGCGACGCTCCGCCCGAAGCCGCATTCGTTGCCACCCTCGGCCGGTTCTTCTTCCGAGGCTTCCACGCATTCGCTCGATTCGCCTTCGGCCACCGGGACGGTGAGCTCGGAGGTCCTCGCCCATGCCGGGCCCGAGCCCACGCGCGTGAACACCCACACCGCGCCGCCCGCGGATTCCTGGTCGGGCGCGCCGACCAGGGCGTGTTTCCCGTCAGCGGACAGCGCGACGCTCAGGCCGGCGCCTTCGCCCGCGTTGCCGGACGAGGGGAGCGTCGTTTCCGGCGTTTCTTCTTCGATGGCTGGATCGACGCGCAGGGGAAAGCGCGCGCCGCCGGCGTCGACGCGCAGCAGCAGCTCCCCGCCTTGGAGAGCGATCCAGCTGTGCAGGGTCCGCCCGCTCGCGTCGCTCACGCTCAGGCCCCCGTATCGCAACGAGCCGCCGTGCGGACCGCTGAACATCACGCTCTGCCCGCCCGCCGCCAGCGACGCGCGCGCGTTCCCCGACAGCGCGATCGCGAGCGTCAGCGGCCCGGTGGCCGCGGTCGCCGTCGGGCGCGCGATCGTGAAGCCCTGCTCGAGGCCGAGCGGGCCGTTCACGTACCACTCCGCGATCCCCCCGTGCGCGAACGTCGCCCTGTTGGCGTGCGCGCTCGGCCGCGCCGCGCCCACCGCGCGCAGCGAGCCGCCGTAGCCGGCCGCGCGCAGGCTCAGGCCGAGCTGGAGGCCGCGCGCGCGAAGCAGCGCCCCCGAGCGATCGACGCCGATGCCCAGGTGCTGGCGCGGGTTGGCTGCCCGAAAGCCGTCCGGCGCGGCCTGGAAGTGGTATGCGCGCTCCGCGGCCCCGATCGAGGCGGAGATCGACGCGCGTTCCGCCGGCGAGAGATCGGCCAGCGCGTCGCGCGAGGCGCCGCTCGCGCTCACCGACGCCGAGGAGGCGCCCGCATGCGCGCGCAGATACTGCGACAGCCCCGCCGCCAGCAGCAGCGACAGCAGCGCGGCCAGCGAAAGCTGGCGCCATGAAAGCCCCCTCGCGGCGAGCGCGACGCGCCCGGTCATCGGGAATCCCCTTGCGTTATGCGCAGAACGACGGCCGGCCCGAGCACTTGCAACCCTCCATAGTCGCCACCGACGAGCCCGGACGCGCACAACGCGCGCGTACCGACTGTCTCATCTCCACCATCACATTACCTTGACGAAGGCTACACGTACGCCGGGTGAAGTCAATAGCCAAGCCAAATCTTGGCCGGCTGACCAGCCAGGCGCAGCGCCCGTTTGGTCAGATGTGGTACATGCTCGCGCCGGCGTCGCGCATCTCGCGCTCGATCACGTCCGCGATCGTCGTCTGCTCTAGCACCCTGCGCGCCGCCTGCGCGGCGTCGGCGAACACCCCCTGGGCGTCGCGTCCGAGCGGGCCGTCGAGCAGCTCGACGACCTCCAGCACCGTGATCGTCGGACGGCTCGCGCGCGAAGCGGTAGCCGCCCTTCACGCCGCGCTGCGAGCTGACGATCCCGGCGCGGCGCAGCACCGCGAACAGCTGCTCGAGGAACTGCACGGGCATCGTCGCGCCTGCGCGCCAGCTCGCCGATCGGCACCGGCTCGGTGCCCTGGCTGCGAGCCAGCTCCGCGAGCGCGAGCACGGCGTATGGGGACTTGCTGGTGATCGAGATCATTACCGCGTCACCGCGCGATGCTACGCAACGGAGCGTCTAGGACGGTCTCTGGGCAAGCGAGACAAGGACGCACTGAGCGAAGTGTGCTGCGCACACGAGCGAGGGAGGACGCGGTATCGCGCAGTGCAGAGGCCGTCCTCTAGAGCCAGCCGCGCTCGTTCGCGATGAGAACGGCCTGCGCGCGGTCGACGGCGCCGAGCTTGCCGTAGATGTTGTGCAGATGCGTGCGCACCGTGCTCGTCGAGAGCGTCAGCTCGTGGGCGATCTGCTTGTAGACCTTGCCCTCGGCCAGGCGCTGGAGCACGCCCAGCTCCCGCCCGACAGCGGGCACGGGTCGACGTGGCGCTGGCGCTGGCTGGAGGGGCTCGGCAGTTCGTACATCACGCGCCGAGCTCGTCGGGCCCGAGGCCGATGCTGCGCGCGGTGCGCAGCATCTCCGTCGGCGACACGCGCCCGCCCTGCTCGTAGTGGGCGAGCATGTCCGCCAGGCGGATGAACGCGGCCTCGCCTTCGACGTCGGGGTTGTGGTGGCGCTCGATCGGCGTCGCCAGCGACGCCGGGCAGGCCCCAGCGGCGGACGAGCACGCCGCCCACCAGCGCGTGGTCGACGCCCAGCTCGCGACGCTCCTGGTGGACGCGCTCCTCGGGCGTGCGCGCGCCGCGGTGGACCTGCGACGGGATAGCCGGGGTAGGCGTGCAGCAGCACCAGCTTGCCGATGTCGTGCAGCAGGCTCGTCACCGTCAGGCGGTCGCGGTTCTCGTAGCCGACCTCGCGTGGCGATGCGGTCGGCGGCGTGCTGGGTGGCGAGCGCGTGCAGCCGGAAGCGCTCGGGCGCCGCGTCCCACACGCTCGCGCGCTCGAAGAAGTCGAACGTGCGCATCCGGTTGGCGACCGCCTGCACCGTCTGCGGGCTGAGGACCTCGACCGCCGTCGACCGCGGTCTCGACGCGCGCGCGGCCCTCGCAAAGCGCGGTTGGCGAGGCGCAGGACGGCGATGATCAGGGCGACGTCGGACTCGACCGCGGAGACGACGTCGGCGGTGGCGACGTGGTCCTTGGAGACGACCGCGAGCAGGCGGTCGCGCGACTCCGCCAGCGCCGGGAACGCCTCGAGCGCCTCGAACGCCATCGTCAGGCGCCGGCCGTGGCCCTCGTTCTGGTGGCGCTCTCCCGAGCCGGTCGCGGAGGCGTGCGGGCGTCGCTGGACCTGGGAGGATGCGGCGCTGCTCGACTTCTTCGCCGGCGTCGGCGCGTTCGCTTCAGTGCCCTTCTTGGCTGTGCTCAGCTTGTTCGCTGCGGACAGCTTCTTCGCTGCGGCGGTTGCCTGCATGCCTTCTTGACCCCTTCCTTGGGTTCGCCGGCTCGGAGCCGTGATTCCGACTTATGGCCCTATCGGCATTCCCCGCGCAAACATTTACGGGGAAACACTGAGCTGCAATCCGCCGCCGGCGAGCGCGCGGTCGATCCGCCGCAGCGTCTCCTCGCGCCCGAGCAGCGCGACGCTCTCGAAGATCCCCGGCGAGATGGTCGTGCCCGTGAGCGCCACGCGCAGCGGCTGGTAGACCTCGCGCGGCTTGGCGGCGCGCGCCTCGATCACGCCTCTCAGCGCCCGCTCGACGCTCGCCTCGTCGAAGCTCGGCGCCCTGCGCGAGCGCGTCGCGGACGTCCGCGAGCGCCGCGCGGCCGTTCTCGTCGAGCCAGCGCTCGCGCGCCTCGGCGTCCTCGACGGGGCCGTCGAGCAGCGGACCGGCGAGCGGCCAGAAGTCGGCGAGCGTCTGGATCTTCTCCTGGCTGATCGCGCGCCGCCTCGCGCAGCCCGTTGCGCGCCGGTGAACGCCTGCAGGCGCTCGGTCAGCTCATCGACCGGCAGCTCGCGCACGTAGCAGGCCGTTCAGCCAGCGCAGCTTGACCTCGTCGAAGCGCGCAGGGTTGCGGCTGACCCGCTCGAGCGTGAAGCGCTCGACGAGCTCCTCGGTCGAGAGCACCGTCGCATCGTCGCCCGAGCCCCAGCCGAGCAGCGCGAGGTAGTTGCGGACCGCCTCCGGCAGGTAGCCCGCGTCGCGCAGCTCCTGCACCGAGGCGGCGCCGTGGCGCTTGGAGAGCTTCTTGCCGTCCGGGCCGTGCAGCAGCGGCAGGTGCGCGTACGCGGGCAGCGGCGCCTGCGCGCCGAAGCCGGCGCGCGCGCGGCCTCCAGCACGAGCAGCTGCTTGGGCGTGTTGGAGAGGTGGTCCTCGCCGCGGACCACGTGCGTGATGCCGGCGTCGAGATCGTCGATCGCGACCGCGAAGTTGTAGAGCACGGAGCCGTCGGCGCGCGCGATCACCGGGTCGTCGAGGTGCGACGTGCTCGAAGCGCGTGTCGCCGCGGATCACGTCGTGCACGACGGTCGCGCCCTCGTCGGGCACGTGCAGGCGCACCGCGCCCTCGCTCTCCGTCGCCTCGCCGCGAAATCCGCGCTCGGCGCCGTGGACGCGCTTGTAGCCTGCCACGTCCTCGGCGGTGGCGGTGCGAGTGGTAGGCGTGCCCGGCGTCGAGCAGCGCCTGCAGCGCCTCCCGGTGGCGCGGCGTGCGCTCGGTCTGGAGGATCGGGCCCTCGTCCCAGTCGAGCTCCAGCCAGCGCAGCGCGTCGAGGATCTGCTCGACGTTCTCCGGCGTCGAGCGCTCGCGGTCGGTGTCCTCGATGCGCAGCACAAGCTCGCCGCCGGCGTGGCGGGCGAGCAGCCAGTTGAACAGCGCCGTGCGCGCGCCGCCGATGTGCAGCGCGCCGGTGGGAGATGGTGCGAAGCGAACCCTCATAAGATCGATGCCATGCTATTCACAGCCGACCCCGTGACACCGGGATGCTGATCGGAGCGCACGTCTCTCCCGCCGGCGGCCTGCCGAAGGCGATCGAGCGCGGCGTGCAGCGCGGCTGCCGAGCGATCCAGATCTTCAACCAGTCGCCGCGCATGTGGCGGCCGACCGTCTACGGCGAGGAGGACATCGCGCGCCTTCCGCGAGGCGATGGCGGCGAGCCCGATCGACGCGGTGCTGATCCACGCCGTGTACCTGCTCAACTGCGCGAGCGAGGACGCCGACATCCGCGCCAAATCGCTCGTCTCGCTGACCAACTCGCTGCGAGTGGGCCGCGGCGATCGGCGCCGCCGGCGGTCGTGCTGCACCCCGGCTCGGCCAAGACGGGCGATCGTCGCGCAGGCGATCGACCGCGCCGGGCGCGACGATCAGCGAGGCGCTGGCCGAGAGCGAGGGCTGTCCAGCTGCACCTGGAGAACACCGCCGGCGCCGGCGGGACGCTCGGGACGCTCGATCGAGGAGCTGGCGGCGCTGATGGAGGCGGCCGGGGGCGGCGAGCGGCTGGGCGTGTGCCTGGACTCCTGCCACCTGTTCGCCTCCGGCTATGACATCCGCACGCCCGCCGGGCATGGCGGCGGTTACAGCGCGAGGTCGCGCAGCAGATCGGGCGCGGACGCGTCGGGTCGCTGCACCTCAACGACTCGCAGACGCCGCTCGGCTCGAACCGCGACCGTCACGCGAACATCGGCGCGGGCGAGCTCGGCGAGGAGGGCTGCGCGGCGTTCCTGTCCGCGCCGGGGCTGCAGCGGCTGCCGTGCGTGCTGGAGACGCCCGGGGAGAACCGCGAGGGCGCCATCGCGCGAGGAAGTCGCGCTCGCGATGGCGCTGCGCGAGCGGGGCTGGCCGCGCGCGCCTGAGCGGCGGCGGCTCAGCCGTCGCGGCGGCGGCCGCTGCAGCGAGGCGGCCGGCGCAGCGCTCGGCCGGGCAGCGCGCTTTCGAGCTCCGCGCGCAGCGTGGGCGTGTGGCGCACGCGATAGCTCTCGCCCAGGCGCAGACGCTACGCGTGCCGTCGCTGTGAACGATGTCCAACGATCACCTCGGCCGGGCCGCTGCGATTCCTCGATCATCTGCTTGAGCTCTTCGATCGCGCCCTCGCGGGAGGGCGGCGGCGGCGACGCGCAGGTGCACGCGGCTGGGCGAGCGCGGCGGCGGTCGCGGCGGAGCGCGCGCTTGGCCTGCGCCCGCGCGCTGCTCGATCTCCTCCTCGCAGGGCGCGAACTCCTCGACGCTCTGCACCACCACGCAGGTCTTGCCGGCTTCCTTGTGGTCGACGACCTCGGCCCTGTCACCGAGCGCCACCTCGTCGACGCGCGCAGCGCGGCCTCGTGCTCGGCCAGCGCCTTGCCGAACACGAGCACCTCGACCGCGCCCTCGAGGTCGTCGAGCGTCGCGAACATCATGTGGTCGCCGTTGCGCGTGCGGATGCGCTTGGCCTCGGTGATGATCCCGCCGACCGTCACCCAGTCCTTGTCGCGGCGATCCGTCGAGCGCCGCCAGCGGGCAGTCGACGCGCGCGCGCAGCGCGTCGCGCAGCGGCTTGAGCGGGTGCGCGGAGACGAACAGGCCGATCGCCTCCTTCTCCACCGCCAGCAGCTCGGCCTGCTCGAACTCCTCGGTGGGGATCGGCGGGTGGCCGGCCTGCGCGAGCGCCGCCAGCGCGTCCGCGGAGTCCGAGCGCGCGCCGCCGGGCGCGTCTGCCTGCAGGTCGAAGATCGAGCCCTGGCCGATCTGCGCGTCCTGCTGGGTCTTCTGGCCGGCGGCCTGCGCTTTCTCCAGGACTGCGAGCATCCCCTTGCGGGTCGCGCCGGTCGAGCCGAACGCGCCGCACTTGATCAGCGCCTCGATCGCCTTCTTGTTGACCGCGCGGCTGTCGACGCGCTCGCAGAAGTCCCACAGCGACGTGAACGCGCGCGCGGCCGGGGATCCTTCGCGCGCGCGTTTGATCGCCTCGACCGCCTGGTAGCCGACGCCCTTGACGGCGTCCAGGCCGAAGCGGATGTTGCCGATCGCGCCCTCCTCGCCGCCGCCGGCGCCGACGGTGAACTCGTGGTCGGAGAGGTTGACGTCGGGCGGCAGGATCTCGATGCCCATCTCCTCGCAGCGGGCGACGAAGAACGGCACCTTGTCCTTGGTCGACATCACCGAGGAGATCAGCGCCGCCATGTACTCGGCTGTGTGGTTGGCCTTCAGCCACGCCGTGCGGTAGGCGATCAGCCCGTAGCACGCGGCGTGGGACTTGTTGAACGAGTAGTCGGCCGACTTTTCGTTGGTCTGCCACAGGAACTCGATCACCTCGGTGCTCGTGCCCGACGCGCGGCAGCCCTCGACGAACTCGGGCTTCAGCGCCGCCATCGCCTGCGCGGTTCTTCTTGCCGATCGCCTTGCGCAGGTCGTCCGCCTTGGCGCCCGAGAAGCCGGCGAGCTCCTTGGCGATCTGCATCGCCTGCTCCTGGTAGAGGATCACGCCCTTGGAGGACTCGAGGATCGGGCGCAGGCGCTCGTCGGGGTAGGAGATCGCCTGCGGGTTGTGCTTGCCCCTCGCGTACACCGGGATCTGGTCCATCGCCCCGGGCCGATAGAGCGCGTCGAGCGCGACGAGGTCGTCGAACTCGTCCGGGCGCACCTTCTTCAGCGCCTCGCGCATGCCCTCGGACTCGAACTGGAACACGCCGATCGAGTCGCCGCGCGCGAGCATCTCATACGTGCGCCGCGTCGTCGAGCGGGAGCGTCGTCCATGTCCGGGCGCTCGCCGGTCGAGCGCTCGATGATGTCGAGCGCGTCCTCGATCACGTCGAGGTTGCGCAGGCCGAGGAAGTCCATCTTCAGCAGGCCGATCTCCTCGATCGGCTTCATCGAGAACTGCGTGACCATGCGGAAGCTGCGCTCGCCGTTCTCGTCGGTGCCGGCGTCGGCCAGCTGCAGCGGCACGATGTCGGTCAGCGGGCGGTCGGCGATCACCACCGCGGCGGCGTGGATCGAGGAGTTGCGCACGATCCCCTCCAGGCCCTGCGCGACGCCGATGATCTGCTTCGCCGTCGGGTCCTCGTCGCAGGCCTTGCGCAGCGGCTGCCCGGGCTTCAGGCATTCCTCGAACGACGGCGCAGCGACCCATGATCGGGTCGGGGATCAGCTTCGCGAGGCGGTCGCCGGCGCCGTAGTCGTAGCCGAGCACGCGCGCGGCGTCGCGCGTGGCCGCGCGCGGGAACATCTTGCCGAAGGTGACGATCTGCGCGACCGACTCGCGGCCGTACTTCTCGGTCACGTACTGCATCACGCGCTCGCGTCCGCGCACCGAGAAGTCGATGTCGATGTCCGGCATCGACACGCGCTCGGGGTTCAGGAAGCGCTCGAACAGCAGGTCGTAGCTCGAGCGGGTCGACGTCGGTGATCGCCAGGCAGTAGGAGACGATCGAGCCGGCCGCCGAGCCGCGGCCGGGGCCGACCGCGATGCCGTTGTCCTTGGCGAACTTGACGAAGTCCCAGACGATCAGGAAGTAGGCGTTGAAGCCCATCCGGTCGATCACGTCGAGCTCCATCTCCACGCGCTCGAGCGCCGCGGCCGGCGGCGGGTCGCCGTAGCGTGCGCGCAGGCCCTCCAGCACGCGCGCGCGCAGGTACTCGCGCTCGGTCGCTGCCGTCGGGCGTCGGGTAGCGCGGGATCAGCTGCTTGCCGAGCTCGATCTCGACGTCGCAGCGCTCGGCGATCTCGAGCGTGCTGGCGATCGCCTCCGGCCACTCGGCGAACGCGCTGGCCATCTCCTCGCTGTCGCGCAGGTAGAACTCGTTGGTGTCGAACGTCAGCTTCGGCGCCGCGATCGTGCTCTTGGTCTGCACGCACAGCAGCGCCGTGTGGTGGTCGTAGTCCTCGCGGCGCAGATAGTGCACGTCGCCGGTCCCCACGAGGCTGCCGCCGAGCTCCCGCGCGATCCGC
Source organism: uncultured Solirubrobacteraceae bacterium (assembly GCA_963756205.1). Lineage (GTDB taxonomy): Bacteria > Actinomycetota > Thermoleophilia > Solirubrobacterales > Solirubrobacteraceae > Palsa-744. The sequence continues at coordinate 94,379 of CAVWMU010000009.1, forward strand.
ACGATGCCCTCGTTGCACTTGTCCTGCGGCGCGAGGCCGTTCTTCTGGACCTCGAAGTACACGTTCTCGGCGCCGAACACGCGCAGCAGATCGTCGGCGTGGGCCCGCGCGTCCTGCTCGCGATCCTCGAGCAGGCGCTGGCAGAAGCGCGAGGCCAGGCAGCCCGTGAGCGCGATGACCCCGCCGGCGTGGCGCTCGACCTGGGCGAGGTCGACGGTCGGCTTGCCTCGCTGCAGGCCCTCCAGGAAGCCCGCCGAGGAGAGCTTGACGAGGTTGCGGTAGCCCTCGTCGTCGGCGGCGAGCAGCGTCAGGTGGTTGCGCTCGGTCCGGGTGGGCGGCGGATTTCATCAAGTGGTCGTCGACCAGGTAGATCTCACAGCCGATGATCGGCTTGATGCCGTGCTTCGGCACATGCCTTGTACAGCTCGACCGCGCCGTTCATCACGCCGTGGTCGGTGAGTCCCAGGGCCGGCTGGTCGAAGCGCGCCGCGCGCTCCGCCAGCGCGTCGATCTTGCACGCGCCGTCGAGCAGCGAGTACTCGGAGTGGACGTGGAGATGGGCGCAGGTGCAGCTGCTCACGGGCACTGCATGCTAGGCGCCGGGGCGGCGGATGAGATCACTCGCCGCGCAGCTCACGCCGCTGTTTGCGCTTCATCCGTCGGCGCGCCACCCACGACATGCTGTGCTTGTGCGGCGGGTGCTCGGCCACCGGCAGACGCTGCACGACGCGCGCGGCGTGGACGGGCGCCTCGCGCGCCGGCGGGGCTGCCCCGGGGGCGCGTGCGCCGGCCTGCTCACCGGCCTGCTCGCCGGCCCGAGCCTCAGTCCGCTCCTCGGCCGCAGCCTGCTCGCCGGCCGGCGCGGCCGCCTCCGCGCGGGCGCGCAGGCGCTCGACCGCTGCGGCCAGCGCGTCCGCCATGTCCGCCCCGCGCGCCTCGGGGGCGAGGGGCGGGACCGGCTGGCCGACGGTCGGCGCCCTCGGCTCGGCGTCGAGCGCGGCGCTCACGCGGGAGACGAGGCCCTTCATCTCGTCCAGCAGCAGCTCCATGCGGCGGTGACCCTCGCGCATGCTCTCGAGCGCTCGCTCCGAGCGCTCGCGCGCTGTGCGCTCGGCGTCGAGACCACGCTGGATCTCGAGCGCGCGGCGCTCCAGATCGCTCATCCGCGCCTGCAGATCCTGCTCTGAGCGCCGCACCGCGACGCGCTCGGCGGCGGTCTCCTGCTCGGCCTCCGCGAGCAGCCGCTGCACGTCCTCCAAGCGCCGCGCGAGCTCGCGCGCGCCGTCCTCGCTCGCGCTCAGGCGCGCGCTCAGCAGCTCGACCTCCACACGACTTTCGCGGTCGAGGCTCAGCATCCGCTCCTCGGCCTCCACGCGCAGCTGCTGCTCGGCGTACTCGCGCTGCTTGACGCGCCGCAGCTCGTGCTCGCGCTCGTGCGCGGCCGCCCGCTCGGCCTCGAGCAGCTCCTCCAGCCGCAGGCGATCCTCCTCGGCCTCGCGCAGGCGCTGCTGCAGGCTGGCGACGTGGCGTTCGAGCGTCTGCACGGTCGCCTCCGCAGCCTCAGCGCGGCGCGTCAGCGCGATCTCGCCGCTCTCGGCCGCCCGTCGCGCTCTCCGTTCGGCGAACAGGTCGCCCTCGCCGCGGCGTGGCGGGCCCTGGCCCTGTCCCCCGTTGGGGGTCTCGCTTCCCTCTGCCATCACGTCGAGGGCCACGGTAGTGGTCGGGGCGGACGCCCAGGCGCTCACCGCTGCGAGGGCCCCGAGCGCGTCGCGCCCGCGAGAGCAGACGGCTCGGCCTCTCAGCTGTCCTGCGAGTTGCGCAGGCGCCAGGCCATGCGCGACTGCAGCGACCACAGCTCGATGAACCCGGGCGAGGCGGTCTGCGAGAACAGCCCGCCGGACTCGGAGAAGGACGCGAGGCTCGCGTCGTAGACGGCGTTTGGCGAGGAGCGCGTGACCACGCGCGCGTGACCCTTGTAGAGCTTGACGCCGATCGTGCCGGTGACGCGCTCGTTGACGCGCTCCATGTACGCGTCGAGGTCGCCGCGCAGCGGCTCCCACCACAGCCCGGCGTAGACGAGGTAGGCCCACTGGCGGTCGAGCTCGGGCTTGAACTGGTTCTGGTGGATCGTGCACACGAGCCGCTCGAGCTCCTGGTGGGCGGGCAGCACGATCGCCGCGGCGGGGACCTCGTAGATGTCGCGCACCTTCAGGCCGACGATGCGGTCCTCGATGTGATCGACGATGCCGACGCCGTGGCGCGCGGCGATCTCCGCGACGCGTTCGATCAGCTCGACCAGCTGCAGGCGCTCGCCGTCGAGCGCCACCGGGATGCCGCGCTCGAAGCCCAGCTCGATCTGCTGGGGCTCGTCCGGCGCCTGCTCGGGCCGGGTGACGAGCTGGAAGACGTCGTCGTCGGGCGCGTGCTCGAGATCCTCGATCCAGCGTCCCTCCGAGGATCGCCCCCAGAGGTTGTCGTCGATCGAGTACGGGGTGACCTCCGCTCCCCCCTTGATCGGGATCCCGTGCTCGCGCGCGTAGGCGATCTCCTCCTCGCGCCCCATCTGCCAGGAGCGCACCGGCGCGATCACCTTCAGCTCGGGCGCGAGCGTGGCGATCGTCGCCTCGATGCGCACCTGGTCGTTGCCCTTGCCGGTGCAGCCGTGGGCGATCGTGTCGCAGCCGCTGCTGCGCGCGTAGTCGACCGCGAGCTTTGCGATCAGCGGGCGCCCGAGCGCGGTGAACAGCGGGTAGCCGCCGCCGTAGAGGGCGTTCGCCCGGATCGCCGGCGCGAGGTACTCGTGCGCGAACTGCTCGCGGGCGTCGACCACATGGCACTCGAGCGCGCCCAGCTGCATCGCCTTGCCCTCGATCACCTCGTAGTCCTCGCCGGGCTGGCCGAGGTTGACGGTCAGGCACACGACCTCCGCGCCGTAGGAGTCCTGGATCCACTTCAGCATCACGCTCGTGTCCAGGCCGCCGGAATACAGCAGCAGCACGCGGTGGACGTGCTCGGGGTCGGCCTCGTAGGAGGCGGTGCGGACGGTCGGGATCTGCTGCTCGCGGCTCACGGTCGGCGAAGGCTACTGCGGCTGGGACGGAGCCGCGCGGTCGCCCGCGCCGGGCATGCGCCCGCGTTCCATCAGCGGGTAGGCGGGACGGTCCTCGCTGAAGCCGAGCTTCGCGTACAGGCCCTGGGCGTCGGCCGTGTGCAGCAGCCAGCGCACCTCACCGGCCCCCTCCCCGTCGACCATCTCGCGCACGAGCTCCAGTCCCAGCCCGCGGCCGCGGTAGGCGCCCAGCACGTACACGTCGGCGAGGTAGGCGACGATCACACCGTCGGAGACGGCTCTGGCGAAGCCCACCTGCTCGCTGCCGCGATACAGCCCGAGGACCCTGCTCGAGCCGCCGATCGCGCGCTCGACGCGCTCGCGCGAGCGGCCCCTGCCCCAGTAGGACTCGCCGCTGATGAACGCGTGCACCGCATCCACGTCGATGCGTCCCGGGTCGTCGTCCAGCTCGAAGCCGTCCGCCAGCTCGCGGCGCATCGCTCAACCCTCCATGGCGTCGGCGAGTCGCGCGAGCGCCTCGTCCACCTCCGCCTCGGTGACGATCAGCGGCGGCAGCAGTCGCAGGGTGGTGGGTCCGGTGGCGTTGAGCACGAGCCGCTGCTCGAGCAGCGCCCGGCGCACGACCTCCGGCGCGGGCACGTCCAGCTCGCACGCGAGCATCAGCCCGCGCCCGCGCACGCTGCGGACGTGGGGCACCGCCTCCAGGCCCGCGGCCAGGCGCTGCCCGAGCTCGCGCACGCGCCCGAGCAGCGCGGGATCGTCTGTCACGTCGAGCGCGGCCAGCGCGGCGCTCGCGATCACCGGCCCGCCCGCGAACGTCGAGCCGTGATCGCCCGGCGCGAGCACGTCGGCGAGCTGCTCGCCGGTGACGAGCGCGCCGATCGGCAGGCCTCCGCCGAGCGCCTTGGCGACGGTCATCGCGTCGGGCCGCACGCCCGTCTGCTCGTATGCCCACAGCGTGCCCGTGCGGCCCATGCCGCACTGCACTTCGTCGAACACGAGCGCCGCGCCGTGCTCGTCGCACGCCTCGCGCGCGGCCGCGAGCAGCTCGGCGGAGAGCACGTTCACGCCGCTCTCGCCCTGGATCGGCTCGAGCAGCACCGCCGCCGTGCGCGCGTCGACCGCCGCGCGCAGCTCGTCCGGGTCGGGCGCGACCGCGCGAAAGCCGGGGACCAGCGGCGCGAACGGCGCCTGCTTGGCCTCCTGCGGCGTCGCCGACAGGGCTCCGTAGGTGCGCCCGTGGAAGGCCCCGTGGACGACCACGACGTCGCCGCCGGCGCGAGCCTTGCGCACGAGCTTCATCGCCGCCTCGCTGGCCTCGGCGCCCGAGTTGCAGAAGAACACCTTGCCGCCGAGGCTCGACTCCGACAGGCGCCTGGCCAGGCGCATCGCCGGCTCGGTGTAGAACAGGTTGCTCGCGTGCATCAGCCGCCCGACCTGCTCGCGCACCGCCTCGACCACGCGCGGATGGCAGTGGCCGACGTTGGTCACCGAGATGCCGCACAGGAAGTCCAGGTACTCGTTGCCCTCGTCGTCCCACAGGCGCGCGCCGGCGCCGCGCACGAACTCGACCGGCATCCGCGCGTAGGAGCCGATCACGCTTTCGCGCTCGAGCTCCTGCAGGTCCGCAAGCGTCATGAAACACGCCTCCCCATGGGGGTCATGGCGCCGCCTCGATCTTGGTGCCGACGCCCGCATCGGTAAACAGCTCGAGCAGCAGCGAATGCGCGATCCGCCCGTCGAGGATGTGCGCGGCGCTGACGCCGTCCTTGATCGCCTCCAGGCACGCCTCGAGCTTCGGGCGCATGCCGCCCTGCAGGCTCGGCAGCGCCTCGCCCACCGCCTCGGCGGTCGCCTGGCCGATCAGGCTCGCGGGGTCGGCGGGGTCGGCGAGCCAGCCGGCGACGTCGGTGAGGAAGATCACCTTGTAGGCGCCGAGCGCGCCCGCGACCGCGCCGGCGGCCTCGTCGGCGTTGACGTTGTAGGAGTGCCCGTCGCGGTCGGCGCCGACGGAGGCGATCACGGGGATGTAGTCGCGCGCGACGTGCTCGATCACGCCGACGTTGACGCGCTCGATGCTGCCCACGAAGCCGATGTCCTCGCCTCCGGGCGCGGCGCGGCGGACGACGCGGAACAGCGAGCCGTCGTCGCCGCAGAGCCCGACGGCGGGCTGGCCGTGGCGGTTCAGGCGCAGCACGATCTCCTTGTTGACCTTGCCGACGAGCACCATCTTGGCGACCTCCACGGTGCTCTCGTCGGACACGCGCAGGCCGCCGACGAACTGCACTGGCAGGCCCAGCCGCTCCATGTAGCCGGTGATCTCCGGGCCGCCGCCGTGCACCACGATCGGGTTCAGGCCGACGTACTTGAGCAGCACGACGTCGCGCGCGAACTCCTCGCGCAGCTCGGCGTCCTCCATCGCGGCGCCGCCGTACTTGATGACGACCGTGCGGCCGTAGAACTCCCTGATGTACGGGAGCGCCTCGAGCAGCGTGCCTACGTCGCGCATCCGCGCCCCCTTTGCCTCGTGCGGGTCATGTGTGGTAATCCGCGTTGACGGTCACGTACTCGTGCGAGAGGTCGGAGAAGAACACCTCGGTCTCGGCGTGGATCGAGTCCCGCCCACCCAGGCCGATCTCGTACTCGACCTCCTCGCGCGCCACCGCGCGTGCGAGCGCGGGCTCGTCGTAGGCGATCGCGCTGCCCGCCGAGCAGACCTGGATGCCCTCGATCGCGACGTCGACGGCGAGCGGCGCGCTGCCGATCATGGCCGCGCCGACGGCCTGCACGATCCGCCCCCAGTTGGGGTCGCCGCCGTGCAGCGCGGCCTTCACGAGCGGCGAGTTGGCCACGGCGCGCGCGGCCGCCTCGGCGGCGTCGAGGCTGCCGGCGCGCACGAGCACGCGCGCGATCCGCCCGGCGCCCTCGCCGTCGGCGACCATCATGATCGCCAGCGGCCGCAGCAGCGCGTCGAGCGCCTCGCCGAAGCGCAGCTCGTCCTCGCTCTCGGGGGTCACGTGCACGCCGCTCGCGCCGGAGCACATCAGGATCGCGGTGTCGTTGGTCGAGAGCTGTCCGTCGACGGAGGCGCGGTCGAACGAGCGCTTGACGCACACGCCGAACAGCAGGTCGGCGGTCTCGGGCGCGAGCGCGGCGTCGGTCTCGACGAAGCACAGCATCGTGGCAAAGCGCGGCGAGATCATGCCCGCGCCCTTGCACTGGGCGCTCAGGCGCACGGCCCCGGAAGGCAGCTGCGACCTCGAGGTTGGCGCGCTTCTCGAACGCGTCGGTCGTCTGGATCGCCTGCTGGAAGTCGGTGTCGCCCTCGCGGCGCAGCTGCTCGCGCGCCTGCAGGATGCCCTTGAGCATGGCGTCCACCGGCAGCTCGTGGCTGATGGCGCCGGTGGAGGCGAGCGCGACCTCGGCCGGCTCGACGCCCACGGCGAGCGCCGCGGCGCCCTGCGTCTTGGCGGCGTCGTCGAGCCCGCGCCGGCCGGTGGCGGCGTTCGCGCAGCCGGAGTTGGCGAGCACGGCGCGCAGCGCGTCAAGCCGGCAGCGCTCGACGGCTGAGCAGCACCGGCGCGGCCGGGGTGCCGGTGGCGGTGAAGCGCGCGGCGCTGACCGGCGTCTGCGCGTCGCACACGAGCAGGCCGACGTCGGTCCGGCCGCTGAGCTTGATGCCGGCGGCCACGCCGGCGGCGCGGAACCCGCCCGGCAGCCCGGCGTCGAGGCCCAGTTCGCGCACGTGCGCGGGCGCGGGCGCCCAGCGCGAGCGGAAGAACGGCTGCGCCGCCGCGCCGGCGCCTCCTGGCGCGCCGGCGGCCTCCGGCGTGGGCTGGGCGTCTGGCGCGCTCACAGGAGCCCCTCGGTCTCCGGATATCCGAACATCAGGTTGAGGTTCTGCACGGCCTGCGAGGAGGTCCCCTTCCAGAGATTGTCGATCGCCCCGAAGGCGATCACCTTGCCGGTGTGCTCGTCGGCGGCGGCGAACACGCGGCAGTAGTTGGTCTCGCGAACCTCCAGCACGCCCGGGGGCGTGTGCACGAGCTCGACGAACGGCTCGCTCGCGTAGGCGCGCTCGTACATGCCGCGCAGCTCCTCGGCCGCGACGGGGCGCGTGGTGGTGACGTAGCAGCTGGCCATCTCGCCCTGGTCGAGCGGCACGAGGTGCGCCTGGAACTGGACGGTGAGCTCGCCGGCGCCGAGCAACGCGAGCTGCTCCTCGATCTCGGGGGTGTGCCTGTGCGCGGCGACCTTGTACGGGACGATGTTCTCGCCGGCCATCGACAGGTGCGTGGTCTCGTCGAACACGCGCCCGGCGCCGGAGATGCCCTGCTTGGCGTCGATCACCACGTCGGCGATCAGCCCGGCGCGGGCGAGCGGCGCGAGCGCGAGCAGCGAGGCGGTGGGATAGCAGCCCGGGTTGGCGACGATCGCGGCGCCGGCGATCCGCTCGCGGTGCAGCTCGGTCAGCCCGTAGACGGCGCCCTCGAGCAGGTCCGGGCGCGGATGCGGGCCGTACCAGTGCTCATACGCGGACAGCGAGCCAAGGCGGAAGTCGGCGCTGAGGTCGACCACGCGCACGCCGCGCTCGCGCAGCGCCCCGACGGTCGGGGCGGCGGCGGCGTGCGGGTAGGCGACGACCGCGGCGTCGAGCGCGGGCAGCCGATCGATCTCGAGCGACTCGAATGCAAGCGGCACGCGATAGCGCGGATAGACCTGCTGCAGAGGCCGGCCGAGCTCCGAGCGCCCGGTGACGGCCACGAGCTCGAAGGCGGGGTGGCGCCAGAGCAGGTGCGCGGCGAGCGCGCCGGTGAAGCCGGTGGCGCCGGCGACGATCACCCGCGGTCCGCCGGCGGCGTGGGGCTGGGAGCCGAGCTCAGCCACGCAGCTCACCCCCGAGATCCTCGAGCGCCTTGACGATCCTTGCGCGCACGGGCTCGATGTCCTCGTCGGTGAGCGTGCGCTCCAGCGCCCGGAAGGACAGCGCGAGCGCGAGCGAGCGCCGACCCTGTCCCACCTGCTCGCCGCTGTAGACGTCGAACACGCGCGCCTCCTCCAGCGCCTGGCCGGCGGCGGCGCGCACGCGCGCGAGCACGTCGGCGGCGGGCACCGGCTCGGGAAGCGTCACGGCGATGTCCTGGCGCAGCGGCGGAAACGGCCCGAATGCGGAGAACCTCGCCAGCGGCGATGCGAGCGCGGCGAGCTTGCCGAGATCGATCGCGAAAGCGGCGGTGCGCTGCAGGTCCCACGCGTCGGCGACGAGCGGGTGCAGCTCGCCGATGAAGCCGAGCGGCACGGCCTGCGCTGCGCCGTCGGAGGGCTCGAGCTCCGAGCCCGCGCCGGGAACCGCCAGCACGGCGGCGCTGCGCCCTGGGTGCAGAAACGGCCACGCGCCCGCGGTCACCGACCACTCCAGCCCGAAGCGCTCGAGCAGCGCGCCGAGCAGCGCCTTGGCGGCGAAGAAGTCGGCCTCGCGGCGCTGCCCGTGGCCGTGCCAGGACCGCGGCTCGAGCGTGCCGCTCAGCAGCGCGCCGAGGCCGTGGTGCTCGTCGGCGGGGCGCTGATCCTGCGAGGCGCGGTACACGGTGCCGGACTCGAAGATGGCGATGTCGGGGCCGTTGCGCGAGACGTTGTGCCGGGCGGCGTCGAGCAGCGAGCCGATCAGCGTCGGGCGCATGATCGACTGCCCCTCAGACAGCGGGTTCTCGAGCGTGACGACGCGCCGCAGACCGTGATCGGCGGGCAGCAGCAGGCGGTCGAGCAGCTCGGGGTCGGTGAAGCTCCAGCCGACGATCTCGTGCAGGCCGCGGCCGACGAGCGCGTCCTCGGCGGCGCGGCGCACGCGCTGGGCGTGGGTGAGCATGCCGGCGGCGCCGCGGCGCGCGGGCAGCGTCGCGGGCAGCCGCTCCAGGCCGTCGATGCGCGCGACCTCCTCGATCAGGTCGACCTCGCGCGCGACGTCCTCGCGCCGCAGCGCCGGCACGGTCACCTCCAGGCCGTCCTCGCACGGCTCGGTGGCGAAGTCGAGCGCGTTCAGGATCTCTGCCTGGCGCTCGATCGCCACGGGCACGCCGAGGATCGCGCGCATGCGCGCCTCGCGCAGGCGGATCGCGGGCTGGGGCCCCGTCCAGGCGGCGGGCTCGGCGTGGACGTCGATCGTGCCGGGCGCGACGCGCGCGCCGCACAGCTCGATCATCAGCTGCGTGGCGATCGCCTGGGCGTGCATGCACTGCTCGGGCTGCAGGCCCTTCTCGAAGCGTCCGGAGGCCTCGCTGCGCAGGCCGAGCGTCCACGAGCTGCGGTGGATGTTGGGGCCGCTCCAGGTGGCGACCTCCATCAGCACGCGCGTGGTGTCGGCCTGCACCTCCGAGCGCGCGCCGCCCATCAGCCCGGCGATCGAGGTGGGGCCGTCGGCGGCCTCGATCACGACCATCTGCGAGTCGAGCGTGCGCGTCTGGGAGTCGAGCGTCTGCACCTGCTCGCCGTCGTGGGCGCGGCGCACCGTCAGGAGCGCGCCGGCGACGCGGTCGAGGTCGAAGGCGTGCAGCGGCTGCCCGCAGAGCAGCATCGCGTAGTTGGTGATGTCGACGACGTTGTTGATCGGCCGCTGCCCAGCCGCCGTCAGCCTGGCCTTCAGCCACGGCGGGGAGGGCGCGATCGTCACGCCCTCGAACACGCGCGCGGTGAAGCGGGGGCACAGCTCGGGGCACTGCACGATCACCTCGGCGCCGGCGACGGGCCCGTGGGAGCCGGGGTCCTCGCTCCAGGGCGCGTCGGCGAGCGGGGCGCCGGTGGCGGCGTGCAGCTCGCGCGCGACGCCGTACACCCCGAGGCAGTCTGGCCGGTTGGGCGTGATCTCGAGCTCGATCACGTCCATGGCGATCGCGAGCACGTCGGCGAGCGGCGTGCCGGGCGCGAGCTCCGCGTCGAGCATCTGGTCGTCGAGCACGAGGATGCCCTCGGAGGCCGAGCTGATCTCGAGCTCTGACTCGGACAGAATCATGCCTTCGGAGACGACGCCGCGGAGCTTTGCCTGCTTCAGCCTGGTGCCGTCGGGCATCACCGCACCGGGCCGCGCGACGGCGACGGTCTGGCCGGCGGCGACGTTGGGCGCACCGCAGACGATCGTCGCCGGAGAGGCCCCGCCGTCGCCATCGCCATCACCGCCGCCGACATCGACGCTGCAAACCTTCAGCCTGTCGGCGTCGGGATGGGGCTCGGCGCTGAGCACGCGCCCGACGACGAACCCCTCGACGGACGGCACGCCGTGATGGTGGATCGCCTCGACCTTGGTGCCGGTCATCGTCAGGCGCTCCTCGATCTGGCGCACGTCGAGCGCCGGATCGCAGTATTCGCGCAGCCACGGAAGCGGAACCCTCATGAGAATTGCTCCAGGAAGCGCAGGTCGTTCTCGTAGTAGAGGCGCAGGTCGGGGATGCCGTGCTTGAGCATGGCGATCCGCTCGACCCCCATCCCCCACGCGAACCCCTGCACCTTCTCGGGGTCATAGCCGGGGGCGTTGGCGTCGGTGGTGGGGACGTGCGAGTAGACGTTGGGGTCGACCTCGCCGGCGCCGAGCACCTCGAGCCAGCCCTCGCCCTTGCACAGGTGGCAGCGCGCGCCGTCACGCAGAAAGCCCCTGCCATCGCAGTGAAAGCAGGAGACGTCGACCTCGACGCTGGGCTCGGTGAAGGGAAAGAAGTGCGGGCGCAGCCTGACGTCGCGCTCAGAGCCGAAGACGGCGCGCGCGAACGCGAGCAGCGTGCCCTTGAGGTCGGCGAGCGTGATGTCCTCGTCGACGGCGAGGCCCTCGATCTGGTGGAACTGAGGCGTGTGCGTGGCGTCGGAGTCGGGCCGGTAGACGCGCCCGGGGATGACGACGTACAGCGGCGGCGGGTGCGCCTCCATCGCGCGCACCTGCATGGGCGAGGTGTGCGTGCGCAGCACGAGCTCCTCTGCGGCGAGCGGCGAGGGCGGCTGCCCGGCGTGCGGTGTGGCCGGCTCGAGGAGTATTTGGTGCCCGCCCCCCCGGGCGACGTAGAAGGTGTCGGTGCGCGCCCGCGCGGGGTGCGTGGGGCTGTGGTTGAGCGCGTCGAAGTTGTAGTGGACGGTCTCGATCTCGGGGCCCTCCATGACGGTGAAGCCGAGGCCGAGGAAGATGTCTTCGAGCTGTCTGCGGGTGGCGGTGAGCACGTGCAGACGCCCGATCGGCTGCGGCGGCGCGCCTGGCAGCGTGACGTCGACGCGGTCGGCGAGCAGCCGCTGCTCGAGCTCGCCGGCGGCGAGCTCCTGGCCGCGCGCGGCGATCAGCGCCTCGAGCGCCTGGCGCGCCTGGTTGGCGGCCTTGCCGACGGGTCCGCGCTGCTCGGGCGCGAGCTCGGCGACGCCGCGCAGCAGCTGCGGCAGCTCGGCCTTGCGTCCGAGGTAGCGCACGCGCAGCTGCTCGAGCTCCTCGCTCGAGGCTGCGGCGGCGATCGCGCCCTGGGCCTCGCCCTGCAGCTGCTGGATGCGATCGATCATGACGCGGGGACGGTATCGCTGTCCCGCCCGGGCGGGCGGGACCTCGTCGTCATCTCATACAGCGCCACGGTGGCGGCCATGGCGGCGTTGAGCGAGTCGGAGGCGATGGGAATGCGCGCGGCGCGGTCGCACGCGGAGGTGACGGTGTCCGGCAGCCCCTCCCGCTCGGCGCCGACGAGCAGCGTGACGGCGTCGGCCGCGGGCCCGCGCAGCGGCTCGGCCGGCATCGGCGAGGAGCGCGATCCGCTCCCCGGGAAGTTGCGACGAGGTCGTGGACATGGGCGAGCTGCACGTCGAAGATCGCGCCCATGCTCGCGCGCACGGCCTTCGGCCCGTGGGGGTCGGCGCAGCCGGGGCCGAGCGCGACGCAGGAGGCGCCGAACGCGTGCGCGGAGCGCAGCACGGTGCCGACGTTGCCGGGGTCGCGGACGCGATGCAGGTAGACGCACAGCGGACCCGTCGCGGGACCCCACCGCTGCTCGTAGACGGCGAGCACGCGCGTGCCGGAGCCCAGCGCGGAGACGCTGGCGAGCGCGGCGCGCTCGACGTCGTGGAAGTCCTCACCGCCGAGGCCCGAGCCGGCGAGACGGTAGCCCTCGAGCGCCCGGCGACCTGCGCGCGCGGCGGCGGCGATCAGGTCCTCGCCTTCGGCCAGGAACGTGCCGGTGCGCGCGCGCTCGCGCTTGGTGCGCAGGCGGCGCACGGCCTTCAGGCGGGGATTGTGGGTGGATGCGATCTGGCTCATTGCTGTCTGTTGTGGGGATCTGTCGTCTGGGATCTTCCGTGGTGGTGCTCTGTGCGTCGATTCGGGGGCGCTGCTCCAACAAAAAGGGCGCCGTCCTTTTCAGGAGCGACGCCCGGGAGGCTGTCTGTCGGTGTGCCGGGTCCCCGGCTGCAGCGGGGTCAGGCGGCCGACGCCTCGCGGGCGACCTCGGCGAAACGTCGGAACGTGTCGGCGTCGCGTACGGCGATGTCGGCGAGCACCTTGCGGTCGAGCTCGACGCCGGCCAGCTTGAGGCCGTGCATGAACTGCGAGTAGCTCATGCCGTTGACGCGCGCGGCGGCGTTGATGCGGGTGATCCACAGCCGGCGGAAGTCGCGCTTGCGGTTGCGCCGGTCGCGGTAGGCGTAGGCGTCGGCCTTCAGCAGCGCCTCCTTGGCGCGCTTGTAGTTTGAGTGCGCCTCGCCGCGGAATCCCTTGGTCTGCTCGAGCGTCGGCACGCCGCTTCTTGCGCGCGCTGACGGAGCGCTTGACGCGCGTCATTTCCCGACCCCCGAGCATGCGCTTGACCCGCGGCGCGTCGTGGTCGGAGACGATCATCGCCTGCGCCCAGCTGGCGCTTGTGCTTGGGCGACTTCTTCTCGAGGATGTGGCTCGTGAAGGCGTGCCTGCCCCGCACCTTGCCGGTGGCGGTCACTTTGAAGCGCTTCTTGGCGCCGGAGTGTGTCTTCATCTTTGGCATCGCGAGCCGCTGATTATGACACGGCGCGTGCCCGTGGCCGCGGTTCCGCCGTTCTCGGCGGGCGGCTCGGGCGCGACGGCGGCCTCGCCGGCAGCCTCCGGTGCGGCCTCGACTGCCGCCGTTCTCGGCGGGCGGCTCGGCGCGCGACGGCGCGCCTCGCCGGCGATCCTCGGGTCCGCCGTCTCTCGACGCGGCGGCTCGGCGCGCGATGGCGGCCTCGCCGCCAACCGACGCCGCCGGCCTCGCCGCCGCTGCGTCGTCGCCTGCGGGGCTAACCGTCCCATCCGCGGCGACTGCGCGCCGGCGAGCACCGCCTTCGAGGGCGCCAGCATCATCGTCATGTTGCGCCCTTCCTGCATGCGGGCGCTGCTCGACGACGCCGAGGTCGGCGAGCTCCTCGGCGAGCCGGTCGAGGATCGCGGTGCCGCGCTCGGGGTGGGTGACCTCGCGCCCGCGGAACATGATCGTGACCTTGACCTTGTCCTTGTGCGTGCAGGAAGCGCTCGACGTGGTGCTTCTTGGTGTCGTAGTCGTGCTGGGCGATCTTCGGGCGGAACTTGATCTCGCGGATCGTGATCTGCTGCTGGTGCTTGCGCGCCTGCTTGAGCTTCTGGGCCTGCTCGTACTTGTACTTCGAGTAGTCGAGCACGCGGCACACCGGCGGGCGCGCCTCGGGGGCGACCTCGACGAGGTCGAGATCGCGCTCCTGGGCGAAGGCGAGCGCGTCGGCGGTCTTGAGCACGCCGATCTGCTTGCCCTCGTCGTCGATCAGGCGCACCTCGGGCACGCGGATGCGCTCGTTGATCCTCGTCGTGGTCCCGCTCGGGCGGGCGCCGGTCGAACCTGCGGGGAACCGGCACTAGCTGTGATGACGGCGCGCGTCAAGCGAACGCTACGCGCTGGCGTTCTGAGGATTGTCATCGAGGCTTCAACGGGGCGAGAGTTATAGCTCGCCTGCAAGCGTTGGGCGAACTGCGCAGCTCGGCATGGCGCCGAGGTCCCCGCGCGCGGTGCTCGCGCACGGACACAGCCCCCTCCCCCTGCTCGCGCTCGCCGACGACGAGCATGTACGGGATCTTGCGCAGCTCCGCGTCGCGGATCTTGCGCCCGATCGACTCGCTGCGGTCGTCGAGCTCGACGCGCAGCGCCGGCCCCGCGCAGGCTGTCTCTGACCGATCGCGCCGTAGTCGTTGAAGCGATCGGAGACGGGCAGCACGATCGCCTGCACCGGCGCGAGCCACAGCGGGCAGCTCGCCGGCGTAGTGCTCGAGCAGGATGCCGATGAAGCGCTCGTAGGAGCCGAACAGCGCGCGGTGGATCATCACCGGCGTGTGCTCGGCGTTGTCGGCGCCCGTGTAGCGTGAGCTCGAAGCGGTCGGGCATGGAGTAGTCGAGCTGCACGGTGCCCAGCTGCCAGGAGCGCCCGAGCGAGTCGGTCATGTGCATGTCGATCTTGGGGCCGTAGAAGGCGCCGTCGCCGGGGTTGAGCTCGTAGGCGAGGCCGTGCTGCTCGAGCGCGCTGCGTGAGCGTCTGCCTCGGCTCGATCCCACATCTCGTCGGTGCCGATCGCGCTGCTCGGGGCGCGTGGAGAGCTCGAGGCGGACGTCGAAGCCGAACAGCCTGTAGGTGTCGAAGCCGAACTCCAGGCAGCCGCCGACCTCGTCCTGGATCTGCTCCTCGGTGCAGAAGATGTGGGCGTCGTCCTGGGCGAAGTGGCGCACGCGCAGCAGGCCGTGCAGCACGCCGCGAGGCCTCGTTGCGGTGCAGCAGCCCGGGCTCGGAGTAGCGCACGCGGCAGGTCGCGGTAGGAGTGGCGCGTGCAGCCGATACAGGTGCGCGTGCCCGGGGCAGTTCATCGGCTTGACGCCCATCTCGCGCTCCTCGACCTGCACGGTGAACATGTTCTGGCGGTACTTGCCCCAGTGCCCGGAGGTCTTCCACAGCTCGGAGTCGTAGATCTGCGGGGTCTTGACCTCGCTGTAGCCGCGCTCGCGGCCCATCGCGGCGCGAGAGCGCCACGAGCGCGTTGAACACCTCGGTGCCGGCGGCCGTCCAGAAGGCGGCGCCCGGCGAGACATCGGAGAAGCTGAACAGCCCGAGCTCGCGGCCGAGCTTGCGGTGGTCGCGCGCCCTGGCCTGCTCGATGCGCTCCAGGTGCTCCTCGAGCTCGGCCTTGCTGAAGAACGCGGTGCCGTAGATGCGCGTGAGCATCGTCCTGCTGGAGTCCCCGCGCCAGTAGGCGCCGGCGAGCGACTGCAGCTTGAAGGCGCCGACCGTCTTGGTGCTGGGCGCGTGCGGGCCGCGGCAGAGGTCGGTGAAGGGGCCGTTGGTGTAGAGCGAGACGGTTCGCAGCGGCTCGCGGTGCTGGCTGTGCTCGGCGGCGCTGACGAGGTCGTCGATCAGCTCGACCTTGTAGTCCTGGCGCTCGGCGAGAAAGCGCTCGCGCGCCTGCGCGACGGGCACGTCCTGGCGCTCGAAGGGCTCGTCGGCCTTGACGTGCTCGCGCATGCGCTCTTCGATCTTCGGGAAGTCGGTCTCCGAGAGCGCGGTGCCTCGGGGAACTCGAAGTCGTAGTAGAAGCCGTCCTCGATCGGCGGCCCGATCGAGATCTTGACGCCGGGGTAGAGCTCCATGACGGCGGCGGCGAGCACGTGCGCGGCGTCGTGGCGGATCAGCTGCAGGGCCTTCGGCCCGCTCCTTGTCGGTGAGGATCGCGATGTGCGCCCCGTCGGGCAGTGGGCTGGTCAGGTCGCGCACCTCGGGACCCGCGCCGTCGTCGGCGTCCGCGCCGGCGGCGAGCTCGACGGCGAGCGCGGCGCGGGCGAGGCCGGGCCCGATCGCGGCGGCGGCGTCGGCGCCGGTGGCGCCGTCGGGCAGCCGCAGCGCATTGCCGTCTGGGAGTGTGACCGTGACTGACATCTCAGCCGCGCAGGCTACCCGCCGGCGGCGAGACTTTCTTGCGGCGCCTCCCGGGCGCCCGGGAGGCAGCCGCAGCCTGCGTGCGCGGCGCGCCGGCTCTAGGCGTGCGCGACGGCGGCCTGCGCGCGTACGTCGGGCGCCTGCGCGGCGACGGGGGCGAGCGACCACAGCGCGTCGTCGGCGAGCGCCTCGCGGCGCACCTCGCCGGCGCCCAGCAGCTCGATCAGCGCGCGCTCGGCGGCGTCGCGGTCGGGCGCCTGGTTGTTGTGGGCCAGGATCGCGGCCACCTCCTGGGTGACCAGGCCGGAGGGGAAGCGGCGCAGCGCGTCGAGCGCGTGCTCGGCGGGCGCCTGGCGCTCGAGCGTGGAATCGAGGTTGGCGATCAGCACGTCGTAGGCCTCGAGCGGCTGGAAGCCGCCGGCCTCCAAGCGGACTCCGGCGCTCGACTGGAAGACGAGCGAGGGCGCGGAGTAGCGCACGGGGCCGTCGGTCTGGCGCGCCTTGCCCTGGAAGTCGGTGGGACTGCCCTCGGCGCTGCGCGTCTGCTGCTTGTCGTCCTCGTAGGCGGCGAGCGTGGCGTCGTCGTCGATGGCGGCGATCAGCGCGTCGACGTCGAGTCCCTCGACCCGCGCGAGCGCCTGCGCGATGTCGGCGTCCTCGTCGAGCAGCAGCGTGGTGGTGAACCAGGCGAGCTGCAGCGCGCGCAGCACCTCTTCCTCGCGCCCGGGGTGGCGCAGGCGCGCGGCGACGATCGCGCGGCAGGCTCGGGAGGTGGCGGTGACACGCGCACGCGGCTCCATCAGCAGCGGCATGCCAAAGCGCCTGAAGTAGCTTTGCTGGCCGATCGTCGAGCGCGTGGGCGTGTAGCCGGCGTCGACGTAGCGCCGCGGGTCCTCGGCCAGCCCGATGGTCACCAGACGCCAGTCGAGCTGGTCGCCGTAGCGCCAGTGCAGGACCGCGAGCGCGGGGCTGGCCGAGTAGGCGAACGGGCAGCCGGGGTCGGTGAAGTGGGTGACGGTGATCCTGCTCACGCGACAATCATTGCACGCGCAAGCAAATGATGCGCCACTGCAGGGAGGCCCGCGGCGTCGGCGTCGGCCACGGTGAGGTCCGCCCGCCGCGCCGGCGTCAGAAACAGGGGATGCAGACAATCGTCTGCATCTGCGAAGATCGCGCATATGACCAACGACGAGCAGCTTTCCATCTCAATCACCCTGTCCCCCGCGCAGATCGACGAGATCGTGCGCGCCGTCAGCCGCAGCCGCGCGCCGAGCGTGTCGACGGTGATCGGCGACGCGCTGCGGACGTCGCTGCGAACAGAGAGCCCGACGCGGCCGGCGCAGGCGCGCGACGAGCGCGAGCAACGCCCTCCCGGCGGCTACCTGGGGGTTGACGACAGCGACCCGCGCCTGTCGCGTTCGCTGCTGCGCGGCCTGTCGATTCTCACGTGCTTCGGTCCCGACGGCGCGCCGCGCGGGATCCTCGATCTGGCGCGCATGCTCGACATGAGCCCGAGCACCACTCACCGCTACGCGTACACGCTGGTGGAACTGGGGCTGCTCGAGCGCTGTCCGAAGACGCGCAAGTACCGCCTGCCCGGTACGCGGTAACGGCGGGCGCCGGCGCGAGCGGCGCGCCGTGCCGGCCCGGGCCAGCGCCGTCTCTGGGGATGGCGTGGAGATAGCCGGGTGCCAGCAGCCGGCTGTCTGGATCTTGCTACTCGCGAGGTGCGATGTTTCTGACTGTGTCGGCACCGACTCAGACAGACCTCGCGCTGGCGGCGACGGTGCGGCGCATGCGGGTCGAGCGGGGCGACACGCAGGAGGATCTGGCGCACAGGGCGGGCCTGACGGTGGCGGCGTTCGCGCGCATCGAGCGCGGCCACGCAAACCCCACGTGGACGACCGTCAGGCGCATCGCGGGCGCCCTGGAGGTCACCCTGGCGGGCCTGGCGGAGGCGGTCGAACGCCAGAAGCCGCGGGGCTGATCTACGGCGCGGGCACGTCGATCGGCGCGACGTTCCAGCCGGAGACGCTGACGACGGGCTGCTGGCCGTCGAGGGCGGCGGCCCTGTAGGAGGCGCGCAGGGTCTCCGATTCGCCCGGCCAGAGGGTGATGTCGTTGTCGCTCCAGAAGGTTGGCAGCACCTGGTCATCCCCGGCGCCGGGGGTCCCTTCGGTGTTCCCCCTGCGCACGTCGGCGCGCAGGAAGAAGGCGACGGCGGGCGCGTGCGAGGTGTTGGTGATGGTCACGGAGGTGACGGTGTCGGACACGGCGGGGTCGGCGGGCTGCGGCTCTGACTGCGTGTGCGCGCTCACGGCGATCGAAGCGGGCGCCAGCTCGTGCAGCTGGCGCAGGTCGGCGTACTGGGACATGGTCGCGTGCGGTTCGGGTTCTTCCAGCGTCGTGTGCCAGTCGACGAGGTCCTGCTGTGTGGAGAGCCAGTAGACGTTGCGGTCGATGGGCGCCCCGTCCTGCTCGAGCAGGAGCTCGACGAAGTAGGTCTGCGCAGGCGCGGGCGCGGTGGTGGCGGGCGGGATCCTGGGCGCGATCACGCCGCCCGCCAGCCCCTGCGCGCCGAGCGTGATCGGACCGGCGCTCTGTTCGTCGAGCAGCTGCCCGTCGAGGGCGTAGACCTTCGCCTGCACGGTCAGGTCCGACTGTGGGGCGTCGGTGAGGTTGTCGAGCGTGACGGTGTCGTTGTCGTAGGCGAACAGCGCGTGCACGGGCTCGTTTGCCTTCTTCGCGCCGAAGTAGCTGCCTGCCTGGTCGAATTCCTGGTTGTAGAGGTCCCACAGGAGCGTCGGCCAGCCCTTGTTGAGCTGCCAGTAGACGATCCCCGTTGAGGGTGTGGGCTGGGCGTCGGCGTGGTCGATGTAGGCCTCGAACTGCGCTCGCTGGGTTTCGTAGTTCTGCACCTGCGCGTCCTCGACGTATTCGGCGAGGCTCGACCACGGCCCGTAGCGGCTGGCGATCGCCCGATCGAGCTCGTACAGCGTGCCGAAGGAGTAGCCGCCGTTGGCGGGGCCGGGCAGTTCGGGCTCGTAGTTGGTGTGGTACTGGTTGAAGGTCGGGTCCCGCCACAGCTGTTCCTGTTCGAAGGGCGACATGAAGCGCTCGATCGAGTCGAGCGTCGGCACCGTGTCGCCGGCGCTGGCCTCGCTGTCGAAGCCCCATGCGCCACCGACGTTGGTGCGCGTGGGATCGCGCTTGTCGTAGTGCGTGTTGTCGTACCAGTAGCTCGGCGGCACCCAGTCATACGGGCCCTCCTTCTCACCGGAGGGGCCGAGCTCGCGGGCGCCCTTGTACTCGGCTGAGGCGATCAGCGGATCCTGGAAGTCGGCGGCGGCGAAGGCCTTCAGCGAGACCGCGTCCTGCCTGGGCGTGGGCGCGTCATCGCTCCAGCTGAAGTCGATCACGCTGGGGTGGTCGCGCAGCTGCTCGCCGATTGCAAGCGCCGAGTCGTACAGCACCTGGTAGTCCTGCTTGGAGAGCCTGCGATGTTCGGGCTGCCAGGCGTCGCAGCACTGAAAGCCGGCGTCGATGAGGATGCCGGCGCGATCCATCTGTTCGTAGAAGTCTTCGGGCATCTCCTTGCCCTCGGTGCGAATCGCATCCAGGCCGAGGTTCTTGATCAGCGCGATCTGCTGGGCGGTGTTGGCGGCGGAGTAGCGCAGGAACAGGTCCTCGGCCCAGCCGCCCGCGCGAATCACGAGCGGCTGCCCGTTGACGGCGAACTGGCGCACGCCGTGAGGCGCGAGCGGCGAGCTGCCGACCAGGCGGGAGCTGACCGTGCGGATGCCGAAGCTGACGCTCTGAGAGTCGCTGTGGGCGCCCGCCTGGGTCACCTGCATCGACAGCCGGTAGAGCGGCTGCGCGCCCATCTGGTAGGGCCACCACACCTCGGGCCTGACGATCAGCAGCTGGGGGTCTTCGGCGGGCGTGAAGGCGACGAGGCTGGCGGCGCCCGGGGCGAGCGCGACCGTCTTTGAAACTGTGATCGGCGCCCCGCCGCCCGCGGGCGGCGTGACGGTCGCGGTGACTGTGGCGCTCTGCGCGCTCGCGGTCTGGTTGCTGACTTCGCCCTTGAGCGTGAGCTGCGAGCTCGACAGGTCGGGGGCGTTGTCCTCGAGCGCGTGCACGCCCGCGATCGCGAGCGCGCCGGAGGTGTGCAGCTGCAGCGGGAACTGGATGCCGGTGTTGTTGTCCGGGGGGATCTGGTTCCAGTCGACGTCGTCGAGCGTGAACATGCTGGCGGGGTCGTTCGGGTAGACCTCGAGCGCGAGCGCGTTGCGCCCGGGGTGCAGCAGGCCGGTGAGGTCGAACGTGTGGCGCGTGTAGTCGCCCTGGAGGGTCGCGTGCGTGGCGAGCTCGTGGCCGTTCACCCACAGGTCGGCCTGCCCGACGACGCCGTTGACGATCAGCTGCGCGTGCTCGCCCGCTTGGAGATCCGGTTCGTATTCGGTGCGAAACCACCACGGCACGGCGAACTCGGCGACTGTCTCCGGCCCGATCGCTTCCATGTAGCCGAAGCAGCTCTTCATCTGTTCTGAGAAGAACACGTTCGGGCAGGCGCCGTTCTGAAGCAGCGCGCCGATCTCGGTCCGGCCGCGCCGGCGTCGTCGGGCTCGACCGCGAGCCACGAGCTCGTGGGGAAGCCCGGCTGCGAGATCTGCTCACCGGGCTGGGGCGCGAGCGCGCTGCTCTGCACCTGCCAGCCGCCGAGCCCGAGCGTGACGGTTTCGGCACGGGCGCGTGAGGTGAGCGGCGTGAGACACGTACAGGCAGCGATCACGCACAGCGAGAGCGCCGCGCGGGCACCGGCGCGGATGCCGCGTGCGGGCGCGCTCACGCCGCTCTCCAAAGCATGCGCCACTCACGAAAGGCTACTGTCAAGCGCCCGCGGCGGGCGCCGCTCGGCGTCCGCGAAGAACATCCGTGTGGTGACCTGGAGCGCGCGGCCGTCGCGCTCCGAGCGTCACCGCCCGGCAGTCAGCCGAGGCGCCGGCGCAGGAAGTCCACGAGCGCGGCGCTGGTGCGCTCGGGCTCGTCGTCCCACACGAAGTGCCCGGCGCCGTCGAGCACGACGAGCTCGGAGTCGGGGAGCTCATCGTGGAAGCGCTGCGCCATGGCGACCCCCGCGAAGCGGTCCTCCCTCCCCCACACGATCAACGCCGGCACCCCCAGCGCGGCGACGCGCCCTTCGTAGGGCAGCAGCTTGTCGAAGTCGCCGGAGCGGTAGAGCTCGAGATGTCCGAGGCGGCGCGTGTCGTCGGCGAACGCCTTCCAGTACTCCGCGATCGCATCCTCGCCGATGCCGCTGGAGACCGCGCCCATGGCGGCGGCGAAGCCCTCGCGCGTGTACGCGCGGATCAGCCTCTCGCCCTCTTCGGGGGTGCGCATGACGTTGGCGAGGTCGTGCCAGCGGCGGTCGGCGAAGAAGCCGCCGTCGGAGATCACGAGCGCGCTGGCGGCGCCGGGGTTATCGCACGCCCAGCACAGCCCGATCGGCACTCCCCAGTCGTGTGTGACGAGCGCCACCGGGCCGAGCTGCAGCTCGCGCACGAAGCGCTCGAGCGCCTCGACGTGGCGCTCCCAGGTGCCCGGCGGGTCGGGCTCGGAGTCGCCGTATCCGGGCAGGTCGGGCGCGAGCGCCCGAAAGCCGGCGTCGGCGAGCGCGGGCAGCGCGCTGTGCCACATGTAGGAGGACTCGGGGTAGCCGTGCACGAGCACCACCGGCTGGTCGCCCGCGTCCCCCGCCTCCCGGTATGCCAGTCCTCCCGCTCGCGCCTGAGCACTCACGCGCGAAACCCTACGCCAGTCGCGCGCCGCCGGTCGAGCGCCGGCCTGCACGGCGGAGGGCTACAGAGGAAGGTAGGAGTGCCCGGGCAGTTTGGTGTGGCAGGTGTGATACACCCGCTTGCCCCTGAGCGTACGCCCGCTGCGCGTGCGCGCCACGATCTCGATCGTGAACGTGCCTTTCGGCAGACCACGCAGGTTGATCGCGGTGGTGAGGCGTTTGCCGGTCAGCGTCCGCTTGGCTTTGCCGTCGATCGACACCACGGCCGACACGATCCCGAGCTGCTTGACGTTCTGGATGTGAATCGTGATGTCGCGCTGGCTCGCGCACTGCACCGGGCTGACGATTTTCACCGAAAGCACTTCTGTTTTGGCTTCTGCGGGCTTGGCTTCTGCGGGCTTGGCTTCTACGGGCTTTGCCGGCGGTTCCTGGTACTCGTAGGCGCCGACGTCGCAGCCCTTGCCGGGAATGCCGGGACGCGTCACACCGCGCTGGTCGACCGACGCCGGGCCATTTTCTGACTCGTCGCAGTCCCCTTCGAGGGGCACGAAGCCGATCGCCGGGCTGGAGGAGAGCAGCGCGATCGTCTGCGTGGGGCCGCCGTTGCTCGCCAGGCCCGCTTCTTCGTCGAGCCCCGGAGCCTCGCCGACGAGATCCTGTTCTTCGGCGCTCATGCCGCACGAGTCCAGCGTGCCTTCCGGAAGAGCCTTCGACGGATAGTCGAGGTTGTACCCAGCTTTTTCGACGAGCGATTCGAAGTTGCCTTCACAGTTTTCGACGCTCGCGCTCGGCTCCGCGACGATCGTGTTTCGCAGTCCGACGTAGGCGTAGTCCTCGTCGGTGGCGAGGTTGTTGCCCGGCCCAGCCGTCCCCTCCACCACGTCGCGGTGAAGGGCGCGACGGACTCTCTTCGCCTGGATCTCGATTTCCTCGGGTTCGACGGTGTTGTCGAACACCGTGTCGCTGATCAGGGCGACGGACGCTCCAAAGGCGATGGCCGCGCCGCCGCCATCGTTGGTGGCGAAGTTGTCGGCGATCGTGGAGTTGGTGATCGGATCCTCGAAGAAACCTTCCTCGTAGATCCCACCGCCGTATCCCCCTTCCTCGTCGATTTCTTCCGCCCGGTTGTAGGCGATCGTCGACTGGTCGATCGACAGGCTCGGTTCGAGGAACAGCGCCGCCTGGGGCTTCGCCGTGCGCTTGCCCGAGGTGTCTCTGCACTCTCCCTGTTCATCATAGGTGAGGATGCCGCCGCCGTACTCGGCGCTGTTGTGTTCGACCGTCGACTGGTCGATCGAGAGGCTCACTTCGGGTTCATCTCCGACAGTCGCCGGTCGAACCCTCCCAGAGCGCTTGGAGTGGCGAGCCGCAAGCTCTTCGCAGATTTCTTCGGCCATGAACGCGGCGATGCCGCCGCCGTCGTACTCGGCTTCGTTGTTCGCGATCGTCGACCTGTCGACCACCACCTGCGCGTAGGGTGCGCTGTAGATTCCGCCTCCGCTTTCGCCCGCGCGGTTTTTGGTGATCTTCGATTCCTTCACCGAGACGTAGGCGCCTTCTTCCGCGTAGATCCCACCGCCGTACTTGTCGGCGCCGTTTTCTTCGAGCGCCGAGTCTTCGACCGTGACCGTCGCGCCGCCTTCGGCGTCGATCGCGCCACCGCTGCCGCCTTCGGCATAGCCATGCAGGAGCGTGACCTTTTGGATGGTGAGCGACGCTCCCTCATCGACAGTGAAGATGGACGCCAAGGGGGTTCCTTCTTCCCCGGCGCCTTCGATGTTCGTCTTCCCGGCGCCTTCGCCGGTGATGACTATGCGCGCCCCGACCTCGATGTCAAACGTCCCGTATTCTTCTGTGTTCCCAAACGTCCCGGCGGGAACATCGATGGTGACGACAATGTCGTCCTCTCTGGACTCGTAGTTGGCCAGTTCCACTGCGGCGCGCAGGGTGCAGCCTTTTTCGGCCGATTCGCTGATGCATTCCTCGTCAGGGTCTCCGACGGGCGCGAGCCTCGCGTCGCTCGTTTCTTCGTTGACCGTGAGCGGTGTGATCGGTCCAATGGCGGCTGCCGTCCCAGGCGAAATCGCAAGTAGCGCGAGCAGCGCAACCGTCGCCAACAGACCGACCGTCATTCCCCCCAGACGTCGCATGGCGGGAAACCATACAGCATTCCTCGTCACTGTCAAGAAACTCGCAACTTGCGTGAAATCACCCAGCTGCGTTAGCGTCTGAGCATGGCCTCGATCACCTCAAACTCCGGCTTCGAGCTCGAGGCGCCCCCCTGGCTCGAGCAGGCGCTGCGGACGGTGGTCGACGAGCTCGCGAGCTTCGAGCGGCCGTCCGCCTCGGCGGGCGAGCGCCGGGCGGCCGAGTGGATCGCCGAGCGCCTGCGCGAGTACGGTCATCGCGCGAGCGTCGAGGTCGAGCGCGCGCACGGCGGCTACTGGTGGCCGCTCGGCCTGCTCAACGGCGGGGTCGCGCTGGCGGGGCTCGCCGCGAGCCGCTCGCGCTCGCTCTCGCGGCGACTGCTCGCCGTCGGGGTCGGGGTGGGCGCGGCGGCGGCGATCTGGGATGAAGTCGGCGGCGGGCGGCTGTGGTTCCGCCGCGCGGCGATGCCGCACCGCGACACGTTCAACGTGGTCTGCGAGACCGGCGACCCAGACGGCGCCGAGACGGTCGTGGTGGTGGCCCATCACGACGCAGCGCACAGCGGGCTGGTGTTCCACCCGGCGCTGCCGCGGCTGTTCGCCGAGCGCTTCCCCGTGCAGCACGAGCGCTCCGAGCAGAGCCTGCCGATCATGTACGCCACCTGGCTCGGGCCGGTGATGGTCGCGCTCGGCGCGATGCTCGGCCGCGCCCGCCTGCTGCGCGCGGGCGCGCTGCTGGCCGCGTGCGCGGCCGCGGCGATGGCCGACATCGGCCGCAGCGAGGTGGTCCCCGGCGCCAACGACAACCTCAGCGCGGTCGCGCTGCTCGTGGCGCTCGCGCACTCGCTGGCCGAGCGCCCGGCGAAGGGCGTGCGTGTGCTGTTGGTCTCGACCGGCTCTGAGGAGTCGTTCATGGAGGGCATGCAGGGCTTCATGCGCCGCCACCGCGCCGAGCTCGACCCCGCGCACACGACGGTGCTGTGCCTCGAGTGCCTCGGCGGGCCGACGCTCACGCTGGTCGAGGCCGAGGGCATGCTGCGGATGCGCTACTACAGCCACGCCGCCCGCGAGCGGCTGGCCCGCGCGGCCGCGGCGGCCGGCGTGGAGCTCGTGCGCGGGCTGCGCACGATCGCCGCCACCGACGCGCTGATCGCGCTGCGCCGCGGCTACGACGCGGTCACGCTCGCGTCGATCGACGCGACCAAGTTCCCCTCCAACTACCACTGGCCGAGCGACACACCCGAGAACCTCGACTGGAGCACGATGCAGCGGGCTTTCGCGGTCGCCGACCGCTTCGTGCGCGACGGCAGCTAACCGCAGGATGCGCGTGACCGAGCGCGCCGCCGCGTGCGGCTCGCGGTCCGCTGCTCAGACAGAGCAGGGGCGCGAGCGCCGATCGATGCCCACTTCGGTGATCCCCGCCGAGGTGATCTTGATCCGCGTCGGGACGTTGCCGCGCTCGAGCAGCTTGCGCAGCACCGACTCGCCCTTGGACTCGATCCCCGACCGCAGCGGCTCCTCGAACGCCTCCGGTCGCAGCGAGCCCGCAATCTGGACGTACACGTGCTGCTCGGCGCGGCCGTTCTGCACCTTCCAGCGGTAAAGACCGCCGTTGCGAGGAACGGGGATCGGCGTCGGGCCGCCGATGATCTCAGGATCGCCAGCCATGCTGACCGTGATGGTGCACCCCCGCGCGAGCCCGCGGAAGGGCCTGCTGGCCAGCATCCTCGGCTCGTCTTTGGACAGCTGCTCCGCGCTCGCGCCCGACCGGCACGGGTGCGCGGATGCGGCTTTCAACGGACCGCAAGCGGGTAAGAAACGCGGATTACACTGCGGTTGGCCCGCGCGAGCATCCGTGCGTTGGCAGCAGCGACCCGCAGCCGTCGCATGAGGTGAGGAGGTCGGATGTCCGAGAACGGTGCTCACGTCCCGCGCGTCTTGGCGATCGACGCGGGCGGCACGATGACCGACACGTTCATCGTCGACGGGGACGGCTCCTTCGTGGTGGGCAAGGCGCAGACCACGCCCGAGGACGAGTCGATCGGCTTCATGGCCTCGGCGCGCGACGCGCTCGGCCAGTGGGACTCGACGCCCGAGGAGGGCTTCCCGGCGGTCGTATCGGGCATCTACTCCGGCACGGCGATGCTCAACCGGCTGCTGCAGCGCCAGGGCCTGCGGGTGGGGTGCATCGTCAACGCCGGCCACGAGGACTACCTGCGCCTGGAGCGCGGCATCCAGACCTACCTCGGCTCCTCCTACTCCGACCGCCTGCACGTCGCCACGCACTTCCACAACCAGCCGCTGGTCCCGCGCGCGCTGATGAAGGGCGTGCGCGGGCGCGTCGACGTGTTCGGCGACGAGGTGCTGCCGCTGCGCGAGCAGGACGCGCACGAGGCGGCGGTCGAGCTGCTCGACGCGGGCGTGCAGGGCATCGTCGTCTCGCTGCTGTTCTCCTACCGCAACCCCGCGCACGAGGCGCGCGTCGCGGAGATCGTCGAGCGCGAGAAGGCCAGGCGCGGAATCGACGGCGAGGTGCCCGTCTTCCTGTCCTCCGAGCTCTACCCGATGCGGCGCGACCTGCCGCGCCTGAACGCCACCGTGATCGAGGCCTACGCCGCGGAGCCCTCGCGTGCGACGCTGAAGACGGTGCGCGACGTCACCAAGGAGCACGGCGCGCCGTTCGAGCTGCGCGTGATGGCCGCGCACGGCGGCACCGTCTCGATCGAGGCCAAGGAGCTCGGGCGGACGCTCGTCTCCGGCCCCGTCGGCGGCGTCGTCGGCGGCCAGGCGCTCGCGCGGCGGATGGGCCTGCGCAACGTCCTGTGCACGGACATCGGCGGGACCTCATTCGACATCGCGCTGATCACCGATGGGCGCTTCGAGATCACGCAGACGCCCGACATCGCGCGCTTCGTCCTGAACATCCCGCTCGTGCGGATCGACTCGATCGGTGCCGGCACCGGCTCGTTCGTGCGCGTGAACCCGAACTCCAACCGCCCGGAGCTCGGGCCCGACTCCGCGGGATCGCGGATCGGCGTGTGCTGGCCGCAGGGCGGCCTCGACACGGTGTCGGTCACCGACCTGAACCTGGTGCTCGGACGCCTGAACCCCGACTACTTCCTCGGCGGCGAGGTCCAGCTGGACGTCGAGCGAGCGCGCGCTGCAGTCGAGCGCCAGATCGCGCGACCGCTCGGCCTGGAGCTCGAGCAGGCGGCCGCGGGCGTGATCGAGCTGTTCGAGCAGACACTGGGCAACGAGGCCGTCGGGCGGATCCTCGGCAAGGGCTACTCGCCCGCCGACTACACGCTGCTGTGCTACGGCGGCGGCGGGCCGCTGCACGTCTCCGGCTACACCGACGGCGTCACCTACCGGGAGGTGCTCGTGCCCGCGTGGGCCGCAGGGTTCTCCGCGTTCGGCTGCGCGTGCGCCGACTTCGACTACCGCTACGACCAGACGGTCGACATGCCGCTGCTGCCGAGCTTCGGCGAGGCCGAACGGGCGGGCATCGGCGCGATGATCAGCGGCGCCTGGCTCGGCCTGCAGGATCGCGTCGCGCGCGAGTTCGCGAAGTCGGGGATCGCGCGCGAGAGCATCCGCTTCACGCACGCGGTGCGCATGCAGTACTACGGCCAGCTCAACGACATCGAGCTCGTCTCCCCCACCCCGCGCTGGCCGACTGCGCGCAGGTGGAGGATCTGATCCAGACCTTCGAGGACGCCTACGCGAAGATGTACGCCTCCTCGGCGCGCTCGCCCGAGCTCGGCTATCTGGTCACCCACGTGATCGTGCACGGGACCGTCGACGTGGAGAAGCCCGCGCTGCCGCAACTGCCCGAAGAGCAGGGCAAGCCCCCGGTCAAGGACGCGCGGCCCGTCCACTGGGGTCGCGCCAGCCGCGACCGCTACGTCGAGACCGAGATCTTCCAGCTCGAGTCGGTGCGCGCCGGCAACTCGATACACGGCCCGGCGATCGTCGAGCACTCGGCGACCACCTTCGCGATACCGCCGGGACGCAGGGCGAAGCTCGACGAGCACCAGATCTTCCACCTCACCGACATGGAGGTATCCGACGATGGCCACCGTTGAAGCGCAGCCCGCGCTGGCGCCACGTCCGCCGGCGATCGGCTGGGACGGGCGGCGCCTGCAGGAGATGCTCGCCGAGTCCGAGCGCCTGTTCGCCGACACCGGCCACTACGGGGGCCTCGATCAGCTCGACCTGATGTCGAGCGACCCGATCGGCTACGAGAAGCTGTTCTCGCGGATCCGCGGCGGGCTCGTTTCCGCGCGCGAGACCGCCCTGAACATCTCCGCCTCGCCGATCGTGCGCGAGCTGGGCGAGCTGTGCTTCGCGCTGTACACGCCCGAGGGCGACTCGATCGCGCTCTCGACCGGGATCATCGTCCACGTCCACACGATGTCCGACGCGATCAAGTGGATGGTGCGCAACGGCTACGAGGACAACCCCGGCATCAGGCCGGGCGACATCTTCGCCAACAACGACCCCACGATCGGCGACGTGCACAACGCCGATGTGCAGACGTTCGTGCCGATCTTCTGGGAGGACGAGCTGATCGCGTGGGCGGGCGGCGTCACCCACGTCCTGGACATCGGCGCGAGCACCCCCGGCGGCGTTCCGGTCGGGCCGACGATGCGCTACGAGGACGGCATCGACCTGCCGTGCATGAAGATCGGCGAGCACGACGAGCTCGCGCGCTGGCACCTGGAGCGCTGCAAGAAGCGCACCCGCGCCTCGACCTACTACCTGCTCGACGAGCGCACCCGTCTGGCGGGCTGCCACATGGTCCGCGACGCGGTCAAGCGCATCCTGCTCGAGGAGGGCGTGGATCGCTTCAAGCGCTTCAGCCGCGAGGTGATCGAGGAGGGACGGCGCTCGTTCAAGTCGCGCATCCGCGAGATGACCGTGCCCGGCCGCTACCGCTCGCCGGCGGGCTTCGACGCGGAGTTCGCCGACAAGCCGCAGCTGCCGGCGCGCGCGCGCCGGGACATCGTCATGCACTCCCCCTTCGAGGTGCGCATCGGCGGCGACGGCACCTACGAGCTCGACTACGACGGCTGCTCGGCGTGGGGCTGGCACTCGATGAACTGCACGCCGTCGGGGATGCAGGGCGCGATCTGGGTGATGTTCACGCAGACGCTGATCTGCAACGACAAGGTCAACGACGGCGCGTACTTCGCGATCCAGACCAACTTCCCCGAGGGCACGATCGCCAACCTCGGCGACGCCGAGGGCTCGACGGCGATCGCGTGGGCGTTCCTGCAGCCGTCGTTCACCGGCTTCCCGCGCACGATCTCGCGGGCGCTGCAGGCGCGCGGCTTCATCGAGGAGGTGCTCGCCGCGTACTCGGTCTCGGGCAACGTGCAGCAGGGAGGCGGCATCGACCAGTACGGCAACTCCTCGGCGATCATGAACTTCGAGGTCTCCGCACAGGGCATGGGCGCCAAGTACGTGCTCGACGGCACCGACTACTGCGCCGCCATGTTCAACCCCGAGGGCGACATGGGCGACGTCGAGATGTGGGAGCTGATCTCCCCGTTCGTGTACCTCTCACGGCGGGTAAAGGCATCCTCGGGCGGCGCCGGGCGCCACCGTGGCGGCTCGAGCTTCGAGTCGCTGTTCATGGTCAACAAGACCCCCTTCTGGGAGCTGCAGAACATCGGCACCGGGCGCGTGCTGTCCTCCTCAGGGCTGTTCGGCGGCTACCCGGGCGCGAGCGCCTACATACACAACATCCACGGCGCCGACCTGATCGAGCGCGCCCGCCGCGGCGAGGCGTACCCGGTCGCCGACGGGGACTTCGAGAGCCCCGCGCTGATGGAGATCCAGGGCAGCTCCCGCGACTACAAGAACGACGGTCTGACGCTGCTCGAGCCGTTCGCCAACGGCGATCTCTATCTCTCCGTGATGAAGGGCGGCGCCGGCCTCGGCGACCCGCTGCTGCGGCCGATCGATGCGGTCCGGCGCGACGTCGAGGAGGGCCACCTGCTCCCGCGCTTCGCCGAGTCGGTCTACGGCGTCTCAGGTCGCGAGGAGTTCCGCCGCCGGCGCCTGGAGCGTGCGCTGCCCGTGCGCGAGTGGATGGCGAGCGAGCGCGAGCGGATCCTCGCGCAGGACTTCGTCGAGCCGATCAAGGCGATGTACGCAGAGTCGATGCGCCTGTCGGCGCGCTGGGCGGCCGAGTACCGCGGCTTCTGGGATCTGCCCGAGGACTTCGAGTACGACGTGGCCACGCCGACCGTCACGGCGCAGCGCTCGCAGCCCGGCAGGCTGGACCCCGACGAGGCCGCCGACGCCTTCCTCGCCGCGTCGCAGCCGCGGCCCGGCGTGGACTCCGTCGCCGGCTCCGGCGCCGGCGGCGGCAGGCTGGACGAGCAGACGCTCGCCGCGCTCTTGGAGGAGAAGCTCTCGCGGCGCGAGGTCAAGGCGATCCAATCCGGCTACAAGGACGCCGACCGCTTCGAGAAGTGGCTCGCGGTGCTGCAGGCGCGCGTCCCCTACGAGGATCCGATCGTGCTGCCGGCCGGCGAGGGGCTGAACATCGTCAGGCGCCGATCGGACGGGCAACTGGTCCACCGCTGCGACTGCGGGCATGACTTCTGCGCGCACAACCGCAACTGGAAGATGGACGCGGTGGTCTACGTGCGCGACAGCGAGCAGGCGCTGCTGGAGGTCTACCCGAGGATGGCCGGGCCCGATCCGAAGCTGCAGCAGATCCGCGAGTACTACTGCCCCGCGTGTGCGCGCCAGCTCGAGGTCGAGGCGCTGGCGCCCGGCTACCCGGTCGTCCACGAGTTCCTGCCCGATGTCGAGGGCTTCTACCGCGGCTGGCTGGGGCGCGAGCTGCCCGCGTAGGCGCCGGCCGCTCAGGCTCGCGAGCGCGTCTGGGGGCGGTGCGGACCGCTCGCTCCCTCAGGCGGACAGGCCGGGCAGCCACCTGCGCATGCCCGCCTCGATCGCCCGCGTCTCGCTGCCCACCGTGACCCGGGCGCCCGAGTCCAGGGTTTGGAAGTAGAGGCGCTCGCGGCCGCGCGGGTCGACCAGGTAGATCGCGGCGGTGTGCACCACATCGCCGTCGTGCTCCACGCACACATACACCTGGTAGGCGGCATAGATGGCCTTCAGCTGCGCCGGCGAGCCGGTGAGGTATCTCCACTCGTGCAGCATCCCCGTCTGTTGGGAGAAGCGGAACACGTCTGACACCCGCGTGTCGACCGGGTTGGCGTTCACCGCCACGAGGTCGACCCGGTTGGCGTCCGCCGAGCCGATCCCGTGCAGCGCGTTGCGCAGGATCGCGGCGGTCAGCGGGCAGACGGTCTCGCAGCGCGAGTCGATGAACGCCAGCACGACCTCGTGCCCGCGCAGCGAGGACAGCGACACGGTCCTGCCGAACTGGTCGGTGAGCGTGAACGGCGGCGCGAGCTTGTCCTTGATCGGAAAGCCGCCGCCGGCTTCCACGGCGGGCGGGCCCGACGCGCCGGAGGAGCCGTCGCCCGCGGCGTCCTGCATGTGGCGCACCGCCAGCAGAGCCGCGACGAGCGCCAGCAGCGCCCCGAGCCACAGCGCCGCGGTGGCGGGACGCACGGTGCGCCTCGGGCGGTGGCGCTCGCTCATGTCAGCCTCCCCGCCAGCGCGTTCGCGTCGGCGTCGAGCCCGTTCAGCCAGTGCACCACGAGCACCACGATCGCGATCGCGAACGGGAGATCGCCGAAGCTCCACATGATGCCCGCGGCGATCTGCTGGTCGGTGATCGCCGAGATCCCTCCCGGGCGGTGCGCCAGGTGGGCGTAGAACGGGTACAGCGGCGAGCGCGAGAACGCGAGCACCATCGACAGCGCGACGTTGGGGACCATCGCGGCGACCAGGTAGCCGACGCGGCGCGGGTATGTCAGCGACGGCCTGAGGGGCGGCGAGGCGATCACCTGCGCCCACAGCAGGATCCCGAAGCCGACGAACGTGAGGTGCTCGACGGCGTGCACGTCGCTGTTGCGCAGCGCCAGGTCATACAGCGCCGGCAGATGCCAGGCCAGCAGGTCGGCGCTGTACACCACCAGCACGACCAGCGGTCGCGACAGCGCATGGCAGGCCGCCCGCACGGGCGCCGAGCGCGGCGAGAGCACGAGCGCGCGGGCGAGCGCGCGGCGCATCCCCAGCGGCAGCGGGCGCCACAGCGACATCCACGGCGCGCCGAGCACGATCAGGGGCGCGGCGACCGCCAGCAGCAGCACGTGCTGGATCATGTGCGTCCACAGCAGCTGCTTCGAGAGCGTCTCGATCGGGGTGGCGATCGCGACCACGATCGCGAGCAGGCCCGCGTAGAAGCAGAGCGCGCGTCTGCGCGCGAGCCCGTCGCGCGGGCGTCCGGTGCGCCGTGCGGCCACGCGCTCGCCCAGCAGATGCAGCCAGAACGCGGCCCACGTCAATCCGAGGGGCAGCGAGTCCGCCACCGGGCGTCAGCTCCTTCGGCGGGGGCTGCGAGCACGCGCCGCGTGACTGCGATTGCCCGCCCGCGCGCGGCTGTGCACGGGCCGGTCGCTCATTTGATCGTGGCGATCAGCACCATCATCACCACCGCCGTGATCGCCACCCACCAGAACCAGTAGCCCATCGCCTGGATCACGTAGTCGCGCCCCGCCAGCCGGCCGCTGAAGAGGCGCCCCAGCACGAGCGCGCCGACGAGCACGCCGACGAGCAGGTGGCGGATCGCGTGATAGACGATGAACAGCGCCATGAAGCTGCCGTATGCGTGAAGCGGCACGGAGTAGCCGAGCCCCCCGAAGCTGAGCACGTCGCCAACCAGCGCGGCGATCGAGATCACCCACGCGAGCGTCAGTCCCGTGCGCACGCGCCCGGAGTCATGCGAGCGCAGGCCCCGCTGCCCCCAGCTGTAGGCCAACGCGGCCAGCAGCGAGCCGGCGGTGACGAGCACGATTCCGAGCATCGACGGCGTCGACTCCGAGGAGGGCTTGAACTGCCCCTGCGTGTTGAGCGCGTGCAGGTACACGAACGCCAGGTAGAGCGCGAGCACGAACACGGCGTCGGAGACGATCAGCAGGAACGTCGCGTAGCGGACCTGGCGGGCGCGGGAGCCCGCGTCGGGCACGGGGGCGGGGAACGTGACCGCGTCGACCGCGGCGCCCGCGAGCGTCGGGCGGCCCATCACCCGCGAGCCGCCGCTGCCGTAGTCGTAGGGGCCCTCGGTCACCAGCACGGGCTGCGGGAAGTTGATCAGCGGCACCGGGCTCGGGATCGTCCACTCGAGCGTGCGCCCTCCCCACTGGTTGACCTCCGCGCGCCTGCCGGCGATCCACGAGCTGAGGATGTTGTAGGCGAGCACCGCGACCGAGGCGACGATCAGGATCGCGAACAGGCTGGAGATGAGGTTCGCGGTGGCGACGCTCGGGGAGATGTCCGCCTGCCAGCGCGGCTCGCCGCGGATGCCTGCGAGGAACAGCGGGATGAACACGCCGAGGAAGCCGATCTCGAACAGCCAGAAGTGCAGCCTGGACAGCCACGGGTCGAGCTGGCGCCCGGTCATCTTCGGGAACCAGTAGTAGAGCGCCGCCAGGAAGCCGAACACCGTGCCCCCCACGAGCGTGAAGTGGAAGTGCGCGAGCGTGAACATGTTGCCGTGGAAGATCGCGTCGGTCGGCACGTCCGCCAGGTACAGGCCGGTGACGCCGCCGATGAGGAAGTTGAAGATGAACGCCAGCGCGAACAGCATCGGCGGCTCCAGGCGGATGCGCCCGCGCCACAGCGTGCCGATGAGCGCGAAGAAGATCAGGCCGGTCGGGATCGAGATCGCCTCGGTGCTCAGCATCGTGGGCAGATCGAGCGGCAGGTTGGCCCCGGACCAGTACAGGTGATGCATCCACACGGCCATGCTCAGCACGACGATGCCGATCTCGCCGCCGACAACCAGCTTGTACGCGAACAGGGGCTTGCGGGCGAACACGGGGACGACGTCGCAGACGGCGCCGAGCGCGGGCAACAGGATCACGTACACCTCCGGATGCCCCATGAACCAGAACAGCTGCTCGTACAGCCAGTTGTTGCCGCCGAGCGAGGCCTGGTAGAAGGACGTTCCGACGGTGCGGTCGAGCAGCGTCAGCACCACCGCCGCCATGAAGCTGGGGAACACGATCAGCCCGAGCAGCGTCGACAGGGTGATGCCCCATACCGTCGTCGGGAGCCTTCCCCACGTCATGCCCGGCGCGCGCATGGTGACAACCGTGGTGACCATGTTGAGCCCTCCGAGCGCGATCGACATCGCGAAGAGCACGATCGTCATGCAGTAGGCGTCCATGCCCACGGCCGCCTGGTCTGCCAGCGGCGCGTAGCCCGTCCAGCCGGTCGGGAACCCGCCGAGGACGATCGCGCTGAGGAGAATGGGCACCGTGGGGAACAGGATCCAGTAGCTGAGCGCGTTCAGCCGCGGGAATGCCATGTCGTTGGCCCCGATCATGATCGGCACTATGTAGTTGCCGATCACCGCGCTGAGCATGATGATCGTGGTCGCGATCATGATCAGGCCGTGCATGCCCACGATCGTGTTGTAGGTCGAGGGCGTGAACACCTTGGCCCCCGTCCGCGCCTGCTCGAGCCGGATCATCCACGAGGCCGCTCCGCCGACGAGGAACAGGACGAGCACCGTCACCAGGTACTGGATGCCCACCACCTTGTGGTCGGTGCAGAAGCGGAAGTAGCGCCACACGCCCTCGTCCTTGCCGGCGAGCTCGAGCTCCTGCTCGTGAGTGGTGTCGGGCCGCCCGAGGCCCCATTTGATCGGGAAGTTCCACGCGCCGATGCCGATGAGGAAGAAGATGAACCACGCCAGGTAGGCGCTGACCATCGTGTCGTCGGCCTGCCGCGCGCCGCTGACGACGCCGTGCACGATCACGCCGACGACGATCGCGGCGACCAGACCGAGCACGAGCGCCGAGACGATGCTCGGCACCAGCACGCGGCGCCTGCGCGCGGGCGGGCTGACCTCGTCGTGGGTGGCCGCGACCGAGCTCATCAGGTGATTTCTTCCACTTCGTTGCCCGCCGGCGCCGGCTTCTGGGTCGCGCCGCCGGGGCTGGTCAGGAGATTCGAGCTACCGCCGTTCGCCTTCACCCAGGCCGCGAAGGACGCCGGGGGGACGACTCTGACCACGGAGGACATGAACGTGTGATAGAGGCCGCAGAGCTCGATGCAGCGCACTTCGAAGGTGCCGGCTTTGTCGGGGGTGACGACCGGCGTGGCCACCCACTCGCCGGGGTTGGCGTCCATCGCGATCCCGAGCGCGGCGAGCCCGAAGCCGTGCAACACGTCGTCGGAGGTGACGCGGAACTGCACCGGCCTGCCGAGTGGCAGCTCCAGCACGTGGCTCTGCACGCCGAGCTTGGGGTAGGCGTATGTCCAGGTCCACTCCTGGCCGGTGACGTTCACCACCAGCGCGCTGGCCGCTGACTTGGTCGTCTCCTTGTAGAAGCCGAACATCCCCCAGCCGACCGTGAAGAACGCGAGCACGGTGGTGACCGCGAGCCACGCGACCTGCTGCCCGGGCTTGGCCTGCAGCGGCGGCCCGTCCTGCAGGTCCTCGACCCGGCCGTCGGCGGAGCGCTTCTCGCGAAAGGCGAACACGCTGTAGAACACGAACACCCATACGAACAGCGAAACCGGCACGGCGACGGCGGTGAAGACGAGGTCGGTCAGGCTCGCGAAGCCCGCCACCGAGCTCGCCGGCTTGCGCTCCACGAGCGGGACGATGAGCAGCGTCAGCGCGACGAACACCACCGAGAGCACAACCCAGATCGTCAGCACTCGCCGGATGTGCGGGCGCCCGTCCGCGGGCGCCGGGGGGATCGCGGGGGCCTCTACCGCCAACGCAATCCCCTCCGCGTGAGCTCGCGCGCGGTCATCGCGGCGCGATCGGCTGTCTGAGCCGTGCCCATGCGATCACGTCACCGTGACCGTTCCGGCCATGTAGCCGGTGGTCGCCATCGGTCCGCCGAAGCCGTCCTGGCCGCCCACGCCTTCGCCGGCGAGCCCTTCGCCGCACGGCACGTAGCAGTGCCACACGTAGTGCCCGGGCGCGCCCGTCCTGAATTTGAAGACGATCACGTTCGGCACGGCGTAGACATGCCCGGCGATGTGTTCGGATTCGGGAGCCTTTTCGGAGACGCCCGGAAGCGGCACGTTCACGAACAGCTGCGTCTCGTGCGTGTCCGGCGGCGTCTGGATCGTAAACGTGTGCGCGATTTCTTCGGGATCGACCTGCGACACCGGCTTGCCATTGACGTACATGACGTTGCCGACCGTGCCTTTGACCTGAGCGAAGAACGGGTTGTGGACCGTGCTTCCCGAGTCGTACTGCCTGATCGTCACGGTGATGGTGCTGTACGCCGGGACCCTGATGCTCGTGCTCGGGCAGTAGGTGACCCATTCGGGGTGCGGGCCTCCCCCGGCCCCGCCGCCGCTGCCGTGGCAGGCGTAGCTGTCGGGGTAGGTGGAGAGGTAGATGTTGGGACCGGTGGTGGCGGCCACCGCGGCCGGCTCATAGCCGAGGCCTTTGATCGAGCGCGTCCCCTCGACGAGCCCGGCGAACACGAGCAGCAGCACCGCGAGCGTGACGAGCACACCGACGAGTTGCCGTCCGCGGCCCGGCACCTTACGCTCCCGCCCGCGCTCGCACCGAGCAGAGCCCGGCCGGCCCGCAACCTGTGGGATGGCTTTCGGGGTGCGCGCTCCTGGCAGCGCGAACGAGCGGTCGCACACATGCTCGCAGGAACCCCCTCATCGCCCTCATCGGCCCGAAGCTACATTCCCGATCGAGCAGGGTGCATCCGTAGTCGCCACGGACGGGCCGACCGTAGTCCTCCGAAGTGGCCGGAAGCAGTGGCCGGGAGGGATAGGCTGGCGCGCTGTGACGCAGCGCTTGGACATGAGCTTCGACGCTGGTGGCGAGCGCTGCGCCGCGTGGCTATACCGTCCCGGACAGGCCACGGCGTGCGTCGTGTTGGCACACGGCTGGACAGGGGTGCGCGAGCAGCGTCTGGACGCGTTCGCCGAGCG
The DNA here is from genome assembly GCA_963756205.1 of uncultured Solirubrobacteraceae bacterium. Classification (GTDB taxonomy): domain Bacteria; phylum Actinomycetota; class Thermoleophilia; order Solirubrobacterales; family Solirubrobacteraceae; genus Palsa-744. The sequence goes on from CAVWMU010000009.1 coordinate 131,376, forward strand.
CTTCGCGAGCGCGGGACTCGCCGCGCTGGTGTTCGACTACAGGCACTTCGGCGCCAGCGAGGGCGAGCCTCGCAGCCTGCTCGACATTGCACGCCAGCTCGCCGACTGGCGCGCCGCGATCGCCTTCGCGCGCGCCCTCGAGGGCATCGAGCCAAAGCGCATCGCGCTGTGGGGGAGCTCCTTCAGCGGCGGCCATGTGATCACGCTCGCCGCAGAGGACCCGCAGATCGCGGCGGTCGTCGCCCAGGTGCCGTTCGTCGACGGGCTCGCGAGCCTGTTTCGCCTCGCGCCCGGGCACGCGCTGCGCATCACGCTCGCAGGACTGCGCGACCAGGCGGGGGCGCTCGTGGGACGTCCACCGCACATGGTCGCCTCGGTGGGGCCGCCGGGCTCGACGGCGATGATGAGCTCACCCGACGCCGAGCCTGGCTTCCGCGCCCTGTGCCCGCAGGGTCTCGAGTGGCCCAACGAGGCGGCCGCACGCGTAGCGCTGCGCCTCGGCGCCTACCGGCCGGCGCGCAAGGCCGCGCGCGTGCGCTGCCCGATCCTGTTCGCGCTCGCCGACGAGGACGTGATCACGCCGCCGGATCTGGCCGTGAAGGCGGCCGCGCGCGCGCCGCTGGCGGAGGTGCGCCACTATCCCGGCGGGCACTTCGACCCATACGTGGGCGAGCTGTTCGAGCGCGTGGTCGCTGAGGAGACCGACTTCCTCACCCGCCACCTCGGCGCCCAGCAGAGCCGATGAACGACGAGGTCGCGATCCTCACCGGCGCGGCGAGCGGCGTGGGCAGGCACTTCGCCGCCGAGCTGCGCCGCCGGCGCCCGCACATGCGTCTGGTGCTCGCGGACGTCGACCGCGAGGCGCTCGGCGAGGCCTTCGTGGAGCACGAGAACGTGGTGCTCGAGTCCTTCGACATCCGCTCGGCGCAGGAATGGCAGCGCGTGGTCGAGGAGACGCTCGAGCGCTTCGGGGCGATCGACTACCTGTTCAACATCGCGGGCATCGATCGGGTCGCGATGTTCATCGAGCAGCCGCTCGCGAACATCGATGCGCTCGTCGACATCAACCTCAAGGGCTCGCTGTACGGGATGCGGATCCTCGCCGCGCACATGGCCGAGCGCGGCTCGGGGCACATCGTCAACATGGCCTCGCTCGCGGGGATCGCGCCGACGCCCGGCAGCGCGATCTACTCGGCCACCAAGTTCGCCCTGCGCGCCGTCTCGATCGCCGCCGCCGTCGAGCTGCGCTCCGGCGGCGTCTACGTGACCGTCATCTGCCCCGATCTCGTGCATACACCGCTCTTGGAGCAGCACGTGCGGCTCGCGGAGCCCGAGGCCGCCGGCCTGATCTTCTCCGGGCCGCGGGCGCTGAGCGTGGATGAGGTGAGCGAGGCGATCTTCCGCGCGATGCGCGAGCGGCCGCTGGAGATCGCGCTGCCGCGCGGCCGCGGCCTGCTCGCGAAGCTCTCGAGCGCCGCCCCGGGCACGCTGCTGGCGCTGTATGAGCCGCTCAAGCGCAGGGGCGTGAAGCGCTTCGAGCGCGCCCGACGCGAGCGAGGCCCGCGCGATCGCAACCTCGCGTGAGCGCGGCCCGCGAGGCGGCGCCCCTGAACCGGCGTGTGAGCGTCAGCCGCCCCGGCCCGGACATGCGGGCCGAGGCGACTGTTACTCACTGCTCGCGCGTTGCTACGAGCGAACGGGTCCTACAGTCCCCAGCCGTAGTTCGTGCACGTGGCCGTGAACGACGGGTTGGGGCTCGAGCTGAGCTGGTTGAGCACGTTCTGCAGCGATGGCGAATCCTCGAACATCCCGATGTGACCCACCGGGTCGCTCGGGCACTGGCTCTGGATCGTGATGTCGGTCACGTTCGAGCCGCTCAGGAACGCATTCTGGTAGGGCGTGACGACCTCGTCGTGAGTCGTCTCGATCACCACGTAGCGCACGCCCGAGACAACCGGTTCGCCGGAGCCGAACAGCTTCTTGATGAAGGCGGAGCCTTCCTGCTGTTCGGGAAGCGACGGCGCGCCGAGGAATTCGAGCAGGCCCGAGATGATTTCGTCAGCGAACGGAAACACTTCGACGAACTTCGTCAGCCCGTCGAGCGTCGTGCCGTGGTTGCTCGGCGCGAGCCCGATCAGCTCGTTCACCTTGGAGGCGCCGCCGAGGTTCTTGATGTAGTAGTTGGGCATCATCCCGCCCTGGGAGTGACCAACCAGGTCGACCTTCGACGCTTTGGTTTTCGACAGCACGTTGTTGACGAACGACGACAGTTCTTCGGCGGACTTTTCGATGTGTCCGAGCCCGTCGATGCGCGGCCCGATGAACGGCCACACTTCCAGCGAAGCCAGCGTCGCGCCATAGTTGAACGCGTACACGCAGTAGCCTTCGTTGGCGAGCAGCGGCGCGAGCGTGACCCAGTTGGATCCCTCGTCGGCAAGCGTCGCGTGCACCAGCACCACCGGATACGGATGCGCCGAGCTCGGCTTGCAGCCGTTGTTCGCCCCCACCACCGCTTCCGGTTCCCAAGTCTCGTTCCAGACGGCATCCGATATGGCGCTGCTGCCATACGGAACCGAGTACTTCGCGCTCGCCGTCGCCGGCGCGACGACGGCTATCGCCACGGCAAAGAGCGCAGCGACCAGCGTTGCTCTGACCTTCAGCATTGAATCCCCTCTTCCTTTGGTTTTCCGTGGGCTGCCAGAGATGCCCCACTGGGCACCCGGCAGCCACATCCCCTGCTCCTACCCCCCTACGATATGGCCAATGTCGAGCACACGTCAACGGACGCCCTCCCCAGAAACCAGCGCTCCGCTTGTGCAACCTGCACAACCAGCCAGCACGCCGAGACGCGATGCGTCGCGCCGGAGCGCGGGCGGCGGGCGAAGCACGGCGAGCACAATCAGCGAACAGGGCCGAGACGACGACGACGAGGTCGCACGCGAGATCGCCGGCGCGCTGCTGGACGAGCACGAGCGCATCGCCACGCAGATGGTGGCTGCGATCGACGGCGAGGTGACGGCATATACGGCCACCGGCGAAGCGCGGCGGATCCTCGCCGACGTGCGCGCCCACTGCGACGCGCACATCACGAGCTTCCTGTCGAGCCTGCAGGCGGGTGCGGCGTCGATCGAGCCGGACCTCGGGTTCGTCGAGGAGGCGATCGTGCGCCGCGTGCGCCAGGGCATCCCGTTGGAAGCGATCCTGCAGTCGTTTCGCGTCGGCCACCAGGTCCTGTGGGCGGCGGTGATCGACTGCGCAAGCCGCGTTCCGGGCGGGCGGGCGGCGGCGATCCTGATCGTTGGGCCGTCGATGCAATACATCGACACGGTCAGCACGCGCGTGGCCGAGGTCTACATGCGCGAGCAACAGCGGGCGCTCGCCGACGCCGACCGCATCCGCCGGGACGTGCTCGAGCTGCTGCTCGCGGGTGGACCGCGAGCAGCCGCCGCCGCCGAGGCGGCAGGACTCGAGCTGGATGCCGGCCCGCACCATCTGCTCGCCGCGACGATCCAGCCCTCCGGCGATCGCTACGCGCTGCAGATGCTCGCCGAGGAGATCGCCTCGGTGTTCGCCACCTGGGCGGTGCTCGTGGTGATCCGCCACCACACCGTCACCGCCCTGCTGCGCGGCGGCGGGACCTGCGCTCTCGACTGCGCGAGGCGCGTGGTCGGGCGCTACGGCGGGGCGGCGAGCCCGTCGCCGCTGATCGGGATCAGCCTGCCGGCCGAGGACCTCGGCGGGCTGGGCCGCGCTCACGAGCAGGCCGAAAGCGCCCTGCGCCTAGCCTCGCAGGCCACGCCGATCATCGCGTTGGGCCGGATGCCGGCGCTCGACTACCTCGTGGCGGGCGCCGACCATGTCGCGCGATCGCTCGTGCCCTGCGCGGTTCGAGCCCTCGCGCTCTCCTCCAAGAGGACCGACATGGCGCTGGTGAACACCTTCGACGTCTACCTCGCCAGCGGCCTCAACGTCCAGCAGACGGCGGCCGCTCTGCCGGCGCACCCGAACACGGTGCACGACCGGCTGCGGCGATTGGCCGAGCGGACCGGCTATGACCTGCGAGACGTCGAGCAGCTCATGCGCCTGGCCGTCGAGCTGCGACTCGGAGCCGTGCCTTGAGAGAGCGACCGTTTACCACCTCGCCCCGCCGACGACGGTACGCTGCGCCGGATGTCTCCGAGCACGCGCAGACCGCTCGATCCTCCGAGCGATTCCACAGGCCCCGCGGGGAGCCGCCCGACAGCAGAGCGCTCGGTGGAGGACCGTCTCGCGAGCGAGCGAGCGACAGAGGCGCAGCAGGCGCTCACCCTGACCACACCCTGCGCTTGCGGGCACACGCGCCGCGATCACCGCGGATTGCGTATCGAGGTCAGCGGATCGTGCCTGGAGTGCGGGTGTGAGGAGTTCCGACCTGCGGAGGAGGCGCCGGACTCGCACGAACAGACCATGCGGCGCATCCGGACGGCGCTCGACCGGGTGCAGCGCCTGCAGGAGATCGCGACCAGATTGCGCAACGGCAGCGCCCGGTCGTCGGCTTAGCTGAAATCAGGTGGGCGCCACTTGCCGGCTACCGGCACCGAGGTGCTCCCACCGCGCTACGAGGACTCCGCCTGCAACCGCCTCGCTCACGCGGCGGGAATCGAGCCCGTCACGATCGTCCCGCCGCTGAGCCCGCGGGCGATCTCGAGTCGCCCGCCGAGCTCCTCCAAGCGCGCCTGGATGTTCGCCAGGCCGCTGCCGGCAAGAAGCTCGACCTGCTCCCGCTCGAACCCGCAACCGTCGTCGGCGACCACGAATCGCACTCCATCTGGCTCGCCACGGACTGCGATATGCGCCGTCGCCTTCGCGCCGGCGTGCTTGGCGACGTTCTGCAGCGCCTCGAGACACGAGAAATAGACGGCGCTCTCGGTGGCGGGCTCGTAGCGGCCGACGCCGTCGGTCGTGACGATGACCTTGACGGGGGCCGCGCGCGCGGCCGCAGCCAGGGCATCGGCGATGCCGCCCTCGACGAGCGCCGGCGGAGCCACGCCGTGGGCGAGGGAGCGGATCTCCTGCAGCGCGGCATCGAGATCCCCCTCCATCTCATCGAGCACGCCCTGGGCCTGGCGGACGTCGCGGCGAATGATGTGCCCCAGGACGCTCAGCTTCATCCTCAATGCGATCAGCCGCTGCTGTGCGCCATCGTGGAGATCGCGCTCGATGCGCGTGCGCTCCGCGTCCACGGCCTTGGAGGTGCCCGCGCTCCTGGCGGCGATCTCGGCTTCCAGGCGGCTGGCCTCGAGCGCGAGGGCCGCGCTCGCGGAGATCGCCTCCACCAGCCTGGGATGGTCTGCCAGCGCTTGATCGTGGAGGATCACCGCGATTGGACGGCCGTCCTCGCGCGCGACTCGTGTGACTGCGGTCCCGGGCTCCAGCTCCTCGACGTCCACGATCTCGCCGTCGCCGGTCGCATAGGAGCCGGCGTCGGGGAGCCAGTAGAGGAGCTCGAGCGTGGGATCCTCCAGCGCGCTCGCCATGAGCTCGCGAAGCTCGCGCCGGTCCGGCCGCGAGCGCAGGCCGGTGACGAGCCGCTCGAGCGCGCTTGCGTCATAGGAGAGGTTCAGCAGGCTGCCGACCACGATCGCCAGGGGAATCCCCCAGACGGTGAGAACGCTCGCTGCCATGAGCGCGGTTCCGCTTTGAAAGCCGAGTGCCAGGCCGGCCATTATCGTGATGGTCCGCGCGATCGCCGCCACCAGCACGGGCGTCAACACCCTGCGCATGAGATGGGTTGCCGGCCGCAGCCGCTGGGCCAGCCTCACCGCGGTTGCGAGGAAGAGCATGAACCCGAGCGCTCGGTACACGATGAGCAGAACGCTCGCCGCCTGCGGGCTGTGCCCGATGAGCAGCACGTTCGCCGGACAGCGCGACGCGCAGAAGATGAACGCGCCGGCGGTTGGCAGCGTCGCCGACAGGGCGATCGCAGGCCAGCGAACGCAGAGGATGCACAGCGTGCCGACGGTGAGTATCAGGCGGTCGCCGCGACTGCCGAGACGACCGCTCGGGAACGACACGGCCAAGGCCATCAGCAGCACTTCGGAGAATGGCCCGAACAGCCGCGCCAGCGTGTAGACAGTGGGGTTGGGCGACGCGTTCAACGCGCGCAGGAAGAATGCTGCGCCGGTCGCGGCCAGCAGCGCGGGGAGCCTGCGCTCCGGGTAGCGGCGCTGCAGCTCGAGCGCGCCGATGAACGGGAGCATCACGGACACGCCCGCGACGAGCACCTGCCACCGGTCTGCGCTGACGCCGCTACGGGCGACGATCAGCGTGGCGGCGGCCGTGAGCGTCGCACCGCAGGCAGCGAGCGCGAGCCGCGCGCGCGTCGGCGTCATCGCTGCACCGCGCCGAGATAAATGAGAACGGCCTTCACCCGCCTGTTGGCGTCCTTCGCGCCCGCCAGCCCGAGCTTGTTGAAGATCGAGGTCGCGTGCTTCTCGACGGCGCCGAGCGTCAGCACCCGGCGCTGCGCGATCGCCTGGTTGCTGTAGCCCTCGGCGATGTCGCCGAGGATCTCGCGCTCGCGCGGCGTGAGCTCGGCGATCGCGCGCGGCTGCACCGCAGGCGCCGACATCAACGCCGACAGCACCGCCGAATCGACCTGGCAGCCGCCGGCGGCGACCGTGCGGATCGCCGAGGTCAGCGCGGCGAGGTCGTGCACCCTGTCCTTGAGCAGGTAGCCGCGCCCGGATCCGTCCTCGCCGAGCAGCGCAACCGCGTGCTCGGGGGAGGCGTGCTGGCTGAGCACCAGCACACCGACGGACGGGTGGCTCACGCGCAGCCGCCGTGCGAGTCGAATTCCCTCGTCGCGATGGTCAGGGGGCATCCTGATGTCCGTGATGACGACGTCTGGCGCCGCCCGCTCGATGGCTGCCAGCGCCTGCGTCGCGTCCTCGCAGACCGCGCAGACCTCGAGCTCGCCATCGAGCTCGAGCATCCGCTGCAGCCCCTCCCTCACGAAAAGGCTGTCCTCGACGATCGCTATCTGAATCCGCACCGGTGCCCCGTCCCCAGGTCCCAGATCATAAAGGCAGTTGGTGTTCCCGCACCAACAACACCAGGAAACCCCACGCCAGCAAACCGCCGCAACACACCCGCCCGCTGGCTTGCGCTTGCAGGCGCGCCTGCCGGACACTGCTCCAGAGGCTCGGGAGGCGGGCCGCAAACGCATGGATGGAGGGACACACGATGCGAAAGACCTCGTTTAGCGGCCTCGCGGCAACGCTGGTGGTGCTCGCCGCGGCGGTGCTGGCGGCCCTGCCGACGCCACCCGCGGGCGCGATCGAACAAACGGCGAAATACCTCGGGGGCTACGGCAGCACGTGCTTCTGGCACTACGGTCCGTTCGGCGGCCCGGAATCCGAAGAGCCCACCTACAACCTCGCCTACCCCAACGGCCACGCGATCTACTTCGGGGCGTACTTCCGCCGTCCCGCAGGCTCGAAACTCGTCCTGCACGGGCAATACCCGCACTCGCGGAACTTCAACTTCGTCACCTACACCCCCAACTCGATCATCCTCGACGGCATCTACGACGAACAGATCAACCCGGACGCGGGGTCGATCAACCCGTTCAGGGCAGGCGAAGATCGCAACGCATCCGACCGGAGCTTCACCGTCGAAATCCTGAACGAACCGAACCCGAACTCCTCCTCGCCGAGGACCGCGACGCACTTCGAGTTCGAAACCAGCCCGCAACTACATCTACGCGGGCAACACACCGGCCATCGAAGAAGAATCGCCGGCTCACCGGAAATTCGTCAACGAGCTGATAATGGAGCGCATCTACCTCCCGGACAGGGGAGCGAACATCGACGGCGGCGTGCCTGTGCCCGAACCGGAACTGACGCTCGCAAACGGCGAAAAATTCACCGGCCAGGAAGCGTGCAACAAGCTCGACAGCGAATCCAAGACCCTGGTCGAAGAAGGCGGCAAGGTCCGATTCGGGGAAGTGCCGGTGTTCACGAGCCAGGAAGAGTGGAAGTACATGAACCACCCGGAAGAAGCTCCGTCTCCGGGATGCAACGTCCTGGCCCCGCTGGGTACGCTCAACTGCCCGCTGTGGAACGGCAAACCGGTCAAAGAAGGCGAAAAGAACGAGCTGATTCAGGTGCCGCGAACCGTGGAATACCCGGAAGAGTTCCCGGCCACACCCCACGAAAACTGGCGCGTGCAGTACAACCGCCGCTACCTGCTACAGCTCTGGACGGGAGAAAACGCACCGGGAGCGGAAACGAAACCGACCCGCGGCAACGACGGCGGCGGATTCTTCCCGAACCCCGACAACAACTACATCCGGCAGGTCTTCAACCGCAAGTTCGGCAAGCTCGTCGTCCTCAAAGGCAAGATGCCGACCACGCCGGAAACGAGCTTCAACCACGCGGCGATCATGCCCGACATGCACAACTACCAGCTGCGCTTCTACGACACCTGCTCGCTCTCGGGCATGACGGTCTCGCAGGTGCTCAGCTGCAAGGACGACGAAGAAACCGCGCTCGATCCGAGCCGGGACTACACGATGGTCTACAGCCGGCCTGAAGACAAGCCGCGCAACGCGGTGCGCTTCTGCGGCAACACGTGGCTGGAATGGAGCCCGGAAGGCGACGCCAACCCGGGCCCGGAACAGAACAAGGAATTCGGGTACATCACGATCCGGATGCTGCTGCCGAACCCGACATTCAAAAACGCGATCCAGTACACGACCGTACCCGGCACCGAGCGGGAAGTGATGGGCGAATACCTGCCGACGTGGCAATACGAGCCCGAAGCAGCGTCGTTCGAAGCGACCGGATGCTCGGCGGCGAACCCGGGCGTGCCGCAGCTGGCGGCGGGCGGCAGCACGCCCAACAGGGGCGCGTTCACGCTGCAGTGGACGCCGACCCGCGAAGCGTCGAAGGTCGCGGGCGTGACGTACACGCTGCAGCACAGGGACGCGAACGGCAGCTGGGAAACGCTCGCCAGCGGCCTGAGCTCGCCCGAATACACGTTCAGCGCAGGCTCGCCGGAGGCCGAAGGCACCTGGACCTACCGCGTGTCGGCGAGCGGCGAAGGCGCTGAAAGCGAATACTCCGGCGCCTCCGCGGAAGTCAAGGTGGACCGCAGCGGGCCCAACCCGCCGACGGCGACGCCGACGACGGCGCCGGCCTACGGCAGCTGGTTCAGGGACAGCGTCGAAGTCGTGTTCACCGAAAACGGTGACCAGACGCTGCCCGATGGGAGCGCTGGCGCAGGCGTGAACCTGCTCTCGCTCTCCTCGCCGGCTACGGTCAGCGAAAGCGGCACACACACCGTGTGCGGGACGGTCGACGACGTCCTGGGCAACGTCTCGCAGCCCGGATGCGTGACGGTGCAGGTCGACGCCACACCGCCGAGCCTGGAAGTGACGTGCCCGGCGAGCGCCGAGCTAGATTCCTCCGGGGTCACGGCGAGCGTGACCGCCTCGGACGGCCAGTCGGGGCTTGCGCAGAACCCATCGGGGACCGTGGCAATCCCGACGGAAAGCCTCGGGGAGCAGAAGATCACCGAGACCGCGATCGACAACGTCGGCAACGAAACCACCCGGTCATGCACGACTGACGTGGTGTATGCGTTCTCGCGCCTGCGGCCCGTGGCCGGCAAGACCTACAAGCACGGCAAGAGCGTGCCGGTCCAGTTCCACCTGCAGGACGCCCTCGGGTACGTGACCGACGGTTCGGGCACGCTCGAAATAGCCCCCGAAGCCGGCGCCGAAGCCGGTGCATACAGGCCGGCGACGTCGGCCACGAACAAAGGCGATCGCTTCCAGGCATACAAAGGCGGGCTCTACAAGTACAGCCTGTCGACCGAAGGACTGGCCAAGGGCTCCTGGAGCCTGCGCGTCAAGGCGAGCGACGGCACGACGCACACCACCAGCATCACGCTCAAGTAGACCGAAGGGCGGTCTTGCGGGCGCCCGGGCTGAACACGCAGTCCGGGCGCCGCGCAGGGCGCAGGGGGGCCGCGCCATCGGCAAGGAACCCGCCCGAGGCGCTTGCTCCGGTGCCCGGGATTCCCGGGCGACAGGTGCACCGCGGATAGGATGCGACCAGCAAGGGCGACTGCGGTGAGGCGTTGCTCGACTGCGGCATCACACTCGCCGGACACAACGCCAAGGCGGTCGTACTGAGCACCACCCCGAGACCGCCGACGGTGGCTGCTCTGGCACCCGGACAGGATCTCAAACGGCACCGTCATCTCACACAACACCATCAGCGATGACGGCATCCACGGCTATCCCACGGGAGCGCCGGGCGACAGCGACGCAGGCATCACCCAGACGGTCGGCATCATCGCCTGGAGCGCAGCCACGCGCCTTACGGGAACCTCGATCGTGGCAAACAAGATCAGTCACGACTACTACGGGATCTGGACGAAGAACGTTCCCACGATCGCCCAGAGCGCGAACACGTTCGCCGCGAGCGTGACGGTCCCGCTGCTGCAGGGCTAGACGCAGACCGGGAGCAGATCCTCGAGACGCGGGGGCAATAGCTACGGCCGTGACCGCATTACAACCAACGGTTCTGCGAAGCTTCTGGCGCGCGGACATGCCGATCCCTGACGTTTCCGAGACGACGACCAGCGACCCTGATCTTCGCCCGACGTCCACGTCTTCCGTGGTGGAGGGCGAGATGACGACCACGGTTCGGCTGGTCAGGCTCTTGATCACCGCTCTCATCGTGGCCGCCGTCGTCGCCGGCATCGTGCGTGGTCTCACGACCTCGGCTTCGGGCAAGGCTGCGGTGGTCGACGGCTTGTATCTGACAGAGACGATGCTCGCCGCGGTCCTGATCCTGCTCGGCAGCCTCGTCGAGGGCTTCGGCTTCGGACTCTCGCTCGGCACGCGGTGGCCCTACACGCGCAACATCCTTGTGCTCTTGATCGAGGGCGATCCGGAGGCGGCGCACCGGATCGTGGCCACGCTCGTCGGAACGATCGCCGTCGTGCTGGTGATCCTGGCTCCGGCCTCCGCGACGATCAGCGGCTTGGTGTTGATCGTGCTCACGGCCGTGCTGGGCATCGGGACGCTCCACGTGCTCGCCGGCCGGCTTCCCTCCGTCGTGCACGGCGTCCACGGCCTTCTCGCCTATGGGGTGTTTCTCTGCTTCCTGAGCACGCTGTACGTCCCTGGGGTCGATTTCTGGTCCTATCTCAACACCAGGTACGCCCTTCACGCGCTGCTACTGACGGTGTTCCTGGGCGGCATGACCACCGGCCATCGAGGCTTCGGCAAGCCCATCGAAGCCTTCTACTGGCCGCGTCGCTCTTCGCAGCTGGTCATGATCGTGCACCTGTTTTCCGCGCTCGCTGTGGTGGGCACCTTGGGAGCGCTCATGCCGAAATACCCCGTCGCGTTCTATGCCGCGGTCGCGCAGATGGGGGTCGGCTTCCTGCTGTTCCACGCGGTGAACCTCAAGCCGAAGAATCCCGGCATCCTCGTGGCGTTCCACCAGGGCATCGTGCTCACGATCACCTTGGCGATCGTGGCCGCGGGACACTGACGACGGCGGCAGCGCTGCTTGGGACCGGCACAGGAGTCGGCGTGACCGGTCGAGGCCGGACGCGTGCGCCAGCCACGCTATCCACGACGGCATGCAGCTCCGGCTCACTCTGGCCGGTATGGCTCTGCCCCATCGAGCGCCCCGTGCCGCAGCGCGAGCCAGCCTTCCGCGGCTCGCTCGATCGCGACCGTTCGGATCTCCCACGGTTCGCCGTTACGAACCAGGCTAACCCGCGCGATTCGTGGCGCTGGTGACGATCGCTCGCGCGCCTGCTGTTCGTCCGAGGCGGCAGCGGGTTTGCGAACTGCGTCGCGCCTCGTTGCCGCGGAACAGCGCGGTGTGGCCGGGTGGCTTGCCCCACCTGCGATGCGGGTGGTGCGGATTAGCGACGTAGCTCTGCCTGTAGCCGGGTTGCGAGGCGGACGGAGGCGTCGATCTCGACTTGGCGGATTGAGACGCTCTCGACGCTGACCCCGAATGGGACGCCGACGCGCCGGCAGAACGCGATCAGCTCGACGGCCGTAGCGACGGCTTGGTCGTAGGACGCTTCGAGGGTGTCCTCCGCGTGGCGCAGCTCGTTCTCGATCCAGCGCGGCACATCGACCCCGAGCCACTGAACGAACTCCAGTGTCTTCACCGACCCGCAGACCGAGAACGTAAAGACGATCGGCGCAGGCTTGAGGCCACGATCGGCGCACTCGTAGCGATAGTCGGAGACCAGGTCCTTCGCGGCATTGACGTCATAGACGATCTGGGTGACAAAGAACGAGCAACCCGCAGCCTGCTTCGCCAGCAGACGGAGGTGCTCCGTGCCCCCGCGCGCGTGGCGCTCTGGGATCGCCACACCTCCGAGCAGGAGATCCGGGCGCACCTCACTCCGTAGTTCATAGGCCCGCGCCAGAGAGGTCGCGACCGGCTTCTCACGGGACGACGCACCGACGAACACCGACAGCGCCTGGGCTGGGGCCTGTTCGCTGAGCCACGACTGAAGCTGTTGCTCTGGGTACTTGCTGACAGCGCGGTACACGATTGCGGGTACCTCCAAGCCGACGAGATCGCGAGCGAGGTAGTCGGCGGGGTCCATCGTGGGCAGGAACGGAAAGGGCCGTTCCTCGGGATTGCGGTCGCTCTCGTCATCAATGTCGTAGAGCACGAGGCCGTCGATGCCCACGGGGCGCAGGCGCTCGAGCGTCTTCGCGGCGATCTGACGGGCGTGCTCCGGTTCGGTCGTCAGGCGCGGTGGCGTCAGCGCGAAGAGCAAGAACTCACCCGTCCCCTCCGCAATGCGCCGCTGCAGATCCACGCGCCGAAGCGTAGCCAAGCGCCTGTGCACTACGACTTGGCGTCAGCGGTTGTGGCCTCCGCTAGCAGCCACGCAACGCGGCGTCTCGCTTGCCCAAGAGTCGCGTCGAATGCTGCTCGGATGCGCCATCCGGCGTGAGTCGCCGCGACTCACGCGAATCAGGACGACCGTGCCGTAGCCGATCGCGCCCGGTCCAACACGCAGCACGGCCCGGGAGTGGGCTTCACGGCGAGCTCTCGCCGCTCTCGACCCTCGCCTGTCCACTCCTGCAAGGTCCGCATGGGAACGCCGGTACCAGCCATCGCCGTGCCGAACGTGTGGCGTAGGTCGTGGAAGCGGTGCGACTGCTCAAGCTGCGCGGCCTTGAGAGCGCGGCGGTAGCGGCGCAGGATCGCCGCCTTGTCGAGCGGCCCCGCCGTGTGGGGATCGGCGAACACGAGAGCATCGCCACTGCTCTCCCCCACCGTGCTGCTGAGGCGGTCAAGCTCCCCCGCGACCTCGTCGGCCATCGGAACTTTGCGCGACAGCCACCGTCCAGACCAAGCGAAGCGCCGAGAGGGTGCGGCGCTCGCATAATTCTGGAAAGCGCCAGCCCGCAGAGTGGCGGCCTTCAGATGCTGTCCGGCCCAGGGGGCGCTCTCTGAGGACTGCTCCGGCTCACCGGCGGCGAGCGCGGGCTCCCGGGGTGACAACCGGGAGCCCGCGCGGCCGAGAGCGACCCGGTCGACCTCCACACGCAGCGGCCGGCGCCGGCTAGGGCAGCGAGACCGTAGGCGACTCGTTGAAGGGCACGGCTGCCGATTGCGCGTTGACGAAGAATTCCGTCGCTTCGGGGCTGACGGTGACGGTGCCTTTGCCTTTTCCGCTGCCTTTTTTGTTGGTGACGACAGTGGCCAGCGCGGGGGTGTACGCGCTGCAGTAGAGCGGGTTGTTCTCATAGAGGTAGATGTTGTAGGTCTGATTGGGGCCTGCAAGGCCTTTGAGGTAGACCGTCACCGTGACCGCGTTCCCGCTGCGGCTCAGCTTGACCTTGGCGATCGCCGCAACACCCGTCACGTTCTGACCGCATGAGTTGTCTTCCTTCCAGATGCCTGTCTCGACGGTCGTTGGTTTGGCGAACGCCGTGCCTGACATGCCCAGCACAGCCACGAGCACGGCGGGCACTAGCAACACTCTCTTCATGCTGATCTCCTCGCTTGGTTTGTCACGATCGGGACCTGGCAGAAGCGCTTGAGGCGGACCGGCACCGTGCATCCATGACTGCCCGCGACGCGCACCTGAACAAGCCCCCCACATACTGCCCCCTCATCTTCGGCGCCGGGCCTCATGCTCGGAGCCGCCGCGCACCAAATGCGCTGCTTGCGAAGCTATCAGACGACCGTATCCCTAGTCGGGACATGTTGTAGTGGATCTGCGCAGCTCGGAGGGCGCCCGGGGCAAGGCGCCAAGGACCGCCGGCAGACTCTCGGCAAGGTCGGGGAGGATGCCATTCGACGTGAGCTGCTGTTGGGACGCCTCGACACCGGCCGAGACTGCGACTTTGGTCATCATGACACCGCCCGCAGGGCCCGCACCGTGAGAACCGCGAGTTTCGCTAGACCCTCCTACGGGCGCAGCAACGCTTCTCACGCCGGCCGCTCGCCCGGCTCCGCCAAGATCAAGCTGACCCACTACCCCGTCAACTACGGGCGCCGTTTGGTACCCACGGTTGGTACCCACGGCCATCCAGCCTTCCCCACAACGCCACCCGAAAAACACAAAAACCCCCGGAGATCCGGCGGTTTTGGGGCAATGGGCGATACTGGTTGGGAGGGTGCGAAACTCGGCTTGCTAGAGCGGCTTTGCGCGATGGTCTGCGGACGTCGGCGTACGTGGGCAGCGCGCCACCGGCCAAGCAACAGCGCCCGGCGCCGGTTCGCCCAGGTATGAGGCGTCGCGCGTTTCGAGGGGTCCGCATCCACACCTACAATCCCCCAGATGCTGTCTGTCGCCGAAGCCGCCGAGAAGATCGGCAGGAACCCCGAGACGGTCCGCCGCTGGATCAGGTCCGGGCGTTTGCCGGCGCGACGTGTCGGCCGACACCATGAGATCGAGGCGGGCGATCTCCGCCGAATCGGAGACGAGCTATTCCCGATGGCAGAGCTGCCCGACGAGTGGAAGGTCGGCGACGACGGCTCGCCGGCACCGAACTGGGTAGCCGCGCTACATCGCTCCCGCAGCGGCCACTAACCCCAGATGCTCGTAGTCGACGCGTCCGTGGCCGTGGCAGCTTGCCATGCGCCGGTGGGCTTCGCACGACTACGCGGACACGAGCTCGTTGCACCCCAGCTCATGCTCGTCGAGGCAAGCTCGGTACTGCACGAGATGACATGGCGCAAAGAGATCACCGCGCAGCGCTCAACCTACTCAAAGCGCCCGTTCAGATCCAAACGCCCGACGGGTTGATCAAGGCCGCCTGGCGCGTCGCCGACGACCTCGGCTGGGCCAACACCTACGACGCGCAATACGTAGCGCTCGCGCAACGCTCGCATGCAAACTCGTGAGCGTGGACGAACGTCTACTCCGCGGAGTCGCGCGGCTCAACATCGCCGCGCGACCACGCGACCTGTAGAAGCTGGCATCAACATCTGCAGACAGCTGTCATGGGCGATACTGGGCTCGAAAACGAGACTGGGGGTCACTTTGGGTGCTGTGGCCCGTGTTTGCTGCGCCTAGCTGCGCTCAGATGACCTGAGATTTGCTCAAAACGGAACCACGAATGGAACCATGTCGTGCGCCGCCCGAGACATCGGGCTTATGTCCTCGTTGCACGACCTCATCCCTCGCCGGCTGATGTGTCGATGTCCAAGCCGCTGATGTCGTCAATCTGCCCGCCGTCGTCAGCAGACGTGCCCGAGTCTCCCCCCTGTGGAGCGACATCCTCCGCAGACCCCGGCGCCGCCGATCGCAACTCCTGGGGTCCCTCCGGCGCGACGTCCCATTGCTTCCTCCCCGCGGCTTCCTCGACGAAGCGCGCAACGGAGTACATCCAGAATGGCTCACCACCGGCCGTCGCGAGCTCCTCGGTAAGCGGCGGCGCTGGACCAACAGCGCGGCCCTCCGCACTACGCCACCAGTCGCGCTTCGTATCGTCCGTCACGAAGATCACTGGCACCGCACTCCCCTCCTGCTCCTTGCTTCGCTTGACGTGCTCTAGAAGCTCGCACCACATAATCAGATCGCCGTAACGTCTCGCATGTTTATCCTTCTTACGATCCTCGAACCCCGGGGGGATCTCCTCCTCATACCTGATATCGGCCCGCTTCCTCCAAGTCTCATCGATTTCTAGGCGTGCGCCGATCCGCCCAGCGAGGAGCTCGTCCCACCGGTCACGGATCGCGTCAACATCCGGATCGTCTCCTAGTACTTTCGGGTGACCGGCCTGCGCGTCGGCGATGAAGCGCTCGATTCCCGCAAGCGACCGTCGCACAAGACTCTCAAAGCCAGCCGCGTCTAGCACTGGATGATCTTGACGCCGCTGCAGCAAATCCTTCCTGGCCGCGTCGATCTTCTTGCGGATCGCGTCATACTCACTAATTTGCTGCGACACAACCGTCAGTCTGTTTCGCTGATACTCAAGGGCGGCCTGATATGGGCACCACAGCTGGTCACGATATGCCTCCAGTACATCGAACAGAAGTTTTTGGGCTGCGACCCGGACTCGGTACGGTGCAAGGAGAGCATTAGCATCCAGGACGATCAGTCCCTGCTCCCAGAGCACCTCCCGCTCACTGTCTGTCGGCTTGTACCATCCCTTGAACGTCTCCCGCATGACAGCTACGCCATCGGGGACCGGGGCCATACACTGAGCGCCCGTCTCGCAAGCTCTTGCTGCCGCTCATCGATCGCGGACTCGCTCCAGGTCTCGAAAGTCGCCAGTTCGCGGGTCAGCGTCACATTCGATTCGCTGAAGATCCGCCGTCGCTCGGTGAACGTCCGGGCTCCTGCTAGGTCTGGGTCCTGTTCGGATAGCAGCACGCCGTTACCGAGGCGCGGCACGAGCGACTTCACTGCGTCGCCGTCGACGTCGGGCCAGTCATCTGAATCCGCACCCTTCGGCAAGACGTAATAAAGGCGCAAGCCAACACCGAAGTCGTCGCTAACAAGCTCGGGATCAGCATGACCACGCGCCTCTCTCTCCAGTGCCGTCAATAGATAGCGTGCGACGTGCGTCCGGGGAATGCGAGCACGGGCAAAGCTCGCCTCGAAATCGCTGTTGTTGGGCACGATCGGTATGAGTTGTCGAAGAACCACGTCAGCTGAGACCAACTCACCCGAGCGCACCTTTGTCGCTGCCACGCCGTACGCACGCTCCGCTGCGCCCCCTCCGATACCTCCGGTGACCAGACCCCGGACGGTCCACGATACAAGCGCGCGCAGCGTTCGGGCCAGCTCCGGTTCTTCGAATACGTCGAGCAGTGCCAGCGCAAGTGGCCGATACTGCTTTAGATCAAGTCGAATCAACGCTTCAACGCTGCTTCTCGCCGAAGGCGAATACTCGGCCCACAGCTCGTGTTTTGCGTCGAGCAATGCTGCATAGTGTCGCGCAGCGTCAGGAAGTAGCCGAGCGAAGCTAAGGCTCGATTCTCGATCGGGGAGGGCAGCACGAATCTCTCGAAGCAGGTCCTTCTCGCGCACCGCTCCATACCGCGAGCTCCAAAACTGTCGAAGATAGTCAACAAAGACGTTGTCTTCGTCCTGCATGCCTAGTTGGAGCAGCGCGTCCGTCCACGCATCCTGAACGACGGCTACGCCGGAGTTGTCCTCGCCGCGCGACATCAAGTAGTTACGCACTAGGTCCGAAATCGTGAGCGGAGCCCCGCGGTCGTTAAGCGTCTCGAAAATCACAAATCCGTCAGCTATGTCCGGAACGTCAATGACTACCACCTTCACCTTGGTGTGAAGCAAATCAACCCATGCGAGGATGCGCTCCGACCAGCCATCGTTTATCGAAGAGAGGTCTTCCTCGACCCGCTGATGCAAGATCGTTTGGGCCTCTAGAAGGCGTTCGTGGGAAGAAATCTCGGCTTCAGGGGCGACCCCCTCAACGATCGCCTGGGAGAAGAACTCTCGATCCTCGGCGTTGAGCGTGAGACGCGGCATGCTCTTGGCGGATGCAAGATCGAAACGTGCCAAATATTGCTCGTGCAACCCCTTGGCCCGGTCTATATCTCCCCGAAGCTGATAGGCATCGCGAAGAGCTGCGATCAGGATGGTTGTTGTTGCGAGCCTTTGCTGGCCGTCGATGACCGTCGAGGCACCATTTTGGCCAGCATTGACCACCGTTCCCATGAAGTACTCGGTGTAGCCCTCGTCGAGGGCACGCTTTAGGTCAGACCAGAACTCGCTGACCTCTTCGCGACCCCATGCGTACGAGCGTTGATAGACCGGCACGGCTAGCGTCCGATCGGCGATCAGATGCGCGATTCCGTCTAGTTGGAACTCTATCGACGTCGGCGACACTGGCAGCACGATACCTTCCCGCCCCGTTGAAGCTCCCGCTGCCTGAGCTCATCGCCTCAAGCGGCCCGCTGGATATGGCTGCGATCAGGCGCACACTGGCCCGATCCCGAGGGGCTACCTCAGCGCGGCGGCCAATTCGCCAGCCTCGACCCGCACAGAATGCGGCAAGGTGATCGTCACGTACCCGTCATGCTCGATGATCCGTCGAGCGTTGATGATCGTGACGCCGATCACCTCGCCATGATCGTCGTAACGCACACCGTGGCCCTCCGGCGTGAGCGCGGCATCGGAGGCGAAGTTGGTGTCTCCGCGCCCTAGATAGAGCACGTCTCCCTCGGCGTCGTAATGGCCGCGGTCGAAGGTGAGGTCGTCGATCTTGACGTTCATGGTGCCCATCCGTCTGGGGAGCGCCCGTGTCCATAGCCGAATGCCGTGACAACCCGTGCTGGCTCCTCCGCAGAGTCTACGACGACCATCAGCCAGCCGGTAGGTCCTGCGTCGCGCTTGAAGAAACGCTCGCGAGCCGGCCATCGCTCTGGTTCGCGATGGTCGGGCGACGCGAGCGTGTCGAGCACCGCCTTCAGATGCGGCTCAAGCTCGGCGTGCCCGCCGTCCGGGTTCAAGATGTGCATCAGCCACGTGTCCTCGAAGAGCACCACACGCACCCCGTCGGGCGTGCGCGTCTCAGCAAGGATCGGGCGCTCGCTCATGGACCCTTGGCCGCCTCAAGCCGGCCCAGGCACGATCCAGACTCCTCGCGATATGCGTCTCCCGACATGACGAGCGAGGCTACCTACGCCTTCGGACCCCCGAACGCCCGGTCGACCATCTCGACCTCGCGCTCGTTCGGCGAATAGTCGGCGTAGCGTTGCGTCGTCGCCAGGTCGCGATGGCCCATCCACTCCTGAAGCGAGCGCATCGGCACCCCCGCCGCCGCCATCGCCGTTCCGAAGGTGTGCCGCAGATCGTGGAAGCGATGGCCAGGCTCGATGCCGGCGGCCTTGAGCGCCCGCCGGTATCGGCGCATCAGTGCGCCACGACGCAGCACGTCGCCAGACGCGGGCTCAGCGAACACGAGGTCGTCCGGGCTCTCCCACCGAGTCTCCAAGCGCCAGCCGTCAAGCTCGCTCGCGGCCCGGCGACTCAGCGGCACGCTGCGCTCGGAGCGGCGACTCTTCGGCGTGTCGAACTCACCGAGCACATGACTACGGCGGACACGGACCCGCCGCGCGTCCCGGTCCACGTCCTGCCAGCGCAGCGCGATCAGCTCGCCCTGCCGCAGCCCGGTCATCGCCGCCAGCACATACAGCGCGCGGTCGAGCGCCTGATGTTCGCCCGCCACTGCAGCCTTCGCTAGCGCATCGACCTGGGCGGTCGTCAGAAAGCGGATCTCGGCGCTCGTCCTGGCAGACGGCAGGTCGATCACGTCGCACGGATTCGAGGTCGCCCATTTCCGCCGCGGGTGCATCGCGAACCTGAAGATCGCCGACAGCGTCCCGATGTAGTTGCGAACCGACTTGGCCCCCACGCCTGCCTTGCTCATGGCGCGCATCAGATCCTCGACGTCCTCGGGCCGGATCTTGTCGAGCGCCCGATCTCCGAGATGCGGCTCGATCCACACCCGGAGCGTCATCTCCACGGCGGTCAGCGTGCTTCGCTTGCGCCCGAGCGCCTCCAGATGCTTGCGGTAGCGCCTACCCACCTCGGCCAGGTCGAGCCGGTCGCCGGCTGATGAGGAAGGCCGTACCTCCCCCATCAGCCGGCGCAACTCGGTCTCCGCCTGCGCAGCCGTCAGTCCCTCGCGGCTTCCACGGGCGCGCTTGACGCCGAGCCGCCGCTTGACGCGCCTCCCGTTCGACCACCACGACCCGTAGTAGGTCTCGCGCCCCGCCGCGTCGGTCCTCACGTACACCCGCCCTGACCCATAGGAGCGCCGAGCAGCCATCACGAATCGCCGTCGACTGCCCCGCCATCGGGCCGGCACGTGTCGAGCCCGAGCCTTGCAGTCTGAGCCTCGGCCGCCACCAACAGCCGATCCAGCGCTGCCGCCCGCGTGATCGTCGCGTGCGCCTTGGGCGGCTTGCCCTGCTCAGCACGCTCGGCGTCGACCCGGTCCGCCTCCTCGAGCATGTCTTGGTGGATAAGAACCTGACCACGGAGCGCACCGAACACGGCCGTGTAGTGCTCGGTCAGCTCGATCTCGATCTCAACCGGCTGCTGCGTTTCGCCCCATCCGACCTGATCGAGCAACAACCGAACACCGTCGAGTCGCGCCAGAGCCCTCCTGATACCACTCGGGGTGCTCCTCACGGCCACGCTGGTAGGTGATGCGATGGATCTCGCTCGCTGCGTGGCCAAGCTCGCTGTGCAGGCCAATCCGCAGGGTCCGTACCAGCTCGGCGGGGGTCGTCAACTTGCTGCTCATCTCGGTTCCTCCTTGTGGTTGGAGGCCCCGGGAGACGGTCGGGCGAAGTGGCCGCGCCGACATTGGTAGCGTGACCAGCGCGCCGGGAGCTCGTACTCTCGGTGCCACGGTCGGGGGCGGTGCTAGCCGCGCCCCGGCCATATTCTTGTCTGGCCGAGCGTAGCGTGATTCGGCCGATCTGTAAAGTCCGTCCTTCTCCCCCAGCGCCCGAACAATGGCTGACGACAGCGCGAAAGCAGACCGGCAATCGCTTGGGCGGGTACTCCGCGAATTCCGCGAAGAAGCCGGGCTCACGCAAAAGGATTTGGCGACACGATCGAAGACCGACGACACGTACATCTCCCGCGTCGAGCACGGCCGGATCGATGTCGGCTGGTCTACCCTGCTCAGGCTGTTGCGAGCCGCCGCCAAGGATCTTCGGCAACTCGCTGACGCACTCGAAAGGGACGACTCCCGGCCGTAGCCGCGTCTTGCCCACGTACTCATCGCTGGCGCTCCCGGCGAGCACACGGACCGGTCAAGCGGCGCTCGATCCAGGCGAGAAGCTCGTCCCGGTCGAAGCGGACGTAGTGTCCGAGGCGCACATGGGGAACGCGGCCGGCGCGAGCCTGCGCCAGCATCCATGACGCGGGCACGTTGAGCAGCTGCCCAGCCTGTTCGGCGTCGAGCAACCGCGGAGCGGACTCGTGGCCGATCAACCCGGCCACCTGGGCCGCCAATGCGCGGGGATCTACGTTCGGATTGCTCATCGTTGCTCCCGTGTAGGGGTGTGGGGTCGATCGATGGCAAATGGCCATCGGTGTCTATGACCCCAAGCGGCTCAAAACGGCCATCGAATTTCTGGCGCGTCCCTCTACCCCACCTCGCTTGAGCGTCCTGCGCGTCGCGATCCGCCCCGATCGAGCGCAGATTCCACGCGTTGCGGTGACCCACAACTGGCCCCAGCCTTGACTACGGCGACTGCCGTCGCGTCGCTCCGACTCTCTGACAGACCAGATGCACGGGTCCGAGCAGGGCCACGATCGGCCCCCGCAATTCGTTGGCCGTTTTCGTGGGCCAAGGGTCAATAACCGGAAAGGCGCACATAGCGCAACCCAATCAAGACGGAGATGACCGATGAGCCAGCGACTGAAGATCACGCTTTCCGACACAGCAATGGCCGAGCTGAAGCACCGCGCCGAGCGGGCCGGCGAACCCGTGGCGCGGATCGCCGCGCAGATGGTGAGCCAGCTTGCCGAGCACAACCCTGACGCCGACCGTGCCGCCGCGTCCACGCCAGCGGTCATCGAGGGCGACGACCTCGACATCGATCGCCACGCACCGTGGATTGAACCCGTCATGGGCGACCCGGCGTGGCGCCGGCGGATGTGGGGCTCAATCGTCGCCCTACACGGACGCTATCCCCACGCGCTCGCGCACCTCAAGGACGGCTGGTGGGAAGACTCGTCCCACGTCGAGACGCTGTGCGCTCTCGTCGTCTGGCGCGACTGGATCGACGTTGCTGCCGACGACCCGCGGCACGAGCTCGCGTTCCACGCACAACTCACCGACTACAGCCGAGAACTCCGCCAGGAAGGCGGCAGCGTTACGCATGCGTGGAAGCCCGGGACACCACCAGATGAGTGGGCGTACTAGCGGAATACACCCTCCCGCGAGCCGCCGTGCTTCTGAGTCCAATTGTCGGCACGCGTCAGCGCATCCGGTATCCGCTCAAGACAAAGCGGTAGCATCGCCCCATGGGAAGCGTGCAGGTCGCCCTAGTCGGCTCCTCAAGGACCGCCGTGCAGGCGCGGTTGGAAGAGATCGCCAAGGCGGTTGGCGCTGACGTGAGCCCCTACAACGTGAGGGCAGGCTTCGAGACCAATGGATCGCGAGAGCTCCACAACGTGACGTCGTCATTGACGGCGCAGTCGCTCAGCGACGAGGAGCTGGCCGCACTGCTGTTGCCCTTTCAGGATGAAGGGGTCGATACAAATGTTGGCGTGCGGTTCATCGTGAGTCCCGAGAACATCAAAGACCCCCAAGGTTGGTAGATGGCTGAAATGCCTCATCGTCAAGGAGGGGATGTTGCCACGTCAGGGCGATGAGCCAGGGACCGTCGTTTGCCCAGCGTGCGGGCATCGCTTCAGGCTCGACGAGCAGGTGGTGGACCACATCCGAGACGAGCTGGAGCGAAGCGTTCGCCAGAGCCTCAAGAGGGAGATTCGTGCTGAGTTGGCGCCAGAGGTTGAGAAGCGGGCGGCTCGCCTCCGGGCGAAAGAGCTTCGAGATGAGGAGGAGAAGGTTCGGGAGCGCGATCGGCAGATCACCGCTCTCAGGCGACAGGTCACGAACCTCTCAAAGAAGCTTCCCTCTCCGCGCGCGCAAGCGTTGGGCGACGTGCGTCAGGAGACGTTGGCACAACGGCTGGTGAGCCGCTGTCCAAACGATGACGTACTGCCTGTGCCTAGAGGTGTTCGGGGCGCGGACATTGTTCAACAAGTCCGCGGCCCCTCGGGGATCGTGTGCGGCACGATCCTGTGGGAGTCGAAGCGCGCCGCGAATTGGAGCAAGGGCTGGGTGAGGAAGCTACGAGAGGATCAGCGGAAAGGCAACCACACCGTGGCCGTGATCGTCTCCGAGGTGCTCCCGCAACCAGATTGCTCTCTAACCGAGGTCGACGGAATCTGGGTCGTCGACCTGGATATGGCGGCTGATCTGGCGGTGCTGCTGCGGGACACGGTCGTCCAAGTCGCATCTGCACGTGGTGCCCGCGCGCAACGCGACGATCTCAAGGGCCTCGCCTACGACTACTTGGCCGGCCCCGGATTCGCCTCGCACGTAATCGCCATCGTCGAAAACGCGCATAAGATGCGCACCAGCCTGGACCAGGAGCGGCGTGCGCTGCAGGCGAGGTGGGCAGAGAGGGAGCAACAAATCGCAGCCGTCGTGGGAGAACTCGCAGCGGTCTACGGCGACCTGCGAGGCCTGGGTACGGCTCTCCCAACCATCGAACAACTTGAGCTTCCGCCGCAAGCAACGACTTGATAACCATGGGTCTCTTTAGACGTTCCGGCGTGTCTCCGCGGTAAGGGCGATCTTGACATCTGGCGCGAGCAACATCAACACAACCGGATGTCCGGGTCGCTGCTAGTCGACCCCAGCGAACGCGGCGCCGAGCAGGGTAATCGGGGTAACGGCTGCATCCGGCCGCTCAAGTGCCTGGCGAGCATGCTGGGTGAGCTCGGCACGCCATGCCTCCATCCGCGGAACGAATGTGTAGATATCGGTCATATCAAGGCGTACTACGCGCAAGTCAGCAATGTCGAAGGGCACGCGCTCGGCCGTGCGGCTGATGAGGACCGTAGGAAGCTTCGTCGCGTGACGAATTGCTAGCTCATAGAACACGTTCGGATTGTGGAAGGACAGATCAGCGACGACGAGCCGTGCGCCCAGAACGTGCTGGAGAATCTGCTGCGAGATCATCCCCGGCTGCGTCATCTTGTCAGCACGAACCACGGCGAGGTCCATTCCGAGCGCCTCGATCGCGGGCTCGACGATTTGACCCAGCAAGAGGTCTGCGTGCTCGCGCTGCTCGCTACGCTCCTCGCCGATGGGTGTGATGTAGAAGCACGTGTTGCTGAGGTCGCCAGCCAGAACCGGCACGCCGCGCACAACCTGTGCGATTGCCTCCTCTGGTCCTGTGCCGTTCTCGATCGACTCGGCACGGACTCTGGGTTCAGCTGCCGCTGGCAGCAGGTCGAGCATGTGGTCGAGGGTGAGGATACGTTCGGCACCGCTGAGCGTTTGCAAGAGTCCGATGTCGCGAGCGTTGACGATGAAGAGCTCGACCGCCTCCTTGGCATCGGCGTCGCTTAGCTGCTCCTCGCTGACCAGAAAGTCGCGCATGACCTGTTGTGCCGGGAGTCGGTTGTTCGAGAAGCGCTGGTACAGCGCAGCGAACGGTGAGATGCCCTCGATAGCAAGGCGGAACTGGGCCCGTGCGCGCTCCCGCGGGGACGGTTCCGGACTGACCGCCGTGAGGCCATCATCCGTGAGGGTCAGCGTATCGGCCTGGTAACCGCCCTCTGTGAGTCCATAGCGGGCGGAGTTCGTAACGGCCTGACGACTGGGGCCGCTCTCCGGCGAGCGTTTGAGATGGTCGAAGAGGGTAATGCGTCTGACCGCACGCGCGCCACCGGCGATCTCCACCATCGCCTCGGCCAGCTCTGCCGCCTCTCTAAAGCTGGAGGCGGGGAACGGCCGGACCGTGCGCCGCCGACCACGCTTCGACCCGGTCGCGCTGCCTTGACCCGCGCCGGCCGGCGCGCGGTCAGTGTCGTTCCTGGGGCCGCGGGGTTCATCAACCATTACATCGCCTTTTCTGACAATTGAATGCTAGATCGCGGTCGGGACGGAACCACTTGGCCTTAGCGGGCGCGCACAGCCGGTCCTGCGCCCCAGGTCCCACAAACGGAACCATATTGGAACCACGAGGGCACGTTTCGAGGGCAAAACCCCAGGATTTCCAGGCGCTTCGCGAATGGGCGATACTGGGCTCGAACCAAGCGTAGGGGTAGCGATGTATCCACACGCCCAGTAAATCCGGGGCTCTACGTTCGCTCAGATGCCCTCGGATGCTCGCAAAACGGTGTCAGAAACGGTGTCAGCCGTGTATACTGGCTTCCAACCAGTACCCGAGATGGAGGTCAACGGTGTCAGCAAAACGGAAACACGGGCACGGCTCGCTGCGAATCCGCGGCGACAAGTGGGTAGGCCAGTGGTGGTCGAACGGGAAGCAGGTCGCGCGAACGCTCGGCCCGGTGCGCAAGCCGACATCGCGCGAGGGCCTGACTGAAGTCCAAGCAGAAAAGCGAATGCGCGATCTGCAGGGCGCGATCACACCGAGAGCCGACGTCGCCGAGACGCTCACGATCAACAAGGTCGGAGCGCTCTACGTCGCACACCTGAAGCACCTCAAGCGCAAGCCCGCCACGATCGTCGCGGTCGAATCGGCGCTGCGCGTCCACATCGAGCCCTTCTTCGAAGGGCACTCAATCAACTCGATCACGCACGCCGAAGTCAACAAGCTCATGCAGGCGATGGAAACGAAGGGCGTCGGGCCCAAGAGCATCCGCAACTACATCGGCACGCTCGGTGCGCTCTACCGCTTCTCGATGCACCCGCAGCGCAAATACGCGTCGGCGAATCCGTGCGAGGGCATCGTCTTGCCCGGCGTGCCTGATCACGAGGGCATCCGCTTTCTTCGAGCTCGACCAGATCGACGCGCTGATCGAACACACCCAAGAGGGCTCGTACGAGGCACTCGACCGAGCGCTCTACAGGACCGCCGCGATGACGGGAATGCGCCTAGGCGGAGCTGATCGCGCTTCGGTGGCGCGACGTCGACTGGCCAGCAAGCGCGATCCGCGTGCGCAGCAACTACGTGCTCGGCGAGTTCGGGACGCCGAAGTCGAAGCGCTCGAGCCGCAGCGTGCCGATGGCGCCAGAAGTCGGCGGTGAGCTCGACCGTTACTTCAAGACGGTCATGGAGCCACCCGACGCTGGGCTTGTTTTCGCTGATCCGCAGACCGGAGGGCCGCTCGACAAGGCCGGCGTGCTGCGCCGGATGCGCAAGGCGCTGAAGGCAGCGGGGCTCGACGTGACGCACCGCTTCCACGATCTGCGCCACACCTTCGGGACGCAGTGCGCAGCCAACGGCGTGCCGATGCGAACGCTGCAGGAGTGGATGGGGCACGCTCAGATCACAACGACCGAGCGCTACGCCGACTACGCGCCGCGGGCGCACGAGGCCGAGCTGGTGGCCGCCGCTTTCACACGCACGAGCGTGCCAGCAGAGCCGGTAAAGGTGTGACAACGAGGCAAGCCTTGACGGGGCTACTGAGGTGTGCCATCGTCCGTTGTGCCAAATCCTGTTCGGGTTGATCTCCGAATCTTCGTCTGCGCTGGCGCCGTATGGTTTCTAGCGATACCCAGCGGCGTCAGCGTCAGACATTAGGATAAAATCGCTAAGGGAAGGATCGCGCAGTGCCCCAAGAAAATGCCTCCTCAGCAGAGCGGCGGGCCAGACGCCGACAGCTTCTCCATGAGAAGCCCGAGCTTGCAGAGTTCCTGCACTACTCGCAGCTCGAAGATACCGGCGAGCGGTTGGTGTACAAGCCGCTGCGCCTCGCACTCCCCCGCGCCCGCTCAACGTGTGGCGCGCGTCGCTCCGGTCACGTAGCGCGTCGCTCGAGCTGCAGCAGCAGCTCTAGCGGCGACCCTGAACCAGAGCCAGAGCCGGCGATAGGCCGGTCTCTCCTTCAGGCGGTGGCAGCATGATCGCCCCGCCAACAGATGCACAAGTCGCCGCGATGAGCGACGCCGAGCGCGAGCGCTACTACGCAGGCGCGCTATCTGCAGCCTCTGCCGAAGCTGAGTTCTTCGCCCACCCGCCCTACCACGATCTCTCAGACGAGGAGATCATCTACGGCGTCAGGACTTGGGCCGGCGAGGATCTCTGGTCCGGGCGCTACCTGGACGATCACAGCCGAGCCGATCTCAAGCTGTGCGACGAGTATCCGCGAAGTGGTGTGGGCCCGACCGTGAGCGGATCGACCGGCTCTTTCGCGAGAGCGGCCTGATGCGCGCAAAGTGGGATCGCCCCTGGGGTGAGTCGACCTACGGCGCCCGCACGATCGAGAAGGCATGCCAGCGCGACAGCTTCATCGGCTGGGACCGACCCGTACCACGTGGCGTGCGCGGCAAGGGAGGCACCCGATGACCACCTTGATCGACGCGAAGACGGCAGCCAAGTTTCTGGGCGTTCCCGCCACGTGGGTACTGGCTGAGGCTAGGCGGGATCGGATCCCGCACGTGAAACTCGGTCGCTACCCCCGCTTCGACCCTGAGGAGCTGGAGGCTTGGTGGCGCAGCCAAGCACGAGGCCCTTGGCGCAAGGAGGCGCGGCCATGATCGTTGACGAGGTCGAAGCGTTCGTGCGCCGCTTCATGGATCTAGGTGATGACGAGGCGCTCGTTGTCGCGCTGTGGGTCATCCACACCTACGTGTTCGAGCAGTTCATGGCGACGCCGTATCTCTCGATCACATCGCCGCTGATCGAATGCGGCAAGTCACGACTCCTGGAAGTGATCGAGCTGCTGTGCAAAAGCTCCTGGCGCGTGCTCAACCCCTCCGAGGCGGTGCTTTATCGGAAGCTCAATCTCGACAAATCGACGCTGCTGCTCGACGAGGTCGACACGATCTTTCACGCGCAGGCCGGCGACAAGTACGAGCACCTGCGCTCGCTGCTGAACGCCGGTATCAGGGCCGGCGCCAAGGTCCCGCGCTGTGCTACCCCGACAGGGTCGAAGATCATCGAATACGACGTCTTCTGCCCAAAGGCAATCACGGGCATCGGCACGCTGCCGGACTCGCTCGTGAGCCGGTCGATCCCGATTCGTCTCGAGCGCCGCATACGCACACCTGAGGAACTGCGGTTCTACCTACCCGGAGGTCGGCCCTGAAGGTGACGCGTTGAAGGATAAGGTCGAACGGTGGGTCGAGACGGCCGAGCTGAACCGGCAACCGATTTGCCTACATCGATCAGCGACCGCCAGCAGGAAGCCGCAGAATCGCTCTTGTCGATCGCTGATGCGTGCGAGTGCGGTGACGAGGCTCGCGCGGCACTGATCCGGCTGTTCAACTCCGATCGAGCCGACAGCGATGACTCGCATCAGCTTGCGTTGCTGAAAGACATACGCACGTACTTCACGCAGAGCGGCGTGGAGACGCTCAAGACCGGCGAGCTGGTAGGCGCTCTCCTCGAAGCCGACGAGAGCCCGTGGATCCGGATTACAACTTCGGGCGAGGGCTCAGCGCCGTCACGCTGGCGAAGCTGCTGAAACCCTACAAGCTCAAGTCCGTCGTACTGCCCCGCGCCAAGGGCAGAAAGCAGCAGAAAGGTTTCACTCGCGCGCAGTTTGAGCCTGTTTGGAAGCGTATCTTGGTGTTGAGGGTGTGGAGGTGTCGAGGGTAGCTATGGGCGTAGACAGCGCGGAGGGGGAGTCGTGGAGCACACTTACTACCGAAGGGCACCCTCAACACCCCCAACACCCCCAACACGGGGCGCCGAGCTCAAGGCGCAGTGGGCCGAGCGGTTCGGGGTGGTCGAGAGCCATTCGACAGGCGAGCCCTTGGCGTGGCTGCAGGGCAAACGCGTCGGCGACGACAGACGGCCGTGTGGTTTGATCACGGCACGCGCTGGACCAAGGGCGGCAAGCCCTACATGCTGGTCGGGCAGCCGTAAAGCTTGAAGTCGACAACCTCGAGGAACTTGGCCGGCTGCGCTGCGAAGGCTTCGACGTCTGGTGCGGCGCCTACCCCTCATAGCACAACCCCGGGCGGGTGCTGTCGATCGTGGTGGCTCTAAGCGGCGTGGTGACGGTGGAGATATGAGCCTGCGCGTCTCTTCAAGCGCCAACTCCTCGCTCCGCGCAACGACGCGCGCACACGCACGCGAGGGCAGGAGGAGGTCGGACGGCCTGCGAGCCTGATCAGGTGCTTGCTTCGGATTCCGCAGCGTGATTTTGCGGTGCTGACTGGGTGTGGACCAGTAACAACGCCGATAAACGTGGGAGATTGAGCGATTTGACACCGAATCGGACACCAAAGCCGACCGCAGCGAAGCGTGCAACAGGCGCCGCAAAGCCCGCGCACGAGCCCGCGATCAGGGCCGCAGCGCTGCAGCACGCTGCAACGCACACCGTACGCGCCGCCAGCGAGCACTACGACATCCCACAGGGCACGATCCGCGGGTGGCAAGCGCGCGAGCGTGAGCGCCAGCGTCTGCTGCCTGGTACGACGCACGGCGCCTCTTCGCCGGCTCAGATTGCACACCGTGCCGCGTTGATCCGCGACCAACTCTTCGCCATCGCACCAGAGCCTGGCGGAGCCGCCGCTACAGCACAGCTGTCGACGAGTACATGCGCGCCGTCGCTCGTGCCCACATGCTCGACGACTGGATCAAAGAGACGGTGGCGACGAAGGGCGCTGCTGCTGTACCGGCACGCACCTGGGAGCAAGCCACTGCAAGCGCACGCCTCGTCTCAAAGCTCGGTCGCGATCTCGCACTCGATCCCGTAAGCGCTGCCGGTCTGAAGACCGCGGTAATCAACATCCAAACGGCCGGCGAACGGCTTGAAGACCACCTACGAAAGAAGGCTGAAGATGGCGCAACTTAGCTCCGGGCTGCTGCAGGCGTGCAACAACGATCAGCTGTTTCGCTTCCCGCTGTGGCCACGGCAGCGCGAGTTGCTCGCCGCTGTGTGAGTCTGCCGTCGCATCCATGTCTGGGCCGTCGGTCGCCGCAGCGGCAAGTCAACGATGGCAGCGCTGGTCTGCTTGTGGGATTGCCTGTTTCGACCCGAGCTCGACAGCATGGTCAGGCCCGGTGAGACCCGCTATGCGGTCGCTGTCGCGACGAACCACGCCCAAAGCCGGCTGATCGTCAACGCTGCCCGCTCGATCGTCGAGCATTCCCCGCTGCTCGCCTCGCTGGTTGAGGCGTCCACCGACGACAAACTCCGCTTCGCGTTGCCCTCTGGCGCCCGTACAGCGCTGCGAGCGTTCCCGTGCTCATCACGTGGTGGTCGTGGCTGGCCGATCTCAACGCTGACGCATGGATGAGGCGGCGCACTTCGTCGCGAGACAGACGGCTTCCAAGCCGCAGAGTCCGTGTGGGACGGCGCTCACGCCCTCGAAAGCGCAGTTCGGCGAGCACACCCGCATCGTCATCGGCCTCGACACCGTATGGTACGTCGGGGCTGTTCGCTGACCTGTACAACCGCGCCGCTGCCGGCGAGCTTGAGGATGCGCAGTCGCAGCACGCGACAACCGAGCAAGTCAACCCGACGATAACCGCGAAGTTCCTCGCCGGTGAGCAGAGCGCGCGACCCTAACAGCTTCCGCGCCGAGTACCTCGCCGAGTTCACCGGATCCGGCGATGCGTTCCTCGACTTCGACCGCATCAGCACCGATCGCTACCCCGTGGCGAGACCGACTGCCGCCGCCACATGGGTGATCGGTCTGGATCCTGCCTTCTCGAAAGATCCCTTCGGATACGCGGTCGTCGGCAAGACGCACTCCAATCAGCTGGTGGTCGGTGCGATTGGCGCGCTGCGGGCACAGGGTGACTTCTACGGGCCTGTCGACAAGGTAGCAGGTATTGCGAAGGAATACGGCGCACGGGCGGTCGTCGATCAATTCTCAAGCGCGGCCGTGATCGAGCGCCTGAAGCAGACACACCATCTGCAAGCCAGCGTTCACAACATGTCGTCGACCAGCAAGACGGAGATCTTCCAAAGCATGCGCTCGCGCCTCTACGACGGCTCGTTGCTGCTGCCTGATCACCCGGACCTGGTGAATGAGCTGCGCCGGCTGCGCACGCGTTACAGCGCCGGGCAGTCGGCTGTGATCAACCCGCGGGTCGGCGGCTCGCACGGCGACATTGCCCAAGCGCTCGCGATGGCCGTGCACGAGCTCAGTGGTGCGATGGGTCAGGCACCGCCTTCATGGAGTACTGGAACAAAAAAGCTTGGCCGCAATGCGCACGGCATCCTGCGCCCGTCAAGGTGGTCGAACCTTTGATGAGCCTGTAAGAGGTCAACGAACTGCACGCCGGAACTGATTGCGCCTGGCAACCGAGGCAGAAGCATCCGTGGATATATGGAATGCACAGATTCCTTGTAACTGTGAGCTCTACGAAAAGAAACCCTGACATGGCACTGCACTTCCCCAAACGCAAGCCCAAGGCCGCGCCGCTCACAGCAGGGCAGGTCATCGCCAAGCACATCGCCGATTCACTTCCGAACACCTGCTACCACGGCTCCGCCGGCTTCTGTGAGCAGTGCCGCAACGTCGAGATACAGGAGGAACAGCTAGAGCAGGCACGGGCAGCGCTCGCAGAGGCGCCCGATGACCGGCATCTGCAAGACGCCTTCGAGGCGATCAGACCTGGCTGCGATCACGGCGTGGAGGCAGGTACCTGCCAGCAGTGCGCGATCGACGATGGGGTCATCGACCCGCCCACGATCAAACCGCTCACGCCTCTCGAGAAGCTGTTGAAACGCGAAGCCCGCAGTCAGCTCGGCGGGCTGCCGAAAATGGACACCACGAACGAGGCGTCGGGAGAACCCGCGCCCGCTTGCTGGGCCCTTCTGCAGGGCTGAAGGCGGCAGCACCTCGCACCGGTTCATGGAGCCGACGCTCTACAAGGGCTCGATGGCGCGCGCTGATGTCTGGTGGAAGCCGGATGGTGTGCCGCCGACCGAACGCTGCAAGCTGTGTGGTCAGTGGCATGACCGGCAGATCCTGCTCGCGACGCCCGATGGGCTGGTGCGCCGGCAGGTCTCACAGCACGCCGCGCAGGTGAACGCCAAGGGCGGCTGGGGCCGTCGATGACCGACACGGAGTACCCGCTGACGCTCGCCGAGCTGCACACCCGCCTGCGTGCCTCCGAAGATCGCACGCGCAATCTGGAGTTGCTCCTGTGCGCGCTGGTGGCGGTTCTGCGGCCCGAGCTAGGCCAACGTGGCGTTGAGGCGCTCGGACGAGCCCGCGAGGGAACTGACTACGACGAGCGCGCCGAATTGGAGTAAATAAATCCACTTGACAGAGTCAACGCCTGTGCGCTAGGCTTTGAGAATGAGAATTAGTCTTGAAATGCCTGGGCTGCGAGCGATGCGCAACGCGCAGGGTCTGACGCTCGACGACGTAGCCGCTCTGACGGGCCTCAGCGCCGCAATGCTGAGCCGCGTCGAGAACGGCCAGCGACAGGCCAGCCTGGGCACCGTAGAGCTGCTTGCAACGGCGCTCGGCTGCAGCAGCGAGGATCTTCTGCCCACCCAGACGATGGAGGTCGTTGGGATGCCTGTGGGTGACTCCTCGACCTGATCACAAGCTTGCCTGCGGTGTCGAGCGCCGCGGCATGACGCTGCTCGCGCGGTCTTACTGCATCCTGCCGAGCAGAGTGCGCGGAGGGGCCTTCACCTCGCGGCGCGCATCTCTTCAAATCGTTGGGCGTGTAGCTCGGCTTGCAGGGTCGCGGGACCTACACCCTCCCGCGGTCTCCGTGACGCGCTCGACCGGCAGACTGCTGCTTTCCTCGACGTCAGCGGCAGTCTGTCGGGCCGGTCTTGGTGCCGGCCAATCTTCACAGCTTCGGCCGTATGTAGCGGTCGGGCGATCAGCAACTCAGGGCACCGTTCCCAAGTCTGATCGCGAGCGTGCAACTCAGGGCACCGTTCCCAAGTCGCGCTCCTTGTCGATCACGGTCGTACGTCGGGCCTGGCAGCGCCCCTTGCGCGCCGGTTCGTCGACTCGCCACGTGGATGTGCGTGGCGCGGGAGCGAGGGCGGTTTCCCTCGCTCCCTTCAACTTCAATCGAAAGGTGTACCGATGGATGATGTAACCGAGATAACGGACCTCGACGTGCAGAAGGTGAGCGGGGTCGACAATCCCGCCTCCGGCACACCCTTCCTTTTCATGAAGTCGGCCGCGAATGGTCGGCAGGTGATCGAGGTCCCAGGCACCGGCGCTGATCACCCGCTGGTGAAGGCGAACCAAGCCAAGGAAGCGAAAGAAGCTGCAAAAGGATGTCCGCAAGAAAACGAAGAAGGCAGCAAAGAAGATGGCTAAGAAGCGCCTCAAGAAGTCGAGCTGCGCAGAGGCCGACGCCCAGCAGGAGCTGATGACCGGCGAGGCAGCACGCGACCGCGACGGGATGAGCCTTGGTGCTCGAGCGCAGTCGAACAACGGCGGCTACATCGCTGAGGCCGACATCCAGCCGACTAGCAGGCACAGCTCCTCGGACTTCGGTGATCTCAAGGGCCTTGCCAAGGCTCACGCGGAGGCGACCGATCCGCTTTCGAGGCAGGATTTGGGAAATAAACTGACGCTCGCACGACTGCGTCTGCTCCATGAGCGCCAAGGCGTAGCAGGCGCCACGCGCAAGGCGCAGCAGTACACGACGACCGACCCGCCCGAGATCGCCGCTCTGCGCAAGCAGCTCCAGAAGCCCGGCATAGCCGCGGACGTCAGAGCGAAGGGCGGCGAAATCCTCACCCGCTACGACCTGGCGAAGAGCCACCAGATGGAGGCAATCGCCAAGGCCGAGTTCGTGAAGTCAGCCTACGAAGATCAGGTGGAGCAGACTGCACAGCTCGCGGCCAGCACACAGGCACAGATCACCTCGCGGCCAGCCTCGCTCGGTGGCGGGCAGTCTGGTGGCGCGGGGATTCCCAACACAGCCGATGGCCGCGCTCGCATCACTGGCCTGTCGCGCGAGGATCTCGCAGCCCAGTCTGGCTACGGCAACGGCGGCAACGTCGGCTCTGCCGGCGGTACAGGCTCGGTCGCCCCGCACGTCACCGGCCAGAACGCCTTCGGCGGCTCACAGGGCGAACTTGGTGCAGGCGGCGTGAGCTCGCTGCCCCGCCTTGAAAAGGAGCTGGCAGACGCTACCGACCCGATCCTCAAGGCGCGGCTCGGCGAGCAAGTGACGCTCGCAAGGCTCGCCGCATCCCACCGATAAGGAGTAACTCAAATGCCTTCAAAAGGTGGACTCCCGTCCACTGAAGAAAAACAGCGGCTCCGACTAAGGTCGAAGTCGAAAAAGCGAACACGGCCATCATCGCAGCGAACTCGACCCGCAACGGCCTGAAAATCGTCAACGCCTCAGCGCACGCTATCTACCTGGAACTCGGAGCAGAAGCGGCGGAAGGTCACGGCATCTTCCTCAAGTCGGAAGGTGGCGAATGGGATGGTCGCGTCAGCGGGGTGCTGTGGACGGGGGCCGTCAACGGCTTCTGCGGCACCGCGAAAAGCATTGTCACCGTAGTCGAGCTATAGGAGATAACAGATGAACCCCACCCTCATCCCGACCCCCGAGCAGCTTGCAGCACGCGAGCAGCACGAGCGCGACTGCGCAGACGTCGCTGAGAGCAACAACCGCAACATCGTCGGCCACAACCCCGCACACGAGGCGAAGCTCGCTCGTGAGCGCGGCGAGGAGACCGGCTTCGACCAGTCGAGGGAGGCGAGCGCGTGATGCTGCCACTTCTCACTCGAAAGAACCACCAAGAAAAATCCGATATCGAGAAGCGCCTGAACGCAGGCATAGTGATCCCGAGCTCAGCCGCGCAGGCTGCCGCTCACAACCGCGTGCAGCGCGACGCCCTCACCACCAAGGAGGCCAAGCGAGCGCGGATCCTCGCGCCTTGGGAGAAGCGGCACACGGCGATCAAGCTGGAACTCGCCTGCGCGAACACCCAGTGCAACAACATCTCCGATGTGGTCGATTGCTCAAGCGCAGTGCTCACGCGCAAGTCGCTGGAATGCCAGATCGAACGCGTCGCAGCGGAGCGCGTTGTGGCGGCTGTACAGGCCCGCCTCGACGAGCACATCGCCGCGAAGCCAGACCCGAAGGATTGGGAGCTGGACGCGTACCTCGCGGCGATGGAGGCGATCCGCTGAATCCTGATGTGATCCGGGACCCGGATCAGATCCCAAAACAGCGGAAGGCGCATACCACCATTGAGGACCAAGGTACTGCGCGATCGAATCCGCACTATATGGGTGAGCTTCCGCTGAATCTTGACTTGCGTCGCGTCCCGACGCAAGTCCCAAAACAGCGGAAGGCGCGTAACGCCACTGGTCCTCGCGGCCTTGGGGTTTTGGAAGCGTGATCTTTCCTGCGGCGTAAGCAAGGCGCTCAGAGCTGCGAGCGCCCAAATGAGCCCCGCTGCCGTTTCGAGGCTACAGGGCAGCCCCTAACCCCGCGGAGGGCGGGACAGGGGCAGGAACGCAGCGGAGCGAGGCCGATCCTGCACCCCGCTCCGCACGTTGAGCCTGATTTGAAGGTCAGGCGGGCTCGCCCAGCCGCTCCGACGCGAGCTCGCGGTGCTCGTGCGCTGAGAGGATGGCGTCGGCGTCGATCGAGCCGATTAGCTCCATTCCGGCCGCGACGCAGGGGCCCCAGACCAGCTTGCACTCACCGGGGCGTTCCAGCGAGCGCAGGCCGTGCTCGCCGGCCTCGCCGCGCTCGTTGTCGCTCATCAGGTCGAGCACGTGCTGCTCGTCGGTGCCTTCAAGCGCTGCCCAGAAGCCGGCAGCTGAGCCGCGGTCGTCTTGGAGACTGATTCTCGGCTCCTCGCCGAGCCCTGTGATGATGCAGTAGCGATCCATTGTGTTACCTCTTTCGTTGGGTTGTTTGGAGGTACTGCCGCTGGGCGCCCGGTCTTTGGTCGTTTACAGGCGTAGCGGTGCAAGCGCCCGGAGAATGGGGAGGCTCTGCTCCGCTGCCACCCAGCAGGTTGAGAGGGTTTAGCCTTTCGTCTGCGCTACTACGTGGATTTTCAGTTCGACCGATTCGCAACCGGCGGGCGCTTCTTCTGTACCTGTGTGTGGTTGCAGGCGAAGGTCGGCGATGTCGGGTAGCTGCTCTTCTTCGCCATGTTTCACTGTGTGGAGTGGCGAGGAGTACGTGAGCGACGCGCTGCCCTCACCTTCACCGTTCACACCTTCACCGCCGATGATCCTTATCCATTCGCTGGCTTTGCATTCCGTTTCGTTTGACGTCGTGACAGTGACCTGGTAGCCGCTGATCTGGAAGACGCCGTTGGCGTTGATGAACGCCGCGTTCACGAGCTGGTTTTCTGTGTATCCGCCTTCGGTGCCCTGGCCGACTGGCACAAGCCCTTCGTTGGGGCTCTCGGTGACGGTCAACGCGATCGGGATGGCTCGCCCTTTCCCCGTGTGCGTCGTGCCGGTGCCTTCAACAACGCCCGCTGCGAACCACGCGAGCGCTGCAATCGCCACCGTCCCGAACGCGACTAGGGTCGTTCTGCTTAGGCGCTTCAGCCTGTGTTTCATGCCCGGTCCTTTCAGTACGCCGCCCGTATTGACGGCAGGGCCGCACGCCGATCCGCGAGCGCACGTGCGGCTGAGGTGCGTTAGTGGATGCGACGCCTGAAGTCGGCCTCTTCGTGGACGTCGCGCTCGTCCTGCGCCCAGTCCGCGCACCAGCCTGCGAGCAGCACGAGCGCGCAGATGAAGCCGACGAGGCCAAGCACCAGCTCAGCGGCGATCACGACGGCACCCGCACCTCACGACCAGCCCGTAATCGAGCCCGCGGAACTCGATCACCGTCAGACCGCGGGCGGTCCGCACCTCCGCCACCTTGAGGCGGAGGCCCTCGACGACGATCTCATCGTGCGGCAGCAACATCGCCGCTGGGCAGGTCAGCGCCATAGCCGCCTCCAGACGCCAGCTTTGGCGAGCGAGCGCCCGACGACGATGTTCTTCGCCCGCCTTGCGATCCTGCGCGGGTGACCGCTCGCGACAGCACCTACCGTGGCGCTGAGGCGAGCAGCCCTGAAGAGCTGCGAGGTGAGGGTCATCGGCGCGTGTCCCAAGCCGACTCCAAGGCCCGCGCGCTGAGCGGGATCCGGCCCATCGACTGCTGCGCCCTGCTGAGCATCGGCGCGTAATGACCGAGCGCGCTACCTGCTGCGATGCGTCGTGCTCGGCGCCGCAGCAGATCCTCGACTACCTGCCGCGATACACGTGGCGGGCGGTTAGGCTGGGTCTGCATGAGGATCAGACCTCCTCGTGTCACGGCCCCGGCTGTTAGCTCAGTGCGGGGCCTCTTTGCGGGCGAAACTACCGAGTTCCCGCTGCGGAGTCAAGGCCGAAGCGAAAACATTGCGCAGCGGAGGCCGTAGACCGAAGGCCACCGCGTCAGCCATGATGCGAGCGGGATGCCGCGCGCTCGACCAGACCAGGCGCTTGCTGCGCTGTTAAGGCAGCTACGGGAGGAGCGCTCGCTGTCGCAGGAAGCGGTCGCGCAAGCGGCCGGCGTCACGCTCAGCGGCTACGCGCGCATCGAGCTCGGCCAGAGCACGCCCAGCTGGTCGACGGTCAAGGAGATCGCTCGAGCCCTCGACGTGCCGCTGAAGGAGCATCGCCGCGGCCGTCGAAAGCAAGTGGCCTCGGCGCTGTGCGCGCCCTACTGCGAGACGGCCCGTTCGCCGGCGAGGAAGAGATCGAGGCAGCCGTTCAGATCGTCGCCTTCCCCGACGCCGAAGAGTCAGCCGTGCGCCACGAGTACGAACTGCACCCAGACAGCACCGCCGAGCGCGCGATCTACGTCTACGTCGGCCCTGCCGACAGCGCGTCGCCACTAGACGACTAGGCGCTCAAGCCGTTGGCCGCTTCGAGCAGGTGCCGGTCAGTACACGTGAGCGGTGCCCGGTCGTAGGGCAGAGGCCGCTAGGTGAGGGAGGCTCCGGTGTAGGCCGGCTGGGGCCTCCCCACCAACCTGCCTAAAACGGTGGCAGATTGGTGTCTCAGAAAATCAAAAACCCTGCGATTTGCAGGGCTTTCGTGAGTGGGCGATACTGGGCTCGAACCAGTGACCTCCGCCTTGTCGAGGCGGCGCTCTCCCAGCTGAGCTAATCGCCCTGGGATCGGCTGCCAAGGGTATCAACGCCCGCGGGATCGCCCGCCCGGCCGTATCGCGAGGCGTTGCGACGCCGGTGCCGGCTCGCGAGACCGGGCGCTGGCCGGTGTCCTCCCGGCACAGCGCCCAGGTCCCATGCGATGGTCAGGGCACGATCACGGTCCTGCCTTCGCCGCCTTCGGTGCCGGCCGCTTCAGAGCCGTAGGGGCCGACGACACCGGCGCCTTCGATTGTGCCTGCGCCCGAGCCAGCTCCGGTCCGCTGTCCGGACGCTTCGGCTCCGCCATAGGGGCTCTGCGTGGCGGACGGCGAGCGCTCGACGCGCCCGGCTGCGGATTCGGCCGGGCCCTGCGTCGCTGACGCGTACGTAACGCCGTTGCCCGACTCGATCGTCCTGATCGCCTGAGCGACGGTGTTCGAGGAGATCGCGAAGCCCACGCCCGTGCTGCCCGGCTGTGAGCCACCGACGGTCGACGCGTCGCTCGCGATCTGCGAGTTGACGCCGATCACGTCGCCTTCTTCGTTGAGCAGCGGCCCGCCGGAGTTGCCCGGGTTGAGCGCCGCGTCGGTCTGGATCGCGCCCGTGATCTTCGAGCCGTCGGGGGCCTTGATTTCGCGGCCGAGGGCCGAGACGATGCCGCGGGTGAGGGTCTCTTCCAGGCCGTACGGGTTGCCGATCGCGTAGACGGCGTCGCCGACCTGCACAGAGCTCGAGCTCACAAGCGGCAGCGGCTTCAGCCCGAGACCGGACGGATCGATGCTGATCAGCGCCAGGTCCTCGTTGGCTTCTTCACCGACGAGCTTCGCGCTGCGAGTCGCTTTCGTAGATCCACTCGCCTCGACCATGATGCTGGTGGCGTTCTTGACCACGTGGTCGTTCGTGAGGATCAGGCCTTTCGAGTTCAGCACGATGCCCGTCCCCTCGTCCTCGCCTTCTGGCGTGATCACCTTGATCGCCACCACGCCCGCGGCGTCACGCTCGTAAATCTGGGTGGCCGACAGCGAGGTCGAGGACACGTCGCGGCGCGTGCCCGCCGAGGCCGGCGCGCTCCTGACGGCGGCGGTGCTGGACGACGGGCTCCGCCCGCCGCCTCCGAGGAGGGCGACTCCTACGCCCGCCACGAGGCCGCCGACGAGCGCGGCCAGCAGCATGGGTGCAAGTACACGTTTCAACGGGATCACCTCTCAGTTCTTCGGGGAGCTCATCGTGCGACGGCAGCGTGTGCGGGCGCTAACGAGCTCCCAAACGCCCGCTAATAAGGGCAGAAGGACTTCATAACGACGAGCGCCCTCGCCTACACCGCGCTGCCACGCCTCCCCGGGGTCGTCGGAGTGGCGGCCGCGCGCCCCGCGGCTCGGACGGGGCTGAACGGCGCCGCCCAAGCCGCTGCGCGCGGCTCGCTACGCTATTGGGCCTTCTCGGCGACGTGGCGGAGTGGCTACGCAGCGGCCTGCAAAGCCGTCTACACCGGTTCGATTCCGGTCGTCGCCTCTCTACGCCTGTGAGAGCAGCCTGCAACTCGTGGGCTTCGTCGACACGCAGGCGGGACAGGGCACCCTGCCGGCTCCTCGGCCTACCTCTCCTGCGACCCGCCGCGTGTCACCTCTAGCCGTTCGGTGGCGAAGCCTCTGCGCGCATGTCGCCTGACAGCCAGGCGAGCACCGCGGTGCGCGAGAAGCGCCAATGACCGGCGAACTGTCGTCCCGGAAGATCACGGCTCTCAGCGGCGGCCACGACCGTCGACTCGTCGAGCTTGAGCAGCGCGGCGACTTCCCCGGCGGTCATCACCTCATCTGCGTTCTCCTGGATCGAGGCGCGACCGACGACCAGCCCGTCGTCGGTCAGGTGCTCTCGCACCGCTTCGCTTACGAGCTGGCGCTTGGTCTTGCCAGACGCCGCGACCGCCATGTCCAGCTGGCGACCCTCCGCAGCGGGAAGGCGAACGAACAGCGCACTCACCTCGGAATCCATATCCTCCATGATATCAGTTGATATCGTGCTGCGGTGAATCTGCTGAACCCCGAGTGGGACGCGGAGGTCGACGCCGGCGCCGGAGCGATCATCACGCCAACGAGGAGCTGCTGTTCGTGCTCTCAGGCACGCCGACCGACTTACGGCACGGAGATGTTGAAGCTGCCAACCGTGGGGAAGCTCATCGGGTTTCGTCCCGAGCCAGGCGCCCCAAACTGGGCGGCGATGACCTCATACAGCGGTCCCCCGCCACCGCTTTCCCCTCCGATGCTCGATGACGTCGCATAGAACACGCGCCCGGAGTAGCTCGTCGCGCAGCTGGTTTCAAGCGGCACCGTGATGCTCACCGGGGCTTCGGCCTTCAGCGTCTCGTCTGTCGGCTGACTGACGATCACCGACGGTGTCGCGCAGCCCGAGACCGGATGTGGCTTGAGTTCGACCACATAGGCGCTGGAGGCGTTTGACGCGGCGACCGGCGCCTTGAAGTTGATCGCCAACGCGGGACCCGGTGCATCGCTGCCATCGGGCCCTGTCCTGCCAGGGAACGAGCCCTCACCTCCGATGCGTTCCATCAACAGTGGCGATTCGGGGTGCTCATCGAGGGGCACGTAGCTGGCCTGGACGACGCTTCTCAGCTGCGCGGCCGTCGGGAGCCCGGGCCCCGCGGTGCTCTGCGCGTGACACTGCTGGCTTGAGTTGGTGATCGGAATCTGGCATTGGGCGCCGTCGCCGTAGGTGACTTTCAGCGTGGCGCCTCCGGGTGCGCGGCTGACGTTTCCAAACGGGCTCTGGTAGCTACCCGAGGACATGCTGGCGTTGGCACTTGGCTGCGCCGGCAGGACGATGAGATAGGCACCTTCGGGCCCGTACGGGTCGATCGTAAACCCGCTTCCGTCGGAGTTGCGCACTTCGATGCTCTTGGCGTGCGGACCGAGCAGTCCCACGGCTACCTGGCGCAGTTCAGACTGGGGGCAGCGCACGCCCCAGTTTTCCTGGCCGGGTAGATCGCAATGGACCTGATCGCTCTGGGAGACGTTTTCGCCTGCTAGCGGCAGCCCGTTGGCGGTCACGATCACCGGCGGTCCTGGCAGGAACGCCGCGCCGGTGGCACCCACGGCGGGGCAGGCATCGGTGGAGATCGCGTCGTCGGCGAGGAACGGATGAAAGCGTTTGTCGGCATGGAACGCGTACCCGGTGCCGAGAGCCCCAAGCTGGCCGTCCACGACGCGCCCGGCCTGCAGGCACAGGAGACCACGGGTGGTGCGGATCACGCGCATCCCCCAAGGCGGGCCTCCTTCGGGGTCGGCCACGCGCATCGGCAGGAGAGCCAAACTCCGAGGCACGGGCTCACCGAGTCCCGCCGTGGGTGTCGCGGGGAGCACGAACGCCGGCGCGACAGCTTCGCCGGAGCTGAAAAGGAGGGCTGCGCCCGCGCTGGCGGCCGCGACCACCAGGACGCCGATCGCAACTGGCAGCGCCAATCCACCGCGGCGTGACCGACGGCGGGGCTGCGGCTCGCAGGCAGCCTGTTCGATCCGCTTGACCAAGCTGGACACAGGGGGGCAAGGGACCTCCGTTACGGGGCGTGCAGCGCGAAGGCGTTGCTCGATGTCCTTGAAGGTGCTCATGCGGGCTCCGTTCTCGTCACGCACGACTCTCCGTGCTCTTGGTCTTCCTCAGGCAGATCGCCGACGGCTTCGATCTCTCGGCGCAGTCGCAGGCGCGCGCGATGAAGCCGGACGCCCATCGTTGCCCGCGAGCAGCCCATGACTCGTGCTATCTGCCCAGGCTCGAGCTCCTCCCAGTAGCGCAACAGCAGCGCTTCGCGATCGCCCTGCGAAAGTCGCCGCAGCGCTCCGGCCAGTCCCTCATCGAGCAGCACCGGGCCCGGCGTCTCTTCGATCGCCTCGCCACGGAGCCGCTCACCCAGGCGCCTGCGTCTCGCTGCTCCACGGCGCTGCTCTGCGATCGCCCGCCTGGCAATCCCATAGAGCCACGGAAGCGCGTCCTCTGGCAGCGCAGAGCGCCGCCGCCACGCCACCATGAACACCTGCGCCGTGATCTCCTCAGCGGTCTCACGATCGGACCGACGAAGCGCATAACGATGCACCGCGCCCGCATGGCGCTCGTAGAGGCGGGTCACGGCCTCCAGCTCATCGCCGGTCATACCCCAACTATGGCCGGCAGGGACCCAAGAATTACACGCAGCGCCGCAATCATGCTGCCCTCGCTCACCGGACGGCCTGATCGCGGGTTCAGAGAGCTACGGTCACAAATCGCCCGATTGAGCCGTATACACCTCAGATGATCAGCTCTCTGAGCGACGAGGAGCTGCTGGCCCGCGGCGACGCCGAGGGCTTCGCCGCGCTGTACGAGCGCCGCTATCCGCTGATCCGCGGGTATCTGCACCGCCGCCTCGGCGCGCATCCCGACCTCGTGCTGGATCTCGTCGCCGAGACCTTTGCCCGCGCGCTGGAGCGCCGCGAGCAGTTCGACCGGGAGCGCGGCCCCGTGGCCGGGTGGCTGCTGGGGATTGCCCGGCACCTGCTGCTCGACGCTGCTCGACGCGGGCGCGTCGATGACGCTTCCCGCCGGCGCCTGGGCATGGAGCGGATCGTTTTCGAGCAGCACGAGCTCGAGCTCCTCGCCCGGGACAGCGCCTCGGAGCTCGAGCGGTCGTTGGCGAGGCTCCCCGGCGAGCAGCGGCAGGCAATCGAAAAGCGCGTCCTCGAGGAGGAGCCCTACGCGGCGATCGCGGCCGGCATCGGGTGCTCCGAGCAGGTGGTCCGCAAGCGTGTATCGCGCGGTCTGGC
The DNA here is from genome assembly GCA_963756205.1 of uncultured Solirubrobacteraceae bacterium. Taxonomy (GTDB): domain Bacteria; phylum Actinomycetota; class Thermoleophilia; order Solirubrobacterales; family Solirubrobacteraceae; genus Palsa-744. The sequence continues at coordinate 174,440 of CAVWMU010000009.1, forward strand.
GACACTCAGACGAGAAGTGAGGGAGAGCGCATGAGAGACCCATACGAGATTCTCGGCAGCCAGCTGGCCGCGGCGGCAGCGCGCCAGGACGCCGGCGCGCCTGAGCGGCGCCAGCGCTGGTTCTCAAACCGCCTGCACGCCCTCGCCGTCGCAGCCGCGCTCCTGCTGAGCGGCGGCGCCGTCGCCCTGGCCGCCACCGGCCTGTTGAGCGGGAGCCCCGTCAAGCCGGAAGTCCCGCTGAACGCGGCGGCCGGAAACGGTCTGCCACTGGCCGGCGCGTCGGCTCATATAGCGCTGCTCGCTGCAGATCCAGAAGGAGGCTTGCCCTGGGGGATGCGCATCGAGCACACGACCCGCGGCCAGCTCTGCCTGCAGGTCGGCCGTGTGGAGGGAGCCCAGCTCGGCGAGCTCGGGCTCGACAGCGCGTTCGGCAACGACGGGCGGTTTCACGCGCTGCCCGCGACCGTGCTACCGCCCGGCTACGGCGGCTCGGCCGGCCAGGTCGAATGCGTCCCCGACGGACAGACGGTGATCTTCGAAGATCCGGGCGCGGACCGCAGCGGCGTGCGCCTGCTGCCGGGGGAGCTCAGCGGCCCTCCACCCAAGCACCCCGGCGAAGCGCTTCACCCGACGGGGGTGCCGCCCGTCGGAGACCTGCGCGCCCTCGCCTACGGTGTGCTCGGCCCGCATGCCGTCAGCGTCACCTACAAGACGCCCACGGGCATGCGCACGATCCCCGTCAGCCGGCCCGACGGCGGATTCCTGATCGTCGAAGCGGCCGGCTACGTCAAGAGCCAGGACACGATCGGAGGCTCGACCTCAGGCACAGCCGAGCCAAGCTCGGTCAACGTAGGGCTCACAGCCCGCCCGGGGTCACCCGGGATCATCGTCGCAGCGACGTTCCGCTTTGCGGGCAAGTTGTGCTCGCAGGGCGTCGGTGCCCCGGTCACCAGGGCCTGCCCGAGGCGCAGGATCAGCGCGCCTCGCCACCCCCGCGTCCGGCGCTTGGACGAGCCCGTGCACCTGACGCTGCTGGCACAGTCACACGCGGCCTGCAACGCCGCCTTCCTGAAGTTCCCCTGTTACAAGGGCCAGATCGAGTTCACCGCCCCCTATGCCGTCAGCTCGGCCGACAGCGAATATGACATCGAAGGCATCGCGAAATGCACGATCGGCGGCCGCATCGAAACGTCCTGGTCGCTGGAACGCGACGTCAAGGCTCACGAACTGGTGAAGACCGACTCGCTCGGGCGGTTCGTCTACGCGCCGTCCTGCGCCTCGACCGAGAAGTTCCAAGTCACGTTTCAGGAGCGCCCAGCTTCCCCGACCGCCGCCGCCGCCGAAAAGGTGATCGTCGGGACCGTGTCACTCGAGCAGGCAACGCTCCCCGGCGACGGGAAGAAGCCCTAGCGCGAAGCCCGCCTGAGGCGCCGCACGCTCCATAGGAGGAGGGCCAGCGCACACAACCCCACGGCCGCGATCAGGTGGGTGTGTTCGTCCGCGAATACGCCGCGCTCATTTCGAAGTCCCGCAGCGTCGGCCAGATCCGCTTCCAGGATGCGCGCAGGTCGGAGCACACCCACACCGGTTCGTGCTGCTCGTCGTCGTCGACTTCGAGGCGATTGTTCAGGCGGGCGGCGAGGACCAGCGTGCCGCAGAACGCGGCGAGGGTGCGCCGTTCGAAGCCGACGGCGACGGCGGTCGTGGTGGAGGCCTGTGGCGGCCCCCAATACCAGTAGGCCATGTGGCCGCTGTACACGGCTGGCAGCCCGTTCGCTGGTCCGAAGTGATCGACCGCGCCCGCCTCGCCGTAGTTGCTCGCAAGCACGATCGTCGTGCGACGCTGCTCCACCGGCAGGGAGACGTACACGCCCGTGATCTCACGCACGTACGTCGGCCAACCGATCGTCTCGCCCGCGTCGTAGTTCAGCTTGACGATCGGCGTCTGGTGCACGTCTGCGACCGGCAGCACCGGCAGCGTCACGGGGATCGACGTGAGGCTCAACAGGACCGCTGCGCCCAGCAGCGCCCGTCGCGCGCGCGGTCGGCCGCGACGCACCCACCGAAGGGTCGGCTGGGCGCCGACTGCGAGCAGCAGCGGGAACATGCCCGCGAGGTAGTACGGCTTGCCCCCGGTGACGATGAACGCGACCGCCAACAGCAGATAGGCGACGCCAAACGCGCGGCACCAGCGCAGCGCCGGGTCGCGCAGCAATCGCAACAGCCCTGCGATCCACACAGGGCACAGGAACAGGCTGACGAGCTCGAGCTGGTCGGGCAGGATCAGCCAGCGGGGGGCCGACGTCCCCGAGCCGCCGTTGGCGATCGAGCGGGCGACCGTCAGCTCAGGCCACCCGTGACCCGCCTGCCACGCCAGGTAGGGCGCCCACATCGCGAGCGCCACCAGCCCGCCTGCGTACAGCCAAGGAGAGCCGAATGGACGCCTCGGCCCGACGACGGCGAGCCCGACGACCACTGCGAACATCAGAAACGCGACCAGGTCCGAGTCCAGCAGCCCCAGCCCGGCGACCACGCCCACCGCCAGCCACAGCCGCTGCGAGCCCGTGCGCAGGATGCGCATGATCAGCAGGCACAGCAGCGCCCACGCCACGAGGTCGAAGACCGTCGTGTTCAGAGTGTGGGCCGACCCGTCGAGAATCGCCGCGATCGCCATCGACGCCGCTGACAGCAGCTGCGCGCCTCGCTTGCCGCCGAGCTCCCGGGCGAGCAAGCCCGTCAGCACAACGACCGCGACAGCCGCCAGCGCGGACGGTAGACGCAGCAGCACGAGCGACGTCGGCGCGAGATCGGACATCACGCGCGCAATGAGCGGGACGACGACCGGCTGGTCGGGGTACCCCCAGGCTAGATGCCGGCCGCAGGCCAGGAAGTACAGCTCGTCGCGGTGATAGCCATACCGACCCGATGTCGCCACCAGGACCGCCAGCAGAAGCGCCGCGACAGCAAGCGCCGGCCCGGTGGCGAAAACCGGCAGCCGCTCGTCACGAGACGCCGATCGGCCGGTCGGATCCCTACTCCGATGCACCCGTGTCCGTCAGCTGCGCGCTCCAGCGCTCCTCGATCCGCCCGAAGCGCCACAGCGACAGCGCGATCGCCCACGTGGCGATGAACATGCCGACGATCAACAAGCCGAGCGTGTTGATGTCGATGTTCTCGAACCAGCTCCAGAAGGAGCCAGACAGGTCGAGCTCCGACGCGAGCAGGCCACCCAGCTCGATCGTGCCGATCACCAGCGCCACCGCCACCGACAGACCCGTGATGGTGATGTTGTAGAAGACCCTGCGAACGGGCTTGGTGAACGCCCAGCCGTAGGCGAAGCTCATGAACGATCCGTCGATCGAGTCCATCAGCGACATGCCCGCCGCGAACAGCACCGGCAGGCACAGGATCGAGTACCACGGCAGCCCCGCGCCCGCCGCGCCGCCCGCCAGCACCAGCAGCGCGACCTCGGTGGCCGTGTCGAACCCGAGGCCGAAGAGGACGCCGATCGGGTACATCTGACCGGGCCTCGTCACCATCCGCATCAGGCGGCCGAGCAAGCGGTTCATCAGCCCACGGCTGCCCAGCAGCTGCTCGAGCGCCCGCTCATCCAGACGGCCGCCCCGCATCTCGCGGAACACCCTCACCACCCCGAGCAGGATCGCGACGTTGACCGCCGCGATCACATACAGGAACGAACCGGACACGAGCGTGCCGATCCAGCTGGTCACCCGGTGCAGCCCCGAGCCGTCGTCCTTGACCGGGCCCGCCAGCGACCTCACCCCGATCGACAGCGCCAGCGCCAGCAGGAAGACGATCGTCGAGTGCCCGAGCGAGAACCAGAACCCGACGCTCAGCGGCCGCCTGCCCTCGACCATCAGCTTGCGCGTCGTGTTGTCGATCGCCGAGATGTGATCCGCGTCGAACGCGTGCCTCAGCCCCAGCGTGTAAGCCGTCACGCCGATCCCCACCGTGAACGCCCCCGCGGTCCCAAGGCGGTAGCGATGCGGCGCCACCAGCGCTATCAGCGTCACGAAGCCGACCACGTGCAGGGCGCCGACGACCAGCGCCATCGCCAGCAGCGTCAGCCGCTGCTCGCGCTCGAGCGAAGCCCACCACCTCTGCACGCCGCGCCGCCGCTCTGATCCAAGCATCGCTGCCCCGCCTCTCGCCTTTCGATCCTCGCCCGTCGCCCGACCGGCGGTCCGCACCGTGGACCATACGCCCACGCTCGTCGCGGTAACCGCGGCGGTCGTGGGACCATGCCGCTGCCGCAGCGATACCACCACGCCGTCGGGCGCCATCCACCGCCCCCGCCGTCCATCGCCGCCGTCTGGACTTCGGGCGTGTGCGCATGTATGTTGCGGCGCATGCCTGCACAAGGTGCGCGTCTGCAGCTCGCGCTGCGGCTGACCGCGATCGTGCTCATCGCCGTCGCTGTCGCAGCCGTGGCCGGCACCGGCGTGGCCCTCATCCTTGCGCCGGCCGCGCTGCTGGCGCTGCCGCTGCTGTTCGGGCGCTATCCGGGCGAGCGCGTCATTCACCGCATCGCCGGCCGCATCGTGCGCAAGCGCGCGCCTGGCTGCGTCATCCTGCCTCGCGCTCCGCGCTCGCTCGGCGCGCGCGCCGCCGCGCTCGCGCTGCCGGGCTCCGGTCGGGCGCCTCCGGCCGCCGTCGCGATCTGACGGCCTCGGTCGGCGCGTCGCCGACCGTATGACTGGAGGACTCACACGCCGGGCGATGCCCGGCCGACACGTCTTTTCTGGCCGCGGATCCCGACCGCCGCAAGCGCGGCGCTGAACTGGGCCCGCGTTCCGCGCGGGCACTCAGCGTGTTCGCGGAGCGCTCCACGAGCACGAACGGCCAAGGAGGACATCAAGATGGTTGCAACAGTCAGCAGCACCGGCTCTGCGATGGGCGCCTCGAGCGCGAGCGCGCCCTCGATGGCGCACATGGGCTCCGGCGCCGCGTCGCACATGAGCGGGATGCACGCGATGGCGATGGGCGGCGTGTCGATGAGCGTCGGCTCCCACACCACGAACATCCTCCCGAGCTGGCTCGCCGTGCTGTGGATGCTCGCGTTCTTCGCGATCATCGTCATCCACGCACGGCACGTGCTCGAAAGCCACGGCCAGCGGCGCCTGTGGCACTCCGGCCATGTGTTCATGGCGGTCGGCATGGCGGTGATGTACGCGCCGGCGTCGGTCGACTACTTCAACATCCCGACCGGGTTCTGGTCGCTGGCGTTCGCCAACGGCGCGATCGCGATCGTGCTGTGGGTGCTCGCGCAGGCGTTCGCGGGACGCGGAACCAACCTGCTGTGGCTGGTGATGGCGTTCGACCTCGGCGCGATGGCCTACATGTGGTCGCCGACCGGCTTCCAGGCGCCGCTGACGTGGCTGCTGGTCGCCTACTTCGCCGTGCAGGCGCTGCTGTGGGGCACGGATCGAATGCGCGACATCGACGAGCGCGCGATCCTCGGCAGCGCGGTTTCTGTCACCCCCGACGGCGCGCTGGCGGCGAGCGTCGCCGAGCCGCTCATCTGCTTCAAGGACCTGCGCGTGTCGATGGCCGCGATGAGCATCGGCATGGCCTACATGTTCGCCGCGATGCAGCTGGTGATGTCATGAGCGCCGCGGCTGCAGGCGCCCGCCCGGGCGGGCGCTCGCTCGTCACCACCCGCGGCATCCAGATCGCGCTCGGCGTCGTCTGGCTGCTCGACGGGCTGTTCCAGTTCAAGAGCTTCATGTTCACGCACAGCATCGTCAAGGAAGTTTTCGAACCGGCGATGCACGGCCAGCCGGCGTTCATCGGCGACCCGATGCGCACGCTCGACGACTTCTACGGGCGCGACCTCACACTCTGGAACACGCTCTCCGGCGAGATCCAGGTCGCGATCGGCCTCGCGCTGATCTGCAGCAGGCGCCTGGTGAAGCCGGCGCTCGCGGTGTCGTTCGCGTGGGCGATCTACGTGTGGTGGTTCGGCGAGGGCTTCGGCGGGCTGACCTCCAACACGCTGCCCGCCCCGCTGATGGGGGCGCCCGGCGCGGTGATCCTGTACGCGATCATCGGCCTGCTCGTGTGGCCGACCCACAGGCGGGAGGGCCGCTCGCCCGCGGCGCTCGGCCCCCTCGGCGACCGCGGCGGGCTGTATTTCTGGTCCGGCCTGTGGGTGATCTCCGCCGGCCTGTGGCTCGCGAACGTCAACCGCGCGAAGGAAGCGACCCACGGGATGATCACCGAAATGGCCGAAGCCTCGCCGCACTGGCTGGCCAGGATCCAGGACTCGCTGGCCAAGCACACCGTCGGCCACGGCACCACGATCGCGATCGTGCTCGCGGTGGTCTCGCTCGCGGTCGCCTTCGCGGTGTGGACGCCCCTGCGCTGGCCGGCGCTCGCGATCGGGATCGTGCTCTCGCTCGCCTACTGGCTGTACGGGCAGGACCTCGGCGGCCCGTTCTGGAGCGAAGGCGCCACCGATTTCAACGCCGGGCCGCTGTTCGTGCTGCTCGCCTTCGCGCTGTTCCCGGTGGCGCAGCTCGCGACCTCCAGCCGGCGCGCGCCGTCGCAGCAGCCGGCGCCCGACCAGGCGCCGCCAGTGGGCGCACCGGAGGTGGGCGTGGCCTGAATCTAGGGGATGCGGGTGTCGTGCACGGCTGCGGCCGCTTCGAGGTCCTCGGGTGCGGCCGACGCCCGGTCGAGGCGCGCGACGGTGGTCCAGTGGTGGCCCACCGGGCAGCGCTGGAGGCGCCGGCCGCCCAGCCGGATCGCCTTCAGCGAGCCGCCCGGCACCCAGATCGTCGTAAACAGATGGCCGGCGCGGCAGCGCACCGGACGATCGAAGCGCTCCAGCCAGTGCTTGCGGGCAGCCTCAGGCATCGTCAACCAAGCTTCACCGTGCAGCGAGTGCCGCAGGTCACGCAGGCTCTCCCACAGCCGTAGCCGGGACCGTGCGATCGCGACGCTCGACCGTGCCCGAGTGCCAGCCGTAGATCGCCTCGCGGACTTCGCTCTCCACGTCCTCCCGCGGCGGTGCGGCGCCCGGAGGCCTCCCCCACGCGGGACGGCGCGCGTGTCCGTCGGACTTGAACGTGCGCCTGGCAGTCCTGCCGCATTCGGGACAGCTGTGCACGTTGCTATGGAAGCCGATGCCGCAGCTGTCGCAGTAGATGTAGGCCATGATCATTCACTCATTTCGCTCAATGTCCTGCGCCGACCTTTGGCTTGGGTCGGCGCGCTATGTAGCAGCGTACGAACGATCGGAACCAAGCGCATCGGGGTAAGCCGCGCGACGGAATAGGGGTGAACTACGCACCTGACGGTCGAATGACTGTGCCCAAGGGCGCTGGGCTCCCCGACGGTGCCGGCATGAGCAGCTACACGCGTACGTAGAAACCCGTGTCGCCGCTCGTGCTCCACCCCGATGTCGCTGACCCGGTGGAGCCCTAGCGTTGGCTGTTGGGATGGATGTCGCTCCAGAGAGACCGGGCATGTGCCTCCAACCTCCGTTTGATCGCGCGGGCCCTGTGCCGTGCGCGCGGTGGGAGCTCCGACCCGACCCGTCGCAGCTCGGCTCGCATCCGCGCTCGGCGACAGCTTCCTGAGTCCGTGCGGCGGCGCTTGCGAAGGCTCGCTCGCGCCACGCGCGGGCCGGCGGGCGCCGCGGCGCCGATCGCGCTCGCCGTCTTGCTCGGCGGCTGTGGCCAGACCGCGCATCGCGCACCCAGGTCCTCAGCCCGGCCGGCGGGGACGATGCGCGCCGCAGCGCCGGCGCCGAGCGGCGTGCACAAGATCCGCCACGTCGTGATCGTCATGCAGGAGAACCGCTCCTTCGACGACTACTTCGGCACCTACCCGGGCGCCGACGGGATCCCGATGCAGGACGGCAGGCCGAGCGTGTGCCTGCCCGACGCGGAGAGCCACCGCTGCGTCGCCCCATACCACGACCCCAGGCTGATCAACGGTGGCGGCCCCCACGGCGAGGAAGCGGCTCGCGAAGACATCGACGGCGGGCGCATGGACGGCTTCGTCGCAAGCGACGAGCGCGCCCAGCGGGCACAGCGCTGCCGGCACTCCCTCAGTCCGGTGTGCGCGGTCGGCGCCCCCGAAGAAGTGATGGGCTACCACGACGCCGGCGAGATCCCCAACTACTGGGCGTACGCCGAGAGCTTCGTGCTGCAGGACCACATGTTCGAGTCGGACATGGGCTGGAGCCTGCCCGAGCACCTCTACACCGTCTCGGGGTGGTCGGCGCGCTGCTCGGTCGTCGGCGACCCGCTCAGCTGCCTCAGCGCGCCGCAGAACCCGCAGCTCCCACCCGAATACAGCCCGTGGGGCGAGGAGCCGCACTACGAATGGACCGACCTGACCTACCTGATGCACACGCACCACGTGAGCTGGCGCTACTACGTGCTCGCGGGCGCCGAGCCCGACTGCGAAGACGACGAAGCGATCGTCTGCGCGCCCGTGCAGCAGAGCGCGGCGACCCCCGAGATCTGGAACCCGCTGCCGTACTTCAGCGACGTGCGCGAAGATCGAGAACTGGCCAACATCCAGCCGACCGCCGACTTCTACGCGGCCGCCGAAAGCGGCACGCTGCCTGCGGTCTCGTGGGTGATCCCCAACGCCGCCGTCTCAGAACACCCGCCCTCGAGCATCAGCGTCGGACAGGCGTACGTGACCAACCTGATCAACACGATCATGCGCGGTCCCGACTGGCCGAGCACCGCGATCTTCCTCTCATGGGATGACTGGGGCGGCTTCTACGACGACGTCGCGCCGCCCAGGGTCGACGAGAGCGGCTACGGGCTGCGGGTCCCGGGCCTCGTGATCAGCCCGTACGCGCGCCACGGCTACATCGACCACCAGATCCTGAGCCACGACGCCTACCTGAAGTTCATCGAGAACGACTTCCTCGAAGGCGAACGCCTGAACCCGAAGACCGACGGTCGACCGGACTCGCGTCCGGACGTGCGCGAAGCCCTGCCCATCCTCGGCAACCTGGAAGCGGACTTCGACTTCGACGCGCCGCCCGCACCGCCGCTGATCCTGCCCGTCGAACCCGACCCTTGATCGACCCCGACGGTCCTGCGACCGAGCGGGCGGCGCACGCGGCGCCATCAGCCCGCGCGCGCGCCGCTCAGCTGTCTTCCACCGCCGCGAGCGCCGCGCTCACCGAGCGCTCGCTCTGCGTGCCGCGCAGCACCTGGCGGATGCGCCCGTGCGTGTCGATCACGAACGTCGTCGGCAGGTTGATCAGCCGGTAGGCGTACCCGACGAGGCCTTCGGCGTCGCGCAGGACGGGGAACGTCCAGCGGTAGCGCCTGACGAACGCGCGCGCGCTGCCCGTCTGCGGGTCGCTCCAGTCGACGCCCACGATCCTGCCGCGCCCGGCGGCGCTCTGCGCGAAGCGCTCGAGCGCGGGCGCCTCCTGCGCGCACGCGTCGCACCAGCTCGCCCAGAAGACGACCAGCGCCGGCCGGCCGTGCGCGCCGGCGAGCACCCGTGAGAGCGTGATCGGCTGCCCGACGAGCGCTTCGCGCGGGAGCGCAGGCGCGGGGCGCCCGGTGAGCGGGTGTGAGGCGAGGCCCAGCACCGCCGCAACGGCGATCGCCGCGGCGAGCGCGAGCGTCCCGCCGAGCACTCGCAGCCGCCGCGCCACCTCCGGTCCCCGCTCAGAGAGCGGCCAGCAGCGGCACGTCGTGGACGATTTCCGAGGGCTGGAAGCTCGCCGAGTACAGCGTCAGCCGCTTGCCCGACGCGGTGATCCCGTAGACGATCCCCGTGTGGTTGACGAACTGCGGCTGTTCGGCGTCCTGTTCGGAGCCGACGCCCCACGCCTTCCACACGCGCCCCAGTTCCCTGGCCGAGCCGATCAGGTACTGCATCCTGCCGGTCATGCCGTGACGCGCGAGGAACGCGGCGACCGACTTGGGCGTGTCCACGCGCGGGTCCACCGACACGGCGATCACCCGCACCCTGGCGGCCTCCCTGGGGCCCATCTTGTTGAGGGCCACGCGCAGGTCGGAGGCGATCAGCGGGCAGATGTCCGGGCAGGTGGTGTACAGGAAGGTGACCAGCACCACGTCGCCGCGGTAGGAGGCGATGTTGACCGGCTGGCCGAGGTAGTTGCGCAGCGCCAGCGGCGGCGCGGGCCGGGCCGGTTCGAGCACAGCCGCGGCGTCGAAGTGATGAGCGAGCGCCTGCTGGCGCTTGGCGTGTTCGCCCGACTGCCCGCCGATCGCCACCAGCGCCACACCGCCGGCGACCAGCACGAGCACGAGCAGCGACAGAAACACGCGGAAGTCGAGTCCGTTCTTTCGCATCGGAGTGCGAAGTTAGCAGCGCCGGCGCCGCCGCGCGACGGCCGCCGCGGCGGCGTCGTCGGCAACGGAGCTTGCAGTCCTGCCCCTGGAACGCATCTTGCAGCGAGATCTGTTAGGTTGCCGCCCGTTCGTGCCGAGTCCTCGCCCCCAAGGGGTCGAGGAGCGGGGGACCCACTGCAGCCGAGAGGCTGCTGGGGCGAATCGCCACCGAGTGTGGCGTAGCGTAGACGTTTACGCGAGCCCGTCAGCTAACCCCGTAGGCGCCATGCAAAGGAATGGAGAAAGGACGCCTCGGATGCCGGGATCCACGCGTGATCTTGCTGTTGTCGACCACTGGAGCGCATCGCTTGAGCGCTCGCGCGCACGCCGTGCTCGCGCCGAGCGCGGGCGCATTCGCCGCGGCGCCCACTCGAGCGCCTCGCTGTCCACGCTGCTGGAGCACCGCAGCGCGCTCGCCCAGCCGCGCGACCTCGCCGACGAGCAGCCATGGCAGCTCTCGCTCGGGCGCTCGCGCGCACGCAGGCGCGCCGCCGAGCTGCGCTTCGTGCCGACGGGCTCGCGCGCCAAGCGCGTCTCGCTCGGAGCGCTCGTGGCGCTGACGGTCGGCCCCACCGCGAGCCTCGCCAGCGGCCAGTCGACGGCCGGCTCGGCGGCCAGCCCGGAACCGGCGACCACCACCGAAAACGTGATCGTGCTCAGCTATGGCAGCGAAGGCCGCCAGGTGCAGCTGCTGCAGCAGGCGCTCGGCGGCGTCAAGGTGGACGGCGTCTTCGGCCCTGAAACGGAAGCCGCGGTCCGCAGCTTCCAGGAACGCAGCGGCCTGACCGTCGACGGCGTCGTGGGGCCGCTGACGAGCGCCGCGCTGCGCACCCAGAGCGCCGGCAAGGCGTTCGTCGCGGACGTCAGCAGCCTGCTCCCCGGGACGGCGTCGCTGCCCGCGCCCGCCGCCACATCCACGTCCACGCAGAGCGCCGGCGCCACGGCGAGCGGCGAAGGCGTCGCGCACCTCGCGAGCGACACCACCGGCGGCTCGCAGGCCCAGACGGGGCTCGAACCGGCTGAAGCGGAAGCCGAAGCCAAGAGCGTTGAAGCGGAAAAGCAGGCTGAGGAAAAGCGCGCCGAAGAAACCGAAGTGGGCGCCGTCAAGCAGCTGCAGAGCGCGCTGCGCGTCAGCGCCGACGGCGACTTCGGCCCCGCGACCGAGGCCGCCGTGCGCCGCCTGCAGGCCCGCCACGGGCTCGCCGTCGACGGCATCGTCGGGCCCGCCACGTGGAACGTGATCGGCGTGCGCGGCCAGCAGACGCTGACCCCCCCCGCCTCGGCGCTGCCGAAGCCCGCCGCACCGCGGCACGCCGCGGCGAGCGCCGCGACGAGCAACGTCGGACTCACCCCCGGCAGCGGCGGCACTCAGGATGGCGGCCAGGCACCGACCACCGCCACGGGCGCGACCGCCGTCGAGTGGCTGCAGCGGGCGCTGAAGCTCCCCGTCGACGGCGAATTCGGCCCTGAAACCGAGGCCGCGGTGCGCCGTCTGCAGGCCCGCCACGGCCTCGCGGTCGACGGCGTCGTCGGCCCCTCCACGTGGGCGGTGATCGGCGTGCAGGACGCGGCCACGCTCACCCCGCCCCCCTCCGCGCTCGCCGCGCCGAGCTCGCCGGGCGGTGGCGCCGGCAACGACGGCGGCGGTGCGGGCGCCGGCGGCGGCGAAGCCGAAAGCATCGTCGCGCGCGTGATCGCCGCCGCGGATGAAATCGCGACGCGCCCGTACGTGTGGGGCGGCGGGCACGGCTCGTTCGAGTCCGAAGGCTACGACTGCTCGGGCTCGGTCTCCTACGCGCTGCACGGCGGCGGCCTGCTCAGCTCGCCCGAGGACTCCACGGGCCTCGAGTCATATGGCGAACCCGGGCCGGGCAGGTACATCACGATCTACGCCAACGCCGAACACGCGTACATGGTCATCGACGGCAAACGCTTCGACACGGTCGCCCTCGCCGAAGACGGCTCGCGCTGGGTGGGCCCTCCAACGACGGCGGCAGCTTCGTCGAACGCCACCCCGACGGGCTGTAGAAGCCACTTCGAAGACGCCGGCCGAGCGTCCCGTCCCAAGCGCTGCCTAGCCTGCCCCGCGGCTCACACGAACCGCGAGGACAGGAGGCAGCGCGATGCTGGCGCGGGCGCACACGTTCACGATCGACGGCCTGCGGACACGACACGTCACCGTCGAGGTCGACGTGCGCCGCGGGCTGCCCGGCTTTGCGATCGTCGGCCTCGCCGACACGGCCGTGCGCGAGGCGCGCGAGCGCATCACCGCGGCGATCCTCAACTCCGGCTACGAGTTCCCCGCACGTCGGATAACCGCCAACCTAGCGCCCGGGGACGTGCGCAAGGCCGGGCCCGGCCTCGACCTGGCGATCGCGTGCGCGGTGCTCGCCGCCAGCGGCCAGCTGCCCGGCGAGGAGCTCGACCGCGTCGCGCTGTTCGGCGAGCTCGCCCTCGACGGCGCCGTCAGGCCCGCGTGGGGCGCGCTCGCGGTCGCACACGCGGCCCAGCGCGCGGGAGTGCGCGCACTGGTGCTCGCGGGCGCGTGCGCGCACGAGGCGCGCCTGATCGACGAGCTGCAGGTGACCGTCGTCGAGCACCTGCGCAGCGCCGTGCGGGTGTTGAGCGGCGGCCCCGGCGACGCGTTTCCCGAGCGCTCCGACGCGGGCGCGCGATCACAGGCCGAGCGGCTCGGCGGCGGTGCCGGCGCGTCGGGCCTCGCGGGTGCGGACCTGAGCGACGTGCGCGGCCAGCACCACGCGGTCAGGGCGCTCGTGATCGCCGCAGCGGGCGCTCACAACGCGCTGCTGAGCGGCCCGCCGGGGACCGGCAAGACGATGCTCGCGCAGCGGATCGCCTCGATCCTGCCGCCGCTCAGCAGAGCCGAGGCGGTCGAGGTGACGCGCATCCACAGCCTCACGGGCGTCCGCGTCGACGCGCTGGCGGCGGAGCGGCCGTTTCGCGCGCCCCACCACTCGATCACCGCCGCCGGCCTCGTCGGCGGGGCCAGCCGCGGCTCGCTCGGCGAGGTGGTGCTCGCCCACCACGGCGTGCTGTTCCTGGATGAGCTCTCGGAGTTCTCGCGCGCGACGCTGCAGGCGCTGCGCCAGCCGCTGGAGGACGGGCGTGTGGCGATCTCCAGGGCGCGCCACTCCGCCGTGTACCCCGCCCGCTTCATGCTGATCGCCGCCACCAACCCCTGCCCGTGCGGCTACGCGGGCGAGGGGGACGGCTGCGGCTGCAACGAAGCGGACATGGCGCGCCACCGCCGCCGCCTCAGCGGCCCGCTGCTCGACCGCATCGACCTGCTGAGCACCCTGCAGCGCGATCTCGCGCACGACCTGCGCGCACCTGCGCTGATGAGCTCCGCACAGGCGCGCGAGCAGGTGGCGGGCGCACGTGCGCGCCAGGCGGCGCGCCTGCGCGGCGAGGGCGTGGCGGTCAACGCGCACATGGACGGGCGCATGCTGCGCCGGCACGTGCGATTGGACGCCAGGGGGCAGGAGCTGCTGCGCGCCGCCCGCCAGCGCGGGCTGCTGAGCGCGCGCGGCGAGCATCGCGTGCTGCGCGTAGCGCGCACGATCGCCGACCTCGACGGCAGCGCGCGCGTGCGCGCGCGGGACCTCGGCGCGGCGCTTGCGCTGCGACCCGAGCCGGCCCTCGCGGGCAACCGGGCGGCATGAGTATGGGCGACCTCACGGGCGGAGCGCCGGGCGCGTGCGCGAGATGCGCGCGGCGCAGCTGGCTGCTGTCAGAGCTCTGCGGGCCGCTGGAGTGCTGCGCGCGCGACCGCGGGCGGCTGATCGAGCTGCTCGCGCTCGCCGACGGTGAGCTGCTGCAGGCGCTCGCAGGCAGGCGTCGGGCTGAGCTGGCGGGCGTGTACGAACGCTTCCGCGCGGATGAGCTCGCGCGCGCGGCAGGCGTGGAGTCGATCTGCCGCCACCGCCGCGCATACCCGCGCACGCTCGACGGCCCCGCGGCGCCACACATGCTCGAGGTCGCCGGCGGCGGCGCGGCGCGGCTTGCGAGGCTCACGCGCGCGCCGGTGGTGGCGGTGCTCGGCAGCAGAGCGGCGAGCGACTACGGGATCGCGATCGCGCGCAGCCTCGCGCGCGGGCTGGCCGCGAGCGGGGTGACGGTCGCCGCGAGCCTCACCGACGGGATCGCCGTCGCCGCGCACGCGGGCGCGCTCGACGCCGGCGCCGGCAGCGTCGCGGTGATGGGCGGCGGCCTCGGCGTGGCCTGCCCCGCGCGCAGACGCTCGCTGTATGAGCGGGTGACGCGCGGCGGCTGCGCGATCTCCGAGCTGCCGTCCGCGTGCGCGGGGCGGCGCTGGGGCCAGCTCGCGAGCGAGCGCATCCTCGTCGAGCTGGCGCGCGTGACGGTCGTCGTCGAGGCCGACGACACCCGCGAGGACCTCGCCGCCGCACAGCTCGCGCGGGCGCTCGGGCGTTGCGTCGCGGCGGTCCCCGGCCGCGTCAGCTCCCCCCGCTCGCGCGGCTCGCACGCGCTGCTGATGAGCGGCGCGCGCCTGGTGCGCGGGCCCCACGACGTGCTGGAGCTCCTGTACGCGCTCGACGGGCCGCCGGCGCGCGAGGGCTCGCGATCGGAGCGCGACTGCGCGGCGCCGGCCGGCGGCTACTCGATCTCCCCGCCGGGCGCCCCGGACGAGGCCGGCGGCGCGCTCGGCGGGCTGCAGCCGCGCCTGCGGGCGACGCTCGAGCGCGTCGGAGACGGTTGCGACACGCCCGAGAAGCTCACGCGCGCAGGCGCCGACGCGTACGAGGTGCTGCTCGCGCTCAGCGAGCTGGAGCTGCTGGGGCTGCTGGTCCGCGGCGACGGCGGCCGCTACGTGCCGGCAGCGGGCTGCCAGCCCCGCTGGCGCCCCGATGAGTGTGGACCAAGCGAAAGTTAGTTGTCTATTGAATACAAGTCATTCTCAAGAACGAGACTGATTCGGCCGACGCCTTGGCCTGAGATGATGGATCAGCTCGCAGCCTGGGAGGGATGATGTCCGGACCGGCGAAACGGGGCGCGTCGGCCACACGGAGGGCGCCCGCGACAGGGACGTCCGCCGGGGAGGCAGGCCGCCTCGGCGACGCGCTGGCGGCGCGCATCGAGGACGTGCTGCTCCGCACCGCGGCGCACGGGAGGCAGGCTGCGGAAGGATCCGGCACGGGGCTCGACCCGGCGGTGCTCGACGGCCTCGAACGCATCGCCAGGAGCTCGACGGCGGCGGTGGCGCGGTGGATAGCGGGCGGCGACGTGGAGCACGAGCGCGACGCCGGGCGCAGCGTGTGGCAGGCGTACGGCCAGCTGGCAGCACAGAGCGCCACACCGCTGCACGAGGTGACCAGGCGCTGCCTGCGCTGGCGCGACGCGGTCATCGAGGTGCTGTGCGAGAGCGCCCGCGAGCTCGAAATCTCGACGGCTGCCCTCGCGCAGGCGGTGTCGATGGCGCAGCACACGTTCGACGCGACGCTGGTGCGCGCGTGCGAGGTGTACGACCAGGAGCGCAAGCACATCGCCGACAAGCTCACGCGGCGCGAGGAGGAGCTCGCGTTCATGGCCACGCACGACCAGCTGACGGGGCTGCCCAACCGCACGCTGATGCTCGATCGCGGCGAGCAGATGCTCGGCCGCGCGCGCCGGCAGGGCACGCCGATCGCCTCGCTGGTGATCGACCTGGACAACTTCACGGGCATCAACGACACGCTTGGGCACGCCGTCGGCGACAAGCTGCTGCAGGCGATCGCCGCGCGACTGGACGGCGCCGTGCGCGACATCGACGCGCTCGGGCGCATCGGCGGCGACCTGTTCGTGGTGCTCGCCGAAGACGTGCGCGAGGTCGCCGACGCGGAGCTGATCGCCGAGCGGCTGCGCGAGGCGCTGAAGGCGCCGTTCGTGCTCGGCGAGCGCGAACACAGCGGGCTGACCGTGACCGCCAGCATCGGCGTGGCCACCGGCGAGCGCGCCACGGTGGACGAGCTGCTGCGCGACGCCGACATCGCGATGCACCGCGCCAAGTGGGACGGCGGCAACCGCCACGTGGTGTTCGAGTCGGGCATGCAGGACGTGGTTCAGACGCGCATGGAGCTCGACATGGCCCTGCGCGGCGCGCTCGAGCACGACGAGTTCTTCCTGCTCTACCAGCCGACGTTCGACCTGCACACGCTCGCGCCCACCGGCGTGGAGGCGCTGATCCGCTGGCACAGCCGCACCCGCGGCGTGGTGCAGCCCAACGACTTCATCCCG
Organism: uncultured Solirubrobacteraceae bacterium; assembly: GCA_963756205.1. Classification (GTDB taxonomy): domain Bacteria; phylum Actinomycetota; class Thermoleophilia; order Solirubrobacterales; family Solirubrobacteraceae; genus Palsa-744. Next base: position 191,059 of record CAVWMU010000009.1, read on the forward strand.
CTGCTGGAGGAGACCGGTCTGATCGTCGACGTCGGCAGGTGGGTGCTCGAGGAGGCCTGCCGCCAGGGCGCGCGCTGGCGGGCGAGCGGGCACGCGATCGGCGTCGCGGTCAACGTCTCCGCGCGCCAGCTGGAGACCGACCAGTTCGTCGGCGTCGTGCGCGAGGCCATCGCGCGCAGCGGCCTGCACGCGCAGGCGCTGACGCTCGAGATCACCGAGACCGCGCTCATGCGCAACCCCGAGCACACCGCGCGGCGCCTGCACGCGATCAAGGAACTCGGCGTGCGCGTCGCGATCGACGACTTCGGCACCGGCTACTCGTCCTTCGCGCATCTCAAACAGTTCCCCGTCGACGCGCTGAAGATCGACCGCTCGTTCACCTCGCAGCTCAGCGAGAACCCCGAAAGCGAGACGCTGCTGCGCACGCTCGTCAAGCTCGGCAAGGCGCTGTCGATCGAGACGATCGCCGAGGGCATCGAGCTGCACCGGCAGCTGTCGCTGCTGCAGGACGAGAGCTGCGACAGCGGCCAGGGCTACCTGTTCGCGCGCCCGCTCAGCGCGCAGGACGCAGAGGCGTTCCTGTGCGACTGGCGCCCCAGCGACCTCGCGCGTGCCGCCTCCAGCCCCGTCAGCGAACCGCCGCCCCGCATCGTGCCGTGGGCGCGCGGCGAGCTCTCCGGCGCCGTCGCGCGCGCGCCGCGGCTGCTCGCCGCCGGGGACGCTGGATAGGCGTCAGTCCCCTCCGCGTGGGGCTCGACGCCGGCGGGGGAATCTCGACGGCCCCGCGCTACGGCAAGGCGAGCTGCGTGGCGTGAGGGTCACCGCGGGGCACTACGCCGGCTGCTCGACCGGCACCGGCCCCGAGTAGACCTCGAAGAAGCGGGCCATCATGTCCTCGGGAACGGCGAGGTTCGCGTCGTGGTCGGTGCGCAGGCAGATGACGCTGGGTCCGTCATGGGTCTGGGCACGGCGCAGCGCGGGCTCGAGCTCCTCGATGCGCTCGACAAACTCGCCGTGGCAGCCGAGGCCCTGTGCGACCAGGTCCCAGCGGATCTCTCCCTGGGCCGTCCCAAAGGTCTTGCCGTAGAGGGCGATCTCGTTCGGCTCCTCCATCGTCCATGAGCCCTCGGCGAAGACGATCGTCGTGAGCGCCAGCTTCTCGCGGGCCGCGGACTGCATCTCCATGATGTTGAAGCCCGCCGCGCCGTCGCCGGTGATGCACACGACTTCTCGATCGGGAGCCCCGAGCTTGGCGCCGATCGCCGAGGGGATGCCGGTGCCGAGCATGCCCAGCTCGAGGATCGAGAGGTAGGAGCGCGGGCGGGTCGGCGGCAGGACCGAGTAGGCCCAAAGCGATGTGTTGCCGCCGTCGACCGTGTAGATCGCCTCTGGGCCGAAAACGGCCCCGATCGCCCCGGCGGCGTGTGCGGGATGGATGCCGGGCCCCTGCCACTCGAGGATGGGCGTCGCCTGCGCCATCCTGACCTCCACGTCGAGCGCCCGATAGCGCGCGAGGTCAGCGTCTCCGCGGGCCGGCAGATCCATCGCGCGCAGCCGGCCGGCGATGCCCTCCAGGGCACTCCGGGCATCGGCGACGATGCCGAGGCTCAGAGGGCGGGTGACGCCGAGGTGTCGTGGGTCGAGGTCGACTTGGATCAGGCGTTTCCCCGAGGGGTCGCCCCAGTACTCGTCATAGGGGACGTCGAGGTTCCCCATCCGCGAGCCGACGACGAGCAGCACGTCGGCCTCGCGTCGCACCTGATCGCCGGCCGGCCCGAACCCGAAGACGTAGTTCGGATGATCGGACGGCACCGTCGCGCGCCCCGCCATGCTCGTCAGCACCGGGCAGCCGAGCAGCGCGACGATCTCAAGCAGCGCATTGTTCGCGCGGGCGCGGTCGACGCCCGCCCCCGAGATCACGACCGGACGCTCGGCCGAGGCGAGCATCCGTGCCGCCTCGCCCAGCTGCGCCTCGGAAGCCCGCGGCCCGATGCCGCGGTATGCGGCGGGCTGGAGGATCGGCGCGCTCTCCTCGTCTCCGGTGGCGTAGAGGATCGGGGCGGGCAGCTCAACGTGGACGGGCCCAGGCCGTCCGTTCCACATCTCGCGAAAGGCCATGCGCAGCACCTCGGGGATACGGCCCCATTCGAACACCGGGCCGCCCCACTTCACCACGGGGCGGAACAAGTCGAGCTGATCCTGGCCCTGGAAGGTCGCGGGCGAGGACGGGTAGACGATGCCCAGCCGGTGCTGTGAGGTGATCACCAGCACCGGCACGCCCTCGTGCAGCGCGGTGAGCACGCCCGGCAGCAGGTTCGCCGAGCCCGGGCCAGGGTTGCCGAGCACCGCGGACACCTTGCCCGTCGTCTTGTAGAGGCCTTCGGCCATGTGAACGGCCGCAGCCTCGTGGCGAACCGGCACCAGCCGGATGCCGTGCTGCTCTAGCTCGAGCAGCAACGGGTCAGACTCCGGCGAAGGGAGCCCGAAGAGGAACTCGATGCCCTCCGCCTGCAATGCGCGAGCGAACAGCTCGCCTCCGGTGATCTCGGTCATGACGGTCTCCCGTTGTTCGCGGTTTGCTCGTAGCGCGCCCCCGCGCGCCCCGCGCGCTCGAGCTGCCTGATGCCCCTGCGCTTCAGCGGCTCGTAAAGCATCAGCAGCGTCCCGGGGGCTGCGCTACTGAGCTTCGCCAGGAGCCCGCGGCCGACCGGCAGGTCGATCTCCAGCGGCCGTCCGCCAGCACGAGCCGCATCTCGGGGCGTCGCCGCCACAGCTCGGTGGCGAAGCGCCGGCCGACACCGCTGGCCGCTCCGGTGATGATCGCGACCTGGTCGTTCATGGTCGATCGCTCCCCGTCAGCCACGCGTGACGATGCGCTCGAAGCCCCGCGCGAGCGGCTGGAACAGCTGCGGCGAGATGCGATGCAGCAGGTAGGGCAGGGTCACCTGGCGTCTGGGCACGGGCACGATCAGTCTGTGCTTGGCGATTGCCGAGAGGATCGCGCGCGCGACCTCATCCGGGGATGCTCCGTGCTTGGCGTAGTAGCTGGACGCCCGTCCCTGGATCTCGGCTGCTTCGCCGCGCATGATCCCGGTCGAGATGATCGGCGTGTCGATGATGCCGGGGCAGATCGCGCTGACGTGGATGCCCCGCTTGGAGAGCTCGGCGTTGAGCGACTCGCTGAGGCCGACCACGCCGAACTTCGACGCGCAGTAGGGCGCCATCTTGGCCGTGGGCACGATGCCCGCCATCGATGCGGTGTTCACCACCGACGCCGGGCGCCCCTGCTGCAGCATTCGCGGGATGAACGCCTGCACGCCGTATGCGACGCCGAGCAGGTTCACCCCGATGACGCGCTGCCAATCCTCGACGGTGGTCGCCTCGACGTTCCCTCCGTGACCGATGCCGGCGTTGTTGTGGAGGACGTCTACATGGCCATCCTCCGCGAACACGCTCGCAGCCAGCGCCTCCACAGCGTCGGGATCGGAGACGTCCAGCGCGTGCGCCACCGCGCTGCCACCCGCGACCAAGATCGCACGGGCCACCTCCGCGGCGGCATCCACCCGCAAATCGGCGACGTGGACCTTGGCGCCGTGGCGGGCAAGGAGCAGCGCTGTCGCGCGCCCGATGCCCGAGCCGCCGCCCGTGACGACTGCGACCTTGCCGTGCAGATCCGGCGCGTTGCTCACGCTTTCGCCTCTTCCGCCTAGAACACAAATGCGACTCGTGTTACGGTACGCGAGGCCACAACTCTTGTCAAGGTCCCCTCTGACAAAGCTGAAACGATCGCAGTGAAGCGCGTGACCACCACGATCCGCCAACGCAGGGAGCCAGTCCAGGCCCGCAGCCGCGAGAGCGTCGGGCGCATCCTCGCGGCCGCCGCCGAGCTGATCGAAGCGGAGGGCTTGGACGCCGTCACGACGCGAGCGATCGCCGAGCGCGCGGGCGTGTCCGTGCCCTCGCTCTACCGTTTCTTTGCCGATCGCGACGAGATCTTCGACAGGTTGCTGAGCACACAGCTCGCTGAGCTCGATCGGCTCGCCGAGGCCACCGAGGCCACGTGGGAGATCGCATCGGTGCGCGACTTCGTCAGCCGCGAGCTCGACCTGCACCTCGCCTACTACGAGCAGCACCCGAGCTTCGTGCGACTCTGGTTTGGCGGGCGAGTCTCGTCGACCGTGGTCGCCGAGGTGCACCGGCGAAACCGCAGACTCGCGCTACGCGCTCGATCGAACCTGGCGGCCGCAGGCTTGGTCGACCCGAGCATGGGCGAGAGCGTGTTCGTCCTGCTCGTCGAGCTCGGAGACCGCGTGCTCGAGCTTGCGTTCCGCAACCGGCGTCACGCCGATGCTGAGGTGGTCGAGCACGGCCGCGTCGCGCTCTGCGCTTACCTCGAACACATCCCCACCCTCGAGCATGACGGCTGACATGGGAGGTTTCGCACCTGTGAATGCCCGTAGACGTACGAGGCTCGCGCGCCACCGGAGCACACTCATCGCGCTCGTCGCCGTTGCGCTCGTCGCCGTTGCGCTCGCTCTCGCGGTGCCCGCTCGTGGCGCTGGCGCGCCGGCACGGGTTTCGCGGAGCGCTGCGAACACCGGACCGGAAGATCTTCAGGCTGCGCTGGACGGCGCCCGCCAGCGCTCGGAGCGCGCCGGGCGCTACAGGCGGTGATCATGCTGGACGGCGGGCTGATCTGGGCCAGCAGCAGCGGTCTTGCGATCCTCGAAGGCGCCGCGCCGGTCACCCCGGGCACCGTGTTCGGCCTCGCCAACCCGACGCATTCGCCGACATCGAACGAGGAGCGACGATCGTCGCACTCGCAAACGGCCTGAACAGACGCAGCGAAGTCGATCCAGCAGACGTCATTTGGAGGGCGCTCGCCCGAGCCTATGACAACGGCGCGCGATGATCGCAGAGCGGAGGCCAACGACAGGATGCCAGCGCTAGGATGCAACCGTAGTTCTATACACGTGCCCTGCAAGAACGCACGGGGCAAACGTGCCGCTGGTCCCGCACCCTTGCGGAATCGCCGCACAGGCTCTCGAGCGTTCAGGTCACACCTTTACCGTCAAGACCGTGGGGGGCTTCAAGCGCATCCCGCTGAGCCGCCGCGGAAAGCGCGATGAGATCATCTCGCTGACTGGCCAGCAGGACGTTCCGGTGCTGTTGCTCGACGACGGCAGCACCGTCCAGGGCACGAGCGCGATCGTCGCGTGGGCCGCCGGCCACAGCGCCTCGCAGCCGTGAGAGTCACCCGCGCATCCGCCAACGGCCCGCGTTCCGGCTGACATGCCAACCGAGCGAGCCGGGGCGCTAGCGCAGTAAACGGGCACCCTAAACCTGCCGATTTGCAGGCACTTCGTGAAAAGCGGATGAAGGGATTCGAACCCTCGACCTTCGCCATGGCAAGGCGACGCTCTAGCCAGCTGAGCTACATCCGCAAGGAACGGTCATTCTAGCCCGCGACGGCCGGCATCGTCCAGCTGGCCGCGACCCACCAGGTCCACGCCCGCGCTAGGCGGGCCGGCGCGTGCGGATCTGGTAGACGGCCAGGTCGCCAGCTTCGAAGCCGCGCCCGGCCGAGCGCAGGTACAGGCGCCACACGCGCGTGCGCTCGACGCCCGCCAGCGCCTCCGCCTCCTCGAGGTGCTCGTCCAGGCGCTGTGCCCAATGGCGCAGGGTCACCGCGTAGTCCTCGCGAAAGCCCTCGACGTGCCCCGTCCAGAAGCCCGCGCGCTCGAGCGCGAGCTGCACGCGCGAGAGCGGCAGCGGCTCGCCGTCGGGGAACACGTAGCGCGTCGAGAAGACGTCCTCGAGCGGGTTCGCCATCGGGTCCAGCTGGGCGATCGCGTGGTTGAGCAGTTTGCCGTTCGGGCGCAGCAGCGAGAACAGCGTGCGCGCGTATGAGTCGATCTGGCTCTCGCCCACGTGCTCGGACATGCCGATGCTCGCGATCGCGTCGAACGACGCCGCCGGCAGCTGGCGGTAGTCCTGTACGCGGATCTCCACCTGCTCGCTCAAGCCCGCCTCGGCCACGCGCTCTCGCGCGCGCTGCGCCTGCGGCTCGGACAGCGTGATGCCGGTCACGTGCACGCCGTGCTCGCGCGCCACGTGCATCGCGAAGCTGCCCCAGCCGCAGCCGACGTCCAGCAAGCGCATGCCCGGCTGCAGGTCGAGCTTGCCCGCCACCAGCTCCAGTTTCGTGCGCTGCGCCTCCTCCAGCGTCTGCGCTCCGCGCGAGAAGATGCCGCAGCTGTAGGTCATCGACGGGTCCAGGAACAGCGCGAAGAAGTCGTTGCCGACGTTGTAGTGGTAGCGGACCGCCTCCGCGTCGCGCTCGGCGCTGTGCAAGCGCCCGCGCAGCATCAGCTCGAGATCCGGGCGGCGCGGCAGCCCGCCGGGCAGCGCCGCCGCAGCAGCCGTCGCGGCCAGGCGCACGCGATCGGCGCGACTCAGCGGCGGCGGCTCGAACTCGTCGACCACCCGCAGCGCGCCGTCGAGGTCGTCGACCGCCAGCGAGCCGTCCACGTAGGCGCGGCCGAGACCCAGCGTGCTCGGCGCCGACAGCACGTGCGCCAGCGCCACCGGGCGCTTGACGAAGAACGTCGGCGCGGGCTGCACCGTCGCGGCCACCGTGCATCCGTCCCAGAAGCGCACGTTGAACGGCCGCGCCGGGAACACTCGTTCCAGCTCACGTCCAAGGGGCCTGCTGAGGCGCACGATCGCCACGCGCGTACGATCGCACATGGGCGCCGCCGCCGGCCGCCGGGAGGCGTGTCAGCCCTTGAACGTCGAGCGGCCGAGATCGCCGAACGGCTCGTCGCGCTCGCGCACCGCCTCGCGGAAGCCCGCCTGCGCCGCGTGCGCCTGGAACGCGTAGCCCTCCGCGGTGTGGCGGGCGATCCCGTCGAACACCGTGCCCAGCATCTGCGCGCCCTGCAGCCCCTGCACATACAGCGTCTGGTTGACCAGCAGCTTCATCATCATCAGCTGGTTCACGGGCACGCGCGCGATGCGCTCCAGCAGGATCTCCGTGCGCTCGACCAGGCGGTCCGCCGGCGGCGCCTCGATCGCAAGGCCCCACTCCAGCGCCTCCGCACCCGACAACGTGTCGCCCGTGAACAGCAGGCGCTTCGCGCGCTGCGCGCCGACGCGCTGCGCCCACAGCGCAGTCGTCGGCGAACCCCACACGCGCGCCGGCGGATAGCCGATCTTCGCGTCCTGCGCGATCAGCAGCAGATCCGAGCACAGCGCCATGTCCGTACCGCCGGCCACGCAGAAGCCGTGCACCATGCACACCACCGGCTTGCCGCAGTTCAACAGGCTCATGAAGCCGCGGACGTTGCGGCTCATCATCGCGTAGTCCACCATCGGGTCCCACGTCGCGCGCGGGTCGTGGTTGGCCGCGATCACTGCCGGATCCAGCGGCGAGCCGGCCGGCGGGCCGCCCGCGGTGGCCGCCGTCGCGCCTGCGGGTTGCTCCCCCGCGCTTGCCGGCGCGCCCGCGCCCTCGGCGCTCTCCACGAGGTCGTAGCCGCCGCAGAAGCCGGTCCCGCTGCCCGACAGCGCCAGCACGTGCACCGCGGGGTCCAGGTCGGCGCGCTCGACGCACGCCGCGAGCTCCGCGATCAGCTGCGCGGTGATCCCGTTGCCGCGCTCGGGGCGGTCGAGCGTGATCCGCGCGATCCGCCCGGTGACCTCGTAGCGGACGACCGGCTCGCTCATGCTGGCGCACTCTAAACGCATCGAAGACCATGCGAGCGCGACCGGCTGTGCTGGGCGCCGATGCCATAATTCGCGGGTGCCCAGCGACCACGTATACGCGCGGCTGTCGATGTTCATGCCCGCCGGCGCGCTGCGCGCGCTCGGCAGGCTCAACGTGCCGATCTACCGCCTCACGCGCGGGCGCCTGCTGAGCAAGGTCGGGCGCGCCCCCGTGCTGCTGCTCACCTCGACCGGCCGGCGCTCCGGGCAGCCACGCACCGCGCCCGTGCTGTACCTCACCGACGGCGAGCGGCTGATCGTGATCGGCTCGAACGCCGGCAACGAACGCGCGCCCGCGTGGTCGTACAACCTCAAAGCGAACCCCGACGCCGAGGTGGAGATCGGCGGCGAGCGCCGGCGGGTGCGCGCGCGGGTCGCCGAGGGCGAGGAGCGCGCGGAGCTGTGGCGCAAGATGAACGAGCAGTACGCGGGCTTCGCACGCTACGAGGAGAACACCTCGCGCGAGATCGCCGTGTTCGTGCTCGAGCCGCGCTAGCCTGACTGGCAGTGCGACTGCTCGGACGCGACAGGACCGCCACGGTCGAGCCCGCCGCCGCCCTGCCCGGGCGCGAGCAGGCGATGCCCGTGCCCGAGCGCCACGAGGTGCTCGGCACGCCGCTGCAGGGCCCGTTCCCCGACGGCGTGCACAGCGCGATCTTCGGCATGGGCTGCTTCTGGGGCGCCGAGCGGATCTTCTGGGAAGCCGAGGGCGTGTACACGACCGCGGTCGGCTACGCGGGCGGGATCACCCCCAACCCCACCTACGAGGAGGTCTGCAGCGGGCGCACCGGCCACGCCGAGGTCGTGCTCGTCGCGTTCGACGCCGCCGCAGACCAGCTACCACGAGATGCTGAGGCTCTTCTGGGAGGGGCACGACCCGACCCAGGGCATGCGCCAGGGTAACGACGTCGGCAGCCAGTACCGCTCGCTGATCATGTGGGACGGCGACGCGCAGCGCGCCGCCGCCGAGGCCTCGCTCGCGGCCTACCAGCGGATGCTCTCCGCCGCCGGCCACGGCGCGATCACCACCGAGCTCGCCGAGCACGACGCGCAGGCGCATCCGTTCTACTACGCCGAGGCCTACCACCAGCAGTACCTCGCCAAGAACCCCGGCGGCTACTGCGGGCTCGGCGGCACCGGCGTCGCCTGCCCGGTCGGCATCGCGAGCTGACCTGATTCACCGCCGCCACCCGACCCGCCTCACCGTCGCCGGCTGACCCGGCCCCATCGTCGCCGGCTGAGACCCCTCACGACGAAACAGCGGCCCCGCCGAAGCGGAGCCGCTGCTCGTTCTGCACCCCGAGGCGGGCGCGCCCGTGGGGAGGGCGCGCCCGCGCGATTTGGGACAGAGCCCGCCGCCTACGCCCCTGCGGCGCCCGCGGCCGGCGCCGGCTGCCACGCCGGCGGGTGTGGACCGCCGAGCGTCGGCACGTCCGACGGGTAGACCTCGTTGCCGTGGATCGCGTGATCGCCGATCTCCAGTTCCTCGTCGGAGAGTCGCAGCGGTATCACCAGACCGACCACCTTGAGGATGATGAACGTCACCACCGCCGTGTATGCGATCACCCACAGCCGCCGCCTCGGCCTGCCAGCGCAGCAGCGTCCAGCCGCCGCCGAGCAGCAGGCCCGTCCACGCCCGGCAGGTTCGTCGCACCGCCGCCGGCGCCCGACGTACTCGACGATCGCCGGGTCGGCCAGCAGCCCGACCAGCAGACCGCCGACACAGACCGGCGATGCCGTGCGTGTAGATCACGCCGAGCGTGTCGTCGACGTTCCTGAACGGCCGCAGACGGCTGAGGTAGCGGATCGACATCCACACGATCGTCGCGTCGACGACGCCGATGACGATCGCGCCCCAGCCGTTGACGAACCCGGCCGCCGGGGTGATCGCCGACCAGGCCGGTGATCATGCCGTTGACCGCGCCGATCATCGACGGCTTGTCGCGGTAGATGTAGTCCCACGCGATCCAGACCAGCATCGCGACCGCGGTGCACAGGTTCGTGTTGAGCACCGCCGCCGAGGCGTCCGCGCCGGCGTAGTAGGGGTCCCCGCCGTTGAACCCGTTCCAGCCGAGCCACAGCAGGCCGGCGCCGCACCGCGACCATCAGCAGGTTGTTCGGGCGCGTCGATCTCGCGGTCTCGCTGCAGTCGCGGCCCGATCACCGCCGCGAACACGAACCCGGAGACCCCCGCCGACAGGTGGATCACGTACCCACCGGAGTAGTCCAGCGCGCCGTGCGCGGCGAAGTAGCCGCCGCCCCAGAGCAGGAACGCGTCGACCGCGTAGACGAACGTGATCCACAGCGCCACGAACGGGATCCACGCCTTGAAGTTCACGCGCCCGAGCACCGAGCCGAGCGCCAGGATCGGCGTGATCGCTGCGAACACGAACTGGAAGTAGACGAGCGAGGACTCCGGGAAGTGGAACGGCGGTCCCGTCGTGATCGACGGGATCAGCGCCTGGCCCTCCTCGGCGATGTGGCTCAGCACGCTGCCCGGTTCGCCGACGAACGTGCCGAAGAAGCCTTTCGTCCCGAAGATGCCGGAGCCGCTGTGCGCGATCGGGTTGCCGAAGCCCATCTTGAACGCCCACAGACACCCACACGATCAGCGTCACGCAGAACGCCACGAACGTGAGCATCATGCTGTTGACCGACCAGCGCTTCTGCATGACGCCGCCGTACAGGACCGCGAGGCCCGGCAGGCTCATCAGCCCGACGAACGTCGCGGCGGTCATCTGCCATGCGTTGTCCCCCGCGTTCAGCCAACTTGGGTATGACAGCCAGGTCATGTGCCTCCGTTCCTACAGTTGTTTGCGATTGCGGGCGCCCGTCCGCATCGCACGGACGCCGCTCATCGATGACAGTCCCGGTATGAAATCCGGCATGTAGGAACGCCGGGTAGGGCCATCCTGGCCAACACTTGGCCCGGGGGTTTCGACATTTGTCTAGACGCCGCGTCAGCGCGCGGCGAGCGGGTATCCCAGGCGCCGGCACTCGGTCGCGAGTTCCTGCGCGATCTCGCGACTCGGGTCCGGCGCAGCGCACAGGGTCCTGGCCTGCGCGCCGCACTGGTGCACGCGCGCGACGCCCAGCGTGCTCGCGAACGTCAGGTCGACGCAGTCGCTGCGCGCCGGCGCGCCGCTCGTCAGCGCGTACGCGCCGAGCCCGATCAGCGCGAGCGCCACGCAGCTCAGCAGCACCGCCACGATCGTCTTCTCGCGCCGCCCCCAGCGCAGCGGCTCGGACAGCCGCCGCGACTGCTCGAACATGATCATCGCCGCGAGAAGGCTACTCGGCGGGCTCGAACGAGAGCGCCGCCGAGTTGATGCAGTAGCGCTGACCGTCCGGCCCCGGCCCGTCGTCGAAGACGTGCCCGAGGTGCCCGCCGCAGCGTGCGGCACAGCGACCTCGGTGCGGCGCATGAACAGGCTGTTGTCGGGGCGCAGCTCGACCGCCTCGGCGACCGCCGGCTCGGTGAAGCTCGGCCAGCCGGTGCCGGAGTCGAACTTGGTGTCCGAGCCGAACAGCATCGCCCCGCACGCCGCGCAGCGGTAGTCGCCGGACGTCCTTGTTGTAGACGTACTCGCCGGTGAACGGCGGCTCGGTGCCGGCCCTGCGCAGCACGTCGTACTGCGCCGGCGTCAGCTGCTCGCGCCACTCCTGCTCGGACTTGACGACCTTCGGCTCGTTCGAGGACATGACCAGGTTTTAGCAGCAGCGACCCGGCCTGCTGCTATCGTGATCTTTACGTTCACGTCAGATTCATCCGTGCCAGCAGCGAAGGCGCCCGGGCGGCCCCGCCGCCGCGCGCTTCGGCGTCGCCGCCGGGCACGCCAGCTACAAGTGGTGGGCGCTGTCGTGCACGAGCCTCGGCATGCTGCTCGCGGCGACCAACTCGGGCACGCTGATCATCGCGCTGCCCGACCTCGAGCGCTCGCCTGCACACGAGCCTGCTCGCGCTCGTGTGGGTGATCCTCGCCTACCTGATCGCCGCGACCGTGCTCGTGCTGATGGCCGGGCGGCTGAGCGACCTGTTCGGGCGCAAGCGCGCATACGTCGGCGGCTTCGTCGTGTTCGCGCTCGCCTCGCTCGGCGCCGGCTTCTCCTCCGACGCGCACCGAGCTGATCCTCTGGCGCGTGCTGCAGGGCATCGGCTCCGTCGTTCCTGTTCGCCAACGCCGCCGCGCTCGTCACCGACGCCTTCCCCAAGGAGCAGCTCGGCCTGGCGATGGGCGCCAACACGATGGTCGCCGCCATCGGGCTGGTGCTCGGGCCGGTGCTCGGCGGCGCGCTCGTGGCGATCTCCTGGCACTGGGTGTTCTGGTTCAACGTGCCGTTCGCGCTCGCCGGCGCCGCCTGGGGCGCGCTGATCCTGCGCGAGCTCGCCAAGCCGGACTCCGTGCGCGGCTTCGACGTGCTCGGCACGCAGCACGTTCGTGGTCGGGCTCACCGGCCTCGTGCTCGGCGTCTCGCAAGCGGCGGCCTCAGCGGCTGGAACGACACGCTCGTGATCGCCGGTCTCGCCGCCGCCGCGGTGCTGCTGCCGCTGTGGGTGGCGATCGAGCGCCGCTCGAAGGCGCCGATGCTCGACCTCGGCGATCTTCCGCAATCGCCTGTTCGCCGCCGCCAGCGCCGCCGCGTTCATCAACGGCCTCGCGCGCTTCGCGCTGATGTTCCTGTTCGTCTTCTACTTCCAGGGCGCGCAGGGCGACTCGCCGATCGACGCCGGCATCAAGCTGATCCCGCTCGCGCTCGGCATGCTCGTCGCCTCGCCGCTCGCCGGCATGTACGCCGACCGCCACGGCTCGCGCACGCTCGCCGCGCTCGGCATGCTCGTCAGCGCCGCCGGCCTCGCCGCGATGACGACGCTGCAGGTGCACTCGCCCTACTGGCAGAGCGCGCTGTGGCTCGCGCTCGTCGGCGTCGGCTCGGGCATGTTCAACAGCCCCAACACCGCCGCGATGATGGGCGTCGTGCCCGCCCACCGGCGCGGCATCGCCGCCGGCGCGCGCACGCTGCTGCAGAACACCGGCGCGGTGCTCTCGATCGCCTTCGTGATGGCGATCGTCACCTCCGCCGTGCCCAAAGCGACGCTGTTCGCGGTCTTCTCCGGCCTCGCCAAAGGGCTCTCGCCGCAGAAGCTCGCGCCGTTCATCGCCAACATGCACAGCGCCCTGTGGGTGCTCGCGGCGGTCTCGTTCCTCGGCGATGTTCGTGTGCCTGCTGCGCCCCAGCCACGTGCAGATCCAGGCCGAAGACGCGCGCGAGCGCGAGCGGTCGGACGTGGCGGGCGGGGCCGGCGCCGCGGCCACCTCCCCCACCCCCGTCCCCGCGAGCACGCCGTGAGCGCGCCGCCCGCCGATCCGGCCGCATCCGCCGCCAGCGGCGCCCGGGGTCGCGCGGCGCGAGCCGCCTGTGCCCGACAGCCTGCGCATCGGCGACGTCGCGCGCCTGGTCGGCACCACGCCGCGCACGATCCGCTACTACGAGGAGATCGGGCTGCTCCCGGAGGCGCCCGCGCGGCCATCCGGACAGCACCGCATGTACACGGGCGCCGAGGTCGAGCGCCTGCGCGAGGTGATGCGCCTGAAGGACCTGCTCGGCGTCTCGCTGGAGGAGCTGAGGACGCTGCTCACCGCCGAGGAGGCGCGCGCGGAGGTGCGCGCGCAGCTGCGCCGCGACGACGTCCACCCCGAGCGCCGGCGCGAGCTGCTCAGCGAGGCGCTCGGCCACATCGAGCGCCAGCTGGAGCTCGTGCGCCACCGCGCCGCCGAGCTGGCCAAGCTCGAGCACGAGCTGTGCGAGACGCGCAAGCGCGTGCGCCGCAAGATCCGCGAGCTCGAGTCCGGCGCGGCGGTCGCGGCCGGGTCAGAGCCGTGAGCGTCCCGGCAGCGCAGCCGGCGGTGCTGGTCGAGGACCTGGTCGTGCGCTTCGACGAGCTGGAAGCCGTCGGCGGCGTCTCCTTCGCCGTCGCCCCTGGCGAGGTTTTCGGCCTGCTCGGCCCCAACGGAGCCGGCAAGACGACCATGATCCGCGTGCTCACGACGCTGCTCCAGCCCACCGCCGGCCGCGCGCAGGTGGCGGGCTTCGACGTGCGCGAGGACAGCCTCTCGGTGCGCGCGAGCATCGGATACATACCCCAGGCGATCTCCGTCGACGGCGCGCTCACGGCATACGAGAACCTCGACTTCTACGGGCGCGTCACGGGGGTGCCGAGAGGCGAGCGGCGCGAGCGCATCGCGGAGGCGATCGAGACGATGGAGCTCGCGCCGATGCTCGAACCGCCTCGCGCGAACGCTCTCGGGCGGGATGCTGCGCCGGCTGGAGATCGCCACCGCGCTGCTGAACCGGCCCACGGTGCTGTTCCTGGACGAGCCCACCGTCGGCCTGGACCCGACGGCGCGACGAATGGTGTGGGAGCACCTGGAGGCGCTGCGCGAGCACGCCGGCACGACGATCCTGGTCACCACGCACGTGATGGAGGAGGCCGAGCGCTACTGCGAGCGCCTGGCGATCATGGACCTGGGGCAGCTGGTGGAGCAGGGCGAGCCGGCGGAGCTGCTCGCGCGCAACGCCAGCGACAGCCTCGAGGAGGTGTTCACGACCGTGACCGGTCGCACGATTGAGGAGGCACACGAAGGGAGGCTGTCCGATGTCCGCGCCCAGCGCCGCGTCGCCCACCGCCTCGGCTGAGCGCCCGGGCATCGGCCGGCGCCCGCAGGCGCTCGCCACGCGCGTGCCCGCGCGCATCGCCGCGGGCACCGCCGCGATGGCCCAGGCGGAGATGCGCAAGCTGCGCCACGACCACATCGACATCATCACCCGCTCGGTGCAGCCGCTGCTGTGGCTGTTCATCTTCGGCACGGCGATGCGCAACGTCCACGCGCTGACGCTCGGCTCACTGGACTACCGCGCCTACATCGCGCCCGGCGTGATGGCGCAGGCGGCGATGTTCATCGCGATCTTCTTCGGGCTGGCCGTCATCTGGGAGCGCGACGTGGGCCAGCTGCAGCGGCTGCTCGCCACGCCGCTGCCGCGCACGTCGATCGTGCTCGGCAAGGCCGCCGGCGCGTGTGTGCGCGCGCTCGTGCAGGCGTTGCTGCTGCTGAGCGTGCTCGCCGCCGCCGGCATCGGCGTGCGCTGGACGCTCGCCGGGGTGATCGGGGCGCTCGCGATGCTGATGCTCGGGACGGCCGCGTTCGCGTGCATGTCGATGCTGCTCGCCGCCGCCGTCAAGGAGCGCGAGCGCTTCATGGGCATCGGCCAGCTGATCATGATGCCGCTGTTCTTCGCCTCCAGCGCCCTGTATCCGCTGAGCGTGATGCCCGGCTGGCTGCGCGCGCTCGCGCACGCCAACCCGCTCACCTACGAGGTGCAGGGGCTGCGCCAGATGCTCGTGGGCGTCGGCGGCGCCGGCATGGTGTGGCTGGACTTCCTGGTCGTCGCCGGCTTCTTCGCGCTGATGCTGATCGGCGCCACACGCGCCTACCCGAAGGCGATCCTGTGAGCGAGGGTGACCCTCTGAGAGCCCGTCCAATCGAAAAGGAGGCAGCAGCGAGATGACGACAGCGACAGTGCAGCCGAGCCCCGAGGGCGTGCCCGGAGCCGTGGCCGATCCGAGCGGCCTCGTCGGCGAGGAGCTCACGTTCGCAGGCGCCGGTGGCACACCGGTGAACGGTTACCTCGTCCGCCCCGCCGACGCGCAGCCCCGCCCGGCGATGATCGTGATCCACGAGGCGGGCGGCCTGAACGAGCACATCCGCGACATCGCCAACCGCTTCGCCAACCTCGGCTATGTGGCGCTCGGCGTCGACCTGTACACGCGCGAAGGCGGCCCGCCCCCGGCGGGCGACATGCAGGCGCTGATGGCGCGCCTGTTCTCGATGTCCGACCAGATCGCACTCGGCGACCTCGAGGGCGCCGCCGACTTGCTGCGCGCGCGCAAGGACGTGACCGGCAGGGTCGGCTGCATCGGCTTCTGCATGGGCGGGCGCTACACGCTGCTGTTCGCCTGCGCGAGCGACCGCCTCGACGCGGCGGTCGACTGCTGGGCCGGCTTCATCGACCGGGCCACGCCCGAGGAGCGCGCGACGCCCCTGCGCCCGACGCCGCCGCTGGAGCTCGCCGGCAAGCTCTGCTGCCCGCTGCTCGCGGCCGTCGGCGCCGAGGACCAGAACCCCTCGCCGGAGCTGGGCGCGCAACTGCGCGAGCGCGCCGGCGCCAGCGGCCGCGAGGTCAAAGTCGATGTCTACGAGGACGCCGGGCACGCGTTCTTCGCCGACTACCGGCCCACCTACCGCCCCGCCGCGGCGGCGAAGCTGTGGGAGGAGATCGTGCCGTTCCTGCAGCGACACCTGAAGGGGGCGTAGGCCGTGGAGCGCAAATGGTGGACCCTGATCGCCGTCTCGGTCGCGATCTTCATGCTGCTGCTCGACATCACGGTCGTGAACGTCGCGCTGCCCGCCATCCAGCGCTCGCTGCACTCCTCCTTCTCCGACCTGCAGTGGGTCGTCAACGCCTACGCGCTGACGCTCGCCGCGCTGCTGCTCACCTCCGGCTCGGTCGCCGACCTGATCGGCCGCCGGCGCGTGTTCGTCGCCGGCCTGGTCGTGTTCACGGCCGCCTCCGCCGTCTGCGGCCTGTCCAGCTCGCCGCTGATGCTCAACCTCGCGCGCGCCGTGCAGGGCATGGGCGGCGCGATGATGTTCGCCACCTCGCTGGCGCTGATCGCGCAGGCCTTCCAGGGCAAGGAGCGGGGCACCGCGTTCGGCGTGTTCGGCGCGGTGACGGGCGCTGCGGTCGCCGTCGGGCCGGTGCTCGGCGGGGTCATCACCTCGGGCATCGGCTGGCAGTGGATCTTCTTCGTCAACGTGCCGATCGGCGTGGTCGCTGTGTTCATCACGCTCAGGCAGGTCGCCGACTCGCGCGACCCGGACGCCACCGGCGTCGACTGGGCGGGGCTCGTCACCTTCTCCGGGGCGCTGTTCGTGCTCGTGTTCGCGCTCGTGCAGGGCAACGAAAAGGGCTGGGGCTCGACCGAGATCGTCGCCCTGCTGGCCGGCTGCCGCCGTGCTGCTGGCGGCGTTCGTGCTCGTCGAGCTCCTGCAGCGCAGGCCGATGCTCGACCTGTCGCTGTTTCGCTGCCCCGCGTTCGCCGGGGCGAACATCGTCGCGTTGACGCTGTCGAGCCTCGTTCTTCGCGATGTTCCTCTACCTCACCCTCTACATCCAGGACGTGCTCGGCTACAGCCCCGTGCAGGCGGGCCTGCGCTTCCTGCCGATGACGCTGCTGTCGTTCGCCGTCGCGCCGATCGCCGGCAGGCTGACCGTGCGCATGCCCGTGCGGCTGCTGCTCGGCGACGGGGCTCGTGCTGATCGGCGCCGGCCTGGTGTTCATGACCGGCGTGAACGCCGGCTCGCACTGGACGGTGCTGATCCCCGGCTTCGTGCTCGCCGGCGCGGGCGTCGGCCTGGTCAACCCGCCGCTGGCCTCCACCGCGATCGGCGTCGTGCCGCGCGAGCGCAGCGGCATGGCCTCGGGCATCAACTCGACCTTCCGCCAGGTCGGGATCGCCACCGGCATCGCCGGGCTGGGCGCGATCTTCGAGCACGACGTGACCAGGACCACGACCGCCACGCTGCGCGCCGGCGGCCACCTCGGCGAGATCGTGAGCGCCGCGCACGGCAAGCTCGCGACGCTGCTGTCAGTCCGGCGAAGTGACCCGCATCGCGCACTCCCTCCCCCCACCGCGCGCGCGGCGCTCGACCACGCCTACCGCGTCGGCTTCACCGGGGCGTTCACGACGATCGCGGCGATCGCCGCAGTGATCGCCCTGACGGGCGCCGCGCTGGCGTTCGCGCTCGTGCGCAGCCGCGACTTCGTGAGCGCCGCGCACGCGCCGGACGCGCGCGACACCGAGCCCGCAAGCGCGCTCGCCGGCTGAGCGTGATGGCGCGCGCGGCGATCAGGCCCGTCGGCCTCCAGCGCCGGGCTCCGGCGCTCGTGCCTCGTAGCCCGGGCAGGAGAGCACCGGCAGGCGCGGGTAGCGGGGGTAGTCCGGGTCCTCGCGCGAGCGCCTGCACAGCGAGAATGTCGAGCCGCGCGTGTTGCGCACGAGCTGCTGGTGCGCGCACGTGTCGCACAGCCCCGCCTGCGGCTGCAACGTGCGCGAGGGCTGGCTCCGCTTCCCGGGGCGCTCGGCGTGGCCATGGCAGGAGCTTAGGAGCGCCGCAGCGGCGGGTCGCACCCACGGCCCCCGGCGGGCGCCTGCAATAATCGTTGCCTATACAACTATGAGGACTTTCTACCGACTTCTCGGATTCCTATCCCCCTACAGGCGCGGGCTGACGATCTCGTGGGCGCTCGCGAGCCTCGCGATGGTGATGACCGTCGCGCTGCCCGACCTGACCGGCCAGGCCGTTCAGGCGATCACCAGGGGCGCCGCCGCAGGCGCACGCGGGCGGCGCGCGCGCCCACGACCGCCACACGCTGCTCGTGCTCGCGCTCGTGATCCTCGCAGTCGTGCTCGCACGCTGGGGGTTCATGTACTGGCGGCGGATCGTCGCCGGGCGCATGTCGCTGGCGGTCGAATACGACCTGCGCGAGCGCATGTACGCGCAGCTGCAGCGCCTGGAGCTCGGGTTCTTCGACCACCAGCAGACCGGGCAGCTGATGTCGCGCGCGACCGTCGACCTCGCCGCGGTGCGCTTCTTCCTCGGCTACGGGCTGGTGTTCATCCTGCAGTCGGTCCTCACGATCGCGCTCGCCGGCGCGGTGATGCTCGCGATCAACCCCGGCCTCGGGCTGATCGCGCTGATCCCCGTGCCGTTCGTGGTGCTCATCTCCTACCGCTACGGCCGCCGCGCGCGCCCCGCGATCCAGGAGACCCAGCAGCGCATCGCCGAGCTGACCGCCGACGCCGAGGAGAACATCTCCGGCGTGCGCGTCGTCAAGGCGTTCGCCCGCGAGAGCCGCCAGCTCGCGCGCTTTCGCGACACCGTCGGGCGCGTGTTCGACCAGGCGATGGTCGCCACGCGCCTGGAAGCGACGTACAACCCGGTGATCGGCTTCCTGCCCCAGCTGGGCCTCGCCGCGGTCCTGCTGCTGGGCGGCGAGTCGGTGATCCACGCGCACCTCACGCTCGGCCAGTTCACCGCGTTCTACCTGTACGTGAACATGCTGATCACGCCGATGCGCTCGCTCGGCGTGACGCTCAACCTCGCCCAGCGCGCGACCGCCTCGGGCGCGCGCATCTTCCAGCTGCTCGACCGCGAGCCGCGCCTGGCCGACGCCCCCGGCGCGCCGGGGCTGCCCGCCGGCAACGGGCGCGTGCAGCTGCGCGGGGTGACGCTGCGCTACGAAGACCCTCACGACGAGCTCGGCGCCAGCGCGCTCGTCGAGAACGTCTTGGTGGCGCCGCAGAGCGGACGGGCGGTGCTGCGCGACGTCGACCTCGACGTGCCCGCCGGGTGCACGGTCGCGCTCGTGGGGCCGACGGGCTCGGGCAAGACGAGCCTCGTGGCGCTGATCTCGCGACTGTATGACCCGGTCGCGGGCGCGGTGCTGCTCGACGGGGCGGACGTGCGCGAGGTCGCCGTGCGCGCGGTGCGCGCCGCCGTGGCGGTCGTCAGCGACGACCCCTTCCTGTTCTCCGCGAGCGTCGCCGAGAACATCGCCTACGCCCGGGCGGGCGGGCCTGCAGTCAGCGTGGCGGAGATCGAGCAGGCCGCGCGCCGCGCGCAGGCGCACGAGTTCATCGCGCGGCTGCCGCACGGGTACGACACCCAGGTGGGCGAGCGCGGCCTGACGCTCTCCGGCGGCCAGCGCCAGCGCCTGGCGATCGCGCGCGCGCTCGTGGCCAACCCGCGCGTGCTGATCCTCGACGACGCCACCTCCTCGGTCGACGCCTCCACCGAGCAGAGCATCAAGCTCGCGCTCGCCGAGGCGATGGCCGGGCGCACGACGTTCGTGATCGCCCACCGCCTCTCGACGATCGAACTGGCCGACCAGATCGTCGTGCTCGACCGCGGCCGGGTCGTCGCCGAGGGCGACCACGACGAGCTGCTCGAGACATCCGAGCTCTACCGCGAGATCGTCGCCGGCACGAGCTCGGTGAAGACCCCGCAGGTGATCGTCGGCAAGCGCGTGCTCGCGGCCGGCGTCGCCCAGCCGGCCGAGGCGGGAGGCAGGCTGTGAGCGCGCGTCCGATGGGCGGCGGCTTCGGGGGAATGGGATCCCGCCCACCCGGCGCGCGCGCGGGCCTCGGGCCCGGCCTTGGGCGCGGCGGCACCGGCTGGACGGGCGAGCGCCAGAGCCGCGAGCGCCGCGGGCGCAACCTGCGCGGCCTGCTGGCACTGCTGCGCCCCTACCGCGTGCGCACGGCGGGCATGCTCGTGGCGCTCGTGCTCGGCACCGCCGCCTCGCTCGCGCCGCCGCTGCTGGCAAAGCTCGCGATCGACTCGGGCATCAAAAAGCACGACATCCACACGCTGGTCGCTGGTCGTCGTCGCGTTCCTCGTCTCGGCGCTGCTCGTGTGGGCGGCCACCTACGCGCAGACCTATCTGGTCGGCTGGGTCGGCCAGCGCGCGCTGGCCGACCTGCGCATCCGCATCTTCGAGCACCTGCAGAGCCAGCCGATCGGCTTCTACGAGAGCCGGCCCGCGGGCGTGCTGATCTCGCGCATGACCAACGACGTGGAGGCGCTGGAAAGCCTCGTCACCGACTCGGTGGTGACGCTGTTCCAGTCGGGGCTGACGCTGATCGGCGCGCTCGGCGTGCTGCTGTACCTCGACGTCGACCTGGCGCTGCTGACGTTCTGCATCGTCCCGTTCGTCGCCGCCGCAAGCATCTGGTTCCGGCTGGTCTCCGCGGGCGCGTTCCGTCGCACGCGGGAGACGATCGGCTCGATCACCGGCTACCTGCAGGAGACGCTGTCGGGCATCCGCGTCGTGCGCAGCTTCGGGCAGGAGCCGGCGCACGAGGCGCGCTTCGCGGAGCTCAACGAGGACAACCGCGAGGCCAACATGGTCACGGTGCACCTCAACGCCGTGTACTTCCCCGGCGTCGAAATGCTCTCCGGCGTGGCGCTCGCGCTGATCGTCCTATACGGCGGCTACCAGACGATCGACGGCCACATCACGGTCGGCACGGTGGTCGCGTTCGTCGCGACCCTGTCGTTCCTATTCGAACCGATCCAGCAGCTCTCCCAGCTGTACACCACCTACCAGTCCGGCATGGCGGCGCTCGAGAAGATCTTCCAGCTGCTCGACACCGCGCCCACGCTGGAGGACCGCCCGAACGCGCCGGCGCTCGGGCCGATCCGTGGCGAGGTGCGCTTCGAGGACGTCTCGTTCGCCTACCGCCCGCGGGCGGAGCACGGCGAGGACACGGAGGTGCTCGCGCTCGAGCACGTCGACCTGAGCGTGCCGGCGGGCCAGACGATCGCGCTGGTGGGCGCCACCGGCGCCGGCAAGTCGACGATGGCGAAGCTGGTCGCGCGCTTCTACGACCCCACGCGCGGACGCGTGCTCGTCGACGAGCACGACCTGCGCGAGGTCTCCAGCGGCTCGCTGCGCTCGCAGATGGGGATCGTGCCGCAGGAGGCGTTCCTGTTCTCGGGCACCGTGCGCGAGAACATCGCCTTCGGTCGCCCCGACGCCGACGATGCGCAGGTGCGCGCCGCCGCCGGAGGCGGTCGGCGCCGACGAGTTCATCGCCGAGCTGCCCCATGGCTACGACACCGAGGTCGGCGAGCGCGGCGCGCAGCTGTCCGCCGGCCAGCGCCAGCTGCTCGCGTTCGCGCGCGCGCTGATCGCCGACCCGCGCATCCTGATCCTCGACGAGGCCACCTCCAACGTCGACCTGCACACCGAGGGACGCATCGAAGCCGCGCTGCGCCGCCTGCTCGCCGGGCGCACCTCGATCGTGATCGCGCACCGCCTGTCCACCATCCGCCAGGCCGGGCGCATCGTCGTGCTCGAGCACGGACGCATCGCCGAGCAGGGCACCCACGACGAGCTGATCGCCGCCGAGGGGCGCTACTTCCAGCTGTACCGGGACTGGACCTCGGCGCAGTCCCAGGCCGCGGCATAGCGCTCCTCATCCGGCCCGCGCGCAGCCATCGGGGGTGCGCCGGGCGCTGACGCTGAAAACTCGCACAGCCGCGACGCCGAGCGATAGGCTGCGACGCAGATGCCTGCCGTCGTCAAACCTGGCCGCCAGCGCGAGCGAATCGCGCTAGTGCTCGCCGGCGGCGGCGCACGTGGGGCCTACGAGGCCGGCGCTCTGGCGGTGCTGGCACCGGCGCTGGCCGCACGCAAACAGAGCCCGGACATCCTCGTCGGCACGAGCATCGGCGCACTCAACGGCTCGTTCTTCGCGGCCCGCGCACACGAACCGCTGGACGTGGCGGCCGCGGCAGCGCTTGACATGTGGAGCGCGCTGCACTGGGGCAAGGCCCTGCGCCCGCTGACCTCCGCGTCGGAGCTCGGCCGCCTGCTGGGCACGGCCGCGATGCTCGCGCACCTGCCGCGCGCGGACCCATCCGCGCTGCTGGACACCTCGCCGCTGCGCCCCACGCTCGACCGGCTGGTGGCGTTCGAGCGGATCGAGGACAACATCGCCGACGGCACGCTGACGGCCGCCGCGGTGGTCGCAACGTCCTACGCGACCACGCGCAGCGTGGTCTTCCATCACGGCGGCCCTGCGCCCGCGCGCGACGTGACGCGGGGAATCGACTACGTCTCGACGGTGCTCAAACCGGAGCACGTGCTCGCGTCGGCGGCGATCCCCGGCGCGTTCCCGGCGGTCCACGTGCGCGAGCCGCGCACGGCGGCTGGCTGGTACAGCGACGGCGGCGTGCGCCTGAACGCGCCGCTGAAGCCGGCGCTCTCGCTGGGCGCCGAGCGCGTGATCGTGATCGGCCTGAACTCCTCCTCGGCGCCGGCGCGCGCCACGCGCCGACCGGACATGCTCGACGGCGTCGCACAGCTGCTGCAGGCCGTGCTCGCCGACCAGCTCGCCGACGACGTCGCGACGCTCGCCACCGTCAACGAGGCGATCGCGCCCGCCCAGTCGGCGGCCAGCGGCGCGCGGTCCCCCGACGCCAAGGGCGCCGCACGCAAGCACCGGCGAAAGGTTCCCTACATCTTCATCGCGCCGCGCGATCGCCTCGAGATCGGGCGCCTGGCGCGCGAGGTCTACAGGCGCCGCTACAGCGGCATCCGCGGGCTCGTACGCGACCGCAACCTCGCGCTGCTCGGGCAGTTCGTCAACGCCGAGCGCAGCGCCGTGCACGGCGAGATCCTCAGCTACCTGTTCCTCGCGCGCGAGTTCATCGACAAGCTGATCGCGCTCGGCGAACGCGACGCCAGGCGCTGGCTGGAGCAGCCGCACGACGCGGGGCTCTGGCAGGTGGGGCGGCTGCCCACCGACGCGGCCAAGGCCGCCACCGCTCGAGCGCAATCGGGCTGACTATCGTTGGGTGGGTTCGATGGGTAACAACCAGTGCCCCAACCCCAAATGCACCTGCGTGGACTGCAACTGCGGTGCGGCGTGTCGGTGCGGCATGCTGAGCCTCGGCACACTCGAGCACCGCGTGATGGACGTGCTCTGGGAGCAACCTCAAGACAGCCATACCGTGCGGGAGGTCGCAGCTCGGCTCCCCGAGTACGCGTACACGACGATCGCGACGGTTCTCGATCGCCTCGCCAACAAGGAGCTCCTCACGGTCCAGCGCGACGGGCGGACGCTCCGCTATGCCGCGTCCGAGACGAGGGCCGTCCACACGACCCTGCTGATGCAGGAGGCGCTGGCCGCGACCCGCGACCCAGCCGCAGCGCTCGCCTGCTTCGTCCAAGGCGCAACACCCGAGCAGCTGGCAGCACTCAGTGACGCCGTCGAGCGCCGCACACGCGACTCTTCGCCCACCGCCGCGACCTGACTGAGCGCGCTCCGGGCGTGCTCTGAACGACCCCAGCGCCAGCCGACTGCGCAGGTCGGGCACGCGGCACACGAGCCGGAGGGAGCACCGCGGTCGCGCTCCCCGCTTCGGCTCGGGGCATTCGCACGGACCCCAGGCGCGCCTACTACGGCCCGTCATACTACGCCTTGTAGTAGTATGCCCGGCCATCTCTTGCCGCGCGTTAGTGGTGAGCGGTCCAAGAAGCCAAACGTCCGCCGCGGAGGCTGCGCGTAGCGGTCCACTCCGAGCAAATACCGACATGACAGGAGGCGCACCTTGCGCTCGATACGTTCACGAACTCCATTTGCCAGCACGGCGAGCAACGTGGCGCTCATGTGTGTCGCGGGCGTCCTCGTAGCGGGCTGCGGTAGCACATCGAACAACTCCAGTTCCGCGTCGGCGGGGAGTACGACGAGCATGGCCGCCATGAACGGCATGGCCCCGACTGCCAACGTGACCTCGGGGTGTGTGAAGTCCTACAAGCCCGGCGTCAACTACTTCCCGGACCGCGCCGTCGTCCAGTATGCGACCAATTTCAGCGTCGTCTATCACGACAACTACAAGGTCGTGACGGTTAACCAGCCCTGGGAAGGAGCGGCGCCCGAGTCCTTCATCCTGGTCCAGTGCGGCACGCCGACGCCGGCATTGACCGGGGCTCTCGCAAAGGCCAAAGTCATTCAGATCCCCGTTCAGCGGGTGGATGACTTCTCGTTGACGCATCTGCTCGAGTTCCAGCTGCTCGGGGACCAGAACGACATCGTTGGCGTTTCTGACACCGGGTTCGCGACGAACCCGGTGTTCGTCGCTCGAATCAAGGCCAGTGACATCACGCAGTTTGCGCCCAACGGAACGCTGAATGCCGAACAGGCGATCGCCACCAGGGCGCAGCTGCTGATCAACGAGGCCGCCGGTCCGCCCGCCGCCGCGGACAGGGAGATCGAAGCAGCTGGGATCCCGGAGGTCCCCGGCGCGGACTGGCTGGAGAAGACGCCCCTCGGTCAGGCTGAGTGGCTCAAGTTCGTGTCGTTGTTCCTGAACAAGGAGGCGACAGCGAACACGGTGTTTTCATCCGTCGTCGCGTCGTATGACAAGCTCAAAGCGCTCGCGGCGACGGCCAAGGTCAAACCCACTGTGCTCGACGCGTTCGAGCAGCAGGGTAAGTGGTACGTCGTTGGAGGGCAGAACTTCGGCGCCGCGTTCATCCGTGCCGCGGGTGCGACCCCGGTCCTCGGGAACACAACGTCGACGGGCATGGAGACGGACAGCTTCGAGACGGTCCTGGCGGGTGCGTCGTCGGCGGACTTCTGGGTAAACAACGAAGTCGAACCCGCGTGGAGCTCTCTGCAGCGCCTCAGCAGCGGCGACCCACGAATCAATGCGTTCCGCGCGTTCAATACCGGGAACGTCTGGGCGACGCTGAAGGTGCTCACCAGCAGCGGCGGAAACGGCTACTGGGAGTACGTGGGCGCCCGGCCGGATCTCGTTCTCGGGGACCTGATCGCGATCTTCCACCCGAGCCTCGAGCCGAACCACCAGTTCAGCTTCTACGAAAAAGTCCCGGAGAAGTGATGAGTACGCTCGAAGCGGCGCCGACCGGACCTGCTGAACAGGGCCTGATCGACGCGATAGGTGCGTCGAGAAGGAAACGGGCGGCGCCGCTCGGGCGTTTCGTCGTGCTCGGTGCAGTGCTCGTCGTAGTCGTGATCATCGGGATTGCGCTCGGCCCGGTGAGGATCCCGGTAGGCGCGGTCGTGAGCGCCTTGCTGGGCGGGAAGGTCAGCACCGTCGACGAAGTGATCATCAACCAGATTCGTCTGCCGGCCGCGATCACGGCCGTGTGCTGCGGCGCCGCCCTCGGCGTCGCAGGTCTCCAGCTGCAGACGCTGTTCCGCAACCCGCTCGCCGACCCATTCGTGCTCGGCGTCTCATCGGGCGCGAGCCTCGGCGTCGCCCTCGTCGTGCTGCTCGCAAGTTCGAGCGCCGCCGGCGCATTCGGGTCGGGGTTCGGGCTCTTCTCCCAGGTCGGCGCGGTCATCGCCGCCTGGGTCGGCGCCGGTGTGGTGATGGCCCTCGTCCTGGCCGCCGGCCGGGCGGTGCGGTCGTCGAACACCCTGCTGCTGATGGGGGTGATGCTGGGCTATCTGGTTTCTGCTCTGGTGACGGTGCTGCTCGCTGGCGCCTCCCCCGAGCAGGTCCAGCAGTACATCGCGTGGGGATTTGGAAGCTACGACGGCGTCACCTGGTCCGGTCTTCACGTTCTCGTGCCCGTCATCGTCGTGGCGCTGCTCGCAGCAGCGGCGAGCACCAAGATCCTCAACGCACTCCTGATGGGCGAACGGTACGCCACCACGATGGGCGTCAACGTTCGCCGCGCCCGCCTGGGGATCATCACCACCGCGTCGGTGCTCGGCGGCACCGTGACGGCGTTCGCCGGGCCGATCGCGTTCCTGGGGATCGCGATACCGCACGTGGCGCGCTCCCTGTTGCGCACCGCCGACCACAGGCTGCTGGTTCCCGCCTGCATGCTGATCGGAGCAAGCATGGCCCTGACGGCGAAGATCATGTCCGAGCTCCCAGGCACCGGGATCCTGCCGCTGAACGCGGTGAACGCCGTCGTGGGCGCCCCGGTCGTCGTTTACGTCCTCATCCGCGCAGACCAAAAGTCCGGTCAGAGTTGAGCCGGCCCACGATCGTTGAAACGGACCGGCTCCAGCCCACATTGCGGCTGAGCGGCTTGAGCGTCGGCTACCGCCGACGCCGCTACGAGCGGCTGGTCCTCGGTGACATAAGTGTGGGCATCCATCCGGGCGAACTGGTCTGCCTGGTCGGCCCCAACGGGGCTGGCAAGTCCACGTTGCTGCGAACGATCGCCGGCCTGCAGCCAGCGCTCGCGGGAGACGTGTTCCTGTCGGGCACGCCGGTCAGCCGCCTGCGCCGAAGCGAGGTCGCCAGGATCGCGGCGGCGGTGCTCACCGACCGCGTGGATCCCGGCCGCTTCACGGTGCGGGACCTCGCTGGGCTCGGTCGCCACGCCCACACGAGCTGGATGGGTCGGCTGGACGATCGCGACCACGAGATCATCGACCGGGCGCTGGCCCGCACGGGCGCGTCGGCTTTCGCCGACAACGACTTCAACGAGGCTCTCCGACGGGCAGCGCCAGCGCGTGCTCGTCGCGCGCGCTCTCGCGCAAGAGCCCCGTCTCCTGCTGCTCGATGAGCCGACCGCCTTTCTGGATCCGCCAGCGAAGATCATGCTGCTGCAGTTACTGCTCGAGATCGCGCGGACCGACCAAGTCGCGATCCTCGTCTCGACACACGACCTCGAGCTGGCCGCGAGATCGTCGGACACCGTATGGGTGGCGGCGCCATGCGGCTCCATCGAGAGTGGCGGCCCGGAGGACCTCGTGAGCTCTGGGAGGCTCTGCGCTCCGTTCGCCTGCGAGGGCATCGAGTTTGACGCGGAGACGCTCGGCTTCGTCTCGGTGGGAGCGGAGCGCCCGACGGCGGCCGTGAAGGCAGACGGGCACGCGACCATGCTCGCCGCACATGCGCTGCGCCGCGCCGGCTACCGCCTCGCCGACCCCGGCGATCGCGGAGCGATCGAGGTCGCGAGAACCCGCGCCGGCGCCGAGTCACCCGACGCAGACGCATGGACTTTGCGCCACAACGACACCTCGATTTCGCTGTCGAACCTCGACGAGGTGTCACGACACGCTCGTCGCCTGCTCCAAGTGATGGCGGAGCCCGACCCAACCGCTGTCAGCACGGACTGTGTTAACGCCTCAATGGAAACCGGCCCGACCCTCGCTTCTGGGGGTGCGCTCAGGGCGGTTGACGCATGAGACGACCCAGACAGCCCCCCACGGGAGCGCGGCCAGGAAACGCAGAGAAGCAGCTTGCGGGCGGACGCTCGTTGTCGTTCGCGTCGCTCTAAACCAAGACAGGAGGAGTCCAACGATGAACATCTCAGAACGCCCGTTTGCCGTCGAGCAACTCACCGCCATGAGCCGCGAGCTGTGCGACTGCACGCAGCTCGTTCTCACACCATGGTCGAATGAGGCCAGCCAGCTTGGCTGGCAGCCCGTCACGGCGCTGCTCGCAGACACCCTCGACGGCACCGCGCTGCTGAACGCCGAGGTCGACAACTACTGCCGACGCCTGGAAACGGACGAACGGTGGGTCGGTGCCTCGCTGATGTTCGGGGCGTGGGCCCGCAGATTGATGCACTTCTACGGTGGCTCGGTCGCCGTGGATGGCGCAATCCCCGATCTGGCGGCCGGCCGCGTCATGTACCAGGTGGGCGAGGTCGGCCGCGTCGCGCTCTCGGTGCCGACGCTCGTGCCCGTGAACATCGAGCGTGGATGGCAGGCACTCTACGACGAGCACCTCATCCCGCTAGGCGAAGCAATCCGCCGGCAGGTGCGAATAGGCCGTGGGGTCATCAACGCGAACCTCGCCGCTGCCATGGCATCAACCCTCCGTACCCTGGAGAAGACCGGGCACGGCCCCCTGGAGCAGCTCATCGAACAGCCATGGACACAACGTCCAGAACTGATGCCACGCGGCGGAGAATGGACGACGACCCCAGACGGACTCGAGTTTCAAACGAAGGGCGTGCTGCGGCTACGA
Source organism: uncultured Solirubrobacteraceae bacterium (assembly GCA_963756205.1). Taxonomy (GTDB): domain Bacteria; phylum Actinomycetota; class Thermoleophilia; order Solirubrobacterales; family Solirubrobacteraceae; genus Palsa-744. The sequence goes on from CAVWMU010000009.1 coordinate 219,421, forward strand.
ACGAGTCAACGCCGAGCGCAAACGCTGTGCGAGCTGCAACCTCAACAAGCACCGAGAGCTGACGGCCGCGTAAGCAAAGGCGACGCCCGCCCGATGGTGAGCCTACGATCCATCTAGCGGGCTCGGTTTCAACCGGCGGGAGGGGGTGCATTTTCAACCGGCCTTGACAGCCTGTTTTCCCGCCCAGGTCGTCATGTGAAAGGTGGTCAACGGCCAGCCCGGGGTAGAGTGTACTGTGTCGCTTTGCCGATGGTCGCTTCGCGGTGCTCATTCGTAGCTCGCCTCTGTCGCGCGATAGCGATCGCGATCGCTATCTTTGCGCTCGCGCTGGCGGTGGCGCCCGCAGCGCGCGTAGACGGTGCGCCGCTGACGCTGATCCCAGCGGTGAACCCCGTCGTAGAGTTCACGCCCGAATTCTCCGCTTCCGGTCTCGGGCAGGGAACGATGCTCACGGGGAACCTCGAATTCAGGGGTGAGGAATACTTCGGGGTCGTCGCGCCCGTCATCGAATTGAAGCTGGCACTGCCGGCCGGCTTGAGGGCGACCGCGTCGGGCTTCGCGACGTGCCCGCCAGCGACGCTCGAAGCGTTCGGCCGTGCGCGTTGTCCTGCCAACGCGATCGCGGGCGAAGCCGGTCGCGCACGACTGGCTGTTTGGCTTCAGGGCGACAGGGCTGAAGAAGAAGGCCGGGTTCAGGCGTACTTCGCGCCCGGCGGGGCCTTTGACTTCCTGATCCACGGTGAAGGCCCAGACTCCACCACGATGGTGATCACAAGCCGTCTGACGGGCAGCAGCCTGACGCTGCTCTTCCCGCTGATCGCGAACACTCCAGAAGTGCCGCTCGTGTCGATCAGGCGCCTCGACCTGAACCTCGGCATCGCACGCATACAACGCGGCACGAGCGTATACAGCCTGACATCGCCCGAAGAATGCCCCCAGGGGAAGTTCGCGTGGAGCGCGGAAGCGTGGCTCCACGACGCGCTTCTGCCGCCGAACGCGGACGACATCGGCCCATTTCGCGCGGTCGCCGAAACCGCCTGTCCCGAAGGCTCCGGCGACCAGGCCTCGCTGCCCGGCACCGCCGGCGCGATCACCGCGCCATCCAACAAGCGCTGCGTCAGTCGTCGTGACTTCGTGATCCACGTGCAGCAGATGAAGGGCCTGTCCTATCGCCGCGTCAGCGTCTACGTCAACGGCCACCCGGTTAACGTGGTGAAGGGGACGCGCTTCCATGCACGCGTCGACCTGCGTGGACTCCCCAAGGGTCGCTACACGGTGAGAATCGCTGTCGTCACGAGCACGGGGCTGCGGATCACGGGAACACGCGACTTACCACACGTGCTCGCCCAGGGCCTCTGCCCGGAGGCCACCCGCGGTTCTGAGCGCAAGGCCGGAACCCGCGCTTTAGCTCGCCTCGATCCGCCACACTCCGAGGACCTCCTCCTTCCACTGTTGCCATGTCATCTGCAGCGTCTGCCCCCAGCTGACGACCAGCGGTCCCTTGGGCGTGAACCCGTCGACGACAACATCGTGCAGCTTGGCGGAGACGACATACTGCGCGAAATGGTCATCGGTGGCGAAGGTCAGCTCCGCGATCATCGCGGCGTACGTTCGCACCGCGTTTTCGACATCGGCTCTGTCGGAGGTGTACGTGTGCCGGCTGGTGAGGCGGATGCCCGCGATCCCGTCGTCTTGCCAGTAGCTCCAGAGCGTGCTCTGCGCCAGTCCCGTGTGCTCGTTGCCGCCTGCTTGCGCGAACTCGTCGCCGATCACGGTGGGGTCGGCATGCACGCCGAGCACGATTTGCTCCCAGTTCGCAGCGGCCGCGAACGTGCAGTCGCCGAGTAGCTGCCGAACGCCATTGCCCCAGGTCCGAAACGACTGATATGCGGCTCCGTAGTCACAGTGTGGGCCGGGCCTACACCTGTCCAAGCCCTTCACCTGAGGTGCTGCGTCGGCGGCGTCGGCCACGCCGATTATCAGCCCGACGCACGCGAACGCGACGACCAGCGCTGTCCGCTGGAGCCTTCGCACGGTCCACTCTCGGCAAAGCGCGCCCATGATGCCATTATCGCCCGAGCGTTGAATGAGCGGAGCCCGCTGCAGGTGCGCTACGACGCACCCCTCGGACACTTCAGGGACGCCCTCCGCCTCTCAGCCACCATCGGCGGCTTCGGGCGCGGTTGAGGACTTCTGTCCACCCCCAGCCTCCTCAACCACGCCCCGCGCCCACTGGACTGCGCACGTAGCCCACCTCGACGCCATCTCACGCTCGACGGCGTGCACTGGCCCCGGACGCGTCCTGGTCGGCGCGGCGTAGAAGTTGCTCCGCGAGATCCTGCTCGCTCGCCATCAGGCGACGAGCTCCCGGCCTCCGGTCAGTGCCGCGTGAATGAGGCTGCCGCGCACGTCGCGCCACTCCTGCACCCGGTGCCCGCTTGCGACGATCACGTCCGCGGCCAGCACCAGATCCCCCAGCGCCCTGCGCAGCCGCACCGACTCCAAGGCGGGATTCTCGACCTCCGGCTCGATCACCAAGAAGTCCAGATCGCTGTCCCGCGTCAGCTCCCCACGCGCAGCCGAGCCGAACATGATCACCCGCGAGCTCGGTGGCGCCGCCTCCGACAACCGACGACCAGCCTCCGCTATCACCGCATCGTCAAGCACGCGCTCACGATACCCGCTCCGCGGCAACCCCGCCCAGGCTGCGATCGCACGACCGGCACGAATCCTGGCACGAGCGGCCCCCTGCAACGCGAAACGCCCCGTAAACACGGGGCGCAAGCGTACTCCGGGACAGGGACTCGAACCCCAATCTCCCGGACCAGAACCGGGCGTCACTGCCAATTGGACTATCCCGGACAGTGCTCTTCGGCCAGAAGGATAGCCAACCTCTCAGCGGAGCCGGCAGCCTCTGAGGCGTCGATGGGCAAGCGAGGCAAGGACATACCCACAGGGCACAGGCAGGAGCGTGGCGTGCGCTGGCACGCGAGCGAGGACGCCGCCTCGCCTGTGCCCCACGGGTGCGCCGCCCAGCGCGACGTCCTAGAACGCGGCGGGCGTGCCGTTGGGCGCGAAGTAGGCGGTGATCGCCTGCTCGAGGCCGGGGTCGAGCACGAGCAGGACCTCGTCGCCGACTTCGATGACCGTGTCGGCCTTGGGCACGAAGCCGGAGCCGCCGCGCAGGACGGAGATGATCAGGCGCCCTCGGGCAGCGCGATCGTCGGACGACCTGCTCGCCGACGGCGGGCGCGCCGTCGGCGACCTCCAGCTCGATGATCTCCAGGCGCTCCTCTTCGAGCGCGAGCAGGTGCACGAGCCCGTAGCGCGGCACCTCGTGCTCGATCAGGCGCAGGATCAGGTCGGTGGCGGAGACGGCGGGCTGGATGCCGAGCAGCCGGAAGTGGTCGTGGTTGCGCGGGTTGTTGACGCGCGCGATGATGCGCTCGCACAGGTACTTCTCCTTGGCGACCTGGCAGACGAGGATGTTGTCCTCGTCGTCGCCGGTGACCGCGATGACGAGGTCGGCGCGCTGGATGCCGGCGCGCTCGAGCACCCACAGCTCGGTGGCGTCGCCGTACTGCACCGCGTGCTCGAACTCCTCCTCGCACGCCAGGTAGCGCGAGCGCGAGGACTCGATCAGCGTGACTTCGTGGTCCTTGCTGATCAGCTCGCGGGCGAGGTTGCGCCCGACCTTGCCGGCGCCGGCGATGATCGCGTACATGGCTAGAGCACCATCCTACGCCGCCTGCGACTCCGTCTCGGGCGCAATCGCAAGCTCGAACATCTCGATCGCGTGCTTGGTCGGGGAGATCGTGTGCAGGCCCTGCTCGCGGTACCAGTCGGCGCGCGCGGGGTCCATCACGCGCACGATCGCCTTCCCCACGCCGAAGCGCTTCTGCGCGATCTGCGCGATCACGAGGTTGGTGTTGTCACCGGCGGTGGAGGCGATGAACGCGTCCGCGCGCTCGATCCCCGCGTGGATCAGCGCGTCTGTCTCCAGGGCGGTGCCGACGGTGAACTGGCCGCCGGAGTCCTCCCAGCTCTTGCTCTGGCCGGCGTCGAGGCGCTCGTGCGAGAGCGGGTCCTCGTCCAGCACCGAAACCTGGTGGCCGGCGGCGAGCGCGGACTTGGCGAGCGCCGAGCCGACGCGGCCGGCGCCGACGATCAGGACGAACATGGGGCTGGGTCGGAGTGCATAGGTGTGGAGGTTAGACCATTGGGGTGTCGGCCCGGTGGGCACGGCGGGCCTGCTCGACCGGCGAGTCGCGCGCGGCGGGCGCGGTGACGATCACCCTACAGCCGGCCTTGCGCACGACGTACTTGGTGATCTCCCCCACGTAGCCCTCCAGCGTCCCGCCGCGACCCCCCAGGCGCGCGCCGCCGCGGATCGACGAGGGCTCCTCGGCGCCGAGCACGATCGCCTCCACGCCGCGCCTGCGCGCCTCGTCGACGATCGCGTAGCCGGCGCGGCGCGTGCGCACGGTGGCGGTGGCGACGTGCACGCCGTTGTACTCCTCCCCCACCGCCTTCGCGCGCGCGAGCACCTGGCGCGCATGCTTGATCTGCGCCTCCGGCAGGCTGGCGTCGAGCGGCAGCGACATGGGGATCACGAACATCCACACCGCCTCGATCGTGGCGGCGTCGATCGCCGCCTCGTCGGTCTGCTCGCCGGCGACCAGCAGCGCGGCGGTCTGCACGATGTCGTCGTCGAGGTCGGTGCCGAACAGCGGCACGAGGATCGAGCCGTAGTCGCGCTCCTGGCGCTGCTCGGCGCGCAGCACCTGCGGCGCGACGGTGACGCGGCGCAGCAGCGAGGTCTCGTCGGCGCGGCGGTAGAACACGTACAGCGCGATCCCCACCGCCATCCAGCCGAAGCCGACGTAGCGGGCGGGTTCGTGCACGACCATCACCGCCACGAGGCCGCCGCCGGACGCGAGCGCGCCGAACGCCGCCGGCAGCGGCAGCTGGCCGCCTTTGACGGTGATCGACAGCGGCACACGGTAGGGGCGGTCGCGGTCGGGCTCGGTGTAGCGCAGGCGGCAGATCGACAGGTGCGCGATCGTGAACGCGAGCATCGCGCCGAACGCGTAGATGCCGACGAGGAAGTCGAGGTCCTCGGGCGCGACCAGCGCGGCGGCGATCAGGCCGGCGAGGATGATCAGCACATACGGCGTCGAGCGCACCGGGTGCAGCCGCCCGAGGCCGCTGGGGATCTGGCGGTTGGTGGACAGCGAGTACGCCAGGCGCGAGAGGCCGAGCATCGCCGAGTTGGCGGCCGCGACGAGCGTCACGGCGGCGGTGGCGGCGACGAGGTAGGTGAGCGTCTGCTCGAGCCAGTGCGGGTGCACGCGGCTGACGACGCCGATCATCGGCGCGTTCAGGTAGCGCCCGGCGAGCGCGGTGTGGCCATCGTGCACGGGCAGCGCGGTGATGGCGACGAGCGCGATGCCCACGTACAGGAAGGCGACGGTCGCGGTGGTGCTCCCCACCAGGCGCTTGAGCCCGGCGCGGCTGATCCGCACCTCGCCGGCGAGGCCGGACGCGGACTCGAGGCTCGTGAACGAGATCACGGCGACGGTCAGCGCGAAGATCAGCTGCGACCACGTCGGAGTGCTGCCGAGGTGGATGGGCGCGGTGAGCGTGTGCGGATCGAAGAACAGCACCAGCCCGAGCACGACGATGAACGCCTGCAGCGCGAGGTCGCCCGCCAGCAGGATCCCCACGCGGCGCGCGCGCCGTCCGCCGAAGCCGCGGATGTTGCCGAGCACGATGAAGGCGATGAACGCGAGCGCCAGCCCGAGCGCCTCGCCGCGGTTGCCCAGCGGGCTCCAGAACGTCTTCAGATACTGGGTCGCCGAGTACGCGGTGACCGCGATCAGGATCACGTAGTCGAGCAGGATCGCCCAGCCGGCGACGAAGCTGACGAGCTCGTTGTACGCATAGCGCGCGAACACCGTCGCGCCGCCGCGGTCCTGGTGCAGCGACGCGCCCTCGACGTACGTCATCGCGGTCACCGTGTACAGCACCGCCGCCACCAGGAACACCAGCGGCGTCAGCCCCAGCGCGTGGCCTGAGATCACCCCCAGCGAGAAGTAGATGGCGCTCGCCAGCGACGAGTAGACGATCGTGAACAGGATCGGCGAGCCGATGCTGCGCCGGGCGATCTCGCGCGAGCGCGCCGCCAGCTCCGCGAGCTCCGAGGCGGGGCCCTCCGGCGCGCTCATCGCCCGCGTGCCCTCCTGACCTCCACGTACCAGCGCCCGCTGCCCGCCGCGATGAACAGCGCGCCAAGCAGCAGCCGCACCGAGATCGACCCCGTCTGCACGACCGCCGCCTGCACGATCAGCGCCACGCCGATCGCCACCATCGCCAGCGAGAGCACGAACGTGCCCATCCGGTGCGCCTGTCGACCGTTCATCTCACCTGAGGTTACGCCGCGTGCGGCGTATCAAATCACGTGATCAACGGGATGATCAGGATCGCGACGATGTTGGCGACCTTGATCATCGGGTTGATGGCCGGCCCGGAGGTGTCCTTGAAGGGATCGCCGACGGTGTCTCCGGTGACCGACGCGGCGTGGGCGTCGGAGCCCTTGCCGCCGAAGGCGCCGTCCTCGATGAGCTTCTTGGCGTTGTCCCACGCGCCGCCGCCGGCGGTCATCATCACGGCGAAGAAGAAGCCGACGACGATCACGCCGATCAGCAGGCCGCCGAGCGCCTGTGTGTCGATCAGGCCGACGATCACCGTCAGGCCGATCGGCAGCAGCGACGGCACGATCATCTCGCGCTGGGCCGTCTTGGTGACGATGTCCACGCATGTCGCGTAGTCGGGGTCTTCGGTCCCCTCCATGATGCCCGGGTGCTCGCGGAACTGGCGGCGCACCTCCTCGACGACCGCGCCGCCGGCGCGCCCGACGGCCTCCATCGACAGCGACGCGAACAGGCAGACCATCATGCCTCCGAGCAGCAGGCCGATCAGCACCGGCGGTTCGTTGATGCCGAAGTTGATGAACGCGCCGTGGCTCTTTTCGGCGAGCTCCTGGCGGAAGCCCGCGAACAGCACCACAGCCGCCATCACCGCCGAGCCGATCGCGTAACCCTTGGTCACCGCCTTGGTCGTGTTGCCGACGGCGTCGAGCGGGTCGGTGACGTTGCGAACCTCCTCCGGCAGGTCGGCCATCTCGGCGATGCCGCCCGCGTTGTCGGTGATCGGGCCGAACGCGTCGAGCGCGACGATCAGGCCTGTCAGCGACAGCTGGCCCATGACGGCCACGCCGATGCCGTAGATGCCCGTCGTGCCGCCGCCCGCGAGCTTCCAGGCGCCGAGGATGCCCAGCACCAGCACGATCGCCGGCATCGCCGTCGCCTGCAGGCCGGAGCCGAAGCCCTGGATGATGTTCGTCGCGTGACCGGTGACCGACGCTTTCGCGGTCTTCTTCACCGGCGAGAAGCGCGTCGAGGTGTAGTAGTCGGTGATCACGAACAGGCACGCCGTGACCGCGATCCCGATCAGCGAGCACAGGTAGAACTTGCCCCACGAGGGCGTGTTGACCGTGTTGCCCACCTGGCTGAAGGACAGGCCGCGCATCATCCAGTAGGTGATCGGCGCGAACGCCGCGCCGGCGATCACGCCGGAGACGATCAGGCCCTGGTAGAGCGCGCGCTCGACGTTGCCCGCTTTCGAGCGCACCGCGAAGGTGCCGATGATCGAGGCGATGATCGCCGCGCCCCCGAACACCAGCGGGTAGAGCACCACGCGCGTGGACTCGTGGAAGGTCAGCACGCCCAACAGCATCACCGCGACCGCGGTCACCGCGTAGGTCTCGAACAGGTCGGCCGCCATGCCCGCGCAGTCGCCGACGTTGTCGCCGACGTTGTCCGCGATCGTCGCCGGGTTGCGGGGGTCGTCCTCGGGGATCCCCGCCTCGACCTTGCCGACGAGATCGGCGCCCACGTCGGCCGCCTTCGTGAAGATGCCGCCGCCGAGCCTCGCGAACACCGAGATCAGCGAGCCGCCGAAGCCGAGTCCGATCAGCGCGTCCACCGCGCTCTTCTGCGTTTCGCCGAACGCGCTCGTCAGCAGGCCGTAGTAGCCGGAGACGCCCAGCAGCGCCAGGCCCACCACCAGCAGGCCCGTGATCGCGCCGCCGCGGAAGGCGACCTGCAGCGCCGGCGAGACGCCGCCGCGCGCCGCCTCGGCAACGCGCGCGTTCGCGCGCACCGACACGTTCATGCCGATGTAGCCCGCGGAGCCCGACAGGACCGCGCCGATCAGGAAGCCGGCGGCGACGGCGATGTTCTGGATGAAGATCAGCGCCACGAACACGACCACCCCGACCGCGGCGATCGTCGTGTACTGCCGGTTCAGGTACGCCCGCGCACCCTGCTGAACGGCGAGCGAGATCGACTGCATGCGCTCGTTGCCCGGCGAAAGCGCCAGCAGGGATCGTGCGGTCAACAGGCCGTACACGACTGCGCAAGCGGCGCAAACGAGGCCGACGACGACCCCATGGTTCGTCAGAAAGCTGCTCAACAGAAATCCTCCGCGGTCTGATTTGCGTGCCGCGCGAGGATGTGTCGCGCGCACGTCTGACGGCCGGACTGCTCAGCACGAGCGCGCATCCGGTGCAAACGCGGGCGCAGTCTATCGTGCTGGCCGGCTGGGTGCCCGCCAGCGCCCCCTGTCCGCTATCGCCCGGGCACCCACAGCCTACCGCTCGACTCCGCCGGGCCGGGGCCTTTCGGGCCCTCCTGCGCCGGCGGCTGCTGGTCCTCTGCGCCCGACCCTGCCGCCTCTGCCGCCTCTGCCGCGGCCGCGCGCGCGCCGGGCGCGACCTCGCGCGCGTAGGCCATCTGCAGTTGCGAGAGCGCGTCGCGCAGCGGCTTGACCTCCTGCGGGACGCTGCGCTCGAGGATCTCCAGCAGCGCCCTGACGGCGTCGATCGCGTCGCGCGCCTGGGCGAGGTCGCGCTGGGGGTGGGCGGGATCTCGATCGAGCCGGTCCGCACCGACGGGGTCCGTCGCATCGCCGGGCGCCGGCGCCATGCGCCGGGCGCCGAGGTTCAGCAGCGAGACGACCGCCTGCGCGATCAGGTCGGTCGTGGTCAGCCGGCTCAGTTCCCCTTCATAGGCGGCGCGAAGCTCCTCCTCCGTCGGTGCGCCCGGCGCCGCGCCGGGTGCGCTCGCATCGGGCGCTGTGTCGTGTGCGCTCAAACCGTTACCTCCTCCGAATAGCTCGCCCTGGTCTCGTTGACGCTTGCCGCGAACACCTCCTCGCGCGACGCGCCCGCGTCGATCATCCGCCGCTGGCGCTGCGCGCCGTTGTGCTCGGGGAACACCGGCTCGATCGCGAGCTCCGCGCGCACGGGCGCCGTCCACGCGAGCAGCCGCTCGATCGCCTCCCGCGCCGGGTACTCCTGCGCGCGGTCGAGGTCGATCAGCCTGCCGTCCAGGCCGAAGCGGATCGCGCGCCACATGTTCTCCTCGATCAGCCGCGGCGCCGGGTCCTCGAACGGCGCGCGCTCGTCGACGTCGCGCACCGCCTGCGCGATGCACGCGACCAGCAGGCCGGCGAGCGCCTCGGACTCGTGGGCGCTGGCCTGCGCGTCGCAGATGCGCACCTCGACGGTGCCGAACGCGAAGTGCGGGCGCACCGACCACCACACCTGCGTGAACTCGACGATCGAGCCGGTGCGCTTGAGGAACTCGATGTACTCGCGGTAGGCCGCCCAGCCGCCGAACGCGTCGGGCACGCCGCAGCGCGGAAAGCTCTTGGTGAAGCTCTGCGTGCGCGCCGAGTGCAGACCGCTGTCGCGGCCGTCGAGGAACGGCGAGTTGGCGGAGATCGCAAGCAGCAGCGGCAGCACCGGGCGCAGGCGGTCGCACGCGCGTACCGCGCGATCGATGTCGCGGACGCCCACGTGCACGTGCAGGCTGAACGTGTTGTTGCGCCAGGCCACGTATTTCAAGCCGTCCTCCACGCGCCGGTAGTGCTCGGTGTCGATGATCGGCTGCTCGCGGTAGTCGGCCCACGGGTGCGTGCCGGTCGCGCCGAGCGCGACGCCCTCCCGGGCGGCGAGCGCGAACATGCGCCGACGGCGCTCGCGCTGACTGCGCAGCGCGTCGTGCAGGTCGGCGCCGGCCCCGGAGATGATCTCGATCTCCGAGGAGATCAGCTCGCCGGCGATGCCGTCGCGCAGCAGCGGGTCCTCCCCGGCGGCGTCGCGCAGGCGCTCGAAGCGCGGCACCAGTTCGAGCGTGCGCGGGTCGATGATCGAGAACTCCTCCTCGACGCCGACCGTCAGGTCGGTCGCGGCGGCGAACGTCTCGGCGGCAAGGTCTAGATCGAGGCTGTTTCGCTTCACGGGCGGCGGGTCAGGTCAGATAGAAGTACAGCGCGTACAGCAGATCGACCGCCGGGCTGGAGGTGTGCACGGTCACCTCCGGCGGCACGTCCAGCAGCGACTCGGAGTAGTTGAAGATGATCTTCACGCCCGCGTCCACCAGCTCGTCGGCGAGCCCCTGCGCAGCCTGCGTGGGCACCGCCAGCACGCCGACCACGATGTCCTCCTCGTCAACCACCTGGCGGAGCTCGGCGATGTCGCGCACCAGCTGGCTGCCGACCTTGGTGCCGACCTTGGCCTGGTCGCTGTCGAAGATCGCCACCACGCGGAAGCCGTGATCGGCGAAGATTTCCGAGGAGGCGATCGCCTGGCCGAGGTGGCCGGCGCCGATCAGCCCGATGTTGTGCTGCCCGGCCGTGCGCAGGATCTTGCGGATCTGCGACACGAGCGCCTCGACGTTGTAGCCGACGCCGCGCTTGCCGAACTTCCCGAAGCCCGACAGGTCGCGGCGGATCTGGGTGGAGTTGACGTGCGTGTAGTCCGACAGCTCCTGCGAGGAGATCGTCTCCTTGCCCATCTTCTTGGCCTGCGTCAGCACCTGCAGGTAGCGCGACAGGCGCGCCGCGACGCCCAGCGACAGGCGCTCGCCGGCGGCGCTCGCTCCGTCGCGTCCGGCAGCGAGCCCTGGTGGCTGGGAGGCCATCCGTTCTCCGTAGCTCATCCGCCGGACCTTCCGTAGCTCATCGTCGGGACTCTAGACGCTCGCGCACGCGCGCCTCGCAGACGTGGTAATCGCACAGCTCCTCGCCATCGAGCGCCACCACCGGGATGCGCTCGAAATACGCGCGGTGAAGCGCTTCGTCGGCGGTGATGTCGAGCTCCCGCAGCGCGAAGCCGAGCTCGTCCTGCAGACCGCGCAGAACCGCCATCGCGTCCTCGCACAGGTGACAGTCAGGCTTGGAGTAGACCGTGATCGTGGCCACCCCCACCGGACCGGGCAGCTGCGTCAAGATCGTCGCGCGGCGCGCAGCAGGACGCCGGGGTGGCGCGCCATCTTCGGCGCGATCCGCAGCGCGAAGAAGCTCACCGCCAGCCACGGCCGCAGGTAGGGCCTGACGCGGCGGATGCGCCCGTCCTCGTCGAGCTCGCACACCATCGCGTCCGCGAGCCGGAACGGCCCGATCATGCCGTCGCCCAGCACCACCCGCAGCGCCCCGTCTCCGACCTCATCGCGCCAGCGCAGCCCGCGCAGGGCTCCATACACCGCCGAGGCGAGGATCCGCAGGTCGCGCTCGCCGCGGAACACCAGCTTTGCGGACAGCGGCGAGACGAGCTCCGCGTCGGGGGCGAGCGTCGCGATCAACGCGTCGATGTCGTTCGCTTCAGAGGCGCTGCGGTAGCGGGCCACTGCGTCGTCCACACCGCGATTTTTCCACATCCTCGGACGCTCAGCGCGCGCGCTCGCCGGTCGCGTACGCGTCGAGGCCCAGGTAGTGCGGGTAGGCCAGACGCCGGCCGAAGCGGGCGGCGCTCGCGATCATCGCGGCGTTGTCGGTGCAAAGTGCGCGGGAGGGCACGTGCAGCGTGGCCCCCAGCTGGGCGAGGCGCTGGCGCAGGGCGCCGTTGGCGGCCACGCCGCCGCCGACGGCCAGCCGCTGCAGCCCGACCCGCTCGAGCGCCTGGGCGCAGCGCGCGGCCAGCGCCTCGACGATCGCCGCCTGGAAGGACGCGGCCAGGTCGGCCGCCCGTTCGCCGGCCGCCTCCTCGCCGAGCTCGCGCAGCGTGTACAGCAGCGCCGTCTTGACGCCCGCGAAAGAAAAGTCCAGGCCATCCTGGAAGCTCTTGTGGCGCACCCCCCGACCGCCGCGCCGGCGCTCGGCCGCCGAGCCCGGGAACGAGAACGCCTGCGGGTCGCCGCCGGCGGCCAGGCGCTCGAGCGCGGGCCCGCCGGGAAAGCCCAGGCCGAGCATCCGCGCCCCCTTGTCGAACGCCTCGCCGGCGGCGTCGTCGAGCGTGCGGCCGAGCACCTCGTAGCCGTCGTGCTCGGTCACGAGCGCCAGCAGCGTGTGCCCGCCGCTCGCGATCAGGCACACGAACGGCGGCTCGAACGGGCCGTCGTCGGCCGCGGACGCGTCCTGCGCGGGCCCGGACCCGGCGTTTGCGCCGGTACCGGCGCCGGCGAGGAAGTTCGCGGCGACGTGTCCCTGCAGGTGGTCGACGGGCGCGAACGGGAGCTCCCTGGCGGCGGCGAGCGCCTTGGCGGTGGAGAGGCCGACGAGCAGCGCCCCCACCAGCCCCGGCCCCTGCGTGGCGGCGATCAGCCCAACATCGTCGAGCGTCGCGTCCGCGCGCTCGAGCGCCTGCTCGACGATCGCGTTGACCAGCTCGAGGTGGTGGCGCGAGGCGATCTCCGGGACGACGCCGCCGAAGCGCGCGTGCTGCTCCTGGGAGGAGACGACGCTCGAGCGCAGGCGCCCGCCGGCGTCGAGCACCGCCGCGCACGTGTCGTCGCAGCTGGTCTCCAGTGCGAGGATCGTCAACTGAAGCCCCGCTCGTGAATCAGAGTCCCGCCCGCCCGTCAGGATTGGGCACGTCGCCGAGCGAGCCTTCGAGCGTCGCCGGCGTGCGCCACATCACGAGCGCGTCCTCGCCGTTGTCCTGGTAGTAGCGGCGGCGCATGCCCGCCGCGCGGAAGCCCTCGCGTTCATATAGGTGGATGGCGACGTGATTGGAGCGGCGCACCTCGAGCGTGAAGCGCGCGCGCACATCGCCGACGCGCTCGTACAGCTCGGCGAGCATCGCCGAAGCGAGCCCCCGGTGCTGGTAGTCGCGGTCGACGGCCACGTTCATGACATGCCACACGGTGTCGTAGCGCGAGCAGATCAGGTAGCCGACGAGCCGCCGCTGCCCGTCGGCGCCGCGCAGGCTCGCCGCCAGGCAGATGCCCGACTGCTTGGAGAGCTCGAGCACAAACATCGCAAGCGACCACGGCGTCGGGAACACGCGCCGCTCGATCGCGATCACCTGCGGCAGGTCCTGGTAGCTCAGCCGGCCGATCTCGACGGGCAACGCCTGCCCGGGTTGCTCCCCCTCCCCCTTCGGGGACGATGCGGGGACGGTGCGCTCGGTCATCTCAAGCGGGCTCTGCTCTCGTGGCACCCGCCAAGGCTAGCTCCGCGTCGGGGCGCCGCCGGTAGTCGGGCACGATCTCGTGCAGGCTCGCCGGCGCCGCGCGCGCGCCCAGCTCGCACACGGCCGCGCCGCTGACCAGATGCAGGGGCGATGTGTCCGGCGGCACGCGCGCGCCGGCGGACTCGAGCTGCTCGCGGAAGCGCACCGCGCCGTCGCCCACCGCCAGCCACCGCCGCGGCGCGCCGCCCGCCTCGGCCTGCGCCTCGGCGATGACCGTCGCGAGCGCCTGCGGCGCGAGCGCGCGCGGGCTCGCGAACTCCCGCGGCGCGCCGTCCTCGCCGAGCTCGTACGCCGCCGCGAACGCCTCGCCGCGGCGCGCGTCGATCACCGCCAGCACGCCCTCCCGCGACGTCTGCGGGCCGGCATGCTCAACGCCTCCCTCGGTGGCCGTCGCGGCGAAGGCCCCCCATGCGAGCGCGCGCGGGCTGGACACGCCGGCTAGCTCCACCGACAGCGACTGCGCGAGGCCGCGCGCGGTGGCCACGCCGACGCGCAGCCCCGTGAACGTGCCCGGCCCGACCCCCACCGCGACGCGGTCGATCGCGCTCCAGCCGATGCCGCTGCGCGCCAGCACCTCGCCGGCCAGCTCGAGCAGCCGCGTCGCGTGCCCAGGGTGCGCGCCCGCGGGCGGGTCATCGCGCGCCTGCGCGGTGCCGCCGTCCGCCAAGCGCACGGCCACGGCGGTCGACGGCGTCGAGGTGTCGAGGCCGAGCACGATCATCGCGGCGCGTCCCCCTGCGCGCCGGGCAGCTCGTCGACGTCGATCCGGCGGCGATCGCCGCCAGAGTGGCTGAGCGTCACGCGCAAGCGCGCGTCGGCGAGCCCCGCGTGCGCGTCCTCCGGCCACTCCACGAACGCGATCCGTCCCGGCCCGAGGTAGTCGTCCAGCAGCGCCGGGTCCTCGCGCGCGAGCCCCGCCAGCCGGTACAGATCCAGGTGCGAAACGGTCACGCCAGGCGCCGTGTAGCGGTGGCCGATGCTGAACGTGGGGCTGGTGACGGGGTCGCTGACGCCAAGCGCGCGGGCGGCGCCGCGCACGAGCGTGGTCTTGCCCGAGCCGAGCTCGCCGCGCACGAGCACCACGTCACCGTCGGCGAGCGCGCCCGCCAACTCGGCGCCCAGCGATTCGGTCTCGGTGGGACCACTCGTTTCGATGCTGCGCACGGCCACCATCAGACTCTAAAGCCTGCGCGCGCCGCGCCCGCCATCCGGGTCCGGGGCAAAAAAAGACCGGCCCGCGGGAGAATGGAACGCGGGCCGGTCGGTTACTCCTGGAGGGATGGAGACAGGACCTTCATCGGCAGCCTTGCCTACCTACTTTAGGACCTGAGCGATATCTTTCGACCGCTCCTTGGAAACCCCTGCTTTGCAGGGAAAATGGCAGCATACGGGCGTCCAGGGGCGTCTAGAACAGTCCCAGCTGGTCGACCTCGGCGCCATGCTCGATCGCGCTCGGCGACCCGCCGGCGGACGCCCCACCGGGATCCACCGAGGACTCCGGCGTCTCGTCGAGCTCCGGCAGCTCCTCGAGCGACGGCTGCTCGGGCGCGCCCTCGGCGAGCAGCGCGGGCAGGCGCATGAAGTCCTCGCGCAGCGTCTCGAGCATCCGCGGCGTGTACAGCGCCGCGGCGGGGTGGTAGATCGGGTACAGGCGCACCGCGCGCCGGCCCAGCACGAGCACCTCCGGCTGACCGTGCAGGCGCGTGATCCCCGTCGGGTCCCCGCGCAGGAGCTTGGTCGAGAAGTTGCCGAGCGTGCAGATCACCGTCGGCTGGATCAGCTCGACCTGGCTGCAGCAGGTACTCCTGGCAGTTCTCGATCTCGATCGGCTGCGGGTCGCGATTGCCGGGCGGCCGGCACTTGAGCACGTTCGCGATGAACACGTCGCCGCGCTCGATCCCGATCTCGCCGAGCAGCGTGCTCGAGCAGCTTGCCCGCGCGCCCGACGAACGGCACGCCCTGCTCGTCCTCGCTCGCCCCGGGGGCCTCGCCCACGAACATCAGCTCGGCGTCGGCGTTGCCGGCGCCGAACACGACCGTTTTGCGCGTGGCGGCGAGCTCGGGGCAGCGCGTGCAGGCGCGCGCCTGCGCGAGCACCTCCTTCAGGGCCTCACGCCGCTCGGGCGCCGACAGCTCGCGCTCCTGCGAGGACACGCGCGGGATGGTATTTGCTCGCGGCGAGAGCCCGCTTGATCGAGAGCACGTGCTGCAGCGCACCGCGCGCCGGCGCGGCCCGACCGGGCCGACGGCGTTGAGCGATGATCTCGCGATGGCCTCATCCTCCGAGCACGCGGTGACGGCCCCGTTCGCGGGCGTCGTGGTCGCGATCCCGCACGCGCGCGAGGAGCAGGTCGGCGCGGACAGCGCGGTGGTGGTGCTGGAGGCGATGAAGATGGAGCACGAGGTGCTGGCGGAGAGTCGACGGCGTCGTGCGCGCGCTGGCGGTGGCCGTCGGCGACGCGGTGCAGGAGGGCCAGCTGCTGCTGACGCTCGACGTCCGCGGAGCTGGAGCTCGGCGGCGACGGGGCCGCGCGGGGCGAGCGCCGCGCGCGCACCGGAGCAGCCGGCGGGCGGGGAGCGGGCGGACCTGCGCGCGGTGCGCGAGCGTCACGAGCTCGGCCTCGACGCCGCGCGCCCGGACGCGGTCGCGCGCCGGCGCGAGCGCGGGCGGCGCACGGCGCGCGAGAACATCGCGGACCTGCGTCGACGCCGGCAGCTTCGTCGAGTACGGGCCGCTGCTGTATCGCCGCGCAGGAGCGCCGCCGCTCGCGCGAGGAGCTGATCGAGCGCACGCCGGCCGACGGGCTGGTCGCGGGATCGGCGGGTCAACGGCGACGCGTCGACGGGCGCACGCGTGCGTGGTGATGTCCTACGACTACACCGTGCTGGCCGGCACCCAGGGCATGCGGAACCACCGCAAGAAGGACCGCCTGTTCGAGCTCGCGCGAGCGCCGGCGGCTGCCGGTGGTGCTGTTCGCCGAGGGCGGCGGCGGGCGGCCCGGGCGACGCCGACATGCCGATCGTCGCCGGCCTCGACTGCCGGGCGTTCGAGCTGTTCGCGCAGCTCGAGCGGCCTGGTGCCGCTGGTCGGCATCGCCTCGGGCTGCTGCTTCGCCGGCAACGCCGCGCTGCTCGGCTGCTGCGACGTGGTCATCGCCACCGAGGACTCCAACATCGGCATGGGCGGCCCGGCGATGATCGAGGGCGGCGGCCTCGGCGTCTTACGCGCCCGAGGAGGTCGGGCCGATCGACGTGCAGTACGCCAACGGCGTGGTCGACCTGCGCGGCGGCCGACGAGGCCGAGGCGGTGGCGCTGGCCAAGCGCTACCTGTCCTACTTCCAGGGACCGCCGTCGGCGAGCTGGGACGATGCGCCGACCAGCGGCTGCTGCGCGCGACTGATCCCCGAGCAGACGCTGCGCGTCTACGACGTGCGCGCGTGTCGGTGCGACGATGCTGCGCGACGACGGGCTCGGTGCTGGAGCTGCGCGGCGGCTTCGGCGCCCGGGATGGTGACGGCGCTCGCCCGCGTCGAGGGCCGCGCCGCTCGGGCGTGGTCGCCAACGACCCGAAGCATCTGGGCGGCGCGATCGACGCGCGACGGCGCCGACAAGGCGGCGCGCTTCATGCAGCTGTGCGACGCGTTCGACCTGCCGCTGCTGTTCCTGTGCGACACGCCCGGCTTCATGGTCGGGCCCGGACGCGGAGCGACCGCGCTGGTGCGCCACTTCGCGCGCATGTTCGTCGGCCGGCGCCAACCTGACCGTGCCGATCTTCACGATCGTGCTGCGCAAGGGCTACGGGCTCGGCGCGCAGGCGATGGCCGGCGGCAGCTTCCGGGCGCCGCTGTTCACCGTCGCGTGGCCGACCGGCGAGTTCGGCGGCATGGGCCTGGAGGGCGCGGTGCGGCTGGGCATCCGCCGGGAGCTCGACGCGATCGAGGACCCGAGCAGAGCGCGAGCGCGCTGTTCGAGCAGCATGGTGGCCGCGGGCGTACGAGCGCGGCAAGGCGCGTGAACATGGCCGCGTACTTCGAGATCGACGACGTGATCGACCCGGCCGACTCGCGCCGCTGGATCGCGACGCTGTTCGACGAGCACTCCGGCGACTGGCGGGCGCGCCCCGGCAAGAAGCGCCCGAACGTCGACGCTTGGTAAGCCGGGCCACCGGCCATGTGAGTTGGGCACACGTGCCGCGCCCCATTTACACGCGGCCCTACGTCTGTATCATTTCTCCTGCAGGCCGCCAACGAGCTTGCTCGAGTGGACCTGACGCAGCACCCGCTGGACATCTGAAGTCGCGCCGGTATCCGCAGGGAACTGGACCGAAGCCGATGAGCCCCCACCACCACCGAGCCTGGTCGCGCGCATGAGGACCGTGCGCACGGTGGCCGAGCTGCGCGCGGCGCTCGCGCCCGCGCGCCGCGACGGGCTGCACGATCGGGCTGGTGCCGACGATGGGCGCGCTGCACGACGGCCACCTCTCGCTGCTCGCACCGCGCGCGCGAGCGCTGCGACGTGGTGGTGGTCTCGCTGTTCGTCAACCCCGCGCAGTTCAACGAGCGCTCCGACCTCGAGCGCTACCCGCGCGACGAGCGCCGCGACGCCGAGCTCGCGGCGGCGGCGGGCGCGGACGTGCTGTTCGCGCCGTCGGTCGAGGAGGTCTACCCGCGGGGCTTCGCCACGACGCGTCGAGGTGCTGGGCCTGACCGAGCGCCTGGAGGGCGCCGCGCGCGGCGCCGAGCACTTCCGCGGCGTCGCCACGGTGGTGACGAAGCTGCTGTGCATGGCGCTGCCCGACGTCGCGTACTTCGGCCAGAAGGACGCCCAGCAGGTGGTGGTGATCACGCCGGCTCGCGAGCGACCTGAACCTGCCGGTCGCGATCGAGGCGCTGCCCACCGTGCGCGAGCCCGACGGCCTGGCGATGTCCAGCCGCAACGCGCTGCTGTCCCCCGACGAGCGCGCCCGGGCGCTCGCGCTGCCCGCGGCGCTGGACGCCGCGCGCGCGCTGGCGCGGCGAGGGCGAGCGCTCGGCGCAGGCGCTGCTCGAGGCGTCGCGCGCGGCGATGCGCCCGTCGACGTCGAGCCCGAGTACGTGGCGCTCGTCGAGCCGGACACGCTCGAGCCGATCGCCACGCTCTCGAGGACGCGCTGCTGGCGCTCGCCGCGCGCGTCGGCGAGGTGCGCCTGATCGACAACACGATCCTTTCACCCGTCCGTCAACCGCTCGAAGGAGAGGCGATCGCAACATGCAGCGCGTGATGCTCAAGTCGAAGATCCACCGCGCGACGGTCACCGACTGCGACCTGCACTACGTCGGCTCGATCACGATCGACCCCGAGCTGCTGGAGGCGGCGGACATGCTCGAGTACGAGCAGGTGCACGTCGTCGACGTCGACAACGGCGCGCGCTTCGAGACCTACACGATCCCCGGCGAGCGGGGCTCGGGCGAGATGTGCGTCAACGGCGCCGCCGCCCGCCTCGTGCACCGCGGCGACACGATCATCGTCATCTCCTACGGCTCCTACGACGAGGCCGACCTCGAGCGCTACGCGCCGCGGGTCGTCCACGTGGAGGCCGACACCAACCGCATCATCACCATCGACGAGCAGGTGGCGACCCTGCTCTCCTGAGAGCGAGCGTCAACCGCGTCAGAGAGGAACGCACCATGTCAAGCCACCCCACGATCCAGGCCCCATCCGACCCCGGCCGCCTGCCGATGACGCTGCCGCTGCTGATCGAGAAGAAGCGGCTCGGCGAACCGATCGTGATGGTCACCGCCTACGACTACCCGAGCGCGCGCGCCGCGGAGGCGGCGGGCGTGGACCTGGTGCTGGTCGGCGACTCGGCGGCGACCACGGTGCTCGGCTACAGCGCCACGACGCCGGTGGAGCTCGACGACATGCTGGTGCTCGCGCGCGCCGTGCGCCGCGGCCTGCGCACGCCGCTGTTGATCGGCGACCTGCCGTTCGGCTCCTACGAGGTCTCCGACGAGCAGGCGATCACGACGGCGATGCGGATGGTCAAGGAGGCCGGCTGCGACGTGGTCAAGCTCGAGGGCGGCGGCGAGGCGTCGGTCAGCGCGCGCCCGCGCGATCGTCGGCGCGGGCATCCCGGTGATGGGCCACGTCGGCCTCACGCCGCAGACCGCGACCGCGCTCGGCGGCTGGAAGGCGCAGGGGCGCACGGCCGCGGCCGCCGCGCGCATCGCCGCGGAGGCGCTCGCGCTGCAGGCAGGCCGGCTGCTTCGCGCTCGTGTTCGAGGCGATCCCCAGCGCCGTCACCGAGGAGCTGATGCCGCTGCTGGAGATCCCCGTGATCGGCATCGGCGCGGGGCCCGCGACCGACGGGCAGGTGCTCGTCTTCCACGACCTGCTCGGCATCCGCGACGGGCTCGGCGCGCGCTTCGTCAAGCGCTACGCGAACCTGCAGCAGGAGATGAACGACGGCGTCACCGCGTACGCCGAGGACGTGCGCACGCGCCGCTACCCCGGCCCCGAGCACTCCTACTCGATCGACCCGGGCGAGCTGGCCGAGCTGCAGGAGCAGCTGGCGACGGCGGGTGTGAGCTAGACCCAATGCCGTATACGTAAGGCCGGAGCCTGGCTTCCGCGCCCGGTGGAAAGCAGCGCCCAACCAAGTCCGACCCCGACTTTCGCAGCATGTAGTTCTCCGCCCGACGGCGACGTAGGTAGGCGACGGGCAGCGGGATGTGGGCGTGGTCGAAAGGTAGGGCCGCGTCAGCGGGCCAGTAGTAGCGGTAGCGCGGGTACGATCAGCTCGATCGAGAAGCCCGTATGTCCGACCGTCGCACTCGCCAGGTAGTAGCCGAGGCCAGTTCCCCGTGCCGCGGTCAGTCGCACCTGTAGATCGCCGCCAGCGCCGAGCCTGGCGGCAGCGATCTGCGGACCGGACGAGCAGCTGGCGTTGAGCTGAGAGACCGTCACCCTTCCGCCAGACCGCGTCGCGGAGGACAGCCCGAGGTCGACCACGGATTCGCCCGGCCGCGAGCGGTCCGAGACGATCTGCAGAGCACCCGGAAAATCGAGGACGTTCGACAGAGTACGCCCGATCGCAACGCGGAACGATCCCCCTGGGGCACCTCCTCGCGCTCTCACTCGCAATGTGAAGTAGCCGCTGCCGTTAACGCGACCGGTCGCGACCCGGCGCCACTTTCGACCTCCCGCGACTCGGTGGAGCAGGACAACTCGGTGGCCGAAGAACCACTGAGCGGCTGCACCGAACAGCAGCATCCCGTCCGCTGCCGGGCGGCCCGACACCAGTGTCAGGGGCCGTCGCGAGCAGAGCGTTGGCTGTGGGCGTGCCGGCACCGCGAGGGATGCTTCGGCCGGGACGGCGATCGCGCCGTAGCGCGCCGTGACGATGCAGGCGAGCGTCGCGCCCCCGTCCGCATCGCGCACGGTGTAGCGGGGGCCGACGCCGACACCGACCCAGTTCTCGCTTTCGTCGCCACCCTGCTGGCCCCGCATCCACACATAGGTGATCGAGCCCGGCGTGCCTTCCCAGCGTCCCGGCGAGCAGGTGAGGTGGCTGCCCGGTATCGGACTGCCAGCGATGGCCGGAGCGCCGACGCTGCGATACGGGCCCGCGATCTTCGTGGGCGCCGATTCCCCGCCTTCGGTCACGGAGGACCGCGAGCCGCCGGCCGGCATCCAGTAGCGGATAGAGCACGCAATCCGGAACCCGACGGCGTCGGCGGGCACAGCGACGCTCGCGGTGTGGTACGCATCCAGCTGCGGGTCGAGCTGTTCGGCGAGCAGCCCCGGGTGAGATGCACGTGGGCCGATCGGCCCCGGGAACCCCGCTTCGAAGAACGGGCCGTTCCATGCGTAGGCGACTTCCCCTCGCGGCTCCCACACGGGTGCCGATCCCACATCTCCGAGCCCGCACGAGATCGTCCCTCCTGCCTGCAGCGAGCCCATGACCTGCGGCACGACGGGTACCGATCCGCCAGAGACGGCGATCGCACCGTGGGGTCCGTAGCCGATCGTCCATGGCGAACCGAGGCTCGGAGCGATCACGTGTGCGAAGTAGCCCTGCGGTTCAGAGGCACTATCGATCACGAGAAAGCTCGCCGGCGGCGAAGCGGGGGCGAGCTCGACCGTCCCACCCAGCTCGACCTGTCCCGTCGCATGCAGCAGATGGTCGCTCAGACCGCCTTCGGCCGTTTCCTGGCGTACGCTCAGCGTCCCATCGGCTCCCTGCGTATAGGAGCCGACCGTGAGACCCCCCGCCGTCGTGCCGTCCCCCGGTTCGACGGTGCCGCCTCCGTTGACGACCGAGGCGACGTTCCCGACACCGCCCAGATGGCCGCCGCCGGTGATCGTCGCGGGGCATTCGAGCGCGCCGTCGACGGTGATCGTGCCACCGCCCACCGCGCCTGCCCCGCAGGCGAGATGCCCATGAACTTCCAATACACCAGCTCCGCCCGTTTCGACCGTGCCACTCAACGTCGAGGAGTCCGAAGCGCTCACCAGATCCAGCCGTCCTGCGGCCCGGACGACCAGACTCCCGCCCGCGGCGATCGAGTCGGCGCTCTGAGCGCCTTCGTCGACAACGACTGTCTTCGACGCATCCCAGCAGACGACCGTCGAAGCGCCAGGCAGGCCGGCGCCCCAATTCGACGCAGTCGCCCACGACCCCCCGCTCGGCCCGGTGAATTCATCGCTGCACGAAGACGCTGCGGCCCCCGCTGGCGACGCGAGCGCAACGCAGACGGCGACGATCACCGTGAGCCCCCACCGACCACCGCTCGATGCCCCCATCGCTCTCCCAGGTCTCCTCTCGCGGCCGAAGCGCAGCGGCGCGTAGTTTCGCACATTCGAACTCCAGACTGGATGGACACCAGGCTCGCGCCAGCCGCCGGCGGCGTCAGCTCAGCGGCGTGCCGTAGCGATCGGCGAACGCGAACTCGGACACCGGCCTGCGGGCGAGCTCCTGCGGCCACGGGTCGGCGCGGTGCCCGACGCCGATGTGCGCCGCCAGCGCGATCTCCTCGGGGATCTCGAGCAACTGCCTGACCTCGGTCTCGGCGGGCACCAGCAGCGTCGTCATCGCCGCGCCGAGGCCCTCGCCGCGCAGCGCCAGCAGCAGGTTCTGCACGAACGGGTAGATGGAGGCGCCGCCGACGATGCTCTGGCGCGGCAGCTGCGCGTCGGTGACGGCGAGGTCGCTCAGGCGCACCCCCACGACGAGGTGCACAGGCACCTCGTGCAGGCGCTCGGCGTACTCGTTGGCGCCCTGCACCCTGCGGATGGTCGCGCGGTCGAACGCCTCGGGGTCGGCCAGCACCGCGGCGCCGCCCGTGTGCTCCATGTACGCGCGCCAGCCCGGCAGGTACAGGTCGCGCAGCGCCATGCGCAGCTCAGGGTCGCGCACGACGATCACCCGCCAGCCTTGGCGATTACCACCGCTGGGGGCAAAGCGGGCGCTGTCGAGCGCCCGCTCGATCGCATCGGCGGGGACTGGCTCGTCGCCGAAGCGCCGGCTCGTCGGCGCGCAGCGCATCGCTTCACTCAGGTCCATGCGCGGGACGCTACAGGTTCGCGGCGAGTGCCCAGGTCGGCACAGCTCCGGCGAGCACCCTGGTTGGCACAGGTCCCGGCCAGCGCCCTGGTCAGGCGCCGTGCTCGATCCGCCGCAGCACCCGCGCGGGCGCCCCCGCCGCGATCGAGAACGGCTCAATGTCGTGCGTGACGACGCTGTTGGCGCCGATCACGCAGCGCTCTCCGATGGTGACGCCGCTGGTGACGACCACGTTGGCGCCGAGCCAGCAGTTGTCGCCGATGCGCGTCGGGCCCTTGCTCTCGAACCCCTGCCACGTGATCGGCTTGTCGAGGTCGTCGTGGCGGTGGTTGGCGTCGGAGACGAAGCAGCCGTTGGCGAGCATGCAGTGCTCGCCGATCTCCACCAGCTCTTGCGCGGCGAGCATCACGCCCATGTTCAGGAACGTGCCCGCGCCGATCCGCACGCGCGCGGCGCCCGGCGCTGTGATCCACACCCCCGGCTCGAGCAGCGCGTGCGCGCCGACCTGGAGGCGTCCCTCGCGCAGCGCCTCCAGCACGTTGCCGTGCAGCGGCCAGCGCGCGAACGCCTCGCGGCGCATCAGCTCCCAGTGGATGCGCGCTCGGTTCCACGGCAGCGAGTTGCGCTCATACCAGCGCCACTTCTGCGCCCACAGGCGCGCCTCGCGCGCCAGCTCGCCCGCGCTGGCAGGGGCCCGAGCGTCGCCCTCGCCGGCGGCCATCGCGCTCAGGCGGCGACCTTTGCGCGCCGTTTGCGCGGGCCCTTGCCGGTGTTGACCGTGCGGCGCCTGGTCGCCGGCGTCAGCAGCTCGGCGAGGAACTGGCCGGTGTGCGACTGCGGCTCCGCGGCGACCTCCTCCGGCGTGCCCACCGCGATCGCCATGCCGCCCTCCTCGCCGCCCTCGGGGCCGAGGTCGATGATCCAGTCGGCGGTCTTGATGACGTCGAGGTTGTGCTCGATCACGACGACGTGTTGCCCGCGTCGACGAGCCGCTGGAGCACGTCGAGCAGGTGCTGCGATGTCGGCGAAGTGCAGGCCGGTGGTCGGCTCGTCGAGGATGTAGAGCGTCGCGCCCGGTCGCGACCTTGCGACAGCTCGGTGGCGAGCTTGACGCGCTGGGCCTCGCCGCCCGAGAGCGTCGTCGCCGGCTGGCCGAGCCGGATGTAGCCGAGGCCGACGTCGTGAGCGTCTCCAGGCGCCGGCGCGATCTTGCGGGATGTGCGCGAAGAACTCGCAGCGCCTCCTCGACCGTCATGTCGAGCACGTCGGCGATGTTCTTGCCCTTGAAGCGGACCTCGAGCGTCTCGCGGTTGTAGCGCTTGCCGTTGCACTGCTCGCAGGGCACGTAGACGTCGGGCAGGAAGTGCATCTCGATCTTGATCTGCCCGTCGCCCTGGCACACCTCGCAGCGCCCGCCCTTGACGTTGAAGCTGAAGCGCCCCGGCTTGTAGCCGCGCGCGCGCGCCTCCTGGCGTCTTCGCGAAGAGGTCGCGGATCTGCGTCGAACAGCGCCGGTGTAGGTCGCCGGGTTCGAGCGCGGCGTGCGGCCGATCGGCGACTGGTCGATGTCGATGACCTTGTCGAGCTGCTCGAGGCCGTCGATCGCCGCGGTGCGCCGCCCGGGCGCTTGGCGCGCGCGGTGCAGGCGGTTGGCCACCGCCTTGTAGAGGACGTCGTTGACCAGCGTCGACTTGCCCGAGCCCGACACGCCGGTCACGCACGTGAGCACGCCCAGCGGGAACGTGCACGTCGATGTGCTGCAGGTTGTGCTCGCTCGCGCCCACGATCGCGATGTAGCCGCTCGGCGTGCGCCGGCGCCCGGGCACCTCGATCGTGCGCGTGCCGGCGAGGTACTGCCCGGTGAGCGACGCCGGACCGTCTGCGACCTGCGCCGGCGGTCCCCTGCGCCACGATCCGGCCGCCGTGCTCGCCGGCGCCGGGCCCGATGTCGACGAGGTGGTCGGCCGCGCGCATCGTCTCCTCGTCGTGCTCGACCACGATCACCGTGTTGCCGAGGTCGCGCAGCCGCTCGAGCGTCGTCGATGAGCTGCGAGTTGTCGCGCTGGTGCAGGCCGATCGATGGCTCGTCGAGGATGTAGAGCACGCCGACCAGCGCGGAGCCGATCTGGGTGGCCAGGCGGATGCGCTGCGCCTCGCCGCCCGACAGCGTGGCCGCGGCGCGGTCGAGCGTGAGGTAGCCGACGCCGACGTCGTCCAGGAACCGCAGCCGCTCGGTGATCTCGCGCAGGATCAGCCGCCGACGTGCCTGCTCGGTCTCGGTCAGCTCGAGCGTCTCGCAGCCAGTCGAGGGCCCTGCCGCCGACAGCGCGTGAACTCGTCGATGCTGCGTGCCCGCCGACCAGCACCGCGCGCGACTCCGGCCGCAGCCG
The DNA here is from genome assembly GCA_963756205.1 of uncultured Solirubrobacteraceae bacterium. Taxonomy (GTDB): domain Bacteria; phylum Actinomycetota; class Thermoleophilia; order Solirubrobacterales; family Solirubrobacteraceae; genus Palsa-744. The sequence goes on from CAVWMU010000009.1 coordinate 244,893, forward strand.
CGCGCCGTCGCACACCGGGCACGGCGCGCAGCGACATGTACTCCTCGATCTTCTCGCGCGTCGAGCTCCGAGTCGGTCTCGCCGTAGCGGCGCTGGAGGTTGGCGACGATGCCGTGGAACCGCGCCGCGTACGAGCGCCGGCGCCCGTAGTGGTTGCGGTAGCGCACCTGCGACGCGGTCGCCGGGTGCCGTACAGGAACAGGTCGCGCTGCTCGTCTGGCAGATCCTCCCACGGGCGTGTCGAGGTCGACGTCGTAGCGCTCGCGATCGCCTCGGTCATCTGCTCGTAGTAGTTCGACGCGCTGCTCGCCCACGGCGCAGCGCGCCCTCGCTGATCGACAGCGACGGGTCGGGCACCACCAGCTCGGGGTCGATCTCCATCTGCGAGCCGAGGCCCGTGCAGGCCGGGCAGGCGCCGTGCGGGGAGTTGAACGAGAAGATGCGCGGCTCGAGCTCCACCAGCGACGGGCCGTGCCGGGCACGCGAAGCTCTCGGAGAAGGTGAACAGCGTCCCCGGCTCCGGCGCCCGCCCGGCACGATCTGCGCCGCCCGCGGCTGCGCGCGCCCGACGGGCCGCTCGCGCCCATCGCCGCCGCTGTCCGGCGCGGAGTCAGCTCGCCGTGCCGAGCCGCGATCTCGATCTCGATCAGGCCGTCGGCCAGCGCGACCGCCGTCTCGATCGAGTCCGCCAGGCGCCTGCGCACGTCGTGGCGCATGACCAGCCGGTCGACCACCACCGAGATGTCGTGCTTGTAGCTTCTTGTCGAGCTCGATCGACTCGTCGAGCATGCGCACGCGCCGTCGATCTTCACGCGCGCGAAGCCGTCGGCGCGCAGCTCTCGAGCAGCTTGCCGTACTCGCCCTTGCGGCCGCGCACGACCGGCGCGAGCACCATGAACCGCGTGCCCTCCGCGAGCTCGATCACCTGGTCGATGATCTGCTCGACCGACTGGCCCTCGATCGGGCGCCCGCAGATCGGGCAGTGCGGCTTGGCCGACGCGCGCGCACAGCAGGCGCAGGTAGTCGTAGATCTCGGTGACCGTGCCGACCGTCGAGCGCGGGTTGCGCGAGGTCGTCTTCTGGTCGATCGAGATCGCCGGCGACAGGCCCTCGATCGAGTCGACGTCCGGCTTGTCCATCTGGCCGAGGAACTGGCGCGCGTAGGCCGACAGCGACTCGACGTAGCGGCGCTGGCCTTCGGCGTAGATCGTGTCGAAGGCGAGGCTACGACTTGCCCGAGCCCGACAGGCCGGTGATGACGATCAGGGCGATCGCGCGGCAGCGTGAGCGAGATGTCCTTGAGGTTGTGCTCGCGGGCGCCCGAGACGACGATCTGGTTGCTCTGCGGCATCTGCCATCCATGATACGCGGGCGAACAGATGTTCGCCCGCACGGTGCTCACATGCGCGCAATTTGCGCGGATTGGCCTAGCCCTCGATTGCGGAGTAGACCTCGTCTATCAGTTGAGCCGATCGGGCAGCTGGAAGTTCTCGGCGAGGTAGCGCTCGGTGTCCGCGCGGGATCGCCGTTGAGCGCCATGTTGAGCGCGATCAGGCGCGCGCCGTCGACGTCGCTGCCACCGGCCCCGCCCTCCTGGGCTCCCGCCTGGACCTGCGCGCCCACCGGCTGCGGCGCCTCCTGGAGCGCGCTGTCGAGCTCCCGTTCGAACGGCCGCGGCGGCGGCTCCGGCTCGTACTGGCGCGGTTCGGGTTCGAACTGGCGCGGCGGCTCGGGCTCGGGCATCGCCACGCCTCGCCCCGAGGCGGCGTCGTAGAGCTCGCTCATGCCGGTCTCCACCGCCGACAGGTCGGCGGCCAGGCGCCCGGCGCCGGCGCGCATGCTCTCCACGAGGGCGCTCACCTCGCCGTCCATCGAGCCGACGTGCTCCAGCAGCCTCGCGGTCACCTGCGCGACCGCGGCGACGTGCTGGCGCGCGCGCTCGACCGCCTCTTCGCGGGTGCGGTCGGCGTCGCGATCGGCGTCCTCGCGCACCTGACGCGCGTTCTCCAGCGCGTGACGCTCGATTTCCGCGGCTGCGGTCTCCGCCGCCTGCAGGATGCTCTGCACCTGGCTGCCCGCGGTCGAGGCGACCGATACGTCGGCGCCGCCGGTGAAGGCCGCGCGCTGGAGCTGCTCGTACTCGTCGGCGAGCGCGCGCAGGTGGGCGTCGACGGCTGCCGGGTCATAGCCGCGCCTGCCGATCGGGAAGTCCCTTCGCTCGATTGCCTGCCGATCGAAGTCCACGGCGGGCATCCTAAGCGATGTCGCCGGTCGGAGTCTCGTCGGGCAAGATCGCGCCCGCCGGAGCCCCCGCCGAGCGGATCTCCTGCAGGTCGCGGCGCAGCTCGCGCATCTCGTCGCGCAGCTGCGCGGCGTACTCGAAGCGCAGGTCCTCGGCCGCCGCGAGCATCTCCTCCTCGAGCTCGACGATCATCTGCTCGAGCTCGGCGGAATCGATCCCCCGCCCACCCCCTCGCGGCCGGCGGCGCGCTTGGCGGACCGCCGTTTGCGCCCGCGCGGCACCTTCGACTCGGCCTGCAGGAACTCGGCGATGTCGGAGATGCCCTTGACGATCGTCGCCGCGGTGATGCCGTGCTCCTCGTTGTAGGCGAGCTGGATCGCGCGGCGGCGGTCGGTCTCGTCGATCGCCGCGCGCATCGCGCCGGTCTCCTTGTCGGCGTACATGAGCACCGTGCCGTCGACGTTGCGCGCCGCGCGGCCGATCGTCTGGATCAGCGAGGTCTCGCCGCGCAGGAAGCCCTCCTTGTCGGCGTCGAGGATCGCGACCAGCGAGACCTCGGGCAGGTCGAGACCCTCGCGCAGCAGGTTGACGCCGACGAGCACGTCGAACTCGCCCAGGCGCAGCTCGCGGATGATCTGGATGCGCTCGAGCGTGTCGATCTCCGAGTGCAGGTAGCGCGCCTTGAAGCCCATCTCCAGCAGGTAGTCGGTGAGGTCCTCGGCCATGTTCTTGGTCAGCGTCGTCACCAGCACGCGCTCGTTGCGATCCACGCGCTCGCCGCACCTCGTTCATCAGGTCGTCGATCTGGTTCTCGGTCTCGCGCACCTCGACCTCCGGGTCGACGATCCCGGTCGGCCGGATGATCTGCTCGACGATGCGCGCTGGACTGCGTGCGCTCGTACTCGCCCGGGCGTGGCGGACACGAACACGATCTGCGGCGTGATCGACGAGGAACTCGTCGAAGCGTCAGCGGGCGGTTGTCGAGCGCGCTCGGCAGCCGGAAGCCGTAGTCGACGAGCGTCTGCTTGCGCGAGCGGTCGCCCTCGTACATGCCGCCGATCTGCGGCACCGTCTGGTGGGACTCGTCGATCGAAGCAGAGGAAGTCGTTGGGGAAGTAGTCGAGCAGGCAGTACGGCGCGGTCGCCCGGGCTGCGCCCGTCGAGGATGCGCGAGTAGTTCTCGATGCCGATGCAGAAGCCCATCTCGCGCAGCATCTCCATGTCGTACTGCGTGCGCTGGCGCAGGCGGTGGGACTCGAGCAGCTTGCCTTCGCGACTCGAACTGGGCGCAGCGCTCGTTCGAGCTCGCGGCCGATCTCCGCCACGCCCGCCTCGATCGTGCCCTCCTTGACGTTGTAGTGCGTCGCCGGCTAGATCGCCACGTGCTCGAGGTCGTCCGCGATCAGCTCGCCCGTGAGCGGGTCGAAGCTGCTGAAGGCGCTCGACCTCGTCGCCGAACATCTCGACCCGGAAGGCGCGTCTCGGCGTACGGCCGGGAAGACCTCGAGCGTGTCGCCCCGCACGCGGAAGCTGCCGCGCGCGAGCACGCTAGTCGTTGCGCTTGTACTGGATGACGACCAGCTTGCGCAGCAGCGCCGTCGCGGTCGATCATCTCGCCGCGCTTGCAGAGCATCTGCATGTTCATCTGCAGTACGTCTCCGGCGAGCCCAGGCCGTAGATGCAGGACACGACGCCGCCACGATCACGTCCCGCGCGCGCGAACAGCGCCGCGGTGGCCGCGTGGCGCAGGCGGTCGATCTCCTCGTTGATCGCCGAGTCCTTCTCGATGTACAGGTCGCTGCTGGGGACGTACGCCTCGGGCTGGTAGTAGTCGTAGTAGGAGACGAAGTACTCGACCGCGTTGCTCGGGGAAGAACTCGCGGAACTCGTTGCACAGCTGCGCCGCGAGCGTCTTGTTGTGGGCGATCACGAGCGCCGGGCGCTGCACCGCCTCGATCACGTTGGCCATCGTCATCGTCTTGCCCGAGCCCGTCGCGCCGAGCAGCGTCTGGAAGCGCTCGCCCGCCTCGACGCCCTCGGCCAGCGCGGCGATCGCCTCCGGCTGGTCGGCGGTCGGCGTGAAGATGGAATCGAGCTTGAAGGCGGGCATGCGGTCGCGCCCCTAGCAGTAGCCAGCTCCCTACTGGATCCCCAACGCCCGCGGATAGGCGGCGCGGTACGCCGCCTGCGCGCTGAGCACGCGCCGGACGTATTCGCGCGTCTCCGGGAACGGGATCGCCTCGGCGCTGAGCTGGGTGCCTTCGGCGTGGGCGCGCGCGACCCATTCGTCGACGTTGGTCATGCCCGCGTTGTACGCGGCGACGGCGAGCATCTCGTCGCCGCCGTAGTGGTCGAGCAGGTAGCGCAGGTAGTAGCTGCCGTAGGCGACGTTGACGCTCGGCTCAGCGAGATCGCTGGCGGTGAAGCTGACGCCGCCGGACAGGTGCGCGAGGTAGTAGGCGGTGCTGGGCAGGATCTGCATCAGGCCCTGAGCGCCCGCCGAGGACGGCCGCGGGTCGAACCTGGTCTCCGCGTAGATGACCGCGGCGATCAGCGCCGGGTCGAGCTTCTTCGCGGCGGCCTGTTCGCGGATGATGCTCGCGTCGCTGAGCGGCAGCGCGAGGTTCGTCTGCGCGGGCTGGAACATCGAGACGACCACCCCGACGAACAGCGCCGTCACGACGATCGCGGCGACCGCGCCAAAGACCCTCCGGCTCATCCTCCCAGCTTGCCAAGAACCGCCGACAGCTCGCGCTCGAGATCCTGCTCGCTGCCGTCGTTGCGCACCACGAACGTCGCTCTTTGCGCCTTCTCCTCCTGGGAGAGCTGGCGCGCGGCCCGCTCGTCCACCGACGCATGTCCACGCTTCGCGGCCCGCTCGTGGCGCACCGACTCCTCGGAGATCACGGCGATCGTCGCGTCATACAGCCGATCCAGGCCCGCCTCGAACAGCAGCGGCACCTCGACCACCGCCGCCGGGGGCGCGGGACGCATCGCGCGCGCATGCTCGAGCCACGCCGCCACGCGGGCCCCCACCAGCGGCCACACCAGGCCCTCGAGCCACGTCCTGTCCTCCGCGGAGGCGAACGCCCGCCTAGCGACCGCCGCGCGATCGACCACACCCCCCGGAGCCACCTCCGGCCCGAAGCGGGCGACCACCGCGTCGCGCAGCTGCTCGCCTTCGTAGAGCTCGTGCACGACCGCGTCGCTGGAGAGCACCTCCGCGCCGAGCCGCCGCAGCGCCTCGAGCGCAGTCGACTTGCCCGACCCCATGCCGCCCGTCAGCCCGACGAACGGCACCACCCGCTCCGCCTCCTGCGAGACGCTCAGCTCGCGTCAGTCCTGATGCGCGGACTCGGCCGTCAGCGCGCCGTCGCCCGCCTCGCCGTTCGCCGTCGCCGGCTGCTCGGCGGCTGCGTCCGCGTCGCTCTGTGCCGCCTCCGGCGCCTCGACGCTCGCGGGGCTCTCGACGGCCTGCGGAGCCTCGGCCGTCTCGGCAGCCTCAGGGGCCTCGACGATCTCGGGAGCCTCCGCGGCGGCGACCGCCTCGGTGGAGGCGACGGCCTCGGTCTCGGCGGCCGGCGGCAGCCTCCGCGGTCTCCGTGGCCTCGGCCGCCTCAGGAGCCTCGACAGCCTCGGCGACCGCCTCGCCCTCTGCGGCGCTCGCGCCAGCCTCCGTCTCGGCCGCGGGCTCGCGTGGGGGCTCGCCGGGGCGGGAGACGGGAAGGATCTGGTCCTCGACGCGCTTGTGCCGAAGCGACAGGCGCCGGCGCTCGGAGTCGATCTCGAGGATCTTCACGCGGATCTGATCGCCGGGATGGACGATCTCGCGCGGGCTCTCGACGTGGTGCGCGGCGAGCTCGGAGATGTGCACGAGGCCCTCGACGCCGTCGAGGATCTCGACGAACGCGCCGAACGTGACGACCTTGGTGACCTTGCCCGCGAGCTCGTCGCCGACGTTGTAGGTGTCGACGATCCGCTGCCACGGGTCCTCCTGGGTCTGCTTGAGGCCCAGCGAGATGCGCTGGCGGTCGCGGTCGATGTCGAGCACCTTGACCTTGACGGTGTCGCCGATGTTGAGGATCTCGCTCGGGTGGTTGACGTGCGACCACGAAAGCTCGGAGATGTGGATCAGGCCGTCGATGCCGTCGAGGTCGACGAACGCGCCGAAGTCGACGATGTTCGAGATCTGCCCCTCGACGACCTGGCCCGGCTGCAGGCGGTCGAGGATCTGCTGGCGGACCTCCTTGCGCTCCTCCTCGAGCACCGCGCGGCGGGAGAGCACGACGTTGTTGCGCGAGCGGTTGAGCTCGATCACCTTGGTCTCGATCTTCGTGCCCATGTACTCGTCGAGGTTCGGCACGCGGCGGATGTCGACCAGCGACGCCGGCAGGAAGCCGCGCACGCCGAGGTCGATGATCAGACCGCCCTTGACGACCTCGATGACGGTGCCCTCGACCGGCTCGCCGGACTCGGCCGCCGTTTCGATGCGCCGCCACGCCTTCTCGAAGCGGGCGCGCTTCTTGGACATGATCAGGCGGCCGTCCTGGTCCTCCTTGGTCATGACGAGCGCGTCGACCTCCTCGCCGAGGTGGACCTCGTCGGTCGGATCGACGGACTTGCGGATCGACAGCTCGTTGGCCGGGATGACGCCCTCGGACTTGTAGCCGATGTCGACGAGGACCTCGTCCTTGTCGATCCGCACGACGTGGCCGGTGACGACCTCGCCCTCCTCGATGGACCGGAAGGTCGCGTCGTAGTTGGGGACGATCTGGCCGTCGACCTCGAGCAGAGCCCGTTCGACCCGTCGACCACGCGGGCCTGAGGATTCTCTACCACTGTTTGCACCGGCCGAAGCGTAGCGCAGCCGTATCATTGCGGGCCACATGCCTGTGCGAGCGACCAAGCGGGGCGAGCAGCGAACCCGTCTGGAGCGCGACTGCGACGTGCTCGTATGCGGCGCGAGCTTCGCCGGGCTGGCGGTCGCGCGCGAGCTCGCCGGCTCGGGCGCGAGGGTGCTCGTGATCGACCGCTACGAGATCGGAGAGCGCCAGACCTCGGCGTGCGCGATGCCCACCGCGTGGATGCACGCGCTGGCGCTGATGGACTCCTGGCGCCAGAGCTTCGACGAGATGGTCGTGCACACGCCATACCGCACCTCGCGCTGGTCGCTGCCGTGGTCGTTCTCGACATTCGACTACCGCGAGCTGTGCGCGCTGCTGTGGAGCCAGGCCGCGTGCGCGGAGCTCGAGCTCGAGACCGCCACCGTGACCGGCCGCGAGGGGCTGACCGTCCACACCGACCGCGGCGAGCTGCGCGCGCCGCTGATCGTCGACGCGCTCGGCTGGCGCCGCGTGCTTTCCAACGCCACCCCGATCCAGCCGCCGAACGCGCGTCTCTCGCGCGGCCTGGAGGTGCACCCGCGAGGGCCACGGCGAGGAGATGGAGCTGTGGATCGACCACGCGCTACGTCCGCGCCGGCTACGGCTGGAGCTTCCCCGCCGGCGACGAGCTGCGCGTGGGCGTCGGCTCGTTCTGGCCCGCCCATCACGTCAAGGAGCCCACCGTCAGGCTCGCTCGCGACCTGGGCCTGCCCCCCGACGGCTACCAGGGCAACTGGATCCCCCACCAGCTGCGCCGCGCGGTCGAGGACGGCGTGTTCTTCGCCGGCGACTCCGCCGGGCACTGTCTCCCGCTGACCGCCGAGGGCATCCGCACGGCGCTGTACTTCGGACTGGCTTGCGGGCGCGAGCTGCGCGCGGTGCTCGAGGGCCGGCGCACGCGCGAGCAGGCGCTCGCGCGCTACGGCGCCTTCTCTGACTCGCACGCGCGCAAATACCGCTGGCTGCTGAACGTCCAGCGGGCGGTCGGGCAGATCACGCCCAGCCGCGCAATGACGGCTGTCGTGCGCGCGTTCGAGAGCCGGCGGCTGTGCCACTCGGTCTTCGGGCACTATCTGGCGATCGCGCCGCCGTCGTTCGTCGGGGCCGGATCTGCGACCGTGGCGCCAGCGACGCGCGCGGCCATGGCCGGCGCTCGCTGACGCGGCTCAGGCGACCCTGCGCAGCTGCGGCTTCTCGACCGCCGCCGCCGCCAACGCCAGCTGAGCGGCCTGAACCCCACTGGCCCAGGAGACCTCGGACAGCAGGCCGGGCGCCGCGACCATGTCGCCCGCCAGGAACACGCCGTCGCCGCGATCGATGGCGGGACGGTCGCACCAGCTGCTGCCGGGCATGTCGAGCGCGCCGCTGCGCCCGTCCATCACCTGGCGCCGGCGCCAGGTCTCGCGCTCGCGCCAGTCCGGCAGGGAGGCGTCCAGCAGCCGCTCCAAGCGCGCGGCGGCGAGGTCGGCGTCCTCGCCGGGACGGATCGGCATCTGCGCCTGCACGAGCCTCCTCGCCGGCGGGCGCGAGCGAGGGGTCGGGGGCGGTGAAGCGCTCTACCCAGCCGGCCTCGTCCAGGTCGGAGACCACGAACGGGTCGCCGCGGCGGTGGCGCAGGCCCAGGTCGAGGCACAGCGTGTGCCCGCTCATCCAGCGCAGGCGCTCGTCGGCGAGCAGCTCGCGCGCCTGCCCGAGCTCCGTCGCCACGATCACCGGCGCCTGCGGCAGCTCCTCGACGCGGCAGCCCGTCTCGATCGCCACGCCCAGCTCGCCGGCGCGAGCCGCGAGCGACTCCACGATGGCGCTCCAGCCGCCGATCGCGTAGCGCACCGCCGGCGGCATGCTCAGCGACCTGACGGCGCGCGGCCACACGAACGCCGCCGACAGCTCGCCGGGGTCGTGGTGGAAGCTGAAAACGCCGGCCAGCGCCGAGAGCATCGCCGCGGTGCGCTCGTCGGCGTGGCGCGTGGCCCACGTGCGGAAGTCGAGATCGACGGGCGCCTCGCGGCCGCGCAGCCTCAGCACCGCGGGAATCGC
>CAVWMU010000010.1:0-8756 GCA_963756205.1 uncultured Solirubrobacteraceae bacterium
GGGGACGCTGCCCAGGTGGCATACCCAGAGCTCGTTCGAGGCGCTATTGGCGGCGGCGCTCATATCTTGACCTCAGCCTAGCGCTGCGCCGGCCCGTGCGGGGGGCGACCACGGTGCCTTCGTGAGCCTCCTACAGGGCCCGGCGAGCCCCGGCGTTTGCTCGTATGCCCGATCGGGATCGCGTTGAGCGATGAGATCAGCGCCACGCCGGAGATCGCCGACGGCCTCCTGCTCGCTGCGGCTCGTGGGTGAAAAGCCCGACGGCACTCGCACGGTGCTGACGGTTTCAGCCAGCTGACCAGCTTGCGTGTGCCTCCTGCTGTTTCACAGACGCTCGCGCCGCCCAGGCGGGCCTCTGCGCAGCTGGACCGCCTGCGGCGAGTGAGAGACAAATCGTAAGGTGTGAGCATCTAATTGACCCGCTGCGTGCGAGCTTTCACTGTTCGGCTCTTGCAATTCTCGCGCGGACATGCGACGTTGCCGCGAGGCAGCATCGTTCGAGATGCGCGGCGCATCCCGCTTGCGCGGCACCATGCCGCGTGGCGAAGTTCGGGCGAGCGTGTGACGGTCTCGTGCCACCGCCCTACTGACAACCACCAGGCCCAAGGGGGGTCCATGGCTACCACGTTGGAGAATCTGCCCGACGCTCAGCGCGCCGAGTTCCTCAGCCGACTCGACGTCTATGGTCTCGACGAGGCGGCGGTGACACACACCGACCTCGTCGTTCCGGCCAACACCACGATGACGCTGGCGGCGGGCGACGCGCACAGCTTCGTACGGCCGCAGCTATTGAACACGACGGATCTCGACACCTTGAAGCGCTGGATCGGCCTGTCCGACTCTCTCTACCATGACGAGGTGCTCTCACGGGCACGCGTCGCGCTCCCGACGGCGCTGCCGGCGGAGATGCTGGTCGACCGTGAGCCGGTCGAGGCCCGCGCGGCCGCCGCGGAGCTCGCCCGCCCGGAGCCCGCGGTCGCCGCCCGTCCGGTGGTTCCTGTGGAGCAGCTCGCCAACCTGCGTACCGCCGCGTCGGCGTATCTGTTCGGCGACTCGCAGCTCGTCAGTGGCTTCAAAGAGCCGATCGAGACGACCTTCAAAAACTTCCAGATCATCTTCTGGCCGTTCCTGACCGTGACCGTCAACGCCGGCAGCGTCCTCACCATCGGCGCGGGGCAGAACGTGCTGTTCGCCTGGAAGATCGTGATTCACGAGGGCGGGCGTGTCGTCTCATCGCACGGCAACCTCAAGACGGAGGCGGTGGTTCTGGAGAAGGTCGCCTAGCGGGTCGCTCACCCAGATCACCGTCACCCTTGAAACGAAACACGGACCAGAGAGGCTGAGATGGCAGATTTCATCATCAAAAGCGCGAGTGGCATCAACGGCGAACCCGGGCCGGAAGGCGGAACCGGCTACACCGGCAAGGCGGGCAACCCCGCACAGTGTCACTGGGATGGCAACGACGCGCCCAGCGGCGGCGGCGCTGGCGGGCCCGGTGGGCCAGGCAGCGAAGGAAACCCCGGGGGCGATGCGCCGGCACCCGGCCCGGTCATCTTTGAAATTGGCGAACTGATCGGCACGGTCGTCTGCGAAGCCACGGGGGGACTCGGCGGCAACGGCGGCAACGGCGGGATGGGAGGGGCCGGGGGCCCCGGCGGCGCCGGCGGCAGCGGGAGCGGCTGCGAAAACCCCGGTGCCGGCGGCAACGGCGGCAATGCTGGCAACGGTGGCAACGGTGGCAACGGCGGCAAGGGAGCGAACGGCCCCAACATCATTGCCGAATACACGACCATTGTGGCGGGGGGCAACTTCGAGCTGACCTCCACGCTCGGGGCCGGCGGGGGCGGGGGGCAGGCGGGCAGGCCGGGTCCCGGCGGCGCAGGCGGGCTCGCCGGCGGCGGCCCGCCGGCGGCGCAGGGCGGCAGCCCGGGCAACCCCGGCACGGCGGGAAAGCCCGGAGCACCGGGGCTGCCGGGCAGCACGGTCATCCGGCAAAAACAAGGTTAGTAGGGGGACGGCGCGGTGGAGCAGCGCGACGGATCGTCGGCGCTGCTCTCGCTGGCGGCCGAGCTCGGCGGTGTGGGCGCGGCGCAGGTCGATGCCGTGGGGGCGATGCTCCTGCGGCGTCCTCGCCGCGTCGCGCCGCTGACGCGCTCGACGCTGAACAACGACGGCACACCGCTGCAGGTGTGTGTGACGGCGCACGCGCGCGGACGCACGGTGCGGCTCGTGGGCGATCCGGGGGCACACTCCAGCAGCAGCGCCGAGCGTGTCGCCACGGCGCGCGCCGCGCTCGCGGATCTGTGCGCTTCGTCAAAGGACGATGCCCTTGAGCGCGCGTGCGCGCGCCTGCTTGCCAGCGTGCTGCCATGCTCGCTCGAGCAGCGTCCGGACGCCGTGCGGGGCGTGCTGTGGCTCGGGGCGCCGCTCGCCGGCGAGGGCCTGGCGCTCTATGTGCGCGCGCGCTGGGACACGCCCGAGGAGGATTGGGAGCGCTGCCGACGGGCGGCGCAGTCGACGTTGCCGTGCCCGTCCGCGGCGCACGCGCAAATCGACGCGCTGCGCCGTCGTGCCAGTCCTCTCAGCGTCGGCCTGGAGACAGCCGCCGGGCGTGCGCGCCTGAAGCTCTACTGGCGCCTGCGCCAGCCGGTCCCGCTCGCGACGCTTGGCGTCGAGCCGCTCGCGGATGCCGGCGTCCACGACTTCCTACGGCGCACCGTCGGGTCACGGCGCATCCCGTCCACAGGCCTGGTGTTCAGCACGAGCTTCTCCCTGAGCACCGGAGAGCTCAGCGATGCGAAGGTCGACGTGTGCGGCCACTGCGTTCCACGCTCGTCGCGGCGCTGGGCCGCCGTGATCGAGTCGCTCGTCGGCGCGCACGGCCTGAGCGACCCGCGCCTGCGGGAGGCGCTGCACACGCCGCGGGCGGAGGTCGCGTTCGTGGGCTTCGGCCTCGATCGCGCCGCTGCGAGCCGCGTGAACGTCTACCTGAAGGCAGCGAGCGCCAGCCATCATGCGCACGCTTGAACCGCCGATTCTGCTCTACCGCGACACCTGCACCAAGTGCAGGCTGTCCTCGCGGGCGGTGCTACTGCTCGCCGGCGGCCGGCTGCGGCGCGTTCCGGTCGACTCCCCGGAGGCGCTGGAGCTGTACGCGCGCTTCGGCGAGCCGGCCGGCCGCTTGGCCGTCATCTACCGCGGCCGGTTCCGCAGGAGCTGGTCGATCCCGCTGGCGATCGCCGAGGCGTTCGCGGACGGCGTACGAGGGCGGTGGCGATGCGCGCGGACGTGATGGTCACCACCTTCAACGAGGTCCCGCGTGTCAACCACACGCTCAAGTACGAGGTGCTCGGGCCGATGGCGATCGACAGCCACCGCGCCTACTGCGAGCGCCACGGCTACCACTTCAGCGCCCAGGCGCCGGGCATCCACGACCGGCCTGCCTGCTGGGCCAAGATCCCAGCGCTGCTCGCCGCCCTGGAAGAGCACGAGTGGGCGCTGTGGGTCGACAGCGACACGCTCGTCGCCGACCAGCAGCAGCGGCTCGAGCGGTTTTGCGACGAGCGCCACGACCTGGTCGTGCAATCTCACGCCGAGTTCTACCGCCTGATCGGCGTGCCGCTCGAGGCCGGCCTGGAGCGCATGCCGATCAACACCGGCGTGTTCCTCGTGCGCTCGACCGGTTGGACGCGCGAGTTCCTGCGGCGGGCATACGAGCAGACGCAGTTCGTCACGGGCGGCGAGGTGTGGGATGGGATCGGCGAGCAGGAGGCGATGATCGCGCTGCTGCGCAGCGCTCCCGAGGACCGGCGGCGCATCCGTTACGTGACGGGACTTCAGAACCACCCACGCCTGCACCGTCCCGGCGACCTGTTCCTGCACTTCTACGGCAACCACGCTCGCCACCGGATTTCCCGCACGGTCTGCTCGGAGGTCACCTCGCGGTGGGCCGCCGCGGTGCGCGCGTCGCGTCCGCTGCCGCCCGACAGGGCGCGGTTCCACTGGTGCTGCATCCAGAACAAGCGCGCCGACGCGCCGATCGTGCGCGGGGACCTCGACCGCTATCTGTACGAGCCGCAGGACATCGCGTGAGCGCGCCGGCCGACCGGGCTCACACGATCTACGACGAGCGCTACGCCGAGCGCTACCCGTCGCTGTACATTGCCCCATGGGCGGCCAAGCACGAGCGCAACCGCGCGATCGTGGACGGTCTGCTCTCTGGGCTGGGCGGGGCGCCGCCGCGCTGGCTCGACCTCGCGTGCGGGCAGGGCTGGCACTTCGCGCAGTTTCCCGGACGCGCACGGATGCTCGGCGTGGATCTCAGCGAAGCACAGCTTGCGCGCGCGAGAGAGCGGGCCGCGGACGCGGCGTTCCTGTGCGCGGACATGACCGAGGTGAGCTTCGCGCCGGCGAGCTTCGAGCTCATCACCAGCTTCTGGGCCGCCTACTGCTACTTGGGCAGCACCGAGCGGATCCTCGAGCTGGTGCGATCCGCCGCGACGTGGGTGGCACCGGGCGGGGCGATGTACCTCGAGGTGCTGGTGGGCGAGGACCTCGCGAGCTTCAACCACTCGCGCTTCTCAGGGCGCACCGGCTTCGAGGTGCGACCGCTGAGCGAGGACTACTCGCAGTGGAGCTACGACGACAGCGGTGGGCGGCACGTGATGACGAGCCCGCCCCTGGAGCGCTTCCTGGAGGTGCTCCGCCCGAGCTTCCAGTCGGTGGATGCGCAGCACGACGGTGCGTTCATGGTTCACCTCGTCGCGCGCGGACGTGATCACCGCCCCGCGTGCGACACGGAACCGGGCTGAGCGGCGACGGTCAGCTCACGACGTGAGCACCGCCGGTGCCTGCGGCAGCTCGCGGATCGGTGCGGCGTTGCGACTCCGTACTGCGGTGGTCGCAGGGAGCCGCCAGGACGCAGGTGCGGGCGGGACTCGCGGACGTGGGGAAGTACGCACCGATACGCGGAAACACTCCGATGCCGACTCGGGCCGCGCGCGCTACGTTCGAGTTCGAGATCACGCTGGGAGGGAGTCAGAGCCATGGGTGAGCAGCTGAGCATGCTGGACACGATGTTCCTCGAGCTGGAGCAGTTCGATGAGTCGGCGCACATGCACATCGGCGCGGCGCTCATCTTCGATCCGCTTCCCGGCGGCGGGACACCGGACTTCGCCGAGTTCCGCGACTACGTGCGCGGGCGGGTGGGGATCCTGCCCCGCTTTTCCCAGCAGCTCTCCGGCGCGCATGCCGGTCCGCTGACATGGTTGACGTGGGAGTCGGCGGTGGAGTTCGACTCCGACGCGCATGTGCGTCACGCGACGCTGCCGGCGCCGGGTGGCGAAGCAGAGTTGCACGAGTGGCTCGGGGAGTTCTGGTCGCACCGCCTGGATCGTCACCGGCCGCTGTGGGAGATGACGCTCGTCGATGGGCTCGAGAAGGGGCGCTGGGCGCTGGCGACGAAGACGCACCACTGTCTCGTTGACGGCGTCGGCTCGCTTGACATCGCAGACGCCCTGCTCGACGCCTCCCCGGAGGCTGCGCCGCTGCCATTGCAGCCGCTGCCGAACGGTCACGAGGAGGTAGCGGAGCACGGCAATGGCCGGTTCTGGCTCTCGCCCGGCTTGGTCCTGCGTGGGGCGCGGGCCGGTGTCGGTGCGGCGCTGCACCCGCACGAATCACTCGATCGCGTGCGGGCGGCGGTCGAGCTGATCGTGCGCGACGAGGTGATCGGGGCGCCGCAGTCGAGCCTGAACGGGCCGATGAGCGGCACGCGCCACTTCGCCACCGTGCGGCTGGACCTCGCCGACGTCAAGGCGACGAAGACGCGCCTGGGCGGCACGGTCAACGATGTGGTGCTCGCGCTGTGCGCGGGCGGGCTGCGGCACCTGCTGCTCTCCCGCGGCGACGCGCTGCCCCAGGGCGATCTGCGGGCGCAGGTGCCGGTGAACATCCGCTCGGAGGATCAGGAGCACGCGCTCGGCAATGAGTTGACGTCGCTGTTCGTCGAGCTGCCGGTCACCGAGGCCGACCCGATCGCGCGCTACCGTCGCGTCGTCGAGCGCGCGGAGCAGCTCAAGGCAGGCTCTCAACGCGCCGGTGGCAAGACGATCGTCGACCTGGCCGACATGGGGCCGCCGCTCGCCGGCGGGCTGCTCGCGCGGTCGATGTTCGGCGGCACCCGCATGTTCAACCTCACAATCACGAACGTCCCGGGGCCCAGGGAGCGCCTGTACGCGTTCGGCGCTCCGCTCGTCGAGATCCTCCCGCTCGTGCCGTTGTTCGCTGGACACACGATCGGCATCGCGGTCGTCTCCTACGCCGGCCAGATGGTCTTCGGCCTCAACGCCGACCGCATGGCAGCGCCCGACGTGGGGGTGCTCGCGGAGGGCATCGAGCGGTCGTTCTCGGAGCTGCGGCCGCCTGAGGCCAAGCGACAGCGGCGGCATCGGTCTGCGGCCTGAACCCTGCCGGGCCCGCAGGGAGTAGTTCAGCGCAGCACGCTGCAGCTTTCTCCGGTAGGCGGCGAACGAGAGGGGGCGTAGCCTCGCTGCATCGACACGAGGAGGCATGAAGATGTCCGCTGTTCCTGCACACACTCCATTGTCGTGGCGCTCGCTGCTGGTGGTCGCAGTGCTGTGACGACCTCGGCAGGAACGAGCGCGACCGGCGCCACCGACCATTTCAGCTACCTGCCCGTCGTAACCGAAGTGTCGCCCATCAGCGGACCTCTGGGCGGCGGCACCGTTGTGATCATCACCGGCGTTGACTTCACCGGGGTCACCACGATCGAGTTCGGTTCGACCGAAGCTAGCGGCTTCACTGTGCACTCCGCGACTTCGATCACCGCGACATCCCCGCCGGAGGCGATCGGAAAGGTCCATGTGAGGGTGATAACCCCGGTGGGCATCAGCCCCATCTCGGCGAAGAGCTCCTTCAAATTCACGCCAACGGTCACCAGCGTGAGGCCGAACACCGGGTCTGAAGCGGGCGGCACGCTCGTCACCGTCAAAGGCGCTGGCTTCAACGTCGGAAGAAGCGCGACGCGCTTCAAATTCGGACCGGCGGTGGCCACGCAGGTCCAATGCGCCACGACCACGGAATGCACCATGCTCTCGCCAGAGCACGAACAGCCGGGCACCGTGGACGTGAGAGCGACCGTCGATGGGGTGTTCAGCCCGAAGGCGCCTGCTGACCAGTTCACCTACCACGGCGGCCTGTTCCTCAGGACCAGGGGCCGTGGTCGGCTCGGAGTGGGCACGCAGGTCGAAATCGCGGACGCGCTCGACGGATGCTATGGCTATGCCATCGGGACGATCACCGAAGAGGGTGAAGCTACGGTCAGGATTCGTGCGTACGGAGTGGAAGAAGAAGAAGGTGGATGCGCCGCCCACCTGTTCGGCACGTTCCCCTCGAACTTCACGCTGGAGGTCAGCTCTGCAGGTGCGGCGACCATCGCGGGCCCCGTGGGCGTCATCACCCCATATCTGTGTGTGTACCAAGCCGGCCAGCTCTCCAGCCAGATCCGCCTCGACGAAGCTCTGTACGTGGACCTGAAAGACACGTTCACGTTGACGGGTGGGGAAGAAGAAGAATGCTCCGAAACGGCTGTGATCTTCGGATTCGTCGAAGTTTGGAAGGGCCTCTTCATCGAAGAAGTCGAAACCGAACTGACGTGAGGCGGCGCGTCGACCCGCTCACAGCGTGAGCGCCGCAGGCGCCTCCAGCAGCTCGCGGATGCGCGCCAGGAACTGCGCCGCTTCGGCTCCGTACAGGATGCGGTGGTCGCACGCGAGGACCAGCGTCATCGTGTTGCGCGCCGTCAGCTCGCCCTCGTGCACCACCGCGCGCGGCGCCAGCGCGCCCACCGACAGGATTCCCGCCTGCGGCGGGTTGATGATCGCGGTGAAGCTCCTCACTCCGTACATCCCCAGGTTCGACACCGTGAACGTGCCGCCGCCCAGCTCCGGCGGGGTGATCGTGCCCGCGCGCACGCGCTCGGCCAGCGTGCGCGTCTCGCGTGCGATCTCGCCCAGCGACTTCTCGTCCGCGTCGAACACCGTCGGCACCACCAGCGCGCCCTCCGCCGCCACCGCCACGCCCACGTTCACGCGCGAGTACACCTGCACGCGCCCGTCGCGATAGCTGCCGTTCGCAAGCGGATGCTCTCGCAGCGCCAGCGCGCTCGCCTTCACCGCCATGTCGTTGTACGTCGGCACCTCGTGCGCGTGCGCGCCCGTCGCGCCGCCTGGGCTCGACAGCTGCTTCAGCTGGCTGCGCAGCTGCACGCACTCCTCCATGTCAACTTCGATCTGCAGCGTGAAGTCCGGGATCGTCGCCTTGGACTCCGCCATCCGGCGGGCGACCGCCTGCTGCGTGCGCGACAGCTCGATTGTCGTCGTCTCACCCTTCGCCGTCAGCACGCTTTCGAGCGCCGCCGCCGAGCCCGTGGGCGGGATGGAGGCGGGCGCTTTGGGAGCCGCAGCGCCCTCCGCGGCGGAAGTGCCGGCAGGGGCGCCCGCGCCGGGCGCCAGCACGTCAGTCTTCACGATCCGCCCGCCCGGGCCGCTGCCGCTCACGCCGTGCAGGTCGATGCCGCTCTCGCGGGCGATGCGCCGCGCCAGCGGCGAGGCCTTCACCCGGCCCGTCGGCTGCCGCTGCGCGTCCAGCCCGCCCGTGGCGGAAGGCGCCGCCGGGAGCGAGCCGCCCTGCGCGGCTACCTCGCCGTTTGGAGCCTGCGCCGAAGCCGCGGTCGC
>CAVWMU010000011.1:0-255377 GCA_963756205.1 uncultured Solirubrobacteraceae bacterium
CGGGAAGGCCAGCTAAGTCACCCACGGCGTGCCCGCTTCAAGGTCATGGACATAAAACTTGGTCGAGGACGCGTAGCGGACGCGCGTCTCGCGCCGAGGTTGTTTTTGATGCCAATGAACAAATGCGGCTTCACGCCTCCCATTAAGTCAACATACTGCATTTGCCGCCCACTGTCAGACGCAAGGGGTGACGACCAAACCAGGCAGGCAGTGCCGTTGCCGAGCAAATCCACGGTATTCACCGAAGCAACATTGGTGATCGCCGGAAAACTGGAAAGCGTTGTCTCCTCTGACCAACTGTTGCCAGACTGGTTATGGTATATTGCGACCCCTCTGGCGGCTAGATAAAGGATGTCGCTGGTGCCACAACCATCAATGTCAGCCAGACGAATGCGGCGGGGGTCGAAAAGATCCGGAGTGTCGAACACGGGTGAACTGTCCATCATGACTTTTGCACCAAAGCGGCCGTAACCGAGATTGGGCCAGTAACAGGCTTCGCCGTTACGAATTCGGACAATATCCGCGAGACCGTCACCGTTCATGTCAGATAGAAAGATGGATTGAGTCGGATCGTTGAAAACCAGTGCCGCCCCCTGTTCCTCGTCAAAAGGCTTTCAGGGATCCGATCACGATTCCCTCGGCAACGGCACCGCGGCGGTGAACTCGCCGATCGGGGCGATCGCGCGGGTGATGGTCAGCGGCACGGTGCCTGTGTCGCGCACGTAGAACGTCACGTTCTTGGACTGCCCGACGGGGACCGCTCCCACATCGATGCGCGTGGCGCTGACCGCGAGGCGCGGCGCTCCCCTGATCGCCTGGCCGCTCGCCGGCAGCGCCACCGACCCGTGATCGGTGTCGATCGCGAGGCTCGAGCGGTAGTCGCCCGCTCGGCTCGGGTCGAACAGCACGGAGATCGTGATCGCCTGGCGGGGGGCCAGGATCGCTCCCACGCGGGGCAGTCCGCTCACGCGGTACGGGGCGCCGGGGAGCCGCACGCCGGTGATCGTCTCCGGGCGATCCCACGAGTTGGTGAACGTGAGGCTCTGAGCCTTGCCGCCCGCGTCCGTGCGCACCTTGCCGAACGCCAGCGGCTGGGCCGAGAGCACGAGACCGGGCCTGGTGCCGTATCCCGACAGCGTCACCGTGCGCGTGCCCGCGCTCGTGCGGATCGAGACGATGGCGACGAACGGGCCGGCGTGGTCGGGCTTGAACGTGACGCGCAGGCGCGTCGTCGTGCCCGCCGCGATCGCCGTGCCCAGGCGCGGCTGCTGCACGTCGATCACTCCCGCCGAGATCGCGGCGGTACCGGGCGGGGGGATCTTCGAGGGGCCGCCGGTCCTGAGCCTGGGGCTCACCGTGTGCGCGCTGGCGCCCGCTTCGAGCGCCGAGACGGAGCGTTCCCCGGAGACGGTCACCGGGCCCGTGAAGCTCAGCTCGCGGGTCGCCGCCACCGACAGCGTCTTCGTCTCGCTTTCGCCCACCGGCACCGATCCCAGTTCCACCGGCGCGGCCTGCACGGGCGCGTCGCCGGAGGGCCCAAACGCGATCAGATCGCCCTTGCGGGTGCCGACGTACACGCGGCCTTCGTATGCGGTGGGCACCGAGAACTTGGACGCGCTGCCGAGCTTCCCCGACCACAGCAGCGGCAGGTTGCCGCCCGTCGGGATCGCGCCGTAGGCGCGCAGCTGGCCGCGCGCGCCGTTGGGGCCGCTCGCGTACACGACCCACACGACCGCGCTGCCCGCCGCGGTGCCGTCGCTCGTGACCAGCGGCGAGCCGGAGGTGTAGCCGAAGGATTCAGAGCTCGTGCCCGCCGACGCCAGCGCCGGTTCGCCGCCACCGTTCACGCCGTAGCTGAGGGCCCGCAAGAAGCCGCCGCCGGCGCTCTCGAGCACGTACACCCAGCCTCCCTGCCCGCCGTAGGCGGCCGGGTGGCCCCACACGCCGTCGAACGGCCCGAGCGTCTGCAGCACGTCGTCCGATTCTTCCGGGCCCTGGCGGTAGCCGCCCATGTCGTCGGCGTCGATCAGGAAGATCCGCCCGTCCTTGCCGACCTGCACCACCAGATGCGGGATCGCTTTGGTGCCGAAGTATTCGCTCGGCAGCGCGATCGGCCCCCCGGACCCGAGGTCCTCGTCGTTCTCGTCCAGCGTTGGCGCGTCACTCGGCGCGAAGAACTGCGTCGGCGTGAGCTGGCCGCCCGGTTGCACGGTGAGGCCGACCACCGACTCCGAGAGCGTCGGCGGCGGGTTGCCCGACGGGGCCGGCTGCGGCGAGACGCCGTTGCCGGTCGTCAGGATGATCCTCCCGGGGATGTCGGAGACCAGGCCGCCGCCGCTCTGCCAGATGCCCGCCTGGGAGTCTTCGCCGGTGCCGACGCCCGCCTCGTCGCTCCACATCGTCGTGATTTCGTGCGTCGCCGTGCTCACGCCGACGACGATCCCGCGGTACGGGGTGATGTCGCAGTCGGAGGCGAACGCGATGTACACGACCCCGTTCAGCAGCAGCAGCCCCGGTCGCTGCTGCGAATAGCTTTCGTTGAACGGGACCCCAGGCGTGTTGCTCGGGGTGCCCGTGATCGCGACCGGGTAGCCCGGCTCCTCTTCGCCGGTGGCCGCCGACAGCGCCTGCAGCTTCCAGCGGGCGTTGCCCAGGCCCCTGCCTTCCTGCAGGCGCGTGGTCATGTAGATGATCCCCGTGCTCGGATCGATCACCGGGGTGGACGTGGAGCCGATGTACGGGGTGAGGTCCGAGCAGTGGATGGTCGACGCTTTGAACGGCTTGCCGAAGGAGCGTTCCCACACGACTTTGCCGGTGGCCGCGCTGATCGCGTACGCGTTCGCCTCCTCGGTGGTGACGATCACATCGCCCCCGTATACGAGCGGCTGCGCGTAGATCGCTCCCTTCAGCGGCGTCGAGAACAGCTCGCCGAAGCTCGCAGACGCGACCGCCGATGGGCTCAGAGCCGGCTCGTTCGCATCCCAGTCGTCGCGCAGGTTGCCGTACGCCGCGGTCGTCACACCCGCCGATTCGCCCGCCTGCGCCACCCCCGAGCCGCTCGCGACCAGGCCGGCCACGCCGGCGACGAGCAGCACCAGCAGCGCCATAGCCCTCCGCTTGAACATGCTCCAGGCCTCCTTTCCCCCGGCGTGCAGCCTCCTGGATCGCCGCGAATCATAATCGCGGGCGGGCGTGGGCGGCACTCGTCCGCTCCCGGCGCGGGTCTCTACGTCTGGGCGCGGAAGCGCGAGAAGTCGGGGTCGCGCTTCTCGGCAAACGCGCGCACGCCCTCGCGCGCCTCCTCGGAGTCGTTGAACTCGCGCAGTCCGCTGAAGGCGAGCTGCCCGACGCCGGCCAGGTGCTCGGTCTCCGCGTTGAACGACGCCTTCAGGAAGCGCAGCGCGGTGGGGGACAGGGCGAGGATCTCATCGGCGTAGCGGCGCACCTCGGCACGCAGCTCCGATGCGGGCACCACGCGGTTGACCAGCCCCCATCGCTCGGCCGTGGCCGCGTCGTAGCGGCGGCACAGGAACCAGATTTCCCTGGCGCGCTTCTCGCCGACGACGCGCGCCAGGTAGCCCGTGCCGAAGCCCGCGTCGAAGGAGCCGACCCGCGGACCGGTCTGGCCGAACTCCGCGTGCTCGGCCGCGATCGAGAGATCGCACAGCAGGTGCAGGACGTGGCCGCCGCCGATCGCATAGCCGTTGACCGCCGCGATGACCGGCTTGGGTATCTCGCGGATCGTTCGGTGCAGCGTCTCCACCTCGAACAGCCCGCTCTCGGACGGTCCGTAGTCTCCGGTCTCCGCTCGCTGCTTCTGGTCGCCGCCGACGCAGAACGCCCGCTCGCCGGCGCCTGTCAGCGCCACGACGCCCACCTCCGCGTCCGCCCACGCGCGCTTCAGGCAGGCGATGAGCTCATCGACGGTGCGCGCCCGGAACGCGTTCAGCCGCGCCTCGCGGTCGATCGTGATCCACGCCAGGCCATCCTCGACCTCGTAGGCGACATCCTCCATTGCGCATCCTCCATTCCAGTCAGGGGTTGTAGCCGCGTCGCAGAGGCTCCGGTCCGCATGCCATGTCTCGAGCCGTCACGAGGCCGTCACGCCATCGTCAGCCCGCCGCTCACCGACAGCGTCTGGCCCGTGATGAAGCCGGCCTGCTCCGAGGCGAAGAACGCGACCGCCGCCGCGATCTCCTCCGGCCGGGCGAGGCGCCGCATGGGCACGGCGCGTGTCATCGCTCCGATCACGCGCTCGGCGTCCTCCTGGGCGGCCACGATCTCCGCCAGCATCGGCGTGTCCGTCGGACCGGGGCACACCGTGTTCGCCGTGACGCCGTTCCGCGCCGCTTCGCGCGCGATCGTCTTGGTGAACGCGATCACGCCACCCTTCGCGCCCGAGTACACCGACTCCAGCGAGGAGCCGACGCGTCCGGCGTCGGAGCCGATCGACACGATCCGCCCAAATCCGCGCTCGAGCATTCCCGGCAGCAGCGCGTGCGTCATCCGCAGCGCGCCCTTGAAGTTCACGTCGAGCACGCGCTCCCAGAACTGCTCATCGGTGTCGAGGAACGGCCGCAGCTCATCCCAGCCCGCGTTGTTGACCAGGATCTCCAGCGGGCCGAGCGAGCCTTCGGCCAGCTCGACCGCGCCCGTCACCGAGCCCGGGTCGGTGACGTCTAGCTCCACCGCCATCGCGCTGCCGCCATCCTGCGCGATCTCCGCCGCCACCGCGCGAGCCCCGTCGCCGAGCAGGTCCGCGACCGCCACCGAACGGCCGTCATGCGCCAGCGCGAGCGCGATCGCACGACCGATGCCGCGCCCTGCCCCCGTGACGATCGCCGCGCGCGTCTGCGTCATCGGCTCACCCTAGATGGTCGATGCCACGGTCTGGCGCGCGGTCTGCCAGCGCGTCGAGCAGCCGCGATCCAGCGTGCGCCAGGTCGGCCACGTCCGGGCTCGGGATGCGGCTCAGCGTCTGCACGCGCACCTCGCCGAGGCGCGCGATCGTCTCGCGGTTGGAGCGCTCGAGCGCGGTGGGCTGCGCCGGCCACGGCGTGAGCACGACCGCGCACACGCTCAGCCCCGCGGCGCGCGCCACGCGGACGGTGAGCAGCGTGTGGTTGATCGTGCCGAGGTCCGGACGGGCAGCGATCAGCAGCGCCAGCCCCAGCTCGGCGGCGAGGTCGCACACCGTGTACTCGTCCGCCAGCGGCGTCAGCAGGCCGCCGACGCCCTCCACGACCAGCGTGCACGCATCCTCGCCCGCGCGGGCCGCCGCGAGCAGCCGCTCCGGGTCGATCCGCTCGCCGGCCAGCTGCGCGGCCAGGTGGGGCGCGACGGCGGGGCCGTAGCGCAGGGGAGACACCTCGTCGGGGTCCATGCCCGCGACGGCCGCGAGCAGCTCGTGGTCGGCTGGCCACTGACCGCGCGCGGCGATTTCCCGCTCGTCCTCCAGGCCTGTCACGACCGGCTTGTAAGCGCGCACCGGCTCGCCCGCCGCCGCCATCGCCGCCAGCAGCGCCGCGCTCACGACCGTCTTGCCCACGCCCGTGTCGGTCGCCGTGACGAACAGACCGCGCATGTCGCGCCGCGAACGGGTCTCAGGCCGCGCGGACGCTGTCGAGCTCGCGCTCGAAGTCGAACGGCGCGCGCGACCCGGCGAGCGCCGGGACGGGCGCGTGCGACGCGTCCGCCTCGCGCTCGAGGTCCTCGCCAGCCGGGCTCGAGGGATCGCTCACGTCGCGCTCGAGGTCGAACGGCGCGGTCGTCGCCTCCGCGTCCGAGCGCTCGTGCGCGTAAGCGGTCAACTGCTCGTATGCCAGCTCGCGCTCGTCGAGCGCCTCCTCGCGCTCCGGCAGCGCCGGCGCCAGCGATTCGGGGTCGAGGCCGATAGCGTGCGCCGCCTCGCCGAACACGCCCGCCGCCATCTCCAGCTCGGAGGCCGTGTGCGAGGCCATCGCCGTCAGGCGCAGGCGCGAGGAGCCGGCGGCCACCGTCGGGGGCCTGATCCCCTGCGCGAAGACCCCGCGCTCGAGCGCCTCCTGGCAGAGGAGCATCGCCGTGCGCTCGTCGCCGACGATCAGCGGCACGATCTGCATCTCGGTGTCAGCCACCGGAAAGCCCTCGCGGGCCAGCGCTCGGCGCAGGACGCGCGCGTTGGAGCGCAGGCGCTGCACGCGGTGCGGGCGTTCGCGCAGCAGCTCGAGCGCCGCCAGCGCTCCCGCGACCGCCGGCGGCGAGGGCGCGGTCGAGTAGATCAACGGGCGCGCCGCGTTGATCAGGTAGCGGATCATCTCCGCGTTCGCGCACACGTACGCGCCGTAGGAGCCGAGCGCCTTGCCCAACGTGCCCACCACCACGTCGATCTCGCCCTCCAGGCCCGCCTCCGCCACCGCGCCGCGTCCGCCCGGGCCGAGGTTGCCCGTGGCGTGCGCCTCGTCGACCACCACGCGTGCGCCGTGCACGGTCCGCCAGCTCCGCGATCGCCGCCAGCGGCGCGACATCGCCGTCCATCGAGAACACCGTGTCCGTCACGATCAGCCTGCGCTGCGCTCCGTCGCGGCGCCCATGCCGGCGCATGCTCCAGTCGAGGTGCTCCACGTCGCGGTGTCGATAGACGATCACCTCGGCGCGCGAGCACCTGCAGCCGTCGATGATCGACGCGTGATTCAGCTCGTCCGAGAAGATCGTGTCGCCGCGACCCGCCAGCGCGCCGATCACGCCGAGGTTCGCCAGGTAGCCCGACCCGAACAGCAGGCACGCCTCGCTGCCCTCGAAGTCGGCCAGCCGCTCCTCCAGGCGCCTGTGGATCGTCATCGTTCCCGACACCAGCCGCGACGCGCCCGCGCCGACCCCCCAGCGCATCGCCGCGTCCGCCGCCGCCTCGCGCACGCGCGGATGGTCCGCCAGCCCGAGGTAGTTGTTCGAGCACAGCAGCAGCACCGGCTTGCCGTCGATCAGCACCGTCGGACCCTGCGGCCCGCTGACCAGGCGCAGGCGACGGGCGAGACCCAGCTGCTCCAGCTCCTCCAGACGCTGTTCGATCTCGCTCACGGGGCTTCGCCTAGCCGACGGGGACTCTGTTGGGGGCGCCGTCCGGCCTCGCCGGGACCGCGCGCTTGGCTCGGTAGCGCAGCTGCGTCGACGGATCCCACAGACGCACGTCCAGCTCGACCGCGTCCTGTGCGACGGCGCCGTCGCGCGCCTCGTGCGACCACGTCCGGCGTCTCGCCCTCGAGCCAGCCCGAGCGGTTGTCCGGACGCGGGTTGGCCGCGTTGTCGGGCTGGCGCGCCACGTTCAGGCCAAGCTCCTCGAACATCTCCCTGTCGGTCTCCGGGTCGTTGCCCAGCGTCGTCAGGAAGTTGCCCATCATCACGCCGTTGATCCCCGCCCTCACAGCCAGCCGCTGCAGCTCGCGCGAGGTTCTCCACACGCCCGCCGCACAGCCGGAACAGCGCGTCCGGGAGGATCAGGCGGAAGATCGCGATCCACTTGACCGCCTCCCACGGGTCCATGTACTCGCGGTCGCCGAACTTCGTGCCCGGGCGCGGGTTGAGCATGTTGATCGGCACGCTCGTCGGGTCGATCTCCGCCAGCTCGAACGCCATCTCCACGCGCTGCTCGCGCGTCTCGCCGAGGTTCAGGATGCCGCCAACGCACGTCTCGAGCCCCGCCTCGCGGACCGCCGCGATCGTCCGCAGCCGGCCCTCGTAGCGGACCGTGCTCGTCACCTCGCCGTAGTAGCTGTGTGCGGTCTCCACGTTGTGGTGCACGCGCTGGATGCCCGCCTCGCGCAGCGCCTTCGCGCGCTCCGCCGAGATGTGCCCGACCGACGCGCAGCGCTTGAGGTTCGTCTTCTCCGACACCAGCCGCACGCCCGCCAGGTACTTCTCGAAGTCGCGCTTGGACAGTCCCTGGCCCTGCGTGACCATGCAGAAGCGGTGCGCGCCCGCCGCCTCCGCGGCGCGCGCGTGCTCCAGGATCTGCTCCGGCTCCATCATCGCGTGCATCGGCGTCTCCGCGTCCGCGAAGCGCGACTGCGCGCAGAAGCCGCAGTCCTCCGCGCAGCCGCCCGACTTGGCGTTCACCAGCGAGCACATGTCCGTCGAGTCCGCGAAACGCTCCACGCGCGCTTTCCACGCACGCTCGATCAGCGCCTCGATCTGCGCGCGGTCCTCGATCTCGCCGAGCGCGAGCGCTTCCTCCCGTGTGATCAGCGGCGCCACGGAGAGAAACCGTATGCGCTGTGGCGGACGGCTAATCCCCGCGCCGGCGGGGAGCGTGACGGGGGTCTATTCCCCGCGCCAGCGCGCAGGACGCCGCTCGGCGAACGCGCGCATCCCCTCGCGCAGATCCTGCGAGGCGAACGACGAGCGGCGCAGCTCGATCAGCTCCTGTTCGACGTCCGCCGGCAGCTCGCCCTCCGCCCGCAGCAGCGCAGCGATTACGCGCTTGTTGCCCGTCTGCGACAGCGGTGCGTTGCCCGCCAGCTCGCCCGCCAGCGCGAGCGCCGCCGCGTCGAGCTCCTCCGCCGCGGCCGACGCGGTTGACCAGCCCCCACGCGAGCGCCGTGGGCGCGTCGATGTAGCTGCCGAGCAGGAACAGCTCCCGCGTGCGCGCCGCGCCGATCGCGTCGATGAAGCGGCGCAGCCCCGTGTGCGAGTACACCAGCCCGAGCTTCGCCGGCGGCATGCCCAGCTTGATCCCCGCCTGCGCCACCCGCAGGTCGCACGCCAGCGCCAGCTC
This sequence comes from uncultured Solirubrobacteraceae bacterium, assembly GCA_963756205.1. Classification (GTDB taxonomy): domain Bacteria; phylum Actinomycetota; class Thermoleophilia; order Solirubrobacterales; family Solirubrobacteraceae; genus Palsa-744. Next base: position 8,750 of record CAVWMU010000011.1, read on the forward strand.
CAGGCCGCCGCCGATCGTGTGGCCGGGCAGCGCCGCGAGCGTCGGGTGCGGGAACGCCTCCAGCGCGTCGATCGCGAGCGTGAACGGGTGCGCCACCAGCCGCTCGGCGCGCTCTTCGAACTCGTCTTCCGGGATCTCGCCGATGTCGTAGCCAGCCGAGAACATCCCGTGCGCGCCCGTCACCATCACGCAGCGGGCGTTTGATGGGGACCCACCCACCCCGGACAGCTCCTGCAGCGTCGCGCTGATCGCGTCGAGGATCGGGTGGTCGAGCGCGTTGCGCTTGGCAGGGTTGGAGATCGTCAGGCGCACCACCCCGTCGGCCGGCTCGTCGACGAGCAGCTTGCCGTCGGCGAGCTCGCGTGGGGGGGCGCCGGGGGACATCGCGCGGGACAGGCTAGACGAGCGCCGGCCCGCGCGGGCGGGCGGGACGCGTGGGCGCGCTCCAGCGAAGCTAGTCGAGCACGACCAGCGTGTCGCCCTCGTTGACCGCCTGGCCCTCCTCGCAGCGGATCTCCGTGACGGTGCCGGAGTCCTCCGCCTCGACGGGCATCTCCATCTTCATCGACTCGAGGATCGCGACCGTGTCGCCCTCCTCGATCGTGTCGCCCACCGCGCACTCGATTTTCCATACCGTGCCGGTGATATGAGCCTCGATGTCAGTCATTCGCTCCTCCGTACGCCGGTCGCCACCACTGGACCGGGACAATAGACAGCGCCGCCGACCGATCCCCGCGCCCGCGCCCGCGCACCGTCGTCGTCGTGGCGGCCCGCGACGAGGCCGAGCGCATCGCCGCGACGCTCGCCGCGCTCGCGCGCGCGTTCCCCGGCGCGCCGATCTGGGTTGCCGACGACGGCTCCGCCGACGCCACCGGCGAGCTGGCGCGCGCCGCCGGCGCGCGCGTGGTGCGCAGCGAGCGCGCCGCCGGCAAGGGCGCCGCCGTCACCCGCGCAGCCCGCGAGGCCCTGCGCGAGGCGCACGCGTCCGCGGACGAGCCCCAGGCGACCGCGCGCCATCCCGACTCGAGATTCATCTTCGTCCTCTGCGACGGCGATCTCGGCGGCTCCGCCCTCGAGCTGGCCGCGCTCGCCGACGCCGTCGCACGCGGGGACGCGGAGCTGGCCGTCGGCGCCTTCGCCACGCGCGCCGGCGGCGGCTTCGGGCTGGCGCTCGGCTTCGCGCGCTGGGCCATCCGCCGGCGCTGCGGCCTGCACACCATGGCGCCCATCTCCGGGCAGCGCGCGCTCAGCGAGCGCGCGCTGCGCGACACGCTGCCGTTCGCCGGCGGCTTCGGCATGGAGGTCGGGATGACGATCGACGCCGTCCGCGCAGGGCATCGCGTGGTCGAGATCCAGCTCGATCTCGCGCATCGCGCCACCGGGCGCACGCCCGCCGGCTTCGCCCATCGCGCCCGCCAGCTCGCGGACTTCGCGCGCGTGTACGTCTCGAGGCGGTAGCCCCACGCGCGGGTGCGGCGACGTCGGCCTCGATGCGGGCGTTCCGGGGGCTCGCGCGCGTAACTTTGCGCGGCGCGCGAGGTACACCGTTCGATGAGCGATCTCGCCCCCATGCGCGAGCAGGTCTACACGGACCCGCGGCCGAAGGAGCACTTCGACCGCTTCCACGCGCGTTCGCGCATCGCGCGAACCGGACTGGGCGTACGAGCTCACGCGCGTGCTCACCTCGCTGTACGCGTACACGTTCCTGCGCGCCCGCGCGATCTCCGTCGAGAAGGTGCCCGGCAGCGGCCCCGTGATCCTCGCGCCCAACCACTTCTCGTTCATGGACCACTTCCTCATGGGCTGCTACATCCGCCGCAAGGTGCGCTTCATGGCCAAGTCGCAGCTGTTCAAACGCCCGATGCAGTTCATCTACACCCACGGCGGCGTGTTCCCCGTGCGCCGCGGCGTGCGCGACGAGGAGACGTTCGTCACCGCCAAGGCGATCCTCGCGCGCGGCGGCGCCATCACCATGTACTGCGAGGGCGGGCGCTCGCGCACCGGCAAGGTCTCAGAACAGGCCAAGCGCGGCATCGGCCGCCTGGCGCTCGAAACCGGCGCGCCGATCGTGCCGATCGCCATCTACGGCTCCTCGCACATCCGCAACTGGAAGCGCCTGCAGTTCCCCAAGGTCACCGTCCAGTACGGCGACGCCATCCGCTGGGAGCCGATCGAGGACCCCACGCGCGAGCAGCAGCAGGCCGTCGCCGACCAGATCCTCGTCGAGATCCGCCGCCTGTACGCCGGCCTCGAACAGCACGGCCGCAAGGGCGTCCTGCGGCGTGTGCGCGAGCAGCGCCGGGCCGAACGGCGCGCGCCCAAGGGCGCCGCAGTCGCCTGAGCGCCGGGGAGCCGTCGGGGTCCTCGCCTATCGTTCCCGCCAGATGACCGAGCGGCGGGCCATGGAGCGGGAACATGCAGAGTCGTCTTGACGTCGGCGGCGTGATCCGCCGCGTCTTTCACATCTACGTCGACCAAGCGTCCGTGCTGATGCCAGCGGCCGCGGTCGTGTTCGTGTTCACCGGCATCATCGCCGCGCTGCTCGTCGCCGCCAGCCCCGGGCTCGCGCTGATCGCCGTGCTCATCGACCTCGTCGCGATCACCCTCTTCACCGGCATGGTCGTCGAGCTGGTCGCCGACGTTCAGGACGGCCGGCGCGACGCCAGCCCCGGCCAGCTTCTGCGGGCGGCGACCCCCGTGCTCGGCCAGCTGATCCTCGTCGGCATCGTCGCCGGCATCGGCATCGTCGTCGGCTTCATCCTCATCATCGTCCCCGGCCTGATCCTGCTCACCATCTGGTCGGTCGCCGCGCCCGTCGTCGTGCTGGAGAACCCCGGCGTGTTCGCCGCGCTCAGGCGCAGCCGCGAGCTCGTGCGCGGCAACGGCTGGCAGGTGTTCGGCGTGATCCTCGTGCTCTACATCCTCGTCGGCGCCGTCAGCGTCCTCATCGAGGGAGCCGCCGAATCGGCCGGCTCCGGCGCCGGCATCGTCGTCAGGGTGGTCGTCGGCGTGCTCACCGCGCCGCTGTCGGCGCTCGCCGCATCCGTCCTGTACTTCGAGCTCCGCGGAGCACCCGCCGCCGGCGGCTCCGCGGGGACGGGCGGTCCCGGCGTCGAGGACTCGGGCTCGGACGCAGGCAGCGCTTTCGGCGGGTGATTGGGGCCCGCTCCCCCGCCCGCCCCGCCCGGCGGTCGGCGCCCACGCACGAGCGGTCCGCCTGGCGTTAGGGTGCTGCGCGGCGCCATGGCCACGATCGACGCATCGAAACTGCTGCGCCCGGGCCTGTTGCAGGGGGTCTCGATCCTGCTCGCGGGCGCCCGGGCGTCGCACGCAGGGGCGGACGCGGGCGTGGCGGGCGCCACGCTGGGGGAGGGCGCCGGGTCGGCGTGCGCCGGGCTGGGCGCTCGCGTGTTCGAGTGCGAGCTGGGCCCCGGCGAGCCGGACGGCCTGGAGCAGACCGCGGCCGAGCTCGCGGCGCAGGACGCCGTCGACCGCGCGCTCGCGGACGCCGGCAGCGTCGAGCTGCTGGTAATCGACGGCGCGAGCGTGTTCGCACAGGCGCTCGCGGGCGCCGGGACCGGGGCAGGCGGCGGCGCCGAGGGCGCGCGCGAGGCGCTGCGTGCGTGCCTGGATGCGAGCTGGAACGTGACGCGAACGGTCGCAGCCGCCGCCTATCTCCCCGACGAGCGCGGCGGGCGCATCGTCTATCTGGCGCCGCCCGCCGGCGGCGGCGAGCACGCCGATGCAGCGCGCGCGGGCCTCGAGAACCTCGCGCGGACGCTCTCGATTGAGTGGGCGCGGCACGGAATCACCACCGTCGCCATCGCTCCCCGTGCGAGCACCCCCGCCAGCGAGGTGGCGGCGCTGGTCGCCTACCTCGCCTCGCCCGCGGGGGCGTACTTCTCGGGGTGTCTGCTGGATCTCAGGGGTCCGGCCTCCGAGCGCTGACGCTGTCGGACACGAGGTGGGCGCCTGTTCGCCTGCAAGGGGTGTCTCCGTCTCGCTGATCCTTCACTCGAGTAATAATTCCGTCGTGTAACGATCTCGTGGAGAGACGGTCGGCAAGGGACGTGCTGCCCGCGCCCACAGCCCGCCACGTCAGCCGGTCATCCCGCCGAACAGCCCGCCGGTGATGTGCAGCGTCTGGCCGTGCACGTAGTTGGACCACGGCGAGCACAGGAAGAACACGCCTCCCGCCGCCTCCTCGGGCGTGGCGGGGCGGCCTAGCGGGATCAGCATGGAGGCCATCTGGCGCATCTGCTCGGGGATGCCAAGCTGGATCTTCTCGCCGTCCTTCTCCATCGTGTTCTCGTCGACCTTCGCCTGCGTGAGGCGCGTGTCGATGAAGCCGAATGCGACCGCGTTGACGTTGACTTTGAACTGGCCCCACTCCTTGGCGATGGTTTTGGTGAGGCCTACGACGGCGGCCTTGCCCGAGGAGTAGTTGGCCTGGCCGGCGTTGCCGAACGTGCCGGAGGTGGAGGACACGTTGACGATCTTGCGGAACACCTCCCTGCCTTCCTCGCGCTCCTTCTTGGCGGGCTCGCGCAGGTGCGGCGCGGCGGCGCGGATCACGCGGAAGGGCACGACGGTGTGGATGTCGAGCATCGCCTGGAAGTGCTCGTCGGACATCTTGTGGACGGGCGCGTCGAGCGTGTAGCCGGCGTTGTTGACGATGATGTCGATCTTGCCGAACGAGTCGATGGCCTTCTGCACGAGCTGGTCGGGCATGCCGGGCTTGGTCAGGTCGCCAGCGAACACGGCCGTCTCCCCGGCGATCTCCGACGCCGCCTGCTCAGCCACGTCGCCGTCGAGGTCGTTGATGAGTACCTGCGCGCCCTGCTCGGCGAGCAGCTCCGCGGTGGCGCGTCCGATCCCGCGCGCCGAGCCCGTGACGATCGCCGCCTTGCCGTCGAGTACTCCCATAGCCGTTCGGTCTCCTTGTAGTGGTCGGGGGACCGGAAGTTATATACGGCCGGCGTGAATCGTACGGCCGGCGTGACTCGCACTCGCGCGGCTCGCGCCGGCGGCGGCTCAGCGGATGATGACGCCGAAGTCCTGGGTGTAGGTGGCGCCGGCCTGGCCGTGCGCGAGCGAGGCGGGCGGGTGCGGCGAGACGCCGATCCCGGTTTCGCGGTAGCGCGGGTCGAGGATGTTCGCGCGGTGTCCCGCCGAGGCCATCCATGCGGCGACGATCGCGCGCGGCGTAGCCAGGCCGAGCGTCCCCAGGCGATGTTCTCGCCGACTTCGAAGCCCATGCGCGAGCTGGAGATGTAGCCGACGGCGCGCAGCCGCGTGAGCGGCGTGCCTCCCCCGGGCCCGCCCCCCCCGACGTGTTCGAAGTCAGTCGCCGAACGCCATGCTCTCGGTATGCGCCTGGGCGGCGCGCCGTAGGCGCACGTTCGGTCGCAGGGGGCGCTCACCGTGGGCGCGCCGTTCGCGGTTGATCAGGCACAGCGTGGCGGCACGAATGAGGCCGAGGTTCGCCTCGGTGGGCATCGCACCGGTGTTCTGGCAGCCGTGGTGAGCGGCTGCGCTGTGACCGCGGCTGCCCGCGGCGTACGCGGGCGCGCCGCCGGCGTACGCGAACGCGACCGCGCAGGCGGCCATGGCGAGGACCGGGCAGATGGCACGAAGACGGGCCACGTCGGGCGCATCGGACCGTCAGGACGCGCGCATGAGCGCTGCAAGAAGCTTTGGACGGGTGTTCGATCCCGCGCGGGCGCTCCAAGCGCGCGGGGCGAGATCGGAAGGCGGTTCGGCCGGGCGGCTGGCTACAGGCCGAGCACGCGCCCGAGGATTTCGCGCATGATCTCGTCGCTGCCGCCGCCTATGGGGCCCAGGCGCGCGTCGCGGGCGGCGCGCTCGACCCAGTACTCGCGCATGTAGCCGGCGCCGCCGTGGATCTGCAGGCACGCGTCCATCAGCTCGAAGGACGCGCGCTGGGTGAGCAGCTTGGCCATGGTGACCTCCTTCAGCGGCTCCTCGCCGGCGACGAAGCGGCGCAGCGCGTCGTAGGTGACGCAGCGGCACGTGTACACGGAGGTGGCGAGGTCGGCGAGCCTGTGGCGGATCGCCTGGTGACCGGACAGCGGCCGCCCGAAGGCGGTGCGCTCGCGCGCGAACTCGGCGGTGCGCTCCCACGCGATCGTCATCGCGCCGACGGCGCCCAGCGCCATCGCCAGCCGCTCCCACTGGAAGTTGGCCATGATCAGCTTGAAGCCCTCGTTGAGCTCCCCGAGCAGGTTCTCCTCGGGCACGAACACGTCCTGGAAGCTGATGGTGGCGGTGTCGGAGGCGTGCCAGCCGAGCTTGTCGAGCTTCGACGAGACGACGCCCTCGCCGCGGTCGACGATCAGGAAGGAGATGCCGTGGTGCCCGCCTTCCCTGCTGGTCTTGACGGCGGTGACGATGAAGTGCGCGCGTACGCCGTTGGTGATGTATGTCTTCTCGCCGTTCAGCACCCAGCCGCCGTCCACGCGCTCGGCGCCGGCGGCGATGGCGGCCACGTCGGAGCCGGCGCCCGGCTCGGTGATGCCGAGCGCGCCGATCCGCTCGCCGCGGATGGCGGGCATCAGGTAGCGCTGCTTCTGCTCCTCGGTGCCGAACTTCCAGATCGGCGGCGTGGCGATGTTGATGTGCGCGCCGAGGCCCGCGGCGGTGCCGCCGGAGCCGATCCGCGCCATCTCCTCGCAGAGAACCGCCTCGTGCAGGTAGTCGCCGCCCTGCCCGCCGTACTGTTCCGGATACTTCAGCCCGAGCAGCCCCTGCGCGGCGAGCTTCGCGAACAGCTCGTCGGGGAACCAGCGCTCGCGCTCCCACAGCTCCGCGTGCGGCGCGAGCTCGCGCGCGATGAAGCCGCGGACGGACTGTCGCAGCGCTTCGTGCTCGTCGGAGAACGGGGGAGTGGCGGTCGTCATCGCGCCGAAGCTCCGAGCTGTTCCGGTGGGCGCATGCGCCCACCGTCGGGGGCGCACATGTGCGCCCCCGGGGCAGAGCCGCATGCGGCTCTGCGCCCGACGCCGCATGCGGCGTCGGGACCGACGATGATCTGACGATGGAGACGACGGGCGCCGAGCCGAGTGCGAAGCCGACGCCGGCGCCGCGCGGGCGCGAGGCGCTGGCGTCGCTCATCGACATGGTCACGATCGGCCTGCCGTACGCCCTGTTCGCGCGGCGTGCCGCAGGCGGCGCGGAAGGCCGCGCGCTCCGCGGGGCCGCCGGCGGGCGGTGGGAACTGTGGGGTCGCGTGTTCAACTGGGTGCGGCCGGCGCTCGACGAGCAGGTCGGCTCTCCCGGCGCGTGGATCGTGGGCCTGCGCACCGTCGACAGCCGCACCGGGCGGCGCGTGGCGCTGTGGCGGACGCTCGTGCTCACGCTCGCCCGCGCCGCCACCGGAGAGCTCCAGCGCCGCGCGGTCGGCGTGCGCTCGTCCGTCGCGGAGGCCGAGCACGCGAAGTTCGCGCGCGAGCTGCGCGCGATCCGCGAGGCCCACGCCGACGATCCCGACGCGCGCAACGACGCGATCAAGCGCCTCTACAGCGAGCGCGGCGGGGTCGACGTCCGCTTCAACCCCCTGCGGGTGCTCGGTGGCGTCGCGGGAGGGGTGCTCGCCAACCGCTGGCTGCGACGCCGCCTGGCCCCGACCGTCGTGGTCGCCACGCGCGGCGCGCGCGAGCCGCCTCACAGCCCGTAGGAGCGGCCGATCACGTCGAGCATGATCTCGTCGGTGCCCGCGCCGATGCGGTTCAGCCGCGCGTCGCGCCATACGCGCTCGACGCCGTACTCGCGCATGTAGCCCGCGCCGCCGTGGATCTGGATGCATTCGTCCGCCACTTCGCACAGCATGCGCGAGGCGTGCAGCTTGGCCATCGAGATCTCGCGCACGGGGTACTCGCCGTTGTTGAAGCGCCACGCGGTGATGTAGGTCATCTGCCGCGCCGACTCGATTTTCGTGGCCATCTCCGCGAACTTGTGGCGGATCACCTGGAACTTGCCGATTTCGCGGCCGAACGCCTTGCGCTCGTGCGCGTACTGCGAGCGTCCGTTCGAAGCACTTCTGCGCGCCCGCCACCATGCCGGCGGCGCCGATCAGGCGCTCGCCCTGCAGCTCCCACATGATGTGGTAGAAGCCCTTGCCGACCTGGCCGAGCACCGCCGACGCGGGCACGCGCACGTCCTGGAAGGCCAGCAGCGCCGTGTCGGAGGCGTGCATGCCGAGCTTCTCGAGCCGCTTCTCGCGGATCACGCCCGGAGCGTCCATCGGCACCAGGAACAGCGTGAAGCCGTCATAGCCCGCGTCCGGGTCGGTCTTCGTCACCAGCACGATCACGTCCGCGCGGTGGCCGTTGGTGATGTACGTCTTCGAGCCGTTGATCACGTAGTCCTCGCCGTCCTTGACCGCGCGCGTCTTGATGCCCGACACGTCCGAGCCGGCGTCCGGCTCGGTGATGCCCAGGCACAGGATCTTCTCGCCCTTGATCGCCGGCACCACCCATTCCTGCTTCTGCTCCTCGGTGCCGAACGCGAGGATCGGCGGCATCGCCATGTCCGTGTGCACCGCCAGCCCCATCGCCAGCCCGCCCGAGTTGGCGTTGGTGATCTCCTCCGCGAGCACCAGGCTCGTGAAGTAGTCGCCGCCCTGCCCGCCGTACTGCTCCGGCTTGTCCAGGCCGAGGAAGCCCAGTTCGCCCATGCGCGGGAACACCGAGTCGGGGAACGTCGTCTCCTCCCATTCCTCCGCGTGCGGCGCCAGCTCTTTGATCGCGAAGTTGCGGATCGACTCGCGCAGCTGTTCGTGCTCGTCGGTGAAGATGAAGTGCTTGCGCTGGGCCTTGAAGTCGGGCTTCAGCACGCTCGCGGCGGTGGCGGCCATGGGGTCGGATCTCCTTGCTGGATGTCGTGACCGGTCGCTGCTGATGCGCCGGCGCGTGGAGGAGGGACGCTAACGCAGCGCGCTCCAAAAGTAAACAGTAGAGCTGCTTACTTTTCGCGACGCCGCGAAAGCGCGGCGCGCTGCCCGGCCGCCACCGCGCGTCTGCGCCGGCGTCGCCACACCGCGTGTCGGCGGCTGGGAAATGCCGTGTGGCGGCGGGGAATGCCGTATGTCAGAATGCGCCGCGGGCCAATGTCCGCGATGTCAACTGCGAGGGGGCGGGTGAGGTTGAGAGGCGTGTGGAGGCTGGCTGGAGCGAGCGCGGGAGCGAGCGGGGCGGCGTTCTTGGCGCTGATCACGGCGCTGCTGTGCGCGGCCGCTCCGGCCCGCGCGGCGGCGCCGCTGCCGCCCGACCTGACGGCGCTCGAGCAGCAGATGGCGCAGCTGCAGGCCAACTCCGAGCGGTTCTCCTTCCAGGAGGAACTCGCGTTCGGCGGGCTCTTCGGCAGCGGCATTCCGCTCGTGCTGATCGTCGCGGGCGACGGCGAAGCCAGCGACTCCCCTCCGCAGGCCACCGCAGTGAGCGGCCTGCTCGGCTTTCCCGAGGAGCAGGTGCGGGTGATCGGCGACACCGTCTATCGCTACCGCCCCGAAGTCGCGAGCTTCGACGGCAAGCGTCCGTGGGTCCGCAGCGAACACCCGACCAAGGAAGAAGCGCCGGGCGCCGATCCCGGCGGCATCCTCGAAAACGATCAGGCCGGCAAGCAGGGCACCTTCAGCAAGCTCATCGAAGAGCTCAACGGCGCGCTCAGCATCGAAGAGTCGGGCCCCGCGACGGTCGACGATCAGCGCGTCATCGAGTTCGACGCCAAGCTCAACCCCGAAGCGTTCCTGGCGAGTCTGAAGGCGCAATCGAAGGAGCCGCAGCATCCGCTGAGCTCGCCGCTCGAAACATCGCCCGTCGGCGGCCCCAAGGCCCCGAGCGCGCCCTCCGCGCCGCCTACGCTCGAGCTGGAAGTGTTCATCGCCCCCAACGGCCTGCCCGTGCGCGCCAGGCTCACCTTCGCCGACGAAGGCGCGACGATCGCCGTGCGTGTCGACACGCTGGCGATCAACATCCCCGTGCACGTCGAACCGCCGCCGGCCCGGCAGACGATCGACGAAGCGCAGCTCAAACGGATCGAACGCAGGCGCGCGGCGCGCGAGCTCAAGAACGCCCTGCGCGCCTGCCGTCGACTGCACGGCACGCAGGCGACCAGGTGCCGGGCGCTCGCTCACGTCAACGCCAGCGTGCCCAGCTCGGAATCCTCGCTGCTGTGATCCTGTTCCCACGCTGCACAGCCGGCGGCGTGCGCCGTAGTACGGTGCCTGGCCTGCGGCCGCAAAGTGAACAGTAGAGCTGCTTACTTCCCACGAGCGGCGCTTGGGGATAGGATGCGTGCGTGACCGCCGAGCTGGCCGCCGAGAAGGTGCTCTACGACGTCGCCGCCAACGGCGTGGCGACGATCACGCTCAACGACCCGGACACGCGCAACGCGCTCTCGCCGGAGCTGCTCGCCGGGCTGATCGCCGCGTTCGAGCGCGCTCGCGACGACGCCGACGTGCGCTGCGTGGTGCTCGCCTCCTCGCACGAGAAGATCGTTCTCCTCCGGCGCCAGCCTCGGCGGCTTCGCGCGGACGCGCCGCTCGTGCGACAAGCACTTCGGCTCCGAGCGCTTCGTCGCGCCTGTTCAAGCTGATCGGCGCGCTCGGCAAGCCCACACTGTGCGCCGCCCGCGGCCACGTGCTCGCGGGCGCGCTCGGGATCGCGCTCGCATGCGACCTGATCGTCGCCTCCGAGGCGGCCACGTTCGGCACGCCGGAGATCAACGTCGGCGCGTTCCCGTTCATGATCATGGCGCTCATCTACCGCAACGTCCCGCGCAAGAAGGCCAACGAGCTGCTGCTGCTGGGCGAGCGCTGGAGCGCGCAGGAGGCGCTCGCGGCGGGCATCGTCAACCGCGTCGTGCCCGACGCCGGAGCTCGACGCGCTGGTCGCCGAGTGGGCGGGCAAGCTCGCCGGCAAGTCTCGCCGTGATCATGCGCCTGGGCAAGGAGGCGATGCGCCGCCAGCTGGACATGGCGCTCGACGACGCGCTCGACTACCTGCGCGCGCAGCTGACGCCTCGCGCTCTCGACCGAGGACATCGTCGAGGGCGTCACCGCGTTCTTCGAGAAGCGCGAGCCGCAGTGGAAGGGCCGCTGATGGCCGCGCGCAAGACGCCCGCGAAGGACCCGGCCAAGGCCGCGAGCGCGCCGCGCGCCCGGGCCCGCGGCCGCTGACCCCGCAGCCAGCCAGTCGCTGCTGCGCCCGCTCGTCGAGGATCTGGAAGCGCGCCGCGAGCAGATCCGCCTCGGCGGCGGGCGAGGAGAAGATCGCCGAGCAGCACGCGCGCGAGAAGCTCACCGCGCGCGAGCGGATCGCGCTGCTGATCGACGACGGCACGTTCGTGGAGCTGGGCATCCACGGCACGCCCGCACTCTTCCCAGCGCGCGATGGACGGCGTGGACGCGCCGGCGGACGGCGTGATCACCGGCTACGGCAAGGTCGACGGCCGCCTGACGGCGGTGTGCGCGTACGACTTCACGGTGATGGCCGGCTCGATGGGGATGACGGGCGAGCTCAAGGTCACGCGCCTGCGCGAGCTGGCCCTCACCAAGCGGATCCCGTTCGTGTGGCTGCTCGACTCCGCCGGCGCGCGCGTGCAGGAGGCCGCCGGCGCGATGTTCGCCGGCTCGGGGCACCTCTTCCGCGAGGAGGTCGTGATGAGCGGCGTGATCCCGCAGGTCGCGGCGCTGATGGGCCCGTGCGCGGCCGGCACCGCGTACATCCCCGGCCTGGCCGACTTCGTGCCGATGGTCAAGGGCCGCGGCTCGATGGCGCTCGCCGGCCCGCACCTCGTGCGCGCGGCCGTCGGCGAGGACGTCACCCAGGAGGAACTGGGCGGCTCGCGCGTGCACTGCCGCAAGTCGGGCGTCGGCGACATGGAGGTGGCCGACGACGAGCAGTGCATCGAGCGCATCAAGCAGTACCTCTCCTACATGCCGCAGAACTGCGAAGAGCGCCCGCCCGTGCGACCGGTGAGCGACCCGATCGACAGGCGCGAGGAGGAGCTGCTGGACGTGCTGCCGGAGTCCAACCGCAAGCCGTACGACATGTACGAGGTGATCCGCAGGATCGTCGACGACGGCGAGTACTTCGACATGAAGGGCCAGTGGGCCAAGACGATCATCACCTGCTTCGCGCGCTTCGGCGGGCGCCCGGTCGGGGTCGTCGCCAACCAGCCCAAGCAGCTCGGCGGCATCCTCGACAACGACTCGGCCGACAAGGCCGCGCGCTTCGTCAACCTCTGCAACGCCTTCGCGATCCCGCTCGTGTTCCTGCAGGACGTGCCCGGCTTCATGGTCGGCACGAAGGTCGAGGCCGAAGGCATCATCCGCCACGGCGCCAAGATGCTCTACGCGGTCGCCAACGCGACCGTGCCGAAGATCACCGTGATCACGCGCAAGGCCTACGGCGCCGGCTACTACGTGATGTGCGGGCGCGCCTACGAGCCCGACCTGATCGTCGCCTGGCCGAGCGCGGAGATCAGCGTGATGGGCGCCGAGGGCGTCGTCGAGATCGCCTTCCGCAAACAGGTCGAAGAGGCCGAGGACCCTGCGGCGAAGAAGGCCGAGCTGATCGAGGGCTTCCGCAAGATCTTCGACGTGTACGTCGCCGCCGGCAACGACATGATCGACGACGTCGATCGACCCGCGCGAGACGCGCGAGACGATCTGCCGGGCGCTGGAGATGTCCGAGGGCAAGAAAATCGAGCGGCCATGGAAGCGGCAAGGGGTGGTGCCCGTATGAGCCGGGGCGCGTATGGCGGCGCGCTACGGCGTCCTCGGTCGCTCGCGCGCACAGCACGCCACGCTCCCTGCGTCCTTGTATCGCTTGCCCTACGCACCCCCTGGTGAAGCGAGGTAACAACATGAGTCTCGACGACCCGGTCGTGATCACCTGCTCGATCTCGGGCGCGATCGCCAACCGCGAGCAGTGCCCCGCGATCCCCTACACCCCCGCCGAGTACGCGGCCGAGGCGCGGCGGATCGTCGACGAGGGCGGCGTCGATGATCCACATCCACGCGCGCAAACCCGACGGCACGCCCAGCTATGAGGTCGAGGACTTCCAGGCGATCACCGACGCGATTCGCGGCGAGGTCGGCGACGGGGTGATCATCAACTTCTCGACGGGCACGATCGGCGTGCCGGTGGCCAAGCGCGTCGAGTACCTGCGCGCGTGCCGCCCGGAGGTGGCGGCGCTGAACATGGGCTCGATGAACTACGCCAAGTACTCGCGATCGCGCAGGGAGTTCGTGTTCAAGATGGTCTTCGCCGAACCCGTTCGAGGAGATCGTCGAGCTGCTGGAGGCGATGAACGAGCTGGGCATCAAGCCCGAGCACGAGTGCTTCGACGTCGGCCACGTCGGCGCCTCGACGCCGCTGATCGACATGGGCGTGCTGAAGACCCCGCTGCACGTCGACTGCGTGATGGGCGTCGTCGGCGGCATCCCGCCGACCGCGCGCAACCTGGCGGCGATGGTGGACAACATCCCGGAGGGCTCGCACTGGGGCGTGATCGGGATCTCGCGCGACCAGTGGATGCTGGTCTCCGCGGCGCTGACGCTCGGCGGCTCGATCCGCGTCGGCCTGGAGGACAACCTGTACCTGCCCGACGGCGAGATGGCGCGCTCCAACGGCGAGCTGATCGCGAAGGCCAGGCAGATGACCGAGGACATGGGCCGTCGTCCCGCCACCGTGCAGGAGGCCCGCGCGATGCTGGCGATCCCGCAGCGCGAGCGGAGCGCCGCGTGAGCCTGCCGCTGGAGGGCGTCACGAGTTCTCGACCTTTCCCGCCTGCTGCCGGGCGGCTTCTGCTCGCTGCTGCTGGCGGACTTCGGCGCGGACGTGGTGAAGGTGGAGGACACGGGCATGGGCGACTACATCCGCTGGTCGCCGCCCTTCTACGAAGGCGCCCACAAGACCGCCGCCTCGGCGCTGTTCCTGTCGCTGAACCGCAACAAGCGCTCGATCCGCCTCGACCTCAAGAGCGAGGGCGGCCGCGAGGCGCTGCTGCGGCTGGTGCGCGAATACGACGTGGTGCTCGAGTCCTTCCGTCCCGGCGTGCTCGACCGTCTCGGCGTCGGCTACGAGCGCATGCGCGAGGAGAATCCGGGCATCGTCTACTGCGCGATCAGCGGCTACGGCCAGAACGGGCCCAAGCGCGACGCCTCCGGGCACGACATGAACTACCTCGGCCTGATCGGCCTGCTCGGCCTCACCGGCGAGCATCGCGGAGAGCCCGTCCAGGCGGCCGGACAGATCGCCGACCTCGGCGGCGGCGCGCTGATGGCGGCCTTCGGGATCCTCGCGGCGCTGCGCGAGCGCGACGGTTCCTCGGGGCGGGCGGGCGCGACTGGATCGGGCGAAGGTCAGTTCGTGGACGTGTCGATGACCGACGGAGCGCTCTCGTGGCTGGCGATGGTGGCGGCGGCGTACTTTGCCGAGGACATGGTTCCGCGCCGCGGCGATCTGCCGCTCGCCGGATCGCTGATCTGCTACCGGCCCTACGAATGCGCCGACGGCTGGGTGTCCCTCGGCGCGCTCGAGCCCAAGTTCTGGCAGGCGTGGTGCCGGGGTGTGGGCCACGAGCAGCTGATCCCCGCCCAGTTCGAGCACCCGGGCTCGGACGCGCACGCGCAGGTGCAGGCGATCTTCAGGGGCCGCACTCGCGCCGAATGGGAGGCGTTCGCACGCGAGCACGACTGCTGCCTGGAGCCGGTGCTGGAGCTCGACGAGGCGCTGTCCTCCGAGCTGGTGCGCGAGCGCGAGATGGTCGTCGAGATCGACCAGCCCGGCGCGGAGCGGCCCGTGCGCCAGCTCGGCGTCCCAATCAAGCTGACGCGCACCCCGGGCGAGCACGCGCGGCTGCCCGGGCCGGCGCTCGGCGAGCACACCGAGGAGCTGCTGCTCGCGGCCGGCTACTCGCAGGAGCAGGTCGCCGAGCTGCTCGCGTCGGGCGCGGCGGCGGGGCCGGCCGTGGCGAGCGACGGCTCCGCCTCGGCCACGACGTTTCGCGCGTGAACAGCCATCGCCCGCTGCTGAAGATGAGCGAGCTAGCCGAGCGCTCGGGGGTGAGCGCCGGCACGATCCGCTACTACCTGCGCGAGGGCCTGCTCGGCGGCGGCGAGGACGTGGTGCGGACCAGCCGCAACATGGCCTACTACCCGCCCGAGTACGTACAGCGGATCGTGCTGATCAAGCGCCTGCAGGAGGAGCGGTTCATGCCGCTGCGCGTGATCCGCAGCGCGCTGGCGGAGGACCCCGATCGCGTGCGCGCGCTGATGGAGCTCGAGGACCGCATCCTCGAGCGGGCGCTGCTCAGCGCCGAGGACGGCAGCCGCGTCTCGCGCAAGGTCGCGCAGGAGCGCTACGGCGTCCCGCGCAACGTGCTCGCGCGCCTGGCCGAGATCGGCGTGCTTACGCCCAACCAAAAGGGCTACGACCGCGACGACGTGAAGATCATCGAGGCGATCGCGAGCTTCCGCGCGGGCGGCTACGACGAGACGCTGGGGTTCACCGTGTACGACACGCTGCGCTACCGCAAGGCGCTCGAGCCGCTGGTGGAGGAGGAGGTGCGGGCGCTGCTGGATCGGCTGGCCGGCGAGGTCGAGGTCGAGCGGGCGCTGCAGATCGTCGCCGCCGGCACCGAACCGCTGCGCGAGCTGATCGGGGCGATGCACTCCAAGCTGCTGCTCGCGGAGCTGCGCCGCCAGCGCGGGCGCGGCGCCGACTGATCAGGCGCGAGGCGCCCGTCGCCGGCGGCTTGCGGACGGGCGCCGGAGTCGACAGCCGGCCACGCCCGGCGAGCGTTATGCTCTGAGTCGTTGACTGACCAGTCAATCTATTCTGTTGTGAAGCTCCCAGGGGAGCTGCGAGTGCAGCGTGTGCGGGAGGGGATGCGCCTGTGAGGGTCGCGGCAGTCCAGCTGAGCTCCAGCGCCGACCTCATCGCCAACATGGCGCACGCCGATCGCCTCACGCGGGCGGCGGCGGCCGACGGCGCGAAGCTGATCGTGCTGCCGGAGAAGTGGACGGCGATGGGCTCCGACGAGGACCAGCGCGCCGGCGCCGAGACGCTCGCCGGGGCGGCGGTCGGGTGGGCGCGCGCGATCGCGCGCGAGCTCGGCGTCGATCTCGTCGCGGGCTCGATCCTCGAGCGCGTTCCCGGCCAGGCCAAGCTGTCGAACACCTCCGTGCACGTCGACCCGCACGGGGAGGTGGTCGCGGCCTACCGCAAGGTGCACATGTTCGACGTCGAAGTCGGCGGGCGCAGATACAGCGAGTCCGAGCTGGAGGAGCCGGGCGAGGAGATCGTGCTTTCGCAGACGGCCGGCGGCGTCGAGCTGGGGCTCTCGATCTGCTACGACCTGCGCTTCCCCGAGCTCTACCGGATACTCGCCGTGCGCGGCGCGCGCATCATCGCGCTGCCGGCCGCGTTCACGCTGGCGACCACGCGCGACCACTGGGAGGTGCTCGTGCGTGCGCGCGCGATCGAGAACCAGGCGTTCGTGATCGCCGCCAACCAGGTGGGCGAGCATCCCGCCGGGCAGCAGTCGGGCGGGCGCTCGATGATCGTGGACCCGTGGGGAGTCGTGCTGGCGCAGGCGCCCGACCGCGAGGGCCACATCGTCGCCGAGCTCGACCTCGAGCGCCAGCTCGAGATCCGCGCGCGCCTGCCCTCGCTCGCCAACCGCCGGCCCGAGGCCTACGGCTGGCCGGTGCAGGAGACGGTATGAGCGCCGGGCGGGCACCGGCGCCCCGCGCCGCGGCGCCGGACAAGCGCCGGCTGATCCTCGACGCGGCGGTGCGCGTGTTCGCCCGCCAGGGCTTTCACGCGTGCCGCGTCTCGGACATCGCCGACGAGGCCGGCGTCGCCTACGGCCTCGTCTACCACTACTTCGCCTCCAAGGACGAGGTGCTCGACACGCTGTTCCTCGAGCGCTGGAACGTGATGCTCGAGCTGATCCGCGAGGTCGACACCGAAGCGATCCCCGTCAGGGAGAAGCTCGGCGCGATCGCGTCGTTCATCATCGACAGCTACCGCCACGACCCGGACCTGATGAAGGTGATCATCGTCGAGGTCACGCGCGCGGCCAACTCGTTCGGCAACACCCACATCGCCACGATCCGCGAGGCCTACGACCTGATCGGCGGGATGATCGCCAAGGCGCAGGAGGAGGGCGTGTTCAAGCCCGAGATCGAAGCGCTGTTCGCGGCGATGGCCTTCTACGGCGCGATCGAGCAGCTGCTCACCGGCTGGATCTTCGGCCTGCTGCCGCAGGACCAGGAGTACTTCGAACGCGCCAAGTGGCTCGTCGTGGAGACTGTCTGCGGCGGGCTGGAGCAATAGACTGACGCGATCGTGCAGAACGAGATGGTCAAGCGGCTGATGTGGCAGGGCCTGCTGGCGGGCGTCGGCGCGCTCGCGAGCGTCCTCGCCGCCCGCGTCGCCGCGGCCGTGTGGAGGCGCGTGTTCGACGAGGAGCCGCCCGAGTGAACGGCGCCCAGCCACCGCCGCCGGGCGATCGAGCGGGCGCCGGCGCGAGCAGGAGCGAAGCGCAGAACATCGCCACGGCGATCGCGGAGGTGTCCGAGCGCGCGACGCTGCTGGTGCGCGAGGAGATCGAGCTGGCCAAGGCGGAGATGAGCGAAAAGGCGACCAAGCTCGTCAAGGGCGCCATCGTCGGGGCTGCCGCCGGCGTGTTCTTCTTCACCGCGCTCGTGTTCGCGCTCGTCGGGTGCGCGTGGCTGCTCTACTTCTACCTGCCGATCGGCAACGACTTCAGCTATTTCTGGGGCTTCTTCGCGATGTCCGTGATCCTCGTCGTGCTCGGCCTGCTCGCCGGGCTGATCGCCGCGCGGGCCGTCAAAAAAGGCTCTCCGCCGGTTCCCAGCATGGCGATCGAGGAAGCGCGCAAGATCCGTGAGAGCGTCGCTCCCGGCGCGGTGCCGGGCACAGCCCCCGGCGCGGGAGCCGCTCAGGCTCCGGCGGGCAGCGCCCCCTTTCCGGCCGCCGGCGGGGGAGGCGCGAGCTGATGCCCGAGCGCTCGCCTGCTGAGATCCGCAGCTCGATCGAGGCCAACCGCATGGAGCTCGCGCTGTCCGTGCAGCGGCTGCGCGGCGAGGTCTCGAGGCTGACCGACTGGCGCGGACACGTCGAGCGCCACCGCACCGAAATCACGGTCGGCGCGGCGGTCGTCGGGCTGATGGTCGGCGCGCGCGTGCTGCGCCGCCGTCGCCGTCGCCGCCGCGGCTGATCAGGCCAGCAGCGCGCGCGGGATCGCGCCCACGCCGATCAGTCCGGGGCCGGTGTAGGTGCCGATCACCGGTCCCACCTCCGAGGTGAACACCGGCTCGGAGTCGAAGATCTCCCGGCAGCGGTCGATCAGTCGCTGGGCCTGGTCGGTGGCCTGGATGTGCTGCACGACCCAGCCGTCGGAGCCGCTGTCGTGGAGCTCCTGCGCGTAGGCGACCATGCGCTCGAACGCGCGCCCGGCGGTGCGCACGCGCTCGACCGGCACGATCTCGTACTCGAGCGAGAGGATCGGCTTGATCCTGAGCGTGCCGCCCAGCCACGCCTGCGCCTTGCCGACGCGCCCGCCCCGGCGCAGGTACTCGAGCGTGTCCAGGCAGAACCAGATGCGCAACGCTCTGCGCGCCTCGCGCGCGCGGGCGACGACGGCCTCCAGATCGGCTCCCGAGCGCGCTGCGGCGCTCGCCGCGAGCACCAGCAGGCCGGTTCCGCCGCACGCGGTTTCGCCGTCGATCACCGCCACACGCTCGCCGAGACCGCGCTCGGCCAGCAGCTCGTGCGCTTGGCGCGCCGCCTCGCAGGTGCCGGAGATGCCCCCCGCCAGGTGGATCGAGACGACGTCGCGGCCGGCCTCCAGCAGCGGCTCCCACACCGCGAGGAAGTCCCCGATCGACGGCTGCGAGGTGCTCGGCAGCTCGGGATCCTCGCGCAGGCGCCGGTAGAACGCGTCGAAGCCGTCCATCTGCAGCTCGCGCTCGGGCTCGCCCTTCCAGCCCACGTACAGGCTGACCTGGTGGATGCCCTGCGCGTCGGCGAGCGCTCGGGGAAGGTAGTTGGTGCTGTCGGTTGCGACCGCGACTTCGGGCATGCGGCGCGGGACGCTACAGCAACGCCTGCGCGAGCTCGCCCGACTCGAACATCTCAACGACGATGTCGCAGCCCCCGACCAGCTCTCCGTCGACGAACAGCTGGGGGATGGTCGGCCAGTCCGACAGGGCCGAGAGCTCCTGGCGGATGCGCGGGTCGGGCAGCACGTCGACTGCGGCGAACGGCGCGTCCAGGGACTGCAGGGCGGCGACGGTGCGCGCGGAGAAGCCGCACGCGGGCGCGTCGGGCGTCCCCTTCATGAACAGGATCACCTTGTGCTCGCTGATCGCCTCGGCGATCGCCTCGCGGATCGGGTTGGTCTGCGCGCTCGGCGCGGACGCTGGGGCGGGCTCGCCGCTGGACATCGGCAGTGGCTCGAACTGGCTGCTGGGCATGGAGTGCTCCTGGCTCTCAGTTGGCGTTGGTCGTCGACGGGGTGGCGGTCTTCAGCGCGAGAGCGTGGATCGCTCCGCCGATCTCGTTCCCGAAGACCGCGTATACGAGGCGGTGCTGCTGGATGCGGCTGAGGCCGTCGAACGCCGGCGCCGTGACGGTCGCGCGGAAGTGGTCGCCGCCGCCGGTGTAGTCCTCGACGTCGGCCTGCGCTCCCGGAATCCCGGCCTCGATGCGCTGCTTTATGTCCTCTGCGGAGGGCATCGACTGCAAGGTTAGAAGGTCTGCGCGCCCATGCCGCGCACGTGCGCGGGCGGGCCCCGGCCACCGCTATACTTTGGAAAGTCTTGCAGCCGGCCACAGGAGCGAAGCGATGATCGAGATCACCGACAGGGGTGCTGAGAAGGTGCACGAGTTCCTGGCCTCCCAGCAGGCCGACGTGAGCGTCGCTGGGCTGCGCGTGGGCGTGCGCGGCGGCGGCTGCTCCGGCTTCCAGTACCAGCTGGCCTTCGACGAGCAGCGCGAGAACGACGTCGTGTTCGAGAGCCACGGCCTGAAGCTGCTCGTCGACGGCGAGAGCCTGCAGCTCGTGCGCGGCTCGACGATCGACTACGAGGAGAGCCTGCAGGGCGCGGGCTTCAAGGTCAACAACCCCAACGTCGTGGCCGCCTGCGGCTGCGGCTCCTCCTTCCGCGTCGCCGAGGAGGAGCAGGTCTCGGCGGTCTGAGCGGCGGCGCGCCTCCGGGGCGCGCCTGGGAGTCGTGCAGCGCGAGGGTTGACGTCTGCATCGCGTCTGTGGTACGGTCGCCGCGACATGATGTCAAGTGTCTCAAGGGGTGCGGAGCGCCCAGACCTCCGGCTATGCTCGGATCTCCGCTGGGGGCGGCTTGCCGTACCCAGACGTTGTCTCAGCCTTGACCTTGACGTAAGAGACGTTTTCTGCCAAGGTCACGGGTACAGGGTCGTCTGCTGGATACAGACGACTCGGACAACTGGCTTCGGGGGCATTTGAGTCCCGAAGAGGGGATTCCGGGGCCAGTCGATCAATTCCTAGAGGGAAAAGGAGTAGTGGACAGATGAAACGGATCGGTATCGTAGGGCTGTGTCTCGCAGCCATGTTTGCGCTGAGCGCGATGGGCGCGTCGTCCGCCTTTGCTGGCGAATACGGCGTGTGCGCGAAGGCCGCGAAGAGCGGCAAAACCTACACCGGCAAGTACGAAGACAAGAACTGCACCAAAGAAGAGGCAACGAAAACCGGCGGCAAGTACGAATGGGTCCCCTACCCCGGGCCCGCTGGCACGAAATGGGGCTACACATCCAAGAGCAAGACGGCCACCCTTGTGGGTGAAGCAGGCAACATCACCTGCAGCAAGAGCACCGACGCGGGTGAAGTGACCGGCGTCAAATCGGATGTGGACACGACCAGCTTCACGGGCTGCGTCCTGTCGATCACCAAAGAATCGTGCCAGAACACAGCAAACAAAGGCGAAATCGTCACGACTCACAACGTGACGACGCTCATCGACCACGGTGAAAAAGGCGAGAGCGGCAAGGAACCGGCCGAAGGCGAAGTCTGGACCCAGTACACCGGCCAGCCGGGCACCATCGGCTTCAACGGCGCCCCCGAAGTCCTGGCCGAATGGGAATGCTCGGGCATCCCGTTCGTGACGGACGGCTCGCTCTCCGGTCCCACCACCGAGGACGTGAACGTCATGTCCACCAAGAGCAAGACCGTGTTCAGCGCCTCAGGCGGTGAACAGGACCTCGTCACGACGTTCTTCGACCCGCTCACGAGCAAAGTCGAAACCGGCCCGGCCATCGAGGAGGTCACCGGCGAAGCAAAGAACGCCGGCAAGATCGAGATCAAAGCGTAGTCAGCCTTGATCTGAGGGTTCCAGGTGGGGGTCACGAGATCCCCACCGGGTTCCCGTAGCGGTTGCAGTCGAGGCATGTGTGGGACATCGGGTCCCACACATGCCTCTTTTTCTGTCCATACCGGCCCGGGGCGGTCCGGCGCGCGTGCAGTGACGAGTTGACGCAGGGCAGGGGCGTGTTCCTGCTTGACAGCCTGAGACAAGGCGATACACTTGCCGGTAGGAGCGGGGAGAATTCGACGGGAGAGAGCGGCGTGGAGCTTCAGGGAGCCGGAGCGGGCGATACGGATGCGATGATCGGGAGTCGGCTGCGGCTACGTGGGCTGGTGGCGCTCTTGGCAGGTCGCCGGACGGCTCGGCGCTCGCTCGTGGCGCTTGTCGCGCTGCTCGCGACGCCGCTCCTGACGAGTGCGCCGGCATCGGCCATCGGACAGCGCGGGCACGTCTACAGCCCAGGGCTCTCCTTCGGAGCACCCGGCAAGGCGGACGGCCAGTTCAAACACCCCGCCGGGATCGCCGTGGAAAACACGACCGGCAACTTCTACGTGGCCGACGTCGAAAACAATCGTGTCCAGGAGTTCGAACCCAAACTCGATCCCGAAGGCAAGCCCACCTTCGTGCGCGAACTCAAGGTGCCCTATCCGCTGTACGTCGCCGTGGACAACTCGACCTCGTCGAAATCGAAAGGCGACGTCTACGTCATCGGCGCGCTGAGCTCGGAAAAGAAGGAAGCCCATCCCAGCGAGTTCCGCGTATACAAGTTCGGCCCGGCGGGACTGATCACCAAACTTGTCAAGTTCAAGACCAAGTCGCCTGAATTCGAAGTCGAATTCGAAGGCCTTGACGGCATCGCGGTGGACGCCAGCGGGTCGGTCTGGCTCGATCAGGGGGAAGAAGTCTTCGAGTTCAACGACGAAGAAAAGAACAAGGCCGTTGGCCACCAGGCGCTTCTGACCAACGTAAAGGAAAAAACCGAAACGCCACGCGAAGTCGAAGTGCGGGCGGGCGGGCTCGCGGTCGACTCCGAAGGCCACCTCTACGCGGGCATCGAAGAAATCGAAGACCTCGGTGCCTCCGAATATGAAGAAGAACTGACCGAAACGATCAACAATGAAGACGTGCAGGACGGACTCGTCGAAGAAGGCCAGTTCGCGGTCGCCGCCGAGCTCGACCCGGCCACGGGGCACTTCGAGCACGCCGAGCTCGACGCGGAATACACGACCGCGATCGCCGTCAACCCCGCGAGCGAACCGGCCAACGAAGTCTCCGAACTCAACGACACCTACATCACCAACGTCGCCTCTGTCGCCGGCCAGGACGCGACGACGATCGCAGCGTTCAACCCGCAGCACGAACTGATCCAGCGCTTCACCGCGAGTGGCCTGCAGGACGGCGACGGCATCGCCGTGAACTCAAAGACAGGCACCGTGTACGTTTCAGACGGCGCGAAGGACCGCGTCGACATCTTCGAGCTCGAACCGCGCGGTGCGCCGACGGTCGGCGATCTGTCTGCATGCACGCTCGGCGGCGGCCCCGGCTGCCCGACCAGCAAAAACGCGACGACGCTCCGCGCGCAAGTCGACCCCGAGGGCGTGGAGACGCACTACCACTTCGAATACGCCGCCGGGAAGGGCAGCTGCTCGTCCGCCACGCCGTGCACCGCCACGCCCGAACAGCCATCCGGCGAAGGGCTGACGGGCTTCGCCGGTAGTAGCGCGGAAAGCCCGGAACTGCCAGAACTGCCCACCGGCGTCTACCACTACAGGATCGTCGCGAAAAACGCAGAAGGCGAAGCCAAGAGCCCCGAAGCGACGTTCACGATCCTCGCGGCGACCGGCGAACTGCCCGACCACCGCTCCTGGGAGCTCGTCTCCCCGGCGAACAAGGAGGGCGCGGAAGCTGAAGCGATCTCCGAAGACGGGGCGCCGATCGAGGCGGCCGAAGACGGCGACGCGATCGCCTACCTGACAGACGGGCCGATCGGAGATCGGGTCGAAGGCAGCCGCAGTCCCGAACTCACGCAGGACATCGCCACGATCGGCGAACACGGATGGAGCTCGCAGGACCTGACCACGGCCAACCAGCTCGCGGTGGGGGTCAAGCCCGAACTCGACTCCGAATACCGGATCTTCTCCTCGGACCTGGCCCTCGCGCTGCTCGAGCCCTACCCAGGCGAGCCGGGACACCCCTTCGCCGAACCGCCGCTCTCCCCGCCGCTCGACGCAGCTGAAAAGGGCCACCAGGAAAAGACGATCTACCTGCGCTCGACCTCCGCCCCGCTCGCGTCGGACGCCTCCGAAGCCGAGCGCAAAGACGCCGAAGCGGCGAGCGAAAACGGCACCGACTACCTGGCCCTGGTTACGCCCCTGAATTCGCCGCGAAAAGAACCGCAGCAAAAAGAATCCTTCGAACCCTTCGGTGGCGGGGAAGGCTACCAGCACCCGGAAGGCGTGACCCTGACGGGGCTCGCCACGCCGGACCTCAGCCACGTCGTCTTCGAATCCTACAGGGCCGCCCCCGGCATTTATGAGCTCGGACCGCCGGGCAGCTGCGACAGTAACGAAGAGCCGCTATGCACGGGCGGGGACATCCAGCCGATCAGCGTGCTGCCCGGCCAGGTGAACCCGGTTCCGCCCAACGAAACCTACCTCGGTGCCCCCAAGCAACTGGCCACGCTCGGCGGTGGCGCAGAAATCGGCAGCGCAGATCTCCGGCACGCGATCTCCGAAAACGGCACGCTCGTCTTTTGGGCCACGGAAATGGCCGGAAAGGACCGGCACTTGTTCGTGCGCGATACCGAGACGCACGAAACGCTCCAGCTCGACCAGCTGGATGGCGGATCGGGAACAGGCGGGTCCGACGCGGAGTTCCAGACCGCAAGCGCCGAAGGGTCGCGCGTGTTCTTCACCGACACGCAGCAGCTCGTCCGCGAATCGAAGGCGCGCGCAAGCGCGCCGGATCTGTATGTGGCAGAACTGAGCGGGGGTACCTCGCCCGAGGACCCCCTGACCTACACGCTCAAGGACCTGACTCCGGAAGGCACCGGCGGTGAAAGCGCCCAGGTGCTCGTGAACGAAGAAAAGAGCGGCGGCGTGATCGGCGCAAGCAAAGACGGCTCCTATGTCTATTTCGTGGCCGATGGGAGACTCGCTCCCGAAGCGGGACTTGAACGGCGCGGCGAATGCTTGCCGGGGGCATTCGCGCGGCCGGACGCGACCTGCTACCTGTACGTGCGCCACTACGAACATGGAGCCTGGGCGGCGACGAAGCTCGTCGCGGCACTCTCCAACCAAGACCAGCCCGACTGGGACGCTGAAGGCCAGGCGGGCAGGCTCGGCTACATGACCTCTCGCGTCTCGCCCGAAGGCACCTACCTCGCGTTCATGTCCGACAGGAGCCTCACCGGCTACGACAACATCGACCAGAATGAAGCGACCGGCCGCCACGCCGACGAGGAGGTCTATCTCTACCACCTCGGTGAAGGCAAGGAATACGGACAGCTCGTGTGCGTCTCGTGCAACCCCAGCGGCGAGCGCCCTGAAGGCGTCTACGACGAAGGCTACAACCCCCACAGCGCGCACCCGCACGCCTCGCTGGTCATCGACCGCCTGGGGATCTGGGCCGAAAAGCACGAAACACCCGACCACTGGCTCGCCGGTGACATCCCCGGCTGGACCCCGATCGCCAGCACGGGAGAGGCCCTCTACCAGTCGCGCTACCTATCGAGCGAAGGGCGGCTGTTCTTCAACAGCCCCGAAGACCTCGTGCCGGCGGCGAAGAGCCATGCGGCGAAGGTCTACGAGTACGAGCCAGAAGGCGTTGGCAGCTGTGAAGCCGAAGGCGGCTGCATCGGGCTGATCTCATCCGGCACCGACCCGCACGAATCGGCCTTCATCGACGCGAGCAAGTATGGCGAAGACGTGTTCTTCGTCACCGCGAGCAAGCTCGTGACACAGGACACCGACGAAAGCTACGACGTCTACGACGCGCGCGTCTGCGAACCTTCCAGGCAGTGTCCGTCGGCGCCCGAAGAAGGAAAGCCGCCGTGCCAGTCCGAAAGAGAATGTAAAGGCGAATCGCCCCCCACATCGCCCTTCGAAGGCCAGGCGAGCGAAGCTGTCTCCACGGCGGCCAGCGTCAGCGCCGAGCACGAAGTGCTCGGCGAAAAAGCCTCTCAACCGCCGACGCAGAAGACTCTGACGCGCGCCCAAAAGCTCGCCAAGGCACTGAAGGCGTGCAAGCGCGACAGGAGGAAGACCAAGCGCCTTGCCTGCGAACGGGCGGCCCGCAGGGCCTACGGGCCGAGCAAGGCCAAGAACAGCTCGGCCAAGAGGAGACGACGATGACTTCCCGGCACCCGCACATCCGCCGCGGCTGGCTGCTCTGGGTTTCGATGATCCTCACCGTTGCGGTGGGGGCGCTCACGGCGGCGCCGGCACTCGGCGCCGAAGGCCCCGAAGATCCGCCGCACTGGCACCTGGAAACTGTCGCATACCCGACGAACCTTCCGCTCGAAGGCGAAGCGGAGATCGTGGTGACGGCGACCAACTTCGGCGCTAGCCCTGTGGATGGGGTCGGAGAAACAGTCACGATCACCGACACGCTGCCCAAGGATATGGAAGTCACGAGCGCCCCGTTTGGCGAGAGCAGCGGTAGTCCGCGATCGATCGGACACCGGGACAAAGAAAACCCGGCGGGCTCGGGAAAATTCGAAGGCTCTCCCACCGGCTTTCGCTGCGCGAAATCGGTCACGCCAATCACGTGCACGTTCGAACAGGAGCTGCCGTCTTTCGAACAGTTGGAAATATACATCTACGTCAGGACGCACTACAAAGCGATCGGCCCGTCGGAACCCGTAAACGAAGTCACGGCCGAAGGCGGCAAAACGGCGACGCAGACGCAGAGCACGAAGCTCAAGATCAATGGTGAGCCGACCGAGTTCGGGGTCGAACGCTACGCGCTGACTCCGGAAGGACCGAAGGGCGAACCGGAGACGCTGGCGGGCTCGCATCCCTTTCAGCTGACGACAACCTTCAATCTGAACGCCCGCTTTGAGCCGATACCGGCCCAAAAGAATGGGCTTGGAGCCGTTTCTCCGGCGCTGCAGAGGAACCTGAGCTTCAAGCTGCCGCCGGGGCTGATCGGGGATGCGAACGTCGTCGGCAAGGAAGGCGCACCCCAGCAGTGCGGAGGCGTGGTGTTCGGCTTTCTCGACGAAGAAGGCATCAACTCGTGTCCGCCCGACACGGCCGTCGGTGTCGCGGCCGTGACCATCCAGGACCCGTTTTCGCTCGCCTACACGGTCAAGCTGGTGCCCGTGTTCAACCTCGAACCGGCTGTGGGCGAGCCGGCCCGGTTCGGCTTCAATGTGGACCACGTCCCAGTCGTGCTCGACACCTCCCTGGAAGCCGGCGGCCAGTATGCCGTGACGGTCAGCATCCACAACCTCTCCCAGTCCATCTACATCCTCAGCAGCCGGGTGACGTTCTGGGGCGTACCCGAGGAAGCCAGCCACAACGAAGCCCGCGGCTGGGGCTGCCTGGGCTGGATTGGCGCCTGCGAAAAACCCGAAGTTTCCAAACCGGCGCCGTTCCTGACGCTACCGACCTCGTGCACGGGGAAGCCGAGCACGAGCGTTTCCGGTGAATCGTGGCCATACGAAGAAGAAGGCGTGGAGAAGGTCAGCAAGATCGGCCAGGGGCCGGGCGAAAACTCGGAAAACGCCACCTACGAATTCCCGACGGCTCTGACCGGCTGTGAAAACCTCAACTTCGCCTTCCCTGCCTCCACCCCGTCGATCAGCGTCGCGCCCGATACCGAAGCAGCGAACACCCCGACGGGGCTGACGGTGAACGTGAAAGTGCCCCAGGAAGCGAGCCTCGAAGCCGGCAAGCAGGCCGAGCCGGCGGTGAAGGACACCACTGTGGAATTCCCCAAGGGCCTGCTGCTGAACCCGTCTGCTGCGAACGGCCTGGAAGCATGCGCCGAACAAGAAACGGAAGGCGGCATCGGCTTCACCGGCAATGTGGAATTCGACAAAGAACTCGAACCCGGCAACCCGACGAACACGTTCACGGAAACACTGCCCGAACCGCTCGAACCGGGCAGGAACTTCTGCCCGAACGGGTCGAAGGTCGGCGTCGTGCACATCAAGACCCCCGACCTGCCCAACGAACTCGAAGGCGGCGTCTACCTCGCCGCCCAGACCGCGAACCCGTTCGGCTCGCTGTTTGCGATGTACATCGTCGCGCAGGACCCGGTCTCGAAGGTGCTGGTCAAGGCCGCCGGCGAACTCAGCGTCTCGCCGACAGGCCAGATCACCTCGACCTTCAAGAACACGCCCGACGCGCCGTTCGAAGACCTCAAGATCGAACTGTTCAACGGCCCGCGCGCGTCGCTGACCACCGCCGCGGTCTGCGGGTCATACGAAGCCAAGGCGAGCTTCACGCCGTGGTCGACGAACCCGCAGGAACCGGAAAAGGAACCGAAGGCGGTCACGGTGGCTTCCGAACCGTTCAAGATCAGCTCCGGCTGCCCGAGCCCGCAGCCGTTCGCACCGTCCTTCAAAGCCGGCGTCGGCAACACCCAGGCTGGAGCCTTCACGCCGTTCACGCTCACGATCGACGTCCCGCAGGCCGACTCGGCGCTGAGGGCGATCTCCAGCATGCAGCTGCCGGAAGGCCTGGCGGCGGTGCTCGCGTCGGTGACGCCGTGCGGCGAACCGCAGGCCGCCGAAGGCACCTGCGGCGCCGAAAGCGAAATCGGCACCTCGACCGCGCTCAGCGGCCTCGGCAGCGACCCGTTCGCGCTGTCCGGCAAGGTCTATCTCACGGGCCCGTATGACGGCCGCCGTTCGGCCTTTCCGCGGTGACCGAAGCAAAGGCCGGTCCGTTCAATCTCGGCACAGTCGTCGTGCGCTCGAGCATTGCCATCAACCCGACCACGGCGGCCGCCACCATCAACACCGAAGCCGCGAGGTTCATCAGCAAGCAGGTCAAAGGCAAGATCGAAGAACTGCCGGGGCTCCCCGAATTCATCGAAGGCGTTCCGAGCCAGATCAAGGCGCTCAACGTCACGGTCAACCGCCCGAACTTCGAGTTCAACCCGACCAACTGCAAGGCGCAGTCGATCAAAGCCACGCTCAAGGGCGCCAGCGGCGAAGAGCCCGTGTCCGCACCATTCCAGCCGACCAACTGCGCCGCGCTGCCATTCAAGCCCAAACTGACCGCGTCGGTCGTCGGGCAGGGCAGCAAAGCCGATGGTACGACCTTCTCCGTCAAGGTCGAATCGCCCGGGCTCGGTCAGGCGAACATCCAGAAGGTCGATCTGACGATCCCCGCGTTGCTGCCATCGCGCCTGACGACGATCCAGAAAGCATGCCTGGAAGCGGTCTTCAACGCCAATCCCGCCTCCTGCGACGAAGGCTCGGTGATCGGCGAAGGGGTCGTGCACACGCCCGTGTTCAACAACCCGCTGCGCGGTCCCGCGTACCTGGTCTCCCATGGAGGCGCGGAATTTCCCGACGTCGAGTTCGTGCTGCAGGGCGAAAACGTCACGATCGTCGTGGACGGCAAGACGCACATCACGCACGGGGTCACCTACTCGAAATTCGAAACGTCTCCCGACGCGCCGTTCACGAGCTTCGAAACGATCTTCCCGGCCGGCCCGCACTCGGCGCTCACGCCCAACGTCCCGGAAAGCGAAAACTTCAACCTGTGCAAAACCACGCTCTCGCTGCCCACCGAAATGACGGGCCAGAACGGCGCCTTCATCAGCGAGACCACCCCGGTCGAAGTCACCGGCTGCAAAGGCGTGGCGGCGTTCAAAGAAACGAAGGCGCAGCAGCTCGCGAAGGCACTGAAGGCGTGCAAGAAAGACAAGAAGAAGAGAAAGCGCGTCGCGTGCGAAAAGGCGGCCCGCAAGAAGTACGGCGCCAAAGCCGCCAAGAAGGCAAAGACCAAGAAGAAGTAGCCATGGAGGCGTCCTTTGCCGGCGCGAGGCGGCGTTGGTGGCGCATGCCGGCGACAGCCGTTCTGCTGGCGCTGCTGCCGGCGCCTTCGGCCCAAGCGCTCGATCCGCACGCCATGCGGCTGGCGCGGCGCACGGACGCGCGCGAGTCGCGCTTTGCGCTGGCGAGCGACCCGTTCGTCCAGGAGGGCGGCAAACTCTCAGAGGAAAGCCCGTCCTTCGGCGAGACCGTCGCGCTGTCCGCCGACGGCAGCACCATGCTGATCGGCGCGCCCGGTGAGGACGGCGGGCGCGGCGCGGCTTGGGTGTTCACACGGACGGGCTCCACCTGGACCCAGCAGGGCGAAGCGCTCGCCGGCGGCGAAGAGAGCGGCGCGAGCGAATTCGCCAGCAGCGTGGCGCTGTCCGCCGACGGCGACACCGCACTGATCGGCGGCGCCGGCGACGATGGCCACACGGGCGCGGCGTGGGTGTTCACGCGCACGGGCTCCAGCTGGACCCAGCAGGGCGAGAAGATCACCGGCGGCGGGGAGGTCGGCCCAGGCTGGTTCGGTCGCAGCGTGGCGCTGTCCGCCGACGGCGACACGGCGCTGATCGGCGCCTTCGACGACGACGTCTACCAGGGCGCGGCGTGGGTGTTCACGCGCACGGGCTCCACCTGGAGCCAGCAGGGCGCAAAGCTCGTCGGCAGCGGCGGGGATGTGGAACCCCCGACCTCGGCAGCAGCGTGGCCCTGTCCGCCGACGGGGACACCGCGTTGATCGGTGCCTCCTGGGACTGCGATGTCGGCGCGGCGTGGGTGTTCACACGTACGGGCTCCACGTGGACCCAGCAGGGCGAAAAGCTCAAAGGCGGCGGTGAGGTGGGCAAAGCCTTCTTCGGTGAAAGCGTCGCGCTGTCAGCCGACGGCGAGACCGCGCTGATGGGTGCTCCCCAGGACGACCACGACGCGGGCGCCGCGTGGGTGTTCACGCGCTCGGGCTCCACCTGGACCCAGCAGGGCGAAAAGCTCACCGGCGGCGGCGAGATCGGCGAGGGCTTCTTCGGCCGCAGTGTCGCGCTCTCGGGCGAAGGCGACACGGCGCTGATCGGCGGCAGCTACGAAAACACCGGCTCCGACGGCGCGGCGTGGGTGTTCACGCGCTCGGGCTGGACCTGGAGCCAGCAGGGCGAAAAGCTCGATGGCAGCGGGGAGAGCACCGAAGCCGAATACGGCCTCGGCGGCGGCGGCTTCGGCAGCAGCGTGGCGCTGTCCGCCGACGCCGGCACCGCGCTGGTCGGCGGCGGACATGAGAGCAGGCAAGCAGGCGCGGCATGGGTGTTCGCCGCCGAGCCTGCGAGCCCGCCGAGCCCCGCGCAGTTCGGCAGGTGCATCAGGGTCCCCAGCGTGACGGGCGCCCACTACCGGGGTCGATATGCGCGTGTCAACTGCACGAAGCCGGACGGAAAAGGCAGGTACGAATGGTATCCGGGCGTCGACAGGACCCGCTTCACGTCCAGCCTCGCATCGGGTGAGGCGACATTCGAAACGGCCAAGCGCGCGAAGGTGACGTGCACGGGCGAGACGGGCGGCGGCGAATACAGCGGGACCACCCTCACCACGGTCGGCGGCGTGACCCTGGCCTTCACCGGATGCGAGCTGCTCGGCCAGGCGTGCTCGAGCGCGCACGCCGCGCCCGGAGAGGTCGTCACGGGGCCGCTCGAAGGCGTGCTCGGCATCACGCGCCTCGGCGAAACCGCCGCCAGGAACGGGATCGGCCTCGAGCTCTCGCCCACAGGGGTGGGCGAATCGTTCACCGAATTCAGCTGCGGCGCCACGCAGGTAGCTATTCGCGGCTCGGTGATCGGTGTCCTGGCGGCCAACCGTATGGCGGTGTCCTCCAAGCTTGGCTTCTCCGCTGCGCACGGCAGGCAGCATCCGGAAGGCTTCGCCGGAGGACCGAGCGAGGTCCTCGAAGCGTCGTTCGACGGAGGGTCGTTCGAACCGGTTGCGCTCGAGCTGAAGGCGGCGCTGAGCAACGAAGAAGCGGTGGAGGTGAGCTCGGCTCGCTCCTGAGCCTCCGGTTCGCGGCGCCAGCCCGGGGAGCTACCCGGGCTCGTTCGCCAGCGAGCGCCACAGGTAGCGGCACGCGAGCGTGCGGTGCGGGCGCCATGGCTCGGCGAGCTTCTCCATGGCAGGCGCGTCGGGCAGGCCGTCGAGCCCGTACGCGCGCTCGATCGCGCGGCGGATGCCCAGATCGCCGACCGCCAGCACGTCCGGGCGCTCGAGGTGGAACATCAGGAACATGTGCGCCGTCCACACGCCGAGGCCCTTGACCGCCACCAGCTCCGCGATCGCCTCCTCGTCGCCCAGCTCGTCCAGGCGCTCCAGCTCCAGCTCGCCCGAGAGCACGTGCTCGGCGAGCGAGCGCAGGTAGCCGACCTTCGCGCGCGACAGCCCCGCCGCCGCACGCAGCTCCTCGGGGTCGTCCGCCAGGATCTCCGCCGGTGTCGGCGGGCGCCCGCCGAAGCGAGCAGTCAGGCGCCCGTAGATCGCGCGCGCGGCCAGCACCGACAGCTGCTGGTTGGTGATCGAGCGCACCAGCGCCCCATAGTGATCCTCGCGCTCCGGCCTGCCGCTGCGCGCGTCATCCAGCGGGCCAATCGCCTCGATCAGCCCCGCGAGCACCGGATCGGCGGTGCGCAGATGCGCCGTCGCCCTGCGCCTGGCGGCCGGCGTCGCGGCCTTGCGCTTGGCGGCCGGCGCGGCGGCCTTGGCCTTGGCGGCCGGCGTGGCGGCGGCGCGTCTGGGCACGCCGCGCCCGCTCAGGCGGCCGGCAGCGCGGCCTCGATCGACACCGGCTCGCCGTCGAGCGCGTTCAGCGCGCGCTCCAGCGACATCGCCAGGCACGTGAAGCTCGGCGTGTCGCGCACCGTGTAGCGCGATGCCTCCGTCGTGCGCAGGCGCTGCACCAGGTCCAGGAACGTGCCCGCGTCGTCGGTGTCGAACGCCACCACGAACTCCTGGTCGTCGAGGCCGAACGAGTACGTCGTGTGGTTGTCCACGCCCGGGTATTCGCGGCCGACCTGGATGTGGCCCTGCATGATCCGCCAGCGCTCCTCCGCCGGCAGCGCGTACCACTCGCGCGACTTCACGAACGGGTACACGAACACGTAGCGGCCGCGAAAGCCCCGCGACACGTTGCGCTCGTCTTCGGAGTACTCCGAGGTCTTGCGCAGGCCCAGGAACGAGTGCGGGATCTGCGCCCACTGCATCAGCCCGCTCTGCGCCAGCACCACGTGGAACTCGTGGATGCGGTCCAGGTTCTCCGCCTCCGCCACCAGCAGCAGCTCCGCGTCCCCGCGCGTGCCCACCAGCGAGAAGCTCTGCAGCAGGTGCCCGTCCGCGAAGTCCTCGCAAGCCGCCGCGAACTCGCGCTTGTCCTGCGCGCGGCGCTCGCCGTCCAGCCGGCGCCACGCCGGGTCGAGCTTCAGGAACGTGTACTTGACGAAGCGGCGCGTGCTCACGCCGCCCATTATCGCACCGGCGAGGTCGCTCGCGGGCGCCGGGCGAGCGGGCCTCCACGCGTCCGCGGCGGATAGAGTAAGAGGCCGTGCGGATCGCGCTGCTGTCGCCGTACTCGTGGACCTACCCGGGTGGAGTCACCCGCCACATAGAGGCGCTCGCGGCGGAGCTCGTCGCGAGCGGGCACCAGGCGCGCATCCTCGCGCCGTTCGACCCCGACGACGCGCTCTCGCGGCGGCTGCACCGCGGCGCGCGCCCGCAGCAGCGTCCCGAGCCCGCCGACTTCGTCTCGCTCGGGCGCACCGTCGGCGTGCCCGCCAACGGCGCCGTCTCGAACATGGCGATCACCGCGCACGCCGTCTTCGCCATGCGCCGCGAGCTGCGCCAAGGCGGCTACGACGTGCTGCACATCCACGAGCCCGTCGTGCCGCTCCTCTCGTGGGACGCGCTCACCAGCGCCGGGCAGCTGCCGCTCGTCGGCACCTTCCACACCTACTCCGAGAACCTCCTCACCAACGGCATCGCCGCCGTTCCGCTCGGCGGCCGGCGGCGCATGAACCGCCTGCACGCGCGCATCGCCGTCTCCGAGGCCGCCGCCTGGACCGCCCGGCGCTTCTATGGCGGGCGCTACCGCATCATCCCCAACGGCGTGCACCTGCTCGACGGCGCGCCGTCCGCCGCGGCGCTCGATCACCAGCCCACGGGCGCGTCCCCGCACGACGCCGACCCGAATAAACGTCAAATGCAGGCCGACGGCGGTCCGCGGCCGCTGCGCATCCTGTTCGTCGGCCAGGCGGTCGAGCGCAAGGGGCTGCCGGTGCTGCTGCGGGCGTTCGAGGCCCTGCGCGAGGAGCTTCCCGCGACGCTCACGCTCGTCGGCGCCAGTCGCGAGGAGGTCGCGCACATGATGCTCGACGACCGCGGCGTCGACGCGCTCGGCAAGGTCTCCGAGGAGCGCAAGCTCGCAGAGCTCGCCCGCGCGGACGTCGTGTGCGCGCCCTCGCTGCACGGCGAGAGCTTCGGGATGGTGCTCACCGAGGCGTTCGCCGCCGCCACGCCCGTGCTCGCCTCCGACATCCCCGGCTACCGCGACGTGCTGCGCGACGGGCACGACGGCCTGCTCGTGCCCCCCGGTGACGCGCTCGCGCTCGCCGAGGCGCTGCGCGCGCTCGCGCTCGACCCCGACCTGCGCGCGCGCATGGCCCGCTCCGCGCGCGAGCGCGCCGAGCGCTTCGCCTGGCCGCGCGTCGCCGCCGAAGTGCTCGACACCTACGAGCAGGCGCTGCGCGTCGGCGCGCCCGCCACGCGGCTCGGACGCGCCGCCGTCCGCTACGGCCTCGCTCCCGCCGACCTGCTGCCGCGCATACCCGCCGAACGGCTGCCCTCGCTCGTCGTCGCCACGCCGCCACTCGTCGGCCGCCCGCGCCGCCTGCGCACGCTGCGCCGCGCCGGCCTGGCCGTCAGCACGCTCGCCGGCGGCGTGCTCGCCGGGCTCGCGCTGCAGCGCGTCGGCGTCGCCCGCGTGGCCGCCTCGCTGCTCGCGTCGAAGCCAGGCCTCATCGCCGCCGGCCTCGCGCTGATGTGCGCCGCCATGTTCGCCCGCGCCCTCTCCTGGCACGCGATCCTCGCCGCCACGCCAACCTGGCGGCGCGCCAAACGCCGCGACGCCATGCAGGGCACCTTCATCGGCGTGCTCATGTCAGCCACGCTGCCCGCCCGCCTCGGCGAGCCCTCGCGCGCGCTGATCGTCGCGCGGCGACTCGGGCGGGCGCGCGAGACCCTGCCCATCGTGCTCGGCACGATCGTCTCGCAGACGCTGCTCAACCTGCTCGCGCTCGCCATCCTCGGCGGCGTCACGCTCTCGACCGCCGTCAGCATCCTCGACGGCCACGACCGCACGCTGCTGCTCCTCGCGCTGGCGCCGCTCGCCGCGCTGCTCGCGCTCGTGCTCGCGCCCGTGCTCGCGCCGCCCGCGGCGCTCTCGCGCTCCAGGCGCGCCCACGCGCTGCTGGCCGCCGTGCGCAGATCGCTGCTGCGCCTGCGCGATGGCCTGCGCGTGTTCGCCCAGCCGCGCCGCGCCGCCCTC
This sequence comes from uncultured Solirubrobacteraceae bacterium, assembly GCA_963756205.1. Taxonomy (GTDB): domain Bacteria; phylum Actinomycetota; class Thermoleophilia; order Solirubrobacterales; family Solirubrobacteraceae; genus Palsa-744. Next base: position 43,715 of record CAVWMU010000011.1, read on the forward strand.
GCCGCCGGCGCGCAGCTCGGAGCGTGGGCGCTGCAGTGGCTGTCCTGCTGGCTGCTGCTGCTGGCGCTCGGGCTCGACCCGCGCGGTGGCGCCGCCGCCGCCGCGGCCGCCGTTCTGTTCGCCGTCAACGTCACCGCCGTCGTGCCCGCCACGCCCGCCAACGTCGGCGTCTTCCAGGCCGCCTGCCTCGCCGTGCTCGCCGGCGTCTACCACGTCTCGACCCCCGACGCGATCGCCTACGGCATCGTGCTGCAGGCCGTCGAGCTCGCCACCGCGCTGATCATGGGCCTGCCCGCGCTCGTCAACGAGGGCCTCTCCTGGCGGGAGGTGCGCCTGCGCACGATGCACGCCGCGCCCGTCCAGCTCGGACCGCTGCCCGCGTCCGCCCTCCGCAGAGGCGCCGCGGTATCGGCACGGGGCGATCTGGCATAGCCGGATCTGATGAGATCGTCCCGTCTAAAGGAATAGAACCAGGCAGTAGACTCACGGCCGGTACGCAAGCAGGTTTCGGAGTTTCGGCGGCGTATGAGTCCGCCGTGACTGCTGCGTGGGTGTACATGTTGCGTTGCTCGGACGGCTCGCTCTACACGGGTTGGAGCACCGACGTGCGCCGGCGCCTCGCCCGCCACCAGGAAGGCACCGCCAGCCGCTACACCGCCAGCCGCCGGCCGGTCGAGCTCGCGGTCGCGCTGCCGATGCCCGATCGCACCGCCGCGATGCGCGAGGAGGCGCGCATCAAGCAGCTCGATCGTCCCGCCAAGCTCGCCCTGATCGCCGCCTCGCAGCCGGCGCAGCTCTCCGATTAGCGCACGACATGGTTGAGCGACCCGAACGGCGCCCGATTTAGGGCATGATGGGTGCATGGCCTCACGACCTCCAGCGCGCAGCGTCAAGATCTCAGACGACGAGCGGACGGGGTGGTCCTCCGATCGCCCCCGCCGCGACGGCGCTCCGCCCCGGCCCGCAGATCTGACCGTCCACTGCCGCGTGCTCGCGCCCGCCGACCGGCTGCGCTACTCGCCGGGCAGCCTGCTCGTCGTCGTCAGCGCCTCGCACGCCGAGCGCGACCGCTTCCTCAACCGGCTGATCGAGGATCGCGCATCCATGCTCTCGCTCGGCAAGGTCCGCGCGCTGCTCGCCGGACGCGTCGCCGAGGAGGAGCTCGACACGCGCGCGCACGAGCTCCTGCGCGCCGCCGTCGACAAGCGCCTGCAGAGCCGCGAGACCGTCGTCCTCGGCGCCAACGGCCTCGACGCCGGCGAGCGCGAGCCGTTCGTGCGCCTCGCCGCCGCGCTCAAGCGCCCGCGCCACCTGATCCTGCTCGAGACCGCCCGCGAGCACGTGCGCGAGGAGGATCACGCGGCGCTCAACGAGCTGCGCCGCGCGCTCGACGCCGGCGAGCTCGGCGGCGAGGGCTTCCAGACCGCGCTGCGCCTCGGCGGCGGCACCGCCGACGAGGTCAAGCGCATCCTCTTCCGCCCGCCGCCCCGCGAAGAGACCTGAGCAGCAGGCTCTTCGGTTGCAGGGCTTCAGTCGCCGTTGAGCGCCGCCGATGCGTCAGCCGTGAGGAGCCCAGTTCACGCTGCCCGGGTGCACACGGCACTCCCCGTCAGCCGCCGCCAAGGCCAGTCGCGGGCCATCGGCCGGACCACGCTGATCGATACCCGCCTCGTGCGCGCCGAGCTCGCCAGGCTGCGCGCTCAGCCCGCGCTCTCGCCGGCCAGCGCGGGCTCGTCCTCCGCTTCGACCGCGCCGTCCGGCGGCTCCTCGTCCTCGAGCTCGCCGAACAGCGACGGGTCGCGGTTGGAGCCGCGGATCAGATCGTCGGGCGAGCCGTCCGGGAGCAGGCGGCCCTGGCGCGTGCCGAAGTAGATCGCCTGCGGGTGGTGGGCGACGAGCGCGAGCGTCGACTGCTCGGGCTCCGGCGCGTAGCCGTCGGTGATGCTCATGCCGATCTGCTCGAGGCTCAGCAGCGTCTCGACCTTCAGGTGCTCTGACTGCTCGGGCACCGCCGGGTAGCCCCACGAGTAGCGCCGTCCCTGGCTCGCGGGGATCTCGAGCATGCGCCGCGCTTCGTAGTGCAGCCACTCCGCCAGGCCCTCGGCCGTCTGCACCCCGAGGCCGTGCACGAACAGCTGCTCGGCGAACTCGCCTTCGGACTCGAGCTTGGCCATCAGCTCCGTCACCTCCGAGCCGACCGTCACCGCCTGCACCGCGATCACGTCCAGCTCGGCCGGTGGCTTGCCGTCGACGGCGGGGCGGAAGAAGTCGGCGAGGCACAGGCGATCGCCCTTCGGCTGGCGCGGGCAGACGAAGCGCGTGAGCTCCGTCGTGCGGTCCTCGGGATCGAGCACCACGATCTCGTTGCCCAGCGAGTAGCACGGGAAGAAGCCGAGCAGCGCGCGCGGGTGCAGATAGTCCTGCTCCTTCCACATCCGCTCCAGGCGCGGGCGGAAGTCATCGCGCAGCAGCGTCTGCCACGCCTCGCCTTTGACGCCCCGCCCGCCCCAGTGCAGCTTGAACAGCACGTGCGTGTCGAGGTGGCGGTAGACCTCGTCGAGGTCCACGGGGATCTCGCGCACGCCCCAGAACGGCGGCGTCGGGATCGGCGCCTGCGTGCGCGCGGGCGAGCGCACGGAGTCATCGGCGAAGTTCAGCTCCTCCGCCGGCGCCTCGCCCTTCGCGCGAAACTCGGTGGCGCCGGCGAGCAGCTTCTGCACGAGCGCGCCGCGGGCGTCCGCGTCGATCAGCTGGTCCATCACCGCGAGGCCCTCGAATGCGTCCTTGCAGTAGAAGACGCCGGGCTCGTAGACCTCCTCGGTGTCCTTGCCGCCGGGATACAGCGCGCGGTAGCCGAACGCCCGGTTGATCGCCGCGCCGCCGATCAGCACGGGGAAGGACAGGCCCTTGGCGTGCAGCTCCTGAATGCACGCTGGCATCTGCTTGGAGGTCGACACCAGCAGCGCCGACAGGCCGATCGCGGTCGCGTCGTGCTCCTGGGCGGCGTCCACGATCGTCTGGATCGGCACCTGCTTGCCGAGGTCCACGACCGTGTAGCCGTTGTTCGTGAGGATCGTGTTGACCAGCGACTTGCCGATGTCGTGCACGTCGCCGAACACCGTCGCCAGCACGACCGTGCCCTTGGTGTAGCCCTCGATCTTGTCGAGGTATTTCTCGAGCTGCGCCACCGCGCGCTTCATCACCTCCGCCGACTGCAGCACGAACGGCAGGATCAGTTCTCCCGCGCCGAACTTGTCGCCGACCTCTTTCATCGCCGGCAGCAGCACCTCGTTGAGCGTCGGCACCGCGCCGATCTTCTCCACGCTGCGGTCGATCCATACCTCGACGCCGTCGCGGCGGCGGCGCAGGATGTGGAAGTGCAGCGCCTCCTCCGGCTCCATGCCCTCGGTGGGGTCGGCAGCCCCTTGGGCCGCGTCCTCGGGGCCCTTGGACTCGAAGTGCTCGATGAACCTCTCCAGCGCGTCCTCGCGGCGGTTGAACACGAGGTCGTCGGCCAGCTCGCGCTCCACGTCGGGGATCTCCGAGTAGGGCGTGATGTGATTGGGGTTGACCATCGCCAGGTCCAGGCCCGCCTGCACGCAGTGGTGCAGGAACACCGAGTTGAGCACCGCACGCGCGCCGGGGGACACGCCGAAGGAGACGTTGGAGACCCCCAGCGAGGTCTTGACGTCGGGGATCTGCTCCTTGATCGCCCTGATCCCCGCGATCGTCTCGATCGCGGACGGACGCCACTCCTCATCGCCGGTCGTCAGCGTGAACGTCAGGCAGTCGAAGATCAGCAGCTTCGGGTCCAGGCCGTGCTCCTCGCAGCACAGGTCGCGGATGCGCTTGGCGATCTCGACCTTGCGCTCGGCCGTCTTGGCCATGCCGACCTCGTCGATCGTCAGAGCGATCAGCGCCGCGCCGTGCGCGAGCGCGGGGGCACGACACGATCGAGCTTCGCGCGCCCGGCCTCGAGGTTGACGGAGTTCACGATCGCGCGGCCGGGGATCTGCTCGAGCGCGCGTTCGATCACCTCCGGCTCGGTGGAGTCGATCTGGATCGGCGCGGGCTGGGTCGAGCGAGACCTTCTTGGCGAGCAGGCGCATCTGTTCGTCCTCGTCGGTGCGCTCGGTCAGCGCCACGCACAGGTCGAGCACGTGCGCGCCGCCGGTCACCTGGTCCTCCGCGATCTGGACGAGGCCGTCGTAGTCGTCCGCGAGCAGCAGCTCCTTGGCCTTGCGCGAGCCCTGCGAGTTGACGCGCTCGCCGACCATCGTCGGCGCGGGCTCCTGCGCGAGCGGCGTGGCCGCGATCATCGAGGAGAGGTGCGGCGGGCGCGGGGCGGGTCGGGGGGCGACGGCCGCTTCGCGACGCGCTCGGCGATCGCGCGGATGTGCTCGGGCGTGGTGCCGCAGCAGCCGCCGACGATGCCCACGCCGTAGCGCTCGACGAACTCCTTCAGCGCCTCCGCCAGCGGCTCGGGCTTCTCGGGGAAGATCGTCTCGCCGTCGGGCCCCTGCAGCGGCAGGCCGGCGTTGGGGATGCAGGCGACCGGCACGGGGCAGAACTCACCGAGGAAGCGGATCGCGTCGCGCATGTCCTCCGGGCCCGTCGAGCAGTTCAGTCCGATCACGTCGACCTTCAGCGCCTCCAGGGTGGCGAGCACCGCGGAGATGTCGGTGCCGAGCAGCATCTTGCCGCCGTTGGGCAGCAGCGACACGGAGGTGTGGATCGGCAGCGTGCGCCCGGTGCTCCTGAACGCCGCGCGCGCGCCGAACACCGCAGCCTTGACCTCGAGGATGTCCTGCGCGGTCTCGATGATGATCAGGTCAACGCCGCCGTCGATCAGCCCCTCGGCCTGCTCGGTGAAGACCTCGACCAGCTCGCCGAAGCGGATCTGCCCGAGCGAGGGGTCCTCGGAGGCGGGCAGGTAGCCGGTGGGACCGATCGAGCCGGCGACGAAGCGGTGCTCGCCGGCGGCCTTGCGCGCGATCTCCGCCGCCTTGGTGTTGATCTCGACGGTGTAGTCGGCCAGGCCCCACTCGCCCAGCTTGATGCGCGAGCCCTGGAACGTGTCGGTCTCCACGACCTCCGCGCCCGCGTCGAGCATCGAGGCGTGCACGCCCTCGATCACGTCCGGCCGGTTGAGCACCAGCGCCTCGTGGCACTTGCCCTGCAGGCCGCCGTAGTCCTCGCTCGTCAGGTCGAACTGCTCGAGCGTCGCGCCCATGCCGCCGTCGTAGACGACGACGCGCTCGGAGATCGCCTGCAGGTAGTCGCGCTCTGGCATGCAGGCAATGCTAGTGAGCGTAGAGCGCGAAGAAGTCCCGGTCGTCCGGTTCGAGGTAGCGGGTGGCGGGGCGTTCCATGCCTTCCAGCAGCTTGCTGGGGTGTTCCGCGCCAGCGGCGCCGTAGGTGATGAACGTGACCCAGTAGGAGTTGATGTCGAGCTCCATCGCGCGGATCGCGCCGGCGCTGTATCAGCGCGTGCGCGAGGCTCGCGACCGTCTGGTCTTCGCCGGCCGCGTAGATCAGGTTGCCGTGCCGGTCGACGCCGATCGCCGAGCGCCACACGAGCACGGCGTTTTCGACCGTCGCGCCCCATTCGGCGCTGTTGGCGATGTTGGGGCTGGGCTTGCCTTCTGCGACGATCAGGGGCAGGTTCTGGCGCGCGAAGGACACGCCGGGCGGGATCGTCGAGCCGTAGCGCCAGTCGATCACGTCGACGTGCCCGTCCGCATACCCGACGAGCGTACCCTGGCCGTCGCGCATGGGCGCGTAGGTGTGTCCGTTGACGGCAACGCCGCCGTGCGAGTCGCTGAGCTTGAAGCCGCTGTTGAACGTCGCCAGCAGCTTCGGGCGCTGTGCGGCGGGCACGTCCATGGAGCCCCGGGGAATCGGCACCGATGGCTCCAGCCGTCCGGGGTTGAGCGTGAGCGTGGTGCGTTTCGTGTCGATCCACGCCAGTCCAGCGACGACGCGGGGATATTCGGGCTGATCGCGCAGCGTGGTCACCAGGACGGGCGGCTCGGATGCGAGGCCGGGACGGGTGGCGTGCCAGACGCCCTCGCCGGGGAGGGCTGGATGGATCAGGGGCTCGACGCGGGCGGGGCGACTTTCGGGGCTGACCGCCACGCGCGGGGCGCTCGCGCCGTAGCCGACCTTCGGCAGGGCACGCAGGGTCGGTCCGCCCTTGCTGGGCGCCGTCAGCGTGTAGTAGATCGACTCGACGCGCGCCACCAGCCCGGCGGCGCCGTTGTCGCGCAGCCACTCGACGCTGCGGATGCCGAGGCTCGAGTTGGACGGTTCGCTCATCGTCCCCCAGTAGGAGAGGACGACCGGAATCAGCGCGACGAGCGCCGCGACGAGCGCAATCCGCCGCAGCCGCTCAGGTAGGGATGGGTTGCGAGCGGGCGGCCGGCGTCGGCCGGCGGGCGCGAGTCGTCTGTTCGCGGCGGCCATCAGCTCAGTTCGCCACGAACGTCAGGAAGTCGCGGCTGTAGGGTTCCAGCAGCTTGCCCGCGATCCCGAGCTGGCCGGGCACGAGCGGCACGGGAGAGGGGCCGCCCGGATGGTGGACGTACAGATAGCCGGCGACCCAGTCGGGGTTTATGTCCAGCTCGATCGCGCGCACGGCGCCGGCGCCGATCAGCGCGGCGGCAAGCTCGGCCGGCAGCAGCTGCTCGCCCGCGGCCCACACCAGCTGACCGTTCGCGGTGATCCCCAGCCCGGAGCGAGCGACGGCGGTTTGCGCGCCGATCGTTTCGCCCCAGCACGCGATGACGCAGCTCGAGACGCTTGCCGCGGCGACGCCGCGGTCGACGAGCAGCCGCTGGTTCTGCAACACCGAGAACACCGTCTTGCTCGCGCTCGGCACGCCCGCCCGCCAGGCCCCGATGTCGGTCGTCCCGTCAGTGTAGGTGACGAGCGAGGCGAGCCCGGCCTTCAGCGCGACGGCTACGTGACCACCCGACATGAAGCCCACGCCCCGGTAGGTGAGCTTGAAGCCGCCGTTGACGGCGGCGAGCAGCAGGTGGATCTCGCGCGTGGTGATGCGGTCGCCATAGGTCCAGCCGACCGTGCCGCCGTCACTCGAGCCGGCGTGCAGTGATAGATGCACGAGTTGCTGACTGATGCGCATCAGCGTCACCCCTGAGCGCTGGGCCAGCCACGCGGCGGGCTGTCCGTGAACCTGTGCGACCACGGTCCAGCTCGAGCTCGTGTGCCGCGGCGCCGTCACTACGATCGGCGCCGTCACGCCGATGCTCGTTCCAACGGAGCCTCGCTTCTGCGTCCCGAGTGTATGCCTCGCGGCGGTCAGCCCACCCGGCGCGCGCTTTACACGCATATCGGATCGCCCAACGCCCAGGCCGTACACACCCGCGCCGCCGAGCAGCGCGACGGCCGCAAGTGTCGTCAGGCGCCGGCGTGCGTAGATGCTGAGGGGCAAGCGATCTCCGTGGTCGCGCGCATGCTCTCGCCAGGTGGGCGGGCGGGTGCGAGTGTGACTCTGCACATCGCGTGTGGAGACATCTCCTCTCATCTACGCATCGATGCTAGCTGTCCTCACCACAGTGGCACGTCGGCATGAGAGGCTTCTCACCCCGGAGCGAATTGGCGTTAAGCTCGGCGTGAGAGTTCTCATCATTCGATTAGCCGAGCCTTAGCGAGAGCTCTCAACATCGACAGGCATGACCCCCCTCGAGCGTTTCACACATTCCGCGCCGGCAAGCGTCGTCATTCCGATGCGACGAGGCTCGGCGCGCCCGCTCCGCTCGTCGTCGATGGCCGCGATCGCCGTCGTTGCGCTGGCGTCGGCGTTCGCCTCGAGCGCGCTGGCCGGGACCTCGTCGGCGAGACCGGCGAGCAGGACCGAACGGGCTGCGATCATCAGGGCCTTCACCGCCAACGACGGCAACTCCTCGACGGTGGATGGCGTGTTCGTGTCCCGGTCGAACTCGAATCTCGCGGTGGTATGCGAACGTGCGCCGGAAGCGGGCGTGCGCGCCTATGTCTTCGGTCGCGCACACGGCTCGTGGCGTTATCTCGTGGGCGGCTCCCCCGGCCACGCAGGCAACTCCGCCGACCAGCGCCTCGAGCGCGCCTGCCCCTGAAGCGCGGCGACATGGCTCACGGTCCGCAACGAACGGACCTGCGGCGGGGCGCCGTTGCGCTCGCGGCCTCTGCGGCACTTGCCGCGACAGGCGCCTACGTTGGCGCCGGCGCGGGGCGCTCCGACGCGTCGCACGGGTCTGCGGGCTTCGCGAGACCGGGGACGGTCCGCGGGCGCTGGCGCGCGCTCACCGCGAACGCTCCGCCGACGCTCCAGGTGAGAAGACGGACGCCCATGACCAGCTGGACGGCGGCGGCATGGGTCAGCGGGCGTCCCGCGGCATGGCTCGCCCGACGCTCGGGTGTGACGCTGATGCGTATCGACCAGCATCTCGTGCATCTATCACTGCACGCCGGCTCGAGCGACGGCGGCACGGTGGGCTGGACCTACGGCGACCGGGTCGCCGCGCGCGAAGCTTCCACGCTCGTGGCGGCCGTCAACGGCGGCTTCAAGCTCACCTACGCGCACGTCGGCTTCATGTCCGGCGGCCATGTCGCCGTCCCGCTCGAGGCGGGGCTCGCGTCGATCGTCACCTACACCGACGGAAGCACCGACATCGGCGCATGGCGGGCGGGCCTACTGAGCCCGCAAAAGACGGTCTTCTCCGTGTTGCAGAACCAGCGGCTGCTCGTCGACCGCGGTGTCGCCGCGGCGAGCGTCTCGAGTTGCATCTTCGCGTGCTGGGGCGGCACCATCGGCTTGCTCACGGCGGTCGCGCGGTCGGGGCTCGGGATCACCGCGACCGGGCAGCTCGTGTGGGCCGCCGGAGAGCACCTGTCGCCGAGCGGTCTCGCTGGCGCCCTGATCGGCGCCGGCGCGGTGCGTGCGATCGAGCTGGACATCAACCCCTGGTGGGTCGCTGGCTACCTGTATTCCCATCATCCGGCTGGCGCCTCGCCGGCGTCCCGTCCCTCGCCGCTACCACTGGTGCCCGGCCAGCGCGGGATCGCGGGTGCGTTCCTCGTGCCATACAGCCGTGACTTCCTCGCGTTCGTCGCCAGCTGAGCCCAATCGGCGAGCGCTGCGAAGCGCGCACGCGCGTGAACATGGACACATTCTCACTGAGAATACTCTCATCCATCCAGTGCTTTGCTTTATGACGGTGAAAGGGTTGTGGTGTGGAATCCTTGCGTCGCTCGAGCGGCGGACCGAATACGCCGTTTCACTTTCCATCTTCGTTTCACTTAATTACTGGAGGTTCGACCATCGTGCCGCTTGAGGCGCTTGCCGAGGACAAACCGGTCCCCGCGGGGACTCTTCGCGAGGCTCCGGCGCCGGCCCGGCTGCAGCCGCCGGCGCGCCTTGGCCGGCACGCCGGGATCTCCGCCCGCGCGGTGCTGCGCGCATGCCGGCCCCGCCAGTGGAGCAAGAACCTGCTCGTGTTCGCCGCTCCCGCCGCGGCCGGCTGGATCGATCGCCCGGAAGTCGCCGCTCAGGCCGCCGTCGCGCTCGTGGTCCTGTGCATGATCTCGAGCGCCACCTACCTGGTCAACGACGTGCGCGACCGCGAGCAGGACCGCGAGCATCCGCGCAAGCGCCTGCGGCCGGTGGCGGCCGGCGAGCTGTCCCCGCCCGCGGCGCTGTGGACGGCGGCGGCGCTCGCCGGCTCGGGAGTTGCGCTCGCAACCGCGCTCGCCCCCGGCCTCGGGGCGCTCGCGTGCGGCTATCTGGCCTTGACGGCGAGCTACTCGCTGTGGCTGCGGCGAGTGGTCGTGCTCGACATCCTGGTCGTCGCGACGGGGTTCGTGATCCGCGCTCTGGCGGGCGGCGTGGCGACCGACATCTACCTGTCGCGCTGGTTCGTGATCGTGACGGCGTGCTGTGCCGTGTTCCTCGTCGCCGCCAAGCGCTACGCCGAGGTGCGCGCGCATTCCGGGTCCGGTCCCGCGCGCGCGACCCTGCGCCGGTACTCGCTCGGGCGCCTGCGTCTCGTGCTCGCGGCGTCCGCGACGGCCGCGAGCGTGGCGTACGCGTCCTGGGCGTTCACGCGACCGGACCACATCGTCTGGTATGGCGTGTCGATCGTCCCGCTCGTGCTGTGGCTCGGTCGCTACTCGATGTTGATCGGGAGAGGCGGCGGGCAGGCGCCGGAGGAACTGATCCTGCGCGATCGCACGCTGCTCGCCTTCGGCGCGGCGTGGAGCGTGCTCTTTCTCGGCGGCGTGTATGTCGGTCCGTGAGCTGAGCGCGCGCCGGGCGCCGGCGGCGCCGGTGCGATCGTTGAGCGGATGGGGGCGCACGACACGCAGCAGCTGCCATGTCCTCGCGCCGCGCGGCGTCCCCGACGTGCTCGAAGCGCTGGCGTCCCATTGCGGCGGGGCCGGCGTGATCGCCCGCGGCGCCGGGCGCAGCTACGGCGATGCGGCTCAGAGCGACGGCGGCACCGTGCTCGACATGACCGGCCTGAACCGGGTCGTCTCGATCGACGCGCAGAGCCTCGTGGCCAGGGCGCAGGCAGGCGCGACGATCGCGCAGCTGATGGCGCGACTGGCAGCGCACGGCCTGACGCTGCCGGTCGTCCCGGGCACACGCCATGTGACGCTCGCGGGAGCGATCGCGAGCGACATCCACGGCAAGAACCACCACCGCGACGGCGGCTTCGCCCGGCAGGTGGCCTCGCTGTCGCTGTGCACGCCCACGGGCGAGGTCATGGAGCTCACGCCCGACGGGGACCCCGAGCTGTTCTTCGCGACGCTGGGAGGCATGGGCCTGACGGGCGTGGTCGTCGAGGCGAGCGTCCGCGTCGAGCCGCTGCCGTCCCCGTGGGTGGCTGTGGACACCGACCGCACAGCAGGCTTCGAGCAGACGCTGGCGCTGATGAGCGGCGAGCAGCGCCACCGCTACTCGGTGGCCTGGCTCGACCTGCTGGCGGAAGGCACGAAGATGGGTCGGGCAATCGTCAGCCGCGCCGACCCGCTGCCGGCGGGCGGGCTCACACCATCGAGTCGAGGACGCCGGGCCGGGGGAGCGGGGTACCCGGGGACGCTCTCGCGGCGCCCGGCGCTGGAGGTTCCCCGCGGCTTTCCCGGTGTGCTGCTGCGCCCATCGAGCGTGCGCGCCTTCAACGCGCTGCACTGGTCGGCGGCGCCGCACCGCGAGCGTGGCCGCCCGCTTGCGCTCGCGCCCTACTTCTTCCCGCTGGACGTCGTCGGTGGATGGAACCGGCTGTACGGCTCCGCCGGCCTGATCCAGTACCAGCTCGTGATCCCGACCGGTGCCGAGGACGCGCTCGAGCGCTGCGTGCGTCTCATCCGGGCACGCCGCCTGCCGGTGTACCTGGCCGTGTTCAAGCGTATGGGAGTCGCCTTCGGCGGCCCGCTCTCGTTTCCGCTGGAGGGCTGGACGCTGGCCATGGACATCCCGGCAGCCGTGCAGGGTCTGCGCCCGGCGCTGGACGAGCTGGACGAGCTGGTCGCGGGCGCGGGCGGGCGGGTGTACCTGAGCAAGGATGCGCGCCTGGGCCGCGAGGCGCTGGACGCGATGTACCCGCAGCTCGATCGCTTCCACGCACAACGGGCGAGGGTCGATCCGCACGGCGTCCTGCGCTCGGACCTCGCCTCGCGCCTGGGACTCTGCGGAGCGAGCGCATGAGCGCCAGCGCGGGCGGCGATGGGCGGCGTGTGCTCGTGCTCGGCGGCAGCTCCGAGATCGCCGTGGCGATCGTTCGCGAGCTGCAGACGCGGGCCCCGCGCGAGGTCGCGCTCGTGGGCCGCGACGCCGCGGCGCTCGGCGCCGCGGCCGAGGAGCTCGGTGCGGCCGGGTGCCGGCGGGTGGTCACGTTGGAGCTCGACGCACTCGACCTGGCGCGCCACGAGGAGGTGCTCGGGCGGGCCTTCCGGGAGCTCGGCGGCGCCGACATCGTGATCCTCGCCGTCGGCGTGCTCGGCGAGCGCGGCGGCCTGCCGGCGGACATCCCCGCGGCGGCGGAGGTGCTGCAGGTCAACCTCGCGGGAGCCGGCTCGCTGATGATGCACGCGGCCAGGCGCATGCGCGACGGGTCGGGTGGGACGATCGTCGTGCTGTCCTCGGTGGCGGCCGAGCGCCCCAGGCGAGCGAACGCCGTCTACGGGGCGTCCAAGGCGGGCCTGGACTCCCTCGCGAACGCGCTCGCCGACGACCTGCACGAGCGCGGCGTGCGCGTGCTGGTGGTCCGGCCGGGATTCGTGCAGACGAAGATGACCAAAGGCCTGCCCGCGGCGCCCCTGGCGAGCACGCCGCAGGCTGTCGCCGTCGTGGTGGCGGACGGACTCGACCGGGGGGCGCGCACCGTCTGGGCGCCGCCGTCCCTACGCTGGCTGATGCTCGCGATGAAGCTCGTTCCCCGTCCTCTCTTCCGCAGGATCAGGCGATGAACGCCGCGCGCCCGTCGCGCCGGCCGCCGACCGAGCTCGCGCCGCCTGCCGCCGACCTCGGCGCGCTGCGCGCCCGGCGTCGCCAGGCGCGACGCAGGCGCACGCTCGCGCGGGTGGACGTTGGGCTCGGCGTGGGCGGCGCGATCGTGCTGCTGATCGCGAGCCCCGGCCTCGCCATCACCGGCCTGATCGCAGCGCTCGTGCTTGCCGTGTGCGCGGCGTCGGTGCTTCGCCAGCGGCGAGCGCACCTGCGGGCGCGCCGGCGTGTGACCAGGCCACCCGCGTCCCGAGGCGATCTCCGCGCGAGCACGCGCCGCAGGGCCTGAGACGCCAGGATGTGACGGCTCTCACGCCGCGCTGATCTGATGCTTAACCACGTGCGGCAAGCTGGAGCGATGTCAGGGGCAGGAAAGCGCCCACTCATTCGACGGCTGGCGCTGGCGTCCGCCGTCGTCGTCATCGCCGGCGCGATCGCCGCCGCCACGCTCGGCGCCGATCCCGGCCCGACCCGGCGAGTGCCCGTGCGCCTGGCGGCCGCGGGACGCCCCTTGGCTGCTGTCAGCGCGGCATCTGGCCCCGCGCCCTCCCCGTGTGGGCCGGCGAGCGCGGCCGCGGTCGCGAGCGTCGACGGCGCCGTGGCACGCGGGATCTACGCGGGCGAGCTGCGCAGCAGCGAGGTGAGCGCGGACATCGCCCACATCACCGGCTCGCAGGCGCTCCTGAGCGCGCTGGCGAGCGGCAACGAAGCGGCGGTCTATACCGCCGTGCACACGATCGTCTACACGCCTCACTGGCACATCGTGCGGCTGCGTGTCGTGATGAGCGGCCGCGTCCTTGCCGACGTCGGCGGCCCGGACATCATCGCGCCGGTGTCCGGCACGCTGCGCTGGCGCGGCAGGGCACTCGGAACGTATGTGATGTCGGTCCAGGACGACGTCGGCTTCGTCAAGCTCGTGAGCCGCTTCATCGGCGTGCCCGTCGACCTGTACAGGGGCGGCGCGTTCCTGATGGGGACGCTGCAGCCCGCGCCGCCGTCCACGCTCAGCGCCGGCGCAACGCTCACGGTCGCCGGCAACGCCTATTACGACTACGCCTTCGACGCCGGCGCCTTCCCCAGCGGCGCCCTCCGCGTGGCGCTGCTCGTTCCCCGTCCCACGAGCGCGGTCGCCGCCACGAGCTGCTCCTCGGTGCAGCTGGCGACGTGGGGCGCCATCGCGAAGCGCGTGGCGGCCCGGTTGCGCCCGCTGTCCGCTCACTACCCGGAACTCGTCGATGTCCTGCGCGGCGCGACCGGCGGCCTTGCGTACGTGCGCTCGGGCTCGACGCGACTGGCGGGCGGCGCGGGACCGGCGCGGATCCCCCTCCAGGGGATCGTGAGATACGCGGGGCGCTCGTGGTCGGTCTTCTCGTGGGAGCCGGCGCCGCCGGCCCGGGTCTACGTGTTCATCCCGCAGGCCTGAGCGCGGCGGGCTCGGCGCGTGCGTCTCGGATCCGGTGTGCGTTGCGGCGAGCCTCTCTGCACCGGGCCGGCAGCCGTGTTGGCGACTGCCCGAGCGGCCGATGGGTGAATCCCTCCTGAGCTCTGCGCGATAGATGGGTGCTCACCCCATTCGGAGAGCACGCAGCGCGTGCAAGGCTGCGGAGCATGAACGACGACCAAGGAGGAACCATGCTGAGCGTAACGCGAGCAGTGGAACATGACGATGTCGAGCGCGACAGTGCGCCCGCGCCGCGGTGGCGTCGCGTCCGGTTGATGGTCGTGGACGATCATCCGGCCGTTCGGCTGGGGCTGGTGCAGCCGCTCGAGGGCCAGCGCGACTTCTGCATCGAAGCGGTGTGCGTCGACGCCGAGAGCGCCGTCGCCGAGGCCGAGCTGCCGAGCGTCGACGTGGCGGTCGTGGACTACCACCTCGGCGGGCGCAACGGCCTGTGGGCGTGCCGACGGCTGAAGCGGATGGCCGCGCCGCCTCGCGTGATCATCTACTCGGCGTTCGCCAACGATCATCTCGCGGTCTGCTGCGCCGTCGCTGGAGCCGACGCCGTGCTCAACAAGGGAGGCCTCGGCTCAGAGCTCTGCGACGCGGTCAGAGCCGTCGACCGCGGCAGGCGTCTACTGCCAAAGCCGTCCCCGCCGATCGCCGACATGCTGCGCAGCAGGCTGGACGAAGCCGAGCAGCCGATCTTCGGAATGCTGATGGCGGGCATACCGCGCCTGGAGATCGGGCTGACGCTGGGCATGTCTGTGCCCGAGATGTCTGCTCGCGAAGCCGCGATGCTGCGCAAGCTCGAGGCGCTTCCCGGCGAGGTGTCCGGGCCCGCGTTCCCCGCGCCGAGGAACGGGCATGGGAAGCCCGCCCGTCCCGTCGAAGAGCTGGTGCGCGCGCAGCCCAGCGGCCGGCCGGCAGCGACGACGCTCGTATCGCGGGTGCAGTCCTACCTTGGCGTGGAGCGCTGCTAGATGGTCGAGCGCCAGCCGGGGCGCGTGCGCTATCGGTCGCTGCGTCAACGGCTCGTCGTGGGCAACGCCGTGCTGCTGCTCGCGGCGTGCCTGCTGACGGCCGTGATTCTCGCGCCGCGCAAGCTCTCATCACCCGAGCTGGACGAGGCGGGCATCTTGGTGGTTGCGCTTGCGTCGATGACGGTGATCAACGTGGTCGTGGTGCACCGCTTTCTCGCGCCTCTGCAGGCGCTGACGGCTCTCGCTCGCAGGGTCGACGTCGCCAAGCCGGGACAGAGGATCCCCGACGCGCGAGCGACGTCGGAGGCCGGCGAGCTTGCGGTGACGTTCAACGAGATGCTCGCTCGGCTGGAATCGGAGCGGCGTGACGCGGCGCGGCGCATCGTGGACGCGCACGAGTCCGAGCGGCTGCGAATCGCCCAGGAACTGCACGATGAGGTCGGACAGACGTTGACCGCCGTGCTGCTCCAGCTGAGCCGTCTGCAGTCGCGCCTGCCGGTCGACCTGGGCGCTGAACTGAACGAGGCGCAGGATGCGGCGCGCGCGAGCCTCGAGGACGTCAGGCGCATTGCGACCGACCTGCGGCCCGAGGCGCTCAGGGACCTCGGGCTTGCCAGTGCGCTGGCGGCGCTCAGCGATGGGTTCGGACGGCGTGTGGGGCTTCGCGTCGAGCGGCAGATCCAGACCCCGATGCCGCAGCTGAGCGGCGAAGCCGAGCTTGCCATCTATCGAGTCGCCCAGGAGGCGCTGACGAACGTGGCCCGTCACGCCGGCTCGGACATGGCGAAGCTGACGGTTGCGGCCGACGCGCGGCAGCTCACGCTCACCGTCCGCGACCGCGGTCGCGGCCTGCCAAAGGGGTGCGGGACGGACGGCAATGGCATGCGCGGCATGCAGGAGCGGGCGGGACTGATCGGCGCCGACCTCATGATCGAGACGCCGGTGGACGGGCCGGGAGCCGAGCTGCGCCTCGAGCTGCCGCTGAACGGTGCGTCGTGTCACCGCTGAAGACGAGGATCCTGCTCGCGGATGACCACGCTCTGGTGCGACGCGGGCTGCGCCTGATCCTCGACGCCCATCCCGACCTGGAGGTGGTCGCCGAGGCGAGCGATGGCGCGGAGGCCGTCAAGCTCGCGCTGAGCACCGACATCGACCTGGCGATCCTCGACATCTCGATGCCTCGCATGACCGGTCTGCAGGCCACGCGAGAGCTCCAGCAACGCCGCCCGGGCCTGCGCGTCCTGATCCTCTCGATGCACGAGAGCGAGCAGTACCTCTACGAGGCGCTCAGAGCGGGGGCGTCGGGATATGTCGTCAAGCGGGCTGCGGACCGCGACCTCGTGGAGGCCTGCCGCGCCACCATCCGCGGCGAGCCGTTCCTGTATCCCGGCGCCGTCACCGCGCTGATCGACGACTACCTGCGGCGCGCACGCAACGGCGAGACGCCTCGCGACCCGCTCACCGCGCGGGAGACCGAAGTAGTCAAGCTCGTGGCAGAGAGCTACACCAACCGACAGATCGCAGAGGCGCTGGTGATCAGCGAGAAGACCGTGGACCGCCACCGCGCGAACATCCTCGAGAAGCTCGGCATGCGCGACCGCGTCGAGCTGACCCGCTACGCGATCCGCAACGGCCTCGTCGAGGCCTGAGCAGCGCGCTCTGAGGACAGCCACAGCACCCTTCGGGCAGGCCGGTTGCCCGGTGCGGCCGGCACGTGCGTGCACCGCCGGGACGCCAGCTTCGATTAACCGTCGAACATCTCAGAGAACCCGCCAGCGAGGGTGCACACTCGCGGCGATGGCCAAAGCTAGAAGGGGGATCTGACTATGACACCGGAGTTTCTGCTCGAGGCACCTGTTGGAGACCAGGTCGAGGAGACAGTGCACGCGCGACCCGGCGAGCCGACGCGGGAGACGGCGGCCGGCGGCGCGCGGATCACACGCGAAGCCGGGGCCCGGCAGCCGCTCGTCGCGGTCGTCGGCCTCGGCTACGCGGGCCTGCCGAGCGCGATCGCGCTGCGCCGCGCGGGCTTTCGGATCGTGGGGATCGACACCTCCGCGAACCGCCTGAGCGACATTCGCAGCGGCCAGGCCGAGCTGCGCGCAGCCGACCTGCAGGACCTGCGCGCCCATCTCGGCGACGAGGAGTTCGTCCTCACCGACGAGATCGATGCGGTCCAGGCGGCCGACCGCGTGCTGATCTGCGTGCCCACGACGGTCGGCTCGCAGGGAAAGCCGAACTGCGAAGCGTTGGCCCGCACATGCGAGGCGATCGTGCGCAACGCGCGCGCCGGCCAGACGCTCGTGCTGACCTCCACCACGCACGTGGGGAGCACGCGCGAGCTGCTCGTCGAACCGCTCGCCGAGCGCGGCATGTGCGTGGGCGAGGACGTGTTCGTCGCGTTCTCGCCGGAGCGCATCGACCCCGGCGCGGGCGACGGCGAGCGCCCGCAGGGCCCGCGTGTGGTGGGTGCCGTGACGGAGACGTGCTTCGGCCACGCCGCGGAGCTGCTGCGGCCCATCTGCCGGGAGCTGCACCGCGTCTCCTCGCCCGCGGCCGCCGAGATGGTGAAGCTGTACGAGAGCAGCTTCCGGGCCGTCAACATCGCGCTCGCGTTCGAGATGGCAGACGTCTGCCGCACACACGCGCTCGACCCGATCGAGGTCACCGACGCCGCCGCCACCAAGCCGTGCGGCTTCATGGCGCACTATCCCTCCGCCGGGGTCGGCGGCCACGCGGTCGGCGTGGACCCGCACCACCTGCTGGCGCCGCTGCGCGAGCACGGGCGGCCGTCGGTGCTCCTCGAGGATGCCATGCGTACCGTTTCCGATCGGCCGCGTCGCGTCGCCCAGCGGGCTCACGAGCTGCTGCTGCGATCCGGACGACACCTGCGCGACGTGCGCGTGCTCGTCGTCGGGGTGACCTACAAGCCCGGCGTGGCCGACTGCGCGCACGCGCCCGCCGTCGAGATCATCTCGCGCCTGCAGGCCGAGGGCGTGCAGGTCGACTTCCACGACCCGCTCGTGCGTGTGCTGCGCGTCGACGGCGAGCCGATGCACGGGGTCGACCCCGATCCTCGCCGCGACGCCTCCGGCTTCGGTCCCGAAGACTACGAGCTGGCGATCGTCGTCGCAGTACAGCCCGGCTACGACTACGGCTGGCTGCGGCGCTGCCCGCAAGTGCTCGACTGCACCTACCGGCAGCGCACCGGCCGTCGCCACTTCCTGGTCTGAGTGGCGCCGAGACAGCTTGCCGGGGCGCGTGGCCGCGGGGGCCCGCGCCCCGGTCGGGCCCTACTTGATGAACAGCATCTCCGAGTACTTGGGCAGCGGCCAGAGGTCGTCGGCGACGAGCTTCTCCAGGCGGTCGGCGACCTCGCGGACGTCTTCCATCGCGGTGATGACGGTATCGCGCATGTAGACGGCCTCCTTCTGCGCGGAGTCGTGCGGGTGGTTCTCGTCGAGGTTCGCGTCCTCGAGCTTCACGAGCGCGAAGTGCAGCTCCCTGACCACCGGCTCGATCTCCGCGACGAGCTCGTCCAGACCGCTCTCGCGCAGTTCGCTCAGATAGCGGATGCACGCCGGCAGCAGCATCGTGCGCGCGATCGCCGCAGCGGTCTCGCTCTCGATGTTGATCTTCGTCGCGTACTGCTCGGTGAACACCTCCAAGCGTGACTCGAGCTCGCGCTTGGAGAGCACTTTGTACTTTTTGAACGCGGCGACGGTCTGTTTCTCCGTCAGCCACGGCAGCGCCTCGGGCGTCGTCTTCAGGTTGGCCAGGCCGCGCTTCTCGGCCTCCTTGTGCCAGGCCTCGGAGTAGCCGTCGCCGTCGAAGACGATCTGCTTGTTGCTCGCCCACACGCTCCTTGACGACGGCGGTGACCGCCTTCTCGAGCGTCGCGCCCGAGCCTTTCAGGGCGGTCTTGAGCTTCTCGGTCAGCTCGTCCACGGACTCCGCCACGATCGTGTTGAGCACCGTGTTGGGGAACGCCGGCGAGGAGCTCGAGCCGAGCGCGCGGAACTCGAACTTGTTGCCGGTGAAGGCGAACGGGCTGGTGCGGTTGCGGTCGCTGCCGTGCAGCGGCAGCGGCGGCAGCACCGGCGTGCCCAGGCCGAGGAACGAGCCCGGCTTGGAGGGCTGCACTTTGCCCGCGCGCGATCGCGCTGAAGACCTTCTCCAGCTGGGCGCCGAGGAAGATCGAGATGATCGCCGGCGGCGCCTCGTTGGCGCCCAGGCGGTGGTCGTTGCCGGCGCTCGCGATCGACGCGCGCAGCAGCGCCTGGTGCTTGTCGACGGCCTGGATGACCGCCGCGCAGAAGAACAGGAACTGCGAGGTTCTCGTGCGGCGTGTCGCCCGGATCGAGCAGGTTCTCGCCGGCGTCGGTGGCCATCGACCAGTTGTTGTGCTTGCCCGAGCCGTTGACGCCGGCGAAGGGCTTCTCGTGCAGCAGGCACACCAGGCCGTAGCGGCGCGCGGTGTTCTGCATGATCTCCATCGTGAGCATGCTGGTGGTCGGCGCCGACGTTGGAGTTCTCGAAGATCGGCGCGATCTCGTACTGGTTGGGCGCGACCTCGTTGTGGCGGGTCTTGACCGGGACGCCGAGCTTGGCCAGCTCGCAGCTCGACCTCGAGCATGAAGGCGAGGATGCGCTCGGGGATCGAGCCGAAGTAGTGGTCGTCGAGCTCCTGGCCCTTGGGGGGCTTGGCGCCGAAGAGCGTGCGCCCGGTCGTCAGCAGGTCGGGGCGCTCGAAGTAGTACTGCTGGTCGATCAGGAAGTACTCCTGCTCGGGGCCGACCGTCGTGAACACCCGCGCGGCGTCCTTCGATGCCGAGCAGGTCGAGCGCGCGGACGGCCGCGCCGGAGAGCGCGTCCATGGAGCGCAGCAGCGGGGTCTTGTTGTCCAGCGCCTCGCCGGTCCAGGAGACGAAGGCGGTCGGGATGCACAGCAGCGCGCCGTTGGGGTTCTCCAGGATGAACGCCGGGCAGGTCGGGTCCCAGGCGGTGTAGCCGCGGGCCTCGAAGGTCGCGCGGATGCCGCCGGTGGGGAAGGAGGAGGCGTCGGGCTCGCCCTGGATCAGCTCCTTGCCGGAGAACTCCGCGATCGCCGTGCCGTCGCCGGCGGGGGCGAAGAAGGAGTCGTGCTTCTCGGCGGTCGATCCCGGTCAGCGGCTGGAACCAGTGGCGTGTAGTGGGTGGCGCCCTTCTCCATCGCCCATTCCTTCATCGCCTGAGCGACGGCGTCGGCGAGCGAGGTGTCGAGCGCCTCGCCGCGCGCGAGCGTGCGCTGCAGAGCCTTGTAGACGTGCTTGGGCAGCCGGTGGCGCTGCAGGGCGGGGGAGAAGACGTTGGCGCCGAAGACCTGGTTGTCGGCGATGGTCAGGTCGCTGGAGCCGAGCGCGGCTCCGTTGGCGCTCCACTGAGCGGCGGTGACGTTTTGCTGGCGGGTCCTGGGCATGGGATGGGTCGATTCCTCCTGAAGAAGGGCTGGGGTGCGCCGGCTCCTGCGAGCGCGGGGCGGAACGCAATCGTAATGCCAACCTGGCCGAAGGGGATCACCGGATGGCGAAATCGGAGGGGGGAGCTTTCGACAGCCGGCCAAACGCGCGCGGGCGCGTGCGGGACTGGGCGCGTGCGGGACCGGGCGCGTGCGGGACCGGCGCTACTACGGGGTCGTCGGGTATGCGCCCACTTCGACGCGGCCGGTGTTCGGGTTGACGTGGGTGACCTTGGGGGCGGGGGCGATGTCCACGGCGAACTGGCCCTGAACGGGGCCGCCCGAGGACAGCTGGGCCTTGGCCTTGCCGGCGAGGCCGGCGGCGACGGTGTAGTGGACGGTGTAGGTGCCGGCCTTGACGGGCACGACCCGCCAGACGAACGTGCGGGTAGCGCCGGGCGCGAGCGCGCCGAGCGCCCAGGTGTTGACGTAGGCGGTCTGGCCGCCGCCGGGCGGGCTGACCTCCTCGCTTTCCACGGGCGGCGAGGCGACCGCCCCGGGACCCCGTTCGATCACCCACACCGGGCGCTTGTCGGCCGCCAGTTCGGGGTAGTGAGAGGTGTAGTCGAACGAGTCGATCGTGACGGCCACGTTGGGCACCGTGCGGGTGCCGGTGTTGCGCACCGGCAGCACGAGCTGCGCCTGGCGCGCGATCGACTGCGCGGTGGGGAAGCTCGCGTGCAGGACGTGCACCGCGAACGTGCCTGCCGGTTCGCCCGCATCCTGGCGGCTCCCGCCGCCGCAGCCGGCGAGCGCAAGCGCGCACCCGACCGCCGCGAGCGCGGAGGCTCGCCGCGGTGGCCGGGGGACGCCGCGAGCGCGACGCGGCACCGCACAGACGCCTTTGTGCCCTCCCCTCACGATCGCGCCACGATACCAGCGGGGGTGGGGGCGGGTGGCGAGCGGCCGCCCTCGCGCCAGCGGTAGGCGAGCGCCAGCGGTGGCGTACGGGTAGCGCATCGCGTAGAGTTCGCGCGACCACTGATCGCGACCCGAGGAGGGGCAGGGAGAGATGGTTCGCAACGTCGCCGAGCCGACGTTCGGCGCCGTGAGGCACGTGCTCGAGGAATTCGGGGACATGATGATCCTCACGGGGAGGACGATCTGGTCCGCCCTGCGGCCCCCGTACCCGTACGGCGGCGAGCTCGTGTCTCAGTTCCTGTTCACGCTGCGCCTCGTGTGGTTCCCGCTGCTGATCTCGACGGTGGCGATCAACTACGGCGCGCCAGGGCTGCAGGCGGCGGACTTCCTGCGCATCTTCGGCGCGCTGGACCGTCTCGGCGGGTTCTTCGTGCTCGCGGCGATCCGCGAAATCGGGCCGCTGATCACCTCGATCGTGCTCGCGGGAGTGGCGGGCACGGCGATCACCGCCGACCTGGGGGCGCGCAAGGTGCGCGAGGAGCTCGACGCGCTGCAGGTGCTCGGCGTGGACCCGGTCAAGAACCTCGTCGTGCCGCGTTTCCTCGCGCTGATGGTCGTGACGGGGCTGTTCGACATCTACGCGCTGCTGTTCGGGATCTTCGGCGGCATCCTCGCCGCGCTCGCCAACGACCAGCCGCTGGGGCCGTTCTGGGGGACGCTGTTCGCGAACGCGTCGGTCACCGACCTGTGGGGCTCGGTGCTGAAGACGACGGTGTTCGGGGCGATCATCGCGATCGTGTGCTGCTACAAGGGGATGACCGCCTCCGGCGGCGCCGAGGGCGTCGGGCGCGCGGTGAACGAGGCCGTCGTGATCGCGTTCCTGGGCATCGGCGCGTTCAACTACGTCTTCACGCAGACGCTGCTCGCAACCCATCCGCAGATCCTGGTGATCAAGTGAACGAGCTGCTTGCGATGCCGCGCGAATGGCTCGCGGCGACCGGTGAGATCGGCCGCTTCACGGGGACGATCGTCCGCGACGTGTACAGCCTGCGGGTGTTCCGCTTCTTCGGCGAGTCGCTGCGTCAAGCGGGGATCCTGATCGTCGGCTCGACGCTCGTCATCTGGTCGCTGGTGTTCATCACGGGCCTGGGCACGTGCGGGATCGAGGCCGCGTACTTCAACCAGTCGACCGGCACGCCGAACTACGCGGGCGTGTTCGCGGCGTGGTGCAACCTGCGCGAGGCGGTGCCGTATGCGTTCGGGTACATGATGTCCGCGAAGGTCGGCACGGGGATCGTCGCGGAGCTCGGCGCGATGCGGATCTCCGAGGAGATCGACGCGCTGGAGGTGATGGGCGTCGACTCGATGGTGTTCCTGTGCGCCACGCGCCTGCTGGCGGCGTGGATCGTGCTGCCGTTCATGTACATCGGCGCGATCGGGGTGGCGTTCTTCGCCTCCTATCTCGGCGTCGTCGATCAGATCGGGTACACCTCGGGAGGGGGCTATCTGCTGATCTTCTGGCAGTTCCAGAACCCCACGGATTTCCTGTTCAGCGTGATCAAGGGGATGACGATGGCCACAGCGATCGTGCTCGTGGCGTGCTACTACGGCTACAACGCCAGCGGCGGGCCCGTCGGCGTGGGCAAGGCGACCGCCAAGTCGATGGTGCTGAACCTGATCCTCGTCAACCTGATCGGCATGCTCGGCACCGAGATCTTCTGGGGCACCAACCCGCGCGCCCCGATCGGAGGGTGACGGTGGCGGCCGAGGACACGGGCCGGCGCTCAGGCGAGAGCGAGGCCGACGAGTTCGCGTTCCACACGGGGATCATTCGCCCCTCGGACGCTCCCGACGCGATCGAGTTCATCGACGTGCACAAGTCGTTCGGGCGCAACCACGTGCTGCGCGGACTGAACATGGGCCTGCCGGAGGGCAAGATCTCGATGATCATCGGCCCGTCGGGCACCGGCAAGTCGGTGTGCATCAAGCACATCGTCGGGCTGCTGTACCCCGATGAGGGCGACGTGATCGTGCACGGCAAGTCGATTCCGAGCCTCCCGGACGCGGAGCTGTTCGACCTGCGCAGGAAGTTCGGGGTGCTCTTCCAGGACGGCGCGCTGTTCGGCTCGCTCAACCTCTATGACAACGTCGCGTTCCCGCTGCGCCAGCACACCGAGAAGGGCGAGGACGAGATCGCGGAGATCGTCAGCCGGCGCATGCGCGAGGTGGGGCTGGGGGGAGAGGGCTCGAAGATGCCCAACGAGCTCTCCGGCGGGATGCGCAAGCGCGCGGGCTTCGCTCGCGCACTCGTGCTCGACCCGGAAATCGTGCTCTTCGACGAGCCCGACTCTGGCCTCGACCCGGTGCGCACCGCTCTGCTGTGCGAGCTGATCAAGGAGGTCCACTCCGAGAACGGCGGCTGCTACGTCGTCATCACGCACGACATCATGAGCGCGCGACGCGTCGCCGAGCACATCTCGGTCCTGTGGAAGGGCCGCATCGTCGAATCGGGGCCCGCGGAGGAGCTGTTCGCATCGGAAAACCCGTTCGTCCGCCAGTTCCTCTCCGGCCAATCAGCCGGCCCCCTAGGAATGGAGTAGCCCCCCGGGCCGCCTCGTCGCCCCCTGGCTGTGTCCTCGATCGCTCGTGTGCAAAGCACACTTCGCTCACTGCGTCCTTGCCAGGAACGACGATCCGACCACAGGGGTGTCACGTTGAAGCGATGAGCGGGACTAGCCTGCAGCTGTGAATCTCTCCCGACTCCTCTCAGGTCTGGCAGGCGGCGCGGCTTCGCGGCCTCGGCTGGTGCTCGCGATCGCGGTTGCGCTCGGCCTGGGCGGGGCGGGGCTGGCGCTGTCGCTGCGCCCGACGGCGGCGACGAGCACGTTCGTCTCGAGCTCGAGTCCCGAATACCAGGCGACGCAGCGCTTCTACCGCAGCTTCGGCGAAGAGCCGGTCGCGGTGCTCGTGAAGGGCAACCTGCAGCAGCTGCTGCTGAGCTCGGACATCGAGCGGCTGGCCGGCCTGGAGGGCTGCCTGTCGGGCAACGTGCCCATCGGCGCGCTCGCCTCCGAGGGCGGCCTCGACGGGCCGTGCGGGCAGCTCGCGCGCGCGCGGACCGTCAAGGTGGTCTTCGGCCCCGGCACGTTCCTCAACGCGGCGGCCGAACAGATCGACAGCCAGCTCGCGACCGAGACCAAGCAGGCGGAAGCGCAGGCCAAGCAGGCCGAAAGCTCCGTCTATCGCGCCGCGCTCGCGCGCGGGCTGAGCGCTGCGCAGGCGCGGACGCTCGGCCGTCAGGCACGCAAGGTGACGCTCGCGGGCTTCCAGTCGAGCCTCGTCACCCAGGCGCTGGAACACGGGCTGACGGCGCGGCCCAGCATCGAAGACGCCAACTTCGTCTCGGACGTGGTCTTCGACTCGACCAAGGTCGCCGGCACGCCCAAGTCGCGTTTCGCCTACCTGTTCCCCAGCCCGGACGCGGCGCTCGTGTCCGTGAGGATGAAGGCGGGGCTCTCCGAAGCGGCGCGGATCAGGACGATCGGGCTGATCCGCCAGGCGGTGCAGATGCCGCAGTGGCGCCTGACGCACGGCGAGAGCTATCTCGTGACCGGCGAGCCGGTGATCGTCTCGGATCTAACCAGCTCGATCAGCCACTCGATCGAGCTGCTGCTGATCGCCGTGCTGCTGGTGATGGCGGCGACGCTCGGCCTGGTCTTCTCGGGGCGCCCGCGGCTGCTGCCGCTCGCGCTCGCGCTGCTCGCCGCCGCGCTCACGTTCGGCGCGCTCTCGGCGGTGGGCGCGTCGCTGACGATGGCATCGATCGCCGTGCTGCCGGTGCTGGTCGGCCTCGCCGTCGACTACGCGATCCAGTTCCAGGCGCGCGTGGACGAGGAGGCCGAACGCGGCGCGCCGGAGCGACCCGGCGCTGCGCTCGGCAGCCCGCCGGAGACGGTGCCGGCGGTGATCCGGCGCGCCGCAGCCGCCGGGGCGCCGACGATCGCGACCGCCGGCGCGGCCAGCGCAGCGGCGATGCTCGTGCTGCTGCTCTCGCCCGTGCCGATGGTCCGCGGCTTCGGCGTGCTGCTGGTGGTGGGCGTGGCGATCGCCCTGCTGTGCGCGCTGACCGCGGGCGCGGCGGCGATCTCGCTGTCGGCGGGCGCCGCTCGAGCGCGCGGCGCCGGCCGGCTCGCGGAGGGCGCCCTGGCGGCCTCCTGGCGTGGCGCGCGCGAGCTGCTCGCGGACAATCCCCTCACGCGCCTGATCGCGCGCGCCGCGCTCGTCGGCTCGGTCGCCCGCCCGCGGCGCGTCCTGTGCGTCGGGCTGGCGCTGGCGGCGCTCGGCTGGGGCCTGGACACGCAGACGCGCGTCCAGACCGACATCACCAAGCTGGTGCCGCAGAGCCTGGGCTCGCTGCAGAGCCTCGACACGCTCGAGCGGACCACGGGCGTGGGTGGCGAAATCGAGCTGATGGTCGAAGGCGACGACCTGACGAGACCGTCGACGATCGAATGGATGATCCGCTACCAGCAGGCCGTGCTCGCACGCTTCGGCTACAGCCCCGCCAGGGGCTGCGGCGGGGCGCGCCTGTGCCCGGCGTTCTCGCTGACCGATCTGTTCGACGGGCAGGCGTCGGGGTCGGCGGCGAGCGCCGGGAAGCTCTCGCAGCGGACGATAGACGGCCTGCTGAGGGTGATCCCGTCGTACTTCTCCCAGGACGTCATCACGCCCGACAGGCGTGTGGCCACGCTCGGGTTCGGCATCCGTCTGATGGGGCTCGATCAGCAGCAGCGGCTGATCGAACGGATGCGCTCGAGCCTGCGTCCTCCCGCGGGGGTGCGCGCGAATCTCGTCGGCCTGCCCGTGCTCGCCGCTCAGTCGGGATCGGAGGTGGCCGACCCGTGGCGGCGCCTGGAGGCGCTGCTGGTCGGACTCGCAGCCGTGGCGCTGGTGTTGCTGGTGGCCTTCCGCGGCGATCGGCGCCGGGCGCTCGTGCCGCTCGTGCCGATCGTGCTCGCGAGCGGATGGTCGGCGCTGATCCTGTTCGCGGTGAGGGTGCCGTTGAACCCGATGTCGGTCACGCTCGGCGCGCTCGTGATCGCGATCTCAACCGAGTTCAGCGTGCTGCTGTCCGAGCGCCACCGCCAGGAGCGCCTGGCGGGCTACGACACGGTCCAGGCGCTGCGGCGCAGCTATCAGCGCACCGGCGCCGCCGTGGCGGCGTCGGGGGCGACGGCGATCGCGGGCTTCGGGGTGCTCGTGCTGTCCGACATCACGATGCTCCGCGACTTCGGCCTGGTGACGCTGATCGACCTGAGCGTCTCGCTCGTGGGGGTGCTGGTCGCGCTGCCCGCGACGCTCGTGATCGCCGACGCCGCCGCCGAAGGCGGCGCGCGCAGGCGGCCGGTGCTGGCCGATGTTGGATCGGTCGTGCGCCGCGCGCGCCACGTGTGGGTCAGGCCGTGAGCACGAGCCAGCCGGCGGGTGGCGGCCTCGGGATCGCGCGCAGCCCGATGAAGGCGCACAACCCTCGCTATGGGCGCTACGTGGGGCTGCTCGGAGTCGTCCTGATCGTGCTGGTCCTACTCGGCTCGGTGTTCGTCCACCACACCGATGTGACCGGCGTCCCGCCCGGCGAGCGGGTTCCGCCGTTCGCGGTGCCTCTGGCGCTGGGGAGCCTCAGCGGCGACGCCGACATCGCCACGCACGCCAACGAGGGCGCGGACGGGCGCGTGCCCGCGTGCGCCGAGCGTGGGGCGCAGATCCTGAACGTGTGCCAGCTCTACGAACAGGGCCCGGTGGTGCTCGCGCTGTTCGTCGACGCGGGCGCATGCACGAAGGTCCTGGGCGAGATGCAGGCGCTCGCGGGCGAGTTCCCCGGCGTGCGCTTCGCGGCGGTGGCGATCAGAGCCGAACGCGGACAGCTGCGCCGGCTGGTGCGCTCGCGCGGGCTGACGCTGCCCGTCGGCCTCGACAGCGACGGGGCGGTGGCCGCGCTCTACAAGGTGTTCACGTGCCCGCAGGTGAACTTCGCCCTTCCCGGCGGCGTCGTGCAGAGCAGGGCGCTGCTGGCGAGCCCGTCGCCTGGGACCCTGCGCGCGCGGGTGAGCGAGCTGGTGGCCGCATCGCGGGCACGCGGGTGGAGGGAGCCCGACGCTTGAGCGACGGCGCCGAGCCCGCCGCCGGCGCCCGCGAGGCGGTCGCGGGATGGTGCGCGCGCGAGGTCGAGGAGGAGCTGCCCGGTCTGCGGCTGCTCGCCGTCGAGGCGTCGCACACGCGCTTGCAGCCGCTCGTCGGGGCCTCGCCGCCGGAGGTGCGCGCGCGCCTGCACGTGCTCTCCAATCGCTTTCGCGGCGCCCGCGCGGTGGGTGTGCGCCGGGAGCCGGTGCCGGGCGCCTACCGCGTCTTCTTCCGCCAGATCGGCCTCGATCCCGATGTCGTGCGCACGCCGATCGAGGGCGCCGTCATGGAGCGGATGCTGCACGGCGGCTTCCCCACCGCCGGCCTGCTCGCCGACGTGCTGAGGATCGCCCTGCTGGACACCGGCGTCCCCGTGTGGGCGCTGGACGCGGAGTCGGTCGACGGCGAGCTCGGCCTGCGCACGAGCGGCGCGGGCGAGGCGCTGGGACGCGCCGCGCGTGCGCCGGTGCTGCCGGCTGGCCGCCTGGTCGTCGCCGATGCCGCGGCGGCGCTCGCGACCCTGTTCGGCGAGGTCGCGCGCGGGCATGAGCCCCACGCGGCCACACGCCGCGTGACGCTGTTCGCGGTGCAGGTCGCCGGGGTGCCGGCGCTGCACGTGGAGGAGGCGCTGTGGGCGTGCCGCGCAGCGCTCGAACAGCCGTAACGGTCCTGTAGGCGCGACTCGGGTAGGTGCGACTCGGCGCTCAGGTGCGCTGGTAGAATTGCCATTCGCCGGAGAGGAGGCGGGTGTGACCTACGATCAGCAGAGCGTCATCCACCGAGAGGACCAACCTCAGCGGATGATCGGCGCTCTGGGTCACGACCGTGCCGGCGGCGGGGGCGACGCAGCCGCCGCCATGAGCGGCGAGGACATCGACGAGCGGGCCGCGCGGGCGTCGCTGCGGGCGCAGATCGCGCGCCTGGAGCGCGAGCTCTCGGAGACGGTCGCCGAGCGCTTCCCTCACGTCCCAGCGCCGCTCCCCGGATGCGCCGTGGCGAGCGACGGTCCGGCGCTGCTCGACCTCGGCGAGCTGGAGCGCGTGCGCGACCGGCTCGCCGCGCGCGTGCAGGAGCTGCGGGCCAGCGTGCGCGAACGCTTCGAGCGCGAGCGCCGCGCGCGCGAGCAGCTGCGGCGGATGGAGCTGGACCCGCGCAGCTACAAGTTCGCGCGGCTGCCCGTCAGGGACCTCGGCCAGGGCGTGTGCGGCGTCTGGGAGGTCCGCCCGCGCCTCGGCCTGATCGGCATGCTCGCCGGCTGGTGGCAGCTCAAGCTGTCGTCAGGCTGTCCGTTAGCCAGGGGGTCGCGGTCCACGCGCGACCCCGGCTCACAGAGGTCAGCATCGCCGCCAGCGTGCGACGCTGGCGGTCGGTCATCGACCCGATCGTCTTCTTCTCGGACATCGGGACCTGCGCTAGGAACTTGCGGCAGCGAGTCTGGCCCCAGCGGCGTTGGCTCATCAGCAGGTCCGCGACGGCCATGCTCTGCGCCTCCCACGGGCATTCGAGGATCACCTCGGCCACGTGGAGCTCGCCGATCGCCACGCGTCGCTTGAGCTCGGCGCGGGCCAGACGAACCTTGTTGGCGCGTTCGAGGGCGCGCATGTACTGCGGACCGGCAGGGGCAACCGTCGCTGTCGCGTTCATTCGGCACTCTCCCCGTCCTCGCCGCGAGCTCTCGCGTGGAGGACGTGCTTGCTAGAGGTTTTCAGTTACGCGCCTGTTCGGCCGCACGGGGTCCGCCGCGAATCGCGGCTGTCCCGTCAACCAGGCCCCTCTCCCGACGGCCTTGTGGCGGGGCGAACCCCCAAAACGGTGTTGCAGAGCGCATCTGGAAGCTATGACAGGAGCGGGTCAGCGGTCAACAGCTCGGCGCGCGCTTCGTACGCTAGAAGCGACCTTTTTCGATCGCGGCGCGACTTGTGAAGAAATGGACAAGTCGCCGGCCGGCCGCGGCGGGCGTCGCATGCGGCCCGGTCAGTCGAGGTCGGGTCCAGGCAGCGGCCCGTGCTCGGACTCGAACTCGCGCTTGACCCGCGCGAACACCTCCAGCGCGCGGTCGAGCGTGGCCTCGTCGTGTGTGGCCATCACGCTGGTGCGCAACAGGGCGCCGCCCGGCGGCACCGCGGGGTGCAGCGCGCAGTTGGTGAACACGCCGCCGTCGTACAGCGCTCGCCACAACAGCGCTGCGCGCCAGTCGTCGCCGACGAGGATCGGGACGATCGGCGTGACCAGCGTCCGCAGCGGCGCGTCCGCGGCGGGGCTGGTGCGCACCGGCTCGCCGCTGAGCGTCCGGTAGCCGAGCGCGCGCAGGCCGTCCTCCAGATAGCGCGCGCGCTCGAGCACCCTCGCCAGCAGCTCCGGGCCCTCCGGCGAGCGGACGATCCGCAGCGCCGCCAGCGCCGCGCCCAGGGCCGCCGGCACGGCGGAGGCCGTGAACAGGAACGAGCGCGAGGAGATGCGCAGGTAGTCGATCACGTCTTCCGGCCCCGCGACGAAGCCACCGCAGGCGGCCAGCGACTTCGAGAACGTGCCCATGCGCAGATCCACGCGGTCCTCCACGCCCAGCAGCTCGCACGCGCCCGCGCCGCGCGCGCCGAGCACGCCCGCGCCGTGGGCCTCGTCGACCATCAGGCGTGCGCCGTGGCGGGCGCACAGCTCCGTGATGTCGACCAGCGGCGCGACGTCGCCCTCCATCGAGAAGACGCCGTCCACCACCACCAGCACGCCGCCGCCGTCCCCCTCCGCGCGCGCGAGCGCCCGCTCGAGCTTGTCGATGCGCCCGTGGCGGAACGGGCGCATCTTCGCCCTGGAGATCAGCGCGCCGTCGAGGATCGACGCGTGGTCGGCGGAGTCGACGACCACCGTGTCGCCGGGACCGAGCAGCGTGCCGAGCGTGCCGACGTTCGCCTGGTGGCCGGTGGTGAACACGATCGCGTCCTCGGTGCCCATCCATTCGGCCAGCTCGCGCTCGAGCTCCAGATGCAGCGGGGTGGTGCCGTTCAGCAGCCGCGAGCCGGTCAGGCCGGTGCCGTAGCGGTGCAGCGCGTCCTCCGCGCCCTTCATCACGCGCTCGTCGGCGGTCAGCCCGAGGTAGTTGTTGGACGCGAGCATGATCCGCGGCGCGCCCTCCATCTCGACCACCGGCATCGCCGGCGACTCGACGGTGCGGAAGTACGGCATCAGGTCCGCGTCGCGCGCTGCCTGCAGCAGCGCCTCGCGCTCGTGGCCGTGGACCTTTGCGAAGACGTCGATCGAGGTTGGCATATAGGGTTTCGCCGCGATGGCAGTCGAGATAAGGCCCGTGCGCAGCAGGCGCGAGCTGAACACGTTCATCAAGCTGCCGTGGCGGCTCTATCGTAACGAGCCCAACTGGGTGGCGCCGTTGCTGATGGATCTGAAGGAGCAGCTCGACCAGCGCCGCAACCCGTTCTTCGAGCACGCCGAGGCGCAGTACTTCCTCGCCTGGCGCGACGGGCGCGCGGTCGGGCGCGTCAGCGCGCACATCGATCGCCACCTGCAGGAGTTCCAGGACAACGACTGGGGCCTGTGGGGCTGGTTCGAGTGCGAGAACGACCCCGAGGCGGCGCGCGCGCTGCTCGGCGCGGCGGAGTCGTGGCTGCGCGAGCGCGGCGCCGGCACGATGATCGGCCCGATGAGCTTCACCACCAACGACGAGGCCGGCCTGATGATCGAGGGCTTCGAGCGTCCGCCGCTGATCCTCAACCCATGGCATCACCGCTACTACCAGTCGCTGCTCGAGCAGGACGTGGGCCTGTCGAAGGTGATGGACCTGTACATGTGGAGCCTGCACATCACCGGCCGCGACAAAGTCCACCCGGCGATCTGGGAGACGGCCGACAAGCTCGAATCCGAGCACGGGATCGTGACTCGCAACTTCCGCAAGAAGGACCTGCAGGCGGAGGTCGGTCGCTTTCTGGAGGTCTACAACGCAGCGTGGGAGCGCAACTGGGGCTTCGTGCCGCTCACCGAGCGCGAGGTGCGCCACTACGCCAAGAAGCTGAAGCCGATCCTCGACGAGAACTGGGCGATGGTCGCCGAACGCGCCGACACCGGTGAGGTGGTGGGGGCGGCGCTGACGCTGCCCGACTACAACCAGGTGCTCGCCAAGCTGCGCCCGCGCGGAAGGCTGCTCCCGCTCGGCTGGCTGACTGCGCTGCGCGAGCGGCGCAGGATCGACATGGTCTACGTGTTCGCGCTGGGCGTCAAGCCCGCCTACCAGCACACGGGCGTCGCCGCGCGCTTCTACCAGATGCACTTCGACGCCGCCGAACGCACGCCGCAGAAGGGCGGCGAGATGGGCTGGATCCTGGAGATCAACAAGCCGATGAACCGCGCCATGGAAGGCATGGGCGGCGAGATCGTGCGCCGCTACCGCGTGTACGAGCGTCCGCTGGCGTAGCAGCGGGCGCCCCGCCGCGCTGGGAGTCTGCACGGCCCTCTACACTTCCGGCGGTGAGCGAGTCCCCGCAGCCAGCCTCGTTGCAGGGCGCGCCGACGGACGTGGACGTGGGCGAGGAGCTCGACGCGCTGCCCGTGCTGGCGGGCGCGGCGCGCGCGGCGCGCGCGCAGCCATCGCCGGGCGCCCTCCCGGAGCGGCGGTCGGCCTCGGTCCTTCCGGCGGTGCAGGCGGCCGCCGTGGCGGCCGGCGGGTTCGTCGCGGGAGCCGCCGTCGTGGGGCTCGTGCATCACCGCCAGCGTCGCGCGGCGGCACTCGCCAAGGGCCGGCGCGCCGGGCGCATCGGTCCGGCGAATCGGTCGCGTCCGGGGAGTCGTTCGCGCCCATGGAGTCGTTCGCGCCCGCCCGAGCTGCTCCAGATCGTCGGCAGTCGCTCGCTGCTCGTGGACGTGCACCTGCTCGGTGGCTCCGGCGAGCGCTGAGCCGGGCGCAAGCGGTCAGCTGGCGGAGCTGCGCGAGGAGCTGACGCCGGCCGGTGCGTTCCGGCTGCCGCGCGCGGTCGGTGGGGACGGTCTGCTGCGCCGCCACGGAGGCGTGCTGGAGCGCCTGCTGCATCACGATGATCAGCCGGTGGTCGTGCGGGTCGCGCAGCCGGCGCCCGACAGGGTGGTGATGGGCGCGCGCGCAGCGAGCAGGGCGGCGGCGGCATACGGCATCAGGCGCATGCGCTTCGCGCTCGGCGTCGACGAGGACCTGCGCGGCTTTCTACGCCGCTTCGCGCGCGACCCGCTGATCGGGCGCTCGCTGCGCGCGCGCCCGTGGTTGCGCGTAGCTCGTCGGCCGGAGCCCTTCGAGGCGCTTGCGTGGGCGATCTGCGAGCAGCTGATCGAGTACGAGCGCGCGGTCGCGATCGAGCGTCGCATCGTCTCCGCTCTCGGGCGTCGCGGACGCGACTGGGACGGGACGCGAGACGGCCTGCGCGACCTGCCCGCGGCGGAGATGCTGGCCGGCACCGCGCCCGCGCGGCTGCAGTCCTTCGATCTTGCCGGCGGGCGCGCATTGGCGCTCGTGCGCGCCGCCCGCGAGGTGGCGTGCGGGCGGGTCGACCTGCACGGCGCCGAGCACGAGCGCGGCTGGCGGCGGCTGCGCGCGATCCCCGGCATCGGCCCGTGGACGGTGGAGAAGCTCGCGCTGCACGGTCAGGGCCGCCACGATCAGGTGCCCGCCGGGGACCTCGCGCTGCTGAAGCTCGTGGGGCGGCTGCAAAGCGGCGGCGATCCCCATGCCCGTGCGGACGAGCAGCAGGTGCGCGACTTCTTCGCGCGCTACGGCGAGTGGGCGGGGCTGGCGGCCACGCACCTGCTCGCGGGCGGCTCGTGAGGGCTCAACGACGAGCGCGCTCGCGCTTTCGCTCGCGCTCGACCAGCAGCGCGAACGTGGGACAGGCCCGGGCGGCGCGGATCGCGTGCGCGAGCTGGACGCCACTCAGCGACTCCTCGTCCACCACCGGGTAGCCCCACTCGTCCAGCGTGATCCGCTCTGGGAGCAGCTCCGCGCACATCCCGTGCGCCTCGCACGCGATCGGGTTGACGCGCACACGATGGCTCATGCGCGGAAGGCGCGTGTCGCGCATGGTCGCCTCGCTCAGCGGCCGATCGGGCAGCGGCAGCTCCGCAGGCGCGCGAGCAGGCGTCGCACGGCCCGTGCCGCGCGTGGTCGGCGAACTCCGCCTGAAAGCTCGCAAGCGCGCTGAGGATCGGCTTGAGCGCGCCGTCGGGATGGCCGCAGGCGCCGCGGCGGGCGAGGAGCGAGGCGAGGCGATCGATGCGCTGGGCGACCCTCGCCTCGGCGATCCCTGCGGCGAGCTCCGCGAAGCGTCGTCGCGAGCGCGTCCAGGCCGTGCACGCACGGGCCGCACTGGCGGGCGCTCTGGCTGGCGAGCCAGCGCGCCAAGCGCGCGGTTTCGGCGACCGGGCAGGCGTGCTCTGAGAGCAGCAGCCACGACGCCCGCCCCGAGCGAGGCGCCATGGGCGAGCGAGGTGTTCGTTGGAGAGCGCGACGCCCTCCAGGTGAGGGGCGCCCACCCACGCGCCCGCGTAGCCGCCCAGCAGCGCTCCGCGCAGGCGCGCGGTGCTCCCGCCGCCAGCGCGGATCAGCGATGCCAGCGAGGAGCCGTGCTCGATCTCGTACACCCCCGGGTAGGCGACCGGGCCGGACAGCGTCACCAGCGCCGACCCGGGCTGGGCGGGCGTTCCGAGCTCGCGGAACCACGCCGCTCCGTAGCGGGCGATCAGCGCGACGTGCGCGAGCGTCTCGGCGTTGTTGACCAGCGTCGGACGCTGCCGACGCCCTGCTCGAACGGCATCGGCGGCGTGAACGTCGGCTTGGCCGGACCGCCGCCCAGGAAGTTGACCAGCGCGGACTCCTGGCCGGCGACGTAGTGGCTGGGCACCGTCGTCAGGCGCAGCCCCGGCGCGCGAGCGGAGCGGACGCCGGCGCGTTCCTCGATCGGCGCGGGCCATGCGCTGGACGCCCGCGCGCGGCCGACTCGCACGCGCACACGATCACCTCGTCCGCGCCCACCGCCTCGGCCGCGAGGATGGCGCCGTCGAGCACCAGGTGCGGCAGCGACTCCGGCAGCGTGCGGTCCTTCAGGCTCGCCGGCTCGCCCTCGGCGGCGTTCACGACCACGATCGCGCGCCGGCGCGCGGCGGCGACGGCGCGCATCTTGGTCGCGGTGGGAAATGCCGCGCCGCCGTGGCCGAGCAGGCCCGCGCGCTCGATCTCCGCGATCAGCATGCTCGAGCGCTCGCGGCCGCGCCGGCGCCCGCCCCCGATCGCGGGCGGGGAGCCGTGGACGGCGAGGTGCTCGTCGAGCGATCAGCGGGCCGTGCGCGCGGATCCCGCTCAGCAGGCGCGGCAGCGCGGGCGCGGGCGGCTGGACGTCGGCGGGCGCCAGCTCGGCGAGCATCGAGGGTGGGGCGCTCATCGCCGCCGCCCGCTCGCGCCGGTGCCCGCGTGGCCGTGTCCCAGCAGCGATGCGGGGGTGCCCGCGCGGCGCGCCCATTCCGAGCCGAGCGGACCGCTCGGCAGCCACAGCACGACGAACAGCGCGAACGCGCCCGCGCCGGCGAGGGCGGCGCCGCGCCGGCGGATGTCCGCAGGCCAGCCGACGAGCACGCGCGTGAGCACCGCGGCCGCCACCAGCGCCGTGCACGCGACGCTCAGCGCCAGCAGCCAGGCGCTGCTGGCGTCGCTGCCCGTGCCGAAGCCGTGAACCAGCGCGATCGGCCAGCTCGCGTACGTCAGCCAGTGGACAGCGCGCCAGGTCGAGAACCCCATGCGCGCGCGCAGCAGGCTCGTGAGGATGACCGCCAGGATCAGGTCGAACGACACCGCGCCCAGCCCCAGCCAGAGGGGCCGGTAGGAGCCGACGAACGGAATGAACGCGTCGGCGATCGAGATCGAGGCGAAGCTGTCGAGCACGGAGGTGAGGATGTGCAGCACGAGGAACACGAGCGCCAGCAGGGCCACGTTGCGATGCAGCGAGTCGATCACGAAGCGCGGCCAGCGCGGGCTGCTCCAGCGCTCGACGTCGACCACGCCCAGCGCGATCGAGAGCGTCAGCAGCAGCAGCGCGACGGCGCCCGTCGAGCGGGTCAGATACCAGTAGGCGCTCGGTCCGGCGCTGGCCAGCAGCACGCTCATCCCGCGAGCGCCTCCCACGCCGCGAGCGCCTCCCACGCCGCCAGGGCCTCCACGGCGTCCTGCGCCGGCCAATCGCCGACGACCGTGACGTTGCCCTGCCAGTCGACGAGCCGGGCGGGCAGGCCGAGTCGCGCCAGCCACGTGGCGGCGTCGTGCGCGCGCACGAGCGCGGCCGTCGCGCCGATGTTGGCGTCCGTGCAGCTCGCGGCGGCCACGCTCACCGTTCGCCACGTGTCTCGCACGGGCGCTCCCGTGTGGGGGTCGATGATGTGGTGCATCGTGTGGCCGTCGTGGCTCCAGCGCCGCACCGCGGTGCTGGAGGTGGCAAGGCCGCCGGAGTGGATCGCGATCGTCTGGCCCGGCGCCGAGGGATGGCTGCGGTGGTCGTCGGTGACCCTGATCCGCCAGCCCTCCGCGGGGGCGCGTCCGGCGGTGGCGACGTCGCCGCCGAGGCTGACGAGCACGCCGCAGCCCGCGATCCGCTCGGCCGCCGCGGCGGCGCGGTCGGCCGCCCACGCTTTGGCGCTCGCGCCGAGGTCGAGCTTGATGCCCGCCGGCACCCTGACCGAGCCGCCGGCTCTGTCCAGCGCGATCTCCCGCCACCCTGCGCGCACCCGCGCAGTGATCGTCGCGGGCGCTTCGGGCTGACCGGCAGCGGGAGCCAGCAGACGCCAGTCGCGGTCGTATCCCGCCAGCTCGAGCGCGCGCCCGACCGTTGGGTCAACGTCGCCGTCGCTGCACTCGGCCGCCCGCACGGCCACCTCGAGCGCCTCCATCAGCAGCGGCCCGGCGGGCGTCGAGCGGCCCGCGCGCGTGTTGACGCGCGAGAGCTCCGAGTCGGCGCGGAAACGGCTGCACGCCAGGTCGATCGCTGCGAGCTCGCGTTCCACCGTCGCGCGCGCCGGCGCGAGCGACGCGGGGTCGCCGACGCGCAGCACGACGCTCGTGCCGAGCGCCTCCCACGCGGCGGTGGCGAGCGTCGTCGCTGTGCGCGGGGCGCACGTGTCGGGCGTCGCGGACGTCTCGCGCGTCGCGTGCATCTCAGGAGCCACCGGAGACCACCGGAGCCGAGGCTTCCGGTTCGGGTGCCGATTCGTGGGCCGGGGCGGATTCCTGCGCCGGCGCCGATTCGTGGGCCGGGGCGGATTCCTGCGCCGGCGCCGATTCGCGGGCGGGCGCGGATTCCTGGGAGGGTGACGATTCCTGGGCAGGCGCAGATTCCTGGGCAGGCGCGGATTCCTGGGCGGGCGCGGTCGCCTGCGCCGAGGTCTGGGCTTCCGTCGCGGCCTGCGGGGCCTGTGCGGGCGGCTGCAGCGGATGTGTGGAGGTCTTCGCGGAGGCGCGCGCCCCGCCGGCCGAGCCCCTGGCGCTCCTCGCCGAGGTCCGCTTGACCGTCTTGCCCGGGAAGGCGCTGGCGGCCGCCTCCGCGAACACCCCGGTGAGTGCGACGCTGCCGGCGATCAGCCAGCGGTTGAGCCGGTGCAGCTCGCGCAGCGCTGCGTCGCGGGTGTGGGTTGTGTGGATCGCCATGCTGGGTCAGTGGTGGCGGAGCAGGCCGGAGTCGTGAAGCCACGGGCCGAACTGCGGGATCACGAGCACCGCCAGCACGAGTCCCGCGACGAGCGCGCCGGCGAGGGCCAGGATACGACCGGCGCGCCCGGTGACGTCGCTGCTCAGCTCGCGGTTGCGGCTGTAGTCGGCACGCAGCGCCGCGGGCATCGCGGGCAGGTGGCCGAGCACGTGCAGCGCCATCAGCGCGAGCCAGGCGAAGAAGCTGACCTTGTGGATCGGGAACAGGGTCGATCGCGACGACGGTCCCGCGAACAGCAGCGCGACGCCGCTGGCGAAGACCACGATGGTGGACAGCACGACCAGCGGCGCGAGCATCCGCAGCGCCGGCGGCGGCGGGCCCTTGCGCCGGTATTGCGGGTCGGCGGTGTAGTAGCGCACGAAGCGGTAGCCGGTGCTCGACAGCTTCAGCGCCACTGGCGGGATCAGCAGCATCCCCAGGAACAGATGCTCGGACAGAAGGCCGTGGATGCGCAGGATCGTGAGCCCGAGCATCGCCAGCAGGACGAGCAGCGCCGCTGCGACGGCGGTCGTGAGGCGCTCGTTGCCGGTCGTGCCCCCGCCGGTCAGGCGCTCGGCGCGCGCCTGCGCCTCGCGCGACTGCGCCGGGTACGCGCGCGCATCGGCGGCGCGTGTCCGCTCGGCGGACGTTCTCTCGGCCACGGCGGATGTGCTCTGGCGGCCTGCTGGCATGATCCGAGTGTGTGCGCGCCGACTAAGGATCGGGTAACCGCTCGATGAGAAAGCTCATGGGAAGCTCGCGCAGGCCTTTTGGAGTCGGCGCCGACGCCTCTATGCTTGATCAATGGGCATCGCCGCGGACAGTCCTGGCCGCATGGCGGCGGCGCTGGACGCGCGCGAGGACGATCGCGAGCCGGTCAATCCCGCGCGGGTGCTGCTGATCGAGGACGAGCCGGGGATCGTCGACTTCGTGCGCCGCGGGCTGGAGGCCGAGGGCTTCGCCGTGGAGGCGGCGCTGGACGGCGTCGAGGGCGAGCGGCTGGCGCTGCAGGGCAGCTTCGACGCGGTCGTGCTGGACCTGATGCTGCCGCGCCGCGGCGGCCTGGAGGTGCTGGACGCCGTGCGGCGGGCGATGCCGAGCCTGCCGGTGATCGTGCTCACGGCGCGGGACGGGATCGAGGATCGCGTGGGGGGGCTGGAAGCCGGCGCCGCCGACTATCTGGTCAAGCCGTTCTCGATGGCCGAGCTCGTCGCCCGGGTGCGCGCGCAGCTGCGGGTGATCGCGCAGGCCTCGGCGCGGCTGCTGCGCGCGGAGGACATCGAGGTCGACCTGCTGACCCGCAGGGTGCGCCGCGGCGGCAGGCAGGTGGCGCTCTCGACGACCGAGTTCGAGCTGCTCGTGTATCTCATGCGCCATCATCGCCGGGTGCTCGCGCGCGAGCAGATCCTGAGCTCGGTGTGGGGCTACGAGCACGATCCCGCCACCAACGTGGTGGACGTGTACATCGGCTACCTGCGGCGCAAGCTCGGCAGCCCAGGCGACCCCGCGCCGATCTTCACGGTGCGCGCGGTCGGCTATCGCCTCGGCGGCGCGGGCTGAGCGCCCGTGCTCGCGCGCATCGGGCGTCTGGCTCCCGCCGGCCTGCGCTGGCGCCTGGCGGGCTGGGTGACGCTCGTGACGCTCGGCTGCACGGCGGTCGTGTTCGTCGCCGTCTACCGCGGCACCGGCGATCAGCTGCGCCATCAGATCGACGGCGAGATCGCGGGCGACGCGGCCGAGCTCGCCCACAACCTGATGCTGGCGAGGGCGCACACCCCGCGGCAGCTGACGCAGGCGGCCACCCGCTACATCCACGGCCAGCCGTTCAGCGCGAGCTCGACGCTGCTGTTCGCGCTGGTCCCCGGCCAGGCGCCGAGCACCAACCGCCCCGAGCTCTTCGGTCACGGTGCGCCCGACAACGGGGAGACGCGCGCCGAGCAGGAACAGGAGAACCGGCTGGCGGCGCGTCTACCTGCTGCGCCCGACGGCTACACGACGCTGCTGCTCCCCGACGTCGGCAACCTGCGCCTGCTCAAGCGCTCGCTGCGCATGGCGGGCGGTCTCGAGGTGACCGTCGGCGTGGGCGAGCCGCTGGCGGCCGTCGCCCATGCGCAGCACGGCGTCGCCCGCGCGTTCATCCTCGCCGGGCTGCTGGCGCTGGCGGGCGCGCTGCTGGGCGCGTACGTGATCGGCTCGCGCCTGTCGCGTCCGCTGCGCAGCATGGCCGCGGTGGCCGCGCGCGTGGACGCGGGCGATCTGCATCCGCGCATCCGCGACGCGGACGGGCAGGGCGAGGAGGTGAGGGTGCTGGCCGACGCGTTCAACCACATGCTCGACCGCCTCACCGACGCGTTCGCCGGCCAGCGCGCGTTCGTCGCCGACGCCTCGCACGAGCTGCGCACGCCGCTGACCGTCATTCGCGGCCAGCTGGAGGTGCTCGCCGCCCAGCGTGAGCCCTCCGGCGAGGAGGTGCGCCGCGTCGAGCGGCTCGTGCAGGCGGAGATCGCGCGGATCGGCCGTCTCGTGGACGATCTGCTGCTGCTTGCGAGAACCGAGCAGGCCGAGTTCCTGCGCGTCGAGCCGATCGACCTGCCGGTGTTGGTGGGCGAGCTGTGGGACGGGGTGAGCCTGCTCGCGAGCCGCCGTTTCGAGCTCGGCCCCGTTCCACAGGGGACGCTCCGCGCCGATCCGGACCGCCTCGCGCAGGCGCTTCGCAATCTCCTGACCAACGCGATCGATCACACCGCCCCCGAGCGCGGACTGGTGCGGATGCGCGTGCAGGCCGGCTCCGGCGGACGCGTGCGCTTCCTCGTGGAAGACGACGGTCCGGGCATCGCGCTCGAGCAGCGCGAGCGCGTGTTCGACCGCTTCCATCGCACCGATGCGGCCCGCGACCGCGCCTCCGGAGGGGCGGGGCTTGGGCTGGCGATCGTGCGGGCGATCGCCGACGCTCACGGTGGCAGCGTCAGCGCGGGCGAGTCGCCGGAGGGGGAGCGCGCATCGAGCTCGAGCTGCCCGGCTTCGCGCCTGCGCGCGCTCGCGCCGACGCCTACGCGGCGACGGGCACGCGGTAGCGGCGCGAGCGCGGATCCTGCTCGAGCAGGCCGACCGCGAGCAGCGTCGTCATGTAGCGGTGCGTGGTGCTGGGGCTAAGACCGAGGCGCGTGGCGACGTCGGTCACGGTCAGCGCGCGGCCGTCGGTGGGGAAGCAGGCGAGCACGAGCAGGCCGAGCAGCAGCGATCGCGACAGGCGCGGACTGCTCGACAGCGCCGCGTAGTTGGACGCCAGCTCCCGATCGGCGAGGCCGTGCAGGAGGCTCGAGACGCCGCCGCCAACGGAGCTGTGGCGCACGATCTGGTCCACCTGCGTGCGCGTCAGCTCGATGGTGACACCGGTGGCGTTCATCGTGATGCGTTGGGCCGCGGGGAACGCGAGCCGGGCACCACCTGGCGCCCGGCTCGGTCACTGGCGAGACGAAAGCGGGATCTGGACCTGGCGCGCCTTGCGTGGCTTTCGCATGCGTCCAGTTTCACGCTCTCCGATGATCACGCCCGTGGTCTCACGCGGCAAGGGGAAAGTCCAATGCTTGAGTTTCAAGTGCGCAGTCGAACAGCGCGCGCGCTCGCGCAGCGCAGGCGGACGGCGCCCGTGCCCGCGCCGGCGAGCAGCCGGTCGGTCGCGCGCCGCGCTCTGAGCACCGCCATCGTCGGCGCCGCCAGCGTGCCCATCGTCTCGAGCACCCGCTGCGCCGCCGGCAGCGCTCCGGGCGCGGAGGTGGACGGGGCGGAGAGGTAGAAGCTGGCCATCGCCGCCACGATCAGCGCGTGGCGCATCCCGTCGGGCAGGGCCTCGGCGCCGCGCACCGCGCGCCCGGCGATCCACGCCAGGCGCTGCGCGGCTTCGGCGGGGGAGGAGTAGTGGTCGATCAGGTTGTGGTGGCCCTGCTCGAGGTCCCTGGCGCGGTCGATCAGGCTGTCGAGCAGCACGTGCAGCGCGCTGATCCACGGGAAGTACGCCTCGTGGGTGGCGGCCATCTCCTCGGCGCTGAGCCCCGGCTTCGCGGCGGCCGCGATCAGCGCGAAGACGGTCATCGAGGACGCTCCGCCGGCAGCCGCCTCCCACCAGCGCAGCCCGCTGTCCGGCGGGGTCACCTCGGCCCCCCATCGCGCAAGCGCCCGGGGGCGGTCGCCGGCTTCCTCGTGGTTGAGGCTCTGGTAGGCGACGATCGTGCCGGCGGCGCGCAGTGCGGGCTGCGCGACGGCCGCGTAGGAGGGCAGCGCGCCGAGCGCGTCCCGGCAGGCCTGCACGAGGTGCCTCAGGTAGCCGTTGTCGCGGCCGCCGGAGGCGTGCTCGTAGTAGTCGGCGTGCGCGCTGCCGGGGTCGAGCGCGCGCAGCAGCGCGCTGTGCAGCTGGCGGCCGTTGGCCACCGGGTCGGCGCTCGGCTGCTCGGAGAGCGTGTCGACGTAGTCGTAGGTCGTCTGGAAGGCGACGACGGCGCGCACCACGCGCGCGCGATGTACGCGCGGAACGAGCGCCGCGTATGCGGCCGCGCCCTCGTAGTTGCCGCGCTCGACGCGCTGGGTGAGCAGCGCCAGGCGGCGGAGCACGGGATCGGGTATCTGGTGCGCGTGCTCATGCCAGTGGCGAAGCTCGCGTCCGACGAGCGGGAAGATTCCGAGCCAGTATCTGGATGCGGCGCCGGCGAACGCGCTCGCCAGCGACAGGTGACTCCTTCGCGGGGAAGCAACCACCAGAACAGTTTCGTTTACCAGTGAGACGATACATAGTCACTCCTGAAGGCTCGCCTGCGCCGGAGCCCGCGCCGCGGCGAGCCCGGGCGCCGCGATCACGGCCAGCGCCATCGCCGCCAGCAGCCCCAGCGTGAGCAGCACTCGCGCCGGCCCGACCTGAAACGGCGCCGGGAAGCCCGTCTCCAGCCTCAGCCAGCGGCTGGCCAGCGCGTGCCCGTAGATGCCGGCGACGGCGCCGATCGCGCAGCCGATGCCGAGCACGATCGCGCTCTCCAGCAGCAGCGCGCGCCACAGCTGCGCCGTGTCGTATCCCTGGATCTTCAGCGACGCCAGCCGCGGCCGCCGCTGCCAGATGCTCGCGCTGAGCGCCGCCGCCACCGCGAGCGCGGCGGCGATCAGCAGCAGCGCCGAGATTTCGTTGAGCGCACTCAGGCCCTGACGCGCGTTCGCGTCGTACTGGCTCTCGCGTTCATCGAGCGTCTGCACGCCGAGGCCCGGACGGTCCCCGAGGGCGCGCACGACGGCGCGCCTGCCCGCCGCCTGATCCACGCCCGGTCTGAGATTCACCTCGAGCGCCGAGGGCTCGGCGGTCTGCCAGTAGCGGCGGTAGTCGGCGGTGTTGAGGATCACGGCGCCCGGCGACCAGCCGAGGTTGGTGGTGATCGCCGCGACGCGCAGCCGCGCCGTGCCGGCGGGGGTGGGCAGCGTGAACGCGCCGCCCACGCGCAGGCCGCGTTCGTCCGCGAAGGCGCCCGACACCGCCGCCCATCCGCCTTCGCGCAGCAGCTGCGTGGCGCGTGTCAGGTTGCCCTTCAGCAGCTGGCTGGCCGGGATCATGACGCTGTCGGCGGAGGGCCTGGCGATGATCCACAGGCGCCGCGGCCCGACGTCGAGGTAGCCGCCCTGGTACTCGCGCACCGATGCGACCGCGGGGGAGCGCGCGATCGCCTGGCTGGCGCCGTCGGCGGCGAACGCGTTGGTCGTCAGGTCGTTGCCGCCGGTCGTCACCCACACGTCGGCCGTGCCCAGGTATTCGCCGAAGCTGGCGTCCAGGCCGTGGATCAGGTCGGCGCGGGCGCCGCCGATCGCGACGCTGCCGTACACGGCCAG
The DNA here is from genome assembly GCA_963756205.1 of uncultured Solirubrobacteraceae bacterium. Classification (GTDB taxonomy): domain Bacteria; phylum Actinomycetota; class Thermoleophilia; order Solirubrobacterales; family Solirubrobacteraceae; genus Palsa-744. The sequence goes on from CAVWMU010000011.1 coordinate 86,736, forward strand.
CGCGGCGATCCCGGCGAGCGCGACCGTGCGGAACGTGACCGCGCGCAGCTCCGAGACGACCACGATCAGCGAGCTGCTGGCCACGTGCTCGCCGGCCCATTGCAGCGCCCGCGCGACGCCCGCGAACACGCTGGGGATCGCTAGCAGCATGGCCAGCGCGAGCGCCATGCCTGCGACGATCGTCACGCCGGGGGCGAGCGCCACCGCGACGGCGATCGCCGCGAGCAGCGCGACGCCCGCGAGCGCCAGCTTCAGCGCCGTCCCGCGCGCGAGCATCTCGCCGCCGCCCGAGCGGTCGCGGAACACGGCGTCGGTCGGCCGGCCGCTGCGCAGGTCGAGCGCCGGCGAGAGCGACGCGAGCATCGTCGCGAGCACGCCGCACCCCACCGCGATCAGCACCGTCCCCACGTGCAGGGCCTCGTGGGTGCCGATCGGGAAGGCCGTGGTCAGGTAGACGGGTATGCGATGCAGGAACGCGCGCGAGAACACGTCGCCGAGCACCACGCCGACGGCCGAGGCGACGACGCCGAGGACGGCCGCCTGGAAGGCCAGCAGCACGACGATCTGGCGCCAGTCATAGCCCTGCATGCGCAGGTCCGCCACGAATCGCCGTCGCTCGGGCACCGTCAGCAGCATCGCGTTGAGCGCCAGCAGGAAGCCGACCATCACGCTGATCGCCGCGAACAGCGTCGTCGACTGGTCGTTGGGCTCGACCGCCTCTGCGAGCAGCGTCAGCTCGTCGTCGGCCGCCACCACGTTCAGGTGCCCCGCCGCGAGCGCGCGCAGCTCCGCCGCCACGCGAGATTCGGAGCGGGGCTTGGGCTCGATCAGGATCTGCGTCAGGCGGTGGGGCATCCCGGCCAGCCGCTGGGCTTCCGGGAGCAGCGCCACGGCGATGGGGCTCGAGGCGAGCACCCCGAAGGGCGAGCTCTTGAGCACGGCCCCCACGGTGACCGTGCGCGCGGCGCCGAAGGCGAGGACGGTGACCCGCTCGCCCGGTTCGGCGCCCACCGCGGACGCGACGCTGGCGGGCAGGATCAGCCCACCCGAGAAGCGAAAGCCCGCCAGCCCGAAGTCCTGCGTCTCGAAGCCGCCCAGACCGACCACCGCCCCGGTGACGCCGAGCAGCTGCACCGAGGAGCGCCCGCGGGGCCCGACCACGGCGACGTTCTCACGCAGCACCGGCGCCGCCACGCCCACGCCCGGCAGGTGGCGGCTGGCTTCCTGGAGCCGTTCGTCGAAGCCGCTGGAGGAGCGCGCCGCCAGCTGCAGCCGCGCCGAGCCGGTGACCAGGTGCACGAGTTCTCGCGCCGAGCCGGTCAGGCTGGCGTTGGCGACCAGCACGCCGAGGACGAGCGCCACGCCGACCGCGATGCCGCTGCCCGCCAGCACCTCCTGGACCGCGTGCGAGCGCAGCCGGACCCGGTAGAGGTGCGCGAGCATGCTCAGGCGGACCCCCGCGATCGCGGGGTTCAAAGCGCGCTTCACGATGAGGTCGCTGCCAGCTCCGGATCCAGCCCGTCGGCCATGTGGCCGTCGCGCAGCGTGTGCACGCGATCGGCGAACGGCGCCGCGTCGAGGTCGTGCGTCACGAGCAGTCCGGGGATGCCCCGCTCGTGACAGATGTCGCGCATCAGCGCCAGGATCTCGCGGCTGCGCTTGGAGTCGAGGTTGCCGGTGGGCTCGTCGGCGAGCAGCAGGCGTGGCTCGTTAGCGAGCGCTCGCGCGATCGCGATCCGCTGGCGCTCGCCCATCGACAGCTGCTCGGGCGTGTGGTCGGCGCGCGCGGCCAGGCCGACGCGCTCCAGCCACGGCAGCGCCCGGCGGCGACCCTCGCGCAGCGTGCAGCCGTCGCCGGTCAGCTTGATCGTCGCGTTGTCGAGCGCCGAGGTGTGCGGCATCAGGTGGAAGGCCTGGAAGACGAAGCCCACGTCGCGGCGGCGGTAGAGCGCGGCGTCGCGCTCGGAGAGCTCGCCGAGCACCTGCCCGTCGAAGCGAACGCTGCCGCTGTCGGGGGCGCTGAGCGCCGCCGCGAGCATCAGCAGGGTCGTCTTGCCCGACCCGCTCGGTCCGTACAGGGCCACGAGCTCCCCGCTCGAGACCGTCAGCGAGACGCCGTCGACGGCCTTCACGGTCTCAACGTCGGTCGAGTAGTGCTTGACGACCTCGCGCAGCTCCAGCGTGCTCACTGCCCGAAACGCTCCGCCGCGGCGCGCCTGCGCCCCGGCAGCTGCACGACGTTGCCCTGTTGCTCGGTCGAGAGCAGCTCTCCGTCGCAGATCGACATCATCACCCCGACCCCCTGCAGCGCGACCATTTCCTCGGAGGCCATCAGCAGCGCGATCCCGCGCTCGCGCGTCGCCGAGCGCAGCAGCGCGAAGAACCTGTCGCGCTCGCCGAGGCTCGGCAGCAGCGCCGGCTCGTCGAGCACCAGCAGCCGCGGCTCGCGCGCAAGCGCCCGCGCGAGCATCACGCGCGCCCGCTCGGTCAGCGACAGCGACGCGGTGAGCTCCGCGGCGCCGGCGACGCCGATCTCGACCTGGTCGAGCGCGCGAATCGCCCTGCGCCGGGCCTCGCGCATCGTCAGCCCCGCGCTCCCCAGCGACGTGGCCACGTGGTCGACCACGCTCTCGCCCGGCGTCGCGCGCCAGTCCGCCGCCGACATGAAGGCGATCGCGCCCCGCAGCAGGCGCCCGCGCTCGCGGGCGCTCATGCGCGCGACGTCCCGGCCCTCGAAGCGAATCGCGCCCGTGTCCGGCAGCGCGATCCCGGCCGCGAGGCGCAGCAGCGTGGACTTGCCCGAGCGTCGCGGGCCGTACACGCCGACCGACGCGCCGGCGTCGATCTCCAGCGACACGCGGTCGAGCACGATGATCTCGCGGCTGCCGTCGGGAAAGCGCTTGCTGACGTTCTGGAGGGAGAGCAGCGGCGTCATCGCAGCGGCGGCGCTACTGGCTGCGTTCCAGGAACTCGTTGATCCGCCTGCGGGTGCGCGCCGCCCAGTCGATCTCGATCTGCAGCTGTGCGTAGACGGCGTCGCGCGTGCAGTCCATGCACAGCGCGGTCCACGAGCGGCCGCGGCCGTCCGTCGGGCTGACGAGCTGGGCCAGCACCAGGCACTCGCGCTCGTAAGCCTTCAGCGCCTGCAGCAGCCGCTGCGCGTCCTGTTCGCGCGCCACCGACAGCTTGGCCTGCAGCCCCAGGCGCACCGGCTCGCGCGGCAGCAGCGTCTCCATCCACAGCGTCAGCGCCTCCGAGGTCTCCTCGGTGGGGTAGTAGACGAGATGCGTGCGGCGGTGGTTGTTGCGCTTGGGCTCGTCCCTGGAGACGGCCAGCCCCGTCTTCTCGAGCTGCTCCAGCAGCCTGTACACGTCGTTGGTGTCGACCCGCCAGGTCTCGCCGAGCCGCGCGGCCAGGCGGTTGGCGAGGTCGCCGCCGTGTCCGGGGCGTTCGAGCAGCAGGCCGAGCAACGCGCCGCGCAACGGCGTCGAGGGACCCCGCATCCACCTCGTCTTCTCTGGGTTAGCGCTCGCCATCGCTCCTCATGTCAGCCGAGTTTGGCCGACTGGACAATACACCACCGCGGGGACGGTTGCCGAATCGTTCCGACATCCTGGAGTCGTTCGATAGCGCGTTGCCAGGATCGTTGGAGCGGACCTCAGGGCACCAGCACGGCCGCGCCGGTGAAGCGCCCCGCGCGCAGGTCGGCGAGCGCGTCGTTCGCCCGCTCGAGCGGGTACGTGCTGACGCGAGTCTGCACATCGGCCCGCGGGGCGATCGCGAGCAGCTCCTCGGCGTCGCGGCGCGTGAGATTGGCGACCGAGCGCACGACGCGCTCCTGCCACAGGATCTCGTATGGGAAGGCGGGGATCTCGCTCATGTGGATGCCGCCGCAGACGACGCTCCCGCCGGGGGCGAGCGCGCGCAGCGCGAGCGGCACGAGCTCTCCGAGCGGCGCGAAGACGATCGCCGCGTCGAGCTCCTCGGGCGGGCGCTCCTGCGAGGGGCCCGCCCACACGGCGCCGAGCTCCCGCGCGAACGACTGTGCGGCCTCGTCGCCGGCGCGCGTGAACGCGAACACGCTGCGACCCTGCCAGACGCAGATCTGGGCGAGGATGTGCGCGGCGGCGCCGAATCCGTAGAGGCCGACGCGCGGCGCGTCGCCGCACATGCGCAGCGCCCGGTAGCCGATCAGCCCGGCGCACAGGAGCGGCGCCGCCTGCTCGTCGGGGTAGCTCGCCGGAATCGGAAAGCAGTAGCGCTCGTCGGCGACCGCGTACTCGGCCATGCCGCCGTCGATGTCGCGCCCGGTGAAGCGCGCGTTCGGGCACAGGTTCTCGCGCCCGCTCTCGCAGTAGGCGCAGCGCCCGCACGTCCAGCCGAGCCACGGCACGCCCACGCGGCGTCCGCCGCCGCCGCTGGCCTGCGTGCCCTCGCCGCGTGACTCGACGGTGCCGACGATCTGGTGCCCGAGGATGCGCGGCGGCGAGGCGATCTCGACCTCGCCGTCGAGCAGGTGCAGGTCGGTGCGGCACACGCCGCACGCGTGCACGCGCAGCAGCAGCTGGCCCGGGCCGGCCTCGGGGATCGGCCGCTGCGTGGCGCGCAGCGGCTGCCCGACCCGCTCGAAGACCATCGCCCGCATCCTCGGCGCGGCTTCAGCCAAAGAACAGCTCGGCGGTCTCGTACAGCGCGGGGTCCAGGAGCTTGGGCTCGCGCAGCGCCTCCTCGAGCTCCACCTCGACGATGTCGGTCCCGCGCAGCGCGACCATGCAGCCGAAGCGTCCGTCGCCGGCGGCGTCCATCGCGCGCGACGCCGAAGCGCGTGGCGAGCACGCGGTCGAAGGCCGTCGGGCGTGCCGCCGCGCTGGATGTGGCCGAGGACCGTGACGCGCGCCTCGAAGCCGGTGCGCTGCTCGATCTCGCGCTCGAGCGTCACGCCGATCCCGCCCAGCCGCACGTGCCCGAACGCGTCGGTCGCCGTGCCGGGCAGCGTCTGCATGGTGCCCTCGCGCGGCGTGGCGCCCTCGGCGACGACCACGATCGAGAAGCTGATGCCGTGCTCGTGGCGGCGGCGCAGGTGCGCGACGACCTGCTCGATGTCGAACGGCCGCTCGGGGATGAGGATCGCGTCGGCGCCGCCGGCGATGCCCGCGTGCAGTCGCGATCCAGCCGGCGTGGCGGCCCATCACCTCGACGACCATCACGCGGTGGTGGCGACTCCGCGGTGGTGTGCAGGCGGTCGATCGCCTCGGTGGCGATCTGCACCGCGGTGTCGAAGCCGAACGTGAGTCGGTGCCGCCGAGGTCGTTGTCGATCGTCTTGGGCACGCCGACGATCGGCACTCCGTCGCGGTGCAGGCGCAGGCGCGACGCCGAGCGTGTCCTCGCCGCCGATCGGGATCAGCGCGTCGACGCCGTGCTCCTCCAGCGTCGCGCCGGACCGGCTCCGTGCCGTCCGCGCCGCCGGCGTACGGGTTGGTGCGCGAGGTGCCGAGGATCGTGCCGCCGCGCGGCAGGATGCCGGCCGTGCTCGCCCGCGTCAGCTCGCACCGTGTCGCCCTCGAGCACGCCCGCCCAGCCGTCGCGAAAGCCGACGAAGCTGTGGCCGCCCTGCGCCAGCCCCCGCCGCACGACCGCGCGGATCACCGCGTTCAGCCCGGGGCAGTCGCCTCCTCCTGTCAGCAGACCGATCCGCGCCATGCCGCCAGTCTACGCGTGTGCGCGATTCGCCGGTCCTAGACGGTCGAGAGGCAAGCGAGGCCAGGACGCAGGGAGCGCGGCGTGCTTGGCACGCGAGCGACCGAGGACGCCGCCTCGCGCCGCCTATCGATCGTCTAGATGCCCTGGCCGGGGAGGAACTCGTTTGTGAACGGGGGGAAGCCGGCGGTGTTGGGATCGTGCTGGAGCAGCGCGTGGGTGTACATCCAGTCGCCGAACGCCGCCCACGCGGTCGGGCTCTGCCAGCCGTAGGGGTCGCTGGCGTCGGCCGGCTGCGCGGCGGGCAGCGTCTGCTCGATCGATTCGAGCTGGAGCTTGGCTTCGAGCGACGGGTTGGCCTTCGCCAGCAGCGCGGCGGCCGCCTGGGGGTCGGCGCGCACCTCGTGCTCGCCGCGCGTGAGCGCCTGCAGGAACGCGCGCAGGTCGACGCCGTCGGCGCGCGCCTCGTCTTCGCGCACGACCAGCACCAGCTCGTCGTAGCTGGGCACGCCCGCCTGATCGACGGGGATCACGAGCGGATGCTTGTGCATGAGGCGCAGCTGGATCGCCTCGTAGTTCCAGTAGCCGCCGAGCGTCGCGGCCACCTTGCCGGAGAGCATCGCCGCCACGAGGTCGAAGCCGACGTTCACTTCCCTGACCTTCGACGGGCTCACGCCGGCGTGTTCGAGCGTCGTGCGCAGCTCGGCCGCCTGGTAGGGGATGCCGGCGGTGCCGACGGTCTTGCCCGCGAGGCTCGCGACGCTCGTGACGTGCTGTTCGGGCAGCGCGATGATCGACGTCAGCGGACGCTGCACCAGGGCCCCGATCGAGACCACCTTCAGGCCCTGATCGCGCGCCAGCAGGACCTGCGGCTCGTAGGAGATCGCCATGTTCACCCTGCCGGCCGCCAGCAGCTTCAGCGGTTCGGCGGCTTCGGAGGGGACGACCGGCTCGACGTTCAGGCCGACCGCGCGGAAGTCCCCGTGGGCGATCGCCGAGTACAGCGCCGCGTGGTCGGCGTTGGGGAACCAGTCGAGCATCACCTTGAACGGCTTCGTGCTCGCCGCCGAGATCGTGTCCTGCTTGGCGCCGCACGCCGACAGCGCGACCGCGCAGGCCAGGAACGCGGCGAGCAGCGCGCTCGCGCGGCGGGAGGTGTGCTGTTCCGGTCGGCGCATGCGCCGACCGGCCCGGCCGCACATGTGCGGCCGGGGACCCTGCCGCATGCGGCAGGGTCTCGGAACCAGGCTCCCGTACTTCAAGCTGTCCCTCCTCGGGTTTGGAGCTTCCAGGGCACGAGCCTGCGCTCGGCGAGGGCAAGGGCGTAGAAGCAGGCGATGGCGAACGCGAACAGCACGGCGGTGGCGGCGTACGCGCGCGCGGTCTGAAAGCCGCCGGCGTCGGTCATGATCTCGCGTCCCAGCCCCGAATACGCTTCGGTGGAGGGCGTGCTGGTCTCGGCGATGAACGCGCCGATCACGCCCACCGCCAGCGCGATCCGCGCGCCGCTGAGCGCCGCCGGCAGCGCGGCGGGCAGCTCGGCGAAGCGGAACGCCTGCCAGCGCGAGGCGTCGAGCGTGCGCAGCAGCTTCGGCTGCTCGGGGTCGACCGCCGCGAGGCCGTCGACGGTGCTGACGACCACCGGGAAGAAGCAGATCAGCGCGATCACCACCAGCTTGGGGAAGATGCCGAAGCCCCACCAGAACACCAGCAGCACGCCGATCACCGGGATCGGCACCGCCTGCGAGCCGACCGCCAGCGGGTACACGGCGCGGCGCAGCAGTGGGAACAGGTGGATCGCGACCGCCAGCGCGAAGCCGCTGACGAGCGCCAGCGCAAGCCCGAGCACGACCTGCTCGGCGGTGACCGCGAAGTTGTGCCACACCAGGCCGCCGTTGTTCCACAGCGCCGCCGCCACCGTGTGCGGGGCGGGCAGCAGGTCTTCCTGCACCCCCCCGAAGTCCGCGTACAGCTCCCACGCGCCGAGCAGCGCGGCGGTGAGCAGGATCGGAGCCAACGCGCCCGGAAGGCCGCGGCGCCCGCGGGCGCCGTTGCCCGTGCCCGCGAGGGTGGGTGTGACCGGGGTGCTCACCGGGACCCGTCCATCCGGCGGCCCATGCCCAGAGCGCTCAGCGCCTGCTCGCGCAGGGCGATCACCTCGGGGTCCGTGCGCGCGCGGGGGCGCTGCTGCTCGACCTCCAGCTGCGCCACCACGCGCCCCGGCCGCGGCGAGAGCACGACCAAGCGGTCGGCCAGCAGCACCGCCTCCTCGACGTCGTGGGTGACGAGCACGACCGTGCGGGGCTCGCGCGCGAGCGCGCCGCCGAGCCACTCCTGCATCTCCGCGCGCGTGATCGCGTCGAGTGCGCCGAACGGCTCGTCCAGGCACAGCAGCGGCTTGCCGGACAGGAGCGTGCGCACGAACGCCACGCGCTGGCGCATGCCGCCGGAGAGCTCGTGGGGGTGCGCGTGCTGGAAGCCCTCGAGACCCAGCTCCGCGAACAGCTTCTCGGCTCGCGCGCGCGCCTGCGCACGGGATACGTGCGCGATGCGCAGCGCCAGCGCCGCGTTGTCGACCGCGCTCAGCCACGGCAGCAGCAGGTCGCGCTGGGGCATCAGCACCGCCGGCGCGCATGCGATCGAGCCCGCGTCCGGCGCCTGTAGCCCGCAGATCAGCTCCAGCAGCGTGCTCTTGCCGCAGCCGCTCGGGCCGACCACCGCCAGCAGCTCGCCGGGGGCCGCGCGTAGGGAGACGTCCGCGAGCGCATGCACCGCGCCGTGGCGCCCCGCCGGGTAGGCGAAGCTCACCGCGTCCAGCGACACCGCGTCGCCGCCCGCCGATCGCCGGATGACGGGCCGTGCGGGGGACTGCAGTTCGGTGGCCACTTCGCTCCCTTCGCGGGCATTACCCCACAGGTTCTAAGGGTCGACGCCGGTGGAATCGTGGGGCAGGTGGAACCCCAATGGACGTCATCTCAGCCGGCCTACCGCCAGCCCCCCTGGTGTCTGTTTGATCGTGCGCTGATGCTACCGCGCTGGATGATCGATCGGTCGGGTCGGGCTGAGGACGCTGTCGGCGGGCGTCAGGCAGCTTGGCTGGCTGTGCCAGGCGTGACAGAGGCCGCCGCCTGGCGTGCCTCTTGCTTCATCTCGATAGCACGGCGGGCGCCCTGGGAGAGCAGCATCGCGCTTTCGGCGACTTCGCGGTTGACCTCTGGCGTGGTCTCGACGAGACGTCCGTTGCGGACCGTATGCGGTCGATCGAGCTTGGGGAAGCTGCCGTCCATACGTTCAGCGTAGCTCGCTGCTGTTGAAGGGTGTGAGTCGATCCCAATCGCGCCAGCACGACGCGAGGACTTCACGCGTCGGCATCGAGCGGCTACGTCCGCTCGTCCAGGGCCGTTAGGAACTCGGCATCGGTGTCGTATGACGTAACGCGACCTGCTGCTAGATCGTCGTCCGCCTCGCGCTCCTTCTCCTGCCACTCGCGTGTCCAGAACCACGCCTGCCCAGGGTCTATGCGGCCGGCGCTGATGTCGCCAAGCAGGACAGCAGCGCCATCGACCGCGCCGTCCGGCAGACGGTCCACCAGCTCGTGTAGCTCGGCCTTGGTCATGTCCTGAGTGTCGCACGGACGCTCTTCGTTCTCGACGGCGGTTCGACCTCCGTCACTAGCGCCCTCCGAGAATCCGCTGCAAGTCGGCGGTGATGGAGCCAACCGGAATCAACTCGAACCGTTCCGCATTGGTCCCAGGGGGACATATTGCGCTTGGCGTTGACATGTAGCCCAAAGTGGTCGCTGCCGTCGCGAAGTCGGTTGGATCAGTCTGGCCGACAGTCCAGGAGCGCGTCGGGCGATGGTTCCCACATGTGTTTATGCTGCGTATCGACTTTCTTCGGCGAGGACGAGGATAGTCAGTGCGACAGGGTCACGAGCAGGTTACGCGCGTGCTCAAGGTCCCCCCGAACATTGCGGGGGTTGCCTTCGCAAGGCGCTGGTAGATTTCGACGGCCCGCTGGGCGGCATCCAGGGCCTGCTCGCGCTCCCCAGCTCCCGAAAGGCGAATAGAGAGGTTTTTCAGCGAAATAGCGAGGTAGGGCTCGTACGCGGCAGGGCTTGCCTTTGCAAGGCGCTCGTAGATTTCGACGCCCCGCTGGGCGGCGTCCAAGGCCTGCTCGCGCTCCCCAGATTCCGAAAGGCGATTAGAGAGATTGTTCAGCGAAATGGCGAGGTCGGGCTCGTAGGCGGCAGGGCTTGCCTGTGCAAGGCGCTCGTTGATTTCGACGGCCCGCTGGATGGCGTCCAGGGCCTGCTCGCGCTCGCCAGCTCCCGAGAGAAGATTGGAGAGGATGTTCAGCGACCTAGCGAGATTGAACTCGTAGGCAGCAGGGCTCGCCGCTGCAAGGTGCTCGTAGATTTCGACGGCTCGCTGGGCGGCGTCCAGGGCCTGCTCGCGCTCCCCAGCTCCCGAAAGGCGAATAGAGAGGGTGTGCAACGAGCCGGCGAGGTCGGGCTCGTAGGCGGCAGGGCTTGCCTGTGCAAGGCGCTCGTTGATTTCGACGGCCCGCTGGGCGGCGTCCAGGGCCTGCTCGCGCTCCCCAGCTTCCGAAAGGCGAATGGAGAGGGTTTTCAGCGAAATAGCGAGGTAGGGCTCGTAGTCGGCAGGGCTTGCCTGTGCAAGGCGCTCGTAGATTTCGACGGCCCGCTGGGCGGCGTCCAGGGCCTGCTCGCGCTCCCCAGCTTCGGAGAGGTGAGTGGAGAGGTTGTTCAGCGAGCTGGCGAGGTAGGGCTCGTACGCGGCGGGGTCTGCCTTTGCAAGGCGCTCGTAGATTTCGACGCCTCGCTGGGCGGCGTCCAGGGCCTGCTCACGCTGCCCGGCGTTCGCGAGGTCCACCGAGAAGTTGCTCAGCGACGTGGCGAGAGCGGGCTCGTACGCGGCGGGGTTTGCCTCGGCAAGGCGCTGCTGGTGCTGGACGTGCTGTCTGGCGAGGGTTACTGCGAGGCTGCTGAGGATGAGGTTCGCCTGGGCGGGCATTAGGCCGACCGGGCCGAGGAGGGCGTCTGGGTCGACCGGGATGGTTGTGATTGCGTTCTCGATCGCTGTGGCGGCGGTCGCTGCTTCCCCGTAGATGAGCTCGCGAACCGTGGTGCTCGACGCTTGTTTGACGGCGAGCTCGCAGAGATGGTGCAGACTCGCCGCGAGCACTGGGCGCAGCGCATCGCGGAACTCGGGGTGGTCGGCGGCCGCCCGGGAGAGGATTGTCAGCGGCCAGGTGATCTGCCCTGGGTCGCCGTTGGCGAGCACCGCCGCGATGATGCCTGGCTCGTTCGTGAACATGGTGGCGATTAGGTGCTCGCCGATGCGGTCCGGCTCCAACGGGCTCCACCATCCAGCGCCCGGGTAGAGCCCCCGCGCCCACTCTGAGATGTCATCTAGGCGCTCGCCTGTGGCGCCGGCAAGTTGCGGCAGCAGCCGCAAGTGCTCGACGGCCGCCGCCGATGTTTCTGCTGCGCAGAGTGTCGCCAGAGCCGCAGCCCGTCGCGGAAGCTTGCTTGCCGGGGTGAACAAGTCGCCGCCCGTCGCGCGCCAGTAGCGTTCCTCGTGTTCGAGGATCCCGTCGAACAGCGCGTCTCGGCTTACGGGGAGCCGCTCACCGTGGACTCCCAGGTAGGCGGCTATCACGACCATCAGCGGCGTCGCGAACGCCTCACCCTCGAGCACCGAGGCAAGCGGCGGCGCAGGCTGCGGGGGCGCATTGGAGCGGCCAGCGGACTTGACGAACGCTTGCGCGGCGCCAGCGAATAGCTGTGCGCGTTCTTCGGTGTCGAGTGGTGCGTCCTCGAGCGTATAGGTGTCGCATTCCTCCAGGCGCGCGTCCAGCCAGTCGCTGCGGCCACGCAGTCTCTCGGCCCAGTCGCTCGTACCCTGAGAGCTTGCGCGGATCAACATCAGTACCCGTACGGGCGCCTGCTCGGTGGCTCCGGCGGCGAGCTGGGGGAGCAGGATCTCAAGCTGCTCGGCTCGCGTCTCGGCATAGTCGACCACCACGAGCCGGGGCAACTTGGTGGTGACGAGCGCCCCCAGAGCGCTCTCGCCCGCGATCCGGGCAAGCAGCCCGGACAACGGCATGCTTTTCCTTCGCGCCCGCTCGCACAGCTCGACAGCCAGGCGGGTCTTGCCGCTGCCGCCTCGTCCGCCGACCACAACCCCGGAGAACGCCTCGTCGGTGGTGAGCCAAGCCTCGAGCTTGTCGGCGAGGTCGGCGCGGACGGTGAACGGCACGACGCCTGAGCGGGCCTTGACCAGCAGAGCAGGAGAGCGCGCACGCTCACCGACGGGCACGAGCGCGGGCTCCAACGGAACCAGTAGCTTCTCGCCGGTGATCGTGACCTCGATGTGCGAGCCAACGACATCACGGATCTGGACGTTCCCCGACCCGAACGCGACCTGGCTCGCCCCAGGCGCGCCCCCGGCAGCGGCCAGATCGGTCACGGTCCCGACTCGCTAGCGGCGAGTCTCTCGGCGGCTGACACAGAGAATCGGGTCACGCGCCGGTCTTGATCGAGATGTTGCTGCCGCTCACGCCGGCGACCTGCACGTTGCCATCACCGACAGCGCTCTGGACGATCGACTCGACGTCGATGCCCGCAGCCTTCACCTCGCCCACCAACCGCTCAAGCTCCCCCAGGAACGCCTCATCGCCGGTCGCTTGGCGCTGCAGCGCTTTCGCTAGCCCGTCGATCTTCTTGGGGCTATCCGGCGCAGCCTCGACCGCGGCCAACGCGGCCATGTCCTCCGGGCTACCACCTGACAGCTTGGCTCGAACAGCCTTGAGGAGACGACCGAGCGCGCTCCCAGCCTCATTGATCGCCGCGTCCTCCGCACGGTCCAGCACCTTAGCCGCCAGCGCCGCCACGACCACACTCAACGTCACCGGATCCATTCCACTAACCCCCAGAATCAACCAGAGAACACGAACTCGGCCATCCTCCCACATGCCCCAACCCATGTCGAGTCATCACGGGCCCAACGGCACGGCGACGGCTGGCTGGAGTGCCAGACTAGAGCCCCAGCGAGGCCCCGCATCAACCGATGCGTGAAGAGTGGTCGGGGTTTTGCGCGAGCGGCTGGATTTGGTCGAGGGTCGGGCCGAGTCTGTCCCGTTCGACCTCGATGTCGTAGCGGTCTTGGAGGTTCAGCCAGAAGCGCTCGCTGGCCCTGAAGTATCGCGCGAGCCTCAGAGCCGTGTCGGTCGCTTCTACACCGCGGCGGCGATGACCGGCCGCGTCAGCGCCCGCACGAAATCCTCCAGCTGTGGCGTCGTCCAGCACTCGAATGCGGTGCAGAACTCCTCGTAGGCGGCGATCACCGAGTCGCCGTAGTTCCAGTACAGGCGCGGCTCCGGGTTCAGCCAGAACGTGCGCCCGGCGCGCGCTGCGATCTGCGCGAACACGTCCGCGCGCGGGTCGCGCCCGTTGGTGCGCGCGTCGCCGAGCACGATCACGGTCGCGCGCGGGTGCAGTTCGTCCTCGACCTGGACCAGGAACTCCGACCACACGCGCCCGTAGTCGGTGTAGCCGGAGATGTCCGCCACGCCCGCGTCGCTGGAGATGCGCTCGCTGACGGCTTTGAAGTCGCGCTCGCCTTCGAAGATGTCGGTCACCTCGGAGATGCGCTCGATGAACACGAACGAGCGCATCTTGCGGAACGTGTCGTGCAGCGCGTGCAGCACCGACAGGAAGAACACCGACGCCGAGGTGACGCTCGTGGAGACGTCGCACAGCACGTAGATCTCCGGGCGTTTGGGGCGCCGCGGGCGGTACTTGAGCACCACCGGCACACCGCCCGTCTGCAGCGACGCGCGCATCGTGCGCCGCACGTCCACGTGCGCGTGGCGCCGGTGGCCGCGGTTCTGCATGCCCTGCGTGGCCAGCCGTCGGCGCAGCTGCGCGACGACCCGGTGCACCGCCGCCAGGTCGGCGAGCGGGCCGGACGGCAGCGCGCGGTCGAGCTCGCCCAGCGGCCGCGCCGGCGGCAGGCTGCCCGTGCGCTCGATCTGCGCGCGTTCGAGCTCGCGGCGCAGCAGCGCCTCGAAGCGGCGCAGCGCGTCCCTGGGCAGGCCCTCGCTGCGCGGGTCCTCCGGCGGCAGCTCCGGCTGGGGCTCGGCGCGCAGGCCGAGCGCGCGGCGGATGCGCTGCACGTCCACGCCGATCACCCCCGAGCCCTGCTGGCGGCGGGCGAACGCCGCGATCGCCATGCGCGCCAGATCGCGCATCGCGCCCTCCGAGCCGTCGCGCATCGCGGCCGCGATCTGCGCGCGCAGCTCCTCCAGCTGCTCCTCCGAGAGATCCTCCAGCGCAGCCCGGTCCTCCTCGCGCACGCCCTCGCGCGCCGCGGCCAGCTCGACCGCGCGGAAGAAGAAGCGGTCGAACACCAGCTCGAACACGCGCCGGTCCTCCTGGCTCTTGGCGAGCGTCGCCGCCAGCGCCTCGCGGAAGTCCTCCTGCGAGGTCCAGCTGATCTCGCCCAGCACCTCGAACGCGTCGAGCATCTCCGAGGTGCCCACCGCCACGCCTTCGCGGCGCAGCTCCTCGCCGAGCTCCAGGATGCGCGCCGGCAGGCCCCGCAGGTCGGCGCCGGGCGCGTGCCCAGGGATGCGGCCGCCCGCCGCGGCGCCGCCCTCAGGCGACATCGGCGGGCGCGGACAGCTTCAGCCCGACGCGATCGGCGACCACGTCCATGTCGGTGCGGTGCTTGACGATCACCGACATCGTTTCCGTGAACGTGTCCGCGTCGATCTCGTTCACGCCCAGCAGCAGCAGCGCGCGCGCCCAGTCGATCGACTCCGCGATCGACGGCGGCTTCTTGAGGTCGAGCGCGCGCACCATGCCGATCACCTCCACGAGACGCCGGGCGACCGTCTCGGAGAGCTCCGGCGTGTGCAGGCGCACGATTTCCAGCTCGTGCTCCAGCGAGGGGTAGTCGAGCCACAGGTACAGGCAGCGGCGCTTGAGCGCCTCCGTCAGCTCGCGCGAGTTGTTCGACGTCAGCAGCACGATCGGGTGCGTGCGAGACTCCACGCGGCCGAGCTCCGGGATCGAGATCTGGAAGTCGGAGAGCACCTCCAGCAGCATCGCCTCGAACTCCTGATCGGTCTTGTCGATCTCGTCGATCAGCAGCACCACCGGCCGCTCGGAGGCGATCGCGCTCATCAGCGGCCGCGCCAGCAGGAACTCCTCGCCGAAGATGTCCTCCTGGACGGCCTCCCAGCCGGTGTCCGACGCCTCCGCCTGGATCCGCAGCAGCTGCTTGCGGTAGTTCCACTCGTACAGCGCCTTCGCCTCGTCCAGGCCCTCGTAGCACTGGAGGCGCACCAGCTCGCGACCGAGGTAGG
Organism: uncultured Solirubrobacteraceae bacterium; assembly: GCA_963756205.1. Lineage (GTDB taxonomy): Bacteria > Actinomycetota > Thermoleophilia > Solirubrobacterales > Solirubrobacteraceae > Palsa-744. Next base: position 101,831 of record CAVWMU010000011.1, read on the forward strand.
ACGCCAGCGCCTTCGCCAGCTCCGTCTTGCCCACGCCCGCCGGTCCCTCCACCAGCACCGGCTTGCCCAGCCGCGTCGCCAGGAACGACACCAGCGCCGTCGACTCGCCCGGCAGGTAGCCCACCTCGCGCAGGCCGGCGGCCAGTTCCGCGACCGAGGCGGGCGCATCTGCGACCGTGGTGGGCGCCGGGGACGAGGGGACGGGCATCATCCGGGCAATGATAGGCGGGGCTACTCCGAGACGGTGGGCGGGTCCTCGAACGACAGCTGCTCCCCCTTCGGGGCCGACGCCGGCGGGGCGGGCGGGAAGCGAGGCCGCCCGCCGGGCGTGCGCGCCGCTTCGGGCGTGCTGGCCGCTCCCGGCCCGCGCGCGGCGACCGGCGTCGAGCGTCGCCGGCGCACCGGCCCGGGCGTCACGACCGTCGCGTCAGGGTCCGCGGCCGGGCGCCCAGCCCCGGGCGTGCGCTCAGCCTCCGGCACGCGCCAAGCCTCCGGCGTGCCCCACTCCTCGGGCGGGCTCCAGTCTGCGGATGGGCGCGGATCGCCCGGCGCGCGCTGGCGCTCGCCGCGGGCCCGCCGCAACGGCGGTCCGGGCCGTTCGAGGGCGCGCATGCGCGCGCCGGCGTAGGCGACCGCGATCGCGAGCAGCAGCGCGATGAAGATGCCCCACTCGACGCCGACGGTCGCGGTCACGTGTTCGGTGCCCTGCAGTCCCGGCTTGTCGAGCAGGCGGTAGAAGATCAGCAGCGCGGTCCAAACGCCGGCGACCAGCACGGTCACGCCATCGCCGCCGGGAAGCTGGAACACGCGCCCCTCGGCGCGCGCGAACAGCATCGTGAGCAGCCCGGCGCTGACGAGCAGCACGGCGGCCTCCACGAACGAGAAGGCCTGGAAGGCGCTGAGGCTCGTCTGGGTGGCCCTGGCGGCGCCGCGCACGACGAGCGTGTCGGTCTTGTCGTACCACGGCAGAAACATCGACGCGAACAGGCCCAGCGAGGCGAGCGCGGCCAGCCGCTGGTCGGGCTCGAGCGCGCGCCAGGCGTCGCTCAGCCGCGTCATCGGGGACCGCGGCCCGTCGTCTCGCCGGATCGTCTCAGTGGTGCTCACCTGCGCCTAGTCTAGGCGCGGCGCCCGAGGCTAATGACGGCGCGTACGGGCGACCACGACGGTGCCGCTCGTCGTCGCTGCGTTGCCGGCGAGGTCGGTCGCCGTGAGCTGGATCGTGAAGCTACCGCCCTTCGCGGGGGTGATCCACAGCAGCCGCGGCTTGCCGCGTTCGACGGTGGCGCTGTTCGTCCACACGACGCGCGAGCCCTGGCGCACAGTCAGCGAGACGGTGGCGATCTTCGACAGCGACAGCTGCACGCCCGCGCGCGTTCCGCCGGGCAGCGTCTTGGACAGCAGCGCGATCGCCGGCGGCGTGTGCAGGTCCGCGGTGAAACGCTGCGCGGTCGTGCAGTAGATCTGATCGCCGGGGATCTGCGCGCCCGCCGGCCCGCTCGCCTGCGCGGCGCGCGCGCTGCGCACGGCGGCTGCGCTCGCGCCGCCGGTGTTCGACGTGGTCGTGGTCGGGACCGTGGGAGAGGGGGTGGGGGTGCTGCTCGCGGGCGGCGTGGCCGACGCGAGCGGCGGTCCCTTGCTCGTGCGTTCGCACAGGTGCTGGAGGAATTCGGTGAGGAGTTCGTGGTAGTTGAGATCCGATTCACCGAACTGGTCGTACAGCGACCACGCACCCGTGTCGTACAGCGGCACGATCGCGCGCGCCTCCGCGTCGCCGGCTTCGAACAGCGCGAGCCCCAGCGGGTCCTTGGTGATCGAGGTGTAGTCGTACAGCCCCACGAGCGCCTGGATGAAGCCGTTGAGGATCCTGTCGCTCGGGGCGTAGGTGTACTCGGCATACAGCGCGCCGGCGGGCGTGGCCACGCGCACCCCCTGCGGCGGCGGCGCCTGGAAGATGCCGAGCGCCTGCTGCGCGGCGGTCAGGTAGGCGGGTTCCTTCAGGCGCGACCACGCGCGCGCGAGCAGCTGGATGGCGGTTCCCTGCGAGAGGCCGCTCGTCCACGGGGGCGCGCCGCCGTCGAAGTGGAACATGTACTCCCACGCGATCCCGCCCGCGCGCTCTGTCGCGAGCGGGATGACTTCGCCGAGCAGCTGGCGCAGGTTGGCGTCTTCGTGGCCGGACAGGTAGTAGCCGTTGCCCTCGCCGAACGTCGCCAGCCACTGGATCTCAAGGCCCTGGCCGGGATAGTGCTCCCAGACGATGCGGCTGCCCGGGAAGCTCACGCGCTGGTCGCCGCCGAGCAGCGGTTCGGTCGTCCACCACTGGCGGTTGCGTTCGAGCGTCAGGAACACCGCCGGCAGCCGCGAGGGGATCAGCTCGCCGGCGCTGGCCATCGCCTGCACGTTCGCGAGCACCGCGCCGAGTTCTTCCCTGCGCGTGCCGCTGAGGCGACCCAGCGAGCTTTTCGCGGCGAGATAGGCGGCGTAGTCCTGGTGGTAGGCGGCTTCGCTGATGGCGCTGCCGCGCAGCAGGCTGGCGAGCGCCGCGGTGACGGTCGGCCCATGGCTCGCGGCGGCCCGCGCCCGCGCGTGAACGCGAGCTGGGCCCAGGGCGCTCCGAACGGGACCGAGGGCGCTCGTCGCCCGGGCCGCGATCGTCTGGCCGGCGAGGGCGGGGGTGGTGGCACCGCCGAGGGCGCCCACGCCCAGGGCGAGCGCCAACAGACGCTTGGCGCGTTGCACTGCGCCGATGCTAGCGCGCGCGGCGCCGGCTCACTCCGGTTCGAGCTCCAGCTCCTCGACGCCGTCGAGCTCGTCGTCCTCTTCTTCGTCGTCCTCTTCGTCGTCGAGGTCGTCCTCCGGCGGCAGTTCGCCGCCCGCACCGTGGGAGAGCTGGAAGCGCTCCACCAGCTCATCGCGCTTTGGTTCGTCGAGCGGGGCGTCCTCCGAGATGAGCACCCACTCGTCGCCCTCGAACTCGCCCGTCTCGAAGATCTCGTGGTCGACCTCCGGTGAGTCGTCGACGACGATCATGATCTCCGTCTGCGGGTTGAAGTACGTGCCCGGGCGCAGGGTGATCTCGTCGAGCTGGAAGCGGCGCGCGTTCTTCATGGGCCGTTTATACCCCACCACCCGACGGATTTGTTGCGCTGCGGTTCACGGTTCGAGCTCCTCCAGCGTGCGCGCCACCTCGCCCTCCACGTCGAGCGGCTCCATGCCCTGGCGCACGCGCCGTTCGTTGCGTGCGATCACCAGCTGGCGCACCTCGGCGAGCAGCCCGGGGTCGCGCTGGTCGGAAGCCCGCCCGCCCCGCTCACCGGCCAGCAGCCGCGCGAGCTCCGCGTCGACGTCCAGCGCCGGCTGCCCGGAGCGCACGAGCCGTTCGCTGCGCGCGCCGAGCATCTGGCGGATCTCCCGCTCGCGCTCAGCCTGCGCGACCGGGGAGTCGGGTGCCGGCGCGCCGGCACCGCCCGCGTAGTCGCCTTCCCGGGAGATCCCGCCCGCTCCGATGTGGTCGTAGAGGCTGCCGCTATCGCCGCGCGTGAGCAGGAACAGCAGCGACATCACCAGCGAGAAGGCGATCGTGCCGAACACGACGACGCTCAACCCGTTTTCGATCAGGGCGAGCAGCGCCATCGAGCCAGGTACGTGCACCAGGCTGATTCTTGCCGATCGGCCCACTCTCCGCTACCCTGGCAGACGCCGGTTGACTGACCAGTCAATCTACTTCACGTGCCAGCCCGTTAGGAGATCTGAGAATGGTCGATTTCACGCTCACCGACGAGCAGAAGAACCTGCGCGAGATGGCGCACGACTTCGCCGTCAAGGAGATACGCCCGGTCGCCTGGGAGTACGACAAGGACGGCACGTGGCCCGAGGACGTCATCAAGAAGGCTTGGGAGGTCGGCTTGATGAACTCGCACATCCCCGAGGAGTACGGCGGCGCCGGGGGCGAGCTACCTCGACGGCTGCCTGATCGAGGAGGAGCTCTCGTGGGGCTGCTCGGGCATCCAGACCTCCCTCGGCTGCAACGGCCTGGCGACCGCGCCGATCGGGCTGGGCGGCTCTGAGGAGATCAAGAAGAAGTACCTGGGCATGCTCACCGAAGAGCCGAAGCTCGCGTCCTTCTGCCTGACCGAGCCCGACGCCGGCTCGGATGTCTCCGGCATGCGCACGACTGCCGTCAAGAAGGGCGACAAGTACGTGCTCAACGGCTCCAAGTGCTTCATCACCAACGGCGGCTACGCCGACTTCTACACCGTCTACGCGAAGACCGACAAGGACGCCGGGCACCGCGGCATCTCGGCGTTCGTCGTCGAGCGCGACTGGGGTGTGGTCGTCGACAAGAAGGAGGACAAGCTCGGGCAGCGCGCGTCCAACACCGCGACGATCTCCTTCAACGACGTCGAGGTCCCCGCAGAGAACCTGCTGGGCGAGGAAAACAAGGGCTTCAAGCTGGCGATGATGACGCTCGACCGCACCCGCCCCGGCGTCGCCGCGATGGCCACCGGCATCGCGCGCGCGGCGTTCGAGTTCGCGACCGACTACGCCAAGGAACGCGTGCAGTTCGGTGTGCCGATCGCGATGCACCAGGCGATCCAGTTCATGATCGCCGACATGGCCACCGAGATCGAGGCGGCGCGCCTGCTGACGTGGAAGTCGGCGTTCATGCTCGACAACGGCGAACGCAACACGCTCGTCTCATCGCACGCCAAGCGCTTCGCCGCGGACACCGCGATGAAGGTCGCCACCGACGCCGTGCAGGTCTACGGCGGCTACGGCTTCATCAAGGAGTACCCCGTCGAGAAGCTGTTCCGCGACGCGAAGATCATGCAGCTGTACGAGGGCACCTCGCAGATCCAGCGCCTCGTGATCGCGCGCGAAACGCTGCTGCCGCGACGCGTCGAGGAGCCGTCGGCGGTCCCCGCCTGATGTTCGTGTTCAAGGCCGCCGTCGTCGGCGCAGGGACGATGGGCGGGCAGATCGCCCAGACGATCGCCGCAGCTGGAATACCGGTCGTCCTGAAGGACATCGACGACGCGCTCGTGCAGGCGGGTCTGGACGAGGCCCGCAACGTGACCAAGGGCCAGATCGGCAAGCTCGCCGAGAAGGGCAAGATCACGGCCGAGCAGGCAGACGCGCAGATCGAGGAGGTCCTCGGGCGCATCCACGGCACGACCTCGTATGAGCGCTTCGGCGAGGTCGACATCGTGATCGAGGCGGTACCCGAGCGCATGGACATCAAGCAGAGCGTCTTCGCCGAGCTCGACGCCGCCACGCCCGGCCACGCGATCCTCGCCTCCAACACGTCATCGCTGTCGATCACCGAGATCGGCGAAGCGACGCTGCGCCCGGAGAAGGTCGTCGGCTTCCACTACTTCTACCCCGCGTCGATCATGCCGCTGATCGAGATCGTCGAGGGGGAGGAGACCTCCGCGGAGACGGTCGCCGCGGCGATCACCTTCGCCCAGGCGATCCGCAAGCAGCCGATCACGTGCGTCGAGGTGCCCGGGTTCGTCGTCAACCGCATCCTCAACTCGGGCATCTCCGAGGTGTGGCGCGAGCAGGAGGAGAAGGGCCTGTCGATCAAAGCCATCGACGAGGGCGTCGGCGCCGCCGGCGTCGTGCCCGTCGGCCCCTACTACCTCGTCAACCTGCTCGGCCTCGACACCGTCCTGCACGTCGCCGAGCACCTCGTCGAGTCATACGGCGAGGAACGCTTCTACCTGCCCAAGGGCATGCAGAAGCTCGTCGCCGACGGCAAGCTCGGCGCCAAGACCGGCGGCGACGGCTTCTACAACCCCCAGGGCGAGCCCAACATCGAGGGCGAGAACGCGCCAGACATCGCCGAGCTGGTGGAGCTGCTGTCGCTGAAGACGCTGCTCGAGGCCTGCCTGGTGCTCGAGGAGGGCGTGGCCACCCACCGCGACATCGACTTCGGGATGATGGCCGGCGCGGGCCTGGATCCCCGCCGCGGCCTGATGCCGCCGTTCATGAAGGCCGACAGCGAGGGGCTGGACGCGATCCTCGAGCGCATGGAGAGCGCCCAGGAGCGCCACGGCGAGCGCTTCGCGCCGCCCACCATCCTGCGCCGCCTCGTCGCCCAGGGGCGCCTCGGGCAGAAGAGCGGCCAGGGCTTCTACGCCTACCCGCAGCCCGACGCCGAGCAGCCCGCGGAGGTCGTCAAGCTCGAGACGCGCGAGGACGGCGTCGCGATCGCATGGCTGGCCAACGGCCAGATGAACTCGATCTCACCGCAGGTCGTCGAAGACCTCGGCAAGGTCTGGAGCAACGTCAAGGAGTCCGGCGTGCGCGCGCTCGTGATCGCCTCCTCCAACCCGTTCCTGTATTGCGCCGGGGCGGACATCAAGGCGTTCACCACTATGGACGAGTCCTCTGGCGCCGACCTGATCAACGGCGCCCACGCGCTCTTCCGGGAGCTGGGCTCGGAGGGGATCGTCACGATCGCCGCCGTCAACGGCCTCGCCTTCGGCGGCGGCTGCGAGCTGGCGATGGCCTGCGACGTGCGCATCGCCGCGCGCTCGGCCATCTTCGGCCAGCCCGAGATCAAGCTGGGGATCATCCCCGGCTTCGGCGGCACCCAGCGCCTGCCGCGCCTGGTCGGCGAAAACAAGGCGCTGGAGATGAACCTGATCGGCGATCCCATCCTCGCCGACGAAGCGTTCGAGCTCGGCCTCGCCAACCGCCTCGTGGAGGATCACGAACTGCTCGACACCGCCCTGCAGTGGGCGCGCAAGCTGGCCGGCCAGGCGCCGCTCGCGGTCGCGCAGATCAAGCGCGTATCCGCCGCCGGCGATCTCGACGAGGGGATCGAGGCCGAGAAGCGCGCGTTCGCGGAGGTCTTCACCAGCGCCGACGCCAAGGAGGGCATCGCCGCCTTCCTCGGCAAACGCGCGCCGCGTTTCACCGGCGAGTGAGCGCCGCCGCAGGCCGCGCCCGCCTGGCCGAGCTCGTGCGCGGCGCGCGCTCGGTGATCGCGCTGACCGGCGCCGGCATCTCGGTGCCGTCGGGCATCCCCGACTTCCGCGGGCGGGCGGGCACCAAAAAAGAGGACTGTGGGAGAAGGTCGACCCGATGGAGGTCGCGCACATCGACGCCTTCCGCAGCGACCCCGTGCGCTTCTGGAGCTTCTACGGCCAGCGCTTCGCCACGCTCGAGGACAAGCAGCCCAACGGCGCCCACCGCGCGCTGGCGGCGCTGGAGCGGGCCGGCGTGCTCGATGCGGTGATCACGCAGAACATCGACATGCTGCACCGCAAGGCGGGCACGCGCGAGCTGATCGAGGTGCACGGCAGCATCGCCAGCTGCTCGTGCCTGAGCTGTCGCGCCGGCACGGTGGCGCTCGAGGAAGTGCGCTCACGCATACGCGGCGAGGCGGACGGGGTGCCCCGCTGCGCGGAGTGCGGCGGCCCGCTGAAGCCGGACGTGGTGCTGTTCGGCGAGCTGCTCCCCGAGCGCGCGCTCGCACGCGCGCGCGAGCTGTGCGCCCGGGCGGATGTGCTGCTGTGCATCGGCTCCTCGCTGGAGGTCCACCCGGTCGCGGGCCTGCCGCTGCTCACGCGCGACGCAGGCGGCGCGGTGGCGATCGTCACGCAGGGACCCACGCCGCTGGACGGGCTGGCGAGCGTGCGCCTGAGCGGCGACGTGGTGGAGGAGCTGGACGCGCTCGCGGGCGCGCTCGGGGTCGGCGAGGCCGCGCAGCGGTAGTCAGGCGGGCGCGTGCGCGAGCAGGTCGCGCTCGGGGTCCACGCGCCAGCGGTCGGCCACGGCCGTGAGCTCCTCATCGACAGTCCAGCGGTCCGCGAGCGGCTCGCCCTCGTGTTCGAGGCTCGCGCCCTTCAGCGGCATGCAATTGGCGTTCTCGCCGATCGCGCGGATCGCCTCGATCTCTTCGGCGCTCAGCGCCAGGTCGGCGCCGGCGAGCGCCGCCAGCTCCGCGCGCTTGTCCTCCACCGGGCGGGCGTCGGCTCCGCTCTCCTGGATCAGCGACGGCGCCACGCAGCGCACGGCCGGCTGCGCGAGGTTCCACGCGCATGCCAGCTGCAGCATGCTCAGCCCGTGGCGCTCGGCGAACGGGCGCATCCGCTCGAGCTTCTCCCGTCCCGCCTGCACCCAGCCGTCGGGGCGGAACTTGCGGTGGTCGTACTGGGCGAAGGCGTGGCCGGGCAGCACGTCGTCGTGGAACAGCCCGCCGTAGTCGACCACGCGCGTGATCAGGCTCACGTCGTGGGCGACGGCCGCATCCAGCACCAGCTCGCCGGGCCACGGCTCCATCGGCCCGAGGATGATCATCGCCCAGTCGATCTGATCGGAGAAGCGCTCGAAGCAGTCGATCAGGTCGAGCGTGAAGCCGTTCGCCGGGCCGGGGGCGACGCCCAGCTGGCGCGTAAGGCCCGCGTCGCGGACCGCCTGCATGCCCTCCCACACGACCGGGCTGGAGTAGCCGGTGCGATCGGGGTTGTGCAGCAGCAGCAGATCGAAGCGCTCGACGCCGCAACGCTCGAGGCTGCGCTCGGTCGCCGTGCGGATGTACTCGGCGTACTCGCCCGGTCCGCGCAGCCGCGGGTCGGTGAAGCGGGGAAAGCCCTTCGCGCCGTCGCGCTCGCCCGTGTAGAAGTCGTGCCCGATCGCGCCGACGAGGCAGTAGCGCTCGCGTTCGACGCCCGCCAGCGCCCGCCCGAGGGCGCGGTCGGCCTCCCCGGACCCGTACACGTCGGCGGTGATCACCGTGTCGATGCCCTCGCCGGGGCGCAGCAGCGCCGTCAGGCGCTCCTCCGCGAGCGGCTCGCCGAAGTGCATGAAGCGCCCGCCGCTCCACGTGCCGATGGCCGTCGTCGTGGGATCCATGCCTTCAGATTTTAGACGCCGGCGGCCGTGCGGGCCCGCAGCGTCGCCTCCAGGCGCTCGAGCGCGTGCGTGAGGACGTCCGCGTCTAGCGCGCCGCCCGCCTGCGCCTGCTCCGCCTGCGCCTGCGGTCCCGGGCGCAGCTGCTCGAGCTCGGCGATGCGGATCGAGAGATCCTGCCTGCGCTCGGCGCGCAGCTCGGGCACGGCGAGCGCGTACGCGCGGTCGAGCTCGACCGCGGCGTGCGCCAGGCGCCCGTGATCGAGATCCTGGCGCGCACGCAACACCAGCTCCTCGCACAGCAGCGCCGCGCCGCGGCCGCCCAGCAGTGCCGCCAGGCGCTCCTGCGGACGCAGCGCCCAGGAGCGATCGCGGCCGGGCCGCCGCCGCGAGTCTTTGGATCCGTGGCCGGACCCCCACCCGCCGGGCGAGGTCAGCGCGCGCGCGTGCAGCCAGCGCCCGTCGGCGACCTGCTCGCCCTCGCCCCACCCGGCCCTGACCACGAGCGCCTGCGCGGCGGACACCTCGTGGACGTACGGATCGGCCGCGGCGATGCGGTGCGCGTGGATCACGCGGTTGATCACCCCGACGGCCGCGCTCACCTCGCGCTCGCGGTCGAGCTCCGCCAGCCATGCCCGCGCCTGGTTCTCGGCCGCCAGCGAAACCGGATCGATCACGGTGACGCGCGTCGTGACGACGGGCGCGGGCTCGGGCCCGGTCGGCATGCTGCGCGCGCGCCCGCGCAGGCGCCGCGCCAGCACGCCTACGCTCCAGCGCGGAGCCGCGGGGACGCCGAGCGACCGGCGCCCCGCCTCCAGCGCGCCGAGCACCACCACGCGCTCGGGCTCGCCCTCCGGGCTGCTGCGGATCAGATAGCGCCCGTCGGCGGGCCCGAGGGCCCACGGGAACTCGAGCTGGATGAACACGAACAGCTGCTGGGGCATCGCTGCACCGTATCCTTCCGGTCAGGCGATAGCCGAGCAGATTCCAATCCCCGCCATCCGCGGGCCCGTCAGAGTCGACCACCGGGAGCACGCACAGCAATGTCCGACCCGAGCCACGCCGCCAGGAGCCTGCGCGAGCGCCTGGGCGGCGGCACCGAGGATCGCCTTGGCAAGGCGCTGTCCGACCTGCTGGAGAACCCGCTGCTCACCGGCGCCATCGGGCGAGCGTTCGACGCGCGCGAGAAGGCCGTCCAGGCGCAGGAGCTGGCGATGGGCGCGCTCAACATTCCCTCAGCCGCCGACATCGAACGTCTGACCCGGCGCCTGCGGTCGGTCTCCCTGCGCCTGGAGGGGATCGAGGAGGGCGTCGACCGGCTGGATCGCTCGCTGCCGTCGGCGGACGTGGACCGATCGGAGCTCGCCCGGCGCCTGGCAGCGATCGAGGCGCAGCTGGACGGGCTCACCGAGAGGCTCGACCGGGCGCTCGCGCCGCCGGACGCCGGCGCGAAAGCCGCGAGGGCCGGCGTCAAGTCGAATGCCGGCGCCGAACACGGCGCCGAACAGAAGGCCGCGGGCGCGCGCGCGAAGAGCTCCGGCGCGAGAGCGAAGGGTGCGGGCGCCAAGCCCCCGACCCGCAGGGCCAAGTCCTAGAGGGCCTGAGCGTCACGGCGTGACGGCGGCGATCGCGGCGCGGCCCATGCGCTCGGCTGCGGCCAGCAGCTCGTGGTCGTCGATGCGCTCGCGCGCGCCGCTTGCGTCGAACGTGTCCGAGACCGCGAGCACGCACGCCACCGGCACGCCCTCGGCGGCTCCTATCGCGAACAGCGCCGCCGCCTCCATCTCCACCGCCACCGCTCCGGGGTGGACCCTGCTCTCCTCACGCTCGTAGAAGAGATCGACGCTCACCACCGTGCCGAGCAGCGCCGAGCGGGCGTGGCCCGCGAGCGCGTCGGTCAACGCGGGGTCGGCGGCCGCGCGCTCGCCCGCGCCGAGCGCCCGCGAGGTGCCGTCCGCGCAGATCGCCTCGCGGGCGATCACCAGATCTCCGAGCGCGAGCCCCGCCGCGAGCGCGCCGCAGGTGCCGACGCGGACCGCGCGCCGCGCGCCCAGCGCGATCAGCTCGGCGAGCACGATCGCCGCCGAGGGCCCGCCCATTCCCGTGGCCTGGATCGTCAGCGGCTGGCCGTCGTCGGCCACGCCCGTGTAGCCCCACAGCCCGCGGTGGTGGTTGAACATCTTCGGCTCCTGCAGCAGCCCCTGGGCGAGCGCGAGCGCGCGTCCGGGATCGCCGGGCAGCAGCACGCGCTCGGCGAGGGGCGCCGTGGGGCGCAGGTGGATGGGGACGACGTGCGACAACGGCGGCGACTTTAGACTTCGGATGGGATGCCCGCCCACCCCCTGCCCGCCGCGTCGCGCGCCTGAGTGGCCGACCCCGCGCAAGACCCCATCGCAGAGACGGGCGAGCTGACGCTCGCACGGGTGGCCGCGCGCGCCGGCGTCTCGCCGGCGACGGTCAGGCGCTGGGTGGAGGGGGGCCTGATCCCGGGGTTCGATGGGCGCTGGACCCCCGCCTCCGCCGCCTATGCTCGCGTCATCGCCAGACTGCGGGCGCGGGGGCACACGCTCGCGCAGATCAAGCGCGCGGGCGAGAACGGCCAGCTCGCGGTCGGCCCGATCGAGAACCTGCTGAGCAGCCCGGGACCCCGCTACTCGCTGCGGGAGGCCGTGCGCCTGAGCGGCCTGGACGCAGATCTGGTCAAGCGCCTGTACGGGAGCATGGGCCTGGGAGCGCTGCCCGCAGACGGGTTCTCAGACGAAGACGTGCAGATCCTCAAATATGGCTCGGCGGTGCTCGACACGGGTCTGCCGCTGCCGGCGTTCCTGCAGCTGATGCGCGTGTACGGGCAGGCGATCGCCCAGATCGCCGACGCCGAGGTGCGCCTGGTCCACCTGTACGTGCACGAGCCGCTGATGCGCGCGGACGTCCCGAGCGTGGAGATCGCCGACGAGATGGAGGGGCTCACGCGCGAGATCCTGCCGTTCGCGACGCCGTTCATGACCTACCTGCACGGCCGCCTGCTGGCGCAGTTCGTCGAGCAGGACATGATCGGACACATGGAGGCCGATCTCGGCGAGGACGCGCTCGCTGAGGGGCGCCTGCGCGTGGCGATCGCTTTCGCCGACCTCGCCGGCTATGCGCGCCTGACGATCGAGCGCGGCGACGAGGCGGCGCTCGGCGCGGTCGAGCGGTTCGTGCAGACCGTCGAGGAGACGCTGCCGGTCGATGCGCGGGTGATCAAGATGCTGGGCGACGAGGTGATGGTCGTGGCCTCGGACGCCGCGGCGCTGACCGGCTGGGCGGTCGAGCTGCAGTCGGGGCTCGCCGCCGGCGATCCCCTGCCGCGGATCGGCATCCACTACGGCGAGGCGCTGTATCGCGACGGCGACTACTACGGGCGCGACGTCAACCAGGCGGCGCGCGTGGTCGCGCGCGCAGGCGGCGGCGAGGTGCTGGTCACCCGCCCCGTCGTCGATCTCGCGGCGGGCGTCGACGGCCTGGAGTTCGAGCGGATCGGCGAGGTCAGGCTGAAGGGCTTCTCCGAGCCGACAGAGCTGTTCACCGCTTCCGCACGGAAGGGCTAGCGGCCCGATGATCTGCGAGCAGGTGCGCGAGGCGGTGCGCGCCGGCGGCCTGTTCGCGCGCGATCGGCCGCTCCTCGTGATGCTCTCGGGCGGGCGCGACTCGACGTGCCTGCTCGACGTCGCCGTGGCGCTGCTCGGCCCGGCGGCCGTCAGCGCGCTGCACGTCAACTACGGCCTGCGCGCGGACGCCGACGCGGACGAGCGCCACTGCGCGGCGCTGTGCGCACAATCGGGGGTCGAGCTCGAGGTCGCGCGCGCGGACCCCGCGTCGATTCCCGCCGCGCCGGAGGCGCCGGACGTGACGAGGGTGCTCGACGCGCCAGACGCGCCAGACGCGCCAGACGCGCCGGGGGCGCCAGACGCGCCGGGGGCGCCAGACCGGCCGGAGGCGGGCGGCGAGCGGCCCGCGGGCAACCTGCACGCGTGGGCGCGCGAGCTGCGTTATGCGCATGCGGCGCGCATCGCCGACGAGCGCGACGCGCTGATTGCGACCGGGCACACGGCGAGCGACCAGGTGGAGACGATCCTCTACCGGCTGGCGGCCTCGCCGGGGCGGCGGGCGCTGCTGGGGATGGCGGCCAGCGAAGGACGGCTGATCCGTCCGCTGCTCGGCGTCAGCCGCGAGCAGACGGCCGCCTACTGCGAAGCGCGGGGCCTTCGCTGGCGCGAGGACGAGAGCAACGAGGACGAGCGCTACGCGCGCGCGCGGGTGCGCCGGCGCCTGGTTCCGGCGCTGCGGGCCCTGCACCCGGCGGCGGAGGCGAACGTGCTGAGGACGGCGGCGCTGCTGCGCGAGGAGACCGAGCTGCTGGACGGGCTCGTCGCCGCCGAGCTCGCCGGGCGCGCCGGCATCCCGCTCGCGCGCCTGCAGGAACTGCCCGCCGCGCTGGCCCGGCTGGTGGTCGTGCGCCTGGCCGAGGACGCCACCGGAGCGTACGTTCCGCAGGCCGGCGAGCGCGTGCAGGAGCTGCTGGCGCTCGGCCGGCGGGGCGGGCGGGCGGAGCTGCACGTGGGCGGGCGAGCGGGCGCGGTGATCCGCGACGGCGTCCTGGAGATGGTCAAGCTCGAGCCGCGGGAATAGATCTCCGCCCGCCGCCGCACGACGACTAGACTCCGTGGCGTGGCCAGCACTGCGCGCCTCTCGAGCGAGCCGGGCCTCGGCGAGGTGCTCGTGGCCGCCGAGGATCTGCAGCGGCGCGTCGCGGAGCTGGGCGAGGAGATCTCGCGCGATTACGCCGGCCGATCGCTGCTGCTGATCGGGGTGCTGAAGGGAGCCGTGTTCTTCCTGAGCGACCTGATGCGCTTCATCGACATCCCCGTCGAGGTCGACTTCATGGCCGTCGCGTCATACGGCTCGGCGACCGACTCCTCGGGGGTTGTGCGGATCCTCAAGGACCTGGACGCGGCGATCGAAGGCCGTGACGTGCTGATCGTCGAGGACATCGTCGACTCGGGCCTGACGCTTCAGTACCTGCTGCGCAACCTCGGCTCGCGCAACCCGGCCTCGCTGGAGGTGTGCGCGCTGCTGACCAAGCCCGAGCGGCGCAAGGTGGACCTGCCCACACGCTACGTCGGCTTCGAGATACCCGATCGCTTCGTCGTCGGCTACGGGCTCGACTATGCCGAGCGGCATCGAAACCTGCCGTTCGTGGCCGCTCTGGAGCGCTAGCGCGAGTCCTCTTTCAGCGCCGTGCGCGGGGCGGGCAGGGGCTCCTACCTGCGGGAAAGACCGACCCTGCATGGTACGCTAGGGCACTGGTGGCCACGACTTCAGACGGTGCCCAGGACCCCAGGAACCAGCCATGAGCCGTTTCTTCAAGAGCGCCGCATTCCCGATCCTCATCGTCGTGGTGCTGGCGTTCCTCGCGGTCAAACTCGTCAATCCGAGCAGCAGCAACAAACGCTCGCACAGCTACCAGTCGCTCGTCAGCAGCGAGCTGCCGAAAGGCGAAGTCGAATCGGTTGAGTTCAAGAACAAGGGCAAAGCCCTCGAAGTCAAGCTCAACGCCAAGGGCAACAAGGAAACCTATGAAGTCGGCTACGTCGAACAGGCCGCCCCGCAGCTGATCGCGCAGCTCAAAGAAACCCCCGACGTCAAATTCAACGTCGAATCCGAAAAGAGCAGCGCGCTGCTGGGACTGCTCACCTACATCCTCCCGTTCGCGCTCTTCCTCGGGTTCTGGATCTTCCTGATGAACCAGGTCCAGGGCGGAGGCTCGAAGGTGATGTCGTTCGGCAAGTCGCGCGCCAAGCGCATGTCCGCCGACTCGCCCAAGATCACCTTCCGCGACGTCGCCGGGGTCGACGAGGCCGTCGAGGAGCTCCACGAGATCAAGGAATTCCTCGAGAATCCCAAGAAGTTCCAGGCGCTCGGGGCGAGGATCCCGAAGGGCGTGCTGCTGTACGGGCCGCCCGGCACCGGCAAGACGCTGCTCGCGCGCGCCGTCGCCGGCGAGGCGGGCGTGCCGTTCTTCTCGATCTCCGGCTCGGACTTCGTCGAGATGTTCGTCGGCGTGGGCGCCTCGCGCGTGCGCGACCTGTTCGAGCAGGCCAAGCAGAACAGCCCGTGCATCATCTTCATGGACGAGATCGACGCCGTCGGGCGCCACCGCGGCGCCGGGCTCGGCGGCGGCCACGACGAGCGCGAGCAGACGCTCAACCAGCTGCTCGTCGAGATGGACGGCTTCGAGACGAAGGACAACATCATCATGATCGCGGCCACCAACCGGCCCGACATCCTCGACCCGGCGCTGCTGCGTCCCGGCCGCTTCGACCGCCAGATCGTCGTCGACCGCCCCGACCGCAAGGGGCGGGCGAAGATCCTCGAGGTGCACACGCGCGGCAAGCCGCTGGCGAAGACATCGACATCGACGCGCTCGCCGGGCAGACGCCCGGCTTCACCGGCGCCGACCTGTCGAACCTGATCAACGAGGCGGCGCTGCTGGCCGCCCGCACCGGCAAGCGCGAGATCGGCCAGGAAGAGCTCGAGGAGGGGATCATGCGCGTGATCGCCGGCCCCGAGAAGAAGACGCGCGTGATGAGCGAGAAGGAGCGGCTGATCACCGCCTACCACGAGATGGGCCACGCGCTCGTCGGCCACTTCCTCGAGCACTCCGACCCGGTGCACAAGATCTCGGTCATCTCCCGCGGCCAGGCGCTCGGCTACACGATCTCGATGCCGCAGGAGGACCGCTTCCTGACCACGCGCGCGGAGCTCGAGGACACGATGGCGATGACGCTCGGCGGACGCGCCGCCGAGGAGATCGTCTTCGGCGAGATCACCACCGGCGCCTCCAACGACATCGAGAAGGTGACCGCGACGGCCAAGCAGATGGTGATGCGCTTCGGCATGAGCGAGAAGCTCGGCCCGCGCGTGTTCGGACACGATCACGGCCAGCCGTTCCTCGGCCGCGAGTTCTCAACCGAGCCCGACTACTCCGACGAGATCGCCCGCGAGATCGACGACGAGGTTCGCCGCATCATCGAGGCGGCGCACGGTCGCGCCCGGGCGATCCTCACCGAACACCAGCACGACCTGTCCAACATCTCCGAGATCCTCGTCAAGCGCGAGACGATCGAGAAGGAGGAGTTCCTGGCGCTGCTCGCCGGCAAGAGCGAAGAGGAGGTGTTCGGCATCGAGGAGGAGACCAAGCCGCAGCTGCCCGCTCCGCCCGCGCCGGTCGACCGCACCGAGCGCGAAGCGCCACGCGCGATCCCCCGTCCGGGGCTCGCCGGCGGCACGGCCGACCTCAGGGCCACCGACAAAGAGCGCCCCGAGCCTGTCTGACGGCCGTATAGCCGCACCTGGCGGCGTCCTCGGTCGCTCATGTGCGGAGCACGCTTCGCTTCCTGCGTCCTTGCCAGGCACGCCTACCCGGCCGTCAGAAGCGTGTTGCGTATGACCTACTCCTACCGCGTCATGGGGGTCGTCAATGTGACCCCCGACTCGTTCTCGGACGGGGGGGCGTTTCTGGATGCGGGGGCGGCGATCGCGCATGCGCGCGAGCTGGTGGCGCAGGGCGCGGACATCCTCGACGTGGGCGGCGAGTCGACGCGGCCCGGCGCGGAGCCGGTGGGGGCGAAGGAGGAGCTGCGCCGTGTGCTGCCGGTGCTCGAGGGGATCGCCGGCGGGGGCTTCGCGGCGCAGGTCTCGATCGACACGTCCAAGGCGCCGGTCGCGCGCGCGGCGATCGCGGCGGGGGCGAGCATCGTCAACGACGTGAGCGCGCTGCGCGCTGACCACGACATGGTGGAGCTGATCGCCGACAGCGGCGTGGAATGCTGCCTGATGCACATGCTCGGCGAGCCGCGCACGATGCAGCGCGAACCGCGCTATGGAGATGTCGTCGACGACGTCAAGGCGTTCCTCGAAGAGCGCCTGGCCTTCGCCGTGCGCGCCGGCGTGCGCGAGGAGCAGGTGATGCTCGACCCCGGCATCGGCTTCGGCAAGACGGTCGCGCACAACCTCGAGCTGCTCGAGCGCCTCGGGGAGCTGACGGCGCTCGGGCGCCCGCTGCTGGTGGGAACCTCGCGCAAGAGCTTCATCGGGCGGATCGTCGCCGACGCGGTCGGCGAGGCGCAGCCGGTGGACATGCAGCGGCGGCTGGCGGGGACGATCGCCACCAACGTGCTCGCGCTCGAGCGCGGAGCCAGCGTGTTCCGCGTGCACGATGTCGCCGCGGCTCGAGATGCCCTCGCGATGGCGGCTGCTACCTTGGGCGGGCAATGGACGGCGAGGGGGACGACGCAGACGAGCTAGACGACGACCTCGAAGAGGAGCGCGACCAGAACGCGGAGTCGGTCACGATCGAGATCACGGGGCTTTCGCTGTACACCCACCACGGCGTCAGCGAGGCCGAGCGGGAGGTCGGCCAGCGGCTGGTCCTGGACCTGCGACTGGACATCGGCGAGACCGACGCCACGGTCACGGACTCGATCGATGACACCGTCGACTACGCCGAGGTGTGTCAGCTGGTGGCGCTGATCGCCCAGCAGCGCTCGCACAGGACGCTCGAGCGCCTGTGCAGCACGATCGCCGACCGGCTGCTCGCCGACTACGAGCTCGAGGGCGTGTGGGTGAAGGCCGCCAAGCCCGAGCCCCCGATCGCGCTCACCGTCGACGAGGTCTCCGTCGAGGTATGGCGGGAAGCCGAAGGATGAGCACCGCCGCCGCCTTCCGCGCCGCCGTCGAGCGCGAGGACATCGACGCCGTGCGTGAGCTGCTCGCGCCCGACATCGTCTTCCACAGCCCCGTTACCTTCCACCCGTTCGTCGGCCGCGACACGGTCCTCTCGCTGTTGTCGCTGGTTTCGCAGACGTTCGAGGATTTCCGCTACACGGACGAGCTCGCCACCGACGGCGCGCACGCGCTGATCTTCCGCGCCGGCATCGCGGGCAAGGAGCTCGAGGGCATCGACCTGCTTCGCTTCGATGGGCAGGGTCTGATCGCAGACTTCACCGTGATGCTGCGCCCGCTCTCCGGCCTGATCCCGTTCGCCCAGGCGATGGGCGAGAAGGTCACCGCCGCCGGCCTGGAGACGACGCGCCCCTGACGCCCGCGTCCGACGAGCAGCGCGTCGGGCTGCTCGGGCTCGGCTCGAACATCGGCGATCGCCGCGCGCAGCTGCAGGCCGCCGCCGACGCCCTGCAGCGGGAGGGCGTGTCCGTGCTCGCCAGCTCCAGCACCTACGACACGGACCCCGTCGGGGAGGTCCTCGACCAGCCGAGCTTCCTGAACGCTTGCCTGCGCGTGCGCACCGCCCTGGGGCCGCTGGAGCTGCTGGATGCGGTCAAGCGCCTGGAGCGCCGGCTCGGCCGTGGCGGGGAGGGGCCCCGCCACGGTCCGCGCCCGATCGACATCGACATTCTGCTGCTCGGTGGGCTGGAGCTCCATCACGAGCGCATGGTCCTCCCGCACGAGCAGCTGCTGACCCGTCGCTTCGTCCTGGTTCCGGCGCTCGAGCTCGACTTCGAGCTGCAGATTCGAGCCCGCCCCCACGGGCCCGGGTTCATGCGCCTGTCCGACGCGCTTGCCGCGCTCTCGCTCGAGGAGGGCGTGCGCTGGGCCGGACCGCCGCTGCAGCTGCTGGGCGCATGACGGCCTGGCAGCCGCTGCTCGCTCAGGAGGCCAGCGTGGGGTGCTGATCCCAGCTGGCCAGCGCCATCAGCGTGGCGTCGTCCACTCCGTGCCCCGCCACCACGCACAGGCGCCCGTCGCGCAGCCACGCGACAACGCTCGCGGCTGCTTCGTCGAGGAAGCGATAGGAGGTGCCGGCGCGCTCCCTGACGAGGCCACCGCTGACGCTCGGCGCGGGCGCGCCGGCGACGATCGCGTATCCGACCCACTGGTGGCCGCGGGCGTAGAAGACGGTCGTCACGGCGCGCCCGTCGACGCGATCGGTGCGCGCCCCCGTGGCGCGCCAGCCGAAGCGGTCTTCCCAGTATGGGAACGCCACGCCTTCGACGTCCGCGGCGAGCTCTGTCGCGTGGCGGGGATCCGGCGTCGGCGCGGGCATCGTGGCGGGTCGCATCGTCAGCGCCACCGTGGTGTGCAGCGTCAGTGCCGAGCCGCCGCCGGACAGGCTCACGACGAGCACCACCGCGACCGCGGCGAGCGCCAGCGCGCCGGCGAAGCCAAGGCGCACGGGGGTGGCGCGACGACGCTGAAGTGCCGGAGCGCGTTCGGCGACGAGTGCCTCGACGCGGCGATGCAGCTGCGGCGGGGCCTGCACGTCGATCGAGCGCACGAGCTCTACGATCTCGGACTCTGTGTGTGGGGAACGCTCGCTCATGGTGCTCCTTCAGTGAACAGGACTCCGCCCGCGTCGGTCTCTTCCCGACGAAGCTCCGCGATTCGCGGCTGTTGCCGAACCGGCGCGCGCTCCGGACCTCCCGCGCCGGGGGCATCCGCGGAGCGCCCGCCGGCGGCCTGTGCGTCCGTTGCCGGCGCCGGCTGGGGGTCGAGCCGCTCGGCCACCTGCTTGCGCGCGCGGAACAGACGCGTCGTGAGCGTCGCCTCGCGCACCTGCAGGGCACGGGCCGCCTCCCGGTAGGAGAGGCCGAGGACGTCGACCGCCACGAGCGCCAGCCGGAAGCTGTCGGGCAGCTCCGCGATGGTCGCGTAGACCTCCTGGACCTCGAATGCCCGCTCCGGTCGGTTGGTGGGCCTCGGGTCGGCAGCGACGACGTCCTCGAGCGCCGCAGCGGTCACCGGCCGCCGCGAGGCGGTGCGAAGGCCGGTCAGGAACGTGTTGCGCAGAACGCGCATCAGGTAGTACAGCTCGTCATCCCCGCGCAGCACACGAGGCCGCGACAGCACGCGCGCGAAGGTCTCCTGGACGAGGTCCTCGGCGTCCTCGCGCGATCCGCACAGCGCCCACGCGGCGCGGTACAGACGGTCGACGTGCTGGGTCAGGGATTGCGGATCGAGCGTGCGCATTGTGCTCGGCGGAGCGTCTGCGAACGCCCGGCGCTGCCCACGCCCGCCACCGCGACTGTAGCGCCGGTCGCGGTGGCGTGGCTCGGCGGGAAGGAATCCGCGCGGGGCGGGGTCCTTGCTGGGTGAAGGTGGCCGGGCGCCGCCGGGCAGGCGGCCGAGTGGCCACCGCCGGACAACGAGGACGAGGAGGTGGGTTCGCCGTGAGATTGCGCAAGCGTTTGCTGTTCCCCTTGGTCGCGCTGCTGGGTGCCGCCGTGGCTGTTCTTCCCGCGCTGGCCGCGTCCTCGGCGGTCGAGCTCGAAATCAACAAAAACTGCGTCGCCGATGAATGGCCGTGCTGGACGTCGTCCTCGGGGCCCCACCCGCCGCCGGCGAGCGTCACGACGATTGCCGAAGGTGGCGTCATCACGTTCTCCGACAGGACGAGCGTCGCCACGAACATCGCCTGGGTCGGCGCTGCGCCCACGTGTTCTTCCTCGGTGCCTGTGAGCCCGATGCCGGCACAGGCCGGTTGGGAAGGCGCATGCACTTTCGAACGTGCGGGTCACTACAAGTTCGAAGGCACAGGCCTGTACTTCGCCTACACGAAATACGAAATCGTGGTCGAAGCCGCGGGCGGCGCCACCTCGACAGGCACCGGCACCACGACCACCGGCTCCTCCAGCTCGGGCGATACCGGCTCGGGTCCCGGCTCATCGACGCAATCCGGCGGACAGACCCCCACCGGCACGCCGCTCGCCTCGCCGTTCGCGGGAGGCGAGTCCGCCGCCGTCAAGCTCGCCGCGGCGCAGCGCGGCGCCTCGGTGCACGGCTCCGTCGACCTCTCGCCGGCGGCCGCCGGCGGACGCCTGGAAGTGGCGCTGCTGGCGCGCGGCGCCTCGCTCGCCAGCGCCGGGCGCTCCTCGCGCGTGCTGGTCGGTCGCGTGACGCACGCGTCGCTGCGCGCCGGCATCGCCACGTTCACGGTCGCCCTCGACGCCAGGGCCAGGCACGCGCTGCGCGTCCACGGACAGCTCGCGTTGAGCGTGAGGATCGTGCTGCGCCCTGCGCAGGGCGCCGCGGTGACGATCACGCGCAACGTCGTGCTGCGGGGCTAGCCAGTCCGGCTCGCGCTACGCGCCGGCGGGCGAGGGCAGCCAGCCCGCCGGCAGCACGCCGGGCTCGACCTCGCCGACCATCGGCGGGAAGTAGCGCGTGAGCTGGGCCGCCGGGCGCCCGGCGATCAGCGGGCGCACGTCGCCGATGCTCATCAGCAGGCGGATCGTGCTGCCGATCTGCAGGTCCGCCGCGTTGGGCCGCTCGCCGCCGAGCAGGCCCTCGGCGATCCAGCCGTCGATTCGCTCGAGCTGGCGCGGCAGCGCGGCCAGGTCGGCGCGCGCGCTCTCGTCGCGCGCCCTGTTTTTCAGCGCCATCAGCCTGGCCGTCAGCGGCATCGCCGGGCGCAGCAGCGGCCGCGGCAGCGGCAGCTTGGCGTCCGCCGCGTAGCTCTCCATCGCGGACGGGCGGCGCAGGAACGCGACGTCGATCAGCCGGCGGGGCACGCTCTGCAGGACCTCGTCACCCCAGCGCTCGGCCTCCAGCACGCGCGCGTACGCCGGATCGCCAGGCGCCGGCAGCAGCGGTGGCTCGGGGACCAGCTCGTCGAGACGGCGCATGATCGCGCGCGAGCCGACCAGGCGCTGTCCGTCGATGCGCATGCCCGGCACGGTCGTGCCTCCGTACAGCAGCGGACCGACCAGGACCGGCCCGATCGGCAGCAGGTCCACGCGCCTGTACGCGATCGACTTCAGCGCCAGCGCGGCTTCCACCGCCGCACACGGGTGCGAGCCGGGGAGCGCGTACAGCTTCGGTTCTCTCGCGGCCATCGCCTGCCGAGCATAATGGTCGCCGATGCTGCTGGCGGTCGACGTCGGAAACACCCAGACCCACTTCGGTGCCTTCGACGGCGATCGGCTGCTCGAGCACTGGCGCTTTGCGACCGTGCGACAGTCCACCGCCGATGAGCTCGGCGCCGCGCTGCACAACCTGCTCGAGCTGCGCGGCTACTCCTTCGCGGACCTCGACGCGTCGATCGTCTCCTCCACCGTTCCCCAGCTCGAGCCCGAGTGGACGGCCATGGCCCGCCGCTACCTCCAGCACGAGATGCACGCGGTCGGCCCGGGGACGAAGACGGGCCTCGCGATCCGCTACGACAACCCCCGCGAGATCGGCGCCGACCGGCTCGTCAACGCCGTCGCGATCCGCGAGCGCTTCGGCGGGCTGGCGGTGTGCGTCGACTTCGGCACCGCGACCACCTTCGATGTCGTCTCGCGCGAGGGCGAGTACGTGGGCGGCGCGCTGATGACCGGCATCGAGATATCACTCGAAGCGCTCTCCGAACGGGGCGCGCGGCTGCCGAGGGTCGACCTCGCGCCGCCGCGCAGCGTGATCGGCAAGAACACCATCGACGCGATTCGCTCCGGCGTGGTGTTCGGCTACGCCGGCGCGATCGACGCGATCCTGCGCCGTCTGTACGACGAGCTCGGCGAGCGCACCGACGTGATCGCCACCGGCGGGCTCGCCCACCTGGTCGTGCCGTTCACCGAGGAGATCGACGAGATCGACGACCTGCTCACGCTCACCGGCCTGCGCCTGCTGCACGAACGCAACAGCTGAGCGGCAGCGCGCCGCAGGCGCTTCTGTGAAAACGATCTTCTAATGGGCGGATGGACACCTCGGAGCGACTGCGCGAGAGCTGGGCACTAGGCTCGCTGCGCGTGCCCAACCGCGTGCTGCTGGCGCCGCTGGCGGGCATCGGCAACTGGTTCGTGCGCCTGCAGGCCAAGCGCTACGGGGCCGGCATGGCGGTCTCGGAGATGGTCTCCTCGCACGCGATCCACCACGGCAACGAGAAGACCTGCACCGAGATGCTGCGGATCGACCCCCGCGAGCGCGACGGGGGGCCGGTGTCGATCCAGCTCTTCGGCGAAGACCCGGCCGTGATGCGCGAGGCCGCCGCCGTGGTCGTCGCGCGCGGCGCCGACGCGATCGACATCAACATGGGCTGCCCGGTGCCGAAGGTGCGCAAGACCGGCGCCGGCGCCGCGCTGCTGGACGACCCCGACCTGGCGGTGGCGGTCGCGCGCGCGACCGTGGACGGCGCTAGCGGCGGAGCCGGGGGGGAGGTGCCGGTGACCGTGAAGCTGCGCTCCGGCCTGCGCCCGGGCGAGGAGAGCGGCTTCGCGCTCGCCCATCGTCTCGTCGCCGAGGCTGGGGTCGCGGCGATCGGCTTTCACCCGCGCTCGGCCGCCGTGCACCACAAGGGCAGACCCGACTACGCGCTCGCCGCCCGCCTGGTCGAGTCGCTGCCCGTACCGGTGATCCTCACCGGCGGCATGGACGACGCCGACGGGGCGCGAGAGGCGTTCGCAAGCACCGGCGCCGCAGCCGTGATGCTCGCCCGCGGGGTGCTCGGCAACCCGTGGCTGTTCGCCGAGCTTCTCCAGGACCCCGCGCACCATCGCGAGCTTGCGCCCACTCGCACGGAGGTCCTGACCGAGCTCGACTGGACGATCGAGCGCGCCGTCGAGCACCTCGGCGAGCAGCGCGCGACGCGCTACCTGCGCAAGTTCTACCCCTGGTACGTACCCCGTCTGCGGCTCGAGGCGCTGCGCGCCAGGGACCTGCAGGAAGCACTGCAGACGGCCCCCACACTCGCGCACGCGCGGGAGCTGCTGGACGCCGCCTGCCAGCCCTCCGCGCTGGCCGTCTGACCCTTGCCGGAGCGTTTGCGGCCCCGCTATACTGCTGCGCTCGCTGACGCCCCGGCCAGGCGAGAACCCCCCGCTTGCAGCGGGGTTTTGTGTGCCGGGACCGGACCACCAACCCGCGGACTGATTTCCTCCCAACCCACATGCCGAAGGACGTCATCCTCACCCCAGAAGGCCTGCAGAAGCTCAAGGACGAGCTCGAGCTGCTGTCGACCGAGAAGCGCCGCGAGGTCGCCGAGCGCATCAAGGAGGCCCGCGAGTTCGGAGACATCTCCGAGAACTCCGAGTACGACGACGCCAAGAACGAGCAGGCGATGGTCGAGAGCCGCATCGCCCAGCTGCAGGAGAAGCTGCGCATGGCGACCGTCATCCAGGCCAAGGACCTCTCCACCGACGTCGTGCAGGTCGGCTCGGTCGTGCACGTCAAGGACGAGAAGACGGGCAAGTCGGTCAAGTACACGATCGTCGGCTCCGCCGAGGCCAAGCCCGACGAGCACAAGCTCTCCAACGAGTCGCCCGTCGGCCGCGCCCTGATCGGCCACAAGCGCAACGAGACGGTCGCCGTCAAGGTTCCGCGCGGCCCCGCGCGCAAGCTCAAGATCACCAAGATCGACGTCGGCCTCGAGTAGGCTCGCCGCGCATGAGCGCAAGCGAGGACCAGTCGCAGGCCGAGGAGCCGGGCGAGTCCGGCCGGCACGGCCTGCCCGAGCTGATCGCCGAGCGGCGCGCGAAGGCCGAGCGCCTGCGCCGGAGCGACGAGAGCCGTTCCCGTACTCGTTCGCCGGCGCCGAGCCGATCGCGGAGGTCGCGCCGCGATACGAGCGCCTTCGGCCCGGCGAGGAGACCGACGAGCGCCACCGCGTCGCCGGCCGGCTCGCCGCCCGCCGCGGCGCCGGCAAGATGGCGTTCCTCGATCTCGTCGACCGCACCGGCAGGATCCAGCTGCACGCGCGCGTGGACGTGCTCGGCGCGGAGGCGCTGGCCGCTGCTGCTGTCACTCGATCTCGGCGACCTGATCGGCGTCGACGGCGCTCGCGATCCGCATCCGCCGCGGCGAGCTGTCGCTGCGGGTGGACGAGCTTCCAGATGCTCGCCAAGGCGCTGCGCCCGCCGCCCGACAAGCACCACGGCCTCGACGGACGTCGAGACGCGCCACCGCCACCGCGAGCTCGACCTGATCGCCAAGCGAGGACGCTCGGCGACTGTTCGCCGACCGCGCGCGCGATCGATCTCGGCCGATGCGCGCCTACCTCGACGAGCGAGGGCTTCATCGAGGTCGAGACGCCGGTGCTGCAGCCGCTCTACGGCGGCGCGCTCGCGCGCCCGTTCACGACCCACCACAACGCGCTCGACCGCGACCTGTACCTGCGGATCGCCACCGAGCTGTACCTCAAGCGGCTGATCGTCGGCGGCCTGGAGCGCGTGTACGAGCTCGGCAAGGACTTCCGCAACGAGGGCGTCTCGCACCAAGCACAACCCCGAGTTCACGATGGTCGAGTGGTACGAGGCCTACGCCGACTACGAGGACGAGGCGCGGCGCCTGGAAGAGGTGCGTTCGCCGCGGCGGCCGGCGCGATCGGCTACGCCGGCGCGCTCGACTTCTCCTCGCCGTGGCGCGCGCGTGACGCTTCGCCGAGGCGATCGAGCGAGCGACCGGGCATCGACGTCATGGCAGCATCAGCAGGCCGCGAGGAGCTGGCGGCGGCGATCGAGCGGCGCGGCCTGGAGGTGCCGACCGACGATCTCATCTGGCCCCAGCTCGCCGACGACCTGTTCTCCAAGTACGTCGAGCCGACGCTTCGCGCAGCCGACGTTCGTGCTCGACTATCCGGTCGAGCTGTCGCCGCTCGCGCGCGCGCACACGCAGCAGCAGGGCCTGGTCGAGCGCTGGGAGGCGTTCGCCGGCGGCATGGAGATCGCCAACGCCTTCAGCGAGCTGAACGACCCCGACGACCAGCGCGAGCGCTTCAGCCAGCAGCGATCGCCTCGCGAGCCGCCGGCGACGAGCGAGACGCAGCCATACGACGAGCCGTTCATCGAGGCGCTCGAGCAGGGAATGCCGCCGACGGGCGGCGTCGGGCTCGGCATCGACCGGCTGGTGATGCTGCTCACCGGTCGCGACTCGATTCGCGAGGTCGTGCTGTTCCCGGCGATGCGCGACTGACGCACCGCGCGGACGCTGCCAGAGCTTCGCCCGCAGTCAAGCGCGGGGGCCCCGCTGCCGATGACCCGGGATAGTGCAGGGTGGCCGGTTGGTAGACTGCTCCGCAAGGCGTCGTAGGGCCCCAAACGAGCGCTTTGGGGGACCTCCCAGCAGGAAGGAAGCGCACCATGTTCGAGCGATTCACAGAACGGGCCCGCCAGGTGGTCGTTCTCGCGCAGGAGGAGGCGCGGACGCTCAAGCACAACTACATCGGCACCGAGCACATCCTCCTCGGGCTGCTGCGCGAGGAGGAGGGGCTCGCGGCGCGCGTGCTCGAGAGCCTCGACATCACCGTCGAGCGCGTGCGCGCGCAGGTCGTGCGGATCGTCGGCTCCGGCGAGGAGGTCACCTCCGGGCAGATCCCGTTCACGCCGCGCGCCAAGAAGGTGCTCGAGCTCGCGCTGCGCGAGGCGCTGAGCCTCGGCCACAACTACATCGGCACCGAGCACATCCTGCTCGGGCTCGTGCGCGAGAACGAGGGCGTCGCCGCGCGCATCCTGCTCGACTTCGACGCCGACTCCGAGAAGATCCGCAACGAGGTCATCCGCATGCTCTCCGGCCCCGGCGGGCGCCGCCAGGGCCATCCGGCGGCGCCGGCGCCGGCGCCGGGCGCCGGCGCGGGCGAGGGCAAGAAGTCCTCGAAGCTGCTCGACCAGTTCGGCCGCAACCTGACCAAGCTGGCCGCCGACGGCAAGCTCGACCCGTGTCGTCGGGCGCGAGACCGAGATCGAGCGGATCATGCAGATCCTCTCGCGGCGCACGAAGAACAACCCGGTGCTGATCGGCGAGCCCGGCGTCGGCAAGACCGCGGTGGTCGAGGGCCTGGCCGCAGCGCATCACCAGCTCCGAGGTGCCCGAGCTCTTGAAGAACAAGCAGATCTACACGCTCGACCTGGCGGCGCTGGTCGCCGGCTCGAAGTACCGCGGCGAGTTCGAGGAGCGCCTGAAGAAGGTGATGAAGGAGATCACCCAGCGCGGCGACATCATCCTGTTCATCGACGAGCTCCACAACCTCGTCGGCGCCGGCGCCGCCGAGGGCGCGATCGACGCCGCCTCGATCCTCAAGCCGGCGCTCGCCCGCGGCGAGCTGCAGACGATCGGCGCGACCACGCTCGACGAGTACCGCAAGTACCTCGAGCGCGACTCGGCGCTCGAGCGGCGCTTCCAGCAGATCCGCGTCGACGAGCCGACGATCGACCAGACCGTCGAGATCCTCACGGGCCTGCGCGACCGCTACGAGCAGCACCACAAGGTGCAGATCACCGACGAGGCGCTGCGCGCCGCCGGCGAACTGGCCTACCGCTACATCTCCGATCGCTTCCTGCCCGACAAGGCGATCGACCTGATCGACGAGGCCGCCTCGCGGATGCGCATCAAGTCGATGACCTCGCCGCCGGCCAACCGCGAGCTCGGAGGGCGAAGATCGAGTCCACGCGCCGCGAAAAGGAGGCCGCGATCGAGGCCCAGGAGTTCGAGAAGGCGGCGGCGCTGCGCGACAAGGAGCGCAAGCTGACGAACAAGAAGCGCGAGCTCGAGCAGAGCAGTGGGAAGCCGGCGAGTCCGGCGAGCGCCCGTCGATCGGCGAGGAGGAGATCGCCGACATCGTCTCGATGTGGACCGGCATCCCCGTGTTCAAGCTGACCGAGGCCGAGACGCAGAAGCTGATGCGCATGGAGGACGAACTGCACAAGCGCGTGATCGGCCAGCACCCCGCGATCGAGGTCATCTCCAAGGCGATCCGCCGCTCGCGCGCGGGGCTGAAGGATCCCAAGCGCCCGACCGGCTCGTTCATCTTCCTCGGCCCCTCCGGCGTCGGCAAGACCGAGCTCGCGCGCACGCTCGCCGAGTTCCTGTTCGGCGACGACGACGCGCTGATCCGGATCGACATGTCCGAGTACATGGAGAAGCACGCGGTCTCGCCGGCTGGTCGGCTCGCCCCCGGGCTACATCGGCTACGACGAGGGCGGCCAGCTCACCGAGGCGGTGCGGCGCAAGCCCTACAGCGTGCTGCTGCTCGACGAGATCGAGAAGGCGCACCCGGACGTGTTCAACATCCTGCTGCAGATCCTCGAGGACGGCCGCCTGACCGACGCCCAGGGGCGCACGGTGGACTTCCGCCACGCGATCGTGATCATGACCTCGAACATCGGCGCCGCGGAGATCGCGCGCAACACGCCGCTCGGCTTCGCCGTCTCCGACGACGAGACGGGGATCACCTACGACGACATGAAGAACCGGATCATGGGCGAGCTGAAGAAGGTCTTCCGCCCCGAGTTCCTCAACCGCATCGACGACGTGATCGTCTTCCACAAGCTGCAGAAGGAGGAGATCAAGCAGATCGTCGAGCTGCTGCTGCTGCGCATCCGCGAGTCGATGGCCGAACGCGAGCTGCAGCTGGAGCTCACCGAGCCCGCCAAGGACCTGCTCGTCGACAAGGGCTGGGACCCGGCGATGGGCGCGCGTCCGCTGCGCAGCGCGATCCAGCGCTACATCGAGGATCCGCTCGCGGACTTCGTGCTGCGCGAGCAGCTGACGCCCGGCGCGACCGTGGTCGTCGACCCCGCCCGAAGGCGACCAGGAGGGCGAGGTGCGCCTGACCGATGGTCGCTCCCAAGAAGCAGAAGACGCCCGTCGGCGTGGGCGCCGAAGGCGCCGGCGCGGAGGAGATAGCGGAGGGCGAGAGCCACCCCGAGGGCGGGACGCCGGAGATCGACGAGCCGGGCGAGCAGTAGGCGCGGGCAGCTGAGCGCCACTCGCGATCGGATCGCCCTGGCGCCGCTCACGGCCGAGGACTGGCCGGACGCGGCGCGCGTCTACGAGGAAGGGATCGCCGGCGGGAACGCTACCTTCGAGGCGGCGGCGCCGCGCTGGGAGGAGTGGTCGGCCACGCGCGCGGGATACCCTGCGGTGCTCGCGCGCGACGCCGACGACGGCCAGGCGCTCGGCTGGGCGGCGCTCGGCCCGGTCTCTGCGCGCGCGGTGTATCGCGGCGTGGGCGAGGTGAGCGTCTACGTGGCGCCCGCGCACAGGCGTCGCGGGGTGGGGCGCGCGCTGCTCCGAGCCCTCATCGACGCATCCGAGCAGGCAGGCTTCTGGACGCTCAGGGCGGGCATCTTCCCCGAGAACACGGCGTCGATCGCGCTGCACGAGGCCTGCGGCTTCGAGCTGGTCGGCGTCAGCAGGCGCATCGGTCAGATGCCCGACGGACGCTGGCGCGACGTGGTCTTGTTCGAGCGGCGTAGCAGCGTCGTCGGCGCCGTCTGAGCGCCGCGTAGGTCTTCGTCCTTTGCGGCGCGGCGTCGTCGTGTGGCGTATAGCGATGGTATTGCGCGTAGATACCATCGCTATTGCGGGACGGGATTGGAGTGTCCCCACCGACCCGTACGCTGAGGAGCGAACGTGGCCCGCTCGACGATCCACACCTGCTCGCAATGCGGCTGCCAGTCGGCGCAGTGGCACGGGCAGTGCCCGGAGTGCGGCGAGTGGAACACGCTCGTCGAGGAACGTATGCCGGCGGCGCGCGGGCAGGCGCGGGCCGGCGGGCAGCGACGCTCAGGTGCTGCGGCGGGCGGTCCTGCTCGTGGCGGCGGGGTCGTCGTCCCGCTCCCGCTCGGCGAGGTCGGCGCGGCGCCGGTCAAGCGCATGTCGACGGGCATCGGCGAGCTGGACCGCGTGCTCGGCGGCGGGCTCGTGCCGGGCTCGCTGGTGCTGCTGGGCGGCTCGCCTGGAATCGGCAAGTCGACGCTCACCAACATGGTGCTCGGGCATCTGCAGCAGGCTGGGCACCGCACGCTGTACGTCAGCGGCGAGGAGTCCGCGGAGCAGGTGCGGCTGCGCGCCGAGCGGCTCGCCGGCGCGGCGCTGCAGGTGCCGGTGCTCGCGGAGACCGACCTGGACGTCGTGCTCGACGCGCTCGAGACGCACGCGCCGCAGGCGTGCGTGATCGACTCGGTGCAAACGCTACGCGCGGCCGACCTGTCCGGCGCGCCGGGCTCGGTCGGACAGGTGCGCGAGGTGGCGGCGCGGATCATGGAGCTGGCGAAGGCGCGCGGCGTGGCGGTGATCCTCGTCGGTCACGTCACCAAGGAGGGGGCGCTGGCGGGTCCACGCGTGCTCGAGCACCTGGTCGACTGCGTGCTGCAGTTCGAGGGCGAGCGCGAGCGGCCCTACCGCGAGCTGCGGGCGCTGAAGAACCGCTTCGGGTCGACCAACGAGGCCGGGCTGTTCGAGATGCGCCACGGCGGCCTGGTCGAGGTGCTCGACGCGTCGGCGAGGTTCGTCGCGGAGGCGACGCGAGCGCCCGGCAGCGTGGTGCTGGCCGCGATGGAGGGCTCGCGCCCGCTGCTCGTGGAGGTCCAGGCGCTGGTGGCGCCCTCGGAGCTCGAGCAGCCGCGCAGGGTTGTCTCGGGACTCGATCGCAACCGGCTGGCGCTGGTGTTGGCGATCCTCGGTCGCCACGGCCACGTGCGCACGGGCGGCGCGGACGTGTTCGTGAACGTGGTCGGCGGCGTGCGGGTGGACGAGCCCGGGTGCGACCTGGCGGTGGCGCTGGCGGTGGCGAGCGCCAGTCGCGGGGTGCCCGTCAACGGCGGGCCGCGGGCGTGCTTTGGCGAGCTCGGCCTGACGGGCGAGCTGCGCTGGGTGGGCCACCCAGAGCGCCGCCTGCAGGAGGCGGCCAAGCACGGCCTGCAGGACGTGATCGCGCCGGCGGACAGCGGGCGGGCGGCATGCGAGGTGCCGACGTTGCGCGCGGCGCTCGCGGCGGCCCTGCCGGTGGGCCCTCCGGGCGGTCGGCCCCGCACCGTCCCCGAACCGGCCGGGCCCGCGCTCGCGCGCGTCGAGGATCGCAGGGCGCCGACAGGGCAGCGCGCGCTGCGTCCCGCTCCGGACCCCGCCGCGCGCTCGAGCTGACGCCTCGGCACCCCCTTCCAGAGGGCGCTCGCGCGGGGGTCGCGGGGGTGTGTGCCCAGTGTACGAGCTGCTAAAGAAACGCTAATTGCCCTAGAATTGGGGACCGTGGCTCCACGATCCGGCGAAGACCTAGACAACGAGGTAAGACCGGATCCGGGACTCATGAGGGCGCTGGAGATGATCGCGCCCGGGACCGCGCTGCGGGAGGGAATCGAGAGCATCCTGCACGCGCGCACGGGCGGCCTGATCGTGATCGGCGAGCCCGAAGACCTCAGCTTCCTGAACTCCGGGGGCATCAAGCTCGAGATCGACTACACCCCCGCCTTCCTGTACCAGATCGCGAAGATGGACGGCGCGATCATCCTCAACGCGAACGCCACGAAGATCACGATGGCGAACGTCCAGCTGATGCCCGATCCGACGATCCTCTCGCACGAGACCGGCACCAGGCACCGCACGGCCGAGCGCGTGTCCAAGCAGACCGACGCGCTCGTGATCGCCATCTCCCAGCGCCGCGAGGTCGTCTCGGTGTACGTGGACGGCGTCAAGTACATCCTCGAGGACATCCCCGTCGTGCTCGCCAAGGCCAACCAGGCGCTCGCGACGCTCGACAAGTTCCGCACCCGCCTGGACCAGGTCTCCACGCGCCTGACCGCGCTGGAGTTCGAGGGCGGCACGACGCTGCACGACGTGCTCACGGTGCTGCAGCGCTCGGAGCTGGTCACGCGGATGGCGGTCGAGATCGAGCGCTACATCGTCGAGCTGGGCAGCGAGGGGCGGCTGATCGAGATGCAGCTGGAGGAGACGATGGTCGGCGCCGCCGCCGAGAAGTCGGCGCTCGTCCGGGACTACCTGTCGAGCTACTCCGACGAGGCGACCGCGGCCGCGCTCGAGGAGATCGGACGGCTCGCCCACCAGGACCTGCTCGACTTCGGGCGTCTGGCCGAGCTGCTCGGCTACGACCGCAAGCTGAACACCCTCGACTACCCCGTATCGCCGCGCGGCTACCGCGTGCTCGGGCGCATCCCCCGGCTGCCCAAGCTGGTGGTGGCGCAGATCGTGTCCGAGTTCGGTGGCCTCGACGAGCTGCTGGCTGCGGGCGACGCCGAGCTCGAGGCGGTCGAGGGCGTGGGCGAGATCCGCGCGAAGGACATCCGCGAGGGCCTGCGCAGGCTGCAGGAGCTCAACCTCGTGGATCGCTACCTACAGACTTGAATCAAGGGCAGACCCAACGGTCGCTCGCAACGAAGGAGGACACCATTCCCGCACAAGCACCTGAAGAAGCAACGTTCACGGAGGAGCTCGAGGTCACCCGCGAAGTCGAGTTCATCGAGTTCGAGCTCGGAGATCATGTCGTCTATCCCCATCACGGCGCCGGCAAGGTGCTCAAGAAGGAGGAGATGGAGATCCTCGGCGAACGGCGCGAGTACCTCACCATCAAGATCCTTCACAACGACATGACCGTTCGCGTCCCCACCGAGAACGCCGCCCTTGCGGGGCTGCGCAGGGTCATCGACGAGGAAACGGTCAAGAAGGTCCTGGACGTCCTGCGCGACGAAGTCTCGGAGATGCCCAAGAACTGGAACCGCCGGTTCAAGCACAACCGCGACAAGATCAAGACGGGCGACATCTACGAGCTGGCCGAGGTGGTGCGCAACCTCTCGCTGCGTGAGAGCGAGAAGGGCCTGTCGACCGGAGAGAAGCAGATGTTCACGCGCACCAAGAAGATCCTCGCCTCCGAGCTCATGTATGCGCTCGACAAGGACGAGGAGGAGGCGGAGAGCTACCTCGACGAGCTCCTCGAAGACTCGGCCAACCACCAGATGGCGGCCGCCGGAGCCAAGTAGCGAGGCTTTCGCGCACGCGGCAGGAAATTGCCGCGTGCGCGAGCGCCCCAGGCGATGACCGTCGCGCTGATCGTGGCCGCAGGCAGCGGCGAGCGCCTCGGAGCGGGTAGGCCGAAGGCGCTCGTCGAGCTCGCCGGCCGTCCGCTGGTGCAATGGAGCATCGACGCGCTGCTGGCGGTGGCCGATGTCGCTCGACTCGTCGTCGCCCTACCGCCGGGCGCCGAGCTGCCGCTCGATGCGAGCGCCGTCGATCGCGTCAGCGTGGTGGAGGGCGGAGCCTCGCGCTCTGAGTCCGTGCGCCGGGCGCTTGCCGCGTCGGGTGCGGGCGCGGGAGAGGGGGGAATGGATCTCGTGCTCGTCCACGACGCCGCCCGCCCGCTGCTCAGCGCCGCGCTGGCCGAGTCGGTGATCGCGGCGCTCGCGCGCGAACCCGACGCCGATGCCGCGATCGCCGCGCTGCCGGTCACCGACACCGTCAAGCGCGTCGATCGTCAGGACGCCGTGCGCGAGACGCTCGACCGCAGCGAGCTGTGGGCGGTGCAGACGCCGCAGGTGTTTCGCCGCGAGGCGCTCGAGCGGGCGCTGGACGTGCCGGCGCAGGAGCTTGCGCGCGCGACCGACGACGCGTGGCTGATCGAGCGTGCCGGCGGGAAGGTGATCGTCGTAAGGGGCAGCGACGAGAACCTCAAGGTGACAACGCCCATGGACCTGCGGGTGGCCGAGCTCCTGCTCGCCGCGCGCGCCGCGGCCGGCGGGGACGCGGGGGAGTCCTCCTGAATCCTGCTTGAATCGCAGCCGTCCACGTGCTCACCGACTACCACCTCCATCTGCGGCCCGACGGCCACGACGCGAGCGTCGCCGATTACCACACGCCGGCGAACGTCGAGCGCTATCGCGCCGCCGCCGAAGCGCGGGGGATCGCCGAGCTGGGGGTCTCAGAACACGTGTATCGCTTCGTGCAGGCGCTCGAGGTGTGGCGACACCCCTTCTGGGAGACCTACGCGCACGACGACATCGACGAGTACTGCGCGTTCGTGCGCGAGCACACCGACCTGCGGCTGGGCATCGAGGCCGACTTCGTCCCCGGCGCCGAGGATCGCATCGCCAACCTGCTGGACGCGCGCGACTTCGACTACGTCGTCGGCTCCGTGCACTTCATGCGCGGCGGCGCCGTCGACATGGACGACTACAGCGTGTGGGATTCGAATCCCACCCACCCGCGCAGCGTCGAGGAGATCTGGACTCGCTACTTCCAGGAGATCGGCGAGGCAGCGCGCAGCGGCCTGTTCGACATCGCCGCACACCCCGACCTCGTGAAGTATTGGAGCCCACCCACAGCCGGCGCCAAGCCGCCCACCGGCGCTGGCCCACCCGGCTCAGCTGGCGCCGGGCGGCGCCCGGACGGCGATCTGCGTCGCTACTACGAGCCCGCCGTCGAAGGGATCGCCGAATCGGGCATCGCCGTGGAGGTGTCGACCGCCGGGCTGAGAAAGCCCACGGGCGAGCTGTACCCGGCGCGCGCGTTCCTGGAGATGTGCGTGGACGCGGGCGTGCCCGTGGCGCTCTCGAGCGACGCCCACCGCCCCGAGGACGTCGGAGCCGACTACGAGCGCGCGCTCGAGCTGCTCGACGCCGTGGGTGTGCGCGAGCTGTGCGTGTTCGAGGGGCGTGAGCGCCGTCTCGAGCCGATCGGCGCCACCAGCTCGGCGACCGAGTCCCCGCAACGATGACGCTCGCCGGGATCGGATTCGACTCGCACCGCCTCGCCGACGGGCGCAAGCTCGTGATCGGCGGCGTGCATGTGCCCTGCGAGCGCGGGCTGGACGGTCACTCCGACGCGGACGTGCTCGCGCACGCCGTGATCGATGCGCTGCTCGGTGCCGCCGGCCTGGGCGACATCGGGGAGCATTTCCCCGACACGGACGAGCGCTGGCGCGACGCCGACTCGATGCAGCTGCTCGCCAGCGTCGTGCAGAGCGTGCTCGCCGAGGGCCTCGAGATAGAGAACGTGGACTGCACCGTGGTGATGGAGCAGCCGAAGCTCGCGCCGCACCGGCAGGCGATCCGCGAGCGGCTGGCCGAGGTGCTCGGCCTGGAGCTCGCGCGCGTGAACGTCAAGGCCAGCACCGGCGAGCGCATGGGGTTCGTCGGTCGCGGCGAGGGCGTTGCGGCGCTTGCGATCGCCGGTTTGCGGCGCAGCGGCTGACGGGGTCTCGGAGCGCGGCCGACCGCTGCTGCAGCGGGGTGTCTACGCGGCGGTCACGGCGACTACGCCGGCTGCGCTCGTGGGCGGCGGCACGGGCTCGCCATGCTCACGCAGACTCTCGATGTGAACTTCGATCGCTGCGTGAATCAGCCGTTCGACCTCGTTGCGACTCCCGCCGACGACTCCCAGGCCAGGTAGATCGGGACAGTAGGCGCCCCATCCGGTCTGGCCTTGCTCGTAGATGACGACGTATTCGCTCAACGCCGAGGTCCTTTCAATCCTGCTTGTCGAAGGATGTTTCCAAGGGTACCGGCTGGGACGTCCTGGCCTGGCCGGCCGGCGATGGTGCCGCTTCCCGACTTGATCCGGTGGCGGAAGATCCTGTGACTGCCGCGCTGGCGCTCGAACCGCCAGCCGTCCTGCTCGATCAGCCTGATTACGTCGCGCACCTTCATTCTCGCTGCTCCGACGGGCAGCGCAGTACCGGGACGAGTCAAACTTGTGGCGCTCTTTGCGATAGCGTGGGCGCGTGATCCTTTACACCTGTGACGCCGGTAAGTCGGCTGCGGCTGTGCATCCGTGCGGGAAGGCCGCGAAGGCGCTGGACGACGCGGGTCATACCTACGAGTGGCAGAAGGTGAAGGGGGGCTCGCTGAAGCTGTGGACCTGGCCGTCGCGAGCGCGCGATCGCGCCGAGATCGAGCGGCTGAGCGGGCAGCGGTCGGTGCCGATCCTGGTGCTCGACGGCGGCGAGGTGGTCACCGGCTCGGGCAGCATCGTGCGCTGGGCGCGCGAGCATCAGCCGACGAGCTCTGGGTGAGCTCGGACGCACTGCTGCCGAGCCGTGCGGGTCCGGTGCCCCCGCATTTGTGTACTGAGATGGACGAGCTGCGACTCATCACGATCCCGATCAGCCACTACTGCGAGAAGGCGCGGTGGGCGCTCGAGCGGGCCGGGATCCCCTACCGCGAGGAGCGCCATGTCCAGGGCATCCACCGTCTTGCCGCCAAGCGCGCCGGTGGCGGGGCGACCGTTCCGGTGCTCGTGACGCCCGAGGGGGCGATCGGCGAGTCGCAGGAGATCCTCGCCTGGGTCGATGCGCGCATACCCCCGGAGCACCGGCTGTTTCCCGAGGAGCCAGAGGCGCGCCGCGAGGTCGAGCGCCTCTGCAGGCGCTTCGACGAGGAGCTCGGGCCGAAGGGGCGGCGGCTGATGTACGTTCACATGCTCGCCCAGCGCAGGCTCGCCCTGAGCTTCAACAACGCGGGCGTGCCGGCATGGGAGGACCGCACGATCCGCTACGGATGGCCGCTCATCGCCCGCTTCATCGGGCGCGCGCTCGACATCCGACCGGGGATCGAGATCGAGGACGAGGCTGCGGTGTGGGGCGAGCTCGACTACGTCGCCGAGCGCCTCGCCGACGGGCGCCCGTATCTGTGCGGCGAGCGCTTCAGCGCGGCCGACCTGACCTTCGCGGCGCTGTCCGCGTCGATCATCGTGCCGCCCGTATATGGCGTGCACCTGCCACAGCCCGGCGTCCTGGCACCTGGCACGGCCGCGCTCGTCGAGCGCGCACGCGAGCATCCGGCAGGGCGCTACGCGCTTGCGCTCATCGCAGGGCACCGGCGCGAGGCGGTGCGCTGAGCGCATCGGCCGGTGCGACACTGGTCGTATGCGGTCTGTCAGCACTGGAGTCGACACCACCGATCCGATCGGCCGGTTCACCGACCAGGCATACAACCTGATTCTGTTGGCCGAGGACGAGGCTCGGATGCTCGGACGGCCAACGGTCGAGCCCGAGCACCTGCTGCTCGCCACGGCGCGACGAGGCAACGTGGAGCAGCTGCTCGCTCGGGAGGGTATCGTCGCTAGCGCGATCCACGCCGCTGTGGTGCGCAGGGGCGGGTTCGGGGAGGAGCTCGTCCTCGGGCCCGTGCCGCGCTCGCCGGCCGGCGAGGCGGTCCTGACGAGGGCGATCGCGGCGGCCGCAGAGCGCGGGATCAGCGGCCCGAGCACCGAGCACCTGCTGCTCGGCCTGGCAGAGCACGAGCGCGCGATCGAGATCCTGCGCGAGCTCGGAGTCCCCGACGTGGTCGCGCTGGTTGACGCGGCATACCCGGTGACGCGCCCTCCGGTGGATCCTTGGGCGCGCGCGGGCGGTGTCCGCGAGCCTCCGAGTCCCGGACCGATCCCGCCGGTCTTCGAGCGCTTCAGCGAGCAGGCCCGTCTGGCGGTTGAGGCTGCGGAGCAGACCGCTCGATCGCTCGAGAGCCAGTACGTGGTGCCTGCCCACGTGCTCCTGGCGCTGCTCGGCGCCGAGCACGGGATTCTCGCGCGCGTGCGTTCCAGCCACCGGGGGCAGTTCGACGCCATGGCCGAGCGCGCGGTCGAGCTGATGGGCGCAGACGCGACGGCCGCACGGCCGGCGTCACAGCCACAGGACGCGGTGGGCATCCGCCGCTTTCGCGTATCGACGGCCCCGACCGGGATATTCACCGCGCCCACCCGGCGCCTGGTGGCTGAAGACGTGCTCGAGGTAGCGCATCGCCTCGGCCATCGCTCGCTCAGCACCGGGCACCTCTTCCTGGCGCTGCTGGAGAGCCAGGACGAGCGCGTCGCGGAGATCCTCGCGGTCTCGCCGGACACACAGCGGATCGCGGCTGCGATCATCGCGGCGCTTCCGGGCGACGAGCAGGCCTGAGCGAGCGGTCAGCCGAGCGCCGTGGCCTGCGTCTCCCGCTAGGGTTGCGCGGCGATGCGCGAGATCGTCCTACACGACACGCTCAGCGGCGAGCTGCTGCCGCTGCGTCCGCGCGACCCGGGCCGGGTCGGGATCTACGCGTGCGGGCCGACCGTCTACAGCCGCATCCACATCGGCAACGCGCGCCCGTTTGTCGTCTTCAGCCTGCTCAAGCGCTTCCTCGAGCACGAGGGCTACGACGTCGACGCTGGTCGTGAACATCACCGACGTCAACGACAAGATCTACGACGCCGCGCGTCGATCGAATCCGCCCACCCGCGGCCGAGCGCCGAGCTGGCGGAGGAGATGACCGGGCACTACCTCGCCGACACCGACGCGCTGGGCCTCGGGCGCCCCGACCACGAGCCGCTCGCATCGGAGACGATCGGCGCGATCGTCGAGTACATCCAGACGCTGATCGTCGGCAGGCACGCGTACGCGGTGGACGGCGACGTCTACTTCCGCGTGCGTTCGGACACAGGCTACGGCTCGCTGTCGCACCGGCAGCTCGACGAACATGGATCAGGGCGAAGACGCGGCAACCGAGCCCGGTGGCCCGCAAGGAGGACCCGCTCGACTTCGCGCTGTGGAAGGCGCACAAGCCGGGCGAGGACACCTGCTGGGAGGCGCCGTGGGGCATGGGCCGGCCGGGCTGGCACATCGAGTGCTCGGCGATGGCTGAGCAGTACCTGGGCGTCGGCTTCGACATCCACGGCGGCGGCTCTGACCTGATCTTCCCCCACCACGAGAACGAGGCCGCGCAGACGCGCGCCGCCCGCGGCGAGGAGCTGGCGCAGGCTCTGGATGCACAACGGCATGATCCAGTTCACAGGCGAGAAGATGGCCAAGTCGGTGGGCAACATCGCGCTGCTGCACGAGGTGCTCGACCAGTACGGCTCCGAGGCGGTGGTCATGTACCTGATCTCCGGCCACTACCGCCAGCCGCTGGCGTTCTCCGCCGCGGCGCTGGAGCAGGCGCAGGCGAACGTCAAGCGCATCCGCGAGGCTGGCCGCCGGCTCTCCCCGGGCGATTCGCCGCCGAAGCTGGAGCGGCTGCGTGACGGGTTCTTCGACGCGCTCGCCCGTGACTTCAACACGCCCGAGGCGCTGTCGTGTTCTCAACGAGTGGATCCGCGAGGCGACCGGTGCAGAGCTTGGACTCGACAGGCAATGCGCACCTGCGCGAGATGCTCGGCGTGGTCGGGCTCGAGTCCCTGCTCGCCGCGGTCGCGCAGGCGCCCGAGCAGGTTCGCGAGCTGGCCGTCATGCGTGAGCGGGCCCGCGCGCGAGCGCGACTTCTCAGCGGGCCGATCGGCTGCGCGACGAGATCGCGGCGCTGGGCTGGGAGGTCCGCGACGGAGCCGAGGGCTTCGAGCTGATCCCGCGGTGATCCTCTACGGTCGCAACCCCATCAGGGAGGCGCTGCGTGGGCGGCGGGCGGGCAGCGTGGGGGAGGTGTGGGCGACGGCGTCTGCCGCGCGCGAGCCGTGGCTGGCGGGCGTGGCGGTGCGCACGGCGAGCGCCGAGGAGATCGAGCGCCGCTGCGGCTCGGACGCGCACCAGGGGCTGTGTGCGGACGCGGGGCCCTACCACTACGCGAGCGCCGATGAGCTGCTGGCGGGCGCGGAGCCGATGCTGGTGGTGCTCGACCAGGTTCAGGACCCGCAGAACCTCGGCTCGATCTGCCGCACCGCGGAGTGTGCGGGCGCTGCGGGCGTGATCATTCCAGAACGCCGCGCGGCGGAGGTCACGGCGGCTGTGTGCAAGGCGTCGGCCGGAGCCGTCGAGCACCTGCCGGTGGCGCGCGTGCGCAACCTCGCCGACTTCCTCGCCGACGCGCGCCGCGCCGGATGCTGGTGCTATGGCGCAAGCGCCGAGGGCCAGCCGGCGCCGGTGGCGCCGGCGAGCGCGCGCGGGTGCAGGCGCCGGTCGCCTACGACGCGCCCGACTACCGCGGCGGCGGCGTGGTCCTGGTGCTCGGCAGCGAGGGCGCCGGCCTGCGCCCGCGGGTGGCCAGCGCATGCGATCAGCTGATCGCGCTGCCGCTGCTGGGGAGGATCGGGTCGCTCGGCGTGAGCGCGGCGGCGGCGGCGATCCTGTACGAGATCTTGCAGGGTCGCGGCGGGGGGCCTTGACAAGGCTCCATAACTGTGTAAGGCTGCCGCCGACATAACGCTGAACCTAAGGTTGAGAAAGACCGAGGTAAGGCGCTTTTTCATAGCTTTGGCGCCAGGGGAGGAGTGCGCCACTGAGCACGATTGGGGCCGCCAGGAGGCGGTCGCCGAAGAAAGGATCTGCTCGTGGCACGAATTTCTCATAACCCTAACTCTGAACCTAAGGTTGAGGATAGCTTTCCTGATCGCCCTTGCCAAGCAGGGCGATCGCAATGCCTACGACCGGCTCGTCAGGCGCTACCACGGATTCGTGCGCTTGAAGGCCTCCTCGTACTTCCTCGCGGGCGGCGACTCCGAGGATCTCATCCAGGAGGGCCTCGTCGGCCTGTACAAGGCGATTCGCGACTTCCGCACCGACCGCGAGTCGAGCTTCCGCAACTTCGCCGAGCTGTGCATCACGCGGCAGATCATCACCGCCGTGAAGACCGCGACGCGCAACAAGCACACGCCGCTGAACCAGTACGTGTCGTTCTCCTCGACCCCCGCGGGCACGGGCGACGACGTGCCGACGCTCGACCAGATGCTGCCCGGCCCGACCGTGCAGCGACCCGGTCAACCAGGTGATCTCCTCCGAGGAGCTGCGCTCGCTCGTGGGGTGCCTGTCGACCGCGCTGTCCGAGCTGGAGAGCCGCGTGCTGTCGCTGTACCTCGACGGCTACTCCTACGAGCAGGTGGGCAGCCGGCTGGCGTGCGACACAAAGACGGTCGACAACGCGCTGCAGCGGGTCAAGCGCAAGGTCGGCGCGCACCTGCAGTCCCGCGCCGTCGCCGCCTGAGCCGCCTCTGCGCGCAGCGCGAGCGCGCGCAGACCCAACCGGCGCCGCTGTGGCCGCCCCAGCTGGGGACGGCCACAGGGCACCGTGGGGGCGGGGTGGGGGGTCCCAGTTAGAGCTGGCCTTCGGGAGGCTGCGTGGAGTTGCCCGGCGTCTCGGGTGTGAGCGCGTCGGGCGATGGCGCCGGCGTCACCTGGATCGTGAACAGCTGGCTGTTGGTGGTCGCGTTCTGCGGACCGCCCGGGATCTTGATCCGGACGATGCTCGTGCCCACGCTGAA
Organism: uncultured Solirubrobacteraceae bacterium; assembly: GCA_963756205.1. Lineage (GTDB taxonomy): Bacteria > Actinomycetota > Thermoleophilia > Solirubrobacterales > Solirubrobacteraceae > Palsa-744. Next base: position 142,604 of record CAVWMU010000011.1, read on the forward strand.
GAACGTGTGCACGATCGAGTACGTCGAGCCGGCGCTCACCGTTCCCACCTCGATCACGTGGAAGTTCGTCCCCGCCAGGTTCTCGCGCTCGAGGTAGATCACGTGGCCGGTCTCGCCGGGGGTGACCGTGCCCGAGAACGTCAGCGACTGGCCGGACTGAACCGTCGTGTCGGAGACGCCGGCGGTGAGCACGTATTTGACGCCCTCGAACAGCACCGCCGAGCGTTTGCCGGCCCCCTGCACCTTGTAGAACGTGTTCGCGAGTGGCGTCTGCGGCGCGAACGTGTAGGCGCCCGAGGCGTTGGTCTTGGCTTCGCCCACCTGGGTGTAAGGGCCGTGTGGTGCCGTGCGCGCCAGCAGCTGGACCGCCGTGTCGGGTGCGCCGGCGACGGTGCCGCTGATCGTCGTCGACTGTCCGTAGGAGATCGGGTTGGCCGAGCTTTCGATCGTCAGGCTCGGGTTCTGCGCCTGGGAGATCTCATAGGTGAGGATGTTCGACGGGCTGGCGATGTTGCGCCTGCCGCTGTGCACCACCACGCGGATGTTCGCGGGGCCGGCGACGACGAAGGTGTGGGTGATCGAGAAGCTGCCTTCTTTGCCCACCACGCCGAAGTCGATGCGGTGCCATTCGTCGCCCTTGACCGCGTTCTGACGCTGCAGCACCACCAGCGCGCCCGCGTCGGCAGGGCTGACCGTGCCGGTGAACGTGACCCGGTTGTGGCGTCCTGTTCGCAGGTTGGTCGGCACCACGCCTTCGGGCGGACCGGCGACGGTGACCTGGGCGGCGACCTTGACGTTGCGCTGCGGGCTCCGGGCGGGGCCCGCGGTCGCGTAGAAGATGCTGTTCACGGTGAGCGCGCCGCTGCTCAGCTGATAGAAGCCGTGCGCGTCGGTGGTGGTCGTGCCGGCGACGCTGAAGCCGGGTGAGCTAGCGGAGCTCTCATACAGCGTCACCGTCTGGCCGTCTTCTTCGTTGGGCGTTCTGCATGACATGTGCCCGAACGCCAGCACCGATTCGCCGGCGGTGATCAGGCGCGGAGCGACGTTGAGCGTGACGCGGCAGCCGCCCGAGGGCCTTCCGCCCGTGCCCGCATGCCTGCCCGCCGCCGATGCTGCGGCGCCGGACAGCGCCAGTGACGCCACCGCGGTCGCGACCGCAGCGGCCAGCTTGATTGAACGCATCTGTGCCTTCTCCTTGTCGTGCAGATCGTTTTGTACGGTGCTTCGGTCGATCCTCTAACCCTCATGGGCGTGATTTGATGCGGTCGCGTTCTTCGCTGAGGGCGTCCCAACGCAGGGATCAACGCCAGCTATCGGCGCGTGGCGCCGAGCGAGAGCTGGTTCAGCGATGCGGCGCCGTCGATCGCGATCGCCTGCCCGCTGATCTGCGCGGCCTCCTCGCCCGCCAGGAACGCGATCGCGGCGGCGATCTCCGCGGGCTCGACCGCACGCCCGGTCGGCAGCGAGGCCAGCGCCCGCGCGCGAACCTCCTCTGGCATCGCGAGCACCTGCTCGGTGGCGACGAGGCCGGGAAGCACCGCGTTGACGGTGATCCCGCGCGAGGCGTTCTCGCTGGCCAGCGTGCGCACCATCCCCAGCTGCCCGGCCTTGGACGCGGCGTACGCGACCTGCCCGGGCAGACCGCCCAGCGCGGCGACGCTCGAGACCACCACCACGCGGCCGTAGCCGCGCTCGCGCATCGGGCCGAGGCACGCCTGCACGGTGCGAAACGCGCCGGTCAGGTTGACGTCGATGTCGCGCTGCCACTGCTCGGCGGTCATGCGGTGGCCGGGCGCGATCGTGGTCGTGACGCCGGCGTTGGCGACGCACACGTCGACGTCGAGCGGCGGGAGCTCGTCGCTGGCGACGTCGAGCGCGATGTCGCAGCCCTCGCGCAGATCCAGCGTCAGCACCTCGAAGCCGTCGGCGGCCAGGCGCGCGGCGGTGGCGGCGCCGATGCCGCGGGCCGCGCCCGTCACCAGCGCCCTGCGTCGCTCGGTCACAATTGGGTCCCGACGATCATCGAAGGAGGGAACGATGACAGACCGCTGGTTCTCAGAGGAGGAGCTCGCGCAGCTCTCGCGGCCGACGATGGACCGCGCGATCGAGGCGCTCGACGCCGGCGATCTGCAGGAGGCCAGACGCCTGTGCGCCGAGATGAAGCACGAGTGGCAGATGCTGCACGATCTGATGGCCGCAGGCGTGCTCGACCTGGTGTCGTTCATCCAGCAGCGCCTCGGCGACGACGGCGTGGCGCAGGCGTGGACCGAGAGCATGGGCCGCGGCTGGCGCCGGCACCACGACGCGATCGTGGCGCTCGACCGGCGCGAGCTGGTCGGCCTGCTCGCGGCCACGTGGCGCGCGCACTCCTGCTCCGGGGTCGGCCCCAACCCCGGCAGCTTTACGATCGCCGAGGACGAGGAGAAGGTCACCTTCACCATGAACCCGTGCGGCTCGGGCCAGCGCCTCGTTCGCAACGGCGCCTACGAGGGGCTCCCGGACGGCGGGGGCACACGCGAGGCGCACGACTGGTCCTTCGGACGCAAGGGCTTCCCGCTGTACTGCACGCACTGCAGCTTCATGAACGAGTCGATGCCGATCCAGTGGTCGGGCTATCCGCTCTACCCCTCGGACCCGCCCGAGGACTACGCCAAGGACCCCTGCACGTGGTACTGGTACAAGGACCCCGACGCGATCCCCGAGCGCCACTGGCAGCGCTACGGCGCGGTCAAGCCGGGCCGTCAGGCCCCATCAAGACAGTCCTAGACGGCTACGGGACGATCACGTTCTCGGGGTTCGGCCTGTCCTCGGGAGGCGCCTGGCTGTAGTCGCCGAAGCCGCCGTCGCGCCGGGCGACCGCCGCGCCCACGCCCTCGCGCTCGGCCAGCTCGATGAAGCGGCGGGCGTCCGGCGTGTTGCGCATCAGCCCGTCGAGCACCGGGCCGAGCAGCTGCGTGGAGGCCAGTCCCATGTTCTCGTAGGCCTGGTTGACGATCAGCTTCATCGCCGACAGCTGCGAGGCGGGGATGCTGGCCAGCTGCGCGGCGCGCTCGCGCACCTCCCGCTCCAGCTGCGAGAACGGCACCGCCGCGTTGATCAGCCCGGCCGCGACCGCCTCCGCTCCCGACAGCGGTTTGCCGGTCAGCGCGTATTCCTTGGCCCTGGTCAGGCCGAGGCGATAGAGCCACATGCCCGACAGGTAGCAGCCCCACATGCGCGAGTAGGAGGTTCCGATGCGCGCGTCCTCGCTGGCGATCACGAGGTCGGCGCACAGCGCCATGTCGCTGCCACCGCCGACGCACCAGCCGTGGACCTGCGCGATCACAGGCTTGGGCGAGCGCCACAGGCTCATGAACCTGGGCACCACGCCGAGGCTCTGCGAGGTGGCCGTCGTGAAGTCCTTGCCGGGGTCCCACGCGCCGTCGGTGGTGAGCGCGTCGTCCCACTGGTGAAAGCCGCCGCCGAAGTCGAAGCCCGCGCAGAACGAGCGCCCGGCGCCGCGCAGCACGATCGCCCTGACGTGCGGATCGCTCGTCGCCGCGTGCACCGCCGCCTCGAGCTCCTCGGGCATCGGCGGCACGATCGTGTTCAGCCGCTCGGGCCGGTTCAGCGTGATCGTCGCGATCGCGTCTGCCGTGTCGTACAGCAGCGTCTCGTAGGGCATCGGAGGCCTCCTCGGCGTTGGGCTGGTTGGGTGGCGGCCCAGATTAGGCTTTGCGTCCGGTGGGCAGCGGGACGATCTTCGGGTTGGCCTGCTGGAAGCAGCAGGCACTCCGATCCTCGTCCTTATTAGCGGGCGGTGGTTCAAAGGCAGCTTGTCTCGGCCGTTAGCATCCGCGCCGATGTCGACAGTGCTGCGCAGCGCTGGTCTCTGGCTCAGACCGGCAGGGTGGCGACCGCTGCCGGATGGCGCACGCCGCCGGACGCTGCTGCTCTCGTGGTTTGCGATCGGCACGCAGGCGATCTTCATCGGCGGCTGGGTGCTCGCGGGCGCCCTCGAAGCCCACTACTCGCCGCTGCGCCAGTACATCAGCGAGCTTGGACGGCGCGGTGCGGCGCACCCTTGGATCTTCTCCGTGTCGGTCGCGATCTGGGGGCTGGGATTCATCGCGCTTGCGATCGCGCTCGGTCCGGCGCTGCGCGCGCGACCCTGGCCGAAGGCGATGCCGCTCATGTTCGTGCTCGCGGGCTGTTGCGCGATCGCCGTAGCCCCGCTGCGCATGGACTGCTCGCCGACGGTGAGCCATCTCTGCAGGTCGCGTGAACTCGCGGGCACGCTTTCATGGCATCACTACGCGCACGAGTGGGCGAGCCTCGGGATCAACGCCTTCCTGCTGCTGACGCCATTCGCGATTGCCCGGTCCGCCTGGCCGAGCCGCCTTGCGCGACTGACCTTTGGCGGCGGCCTGGTGGTGCTGATCGTGTGGGTGGTCGCGTCCTTCACGCTCCACGACCACATTCCCGGGTACCAGGGTCTCGAAGAGCGCCTCTGGGCGCTCGTGGCCCAGGTCTGGGCTCTCCTGTGCGCAACGGCACTGATCCTCGAGTCGACGCTCGATCCGGACAGCGTAGAGCCTCCGCCCTACGAATACGGGGCGAGCCACTTTCGCTGGTAGGGCTGTGAGCTCGGCGGCGCTACGCCGCGAATCGCGTCACGTGCGCCGGGGAGAGCTCGGTGATCAGCGTTGCCACCACGTCTGGGTCGAACTGGGAGCCCGCGCACTCGCGCAGCTCGGCGATGGCGGCCTCGGGGGTGCGCGCCGGGCTGTACGGCCGCTCGGCGACCATCGTGTCGTACGCGTCACACGCGGCCACCACTCGCGCTGCGAACGGGATCTCGCGGCCGGCGAGCCCGTTGGGGTAGCCGCCGCCGTCCCAACGCTCGTGCGAGGCGCGAACCGCCGTCGCCAGGCCCCCAAGCCCCGGTGCCCGCAGCAGGATCTCCGCGCCGCGATCGGGGTGGGTTCGGATGACGTCCCACTCGTGCGGCTCCAGCGGGCCAGGCTTGCTGAGGATTTCCGGGGCGATCGCGAGCTTGCCCAGGTCGTGGAGCAGCGCCGTCTGGCGCACGAGCTCGCGCTCCGCGTGGTTTGCGCCCAGGCGTGCGGCTACCAGGACGCTCAACTCGGCGACGTCGACGCAGTGGCCGGCGGTGGCCGTGTGATGCGCCTCGAGCGCCGCGACAAGAACGGCGACGGTGACCTGGGTGGCGGCTGTCGAGCGCTCCGAGGTGGCTCCCGCGGGCGGTCGTCCGGCGCGCTTGGCCGCGTACAGACGCTTGTCGGCCTGCTCGAGCAGCTTGCCCTTCGTGGCGTCCTCGTCCTGACTCAGGGCGACCAGGCCGGCGGATGCGCCCAGCCGCGGGTCGAGCGCTGCGATCGCCGTGCAGGTGCGCGCGGCCACGTCAGCCGCGGACCCTTCGTTGAGGTCGGCCAGCAGCAGGGCGAACTCATCGCCTCCCACACGGAAGGCCAGGTCGCCGCGCCGACAGGCGCTCTCGAGCGCGGCCGCGGCAGCGCGCAGCAGCCGGTCGCCGCCACTGTGGCCGTCCTCGTCGTTGATCCGCTTGAAGTTGTCGAGGTCGAAAAGCACGACACATGCGCTGCCGGGGCCGTCCTGTTTGCCCAGGGCACGATCGACGGCTTCGTGGAAGCTGCGGTGGTTGAGCAGGCCGGTGAGCGGATCACGGTCGGCCTGCGTCTTGGTCACGTGGTAGCGCTGGGCGTTGTTGAGCGCGATCGCTACCTGGCTGGCGAACGATTGCAGCACTTCGACGTCGCGAGGCAGGAAGGCGCGCGCCTGCGTCCCGAGCGCCACCAGCAGGCCGCCCGTGTCCCCGAAGAAGGTGAGGGGCGCGCTGGCCAGCGAGCGGAGAGGCATCGAGGAGTCGGCGAGGCGAGCGAGCGCCGGCACCGCGGCCACGTCATCGATCACCATGCACTGCTCGGGAACGCGGCCGTTGGTGTTGGCCCACGTCTCCAGCGCCGCGATCGAGCCGCGCGGCAGGCCGGATGAGCTCTGGCAGACGAAGCCGTCGCGTTCGCGGACCAGCAGGGCGAACTCACGCCCCCCGACGGCGGCCTGCGCGTTGCGCGTGACCTTGCCCAGGACCTCCTCCAGCTGTAGGTCGGAGACCAGGTCCTGGAGGCTGGCGAACAGACGCTGAGCCACGTCCGCGTAGTCCTCCGCCTCGCGCTGGAGCTGGCGCCAGGCGCCCTGCCGGCGTCGGATCTCCGCGCCGCCGAAGAGCACGCCCGCGCCGGCGACGGCGAGCGCGGCCACCGCCGGCAGCGCGGCCGGCAGCAGCAGCGCGCTGGCGGACAGGACGGCTGCGATGCCGAGGCCCGCCGCGAGCACGCGCAGGCCCACGGATGCGTGTTCGCGCCAGCGCAGCTCATACACGCACGAGTCTGCTCCGTCGCCCCCGCACTCGAGATGTGCGAGCTGCGCCCTCGGCAGCCCGAATAGCTCCGGCACGATGCGCAGCATCGCCGCGCTGTACTCGCAATCGAGACGGTGAAAACGCCGCGCCCCCGAAATGTCCACGAAACGAATGCGTGCCTGGCCGCGGCCGACGGATATCAGCTCCATCGCGTGGCTGCCGTTGAAGCGCGCGTTGGCGCGCACGATGCTGCGGTACACGAGCTGGGGCGAGCCCAGCATGCGGAGCGCCACCTTGAGCCCGCCCGCGACCCTCATGTCGAGGGCCATGGTCGCCATGTCCACGAGGAAGTCCGGGTTATCCAGAACCTGTGCGGTCGCTTCGAACAGCTCGATCTTCGTCTGCCACGAGAACCAGCAGTTCTCGTCGCGCAGCTCGGCCTCCTGGTCCGAGAGCCCACAACGGCGCAGCACCTCGCCGAGGGCATCAGGTCCTCCGACCCGATCCAGATAGGCGAGCAGCAGCGCCGATGTGACGCCGCTCGCCTCGCGTGCCTGCCGGCCCAACCCCGCGTCAAGCGACGACTTCGCGCACGCGTGGTCAGAGCTCATACGTGGGCACATCGGCGTGAGGCCGCCGATCTGCAAGCGACAGGGGCGCCCGTCGGCGGATTGGTATGCCGATGCTGTGCATACCTGAGCAACGCTGCCAATGGCTGACAGCCGGCTCACGCGTGAGCTTCGGTGATTTACGGCCGCGCCGGTGTTAGGGTCGAAAGGGTGACTGCGCGCGTCGACTACGCGCGCCACGGGCGCACCTACGCCCAGCACCGCCGCCCGGACCCGCGCATCGCCGCGCGCATCCACGCCGCGCTCGGCGACGCGCGCACGGTGCTCAACGTCGGCGCCGGCGCGGGCTCATACGAGCCGGCCGATCGCTGGGTGCTCGCGGTGGAGCCGAGCGCCACGATGCGGGCTCAGCGCCCGCCGGGCGCGGCGCCCGCAATCGCCGCTCGCGCGGAAGCGCTGCTGCTCGACGACGGCGCGGTCGACGCGGCGATGGCGTGCGTGACGATCCACCACCGGGAGTCGCCGCGGGCGGGCCTCGCGGAGCTGCGCCGCGTCGCGCGTGGGCCGGCCGTGGTGTTCACCTTCGAACTCGACGCGCTGCCGGCGTGGCAGCAGGAGTTCCTGCACGAGGGGCTCGAGCGGGAGCGGGCGCGCTTCCCGGCGCTCGCCGACATCGAGGCGGCCCTGGGCGGGCGCACCCGCATCGAGCGGATCCCGACGCCCGGCGACTGCGTCGACGGCTTCTTCGAGGCGTTCTGGCGGCGCCCGAAGGCGGTGCTCGACCCGGCCGTGCGCGGCGCCCCGGGGCGGCGCCCGCTTCGCGATCGCCAGCCTCACTCGCGACCTGAGACCGCGTCCACCAGCCGCCCCAGCGTCGACGGTCGCCCGGTGCGCTGCTCGATCCGGTCGGCGCGCCGGTAGAGCGAGTAGACCGAGCGGATCGCGCCCCAGCGCAGCGGCTCGGGCTCCCAGCGCCGCGGCCGGCGCCCGACCCACGGCAGCGCGGTGAGCGCGCTCGGCTGCTCGAGGATGAGGTCGCGCAGCATGCGCGCGGCGAGGTTCGCGGCGGCGACGCCCTCGCCCACGTATCCGCCGGCCCACGCGAGGCCGGAGTGTGGGTCAGCGTTGACCGACACGCACCAGTCGCGCGGCACGCCGAGCACGCCCGACCACGCGTGCGCGAGCTCGACGCCGGCCGCGGGCGGGAACATCGCTTCGAGCTTCGCGCGCAGGCCCGCGATCGTCGCCGTCGCGGTCTCGCCCGCGCCGTCCGTCCGCGAGCCGAAGCGGTACGGCACGCCGCGACCGCCGATCGCGATGCGCCCGTCCTCAGTGCGCTGCAGATACGCGAACACGTGCGCGCCGTCGCCGATCACCTCGCGTCCCGACCAGCCGATCTGCTCCCACGTGGCGGCGGACAGGGGCTCGGTGACGATCATCGAGCTGTTCATCGGCACGAGCGCGCGCCGCAGGCCGGCCAGGCCGGCGGTGTAGCCCTCGGTCGCGCGCACCACCCAGCGCGCGCGCACGCCGCCGGCGGGGGTCAGCGCCTCGTGTGCGCGGATCGCGCTCACGGGTGTGCGCTCGTGGATCGCCACGCCGAGGCGCTCGACCGTGGCGGCGAGGCCGCTGACGAGCTTCGCGGGGTGAACGCGCGCCACGTGCGGTGAGAACGTCGCGCCGAGCGCTCCGGCGACGCGCACGCGCTGCTCGAGCTCCTCGCGTGTCAGCTCGCGCAGGTCGTGCTCGTCGAGCCCGTGCAGGCGAGCGTGTGCGACCTGCTCGCGCAGGCGCAGGAGCTGCGCGCCGCCAAGCGCCACCGCGAGATGCCCGCCCTTGACGAAGTCGGCGTCGATCTCGTGCTCGGCGAGGACGGCGGCGATCTCGTCGACTGTGTCGAACATCGCCCGCTGCAGCGCCGCGTACGCGTCGCGTCCCGCAGTCCGTTCGCCCGCGCGCCGCTCACCCGCGCGCCGTTCGTACACGCGTGCGGGACCGGAGAAGAACCCGGATACCCAGCCGCCGTTGCGCCCCGACGCGCCGAAGCCCGCGTGCTCGGCCTCGAGCACGACGATCTGAAGCGACGGGCGCGCGCGCTTGAGGTAGTAGGCGGTCCACAGGCCCGTGTAGCCGGCCCCCACGATCGCGACGTCCACCTGCGTCGGTCCCGGCAGCGGCGGCCGGCTGGGCGGCGGGCCGCCCAGCGAGCGCCACCAGTGGCCGAGTTCGCCCATGCGCATCTGTTTGAGAGTATTCAGCGGATAGGTATGATCGATGAGGACCCACGGGTCCGAAGAGTCAGACCCCATGGGGATGGGGCGAACCGGCGAGAGGAGGGAGCGTGCTATGGAGGTCGAGCTCAGTGAATCGATGACGCGCGAGCGGGCAGCGCTTGGTGCGGAGACGATCGCGCAGGCATTTCGCATCACCGCCGCCGAGCGCGCCGACGAGGTCGCGATTCGCACCAAGCAGGATGAGTTCACGATCACGTGGGGCGAGCTGCGCGAGCGCGTCGACGCGCTCGCCGGAGGGCTGGCGAAGCTCGGCGTGAAGCGTGGCGACACCGTCGCGCTGATGCTCTCCAACCGTCCCGAGTTCCACCTCTGCGACCTGGCGGCGATGATGCTCGGCGCGGCGCCGTTCTCGATCTACAACACCTACACGCCCGAGCAGATCCAGTACCTCGTGGCCGACGCCGGCGCGAAGGTGCTGATCTGCGAGCAGCAGTACCTGCCGCAGGTGCGCGAGGCGCGCCGCTCGCTGCCGGACCTGGAGTATGTGATCGTCGTCGACGGCGAGGCCCCGCTGGGGACGCTTGCGCTGTCCGACGTAGAGGGCTCGAACCCGGGCTTCGATGTCGAGGCTTCGGTGGCGCAGATCCAACCGACGGACGTGCTCACGCTGATCTACACCTCCGGAACGACCGGACCGCCGAAGGGCGTACAGCTGATCCACCGCAACCTGTTCGCGACCGTCGAGGGCATCGAGGACCTGATCAAATTCCCGCGCGACGGCCGCGTGATCTCGTGGCTGCCGGCCGCGCACGTCGCCGAGCGCAACGCCCACCACTACATCCCGATCGTGTTCGGCCTGCAGATCACCTGCTGCGCCGACCCGCGGGAAGTGCTCTCCTACCTGCCCGAAGTCCGCCCGAGCTGGTTCTTCGCGGTGCCGCGCATCTGGGAGAAGCTGAAGGCTGGCCTGGAGACGATGGTCGCCGGCCAGCCGCCGGAGCGTCGCGAGGAGCTGCAGGCGGCGCTCGACGCGAGCGTGCGCAAGGTGCGCATGGAGCAGGCCGGAGAACCGGTGCCGCAGGAGCTGGCCGAGCAGGTGGCCAAGGCCGACGCCGAGATCTTCGCGGGACTGCGCGCGATGCTCGGGCTCGACCAGGTCGAGGCGATCAACGTCGGCGCCGCGCCCACGCCGATCGAGGTCCTCGAGTTCTTCCACGCGATCGGCCTGCCGCTGGCCGAGCTGTGGGGCATGAGCGAGACGTGCGGCGCCGGCAGCGTCAATCCGCCGAGCAGGATCAAGCTCGGCACGGTCGGGCCCGCGGCGCCGGGGATCGAGCTCAAGCTGGACAGCGACGGCGAGGTGCTGATCAAGTCCGAAGTCGTGATGCACGGCTACCGCAACCTGCCGGATAAGACGGCCGAGGTCTTCACCGAGGACGGCTGGCTGCGTACAGGCGACATCGGCGCCTTCGACGAGGACGGCTACCTGACGATCGTCGACCGCAAGAAGGAGCTGATCATCAGCGCGGCCGGCAAGAACATGTCGCCGGCGAACATCGAGGCGACGATCAAGAGCTCCTCGCCGCTGATCGGGCAGGCGTGCTGCATCGGCGACCGGCGTCCCTACAACACCGCGCTGATCGTCCTCGACGCCGACTTCGCGCCCGCGTGGGCCGCCCAGCAGGGGATCGAGGACACCTCGCTCGAGGCGCTCGCCGGCGAGGAGCGCGTGCGCGCCGCCGTGCAGGAGGCGGTGGACGCGGCCAACGCGAAGCTGGCGCGCGTCGAACAGATCAAGAAGTTCGAGATCGTCTCCGGCGACTGGCTGCCGGGCGGCGATGAGCTGACGCCGACGATGAAGCTCAAGCGCAAGCCGATCGCCGAGAAGTACGCCGCCGCGATCGAGGCGATGTACACGGCTTAGCGGGGTCTGGCGGCGGCGGCGCGCCGACGTGGCGGCGCCTACGCCTGCCGGCGCAGCACCGGGCTCCAGCGCTCGGGGTCTTTGACGGCCTGCTCGTGCGCCCAGCGGAAGTGATGGGCACGACAGCGCAAACACTCCCACGCCCGCGCGCAACCGGCAGATCACCGCTGGGGCCGCACGCCGAGCTCGGTCAGGCGCGCCTCGAGCGCGGCGATGCGCTGCGTGTCCTCGTAGAAGTCCTCCTGCGAGACGATGCGCCCCCATCGAGTGCGCGCGAGCACGACCGTGCGATTGCGGTAGATCTCCTCGCCCGCGGAATCTTGGGCGTGGTCGTCGAAGCGGGCGATCAGTGTCAGGCGCCACGGCGGGCCCGCCACGAACAGCTCTGTGATCTCGCCCTGCAGGCCGGCGGCGGCGAAGTTCCGCAGGAACAGCGCGATCGCGGCCTTGCCGCGATGCTCCCCCGCCCACCTGTGCTCGCCGTCGTTGAAGTGAAGCACCGCGTCCGGTGCGTAGTTGGCGAGCACGGGCTCGACCTCGCCTGCGCCCAGGGCTCGCACGTCGCGTCGCAGTTTGCGCAGCAGCGCGCGGGACACGAGCGCGCGCGCCGCAAGCGCTCCCCCGGCACCCGCGCCCGCCGCGAGGATCCGCCCCCTGGCGCTCATCGCGCGAGCAGCTCCCGCATGTGCGCGGCGAGCGCCGCCGGCTGGTCCTCGGGGATCAGCGTGTAGGAGTCGGCGATCTCGACGAGGCGGCCCTGCGGCAGCAGCTCAGCCAGGAGATGACCGTGCTCGCGGGGCATGAGGCGGTCTTCGCTGGCCCACGCCACCAGCGCGGGACGATCGAAGGCGCGCAGCGCCTCGGCGGCGGCGAGCAGGTCGCGGCGACCCTGGGCGGCGCTCCGCACGTACTTGCGCAGGTCGCGGCGGACCTCGCGCTGTTCGATCGCGGGGGCGAACCAGCGGTCCATCACCTCGCGCGGGACCGGGCGCTTGCTGAGCGGTCCGTAGGTGAGCGGCAGCCTGCGCAGGCGATCGAAGCGAAGCGGCGCCACCACGGCGGCGATGCCGCCGGGCACGCGCGCGATGTACGGCAGCATCCGTGCGGCGCCTTTGGGGGGCACGTTGTCGAACGCCTCGCACGAGCACACCGCAAGGCGCGCGATGCGCTCGTCGCATGCGCCTCCGATCAGCAGCTGCGGGCCGCCCCAGTCGTTCATCGCGAGCGTGATCCCCTGCAGGTCCAGGCGCTCGAGCAGCTCGCCGAGGATCCCCGCGACGCCCCGCATCGAAAGGTCGGCGTCGGAGCGCATCGGGTGGCGGTGGCCGCCGAGCGGCAGCGTCGGCGCGAGGCAGCGGAAGTCCGAGCGCAGATCCGCGATCACGTGGCGCCACAGCGAGGCGTCCATGATCAGCCCGTGGACGAGCACCACGATCGGACCGTTCCCGCCGGTGTCCTCGTAGTCGATCCTCCCGCTCGACAGCTCCACTTCGGGCATCGCGCGCCTCCCCGTCGCCCTAACTGATTAGATAGATCGCTCTAGTGGCTACGGAGCCTATCATTGAAACGGCAAGCGCGAGCGGAGGGGGTCGAGGTGGCGGGCACGAAGGATCGGATCATGGACTGCAGCGCCGAGCTGTTCCGCCGCCAGGGATACGCGGGCACCGGCATCAAGCAGATCCTCGCTGCCGCGGGCGCGCCGTTCGGGTCGCTGTATCACTTCTTTCCCGGGGGCAAGGAGCAGCTGGGGGCGGAGACGATCCGCTCGTCGGGGGCGCTGTACGGGCAGCTGTTCGCGACGATCGCCGCGCAGGCGCCCGACGTGCCAAGCGCCGTGGGCGAGTTCTTCAGCGGGGCCGCCCAGACGCTGCTGGAGACCGACTACGCGGACGCCTGCCCGATCGCGACGGTGGCGCTGGAGGTGGCGAGCACCAACGAGCCGCTGCGCCAGGCGACCGCCGACGTGTTCGACAGCTGGATCGCCGGCGCCACGAGGTACTTCGCCGCGGCCGGCATCCCGCCGCAGAGGGCGCGCGAGCTGGCGCTGTCGATGCTGTGCCTGCTGGAGGGCGCGTTCGTCTTCTGCCGCGCGATGCGCAGCACCGAGGCGCTGCACGTCGCCGGCGCGAGCGCCGAGGCGGCCGTCCGCGAGGCCCTCGCGAACGCGCCGACGCAGGCTCAGCGCTAGTGGCAGCGAAACCCGTCCGGCCGCCGCAAGCCCGATCTAGCCGAAGCGCGCCTGCTCCTCGGCGGTGCGCTCGGCCCACGGGATCGCCTCCAGGCGCGCGTCCGGGATCGGCTCGCCGCTGTCGACCGAGATGCCGTAGGTGCCGTCGTCGAGCCGCCGTTCGGCGCGCTCGATCGCGTCGAGCTCCTCGCGCAGCCGCTCCGCCTGGCCAAGCGCGAGCTCCTCGTCGAACAGGTCGCCGCCGACGTCCGCCGCCTCGTGCGGGTCGACGACGTCTTCGCTGTCGTGGGGAGTCAGTCCGGCGAGCGCGTGCTCGATGCGCGCACGCTCCCGGGCCAGGAGCTCACGGGCGTGTTGTGCGTCCATGCGCTGCAGTATGGCCTGCCGCGCGGCGGGATGGACGGCGCGCGCCCGGACCTCAAGCGCCCACGCGTGGCGGCCGATAGCGAACACCGGAAGACCGACAGGTCATCCGGGTAGAGGGCGACCCTCGGGAGGCCTAGGCTCATTCTCCGGGCCTCCCGGGTCGCCCCAAAAAAAACGCCCACTGCCCCAGGACGCCACTGCGTCCGGTGGCGTACGTGGGGAGCATCCGGGGCTCGCGCGGGAGCGTCAGTGCCTGCCGCGCGGCGGCGAGCTCCGCGGCGGCGAGTTCAGTTCGGGCGCCTGCGCGAGCAGCCACTGTCCGCCGACGTACACCGCCCTTTCGGGCTCGGCGCCGTCGTACACGAGCGCTTCGTTGCCCGAGACGACGATGCGCGTCCCCGTGCCGACCTTCGAGAGCCGGATCTTTTCAGCCCAGCGTTCGAGGCTCGAGGTGGAGCTCGCCGGCGTGCAGTCGTTGTTCGCCCGCCTGGCCTCGGCGCGCAGCGGCTCGTCCATCAGCGAGCGGCACACGTCGGCGAAGTCGCCGGCGCCCGCGTCCAGCCCGATCGAGCGGTACATCGCCCGCACGCCGGCCGCGGTCTCGGGGGCATTCGCGCTGCTGCAGCCGGCGATCAGCGCCGCCGACGCGCACACGGCGAGCAGCGTGCCCGGACGCGAGGTCACAGCTCGCGCTCGTAGAGGTAGTTGATCGGACCGTCGGGCTTGCCTTCGCGGTTGCTGAAGCCGAGGCTCTCGTACAGCGCGCGGGCGGCGAGGTCGTGCTCGCCGGTGCCGAGGTCCATGTGGTCGGCGCCGCGGGCGCGGGCGAGCTCGATCGCGGCCTGCAGCAGCGCCCTGCCGAGTCCCCTGCCGCGCTGGTCCGGGACGACGTACAGCTCCGCCAGATAGCACTCGAGCGCGTCCGTCCAGATGCCGGGGCGGAAGCGGAGCAAGGCCAGTCCATCCGGGCCAGGGCCCCCCAGCAGGACGGCGGTGTGCCCTTCGCCGAGCAGCCCTCGCATGCGCTCGGCAAGCCACTCGAGGCCGGGTGTCGGCTCGTCGTACTCGCGGTTGAAGTCGTCGAGCAGCCGGCCGATGCTCGCGGCGTCCTCGGGCCGACCGACGCGCACGTCCCATTCAGCGGCTGCGGTCATGTCTCTTTCTTACCAGCGGGAATGGTCGTGCAGATGACGGCGCCGCGTCACCCGGCAGAGCCGACGGCCGGGATCGAACCGGCGACATCCGCTTTACAAGAGCGGTGCTCTACCAGCTGAGCTACGTCGGCTTGGCGCTCGTATCCTACCGCCACGGTGCACGCCGCCGTCCTGTCTGGCCGGGTTGCGGCGCTGTCGCCTCGATGCGCATCGGCTCGCTTGCTACCTGCGCGGGCCAGTCGGCGAGTGCTGCACGGAGGGCCGGTGGCGGCCCATGCTGTGACGCATGGACCGACCACCGGGCTATCACTTCTTGGGTGCTTTGAACTTGAACTTGTCCTTGGAGGAGGGCGAGCTCGTGCCGCTTTCGGTCGTTACGCTGACTTCCACCGTTCCCGCCGCCTCCGGAGGGGATTCGGCCGTGATCGATGCAGCCGAGTTGACTTTGAAGCCTTTCGCCGCGGTGGAGCCGAACTTGACCGCCGTGACGCCGATGAAGTTGGTGCCGGTGATCGTCACCGGCGTCCCACCCGCCGTCGGCCCGCTCTTCGGCTTGAGCTTCGTGATCGTCGGCGGTGGTACGGGTTCCTTGTAGGTGAAGCGGTCCGCTTCGCTCGTCGCGCTGGTGCCTCCTGCGTTGGCGACCGTCACGTTCACTGTGCCGGGGGCGTGCGAGGGGTCGACGGCCGTGATCGAGGTCGGCGATTCGATCGTGAAGCTCGTGGCATTGACCGAGCCGAACTTCACGGCGGTCGCTTCGGCCATCCCCGTGCCCGTGATCGTCACGGAGATGCCGCCGGCGTCGAAGCCGTGGTTGGGGCTCAAGCCGGTCACGCTCGGCGCTGCGGGCAGCGTTTCGAATTCCTCGTCGCCGCCATAGCTCGTGCCGCCCAAGCTGGTGGCGACCACGCGGAAGTGGTAGACCGACTTCGCGCTGAGCGCGCTCAGGGTCGCTGAGACCGGCACGGGGCTTTCGCCGAACCCAGGCGCCTGTTCGCACGGCGCTTCAGCGCCATATTCGGTCGTGGGGCCGTATTCGAAAGCGGCAGCCGGTCACCGTCTGGGCTTCGGGATCGACGGTGGCGCTCAGCTTCGCGCTCGTCTGCTTGACCGACAACGCCGCGCCGGTGACGACTGCCGGCGGTCTCGCCGGTTCCCCTTCGACGTAGACCTGTCTCGAGACCGTCAAGCGCGGGTCGGCAAGATCATCGGTGTGGATCGTCGCCTTGACTTCGCGCACACCGCCCTTGACGAAGGCATGTGTCACTTCGGCTTCGCCTTCCTGGGGCGTCGTGACGGTGGCCTGTGTGCCGTCGCCGAATTCCCATTCGGCGCTCAACTCGTTTGCGTTCGTCAAGATCGAGACGAGGCTCGCTTCCTGCCCGAGCTGCACCGTTTTGACCGGCAGCCCTTCGACGCTGAGCTGCGGTTCGCTCGCCTCGCCCTTCGGGCACTTTTCGGTGTTCCCACCCGGTCCGAGCTCGACGACCGCGGGCTCGGGCGGCGATGCGATACCGGATTCGAGCGCGAGCACCTTCCTTTCGCCGCCCCGGCCCGCGGCGATCAGCGGTTCGCCGAGGTTGCCTCGAGCGCCCAGTGCGCAGCCGTCTCCGGCGGCCACGTTCGCGCCCGCCATCCAGCCGATCTCGGAGACGCGCACCTGTTCGCCACTCGTTTCGTAGTGCAGCGCGAGGATGCCGTCGTTCGAGCTCGTCGCACCTGCAATCGTGACGCCGGCGCCCGCGTAGAGGCGCCCCTGATCTGAGCCTTCTGGTTCGATCGCCAGCCGCGCACCGTGTTCGCCTTCTCCGAATTCGAGGTCCCCGTAGGACAGTTCGTAAACCACGGAAGGAGCTTCGGTGGAGGAGAAGCTCGGCGGTATCTGGATCACTTGCGAGCTTTCCGACTCCATCAGGATCTGGCCGTTCTGCGTCACGACCGGCGAGTGGAAGGCGCTGAAGCTGGAGCTTTCGCGGTTGGGGTCGACATAGCGTGCTCCGGGCGCACCGGTGTCGGTGATCTGCTGCAGTGCCAGGTGCCTGCCTTCGCCACCCTCGTCGACCGAGCCGGCCACGATCACGTCGTGCGTGAGCGGATCGACGGCGATGCCCGTCGGTTCGAGCAGCGCTTCGCCCGATCCTTCAGCGGCGGCCTGGAGCGTCGCCGGACCCGCGAGCACACCTTCCGCTCCCGTGCCGCTGGCCGGGCCGAGGATCTTGCCGCTGGGCGTCGTCGAGAACGCATACAGGGCGCCGGCCGCGAGCGTGAAGTGGTCGATGGCTGAGGCTTCCGAGCGTTCCCAGCCGCCGAGGACGTACAGACGACGTTCTGACCCGACGGTGTCGAATGCGATGCCCTCGACGTTGTCTTCCGTTTCTTCGCCGCAGACTTTGCCTTCGCCTTCAGGGCATTTCGCCTTGAACCGCGCTTCGCCGAGAGCTTCGCCCGTTTCGCTGAGCTTCTGGATGCGGAATACCCCGGCGCTTGGCTCATCGCCAACGTACTCACCGCCGTTCAACGGGTCGAAGCCGAACACGGGCGTTTGTTCGGTCGGTTCGAAGGCGCCCTTGCCGAGCTTGCTGACGCGGCTGAGTTCGCCATACGTTTCGCTAGCCCGTGCGGGCGCCGCATTCGCGACCGAGATCGCGAGGGATGCCACCGTGATCAAGACCACGGCCAGCCTCAAAGCCACACGTCGCGGCCACAACCGTCCGACTGCGCTCGTCAAGACCATCTCGGCTCCTCCCCTCGGTCGGCATCCCATGCCTCAAGCCCCGGCTTGACCTTTACAGACTACACGATGACTGACCGCGACGGTGAAGATTCGGTGACCGCGCTCATATGGCTGCGCATGGCGCCGTCGTCGGCGCTGGTTGTGTGGGGCCGCGTTCGACCCCACACAAACCTCTGTTCGGGCTAGCTTTCCTTGCCCGTTGGGCATTCTGCCGTGACTGTCGCGGCGAAGTCGAGCCCGGTGAAGCTCGTCGATTCGTCGAGCACCACGAACTGGAGAATGTTGAGACCTACGCTGAAGTGATTGTTGGCGGAAAACGGAAACCCGCCCACGGGACCGTGCGGAGTCGTGCCTTCCTGATCGAAGTTTTCCTGCCCGATGTTCGCGGCTCCGAAGTTCAGGTGGCCGATGTTCTTCCCGTTGAGGATCGCGGCCGCCGTGTTGTCGGCGAACATCGTGCCTTCGATCTTCGCCTTCTTGCAAGACAATTCAAAGGGTACGTCGTAGATGTAGTAGGCGGGAGGCGGGTTGCCTGCATCGCTTGCCGTCGCGGCGATGCTCACCCAGCTGGCCAGAGGAATGGCGCCGTTGTAGGGGAGCGCTTTTTCACCCGGCCCGCCGGGCCCAGGCAGCGTCACGTCGGTCGGATGGCTGGCCGTCCCGGGAGCGCATGCTTCACCGCTGTCGGGGTAGGGGCCTTTGTGAGACTTCGTGAGCGGCTTGTAGTTGCGTTTCGCTTTCTTGCCGCTGCCGACCGTCGGTTCGAAGCCTTTTTCGGTGGGACTCACACACAGCGAGTTCGCTTCGCTGCTCACCAGGATTTTTGTTTCGGCCTGTGCTGTCGCCGCGACCCCCGCAAGCGCGAGGATGACCAGCGACGCGGCAAGGCCAAGAGAGAATCTCGTGCTCATTCCGTCGCCTCCTTGATTGTCGACAGGCTCCACGGTCTGCGAGAACCGGGAGCCGATGGTATGGATCGCTCCGCGAAATCGCTCATCCCTCCGTGGCGCCGGCCGGACCGATGGCGTGACAGCTGCCTGCTGTTGCGAACAGCTACCGCCAGCCAGCGGAGGCCAGCCTAACCAAGCCGGAGGGCCGCGTGTTTAATCGCGGTGACTGCCGAGGGGCGACGAGTCTCGAGCATCAAGCGCGAGGGGCCGTGCCCTCCTTTCCGGCACCGGAGGCATCCGCTCGACAGCTCGCCGAGCCGAACGAGGACAGTGGCAGCGCGCCGTCAGCGCGCGCCGTCGGCGCGTCTGGCGGCGACCTCGGCGGAGGGCACGACCATGACGGGACGATCGGCATGCTGCAGCACCGCGTGCGAGACGCTCCCCAAGAGCAGGGACTTCAGGCCACCAAGGCCGCGGGTGCCGAGCACGATCACGTCCGCGTGCACGTCGTCGGCCGCAACGAGGATCGTTTCCGCGACGGTCTCGCCGCGCATCCCCACGCGCGCCTGCGCGCGCAGGCCAGCTCTCTTCGCGAGCTCCGTGCCCTGCTCGGCGCGCGTGCGGGCGCCGTGCTCGCTGGCGGCGTTGATCTCGTCGAGGGATTGCTGGTCGGGCCAGTAGAGCATCGCCGCGCCAGCGCGGTTCATGATGTCCGTGAAGGACTCCCAGACCGTGAGCACGGTTGCGGTCTGGCCCGGCATCAGCTCGCCGGCGCGCTTCACCGCGGCCTGCGAGTCGCCTGAGCCGTCGTAGCCGATCAGGATCACGTGGTCATTGTTCCGCGTCTGAGAACCATCGTCATCGCAGCGGCCCGCCGCTGGGGGCGCGCCAGCAAACAGGACGCTACACGTAGCCGCGGTGTCTGCGCAGGCGCCCGGCCTCGATGACGCGCTCGATGCCGAGCTCGTATGCCGCGATGCGTAGCGGCACCCGGCTTGTGCGGGAGCGCTCGGCCACCTCGCCGTAGGCGCGACGCATCCTCGTCGCGAGCCGGTCGTTGACCTCGCGCTCGTCCCAGCTGAAGTGCTGGAGGTTCTGCGCCCACTCGAAGTAGGACACGATCACGCCGCCGGCATTGGCGAGCACGTCGGGGATGACCAGCACGCCGTTGTCGTTGAGGATCTCATCGGCATCCGGGGTGGTCGGGTTGTTCGCTGCCTCGATCAGCATCCGAGCGCGCACGGAGCCAGCGTTGGCTGCGTGGATTGCGCCGCCGAGCGCGGCCGGGATCAACACCTCGCAGTCGAGTGCGATCAGCTCCTCGGGCGTGATCTGCTGCGCTCCGTTTGCACCCTGCGCGTGCGGGTACTCCACCAGCTTGCCGCCGCCGCCGATATGACGCAACAGCGAGTCGGGGTCGATGCCGGCCTCGCAGTGGATGGCGCCGCTGGTGTTGGAGACGCCGACGAGCCTGCATCCCAGCTGGGTGATGATTCGCGCCGCCCACGAGCCGACGTTGCCAAAACCTTGCACCGCGACCCGCGTGGTCTCCGGGCTGAGGCCCAGCTCGCCGGCGGCTTCGCCATAGACGTGGACCACGCCGCGCCCGGTGGCCGACTCGCGTCCGTGCGAGCCGCCGAGTGACACCGGCTTGCCAGTTACAACTGCCGGGGTGTCGCCGTGCAGCTTGCCGTACTCGTCCATTATCCAGGCCATCACTCGCGCGTTGGTGTTCACGTCCGGCGCGAGGATGTCGCGATTTGGTCCGAGCACGTCCGCGATTTTGTCGACGCATGCGCGCGTAATCGCCTCTAGCCCGGCCTCGTCGAAGTTCTCCGCGGGGCAGTTGACAGCACCCTTGGCTCCGCCGAAGGGCACGTCGACGATCGCCGTCTTCCACGTCATCAGCGCCGCAAGCGTGCGAACCTCCTCGAGGCTGACGTGCTGGTGGTAGCGGATGCCGCCCTTGTACGGTCCACGAGCACTGTTGTGCTGGACTCGGTAGCCCGAGAACACGTGCATTGGCGTGTCTCCGAGCCTGATCGGGATCTTCACCTGAAGCTCGCGCTCCGCCGTGCGCACGACGCTGCGGACGCCGTCCTCGATGCCCAGTCGATCGGCCGCAATATCGAAGTAACGCGACGCGTTCTCGAAGGACGAGCTCCCGACCACGTCGGTGCGCGGCACGCCATCGCCCACGCGCGGCCATGGGTCCTCTGCGTGCGCGAGCGTGCCGGCCGGCGCCTGTTGCCCCTCGCGCGTTGGTCTGGTCATCTGGCGCACATGCTAGGCCTCGATCGGCGCAAGGTGGATCCGACGGTGCGGTCAGGCGTCTGTGTGGGCCGGGTCAGCCACCGCATCCCGGGAACTGGCGGCGCGGTGGGGTGCTCGGCGGCGCGTGGTGCATTCGCGACGTGTGCCGGTAGCGCAAGTGCGGGCATCGTGGGCGTCGAGCGCCTCTGGCGTGACCACGGGAGGTCAGCTGCAGCCGGGAGTGCCATCGGGCGCAGTGCCTGGCGCTCATCGTCGCGCCCCTGCCCCGCTGCCCGTTGTCGGTCCGGCGTCTTGGTGTCCGGTGTGCCCGTCCCGCTTGCGCCGGTCTGGTCGCCGGCGCGCCGGCTCTACGCGTTCGCCCGCGTTTGCGAGGGCGCCGGCGAGCTCGGCCCCTTCGTCTGCCCGGCAGCTAAGCGGGCTCGGGCGCCTGCAGGCCGGCTGCAAGCGCCCGCTTAACCCGGACGGAAATTCGGGGGGGGGGGGGGGGGGGGGGGGGGGGGGGGTCGTTATTGCGGCAGGCCGCGTCAGCGCGCCGAGTGAGATGTGGCCTCGGCAGGCGCTGGCCGCCCAGCGGGTTGACACATCGAGACCGAGGCATACCTTGACAATAAGTGGTCAGTCGGACAGTCAATATGTTGACCTTGTGTCAACTGCAGCATTTGAGTAATTTTCACGGTGCCGGTGACGCGGCTGTGAAGATGCCCCGCTCGCCGTGGCCTGGTCTCTCGACCAGTTCCGCGAGATGGGAGCGCCGCTGAACACGCGCCGCGGGGCAGTTCTGCGCCTGGGATCGTCGCCCGATGGACGCGCACGTCGCGAGCGAGGTGCGGGATGGCCGAGAGCCAGCTTCTCGGTGACCCGTCGCGCCCGATCACCGAGATCCAAGGCCGCCGCGAGCCGGTTCTATCGGGCTGGGCATCCCACGCCCCGCTCGGCGATCGCCCGCGCATGACCGTACGCTGGCAGCTGTGACGGCATGCCCGCCGAGCGAACCCGCGCACGCTGCGCGCCGCAGTCCCCAGCGGGGGCGTCCACGTGGATGATCTCAGCAGCTCCGAGCGCATCGTGCTCGCGCTCATGCGCGCCGTGCGCTGGCTGGGGCGCCTGCTGCGCGGACGGGTCGTCGAGCTCGTCGGCGGACCCGCGCGGGCGCGCGTGATCGCGCTGTTCGCGTGCGTGCTCGCGCTCTCAAGCGCGCAGATCGCCACCGTCGGCGCGGTCGCGCCCCAGCTGGAGCGCTCGCTGCACATCGGCAACACGAAGATCGGCCTGCTCAACTCGGTGGCGCTGCTGGTCGGCGCGGTCGCCGTGATCCCCGTCGGGCTGCTCGTCGACCGCGCGCGCCGCATACCGCTGCTGGCCGCGAGCATCGTCCTGTGGAGCGTCGCCACCCTGCTCGCCGCCTTCGCGCACTCCTACTCGAGCCTGCTGCTCACCCGCGTCGGCCTCGGCGCGGTCGCCGCCACCGCCGGTCCCGCGATCGCCTCGCTGACTGGCGACTACTTCCCCTCGCGCGAGCGCGGGCGCATCTACGGCTACATCCTCGGCGGCGAGATCGCCGGCACGGCCGCCGGGTTCCTCGTGAGCGGCACCGTCGCGAGCGCGTTCTCCTGGCGGCTGGCCTTCGCGCTGCTCGCGCTCCCCGGCTTCTTCCTCGCGCGGGCGCTGTGGCGCACCGTGCCCGAGCCGCGGCGGGGAGGGCAGAGCCGCCTGCAGCCCGGAGCGCTGGACCTGGCGAGCGCGCTCGCCGACGCGCACCGCGCCGCCGACGAGGAGGACGACGACGCGCGCGCCCAGCGGGAGGACCGCGATCGCGATCTCGCGCGCGAGGCAGCCGCCCGGCGCGGCTTCGAGCCGGACCCCGCGCTCGTCCTCGACACCGATCCCAACCGCATGTCGCTCGCCGCCGCCGTCCGCTACATCCTCGCGATCCCCACGAACGTCATGCTGATCGTCGGCTCCTCGCTCGGGTACTTCTTCTTCGCCGGCCTGCAGACCTTCGTCGTCGTGTTCGTGCGCGGCCACTTCCACGCCAGCCAGGCGACGGCCACGCTCGTGCTCGGCCTGCTCGTGCTGGGCGCGCTCGCCGGCACGCTCGTCAGCGGGCCCATCACCGACGCGCTCGTGCGCCGCGGCAGCCTGCAGGCCCGCATGTGGGTGCCCGCGCTGTGCTACCTGGGAGCCGCCGCGCTGCTCGTCCCCGGGCTGCTCGGCAGCAGCCTCACGCCCGCGCTGTGGTTCGACGTCGCCGGCGCCGCGCTGATCTCCGCCGCCAACCCGCCCCTCGACGCAGCCCGCCTGGACATCATGCCCTCCGGGCTGTGGGGGCGGGCCGAGAGCACGCGCACGTTCCTGCGCTCGCTCGCCCAGGCGCTCGCGCCGCTGCTGTTCGGCGCCGTCGCCGACCTGGTCGTCGGCATCGAGCCCGCGCAGGCGCCCATCGGCACGCACACGCACGGCATCGTCTCCTCGGCCACCGGCACCGGCCTGCAGGTGAGCTTCCTGATCATGCTCAGCACGCTCGCCGCCGCCGGCGTGTTCCTGCTGCGCGCGCGCTACACCTACCCCACCGACGTCGCCACCGCCGGTGCGGGATGGACGCCGCCCGCATCTCCGCCGTCGAGGCTGTAACGGCGCCCTCGCGGCCGGTGTATCTGAGGTATGTCCCAGATGCTCGACATACAGGATCTCAACGCGGCGGAGCGCGCGCCCGAGCGGACCGGCGAGGGCCCCGCGGTCGACCTGGGGGCCTTTCGCGAGCGCTCGCTGAGCCACGGCGTGAACCCGGTGCTGTACTGGGTCGTGCGCGCGATCTTCGTGCCGTTCTTCCTCGTGTACTTCCGCCTGCAGCGCGTCGGGCGCGAGCACCTGCCGCGCAGCGGCCCGCTGCTGCTGGCCTCCAACCACCGCAGCTTCCTCGACCCGTTCGTGATCGGCACGCTCGTGCGGCGCCCCGTCTACTACATGGCCAAGCGCGAGCTGTTCGAAAAGCGCTGGCAGGCGTGGGTGTTGAACGCGCTCGGCGCCTTTCCCGTCGACCGCGGCGCGGGCGACCGCGACGCGATGGACACCGCCCGCGCGATCCTCGCCCGCGGCGACTGCGTGGTCGTGTTCCCCGAGGGCACGCGCGTGCGCCGGGGTCCGCTCGGCGACCCCCGGCGCGGCGTCGGGCGCCTCGCGCTCGAGACCGGCGCGCCCGTGGCCCCCGTCGCGGTCATCGGCAGCGATGCCGTGCGCAGGGGCTGGCGCATTCGCCCCCGCAAGGTCAGCCTGCGCGTGGGAGCGCCGCTGCGCTACCCCACAGTGGAGAGCTGCTCGCCGGCGCTCGCCGCCGCCGTCACAGAACGGATCTGGGCGTGCGTCAGCCTGCAGTGGGATTGGCTGGGCGGCGCCAAGGCGATCGGCGCGGCGCCCGTCGACGAGGCTCCCGGGCGCGAGATATCGCGCGCCGCGTGAGCGGCGGCCGCGGGCGGGCGGGGCTCTCCGATCGTGTACGGGGGTAGGGTGCGATGAGTGAGCGACCAGGTCGGCCACAAGCCCAAGGCGCAGCTGGACGCCGAGTTCTCAGAGCTCTACCGGGCGCACCTGCGCGACGTCTACAGCTACGCCTACTACCGCGTCGGCGACCACCACGACGCCGAGGACCTCACCGAGCAGACCTTCCTGCAGGCCTACCGGCACTTCGAGCGCGCGCAGCGCGAATCGGAGGGGCGCCCGCTGCGCCCGTGGCTGATCCGCATCGCCCACAACCTCGCCGCCAACCTCTACCGCGACCGCTCGCGCAAGCCCGTCTCGCCGATCGACGACACCACCTCGCTGACCGCCATGCACACCACCGAGCAGCTCGTGGAGGGGCGCGACGAGCTCAGCCGCGTGCTCGAGGGTGTGCAGAAGCTGCCGGACGACCGGCGCGAGGCGCTGATCATGCGCTTTGCCCTCGGCATGGACAACCGCGAGATCGCGCGCGCGCTCGGGCGCTCCGACGGCGCCACCAAGGTGCTGATCCATCGCGCGATCAAGCAGCTCGAGGAGATCGTCCATGACTGAGGCTGCGCCCAACCTCGAGGGGCTGCTGCGCGAAGCGCTCGCGCCCGTCGAGCCGCCCGCGGACCTCGTCGAGCGCCTCGAGGGCGCGCTCACGAGCATCACCGAGATGGCCGCCGACGAGCTCGAGGCGTGGGAGCTCTCGGCGATGCGCGACCCGCGCAACTGGGCGCGTCCGGCCGCCGCGCTCCTCGTTGGCGGCACCGCCGGCGCCGCGCTCGTGCTGCTGCGCGCGCGCCGGCGCGCACACGGCGCGCCGGCGAACCTGGACGGCGTGCGCGACGTCGCCGAGCGAGCGATCGGCGACCTCGGGCGCGAGGCGCGCAAGCTGCTCGGCGAGCGCTGAGCGCACGCGGCCTTCGCACGCGGCCTTTCATCCGCGGTGGCGCCGCAGGCTTCGAGCTAGGCTCTGACTCCCGCACATGGCCACCTGCTACCGCCATCCCTCGCGCGAGACCGGGGTCTCCTGTGCCAACTGCGGGCGTCCCATCTGCCCCGACTGCATGACGACCACGCCCGTCGGCATGCGCTGTCCCGAGTGCGCCGGCCAGCGCACGAAGGTGGTGCGCATGCGCGACATGGCCACGATCCCGCAGGTCACCTACGCGCTGATCGCGATCAACGTCGTCGCTTTCGTGGCCGAGGGCAACCTCTCGTTCAGCGGTGGGCCGACCAACAAGGTCTACGAAGAAGGCGCCCTGTTCGGCAGCCTCCCGGGATTTCTGCACCTGGGCGTCGCCCACGGCCAATGGTGGCGGATCGTCACCAGCGGCTTCCTGCACGAGAACCTGATCCACATCGGCTTCAACATGTACGTCCTGTACATCCTCGGCCTGCAGCTGGAGCCGGTGCTCGGACGCGTCAAGTTCGGCACGATCTACGCCGTCTCGCTGCTCACTGGCTCGCTCGGCGCGCTGCTCGTGTCGCCACACGTCCCAACGGTCGGCGCCTCCGGCGCGGTCTTCGGCATCATGGGCGCGTTCGCCGTCGAGCTGCGCGCCCGTCAGCTGCCGCTGATGGGGGGCAGGATGGGCGGCGTCGGCGGCCTGATCCTGATCAACCTGGTGATCAGCTTCACGCTCCCCGGCATCTCCTGGGGCGGGCACGTCGGCGGGCTGATCGGCGGCGCGATCGCGGCGCTGGTGATCCGGCTCGGCGATCGCGTGCGCGCGCCCGCGCTGGCGCTGGCCGGCTGCGGTGTGATCGCCGTCGCGGCGTTCGCCGGCTCGATCGCCACCGCCAAGTCCAGCGAGGCCGAAACGGCCGCGCCGGTGTCGGTGCTCAGTCCCGAATAGCCGGGTGCAGGATCTGCGCGAGCAGCTCCAGTCCGTCGATCAGCCGCGGGCCGGGCCGGGAGAAGTACGCAGAGGCATTCACCGCGACGATCCGCCGGGCGCCCACGGCAGCCAGCTCCTGCGCATACGCCGTCGCCTCCTCCTGCGCGCGCCGCTCGTCATACCCGCACGGCATCGCCACCACGATCTCCGGTCGCGCCGCCGCGACCTCTTCCCAGGAGACCGGCCGCGACGGTTCGCCCGGCAGTCCGAGCACGTCCTCGCCGCCCGCCAGCTCGATCAGCTGCGGCGTCCAGTGGCCCGCCGCGAACACAGGGTCAAGCCACTCCAGCGCCGCCACCCGCGGACGCGGCTGACCGCGCACGGCGAGCTTCACGCGGTCGACGCGCGCGGCGACGCCGGCGACGAGCGCTTCGCCCCGCTCGCGGCGGTCCGTCGCCCGCGCCAGCGTGCGCACGTCGCCGAGCGTCTCGCCGAGCGTCTTCGGGTCCAGCGCGATCACGCGCGGCGCCGACGGCAGCGTCCTGGCCACCTCCGCCACCTCCTCGTAGGAGACCGCGCACACCGGGCACAGCGCCTGCGTGACGATCAGCTCGGGCTCCAGCGTCGCCAGCGCGTCGCGGTCGAGCTCGTAGATCGCCTCGCCCGCCAGCGTGCGCTCGCGCACCGCCGCGTCGATCTCCGCCGCGCCCAGACCGCCCGGCAGCGCGTCGCGCGTGACGCGCCGGCGCGCGCACGCGGCCGCCGGGAAGTCGCACTCGTGCGTGACCCCCACCACGTCCTCGCCGAGCCCCAGCGCGAACAGCAGCTCGGTCGCGTGGGGGACGAGGCTCACGATCCGCATGCGACTATGCTCGCAGCCGATGAGCCTGCTCAGCGACTCCGACGTCGAGCACCGGCTGCGCGCACTGCCCGACTGGCGCCTCAGCGAGGATCGCGCGATCGTGCGCGAGCTCGCGTTCGCCAGCTTCGCCGAGGCGATCGCGTTCGTCAACCGCGTCGCCGAGGCTGCCGAGGTCGCCAACCACCACCCCGACATCCTGCTGCACGGCTGGAACAAGGTCCGCCTGACGCTCTCCACGCACTCCGCCGGCGGCCTCACCGACGCCGACTTCAAGCTCGCCGCCCAGATCGACCTGCTTGCGTAGGCACCGGCCGGCTCGCGTGGGCGACCAGCGCGCTTGCTACCGTTGGGGCGTCGAGCACCTGATGAACGACGACGAAGAACTTCCTCGAAGTAGCGTCGCCCTGGCGCCCCCGGCGTGAACGGGCTCAAGCTGATCCTGACGGCGCTGCTGATCGCCGTCAACGCGTTCTTCGTGATCGCCGAGTACGCGCTCGTGCGCTCCCGCCGCGCCCGGCTGGAGATCATGCGCGAGGAAGGCGCCAAGGGCGCGGCGCTCGCGCTGACGCAGCTGGCGAACGTCAACGAGTACATCTCCGCCGTGCAGATCGGCGTCACGATGACCTCGATCGGCATCGGAGCGCTGGGCGAGCCCGCGCTCGCGGCGATCCTCAAGAGCGCGCTCGGAAACACCATCGGCCACGGCGTCGCCATCGTGATCGCCGTGGTCGTTGCCTTCGCGATCATCTCCTCCGCCCAGCTGATCGCCGGCGAGATGGTGCCGAAGTTCTACGCCATCGATCGCGCCGAGGCCGTCGCCCGGCGCGTCGCGCGCCCGCTGCAGGCGTTCAGCGCCCTGTTCCGCCCGTTCATCGTGTCGCTCACGGCCGTCGCCGACCGCATCCTGCGGCTGCTCGGCGTCGACATGAGCGTCGAGCGGCGCGGCGGCTCCAGCGACGAGCTCAAGCGGCTGATCGCCGAGTCCCACGCCGGCGGCCAGATCGATCAGGGCGAGGCGGGGATGCTGACGGGCGTCTTTCACCTGCACGAGCAGGAGGCGCGCCAGGTGATGACGCCGATCCCCGCGGTCGTCACCGTCGACGTCTCCCAGGACGTCGAGACGGCGCTCGCGCTGGGCGTCTCCAGCGGCCACACGCGCCTGCTGGTCACCGAGGAGGAAGACCGCGATCGCGTGCGCGGCCTCGTGCACGTCTCCGAGCTCGTGCGCCTGCAGATGCGCGAGGGGCCGCACGCGCCGCTCGAGCCGGTCGTCCACGACGCGCTGATCGTGCCCGAGACCAAGCCGCTCGACGACCTGCTCGCAGACCTGCAGCGCCAGCGCACGTCGATGGCCGTCGTCGTCGACGAGTACGGGCGGGTCGTGGGCGTCGTGACCGTCGAGGACATCATCGAGGAGATCGTCGGCGAGATCGCCGACGAGACCGATCCCGCCGCCGGCGAGATCCGCCGCCTGGCCGACGGCGACTGGTTCGTGCGCGGGCACGTCGCCGTCACCGACCTCGCCGACTACGGCCTGCGACCTGCCGGTCGACAGCGACGCGTACAACTCGATCGGCGGGCTCGTGTTCGCCGAGCTCGGGCGCCTGCCAAAGCGCGGGGACACGGTCGCAGCCGACGGCTACTCGATCCGCGTGGAGTCCGTGCGCGGCAATCGCGTCGAGGCCGTGCGCATCCGCGAGCGCCCTCGCGTGCCGCCGCGCGAGGCGCGCGAGCGCGAGTCCGACGGCTAGCTGCGCGATCCGCAGCCCGCCACGCCCGCCGCCGCGCGACCCCACTCCTCAAAACAGGTCGTTAAACACGTCCGGCCCGCGGGGGGAGCGGACCGGATCGTGCGCACTGGGAGGAGGCGGGTGTGCGATGCGACTTTGACGTCGCATGAACCAGTATCGCGATGTTGATGAACAGCAGCTAAAAGTCGCCTCAGCGTGCATAAATGTTTCGCGAGGGATCCCCCTCGGGCACCCCGGCGGGCGCGCTCGCGCCGGCCGGGACGCGCCGCTCAGTAGCTGTGGATTCCGCGCCCGCTCTTGCGTCCCAGCGCTCCTTCGGCCACCAGCTCCTGCACGCGCGCGGGCACCGGCTCGCCGATCGTCTCGCCGATCGCCTTGGAAACATCCAGCCCAACCAGGTCCAGCAACGCGAGCGGCCCCATCGGATGCCCCGCCCCGAGCTTCATGCACGTATCGACGTCCGCGGGGTCCATGCCCGTCTCTTCCACCAGGCGCACCGCGCTGAACAGGTACGGGAACAGCAGCCGGTTGACGACGAACCCAGGCACGTCCGGGACCTCCACGGGCGTCTTCTCGAAGTCCTCGCACAGCTGCAGCGCGCGGGTGCGCGTCCGCTCGCTCGCCGCCTTCGGGAAGATCAGCTCTACGAGCTTCATCTTCGTGACCGGGTTGAACACGTGCAGGCCGACGAAGCTCTGCGGACGGCCGCTCTCCTGCGCCAGGCGCTCGATCGACAGCGACGAGGTCGTGCTCGCGAGGATCGCGTCGGCGTCCAGGATCGCGTCCAGCTCGCCCAGCAGCGCCGCCTTCGCGTCGTGATCCTCGATCACCGCCTCCACCACGAACGTCGCCGCGGCGAGCTCGCGCACGTCGGTCACGATCTGCACGTGCTCCGGGTCGACTTCCGCGCCGAGCCGGCTGAGCGTCTTCTCGACCGTCGCGCGGGCGCGGTCGGCCGAGCTCTCCGAGCGGGCCAGCAGCAGCACCGGCCCGTGGTGGGCCGCTGTCGCCGCCAGGCCGCAGGCGATGGCGCCGCTACCGGCTATCGCAAGCTGTTTGCGCACGGCTCTCCTTTGCACGTCGCGAGCCGGTCACGTCCTGGCTGACTGACCAGTCAATCGATCGGCGCGGTAGAATTACGGATGCAGGGTCCGGCATCTTATTCGGGCGCGAGTTGGCGGGCCCGTCAACACCCGCCGCGCCGTGGGTCTCGACGGCCCGCCGGCTCCCGATCGTCTCCATACCCAGCCGCGCAACACTCCTTAGGAGGACCGCAGACATGAGGCAACCAGAGGGCCGCGAAGTCGTGATCGTCGAGGCTGTGCGCACGCCGATCGGCCGCGGGCACAGGGAAAAGGGCTACTACAAGGACACCCACCCGAACGAGCTGCTCGGGACCTGCTACACCGAGGTCATCGCGCGCGCCGGCATCGACGCCGCGCAGGTCGAGGACGTGATCGCCGGCTGCGTCTCGCAGTTCGGCGAGCAGGGCCTGAACGTCGCGCGCAACGCGTGGCTGCAGGAGGGCCTGCCGATCGAGACCCCCGGCACGACCGTCGACCGCCAGTGCGGCTCCGCCCAGCAGGCCGTCAACTTCGCCGCCGGCCTGATCGCCTCAGGCGTGCACGACGCGATGATCGGCTCCGGCGTCGAGCACATGGGCCACCTGCCGTTCGCCGCCGTCGCGCAGACCCAGCAGGAGTTCGGCGTCGCCTTCCCGCCCGAGCTGATGGCCAAGCACAACATCGTCGGTCAGGGCCTCGGCGCGGAGATGATCGCCGACCAGTGGGAGATCTCCCGCTCGGAGCTCGACGAGCTGGCCGTGCGCTCGCACCGCCTCGCCCACCAAGCGACCGAGGAGGGCCGCTTCGAGCGCGAGATCGTGCCGATGACCGTCGGCGGCGACACCCACGTCACCGACCAGGGCATCCGCCCCGACACCAGCCTCGAGGCGCTCTCGCAGCTGAAGCCCGCGTTCAAGCCCGACGGCAAGATCACCGCCGGCAACGCCTCGCAGATCTCAGACGGCGCCGCCGCCGTGCTGCTGATGTCCGCCGAGAAGGCCAGGGAGCTCGGCCTCAAGCCCCGCGCACGGATCGTCGATCAGACGACCGTCGGCTGTGACCCCGTCAAAATGCTCGAGGGGCCGATCCCGGCCACGCGCAAGATACTCTCGCGCAACGGCATGCAGATCGGCGACATCGACCTGATCGAGATCAACGAGGCGTTCGCGCCCGTGCTCGCCGCCTGGCGGCGCGAGCTCTCGCCCGACATGGACCGCGTCAACGTCAACGGCGGCGCCATGGCGCTCGGACACCCGCTCGGCTCCACCGGCGCCCGCCTGATCACCACGCTGCTGCACGAGCTCGAGCGCTCCGACAAGGAGATCGGGTTCGTGACCATGTGCTGCGGCGGGGGGCTCGGCACCGGCACCCTGATCCAGCGGGTCTGATCCGATGGCAGACGCAGAGCAGGACGACCAGGCAGGCGCCGGCGCGCAGCCCAACCCGAGGGCCAAGCTCATGCAGGAAGTGGCCGAGGAGATGGATGCGATCGAAACCGAATTCGGCGACGACTACCAGATCGGTCGCGTGATCACCATCGTCGAGGTCATGCGTCCCAACGAAGAGGTCGGGCTGCGGGTGCGCGCCGGGCAGTATCCGTGGGTCGCGCTCGGGATGTTGCGGTTCGCGCAGAAGGTCGTCGAAAGCCAGATCGGCGGCTCGTAGCGATCCTCCGCGGCGGGCCCGGCGGCGATCAGTCGCTGGGCCCCGACCCCGTCCAGTCGACCGCTACGGGGGGCAGGGCCAGCAGCGCGGCCCACGTCGCCGCTTCGACGACGCCGCTCGCGACGATCGCGTGGGCGGTCTGGAAGGTCTCGACGTCGGCGAGCGTCTGCGAGCCGAACACGCCGGTGGTTTCCTGGGTGGGGATCGCACTGGCCAGGTGCTCCTGCATCCACAGCACCTCATCGCCCTTGGCGCCCTTGCTCAGTTCCGGCCACGTCGTGTTGGGAACGACGCTCGTCAGCGGCGCAAGCGGCGCCGCCAGCGTGCTCCAGTCGACCGCGCCGCTTTCCTGCCAGTCCCAGAACGACACGCCCGGCGAGCCGTAGTCGACGGCCTCCTCGCGGAAGCGCAGCAGTTCTTCGGCGGAGACGCCGCCGTAGGTCTGCCCGAGCGGGAAGATCGAACGGCCGTACACGCGGTTGGCGATGTACGTGTTGGCGTACACCGTGTCGACCGACTGGCCGATGTCCTTCCAGTACATCTGCGGCGCGTTGTACTGCGCGCCGCCCGGGCCCAGGAACACCGAGTACGGGAACGACGGGTGGTCGAACACGTACGGGAACGACGCCAGCCCCAGTGGGTAGTTGGGCCCGATCTTCGCGCGCAGGTCGTCGATGTAGGTCTGCGCGGCGGCGTAGTGGCCTTCGTATTCGCCCTCCGCGTCGATCACCAGGCATTCGGCGCCGTCTGCCACCGCCTCGGCGCCGAGCGCCGCCTCGCCGACCGGTTCGGTGCCATACACGTACTGCCACGCGCACACCTTCAGCCCGTTGGCGTGCAGTTCGGCGACCAGCTGCGGCGAGAACTGGCTCCAGTAGTTGGTCGAGCCGTCGGAGCTCTTGACGAACAGCGTGCTCACCCCCGCCGCATGCGCCTGCGCGGCGATCGCCGCGATCGAGCCCCCGTCGGACCTGCTCACATACCAGATCCACATGCCCTGGCCTTCGAACGGCGTGCCGCCGACCGCGCCGCTGTTCACCGGCGGCGGGTCTTTCGGCGGCGGTGGGTGCAGCGCGTGGTTGTACACGTAGATCGGCCCGTACGAGCTCGTGTAGCGCCCGCCGCCCAGCAGGATCATGATGTGCCCCGAGTGGGCGTTCTTCGGGACGGTCACCAGCAGGCCGGCGCTCGGCTTGCCCGCTATCGCATAGCGCAGGTGCGCGGCCGGTTGTGCGGCCGCCGAGACGCGGCTGATGCGCGCGCCCGGAGCTTTCGGGAAGGCGACGGTCATGCCCGGCGCCAGGCCGACGCCCTCGAACAGCAGCGTGCCGCGCGCCGAGACCTGGTGGGGGTTGCCGCTGCAGTTGGCCGCCGGCACGCAGCTGACGTTCACGATGCGCACGCTCGCCACGTGCGGCGAGGAGGCCTTGCCGTTCGCCGTCGTCGAGCCGCCGCTGCCCGCCGTGGACGTGCCGCCCGCCGCCTGCGTGCCGCCCGCGTCGGCCGCCACCGCCGCCAGTGGGCAGGAGGCGAACACGCACAGCAGCGCCGCGATGGACACCGCGGCAACGAAGCTGGATCGCTTGTGGGCGCCTGTGCTCGTCAAGACCTCGAAACTCCTTCGAGCGGAACCACCCTCCGGCCGAACGGGCTGAGATCCGCGCCCGACCGGCGGCCCCCGACGTTATCGGCTATGGGGACGCAAACCGCATACTGGCACGGAAGTTGCGCCCGTGGGCGTTCCTAAGACGTTTCTCAGCCCCAGCGAAAGCCCGTCGCGCCGGGGGCGGGGGCGAGCGGGCTGGCCGGCAGGCCCGCGGGCGGGTCGGGCAGGTTGAAGCCGGTCGGCGCCACGTCGTTGGGTGCGTCCGCGTGAAACAGCGAGGCCAGGTACTGGTTCTGGCCGCGCCCGACCCCCAGCTCGAACTGGCCGCCGCCGTAGTTGCCGATGGCGCGCTCGGCGCAGTAGTCGTAGGCGTCGAGCAGGCTGCGCAGCCCGCCCAGGCGGGAGGGCTTGATGTTGACCATCCGCGGCGGATACGGCAGCGCTTCGATGTCGGCGATCGAGTGGATCGGCGCATCCCACGAGAAGCGCTCGCGGTGCGTCGCCAGCACCGCGTCGGTCTCCGGCGTCAGCGCCGGATCCTCGATCCACGCCTCGGGGAACGCCTCCGCGACACGGCGGTAGAGGACCGGGTCGGCCGGCTGGTCGACGATCGAGCCGTGGTAGAGGCCCTTGAAGTCGACCGAGTCGACCGCGCCCGTGGCCACCAGCTCGGCGATCAGGCGCTCGTCCCAAGAGCTCGTCGGGTCCAGCTTGAAGCGCAGGCCCGGGTAGAGCTCCAGACGCTGGCGCAGCGGCGCGAGCGACGGCGGCTCGCCGAGGCGCAGCGAGACGACGAAGCGCACCGGCCGCGGCTCGCGCCCGAGCGCCGCGTGCAGCGTCGTGCCCGCCTGGCGCAGCGCGAGGTCCAACGCCGCCGACTCGTACGCCCACGTGCGGTAGCGGCCGGACACCTCGCGCTGCGGAGGCTGCGGGAACAGCCGCAGCTCGGCCAGGCGCGCGCTGAACGATGCCAGCGTGAAGCGACCCGCCAGCGCCAGCGTGGGGCCGGCCGCCTGCAGGATCTCGTGGTCGACCGCGTCGTAGGTGACGTCCTCGCCGAGCCCCTCCTCGCCGGCGCCGCGCAGCCGTATGACCGTGCTCTTGCGCTCGAACTCGCTCGACACCGTCGCCTGCAGCGGCTCCAGCGCATAGTCCTCGATCTCCACCCCCAGGTCGGCGAGCGTCTCCCAGGTGCTCACGCCCCGGCCTCCCGTTCCAGCCTCGCCACCAGCTCGTCCAGGCGCAGCTCCTCGAGCGCGTCGCCCACCGCCGCCAACTGGCTCGCGCACAGCTCGATCAGCGTCTTGCCCTCGCTGACCAGCGCGAGCGTCTCGTCGAGGCTCGCCTCGCCCGAGTCCAGGCGGCGGATGATCTCCTCGACGCGCCCAGCCGCCGCCTCGTAGCTCTGCGGCTGGCCCGCGGGCGCTGTGTCCTGGCCAGCGGGCGCGGCCAGCTCAGCCGGCATGGCCTCGCGCGGCGGCTCGCTCATCGCTCGACGATCCTCGCCGGCAGCGATCCGTCGGCGAACCGCAGCCGCAGCTCGCGAGCCTCGCGCGCCGCCGCGGCGGTGACGATCGGCTCGCCGCTTGCCGACTGCGCGAGCACGTAGCCGCGCTCGAGCGTGCGCTGCGGGTCGTGGCCGGCGAGCGCGAGCGCCAGCTGCGCGAGCTCCCGTGGACGGCGCTCGCGACAGTCCAGCAGGAAGGATGCGGCCTTGCGCTCGAGCACCACTGAGCGGCGCTCGGTCACGCGTCGCTCGGCCTGGAGGCGCCGCCGCGAGCCGGCGCGGATCTCGCGCAACTGCTGGTGCAGGCGGGTGCGCTGTCGCTCGAGATGCGCGCCGGGAGCGCGCGAGAGCGTCGCCAGCAGGCGCGCGCGCGTGAGCACCGCTCGCCGTCCGTGGTCGCGCAGGCGTGCGGCGGCCGCCGCCTGATCGGCGCGGGCACGCACGCAGTCCACGCGCACGGCCGCCTCCGCCGCGTGCGTCGGCGTCGAGCAGCTGACCGCGGCGACGTCGTCGAGCAGCGTGCGGTCGGTGTGATGGCCGACGGACGCGATCACCGGCACCCCGAGCAGGGCAACCGTGCGGCAGAGGGTCTCGTCGCAGAAGCACAGCAGGTCGGCCAGCGAGCCGCCGCCGCGTGCGACGATCACCACCTCGACGCCCGCCACCGCCACCAGCTCGCCCAGCGCGCGCACGATCGCCGGCGCGGCGTGGCGGTCCTGCACGGGGGCGAAGCCCCACACCAGGCGCCCTGCCCAGCCACGCCGCGCGAGCGCCGCGAGCACGTCGTCGCGCGCCTTGCCGCCCTCGCCCGTGATCACGCCGATCGTGCGCGGCAGCGCGGGCCTGGGCAGGAGCTTCTGGGTGTCGAGCAGCCCCTCGGCGTCGAGCTGCTTGCGCAGCCGCTCGATCCGCGCGAGCAGGTCGCCGTCGCCGGCGAGGCGCAGGTCGAGTACCGAGAAGGAGAAGCCCGGCGAGGAGGTGGCGCTCCCCGGGTAGTAGTCGCAGCCGCCGGCCACCACCACCTGCATCCCCTCCTGCGGCGCTCCCGCACGCGCGACCATCTGCTCCCAGTCTCCTCGCCATGCCGCACACGGGATCGCGCCGCCCGCGTCGCGCAGCTCGAAGTAGACACGCGCGCGCGACGGGCGCAGGTTGACGAGCTCTCCCATCAGCTGCACGCGCGCGAACGAGCGCAGCTTCACGCGCAGCGCGGCCGCGTACTCGCCGACCGGATACGGACCGGGCAGCCCGCTCTCCGGGATGCCGGCCGCGGGCGTCGGGACGGGGGAGGCCGACGTGGACACGCAACGCAGCATAGGCGCTAGCATCGACGGCGATGCACCGCTGCGAATCCCGGCCTGGCTCCTGACCGACCCGTGGCGAAGCGCAACACCGGGCGGCGCGGACGCTCGCGCAAGCGCCGGCCGAGCGCGCAGGGCGCGCGGGAGGCCTCGCAGCGTGTCGCACCCGCCGCATCCACGGCGCGTCCCTCGCAACGCGCCGCGCGCGCACTGGGCGACCTGAAGGCCGCCGGCGAGCGCCCGCAGGCCCCCTGGCATCCGCTGCCGCTGTCGGAGCTGCTGATCTTCGTCGGCGCCATCGGCGCCGTGGCGGCGTTCCTGAAAGGCCCCGCAAGTAACGGAGCGCTGCTCGGAGCGTCGATCGGCGCCGTCGCGATCGGCACCGTCGAGGTCACGCTGCGCGAGCACCTGAGCGGCTTTCGCTCGCACACGATCATGCTCTCGACGCTTCCCGCGATCGCGTTCCACTCGGCGGTCGTGCTGGCGGTGCTCGCGGTCGCGAATCGCGCGCCCGGCTGGCTCAGCGTCGCGCTGCTGCCGATCGACGCGGCGGTGGTCGTCGTCTGCTTCAAGCTGCTGCGCGCCCGCTACGCGGACGCTCGTCGCGAGCGCACGTTCGCCGGCCTGCGCTGAGCGCCCCGTCGGGCGGAGCGCCGAGCGCCCCGTCAGGCCTCGCTGCGCGCGGAGCCGGCGAGATTGAGCGAGGGCAGCGGGCGCTCGCCCTCGGCGGCGCCCTCGCCGCGCGTCTCGCCCTCGTAGCCGAGCCGCTGCAGTCGCGCGATCTCGCGCTCGCCTTCCATGCGCGCCG
Organism: uncultured Solirubrobacteraceae bacterium; assembly: GCA_963756205.1. Classification (GTDB taxonomy): domain Bacteria; phylum Actinomycetota; class Thermoleophilia; order Solirubrobacterales; family Solirubrobacteraceae; genus Palsa-744. The sequence goes on from CAVWMU010000011.1 coordinate 179,204, forward strand.
GGTGATCGGCGGGCAGGTCGGCGATCAGGTTGGCGATGCGGTTGCGCAGCTGCAGCGCGAAGTGCGGGGTCGAGGCGCCCATCAGCTGGCGCACGTCCTCGACGCTCACCTCGTGTGCGCTCGCCTTGCGGCTTAGACGTCGTGGGTCCTCGGCTTGACTCAATTTGGGCTCTGTGGTCGTTCGACTTGCCGGGCCGACATTATTCGACTCGCGAGACCGACGATTCTTCGGAGGCTCGTCCCTGGGGGCCGATCTCCAGCATCGAGTCGATTTCGGCCTGGGTGACGGCGGAGATCGCCGTTTCGTCGCCGATCAGCCAGCCATGGTTGTACGCGCCTCGCACCGGCGGGAACTGCGGGTTGCTGTATGCGGGCTGGATGTCGGACAGGTAACTGACGAGCGCCGGCGGGACCTGCGATGCGCTCGCGAGCAGCAGCAGCGGGCCGTAGTCGCCGGTCGCCGACAGCAGGGCCGCGGCGGGCGCGTCGAGCGGACGCGCGAGGTTCGCGAACACGAGGCCGTGGCCGGGTTCTTTGACCCCCCAGCCGAACGTGCCGTCGGTGAAGCGCGCGACTTCGATCGCGCTCTGCACCGCCTGCTGGTCAGAGGACGCTCCGCCGTCGCCGGTGATCGGCTTCACCGTGCCGAGCCTGCGCAGCTCATCCAGTGCGTGGCTGCCGAGCGCAGCTGCGTCGATCACGTAGATCGAAGGCTTGTGCAGGGTCGCGAGCACCGCCGCCGTCTGCGCGGGAACCTGTGCACCCGTCACGAACAGGATCGGGGCGCCGCTCTCGGCGGAGAGGCCCGCCGCGGGCATGGCCAGCGCGGGGGCCGCTTCCGCGACGAGCACGATCGCCTGGCTCGGCGCGCTGCCCCCGTCGAGCGTGGCCGCCAGCTTCTCGACGTTCGCCGCGGTGAGCGCGGGCGCGCCCACCGGCACGGTGCGCGTCACGTAGCTTCCCGGCAGCGCCGCCGCGGTGCCGATCCGGATCACCTGGGCACCGCCCAGGGCCGGCGCTCCCAGCGGGCGCATCGCTTCGAGCGTCTCGCGGCTGACCGCGGGCAGCGTGTCGCCTTCGGCGTACAGGATCGGGGCGCCGGCGGGAGCGCTCGAGAGCACCGAGGCGGCCAGCGCGGGCAGCCAGTCGCGCTCGTCCACCAGCACCACCGCGAGCGGGCGCGTCGCCGCGGTCAGGCCCGGGTATGCCGCGCGCGCGACCGCCGCCGCGTCCGCCGCCACATCGGAGCCGCCCAGGCGGGTGGTGTTGCGCGTGGCCACGCTGACCGCGCCCTGGGCGGCCACCGGCGCGAGCCTGCGCGCCGAGATCGCGCCGCCGGCCGGCGTGGGCGCGCTCCTGCCGCAGCCGGCCAGGCCCGCGAACAGCACCAGCGCGGTCAGAAGCGGTCCTCGCGCGACGGTGCGCATGGCGGGCACACTAGCGATCGCGCGAAAACCGCGGGATTTGCGGGAAAACCTGCCAAAAGCGTATGCAAGCCCTGCAAGCGTCCTTGCACTCTGCTAGCGTGCCCGCCCGAATGCCGAGTCCTTGATCAGGTGTCAAGGAACGGGGGACCCAAGTTGTTGGGGCGAATCCCACGGTAAGCCGTGTGAAGCGCAGGCTCTTTCAGCGCTAGCCCGTCAGCTAACCCCGGAGGCCGACGAAAGAGGTTGTGCTTGTGCGGGGTCGTACGCTCAGCGTAATTCTTTGCAGCTTGTCGATCGCGGCAGTCGATGCGGTCGCCGCCCCCAGCGCGCTGGCGGGCGGAACCGGCGGGGCCGTCGCCGCGGAACCGGCGCCCACGACCAAGCCCGCCGCGCCGATCCACCTGGCGCCAATAACCGCCAAGACGCCCAACATCGCCTACAAGGGCCCGGTCTACGAGAAGACGACGACCGGCGAAGTCGTCCCGTACGCCGTCCCCGCCAAAGTCAGCGTCACGACCGGCACCGCCGCGAGCAGCACGGCCGCGAACAGCACCGCCGCGAGCACCGGCGGCATCGTCGCAGCGTCGAGCGAACCGGGGGCGAGCGAACTCGCGAGCGGCATTCCCGGCGAACTGACGACCGGCGACGGCATGACCTCGGCGAAGGGGCCGACGCTGCGGCCGCAGCTGCTGGTCCCCGGCACCACCGCGCGCTTCGTCGACGGCCTCGCCGCCGCGCCGATGGGCGTTCCGGCGGTCATCCAGGAGATCATCTGGGCCGGCAACGAGCTGATCGGGCTGCCGTACATCTACGGCGGCGGACACGCCTCGTTCATCTCGCCCGGCTACGACTGCTCGGGCACGGTGTCGTTCGCCCTGCACGGCGGCAACCTGCTGGCCGCGCCGGAGGACTCCTCGGAATTCGAGAGCTGGGGGTCGCACGGGGCCGGGCGCTGGGTCGCCATCTTCTCCAACGCCGGCCACGCGTACATGACCGTCGCCGGTCTGCGTCTGGACACCAGCCCCGCGGAAGACCCATCCAACCTCGAGGGCCCGCGCTGGCGCCCGCTGCGCCAGACCAACGCCGGATTCGTCGTTCGTCACCCGCTCGGGCTCTGACGCGCCGGCCGGATCCGATCGCTCAGCGCGCTCCCGGTCGGCTACGCTTGACGGTGTTGGCCGAGATCGGGTCGGTCGCCTCTCAGAACAGCAAACAGGAGGATCAGATGGCCGGCTTGACCGGGCGCATGTCTACCGTCGTGAAGGCGAAGGTCTCGAAGCTGCTGGATCGCGCCGAAGATCCGGCCGAGACGCTCGACTACAGCTACCAGAAGCAGGTCGAACAGCTGCAGAACGTCAAGAAGGGCATCGCCGACGTGGTGACCGCCAAGAAGCGCCTGCAGATGCAGGAGAGCACGCTGCAGCAGAGCGTCGTCAAGCTCGACACGCAGGCCCGCCAGGCGCTGGCCTCCGGTCAGGAGGACCTCGCGCCAGGACCGCGCTCGAACGCAAGAACGTCGCCCAGACCGAGCTGCAGTGGCTCGACACCCAGGTCGCCGAACTGGAAGACCAGCAGCAGAAGCTGACCGACTCCGAGCAGAAACTGCGCGCCAAGATCGAAGCGTTCCGCACCAAGAAGGAGGTCATCAAGGCCCAGTACTCGGCCGCCGAGGCCCAGGTGCGGATCTCCGAGGCGGCCACCGGCGTCGGCGAGCAGATGGCCGACGTGGGACTGGCGATGCAGCGCGCGGTCGACAAGACCGAAAACATGAAGGCGCGCGCCGACGCCGTGTCCGGAGCTCGAAGCGGCGGGCACCTTCGACGACATCACCCAGCTTGGCGCCGGCGAAGACGACATCGACCGCCAGCTCAAACAGCTCTCCAGCGCGTCCGCCGTCGAAGATGAGCTGGCGAAGATGAAGAGCGAACTCGGCCGAGGGCGCCGCCGGCGCCGCAGATCGCCGCGAGCGCACCGGACGCCGGCGAGGCCGGCGCCGCCGCCTGCGGCGGAGGAGGCTCAGCCGAGCGAGAGGGGCAGGCATGATCGTCCGCATCTCCGGCGAGGGCCAGTACCGGCTCGCCGACAGCGATGCCGAGCGGCTCGAGGAGCTCCGCGGCCAGGCGCTGTCGATCGTCGACAGCCGGCGAGGAGGCCGGCTTCGCCGACGCGTTCGCCGCGCGTGCTCGACTACGTGCGTCGCGGGGCACGCTGCCTCGGCGACGACGAGCTCGAGGGCTCGGACGTGATCCTTCCGCCCGCCGACTTCAGCTTCGAGGAGGCCGGCAGGGAGTTCACCGGCGAGGGTCTGATCCCGGACTAGCGGCCGATCGGGGACCGGCGCCGATCCCGGCGTCAGATCGGGATTCCCCACAGCGGGAACCAGCGCTCGAGTTCCGGCTCGATCGGCAGTTCGGAGGCCATCTGCGCCTTCAGCTGCAGCTCGCGCTCGGTCGAGCGTTCGCTGGTCGGGTGGGTGCGGATCTCCAGACAGGCACGAACGGGTACCAGCAGCCGCGCTTGTAGTTGTAGATGAAGTAGATACGCCGCTTCTGCGCATCCACGAACGCGAACACTGCACACAGCAGGCGCTCGCCGTAGCCGGCCGTCTCGATCGAGCTGGAGACGGCGTTGATGCCCACCGCCAGGTCTTCCACGCTGGGCGTCCCGGCGGGATTCGCAAGCACCAGCCAGCGGTAGCCGTAGCTGTCGTCCTGGGTGGGGACGGTCGTGCCGCTCTCCCCGCCGGTGGCCGTGACGACCTCTTCCATTTCGCTGAGCGTCGTTTCGAACTCGCTGGTCGCCAGCGCCTGGAAGACGATCGCGGCGTTGCCGGCGGGCTCGATCTGGTGCTCGGCCTGGAGCGTGACGTAGGCGGTGGCGATCGCGAACAGGCGGTCGGGCGCCGGGCCCTTGACCGCGTGGCGGCCGGTGAGGATGTCGCGCAGGCCCATGCCGGCGTCAGGACGGGGGCGTGCCCTGGAGCTCTGGGACTCCAGGCGCTCCAGCGCGGCCAGCGCGCTGCTCCAGCGGCGGGTGGTCGGCGAAGATGTTCATCAGCGACTTCTTGGTGCGGGCGGGCACGATGAAGAACGCGCTCATGCCTTCCGCCCTGCGCAGGTCCTGGCTGGGAATCCGCTCCATCGTGCCGCTGATCTTCAGCAGCGCGGAGGCCAGCGCGCTCGGGCGTCCGGTGAGCACCGCCGAGCCGCGGTCGGCGGCGAACTCGCGGTAGCGCGAGAGCGCTCGCAGCAGCAGGAAGGAGATCGCGTAGACCAGCACCGAGACGAGCAGCACGAAGCAAGATCCCCTCCTCCTCGTCGCGGCTGCGCCCGTAGCCGCCGCCGAAGCCGCCGCCGAAGAAGAGCGCGAACTGGATGATCATCGAGGCGAGCGTCGCGAAGAAGCTCGCCAGCGTCATCACCATCACGTCGCGGTTGATCACGTGCGTGAGCTCGTGGGCCGATCACGCCTTCGAGCTCGGCGGGCGTAGAGCATGTCGCAGGATGCCGCGCGTCGCGCACACGGTCGCTTGACTTCTGCGAGCGGCCCATCGCGAACGCGTTCGGCATCGAGCGTCTCCATCACGCACACGCGCGGCTTGGGCAGGTCGGCCTGCACGCACAGCCGCTCGATGATCCCGTGCAGCTCCGGCTCTGCCCGGGGGAGACCTCTTTGCGCCCAGCGTCGCCAGCGCGATCTTGTCGGAGGCGAACAGCTGCACGAGCAGCAGGACCACGGCGACGACCACGATCAGGCCGGCGCCGGCGCCGGCCGCGAACAGGGCGCCGATCAACACCACGTAGACGAGCCCGAGCAGGAACATCGTCAACAGCATCCGCGCCTGCAGGCCCGTGTCCTTGCCGAAGCTGGATCTCCGCGCAGCCATGCGTGTGATTGTCGCAGAAGCGGGTACGGGTGCCCTAGAGTTCGGCCGCGAACGATGCTCCGCAGTCCCCAGCGCTCCGCTGCGATGAAGCCCGAAATCGAAATCGTGGGCATCTCGATCAAGACGTTCGGCGTGATGTTCGCGCTCGGCTTCCTCGCCTGCGGCTGCGTCCTCGCGCGCCGCCTGCGCGAGATGGACAAGCCGGTCGACTGGGCGTACGAGGTCGCGTTCTCGGCGCTGCTCGGAGGGGTGATCGGCGCGCGCGGGTACTTCGTCATCCAGAACTACAGCCAGGTCAAGCACGAACTGATCGGGAGCATCTTCTCCGGCTCCGGCCTGGTGTGGTACGGCGGCGCGATCGGCGGCGCGATCGGCGTGCTGGCTTGGATGCGCTGGCGCGACGCGCTGGAACTGCGCATGTTCGACATGTGCGCGACGGCGCTCGCGCTCGGCTACGCGATCGGGCGCATCGGCTGCCAGGTCTCCGGCGACGGCGACTACGGGATCCGCTCGACGCCTGCCGTGGGCGATGGGCTATCCGCACGGCACCGTCCCCACGCCGCCGGGCGTGACGCGTGCAGCCGACGCCGATCTACGAGACCGTGACGATGTGCCTGCTCGCGTACCTGCTGTGGCAGCTGCGCGACCGCGTGCGCCCGGGCGTGGTGTTCGCGCTGTACCGGTCGGCAGCGGGCTCGAGCGCTTCCTCGTCGAGTTCATCCGGCGCAACAAAGAGGTGCTCGCGGGGCTCACGGCGCCGCAGCTCGAGAGCATCGTGCTGCTGGCGATCGGCATCGTGTGGCTGACCGTGATAGCTCGTCGTGGGGGCCTGCACGGCTGGGCGCCGGCGGCGGTCGCGCCTGTCGCCGGGCGGTGCGCCCGCGCGCGCGCGTGAGCATCAGCGCGGCGCCGGGCTCATTCCCGGTCGTCGTCCGACCCCGAGCCATTCCCGGCCGGCAAGCGATAATCAGCGGCATGGCCACCGGCACGAGCCTTTCCCACGTCGTTCCCGCTGGGCAGCCGCCTCAACGAGCGCGGGCGCCTGGAGGTCGGCGGGTGCGACACGATCGAGCTGGCGCGGGAGTTCGGCACGCCCGCATACGTCGTCGCCGAGGACGATCTGCGCGCCCGCGCGCGCGCGTTCGTGGCAGGCCGGGCGCGAACGCCGGCCACGAGGACTTCCACGTCGTGTTCGCCTCCAAGGCGTTCCCCTGCACCGCCGTGCTGGCGCTGTTCGCCGCGGAGGGGCTGTGGTGCGACGTGGCCTCCGGCGGGGAGCTGCACCTCGCGCTGCAGGCCGGCTTTCCCGCGGAGCGGATCGTGCATGCACGGCAACGCCAAGTCCGAGGCGGAGCTGCGCATGGCGCTGCGCGCACCGGGTCGGGTCTGATCGTGCTCGACAACTTCGACGAGATCGAGCGCTGGCTCGCGTCGCCGACGGCGAGCTGGCGATCGCGCAGGCGGCCAGCCGCGTGCTCATGCGCGTCACGCCCGGATGTCGCGGCGACACCCACGAGAAGATCTCCACCGGCCAGGCCGACTCGAAGTTCGGCTTCTCGATGGCGCAGGCGCGCGCGGCGATCGCGCGGATGCGGTGCGTGGAGGGCCTGGCGCTGCGAGGGACTGCACGCGCACATCGGCTCGCAGCTGCTGGACGCTCGAGCCGTTCCGGCGCGAGGCGGCCGAGCTCGCGAAGCTCGGGGGGTGGCGGGTTCTCCGTCTACGATCTCGGCGGCGGGCTCGGGCGTCGCATACACCGAGGACCAGGGCCCGCCGCCTTCGATCGAGGAGTACGTCGCGCACGATCGTGCGGCGCCGCGCGCGAGGCGGCATCGGCGCGGACGCGCGGCTGCTGGTCGAGCCCGGCCGCGCGCTGTGCGCGAACGCGGCGTCACGCTCTACACGGTCGAGAGCGTCAAGCAGAACGTCTCGCGCTGGGTGGCCGTCGACGGCGGCATGTCCGACAACATGCGCCCGATGCTCTACGGCGCCTCCTACGAGGCGCATGTGGCCGACCGCTTCGGCGGCGGCGACGCGAGTGCGTGCTCGCCGGCAAGCACTGCGAGTCCGGCGACGTGATCGTGCGCCAGGCGCTGCTCGCGGACCCGCGCCCGGGCGACGTGATCGTGACGCCCGCGACCGGCGCTTACGGCTACGCGATGGCCAACAACTACAACGGCGTGCCGCGGCCGCCGGTGGTCTTCTGCCGAGACGGCGACGCGCGCGTCGTCGTCAGGCGCGAGCGCTACGAGGACCTGACCGCGCGTGATGTCTCCTGACCAGGCGAGCGCAGCCGATGGCCGCTGATCGTCGGAGCTCGGCGCCGCCGTTCACGGTCGGCCTGCTCGGCCACGGCACCGTCGGCTCGGCGCTTCGCCGAGCTGCTCGAGGAGCGCGCGGAGAGATCGAGCGCTTCACCGGGCGCCGGCCGGTGCTCGGCGGGGTGCTCACGCGCAGCCGCGGCGACTTCGAGGAGATCCTCGACCGCTCGGATCTGCTCGTCGAGCTGATCGGCGGGATCGAGCCGGCGCGCGAGTATCTGCTGGCGGCGCTCCGCGCCGGCAAGGCATGTCGTCACCGCCAACAAGCAGCTGCTCTCCCAGCACGGCGAGGAGCTGTTCGAGACCGCGCGCGAGCATGGCGTGCAGCTGCGCTTCGAGGCGGCCGTCGCGGGCGTCGTGCCGGTCGTGCGCGTGCTCGAGGAGTCGCTTGCGGGCGCGCCGATCGAGCGGATCCACGGGATCGTCAACGGCACGACCAACTTCATCCTCACGGAGATGGCCGCGCGGCTCCAGCTACGCCGAGGCGCTGGCCGAGGCGCAGCGCGCTGGGCTACGCCGAGGCCGACCCGAGCGAGGACGTCAGGGGCCGCGACGCGGCGGCGAAGATGGCGATCCTCGCGCGGCTGGCGTTCGGCTCGCCCGTGCACCTCGACGAGGTCCGCTACGAGGGCATCGAGCACCTGCACGCCGACGACCTCGAGTACGCCCGCGAGCTCGGTCTCGGGCTGAAGCTGATCGGCACCGCCGAGCGGCGCGACGGCGGGCTGTCGGTGCGCGTGCATCCCGCGTTCCTCTACGCCGGGCATCCGCTCGCCTCGGTGTCGGGCCCTTCAACGCGGTGACCGTCGAGTCCGAGGCGATCACCGAGATCACGATGTCCGGCCCCGGCGCCGGCGGCCGCCAGACCGCCAGCGCGGTGCTCGGCGACGTCGTCAGCGTGATGACCGGCGGCGCGCGGCCGCCCGCCCCGCCGCTGGCGCTGCGCGCTGGTCGAGGACGTGCTCGAGCGCCTTCTACATGCACATGGAGGTGGCCGACCGGCCCGGGCGTGCTGTCGCGCCGTCGCGCAGGTGCTCGGCGAGCAGGGCGTGTCGATCAAGTCGGTGCGTGCAGCGCGGCCTGGGCGAGCACGCGCGGCTGGTGATGGTCATCCACCCGGTGCTCGAGTCGCGCCTGCGCGCGGCGATCGAGCGCATCGCGGGCTTCGAGTTCGTGCGCTCGGTGCCCCGGACAATTCGTGTGATCGAAGAGGAGTTTGTATGAGCGAGCCGACCGCAGTACCGCTGCCCATGGTCGAAGGGGCGGCGTTCTCCGGCATCCAAGTGCCGCTGATCGAGCGCTACCGCGACCGTCTCCCGTTCGCGCCGGGCGACCCGCTCGTGAGCCTCCAGGAGGGCTCGACGCCGCTGCTGCGCGCGCCGGTGCTCTCGGAGATGGTGGGCGCGTCCGTGCGCCTGAAGCTGGAGGGCGCCAACCCCACCGGCTCGTTCAAGGACCGGGGCATGACGTGCGCAGTGTCCGCGGCCGTGCGCGAAGGGGCCAAGGCTGTGATCTGCGCCTCCACCGGCAACACCGCCGCCAGCGCCGCCGCATACGCGGCGCGCGCGGGGATCACCTGCGCGGTGATCGTTCCCGAGGGCAAGATCGCGCAGGGCAAGCTCGCGCAGACGCTCATGCACGGCGCGCGCGTGATCGTCCCTGGAGGGCAACTTCGACCAGGCGCTGACGCTCGTGCGCGAGCTCGCCGACACGCACCCGATCGTGCTCGTCAACTCCGTCAACGAGTACCGCATCGAAGGCCAGAAGACCGCCGCGTTCGAGATCCACGAGGGCCTGGGCGGCGCGCTGGAAGCGCTGTGCATCCCGGTCGGCAACGCCGGCAACATCACCGCCTACTGGCGCGGCTTCCAGCGAGATGGGCGCGGCGCCGCGGATGTTCGGCTTCCAGGCCGAGGGCGCCGCGCCGCTGGTGCTCGGCCACCCGGTCGAGCACCCGGAAACCGTCGCCAGCGCGATCCGGATCGGCAACCCGGTGCGCTGGGAGGACGCGATGGCCGCGGCGCCGGGACTCGCGCGGCGCGATCCGCGCGGTCACCGACAGCGAGATCCTCGCCGCCTACCGGCTGCTGGCCTCCAGCGAAGGCATGTTCTGCGAGCCCGCCTCCGCGGCGTCGGTCGCCGGCCTGCTCAAGTACGGCGCCGACGGCGCCGAGCAGGTCGTGTGCGTGCTCACCGGTCGCGGCCTGAAGGACCCGGAGACGGCGATCGCTCACAACGACGGCCGCGTGATCCCCTGCCCGGTGGAGATGGGGCCGATCGAGGAAGCGGTGCTGGGTGATCCGTAGAGGGTGGCGCAGTCGGCCGGAGGACGACCAGCCGGGCCCTCGCTCCTCGAACAGGGGTGGCGCAGTCGGCCGCAGGACGACCAGCCGGGCCCCTCGTTCCTCCGACGTCGTCGGGTCGTGCGCGTGCCGGCGTCGTCGGCCAACCTCGGCCCCGGGTTCGACTGCATGGCGGCAGCGCTCGGCCTGCGCCTGGAGCTGGAGGTGGAGCGAGACCGGGGAGTTCGCGGTGCGAGACCGAGCTGGCGGTGTCCACCGGGCGCGAGAACCTGTGCGTGCAGGGCGTTCGAGCGGCTGCACCCCGCCGACGGCTTCACGTTCAGGATCAGCTCGCGAGATACCGCTCTCCGGCGGGCTGGGGTCGAGCGCGGCGGCGATCGTCGCCGGGCTGATGGCGGCCGACCACCTGTTCGAGCTGGACGCCGACCTGCTGGCGCTGGCGAGCGAGCTGGAGGGCCATCCCGACAACGTCGCGGCGGCGCTGTACGGCGGCTTCGTCGTATGCGCCGACGGGCAGGTGGCGCGCTTCGATCCGCCGACCGGCCTGGAGGCGCTCGCGGTCGTGCCAGAGCAGGCGGTGCGCACGCGCGCGGCGCGCGCGGCGCTGCCGGCGCAGGTGCCGATGGCGGACGCCGTCTTCAACGTCGCGCACGCGCGCTGCTGACGCTCGGCCTCGCGCTCGGCGACTGGGACCTGGTCGCGCGCGGCCTGCACGACCGGCTGCACCAGCGCCAGCGCGCGAGCCTGTTCCCGCGCTCGTTCGAGCTGGCCGGCCGCGCGCGCGAGCTGGGCGCGCTCGGGGCGACGATCTCGGGCGCGGGCCCGACGGTGCTGGTGTGGTGCTTCTACGAGCAGACGGGCGCCGTCGTCGAGGCGCTGGCCCCGGAGATCGACGGCTGGGCGAAGCTGCTGCGGGTGTCCTTCGAGGCTGCAGGGCGCCTACGTGGACGCGCTGTAACAGCTGTTCTCAGGCGCTGGCTGCGAGCTGGGCGAGCCGCTCGCCGGCGTCGTCCAGCCCCTGCAGGCGCGCGAGCACCTCGGCCGCGAGCGCAAGGTAGTCGGCGCCGAGGTCGGGCCGGTGGTCGAGGATCGAGCGCGCCCGCTCGGCCGACTCGGCGTAGGCGATCGACGAGCGGACGACCGAGTCGAAGAGCCTGCTCTCCGAAGCGCTCCCTCAGCGACGCGAGCGCCTCGCGCGAGTGGACGGTGCGCATGTCGGCGAGGTTGAGCAGCACGCCCAGCAGCGACAGCTCGCGGGTTGAGGCTGTCGCGCGCGAGCTCGACCACCTCCATCGCCTGCTCGACGCCCTGTAGCGCGAAGTACTGGGCCTCGGCGGTCGACAGCGCGCGGTCGGCGGCGACCAGCGCGTTGACCGTGAGCAGTCCGAGCGACGGCGGGCAGTCGATCAGGATCACGTCGTAGTCGTCGCGCACATCGGCTCGAGCGCGCGCCTGAGCGTCAGCTCGCGGCCCATCTTGCCGCCCAGCATCAGCTCGGCCTCGGCGAGGCTCAGGTTGGCGGGGATGATGTCGTCGTGGATCGCCTCCGCCGCGCGCGTGCAGGGCGGAGAGCACGTCGGCGATCGTCGGCTCGATCGTCGGGCGGCAGGTCGAAGTAGTCCGACAGGTTGCCCTGCGGGTCGAGATCGACCGCCAGCGTGCGCACGCCGCTGCGGCGCAACACGTCGGTGAGCGTGCGCACCGTGGTCGTCTTGCCGGTGCCGCCCTTCTGCGAGAGCACAGCGATCGTCTGCGCCATCGCGGCAGCGATAGTACGTCGGCGACGCGGTGCGCGGCCAGTGGCGCGAATCGCCGCGGGCGCCTCAGCCGACGCTGTGCAGCGGGGTCTCAGCGGCGCGCTCGGCGGCGCGTGCGGGGTCGGGCGGCACGCTCAGGAACGTCAGGCGGTAGCGCCCGACCAGGATCTCGTCGCCGTCGCTGCAGCGTCTTCCGTCCACGCGGTCGCCGTTGACGAACACGCCGTTGAGGCTGCGGTCGTCGAGCACGCGCACGCCGTCGGGCTGGCGCACGATCAGCGCGTGGCGGCGCGGACACGGTCGGGTCGTCGAAGCGCAGGTCGGCGGCCAGGCTGCGTCCGATGCGCGTCCACTCACGCGTCAGCGCGACCGTCCGCGGCTCGCCGTTCTCCTCGTAGCAGAGGTACTCGCCGGGCTGCTCGATCAGCTCCCTGGCGTGTGCCAGCTGGGCCTCGCGGTCGGCGGCGGGCGGCTGCGCGAGCGTCCCTTCGCCGGCTCCCGTGATGCTCGTCGAGGTGGCCCCCGCGGCGATGCGCTCGGTGCTGAACAGGGAGGCGCGAACGAACTCCCGTCCCCCGCAGCCGGGGCAGTCGGGGAGCACGTCCGATCCGTTGAGCGTCAGCGTGTAGTCGCAACCGGCGCAGCGAAACGAACCGGCGCCGGCGAAGGTGCCCGAGGTAAGTGAGTCCATGCTGCGCCTCCTCCCTATGAGTTGCCGCCGGGATGTCGCCGCCGGGGAAGCATGCTGCTGGTCGGGGGGAAACTCGTGGCAATCATAACAAGACTGTCAAGCCCGGCCGGAGTTCTGGATAATCGTATCGCGTCGACAGTTCAGGTGCATGGCCGATGGGCTTGTCGGTCGCCGTCAGCTGCTGAGCTACCCGCCCGATGGCCGGCGTAAACGGGGCGCGGGATCGGCGACCCCGCGGCAGGAGGCGGGGCGCGGCGGCGAACTCCAACGATCATGGCCTCGCCGTCGACTCATGTCGAGCAACTGGAGCGCGTGCTGCTGCGCCGCGGACTCGGCGCGCTCGAGGCCGATCGCGACCGTTGCGCGGACTGCGGGCGCACGCCGCTGACCGGCGAGCAGGTCCACGTGTACGCGGGGCGCGAGCAGCGGATCGTGTGCGAGCTGTGCCGTCCTGCCCGCCGCGCGGCGCCGCTGGCCAGCGAGCTCGTCCGGCACTGCGAGCACGGCCACGCCGTGCGTCTCACCGCGCGCGCGGCCTGGAGCCGAGCCCGCCGGTCGCGGTCAATAGACTTGCGGGCGCCATGGACCCGGTGACCGTGTCGATCATCGATCCGCCCCGCGCGAGCAGGTGTTCGACTACCTGCAGGACATCGCCAACCACCCGGAGTTCACCGACCACTACCTGGTCGACTGGCATCTGACGCGCGTGGACTCCGTCGGCGCGGGCGCCGGTGCGCGCTTTCGCGTGAAGGCCCCCGGCAACCGATTCAGCTGGGCGGACGTCGACGTTCGCCGAGGTGCAGCGCCCGCACCGGATAGTCGAGGTCGGTCGCACCGGCAAGAACAACCGCGTGCGCACGCTCGGCGTCTACGCGCTGGACCCGGCGGCCGCGGACTCGACGAGGGTGCAGTTCACGCTCGAGACCGTGCCGGCGACGCTGTCCGACCGGCTGATGGAGGCGATCGGCGCGCGCAGGTGGATGCGAGCGCAAGAACGGCGCGCGATGCGCAGGCTGCGGGAGATCCTCGAGCGCGGGGAGGGCCGTGGCCACCGCGTCACGGTCGCCGGTGGGTAAACTGCCGCGTCGCATGAGTCCAGTCCGCATCTCCCGGCTCGCGCGCGCCCACCGTTGCGGGATAGCCTGCCGTCCGCACGCTCCCGCTCGTGCTCCCGCGTGGCTCGCTCGCCCTCAGCGCGTGCGGCGACTCCCACACGCGGGTCACGACCGGCACCTACGCGGGCGGGTCCGGTGCCAACGCGCCGTACCTGAACGTCGGGCCGCTGGTCTACGAGGTTCAGCTCTCGCGCGAGCTGAACCCCGCAACAGCGAAGACGCCACCTACCTGCAGGGCCTGACTCCGGCCGAGCGCAAGCTCGAACCCGGCCAGGAGTGGTTCGCGGTCTTCATGCAGGTCTACAACAACACCAACACGCCCTACCAGGCGGCGAGCAGCATGACGATCACCGACACCCAGGAAAACACCTACACGCCGATCGCGCCCGGCGAAACCAACCAATTCGCTTACCGCGCGGGCATGGTGCGAGCCCAAAAACCGATCCCCGCTTCTCGGCACGATCGCCGCGACGATCCCGCCCAGGGCCCGTGCTGCTGTACAAGATCCAGGTCGTCTCGCTCGACAACCGGCCGCTCGAGCTGAAGATCGCGATCGACCCCGAAGACCCGACGGAATCGGCCTACGGCAGAGCTCGACGACGTAAGGTTCCGCCAGCGCCGCTTCGAGCACTTCGCGCGGCAGCTGGCGCGGCGGTGTCGCCGCCGGCGCCGTCTTTGACGAGCATCACCCAGACGACGATCTGCGGCTTCAGCGCTGGGGCGAACGCGGCGAACCAGGCGTCGGTGTTCTGGCCGCGTTCGCTTTCGGCGCTCTGCGGGCAGCCTTGCCTTGCCAGTTTCCCGCGCTCGGTCGAGCTCGCTTCGGCGCTCGAGGTGGTCGTGGGTGCACGTCGGGATCCCAGTTCGGCGGTGCCGGTCTTGCCGGCGACGGTCACGCCGGGATCGCGCCGGCCGTCCCGGTCCCCTCGCGCACGACGCCGATCATCAGGTGGCGCATGGTGCGCGTCGCGGACTCGCTCGTGACGCTGGCGCCGGCGCGGCCGGGCCGGCGGTTCGAACGTCTGCTGGGGCGGTGCCCGCCGTCGGCGATCGTCGCGGCCACCGTCGCCATCTCGAGCGGCGTGGCGAGCACTTGGCCCTGGCCGATCGCCGTGGACCCGACGCCAGTTCGCCCTGAATGTCGGCCGCGGAGGGCAGCGTGCTCTCGGACGCGCCCACGATCCCGGGCTGGTGGTTGAAGCCGAACCGTTCGGCGGTCGCCACCAGACGCGCCGCGCCGAGCTTGACCCCAGCGGTGCGAACACCGAGTTGCACGACACGGCGAACGCCGAGTTCCAGCGTGCCGCCGCATTCCTCGCCGTTGGCGTTGTTCAGCTTGACCCCGTCGAGCGTGGCGGACGTCGCGTACGGGAAGACGGTGTTCGGGGTGGCGATCCTGGCCGCCAGCACGCCGCTGGTGGTGACCATCTTGAAGGTCGAGCCCGGCGGCTGGAGGCCGTCGAGGCCGATCCCCGCTACGGCCAGGAGCTGCCGGTCGACGGCTGCATGGCGACGATGCCGCCGTAGCGGTCGCCGAGCGCGCTCACGGCCGCCTGCTGCAGCGACGGGGAGATGGTGGTGCGCACCGGCGGCGCCGCATGGGGCGCGGCGTAGGCCAGCGGGCGCGCTCCCGCGAGCAGCTCGCCGCCGGGGGTTCCCCGCAGGCGAGCGTCCAGCGCGAGCTCGAGGCCGCTCAGGCCGACGGTCGCTTCGGGTGGCACGCCCTCGTTCTTCCAGCTCCCGGCGGCGTGAGGCCGGCACCGGTCCGACGGTGCCGATGACGGCGTTCGCCACGTTGCCCAGCGGGGAGTTGCGAGTGGCTTCGCCCGACAGCGCCGAGGCGGCGCCAGGCGGGCTTTCGGCCAGCACGCTGCCGTTGCGAGCCAGCAGCGTCGCCCGCCGCGGCAGGCTGGTGCGGCGGGTGAGCAGCTCACCGGGACGCACGCCGGGAAACTCGAGCGAGCGCGTCCAGGCGATGCGCGTGCCCGCGCCCGGGTCCTCGACGGTCGTGAATGCGAAGTCGAGCGAGAGGACGCCGAACAGCCGGGTGTCGACCCGCACGGGCACCTCCACCTCGCCGCCCGGAGCGCCGCGCGCGGAGCCGGTCATCCGCACGTGGGTGGCGGTCGCCGTGATCAGCGCCTGCCGGTAGGCGTCTGCGAACTCGCTCACCGACGTCGAGCTCTGCGAGGCGGCGGCGATGTCCGTGTACATGCTCGCGTAGTCGCCCTTGGTCCAGGCTTCGGCGAACCCGTCTGCGAGCGCGTACCCGGCGGGAGCGCCGTGGTCGGCGCCGAGCGCACAGCGCCGGCCGCGAAGGCCACCGCGGCCAGCACTAGGACAGGGCGCGCGCGTCGCAGGCGCTGGTTGCGGCTTTCAGTCACGGAGCTTGTAGAACATGACAGGTGACTCAGCTGGACTGGCTCATCGTCGCGTTTGCGTCGATCCTCGCGATCTTCGGCTTCCGGCAGGGTTTCATCGTCGGGGCGCTGTCGTTCTGCGGGTTCGCGCTCGGCGCCTTCCTGGGCACGCGTGCTGGCTCCGCTGGTGCTGCCGCAGGGCTCGGCCTCGCCGTACGCCCCAGCGTTCGGCCTGCTCGGCGCGCTGCTCGGCGGGGCGATCCTGGCGAGCGGGCTCGAGGGGCTCGGGTTCAGGCTGCGCCGCACCCTGATCATCCCGGGCATCGGGCCTGCTCGACGGGGTGCTCGGCGCCGCGCTCGGCGCGGCGCTCGGGCCTGGGAATCGTGTGGATCGCGGCGGCCGTCGCCGGCCAGACGCCGGGGCAGAGCCAGCTGCAGGCCGACATCCAGCGATCGGCGATCCTGCGCAAGCTCAACGAGGTGCTGCCGCCGTCTGGTCCGATCCTGAACGCGCTCGCGCGCCTGGATCCGATGCCCTCGATGCAGCGGCCCGCTCGCCAGACGTCGCCGCACCGGAGCCCGCGATCGCGCACGCTCCCGGCGTGCAGGCCGCCTCGCGCAGCGTCGTGCGCGTGGACGGCACCGCGTGCGGTCTGGCGATCGAGGGCTCGGGCTGGGTGGCGCCGGCGGATGTGGTGGTGACGAATGCGCACGTGGTGGCGGGAGAGGGCGACACGACGGTGGAGGTGGAAGGCAGCGCGCCGGCCTGCGGGCCGAACCGATCGCGTTCGAACCCCAGCGACGACGTCGCCGTGCTGCTCGTGCCCGAACTGAGCCTGCCGTCGCTGAGCTTCGCTCCGAGCACCGCGGCGGGCACGCCGGGCGCGATCCTCGGCTACCCGGAGAACGGGCCGTTCGACGTGCAGCCGGGGAGGATCGGAGTCACGCAGAACGTGATCACGCAGAACGCCTACGGCCAGGGCCCGGTCTCGCGGCTGCTCACGCCCCTGCGCGGTCTGGTGCGCCCCGGCAACTCGGGCGGTCCGCTCGTGGACGCCGGCGGGCAGGTCCTGACGACCGTCTTCGCGGCGACCGTCGACAGCCGCCAGCCCGGCGGCTACGGCGTGGCCAACGAAACGGTGGCGAGCGTGCTGCGCGAAGCCGACGCGCACGAGCGCGAGGACAGCCGCGTGAGCACGGGGCCGTGCACGAGCGGATGAGCTCGGCGCCGCCGTACGCGCCGGCAGAACGTCGGCTGCTTGAGCGCCCGCTACGCTGACCGCCATGTCCAAGACGCTCCTGGTCGCCGAGAAGCCCTCCGTGGGGCAGGACCTCGCGCGCGTGCTGCCGGGCCCCTTCAAGAAGCAGGAGGGGTACCTCGAGGGGCCCGGAGCACGTGGTCACGTGGGCGGTGGGCCATCTGGTGCAGCTCGCCGAACCGGAAGCGTACGACGCGAAATACAAGAGCTGGCGCATGGCCGACCTGCCGATCGTGCCCGAGCGCTTCAAGCTGGAGGTGCGCGACGAGCGCTCGCGCAAGCAGATGTCGGTGGTCGGCAAGCAGCTCGGCCGCGAGGACGTCGATGAGGTGGTCAACGCGTGCGACGCCGGCCGCGAGGGCGAGCTGATCTTCGCGTACCTGTACGAGAAGGCGAAAGCCAAGAAGCCGGTCAAGCGCCTGTGGCTGAGCTCGATGACGAATGCGGCGATGAAGAGCGCGCTCGCGTCGCTGCGCCCGGCGGAGGAGTTCGCGAGCCTCGAGGAGGCGGCGCGCTCGCGCTCGGAGGCGGACTGGATCGTCGGCATGAACGCCACGCGCGCCGCGACGATCCGGCTGCGCAGCTCCTTCGACGGCGCGGTCTCGCTCGGGCGCGTGCAGACGCCGACGCTCGCGATCGTGGCGCGCCGCGAGGAGGAGATCAGGGCGTTCAAGCCCGAGCCGTACTGGCTGGTGGACGCGACGTTCGCGGCGCCGGCGCTCAACGGTGAGGCGGCGGACGGGGAGCGCGTCTACGTCGGGCACTTCCAGGCGCCTGCCGGCAGCCCGGGCAACACGAAGGCCCGCGCATCGGCACCGAGCAGGAGGCGCAGGCGATCGTGGCGGCGTGCGAGGGCAGGCCGGGCACGATCACGAAGCTGGAGAAGAAAGAGCAGCGCGAGAAAGCGCCGATGCTCTACGACCTGACGACGCTGCAGCGCGAGGCGAACAACCGCTACGGCTTCTCCGCGCAAGCGCACGCTCGCGGCCGCGCAGCGGCTGTACGAGGAGCACAAGGCGCTCACCTATCCGCGCACCAACTCGCGCTACCTGACGAGCGACATGGTCGAGGAGATCAAGCCGATCGCCGAGCTGGTGGGCGCGCACAGGCGAGTACAGCAAGGCGGCCGAGTACGTGGTCGGCCTGGACGTGCTGCCGCTGGCGCGCGTGGTCAACGACGAGAAGGTCGCAGACCACCACGCGATCATCCCGACGCGCTCGGAGCACAACCGGTCGAGAAGATGGGCGCCGACGACAGGCGCATCTACGACATGGTCGTCGGCGCTTCCTCGCCGTCTTCCACCCGGAGGCGGTGTTCGAGAACACGCGCGTGGAGACGACGGTCGCGGCCGGTGACGGCGGCGACGGTCCTGCGGGGCACGTGTTCCGCACGCGCGGCAAGCTGCTGATCGTGCCCGGCTGGCGCGGCGTCTACGACGAGATCGCCGCGGACGCGAAGGCCGCCGAAGCGGAGGCCCGGGGCGAGGAGGACGAGGGCGCCGAGCAGCAGCTGCCGCGCCTGCTGCCAGGGCGAGCAGGTGCAGACGCGCAAGGTCGCCAGCGCGCGCAAGGAAACCAAGCCGCCGCGCCGCTACAGCGACGCGTCGCTGCTCGGCGCGATGGAGACGGCGGGCAAGCTCGTCGACGACGACGAGCTGCGCGAGGCGATGAAGGACTCGGGGATCGGCACGCCCGCGACGCGCGCGGCGATCATCGAGCGGCTGATCAGGTCGGCTACCTCGAGCGCGACGGGCGCGCGCTGGTGGCCACCGAGAAGGGCCTGAACGTGATCCGGCTGCTCGACGACCACGCCCTCACCTCTCCCGGCCTGACCGGCAGCTGGGAGCAGCGGCTGGGGAAGATCGAGCGCGGCGAGGACTCGCGCGAGAAGTTCATGAGCGACATCGCCGGCTTCGCGCAGGAGACGGTCAAGGAGCTTGACGAGACGCTCAAAGACGTGCGCATCCCGCGCGCGAGACTCGGCCCGTGCCCGATCTGCGGCCACGAGATCGTCGAGAATCGCAAGGGCTACTCGTGCTGGGCGCGCGAGGACCCGGGCTGCGGCTTCGTCATCTGGAAGTCCAAAGCCGGCAAGACGCTGCCGCTGGCGGTCGCCCGCGAGCTGATCCGCAACGGGCTACACCGAGCAGGCGGTCACGGGCTTTCGCGGTCGCAGCGGGCGCAGCTTCCGCGCGCACCTCGCGCTCAGCCAGACCGAGGAGGGCAAATGGCGGGTCGAGTTCGACGAGCTGTGGGCCAAGGAGGGCGCCAAGCCGCCTGAGGCTGAGGCCGAGACGACGGCCGCGACGGTCGAGGCTCGCAGCGCCGCGTAGGCGCAGATGCCGATCACGCTGATCACGGGGCCCGCGAACGCCGGCAAGGCGCAGGTGGTGCTGGACGCCGTACGCCGGCACGTGGCGCACGGCGCGGAGCCGCTGCTGGTCGTGCCGACGCGCGCGGACGCGGAGCTGTACCTGCGAGAGCTGGCCGGCGAGCAGGCGGCGATGGGCGTGCGCGTGGAGCGCTTCGCGGGCTTGATCGGCGAGGCGGTGCGGCGTGCAGGCGGCGGCGAGCCGGTGCTCGGCGCGGCGGCTCGCGAGCGGATGCTCGAGGCGATCGCCGCGCGCACGGGGCGGGCGGCCTCCGGCTCACCGGGGCTCGTGCGCGCGCTGGGCGAGGTGCTCGCCGAGCTGCAGGTCCGGCGCGTGACGCCGGCGCGCCTGAGCCAGGCGCTCTCGAGTTGGCGCGCGGCCGACGGCGCGGCGGCCCAGCCGGCGCAGCTGGAGCGGATCTACGCGGACTATCGCGCGACGCTGCAGCGGCTCGGGCGCGTGGACGCGGAGCAGCGCGCCGTGCGCGCGCTGGACGCGCTGCGCGAGCGCCCGGCGCTGTGGGGCGGCACGCCGGTGCTGCTGTATGGGTTCGACGACCTGACGCGGCTGCAGCTGGATGCGATCGAGACGCTTGGCAGGGTGGTGGGCGCCGAGGTGACGGTGTCGCTGACCTACGAGCCGGGGCGCACGGCCTTCGCGGGCCGCGCGCGGACGTTCGCCGACCTGCTCCCGCTGGCGAGCGAGCATCGCCGGCTGGAGGCGCGCGCCGACCACTACGCGCCGCGCTCGCGCGCCGCGCTGAGCCATCTCGAGCGCGCGTTGTTCGAGCCCGATGCTGCGCGGGTCGATCCGGGTGGGGCGGTGCGCCTGCTGGAGGGCGGCGGCGAACGCGCCGAGCTGGAGCTGGTGGCGAGCGAGATCGGCGCGCTGCTGGACGACGGCGTGGCGGCGGAGGAGATCGCGGTCCTCGTGCGCCCGGGCGGGATCGACGAGGGCCTGCTCGAAGAGGTGTTCGCGGCGGCGCGCATCCCGTTCGCGCTGCGCCGGCGGGCGCCGTTCGCCGACACGGCGATCGGCAGGGCGCTGATCGGGCTGCTGCGCTGCGTGCCCGAGCGCGAGGAGGCGCATCCCGACGCGCGCGGAGGGGCGGGCGAGCTGCGCGACCTGCTGGCGTGGCTGCGCGCCCCGGGCGTGCTTGCGTCGCCGGGCGCACGCGGCGGCGAAGCATCGCTCGCCGACCGCGTGGAGATCGCGGCGCGGCGAACGGGGGCCGCCAGCGCCGAGCGGGCCCGCGCGCTGTGGGAGCAGCGCAACTGGCGCCTGGAGACGATCGATCGCTTCGAGCAGGCGCAGGCACGCGGGCCGGCGGCGCTGTGCGAGCGCGCGGCGCGCGAGCTGCTGTGGCTGTTCTGCGCACCCCGGCGCGCGCGCGCCAGCGTGCTCGGCGCCGACGAGCTCGAGGAGGCGGGTGCGCTGGCGGCCGGCCGGCGGGCGCTGGGCGAGCTGCGCGAGCTGGCGCGGATCGCGCCGGAGCTGGCGCCGGCCACGGCGGCGGAGCTGGCACGGTCGCTCGAGCGATTGGAGGTCGTCGGCGATGGGGGCCGCGCGCATCCGGCGGCCGGCGCGGACTCACCGACCGGCGGGGATCCTCCGCGCGGCGCGGTGGCGGTGCTCGATCCGCTGGCGCTGCGCGCCCGCAGGGTTCGCGTGCTGTTCGCATGCGGCCTGCAGGAGGGCGTGTTCCCGGCGCGCGCGCGCCCGCAGCCGTTCCTGGCAGAGGAGGAGCGACGGCGGCTCGCGGAGGTCTCGGGACTGAGGCTCGACGAGCAGCGGGACGCGCTCGCGGCCGAGCGCTATCTGCTCTACGCGGCCGTCTCGCGCCCGCAGGAGCGGCTGTTCCTCAGCTGGCACGCCGCCGACGACGAAGGCGAGGCGACCTCCAGATCGCTGTTCGTGGACGACGTGTGCGACCTGTTCGCCGACGGGCTGTCCCAGGGTCGCGCCCGCAGGCCGCTCGGCGCCGTCGACGTGGCTCCTGCGGGCGGGGCGCGGCGAGTCGCCGGGAGCGAGGCGCCACGAGCCGCGCAGGGAGGTGTGCGCGGGGACGGGGCGCTGCGCGACGCGCGGCTGCTGGCGCAGCTGCGCGCGCACGTGTGGTCGCCGTCGTCGCTCGAGCGGTGGATCGGATGCCCGGTGAGCTGGTTCGTCGAGCGCATGCTGCGCCCGGACGCGTTCGACCCGACCCCGAGCCGCTCGCTCGGGGCGGGCTGGCCCACGCGGCGTTGAAGGACACGCTCGAAGCGCTGCGCGCGCAGACCGGCAGCGCGCGGCTGACGCCGGCGAGCCTCGGGCGCGCACGCGAGCTGCTCGCCGGGGCGCTGGCGGACAACGAGGCCGAGCACCCGCTGTCGGTCGCGCCCGAGCGCCGGACGGCCGCGCGCCGGCGGCTTCAGGCGGACCTGGAGCGCTATCTCGAGTACGCGGCCGCCGCCGACAGCCCGCTCGAGCCGCGCTCTCTGGAGCTCGGCTTCGGCTTTGCCGAGGGCGAGGTCCATGCGGGGACCGGCGAGCGGGGCGAGTCGAGCGATCTGCCGGCGCTGGAGCTCGGCGGCGGCGTGCGGCTGCGGGGGCGGATCGACCGCGTCGACGTGAGCGCGGGCGGCGAGGCAGTCGTCTACGACTACAAGGGCGCTCGCGCGCCGGCGGGCGCGAGGTGGATCAGGGATGGCAGCGTGCAGGTGGCGCTCTACATGCGCGCGGTCGAAAGCCTGCTGCGCGTGCCGACGGTCGGCGGCTTCTACCAGCCGCTCACGGGAGAGGACCTGCGCGCTCGCGGCGCGCTCGACGGGGACGCGGGGCTCGAGCTGGAATGCGTGCGCTCGGACGTGCTCGAGCACGAGCAGCTGCGCGAGCTCGTCTCGCAGGCCGTGGCGATGGCGGTGGAGGCGGCCGGGGAGGCCGGCCGCGGCGAGCTGCAGGCACGGCCGCAGACGTGCGCTTTCCGGGGCGGCTGCATGTACCCCTCGATCTGCAGGTGCGAGTGGTGACGGCCGCCCGGCCAGATGGCGTGGGGCTGACGGCCGAGCAGGAGCACGCGGTCGCGCGCAGGGCGGAGTCGCTGCTGCTGTCGGCGGCGGCCGGCAGCGGCAAGACGTCGGTGCTCGTGGAGCGCTTCGTCGCGGCGGTCCGCGAGGACGGGATCGCGCCCGGCCGGATCCTCGCGATCACGTTCACCGAGCGCGCCGCCGGCGAGCTGCGCGCGCGCGTGCGCGCGCGCCTGCTGGAGCTCGGCGACCGCGAGGCGGCGCGCGACACCGAGGCGGCCTTCGTGGGCACCTTCCACGGCTTCTGCGCGCGGCTGCTGCGCGCCCATCCGCTGGCGGTCGGCCTGGACCCCGCGTTCGCGATCCTCGACGAGGGCCTCGCGGGGCGCTCTGCGCGAGCTGGCGTTCGCTGCGGCCCTGCGCGTGTTCCTCGCCGGCGAGCGCAGCGAGGCGGTGGACCTGATCGCCGCCTACGGCGTCGACCGCGTGCGCGCGATGCTCGAACAGGTGCACGGGGAGCTGCGCAGCCGTGGCGTGCGCCTGCCGCGGCTGCCGGCGGCGCGAGCGCGCCCGCAGCGCGGCGAGGGGCGGTCCGACGTACCGGGCGCCGATGACGACGCGCGCAGCGAAGCCGATGACGACGCGCGCACCGGCGCCGACGCGGCACGTGCGCGTGAGCTGCTCGACGAGCTGCTGCACGGCTTCGGCGTCGCCTATGAGCAGGTCAAGCGCGCACGCGGGGCGGTGGACTTCGACGACCTGGAGCTGCTCGCACGCGAGCTGCTGCTCGAGCGCGAGAGCGTGCGCGCGGCGTGGTCGGATCGCTTCGAGCTGCTGATGGTCGACGAGTTCCAGGACACCAACCACCGCCAGCTCGGGATCCTCGCGGCGCTCGACCGCGGCAACCTGTTCACGGTCGGCGACGAGCTGCAGTCGATCTACGGGTTCAGGCACGCCGACGTGAGCCTGTTCCGCACGCGACGGGGCGAGCTGGAGGAGCTCGGCGGGAGCCTGCGCCTGACACGGAACTTCCGCAGTCGCGAGGCGCTGCTGGACGTCGTCAACGCGGTGTTCGGCGAGCGCTTCGCGGGATACGCGCCGCTGCTCGCCGGCAGGGCCGACGCGCGCGCTGGCGAGCGCCGTGGCGAGCCCCGCCGTGGCAAGCCCTGCGGTGGCGCGGCCTCGACGGATGCGGCCGAGCCGGAGGTGGAGCTGCTGCTGACCGACGTTCGCGGCTGGGAGGAGCGCGAGGACCTGGCCGGGCCGATCGCGGCGGGCCTGCCCGGCGCGCAGCTGTGGCGCCAGGCGGAGGCTCGGATGCTGGCACAGCGCGTGGCCGAGCTGGTGCAAGACGGACGCGCACGGGCGGGGGAGGTGGTGGTGCTGCTGCGTGCCGCCGGCGACCTCGAAGTGTTCGAGCGCGCGCTGCAGCTTTGCGGCCTGCGCACGCTGGCGGCAGTGGGAGCTTTCTGGGGGCACCAGCAGATCGGCGACCTCCTCGCCTACCTGCGCGCGCTCGCCAACCCGCTGGACGAGCGCGCGCTGTACGCGGCGCTCGCCTCGCCGCTCGGCGGCTGCTCGCGCGACTGCCTGGCGTCGCTCGCGTATGCCGCGCGCGAGGCCCGGCGCGGCGTGTGGGAGACGGCGCTCGCGGCGGTCGACGACGGCGCGGAGGGCCTCGAGATCGGGCTGGCGCCCTCAGACCGCGCCGCGCTGGCGTCGTTCTGCGCGCGCCTGCGCTACGAGCGCGCGGCGCCGTCGCGGCGCACGCTCGCGGAGCTGATCGAGCGGGCGATCGAAGCGAGCGGCTATCGCGAGCACGTGCTCGGGCTCGACTGGGCCGAGCGCCGGCTCGCCAACGTCCACAAGCTGCTGCGTCTCGCGCGCCGCTTCGAGGCGAGCGAGGGGCGCGACCTGCGCGGCTTCCTCGATCACGTCGGGTACCTGGAGGGCTCCGTCGGGGCCGAGCCGGACGCGCCGGTCGAGGGGGCGGAGCCGGACGCCGTGCGGCTGATGACCATCCACGCGGCCAAGGGCCTGGAGTTCCCGGTCGTGTGCGTGGCCGATCTCGGGCGCCAGCCCAACACGCAGACGCCCGATCTGCTCGTGGACGGCGAGCGCGTCGGCCTGCGGTTGATGCGGCTCGACGGCGCCGGCTCCAGCCCGGCGCTCGACTACGAGGAGCTCAGCCGGGAGCGCCGCGCGCGGGAAGCCGAGGAGGAGGACCGGATCCTGTATGTGGCGATGACGCGGGCGCGCGAGCGCCTGCTGCTGAGCGGCGCCGTCGACTTCGCGCGCTGGCCCGCCTCGCGCCAGGCTCCGACGGCGATCTCGTGGCTGGGGCCGGCGCTGTCGGCGGAGCTTCCCGCGCTGGTCGCGGCGCTTGCCGCACGGACCGGCGCGGACGCCGCGCCGGTGTTCGACCTCGCGGTCGGCGGCGGCCTGGCCAACGTGCGCTGCCACGTGAACGCCCCGGGCACCGTTGGCAGCGTGTTGCGCCTGGAGGGCGGCGAGCGGGTCGCAGACGTGCACGCGGGGGCCGTCGGCGTGAGCGGGCCCGCCGTCGCACCCGACCACGCGCCCTCGGTCGCCGGCGAGCAGCTCTCGCTCGACCTCGGGCGAGCTCCATCGTATATACCCGTGGCCGGCGTCGTAGATACCATCGCTACGGGCAGCGTCGATGAGGCACAGCGACGGCCGGGGCCCCCCGTGCATGCGGCGCCCGCAGCGGCGGCCACGCCAACCCTGAGCTACACGTCCCTGAGCGAGCTGGAGCGCTGCGGCTACCGCTTCTATCTCGAACGCGTGCTCGGTCTGCCCGAGGATCACGCGGCGGCGCGGGCTGCGCCCGAGCGCACGGAGCTGGAGGCGCGCGCTCGGGGGACGTTGATCCACCGGCTGATGGAGTCGCTGGACTTCGCCCGTCCGCGTCCGCCCTCGCCGCAGGAGGTGGCGCGCTGCGCGCGCGAGCTTGGCATGCGCGTGGGGGAGGAGGAGCGCGTCGAGATCGCTGGGCTGATCGCGGCCGCCGGCGGCGCGCAGCCGGCCGCGCGTGTGGCGACGGCGAGGACCGTGCATCGCGAGTACCCGTTCGCGTTCTCGCTGGGGGCCGACGCGCCCCTGATCTCCGGTGTCATCGACCTGCTGGCGGGCGAGGCGGACGGCGGGCAGCTGATCCTCGACTACAAGAGCGATCGCGTCGGCGAGGACGTCGACCTGGAGGCGCTGGTCGAGCGCGAGTACGGCGTTCAGCGCCTGCTGTACGCGCTCGCGGCTCTGCGCGCCGGCACAGACAGCGTCGAGATCGTCCACTGGTTCCTCGAGCGCCCGCAGGAGCCCGTGAGCGTGCGCTTCCAAGCGCGCGAGCGCGCCGAGCTCGAACGCGGCCTCGCCTCACGGATCGCCCGCGCGCACGCGCGCGGGTTCGGCGTCAGCGCGCAGCCCCATCGCGGCCTGTGCCTGACCTGCCCGGGTAGGGCGGGCCTGTGCTCGTGGGGCGAGAGCGAGACGCTGCGCGATCGGATTACACCGGCTTTCCACTGATACGCTTTTGTCTCCGCTCAGGTGCCCGCCCGCCTGCCTGTGCCCCACGGGTACGCGACGGTGGGTCTGCCCGTAAAGCGGACTGCCCACCTCTCTGCCGGGACGCACCGCCCTAGGGAGCATTTTCATGAACTCGCACATCAAGCAGCCGCCAAAGGCCGTCGGACTCTACGACCCCCGCTTCGAGCACGACGCGTGCGGCGTGGGGATGGTCGCGCGACTTGACAATGTGCCCACCCATGAGGTGATCGTGCGGGCGATCACGGCGCTCGAGAACCTCGAGCACCGCGGCGCCTCCGGCGCCGACCCGCGTACGGGCGACGGCGCGGGGATCCTGATGCAGATGCCAGACGAGCTGCTGCGCTCGGTGGTCGACTTCGAGCTGCCGCCGCCCGGCGAGTACGGGGTGCTGATGTGCTTCCTGCCGACCGACGGCGCGGCGCGGGGGCGCCTGGAGGCGCTGCTGGAGGGGATCGTGCGGGCCGAGGGACAGCGGCTGCTCGGCTGGCGCGACGTGCCGATCGACGAGCAGCACACGGGCGAGGTGGCCGCCGCGTGCCGGCCGGTGATCCGCCAGCTGTTCGTGGGGGCGGAGGGGGCTCTGCGCGGCGACCGGGACGCGTTCGAGCGCAAGCTGTACGTGATCCGCCGGATCAGCGATCTGACCGCGCGAGGAGCCAGGCCTGTACGTCGCGTCGAGCTCCTCGCGGACGATCAACTACAAGGGCATGCTGATCAGCTACCAGCTGGCGCAGTTCTACACCGGACCTGCGCGACGAGCGCTGCCAAGAGCGCGCTGGCGCTCGTGCACTCGCGCTTCTCGACCAACACCTTCCCGAGCTGGGAGCTCGCGCACCCCTACCGGGTGATCTGCCACAACGGCGAGATCAACACGCGTGATGGGCAACGTCAACTGGATGCGCGCGCGCGAGTCGCGAGCTCGCGCAGCGAGCTGTTCGGCGAGGACCTGCAGAAGATCCTGCCGGTCGTCACCCCCGGCAACTCCGACTCGGCGACGTTCGACAACGTGCTCGAGCTGCTGATGCTCGCCGGCCGCTCGCTGCCGCACGCGGTGATGATGATGATCCCCGAGGCCTACCGCGACCGCGACGACCTGCCCGAGCACCTGAAGGGCTTCTACGCCTTCCACTCCTGCCTGATGGAGCCGTGGGACGGGCCCGCGTCGGTCGCGTTCACCGACGGGCGCGTGGTCGGCGCGACGCTCGACCGCAACGGGCTGCGCCCCGGACGCTGGGTCGAGACCACCGACGGGCTACGTGGTGCTCGGCTCGGAGTCGCGGCCTGCTCGACGATCCCGCCCGAGCAGGTCAAGCGGCTCGGGCGCCTGCAGCCGGGGAAGCTGTTCCTGCGTCGACCTCGAGCGCGGCCGCATCGTCGAGGACGAGGAGGTCAAGCGCGAGGTCGCCACACGCCATCCCTATGGCGAGTGGTATCGCGCGCAACGCCGTGCCGCTTCGCCGACGCTGCCGCCGTCCGAACAGGTGACGCTCTCCGACCAGCCGCTGCACCTGCGCCAGCGCGCGTTCGGCTACTCGCAGGAGGACCTGCGCGTGCTGCTCGCGCCGATGGCGCGCGACGGCGCAGGAGCCGGTCGGCTCGATGGGCAACGACCTCTCGCTGGCGGTGCTCTCCGATCAGGCGCCGCCGCTGTTCTCCTACTTCAAGCAGCTGTTCGCCCAGGTCACCAACCCGCCGATCGACCCGATCCGCGAGGAGATCGTGATGAGCCTCGCCACGAGCCTGGGCAACGAGCGCAACCTGTTCGACGAGACCCCCGAGCACGCGCACAAGCTCGCTGCTCGACCAGCCGATCCTGCTCAACCGCGAGCTCGAGACGCTGCGCCACGTCGACCACGACGTCTTCAACGGCGCGCACGATCGACATCACCTGGCCGGTCGCCGAGGGGCCCGCCGGGATGGAGCGCGCGCTCGACGCGCATCTGCCGACCAGGCGCGCGAGGCGATCGCCGAACGGCGTCAACATCATCATCCTCTCCGACCGCCTGCGTCGGTCCGCGAGCGCGTCGCGATCCCCTCGCTGCTGGCGGTCGCCGCCGTCCACCACCACCTCGTGCTCGAGGGCACGCGCCTGCGCGCCGGGATCATCGTCGAGTCCGGCGAGCCGCGCGAGGTCCACCACTTCGCGACGCTGATCGGCTACGGCGCGAGCGCCGTCAACCCGTACCTGATGCTCGAGACGCTCGACGAGCTGGTCGCCGAGGGGCGCATCGCGCGCGGCCGGCGGACGGCGACGCACGCGTGGCGCTCGACCCCGAGCAGGCCGCCCAGAACGTGGTCAAGGCGATCGGCAAAGGACTGCTGAAGACGATCTCCAAGATGGGGATCTCGACGATCCAGTCCTACCGCGGCGCGCAGATCTTCGAGGCGGTCGGCCTGGAGCGCGAGCTGATCGACAGGCACTTCACCGGCACCGCCTCGCGCATCGGCGGCGTCGGCCTCGAGGTGCTGGCGATCGGAGGCGCTGGAGCGCCACGCCCGCGCCTATCCCGCGCGGCCGACCCGACCGAGCTGCTGCCGGTCGGCGGCGTGTACGCGTGGCGGCGCGACGGCGAGCACCACATGTGGAACCCGGAGACGATCGCGCTCGTGCAGCACGCCGTGCGCTCGGCCAACGGCAACGTGGCCGCGGCGCTGGAGGGCGACGCGCGCTGCGCACGCGGAGGTGCGCGCAGCCCGGCGTTCGCGAAGTACCGCGAGTACGCGCGCCGGTCAACGAGGACGCGGCGCGCAAGGCGACGCTGCGCGGCCTGCTGCAGATCGCCGCGAGCCGCGACCGGGCGCTGCGACGACGCGGGCGATCGCGCTCGAGGAGGTCGAGCCGGCGAGCGAGATCGTCAAGCGCTTCTGCACCGGGGCGATGAGCCTCGGCTCGATCTCGCGCGAGGCGCACGAGACGCTCGCGATCGCGATGAACCGCCTCGGCGGGCGCTCGAACACGGGCGAGGGCGGGGAGGACCCCGCGCGCTTCACGCCCGACGCCAACGGCGACCGCCGCCGCTCGGCGATCAAGCAGGTCGCCTCCGGGCCGCTTCGGCGTGACGATCCACTACCTCGTCAACGCCGACGAGCTGCAGATCAAGATGGCCCAGGGCGCCAAGCCCGGCGAGGGCGGCCAGCTGCCCGGCCACAAGGTCGACGCCTACATCGGCTCGATCCGCCACACCACCCCGGGCGTCGGCCTGATCTCGCCGCCGCCCGCACCACGACATCTACTCGATCGAGGACCTCAAGCAGCTGATCTACGACCTGCGCTGCTCCAACCCGAGCGCGCAGGTGTCGGTCAAGCTCGTCTCCGAGGTCGGCGTCGGCACGGTCGCCGCGGGCGTGTCGAAGGCCAACGCCGACCGCGTGCTGATCGCCGGCCACGACGGCGGCACCGGCGCCTCGCCGCTGTCCTCGATCCAGGCGGCCGGCGTGCCGTGGGAGATCGGGCTGGCCGAGACGCAGCAGACGCTGCTGCTCAACGACCTGCGCTCGCGCATCGTCGTGCAGACCGACGGCCAGCTGAAGACCGGCCGCGACGTCGTGATCGCGGCGATGCTCGGCGCCGATGAGATGGGCTTCTCGACGGCGCCGCTGATCGCCACCGGCTGCATCATGATGCGCGCCTGCCACCTGAACACGTGCCCGGTGGGGATCGCCACGCAGGACCCGGAGCTGCGCAAGCGCTTCAAGGGCACGCCCGAGCACGTCGTCAACTTCTTCTTCTTCGTCGCCGAGGAGGTGCGCGAGATCCTCGCCTCGCTGGGTCTGCGCTCGCTCGACGAGGCGATCGGCCGCGTCGACCTGCTGGGCGCGAGCGCGGCGATCGAGCATTGGAAGGCGCGCGGCGTCGACCTCACCCACGTCCTCACGCACATCGAGCTGCCCGACGGCGCCCCGCGCCGGCGCGTGCAAGCGCCGCCGGCGGTGCTCGAGGACGCGCTCGACTGGGAGCTCGTGCAGCGCGCCGAGCCGGTGCTCGGGCGTGAGACCGACGCCGGGGCGCGCGAGGGGCGGATCATCAGATCCCACCCACCCCTGCCCCGCGTGAAGCTCGAGCTGCCGATCCGCAACCGCAACCGCTGCGTCGGCGGCATCCTCTCCAGCCACATCGCCCGCGCCACGGCGCCGAGGGCCTGCCGGAGGACTCGATCGTCGTCGACTTCGAGGGCTCGGCGGGACAGAGCTTCGCGGCTGGCTCGCGCCGGGCGTCACGTTCACGCTGCACGGCGACGCCAACGACTACGCCGGCAAGGGGCTCTCCGGCGGGGTCTTCGCGATCCGCCCGCGCGAGGGCATGGGCGCGCACTTCAAGGCCGAGGAGAACGTGATCGTCGGCAACACCGTGCTCTACGGCGCCACCGCCGGCAGGGCGTTCTTCCGCGGCCTCGCGGGCGAGCGCTTCGCCGTGCGCAACTCGGGCGCGTGGACGGTCGTGGAGGGCGTCGGCGACCACGGCTGCGAGTACATGACCGGCGGGCGCGTGGTCGTGCTCGGGCCGACGGGACGCAACTTCGCGGCGGGCATGAGCGGCGGCGTCGCCTACGTGCTCGACGAGGACGGGAGCTTCCGCCAAGCGCTGCAACATGGGCATGGTCGGCTTCGAAGCGCCCTCGGAGGCCGACGCGATCGAGCTGCGCACGATGGTCGAAGAGCACCTGCGGCGCACCGACTCGCCGGTGGCGGCGCGCGTGCTGGAGCAGTGGAGCGAGCTGCTGGAGCGGGGCGCGTTCGTGAAGGTGATGCCGCACGACTACAAGCGCGTGCTTCGGGAGCTGGAGGAAGAGGAGCTGGCGGCGCGCGCCGCCAGCAACGGAGCCCCGCCCGGCTCGCCCGCGCTGCGCTCGCTGGACGCGGTCGGCGAGAAGGGCTCCTGATGGGCAAGCTCGGGGCGTTCCTGCAGATCGAGCGGCGCGGCATCCCCCAGCGGGATCCGGCGCAGCGCACGCACGACTTCAACGAGTTCCTCGCTGGCGCGGCCGGTCGGCGAGCTGCGCGAGCAGGGCGCGCGCTGCATGGACTGCGGCGTGCCGTTCTGCCACAACGGCTGCCCGCTTGGCAACCTGATCCCCGACTGGAACGACCTCGTCTACCGCGACCGCTTCGCCGACGCGATCGCGCAGCTGCACGCCACCAACAACTTCCCCGAGTTCACCGGGCGCCTGTGCCCGGCGCCGTGCGAGGCGGCGTGCGTGCTCGAGATCCGCGAGGGCGACGCGGTCACGATCAAACAGATCGAGAACGCGATCGTCAACCGCGCGTGGGAGGAGGGCTGGGTCACCCCGCAGCCTCCACGGCCGGAGCGCGAAACCGGCCAGGCGGTCGCGGTCGTCGGCTCCGGGCCGGCGGGCATGGCGGCCGCGCAGCAGCTGCGCCGCGCCGGGCACCGCGTGACGCTGTTCGAGCGCGACGAGGCGGTCGGCGGGCTGGTGCGCTTCGGCGTGCCCGACTTCAAGATCGAGAAGACGGTCGTGCAGCGGCGCGTGGAGCAGCTGATCGCCGAGGGCGTGGAGATCCGCTGCGGCGTGGAGGTCGGCACGCGACGTGAGCGTGCAGGAGCTGCGCGACGCGCTACGACGCGGTCGTGCTGGCGACCGGCTCGCGTGTGCCGCGCGACCTGCCCGTCCCCGGCCGCGAGCTCGACGGGGTGCACTTCGCGATGGAGTACCTCTACCAGCGCAACCGCTGGGTGGCGCGTCAAATCGGATCCCCACCCGCGCCTTCCGCGCCCACCACCGAGCAGCCCCCGATCGAGCCGGAGATCACGGCCGCCGGCAAGGACGTGGTGGTGATCGGCGGCGGCGACACGGGCGCGGACTGCGTGGGCAACTCGCTGCGCGAGGGCGCCCGCTCGGTGGTGCAGCTCGAGCTCCTTTCCGAGCCCCCGGCGCACCGTCCCGACGAGCGCACCCCGTGGCCGCAGTGGCCGCTGAAGTACCGCCTCAGCTACGCGATGGAGGAGGCGCGCAAGCTCGGGGTGGGCGAGCAGGACTACTCGGTGACGACCACCGCGTTCGTCGCGGGCGCCGGCGGCGCGCTGGGCGGCCTGCGCATCGCGCAGGCCGACCCCGAGCCTCCGTTCGAGCCGATCGCGGGCAGCGAGCGCGAGCTGCCCGCGCAGCTGGTGCTGCTGGCGATGGGCTTCCTGCACCCAGAGCAGGAGCTGCTGGACCAGCTCGGCGTCGAGAAGGACCCGCGCGGCAACGTCAAGTCGTTCGCGCCGTACACGACTTCGGTGGAGGGCGTGTTCGCGGCCGGCGACGCTCGCCGCGGGCAGTCGCTGATCGTGTGGGCGATCAACGAGGGCCGCCAGTGCGCGCGCATGGTCGACCGCCATCTCGCCCGCAAGCGCGCCGGCGCGGACGGTGCCGGCGGGTTCCTGCCCGAAGACGCGGGGCTCGCGGGCCACGCCGACGCCGACGACGGTCCCGAGGGCCCGCCCCAGCACGTCGGGCCCGGCATCGGCGCCCCGGGCAGCTAGGCTTGAGCACAATGAACGTCATGTCTCTAAATGGGCATGGGCAGCCGCGCCAGGAGCTCCCCAAGGTGTGCCTGATCGGCGCCGGCTCGTCGGGAATCACGACCGTCAAGGCGCTGCACGAGCGCGGCATCCCCTTCGACTGCTTCGAGAAGTCCGACCGCGTCGGCGGAAACTGGGTGTTCGAGAACCGCAACGGGATGTCCGCCGCCTACCGCGACCTGTTCATCAACACCTCGCGCCCGCGCATGGAGTACTCGGACTTCCCGATGCCGGAGTCCTATCCGGACTTCCCCCACCATACGCAGATCGCGGCGTACTTCGAGGCGTACATCGACCACTTCGGCCTGCGCGAGCTGATCACCTTCGAGACCGGCGTCGAGCACGCCTCCAGGGACGAGGCGGGCGTGTGGAGCGTCCGGCTCGACACCGGCGAGACCCGCACCTACGACGCGCTGATCGTGGCCAACGGGCACCACTGGGACCCCCGCTGGCCCGAGCCGGCGTTCCCCGGCGCGGACACGTTCCCGGGCACGCAGCTGCACGCCCACTCCTACGTGGACAACTCGATCTTCGCGGGCAAGCGAGTCGTGGTGCTGGGCATGGGCAACTCGGCGATGGACATCGCCGTCGAGTCCTCGTATGTGGCCGAGAGCACCTACCTGGCGGCGCGCCAGGGCGTGTGGATCGTGCCCAAGTACGTGTTCGGCAAACCGGTCGACCAGATGCGCAACGACCCGCGCATCCCCTTCAAGATCCGCCAACGGATGATCCAGCAGGTGATCCGCAGCTACGCGGGTCCGCCGGAGCGCTACGGCCTGCCCAAGCCCGGCCACCGCTTCGGCGAGGCGCATCCGACGATCTCCGGACGCATCCTCGATCGCATCCAGCACGGCACGATCACGCCGAAGCCGAACATCGACTCCTTCGCGGGCTCGCAGGTGCGCTTCATCGACGGGAGCACGGTCGAGGCGGACGTGGTCGTGTACTGCACCGGCTACAAGATCACGTTCCCGTTCTTCGACGAGGACCTCATCTCCGCGCCGGACAACCACATCGAGCTGTTCCGGCGGGTCTTCCACCCGGACATACCGAACGTGTTCTTCATCGGCCTGCTGCAGCCGCTCGGAGCGATCATGCCGCTGGCGGAGGCGCAGGGCAGGTGGGTGGGCGACTACCTGCTCGGCGACTACGCGCTGCCGCCGGCCGCGGAGATGCGGGCGGACATCGCGGCTGACCAGGCGGCGATGCGCGCTCGCTACGTGGCCTCCAAGCGCCACACGATCCAGGTCGACTTCGATGACTATCTGCACGCCCTTGCGGCCGAGCGCCGCGCGGGCGGCGCACGGGCGCGCGCAAACGGGTATATCCCACCGGCGTCATGCCGACCTTCTGCCGCCACAATCGCTTCATAGAGCGCTGCCCCATCTGCAGCAAGACCCTGCCCGGCAACGCGCCCGGCACGCCGTCCTCGCAGCGCGCCAAGACCTCCACACGCAGCCGCGCGGGCGCGGCGAGCAGCCAGCGCCGGCGCGTGCGCGGGGAGGACGTGCGCGTCCACCGCGAGGGCCGCGCCGAGGACGACGGCTACCGCTCGCAGCTGATGCCGGGCCTGCGGGCATCCGCTGACGCCGACAGGCTGGCGCAGGAGATCGCGTTCTCAAGCGGGCGCCTGCTCGCGCTCGCCGCACAGCCGCCGGGACTGTACGGCGAGGCGCGCGCGCTGGCCGGCGAGGACCTGGAGCGCGCGACGTGGACGTGCCTGCTGATCGCCTACCTGAGCCCGCTCGAGGGCGAGGACCCCTTCGCCGGCATCCGCCTGGCGCTCGCGAGCGCGCCAGGGGAGCTACCCGATCTCGAGGGCATCCCGCTCGGCCCGCGCACCAGCCACGACCCGGCCCGCGGCGCCGACACGCTGATCGCCTACCGCCAGTGGGTGGCGCGCGGCGGGCAGGCGAGCGTCGCGGCGCAGCCGTCGCACACCGAGTGCACCCAGGCGGCGGCGTTCACCGGCGATCCCGGATGGAGCCCGCAGCGGCGCTTCGAGCGCGTGTTCGAGCGGCTGGCGCTTCCGGGCTTCGCGCGCATGGGGCGCTACGACCTGCTGGTCACGCTCGGACGCCTCGGCCTGTACGAGCTGCAGCCCGACTCCCTGCAGCTGGCGGGCCAGCGCGGGCTCTCCTCGGAGGATCTCACCACGCTGGCCGCCAAGCGCGTGTTCGGGATCGGCGATCCGCTGCTCCTGGAGCGCCGCGCGGCGGCGCTCGCGCAGGCCGTCTCGGTGCCGGTCGAGGCGCTCGACCTCGCGCTCGCCAACTGGATCTCGCCCCAGCCGGCGAGCATGGGCGTCCCGCGCGAGACCCGTGACGAGGGCGCGTTCGAGCGCGCCCGCGACGCGCTCGGCCTCTGAGCGCACGCGCGAGAAATGCCGTCCACACGGCCACCTACAGTGCGTGCAGAAAGTTGGTTCCGAACCACCGGGAGTCGCCGATGCCACTCTGCTTCATCGAGCCTCAGGATGCGATCCGCGTCATCGCCGAGTCGGTTGGCCGCGAGGCGCGCCGCCAGCTGGTGGGCGAGGTCGTGCGCGCATGGGTCGACGACATCCCCGACCAGGAACTGTCCGTCCACTACGCAAAGGCGATCGCCGACCTCGACGAGGACGACCTGCACCTGCTGGCCGCATGGCACGCTTCGCTCGAGGTCGGCCAGCCGATCCCCAACACGGACTTCCTCGTGGGCGTGTTCCCGAGCCTCGGCGAGAACCGGCGCGAGGCGCTGAAGATCGCGGCCGGCTTCCGCGGCGAGGAGGCCTTCCAGGCGGGCGTCGCCGAGGACCAGGCGCTCGACACCGTGCTGCCACGCCTGTCGAGCGAGCGCGCCATCGAGCTCGCCAACGAGTGCATACAGCTGTACATGTGGGACCGCCTGGGCTGCGACAACTAGCGGACCGTATGCCGGCGCGAGGCGGCGTCCTCGGTCGCTCGCGTGCCAAGCACGCCACGCTCCCTGCGTCCTTGCCTCGCTTGGCCTGCGGCCCGCTAGCGGCGGGTTGATCAGCCAAGCATGTGGTTCTCCGGGTCGTGGCTAGACTGGGCTCATGGCTGAGCCGACCGCTGCGCCCACGGAGGACGAAGTGATGGAGGCGCTCTCGAACGTGATCGACCCGGAGCTCGGGTTGGACTTCGTCGAGCTGGGCCTGATCTATGGGGTGGAGGTTGCTGACGGCAACGTGCGCGTGACCTTCACGCTGACCACGCCCGGCTGTCCGATCGGCCCGCAGGTCAACGAACAGATCGAAGAGTTCGTCGGCGAAGTCGACGGCGTCAGGACGGTCGAGTCGGAGATGGTGTTCACGCCGCCGTGGTCGCCGGAGATGATGAGCGAGGACGCCAAGTTCGCGCTCGGCTACTGAGCGCCGTCGGGGCCCGCTCGCAGAGTCATGATGATCGAGCCCTACACGGGCGCGGCGGCTGACTCGCGCGCGAGCGCCACGAGCGTGGCGAGTTCGGAGGCGATGTCCTCGCCGATCGAGCCGATGTCCGGCAGCGCGTCGAAGTCGCCGAGCAGGCCGAAGTTCATCTGCCCGTTGTAGGACATGATCGCGATCGCCAGCGCGTGGTTTTCGGGCAGGAACGCCACGGGAATCGCGTGCAGCATCTCGCGCCCGAGCACGTACAGGGGAAACTGCGGGCCGGGCACGTTGGTGACGATCAGGTTGAACAGGCGCGTGGAGAAGTTCAGTCGCGACGCCTGTGCGAGGATCGTCGGCGGCGCGAAGTTCTGCGCGCCCGCGATCACCTCCGCGCCGAGCGCCTGCTTGGACTCCTTCAGGCCTTCCATCGCGTTGGAGACGAAGCGCAGCCGGTTGAGCGGGTCGCTGATGTAGATCGGCAGCGGGCCGCGCATGACGACGATCCGGTTGCCGCCCTCGTGGTGCTCGCCCTCGGTTCGCACCGACACCGGCACGAGCGCGCGCATCTCCACGCCCGCGGTGTGCCGGCCACGGGAGATCAGGAATGAGCGCAGCGCACCGGCGACCACGGCCAGCACGACGTCGTTGACGGTGCCGCCGAAGGCGTTCTTGACGGTCTTGAAGTCCTCCAGCCGGGCAGTCACTCCGACGAACCGCCGGTGCGGTCCGATCGGCACGTTCAGCGGCGTCTCCGGCGCGGGGTTCAGGCCTGCCCATACGATCTCGCCGATGCCCTCCGCGGCCTCGCGGGCGTGGGCGAGCGCGCGCTCGGGGTGGGCGAGCGCATCGATCGCGCCTTCCGCCAGTGTCAGCCCGGCGCGTGCCGCTCCCAGCAGGCCGGCGCCGAGCAGATGCGCGGTACCCGGTTCGGGGTGGGGCTGCCACGGGCGCCCCGAGTAGGGGATCTGCGGCGGATCCGGAGACAGGTCGAACAGCACCGTCGCCAGGTCCACGCCGGCGATGCCGTCGATCAGCGAGTGATGGGTCTTGGTGATCAACGCGAAGCGGTCGTCCTCCAGGCCCTCGATCAGCCACATCTCCCACAGCGGCTTCGAGCGGTCGAGCTGCTGGGAGAAGATCCGCGCGGTCAGGTCCTGCAGCTGCTCCCACTGCCCGGGGGCGGGCAGGGCCGTGTGGCGGACGTGGTAGTCGAGGTTGAAGCTCGGATCGTCGATCCACACCGGGCGTCCGCTGTCGATGGCCGTGTGCGCCAGCTTGTGGCGATAGCGGGGAACCAGGTGCAGCCTCCGGCGGATCTGTTCGAGGAACTCATCCATGTCCGGCGGCGGGCCTTCGATGATCGTCAGCCCGCCGATGTGCATGTGCGAGACGGCGCTCTCCTGGTGCAGGAACGAGGCGTCCACCGGAGTCAGCCTGTCGAGGTGGCGTTGGCTCATGGGCTTAGCGTACCGGGGTGACCCCTACAATGGCACCCGTGGCCAACACCCTCGAGAAGCCTGTGTCCAACACCGTCG
This sequence comes from uncultured Solirubrobacteraceae bacterium, assembly GCA_963756205.1. Lineage (GTDB taxonomy): Bacteria > Actinomycetota > Thermoleophilia > Solirubrobacterales > Solirubrobacteraceae > Palsa-744. Next base: position 216,695 of record CAVWMU010000011.1, read on the forward strand.
AGAAGCTGCTGCTGGCGGCCCCGCGCGGCTACTGCGCGGGCGTGGACCGCGCCGTGCAGACAGTGCAGCGCGCCCTGGCGATCCACGGCGCGCCGGTGTACGTGCGCAAGGAGATCGTGCACAACAAGCACGTCGTCGCGCAGCTGCGCGAACGCGGGGCGATCTTCGTCGACGAGCAGACCGAGGTGCCGGAGGGCGCGGTGTGCGTGTTCTCCGCCCACGGCGTCGCCCCCAGCGTGCGCGCCGGCGCCGCCGAGCGCGGCCTGCAGACGATCGATGCCACCTGTCCGCTGGTCACGAAGGTCCACCGCGAGGCCGCCCGCTTCGCCGAGGAGGGCTACACGATCGTGCTCGTCGGCCACGACGGCCACGAGGAGGTGGAAGGGACGATGGGCGAGGCGCCGGATCAGATCGTGCTGGTCGAGAGCGAGCAGGACGTCGACGAGCTGGAGGTCGAGGACCCCGAGCGCATCGCCTACATCACCCAGACGACGCTCGCGGTGGACGAAACGAGCGCGATCCTTGCGCGCCTGCGCGAGCGCTTTCCCGCCATCGTCGGGCCCCGCACCGATGACATCTGCTACGCCACCACCAACCGCCAGGCGGCCGTCAAGCAGATGGCGGGCAGCTGCGACTTGATGCTCGTGATCGGCTCGCGCAACTCCTCCAACTCCGTGCGCCTGGTGGAGGTCGCTCGCGATTGCGGTACCGAGGCGCATCTGATCGACTCCGCGCGCGAGGTTCGCGAGGAGTGGCTGGAGGGCAGACGCGTGGTCGGCATCTCCTCGGGCGCGAGCGCGCCGGAGGAGCTGGTGACCGAGCTGGTCGACTTCTTCCGCGCGCGCGGCGTGCGCGACGTCTCGGAGTTCGACGTCGTCCGCGAGGACGTCCGCTTCATGCTCCCCAAGCCGATACGCGAAGCCTGCGCTCTCTAGTCGTCTCCGATCTGCACCTGGGCAGCGTCTCGGGATCCGACCTGCTGCGTCGCGCCGAGCTGCGCGCGCCGCTGCTCGAGGCGGTCGCGGACGTCGAGCGCGTGGTGCTGCTCGGCGACGTGCTCGAGCTGCGCCACGGGCCGATGCGCGAAGCGCTGGCCGCCGCGCGCCCCTTCTTCGAAGACCTTGGGCGCGCGCTCGCCGGCCGGGAGCTGGTGATCGTCGCCGGCAACCACGACCACGCGCTCGTCGAACCGTGGCTGGCGCGCCGCGGCCAGGAGCACGAGCCGCCGCCGCTGGCGCTGGAGCAGCTGCTGGAGCCAGCGGACGCGTCGCCCGCGCTCGAGCGGATCGCAGGCTGGGCGGCGCCCGCCACCGTGCGCGTCGCCTACCCCGGCCTGTGGCTGCGTGGGGACGTGTACGCGATGCACGGCCACTACCTGGACTGTCATCTGACCGTCCCGACGCTCGAGCGCCTGACCGTCGGCGCGATGAGCCGCCTGCTGGGACGCCCCGCAGATGAGTTCGGCTGCGTCGACGACTACGAGGCCGTCGGGGCGCCGATGTTCGCGTGGCGGGACGCGGTCGCGCGCGACGCGCGCACGGGCGCGGCGCTCAACGGCGCCGCCACCGTCGCAGCCTGGAACGCGCTCAGGGGCTCCGGCGCGCGCAACGGACGCGCACGCCGGGCGCTCGCGCGCCGCGTGCGCGGACGTGCGATCGCCGCCGGCTTCCCGCTCGCCGTCGCCGCGCTCAACCGCGCGGGGATCGGCCCGCTGCGCGCGGACGTGTCGATGAGCGAGCTGCGCCGCGCCGGGCTGCGCGCGATGGGCGAGGTCGCCGCGCACCTGGATCTCGGCGGGGCGTACGTCGTCTTCGGCCACACCCACCGCACGGGGCCGTTGCCGGGCGACGACGAGCGCGAGTGGCGCGGGCGCGGCGGCGCGCGGCTGGTGAACGCCGGAAGCTGGACCTACTCGAGCATCTTCCTCGCGGGAAGCTCCGCGGCCAACCCGTACTGGCCGGGGGCGTGCGTGCTCGTCGAGGACGACGGCCCGCCCGTGATCAGGCGCCTGCTGCAGGACCGCACCGAAGCGCAGCTGGCGTCGAACATCGTACATCTGCGCTGACAACTCCCCGCCGTGCAGATTGCCGCCGGCGACGTGACGTCCGTGTAAATTGTCGAGCTCGCGATTTCGCAGGCGAGCGCCGGCAAGACGGCGGTGGTGAAGACGCTGATGCTGACGTTCACCGCGGCCAAGCACTCAAAGTCGCACCGATAGGCGGCGCGCTCAGGCGAGCCCGGGCGTGAAGCAAGTCGCCAGGCACGTCACGCCCGGACCGATCCGCAGGTCGAGCACGCCGACGGTGTGCCGGTCGTGCTCGAGCAGCTGATAGGCCCCCGGGTGGGTGACCGCAAGCTCCCGTCCCCCGGCGCTTTCGCCGCCCTTGACCGTCACGGTTCCCGCGCCGTCGAGCACCGCCCACACACCGCCCGCCTCATACGGGCCGCAGTAGGCGCCATCCTGATCCTGGGTCTGCGGCGCCAGCAGCGCGTCGGGCGCGTCCTCCGGGCGCAATGGCGCGAGCGGCTCGCGCTCCGCCCCCAACAGCTCCTGGATCGCCAGCTCGGTCTCCGTGTACGCACCCTCGCCGAAGTGGTAGTCGAACAGGCGCGCGCGGCCGTCGAACAGGTAGCGGGCGGGCCAGCCCACGTTCTCGTACTCCTGCCACACCTCGAGCTCGCTGTCGATCAGCACCGGATACGCGATCCCCAGGCGCGCCACGGCGTCCCTGACCGCCTGCTCGCCGTGCGAGGCCTCGAAGCCCGGGCAGTGCACGCCGATCACGCGCAGGCCAGCGGCGGCGTAGCGCTCGTACCAAGCCATTACGTACGGCAGCGTGCGCAGCGAGCTCGGCCGGCAGAAGTCCCAGAACTCCACCAGCATCGGCCTGCCCTGCTGGATGATCGACTGCGGCCCGCTCGCGTTCACCCACGGCAGCCGCGTCGGGAACAGCGGCGCAACGATGTTGTCAACTGGCGCGCGCATTGTGAGGTGCGATGGCCGGCGCCTGCCTGCGTCCTCAGTCGCTCGCGTGCATAGCACGCCACGCTCCCTGCGTCCTTGGCATGCTTGGCCCTCGCGCCTCAGAAACGGCCGCGTCCTAGCCTATTGAGCCGACCATCTCCAGCTGGATGAGCCTATTGAGCTCGACCGCGTACTCCATCGGCAGCTCCTTGGTGACCGGCTCGATGAAGCCGTTGACGATCATCGCCGCCGCCTCGTCCTCGGTGAAGCCGCGCGAGCCCATGTAGAAGAGCTGGTCGTCGGAGATGCGCCCGACCGTCGCCTCGTGTGCGACCGTCACGTTCGGGTTCTGGATCTGGATGTCGGGCCAGGTGTCCGAGCGCGATTCGCCGTCCATCATCAGCCCGTCGCACTGCACGCGCGCTTTCGAGCCAGCCGAGTTGTGGCCCATCTTGACCAGGCCGCGGTAGCCCATGATGCCGCCGTCCTTGGAGATCGACTTGGCGAGGATGTTCGACGTCGTGTTGGGCGCCAGGTGCACGACCTTCGCGCCCGTGTCCTTGTGCACGCCCTTGCCCGCCACACCCACGTTCAGGTGATCGGCGCGCGCGCCCTCGCCCATCAGGAAGGAGCCGGGGTAGAGCATCACGTACTTGGCGCCCATCGAGCCGCCGACCCACTCGACGGTGCCGTTCGCGTCGACGATCGCGCGCTTGGTGTTGAGGTTGTAGACGTCCTTCGACCAGTTCTGCACGGTCGTGTAGCGCGCCTTGGCGCCCTCGTGCACGAAGATCTCGACGACCGCCGAGTGCATCGAGTTGACGCTGTAGGTCTGCGCGGTGCAGCCCTCGATGTAGTTCACCTCGGCGCCCTCGTCGGCGACGATCAGCGTGTGCTCGAACGTGCCCTCGCCGGCGCCCTCCATGCGGAAGTAGGACTGCAGCGGTAGGTCGCACTTGACGCCCTTGGGGACGTAGCAGAAGGCTCCGCCTGACCACACGGCCCCGTGCAGCGCCGAGAACTTGTTGTCCTGCGCCGGCACGCACTTGGTCATGAAGTATTTCTGCACGAGCTCCGGGTACTCGGTGATCGCGGTATCCATCGAGCAGAACAGGATCCCCTGCTTGGCGTACTCCTCCTTCAGCCCCTCGTACACCGGCTCCTGGCGCCACACGCCCACGACGCCCGCCAGGTGCTCGCGCTCGGCCTGGGGGATGCCCAGGTCCTCGTAGGTCTGCTTCATGTCCGCCGGAACGTCGTCCCAGCTGTTGAAGCGACCCGCCGTCGGCGGCGAGTACAGCACCAGGTCGTCGAGGTTCAGGCCGCTCAGGTCCGGTCCCCACGTCGGGATCGGCTTGCGTTCGAAGATCTCCAGCGACTTCAGCCGTTTCTCGGCCATCCAATCGGGCTCGCCCTTGATCTTCGACAGCTCGGTCACGACCTCGCGCGAGATGCCCTGGCGGGCGCGCAGCTGGCCCTGCTCGTCCTCGACTATCGGGCTGGGCTTGTCGATCTTCGTGCGGTCAATCGTGGCCATGAGGCTCCTCGCTGGCGGTCGCTTGCGAATCCTGTGCTCCGGAGTAGGAATTGTATCGAGAGCGCCGGGCTGCGCTGGCGGCGACTTCAACCGAGGGCTCACGCATCGCGGCCCAGGAGCTCGTCGAGCGTACGGCCGCTGAGCACCGACGCGGGCTGTTCGGCGACGACGTCGGACCCCGGGCGCGCGTCGTCGTCGCGCCGCTTGACCAGCAGCCACTGGGACTTCAGCCCCGCCGGTCGCCGGGGCGTGCGCTGCAGCGCGAAGCCGCCGCGCAGCTTCTCGCCGTGCAGGACGAATACGGCGTGCCCGCGCTCGAGCGCCTCGGGCCAGGGCACTCTGCCGCCCTGCTCGTAGCGGCCGCGGTCCCACACCACCACACCGCCGCCGTCGGTCCTGCCCTCGAACGCGTTGTGCTCGATCCCGTGGTCCTCCACCTGCACGGCCAGGCGCTTGACGGACGGGTCCAGCGACGGGCCCTTCGGCACCGCCCACGAGCGCATCGCGCCGGCGACCTCCAGGCGCAGATCGAAGTGGCGCGTCGTGGCCGCGTGCTGCTGCACGACGAACACGCCCGCGCTCACGCCGCGGATCGCGAACTGCTCGTGGCCCTCGACGCGGACCTCCTGAAAGGCCACGTCGCGCACCACGGCCCCCCGCGGTCCCTCGCCCAGAAAGGCGATCAGCGCCTCGACCGCCGCCGACCGGCCCTCCGCGTGCACCGCCACCGTCCCATCGTCCGCGTTGCGCACCCAGCCCATCACGCCGAGCTCGACCGCTCGGCGCCGCGTCGCCTCGCGGAAGCCCACGCCCTGAACCGCGCCGGCGACCACCGCGCGGATCGCCCGCGAATCGTCCAGCGGGCTCAAGGGGTCGCCACCATCGGCCGATTAATAGAGCAGTGAGGCGTTTGTCGCTACGCGCACGCTCGAGCACCGTGGCTTCGGCCGCGTCGCCGACTGCGGCCACGGCGGTCTTGCGCGCGAGCGCGCTGACGCTGCTCGCGTCGCTGGCGTGCGCCGCCGCCGCGTGGGGCGCCCCGACGGGCTCGATCAGCGAGTTCTCGGTCCCGAGCGCCGAAAGCGGCGTCGCGGGGATCGCGCCCGGGCCAGACGGCAACGTGTGGCTCACGGAGTACGAAGCCGACAAGATCGCCCGCATCACGCCCGCCGGCGCCGTCACCGAATTCCCCGTCCCCACGCCGGAAGGCGGCCCGACCGCGATCGTGACGGGCCCCGAAGGCGACCTCTGGTTCACCGAGCACGGCAGCGGCAAACGTGAACGCAAGGGCGAAACGATCGGGCGCATCACGCCGAGCGGCGCGATCACCGAATACACGACACGCCTGAAGGAAAGCGGCCCCGAAGACATCACGCTCGGCCCCGACGGCAACCTGTGGTTCACCGAGAGCCAGCACAGCCGGATCGGGCGGATCACGCCCAGCGGCGAAGTCGCCGAATTTCCCCCCCAACACCCGACCGGCGGAATCGCGGCCGGCCCGGACGGCAACCTGTGGTTCACCGAGCCGTCCAACAACACCGTCGGCGTGATCACGCCGACCGGCACGATCAAAGAATTCACGGTGCCTCGCGAAGCCGAAGCCTCCGAAAACAGCGAACCCACAAACATCGCCGCCGGCCCCGACGGCAACCTGTGGTTCACCGAGCGCAACTACGACAAGATCGGGCGCATCACCACGAGCGGCACGATCACCCAATTCACGATTCCCACCGAACACAGCGATCCGGTGGGCATCGCAGCCGGCGCCGACGGCAACGTCTGGTTCACCGAGTTCGGCGGGGGCAGGGGACGCACGATCGGCCGCATCACGCCCGCAGGCTCGATCAGCGAGTTCCTAACCCCGACCGCCGAAAGCGGGCCGCTGGAGATCGCACCCGGCGCCGACGGCGAGCTGTGGCTCACCGAGCGCGGCAAGAACCAGGTCGCGGAGATCAGCGCCGGCGCTCCCGAAGCGTACGCCGGGTCCGGGTCGATCAGCGGCGGCGGCCTCGTGGGCACGCCGCAGGTCTGCAACCTGCCGTGGTCGGCGTGGGGCTCAGTGCAGCCGTCGCCGACGCTGTTCGGATTCGACGGGTACAGGTGGCTGCTCGGCGGCTCGCCGATCGCGACCGGCCAGTCCTACACCCCGACCCTCGCCCAGGTTGGCCAGTCGCTCGCCTGCAGCGAGACCGTCACCTACGCCAACCCCTTTCTCGTCACCGCCAGCGCCGCGAGCCTCCCGGTCACGGTCATCGCCCCGCCGCCGACGATTACCGCCGCTCACGAGTCGGCGTCGGTATGGCGCGAGGGCGGCAAGCTCGCGCAGATCAGCAGGAGGAGGAAGGCGCCGAAGCTGCCCCTGGGCACGACCTTCTCATTCGCGCTCAACGAGCCCGCCAGCGTGAGCTTCAGCTTCACCCAGCAGGTCACCGGCTCGAGCGTCGACCACAGGTGCGTGGCGCGCACGCGCAGGAACGCCAGGCACAGGACCTGCCGCAGGACCGTCACGGCCGGGCGACTGTCGTTCGCCGGCCAGACCGGAGCCAACCAGGTCGTCTTCCAGGGCCGCGTCTCGGCGAGGACGAAGCTCGCGCCGGGTCGCTACACGCTCGTCATCCTCGCCACCAACTCCCTCGGCCTCGCCTCCGCGCCGGCGTCGCTCGGCTTCACCATCCGCAAGGGCTGACTCACGCCGGGCTCGCTCGGCTTCAATACCCGCAGCGGCTGATCAAGCGGGCCACGCGTGATCGCCGGTGACGGCGCCGCGCACGACCTTCAGGTTCAGCAGCGCGCACTTGCGCCGCGTCGCCGACACGGGGATGCCGAGCAGCTCGATCATCCAGTCCGCGTCCAGCTCGCCGACCTCCTCGAGCGACATGCCCTTGAGCTCCTCCGAGGCGATCGAAGCCGACGCCTGGGAGATCGCGCAGCCGTGGCCGTGGAAGCGAAGGTCCTCGATGCGCCCGTCCTTGACGCGGATGTGCACGCCCAGCTCGTCGCCGCACAGCGGGTTGTGCTCGAGCGCCTCCAGGTCGTGGGGGTCGAGCTCCCCGAAGTTCCGCGGGTGCTTGTAGTGCTCGAGGATGTAGTCGCGGTAGAGGTCGTCCATGCTCAGCGGCTCCCGTGCTCCCGCGCAGCCCGGACCCGCGCAGCCCGGGCCATCACAGCCCGAACACCTCGCGCCCCGCGATCAGCGCGTCGATCAGCGCGTCCACGTCCGCGCGCTCGTTGTAGACGCCCACGCTCGCCCGCGCCGTCGCGCCGACCCCCAGGCAGCGCATCAGCGGCTGCGCGCAGTGGTGGCCGGCGCGGATGCACACGCCGCCGCGATCGGCAAGCTCGGCGACGTCGTGCGGGTGCATGCCCGCGACCGTGAACGACGCGAGGCCTCCCCGGCGCGCGGCCGTGGGGGGGCCCACGACATGCAGGCCAGGCACCTCCGCCAGGCGCTCGAGCATGTACGCCGTCAGCGCGCGCTCGTGCGCGCGCACGCGCTCCATCCCCAGCTGCGACAGGTAGTCCACGGCGGCCCCCAGCCCGACCGCCTCCGCGATCGGCGGCGTGCCCGCCTCGAACTTGAACGGCAGCTCGTTCCACGTCGCCTGCTGGAAGTCGACCGACGCGATCATGTCGCCGCCCGTCAAGAACGGCTCCATCCGCTCGAGCAGCTCGGCGCTGCCGTGCAGCACGCCGATGCCCGTCGGCCCGAGCGCCTTGTGGCCGGTCCACGCGTAGAAGTCCGCGCCCAGCGCCGCCACGTCGACGGGCATCTGCGGCACCGCCTGCGCGCCGTCCACCAGCGAGACCACGCCTGCCGCGCGCGCCCGCGCCGTCATCTCCGCTACCGGGTTGATCGTGCCGAGCACGTTCGACACGTGCGCGAACGCCAGCAAGCGCACGTCGCCGCGCGCCAGCTCCGCATCCAGCTGCTCCAGCGACAGCTCGCCGCGCTCGTCCACGTCCAGGTAGCGCAGGCTCGCGCCGCGCTCGCGGCACAGCACCTGCCAAGGCACGAGGTTCGCGTGGTGCTCCATCTGCGTGATCAGCACCGCGTCGCCCGCGCTCACGTTCGCCCGCCCCCACGCGTACGCCACCAGGTTGATCGCCTCGGTCGCGTTCTTCGTGAAGATCGTCGTCTGCGGCTGCGCGCCCACGAACGCCGCCACTCGCCTGCGCGCGCCGTCGTACGCCGCGTCGGCCTCCTGCGCCAGCGCGTAAACGCCGCGGTGCACGTTCGCGTTGTGCTTGCGCAGGTGATCGCTCAGCGCGTCGATCACCACCTGCGGCTTCTGCGAGCTCGCGCGCCGAGTCCAGGTAGATCAGAGCCCGCCCACCTGCCCAGCGAGGTCCCGCGCGAAGATCGGGAAGTCACTGCGAACGCCCGCCAGAGCCCCGGAGGGGCTCCCCTCAAAAAGGTCGTTCTCAGCGACTGGTGGCATACGCCTCGATGTCCTCGCGCGCCGCCGCGAGCTTCTCTGCGACCCGCGTGCGCACGAGCTCCTCCAGCGCCTCGTCCTGCAGCTCCGCCACCAGCGGCTCGAAGAAGCCCTCCACGATCACCCGCACCGCCGCCGCGCGGTCCAGGCCGCGCGACTGCATGTAGAAGATCGCCGCCTCGTCCAGCTCGCCCACGGTGCCGCCGTGCGACGCCGACACGTCGTCCGCCGACACCAGCACCGACGGGATCGCGTCGACGCGCGCCTTCGGCGAGAGCATCATCGTGTGGATCTGCAGGTAGGTGTGCGTCTGCTGCGCGCCCGGGTCGATCTGGATCAGGCCCTCGAAGCTCGCGCGGCTCTCGCCCGTCGCCGCTCCGCGCCAGTGCACGTCCCCGCCCGATGGGCCCGGTCTCGTGCAGGTCCACCGCGAACACGTCCAGGTGCTCGTGCTCCTCCGCGAAGAACAGGCCGCGAAACGCCATGTCGCCGCCCTTCTCCATCACCGCCAGCTCCAGGTGCTGGCGCACCAGGTGACCGCCCAGCAGCGCCGGCAGCCAGTGGCAGTATGCGTCGCGTCCGACGCCCACGAAGCGCGTCGAGACGTCGAACACGTCTCCGCGAGCCCCAGTCCTGGAACTGCGCCAGGCGGCAGCGCGCGCCGTCCTGCAGATACACTCGAACGCGCCCGCGTGCAGCGACTGGCCCTCGCGAAGTCCTCGGCGAGGTCGTACTCGTGCACACGGAACTCGCTGGTGCGGGCCGCCGACACAAGCGTGCGCCCGTACTGCGCCACGCCCGGCGCGGTCGATCGCGTACACGATCTCGAACGGGTCCTCGACGACCACGCCCTGCGGCACGTGCAGGAACGCGCCACCCGTCCAGAACGCCGCGTTCGCCGCCTCCAGCTTGTGGCGGTCGATCGGCAGGCGCTTGGAGTACCACTCCGACACCAGCTCGCCGTGCTCGCGCGAACGCCTGCTCCAGCGAGCACAGGATCACGCCGCGCTCAGCCAGCGCCTCGTCGAGCTCCACGCTGCACCACCGCGCCCGCGCTCTGCACGATCCGCCCCGCGCGCGGGCGGTCCGGGAGCGTGCGCGTGACATCCGGACGTCCGGCACGGCCGGCCTCGGTGACGCTTGTCTGCAGCGCGTCGCAGCTCGAGGCTCTGCAGGCTCGTGCGTCCAGAAGCCCGAGCGCCGCCACACCGGCAGCTCGCAAGCGCTCGTACGCCCTCAGCGCCGCCTCGCGCAGCTGCGCCAGCGTGCGGCCGTCGCCTGCGCCCGCGCCGTGCAGCGCGTGGTAGAGCGTCGCCTCGCGGTGGCGCCCCGGCTTGACCTGGACGCGTGCCGCGCCGTTCGTCGACGCGCCCGCGGCGCCGTTGCCGGTCGCGCCGTCGCTCGTCGCGCCGCCCGACTCAGACATGGGTGGGTGGGCTCACATTGCTTGCGGCGGCCACCGTGGCCGCGCCAACCTCCTGGCGGATCTGGTCATAGCCCTCGCGCTCCAGGCGTTCGACCAGCTCCACGCCGCCCTCCAGCACGATCCGCCGTCCATCAGGATGTGCACGAACTGGGGCTTCACGTAGTGCAGGATGCGCTGGTAGTGGGTGATGATCAGCGCGCCCAGGCCCTGCTCGTCGTGCAGGCGCTGCACGCCCTCGGCGACCGTGCGCAGCGCGTCGATGTCCAGGCCCGAGTCGGTCTCGTCGAGGATCGCCACGTCGGGCTGGAGCATCGCCATCTGCAGGATCTCCGCGCGCTTCTTCTCGCCGCCCGAGAAGCCGTCGTTGAGGTGGCGCGAGGTGAACGCGCGGTCCACGTCGAGCAGCTCGATCGCGTGCTGCAGCTGCGTGCGGAACTCCTTCACCTGGATCGGCTCCTCGCGCTTGGCGTTGATCGCCATGCGCAGGAAGTTCGCCACCGACACGCCCGGGATCGACACCGGGTACTGGAAGGCCAGGAACAGCCCCGCCTTCGCGCGCTCGTGCGGCTCGGCCTCGGTGATGTCCTCGCCCTTGAAGACGATCGTGCCCTCGGTGACCTCATAGGAGGGGTGGCCGAGCAGCGTGTTCGCGAGCGTCGACTTGCCCGAGCCGTTCGGGCCCATCAGCGCGTGGATCTCTCCGCGGTTGATCTCCAGGTCGACGCCGCGCAGGATCTCGCGCTCGTCGGTGCGTACGTGCAGGTCTTTGATCTCTAGGTCGGCCATGTTCGTGTGGTCAGGCTCCGGTCGTCAGGGGTTGTATTTGCAGGGGCGCCACGCTCGCTGCGACAGGCATCGTCGGCGGCAGCAGGTCGGCGAGCGTCGTCTCGCGCAGCGTGTGCACGATCGAGAAGCGCACGCGCGTCCACAGCAGCTTTGTCGGGCATGCATGGATCGGACTGGACTCGCGCGAGCACACGATCGAGCCGTCGGGCGCCTGGGAGATGCACTCGATCGGCGCGATCGAGCCCTCGAGCGCCTCGACCACCTCCGCCATCGTGATCTCAGCGGACGGGCGCGCGAGCATGTAGCCGCCGCGCGAGCCACGGCGGCGAGTCGACCAGCCCGGCCTTGCGCAGGCGCGCGACGAGGTGCTCGAGGTACGCCAGCGGCAGGCCGTCGTGCGCGGCGATCTCCGCCAGCGGCACCGGATCGTCGCCGCGCGCGCCGGGCGAGCTCGACCATCACGCGTACGCCGTACTCGGCCTTGGTTGAGAACATCATCGCTTGATTTCCTACCTGCAGCTAGGGTATCAGGGGCGAGCGGGATCTCCATCCAGCTTGCGGATGTCGTGGCTGAGCGCTTCCGGGGTCAGCTCTTCGACCTCGAACAGCACGCGCTTGCGCCCCGCCGGGTCGAGCAGCAGCACGGGGGCGTACTCGTCGAACACGTGCGCGCCCACGCTCGCCGGCTTGACGCCGTAAGCGCGCCAGATCGCGCGCAGCCGCGATGGCGAGCCCGTCAGGTACAGCGCGCGCCCGCTGAGCGACACCTGCGCGAGGAAGCGGCGCACGTGCGCCGGGGAGTCCGCAGCGGGGTCGGCGCTCACGATCAGCACAGCCGGCGCGCGGACGTGTTCGGCTTCCAGTTCGTCGAGCGCGCCGCGGATCTGCTGGGCGATCACATGCACGTGTCGCCGCAGTCGAGTACAGGAACGTGAGCACCACCGCCTGCCCGCGGTAGTCGCTCAGGGAGACCACGCCGCCGTGCTGGCTGCTCAGCGTGAAGTTCGGGACGGCGATGCCGCGGCCGGGAAACGGCGCGCCGTCGAACTCCGATTCCGGGCCGGCGGACGCGACGGACGAGGACGCTCCGGGGGAGGCGTGCTGCGCCCCGGAGCCAGGCAGCAGCAAGACCAGCGCCACCGCCAGCGCCAGTGCCAGTGCCGCCGCGGCTGCGAGCGCGGGCGGGACGGGACGTGTTCGCCGAGGCATGCCGGTGAGGGTAGGGGAGGGCGGTCGTGTCGCGGTCGGCAACCGCGCAAATAGTCGCTATACTTTGTGAAGTCCCTGAATCCCGACCTTGGTTTAGGAGTTTTCAGAATGAGCCCGTCCAGGCGCGGAGCTTCTCCGCCGAGTCAAGAGCCAGATCGACGAGGTCGACCCCTCCGAGGTCAACGAGCTGATCAGCGAGGGCGTGACGATCGTCGACGTGCGCGAGCAGCGAAGAGTTCGCCACGGGCCATCTGCCCGGGGCCAAGCAGCATCCCGCGCGGCTACCTGGAGTCGCGCATCGAAGGCGCCGCGCCCGACCGCTCGGCGCACGTGATCCTCTACTGCGCCGTCGGGCAACCGCTCCGCGTACGCCGCGCGCACGCTGCAGGAGGACCTCGGCTACGAGCACGTGCGCTCGATGACCGGCGGCATCACGCTGTGGAAGGACCGCGGCTACGAGGTCGAGGTGCCGCGCGCGCTCACGCGCCGAGCAGCGCGAGCGCTACTCGCGCCACCTGCTGATCCCCGAGATCGGCGCCGAGGGCCAGCAGAAGCTGCTCGACGCGAAGGTGCTGCTGCTCGGCGCCGGCGGGCTCGGGCTCGCCGACCGCGCTCTACCTCGCCGCGGCCGGCGTCGGCACGCTCGGGATCGTCGACGACGACGACGTCGACCTGTCGAACCTGCAGCGCCAGGTGATCCACTCCACGCAGCGCATCGGCATCCCCAAGGTCGACTCCGCCGAGGAGACGATCCACGGCGCTCAACCCGGACGTCAACGTCGTCAAGTACCCGGTGCGACTCGACGCCTCGCAACATCATGGAGATCATCGACGGCTACGACGTGATCGTCGACGGGGTCGACAACTTCCCCACCCGCTACCTGCTCAACGACGCCACCGTGCGCCTGAGGATCCCGGTCGTCTCCGCCTCGATCCTCGGCTTCGACGGGCAGCTGTCGGTGTTCAAGCCCTACGAGGGCCCCTGCTACCGCTGCCTGTTCCGCGAGCCGCCGCCGGCGGAGCTCGCGCCCTCGTGCGGCGCCAACGGCGTGCTCGGCGTGCTGCCCGGCACGATGGGCCTGCTGCAGGCCACCGAGGTCGTCAAGCTGATCCTCGACATCGGCGAGCCCGCGATCGGGCGCCTGCTGCTGTACGACGCGCTCGGCGGCGACGCTCACCGAGGTCAAGGTCCACCGCGACCCCGAGTGCCCGATCTGCTCGCGCCCGCCCGACGAGATCTCCGACGCGGAGATGGGCGTGTTTCCCGACTACGAGGCATTCTGCGCGGCGGCAGGGTAGTCTGCCGCTGCAGCTATGGCGACGATCAAGATGGGGTGGGCGAGGCCTTTCGTCGGCACCAGGGGTACTGGGCAATCCGGTCGGCTGGTAACGGACTACGATGGCGACGATCAAGATCCCCCCGGTACTGCGCGCCTCCGTCGGCGGCGAGCGCGAGGTCAGTGCCTCCGGCGAGAACGTCGGCGAGATCCTGCGCGATCTCGCCGCCAGCCACCCAGCCACCGCCGACCAGCTGTTCTCAGCTGACGGCGAGCTCAACCGCTACGTCAACGTCTACCTCAACGATGAGGACGTGCGTGTGCTCGACGGCCTCGACACGGCGGTCTGCGACGCTGACACAGTCGTCATTCTCCCGGCGATGGCCGGCGGCTAGAGCGCCGCTGAGCGGCGTGACCTTGCGTCATCGTTCGTGTGCGAAAGCACACTTCGCTCGCTGCGCGCTGCGGCGCCGACCCGGTCGTATCTCGCTCGCTCGGCGACCATCTGGACGCTTTCCAAACACTTTCTAAGCGGCGGTCAGCAGGCCGTCTCGGTTCTCGCGTCCGCGGCCGGCACGTGGCTCATCGCGTGCTCGGCTAGTGCGGTGATCGTCAGGCTCGGGTTGACGCCCACGTTCGCCGGGATCGCCGAGCCGTCGCAGACGAGCAGGTTCTCGTAGCCGAACACGCACTGGTGGGCGTCGACGACGCCGTGCTCGGGGTCCGCGCCGATCACCGCCCCGCCGAGGATGTGGGCGGTGGTGGGGATGTTGAACAGCGCCTCCGTGACCGAGCTCTGGGCGATGCCGCCGGTGCGCTCGGCGAACCATTCGGCGGCCTGGTTGGCGACGGGGATGAACGTCGGGATCGGACGCTCGGGGTCCTGTTCGGTCTTCAGCCAGGACGGTCCCGAACGGGCCCTTGTGCAGGCGCAGCGCGATCGCGTTGTCGAGCGTCTGCATCACGAGGATGATGATCGTGCGCCGCGACCAGTGTTTCGGGAACAGCACCTGCGCGAAGCGCTTGGGGTGGCGCAGCGATCTGCGCGAGCAGCTTCAGCGGGCGCGTCACGCGCGTGCCGTCGCCGACGAGCAGCGTGTACAGGCGGTGCATCGAGTCGCCGTCGTCGCCGTAGGTGACGGTCTCGATGTGCGTGTGCGGGTCGGGGTAGATCGAGGAGGTGATCGCCACGCGTTTGATCAGGTCCTCGGGGTAGTCCTCGGGGACGGTGACCGCGAGGATCGACTCGGAGTTCGTGCGCACCAGCTCGCCGAGGCGCGCGGAGATGCGCGGCAGCGAGCCTTTCAGGCGGCAGCGCTGCAGCAGCCTGTTCGTGCCGAGCGGGCCCGCGGAGACGACGACGCCGCGCGCGCGCTGCACGCGGCGTTCCTTGTTCAGCCATGCGCCCGAGCGGACGCTTTCGACCTCGTAGCCGTCGCTGCCCGTCGGCGGCGCCGAGCGGGCGGATGTCGACGACGGTGCGTTCGGGCATCACGTGCGCGCCGCGCTTCTCGGCCAGGTACAGGTAGTTCTTCACGAGCGTGTTCTTGGCGCCGTGCTGGCAGCCGACCATGCAGCGCCCGCACAGATGGCAGCCGGTCCGCTCGGGCCCCTCGCCGTCGAAGAACGGGTCGGGCACGGTCTTGCCCGGCTCGCCGAAGTAGATCCCGACGGGCGTGCGTTTGTAGGTGTCGCCGACGCCCAGCTCCTCGCCGAGCTCGCGCAGCAGCTGGTCGGCCGGGTCCTCGTGCGGGTTTTCGACGACGCCGAGCATCCGCTGCGCTTCGGCGTAGTGGGGCGCGAGTGCGGCCTCCCAGTCGCTGCATGTCCGCCCACTGGCGGTCCTCGAAGAACTGCTTCGGCGGCACGTACAGCGTGTCTCGCGTAGCCGAGGCTGCCGCCGCCGACGCCGCAGCCGGACACGACCGACACGTCCTTGAACGTGGTCAGCCGGAAGATCCCCTTCATGCCCAGCCGCGGGTTCCAGAAGTAGCGCTTGAGGTCCGCGGTGGAGCTCGGGAACTCGTGGTCGGCGAAGCGCCGGCCGCACTCGAGCACGCCGACCGAGTAGCCCTTCTCGGACAGGCGCAGCGCCGAGACGCTGCCGCCGAAGCCGGAGCCGACGACCAGCCAGTCGAAGTCGAATCTGTCGCCGGATGAAGCCATGGGTGCGTGCCCTTCGTCTCGGGGAAGCCTGATCTTAGTGGTTGGCTGGCCAGACAGCCAAGCCGGCGCGTCAGCCTATTTCTTGAACTTGTGCTTCACAAATTTCACCGAGCCCGACCACGTGTATTCCTGCTGGCACGTGTTCCCGCCGCCGCTGCCGCAGTCCGTCGAGATTTCCTCGGCGGGGCCGACCGAGACGTGCTTGGTGACGGTCGCGTGCTTGAGTTCGCCCGGCGAGAGCTGGACCTTGGCCGTCAGCGGGCGCACGTCCGGCAGATCCGGGTCGGTGTGCTTGTAGCCGACGCCGGCGAAGCTTTCGATGATGTCGTGCCAGTAGCTTTCCGGGTCGCACGCGAGGGCTCCGTCGCCGCCGCCGGAGGTGGTTTCGTAGCCTTCGAGCGCGACGATGTTGAAGATCACGCCCTTGCTGCCGGGCGCCGGGCGTTTGACGGTGACCGAGCCGCCGCCGGCCCCGCCGGCGCCTTTGGGGAGCCCGAGCGTGCCGCTGTTGGAGCAGTCCTCTTCTCCGCTGCCGGTGTTGGTGATCGACCAGTTGCCGTCGCCGTCCTGCCCGAGGCCGTAGGCGGGAAAGCCCGACGCCTCCAGCGGGCTGCTGGCCTTCGTGGGGATCAGCACCTCGGGATAGCGCGTCGTCCACGTCCAGCTGGCTTCTTCCTTAAGCATCTGGCCGCCTTCGCCGGTGAGCATGCGGTGGTAGCTGCCCTTGCCGCTGAAGGTGATCGCGTACTCGTAGAAGGGCTGGAAGGAGATCGCGCCGGCGCTGGCGGTCGCCAGCGAGGAGCCGAGCACAGCCAGCGACAGCGACACGAGTGCCATACCGCACACCACGCGCCGCCGTTGCGATCCGATCATGCCCATGACAGCCCCCGATCTTCGAAGATTCACCGACGCGCCGACACGCGCGCAGCGCGAGCCTACCAGCGCGTCCGGCCCGGCCGCCGCGCGCGCCCGCGCGCTCTCGGCAGACCGATTCGATCTCCTCGGCGTACCTCGCTATATTCCGTGAAGTAATGGCGGCGGAGAGGCTCAGGAGCAGGCCCTGCGGCGGCCGGTACGCGGACATCGTGCAGTCGATCGGCCACACGCCGCTGGTGGAGCTCTCGCGCCTGTCGCCGAAGCCGGGCGTGCACATCTGGGCGAAGCTCGAGTCGCGCAACCCGACGGGGTCGGTCAAGGACCGCGTGGCGCGCGCGCTGATCGAGGACGCCGAGGAGAAAGGCGCGATCGGCCCCGGCCAGACGATCCTCGAACCGACGTCCGGCAACACGGGCATCTCGCTGGCGATGATCTGCTCGCGCAAGGGCTACCGGCTGAAGGTGGTGATGCCCGAGAACGTCACGCCCGAGCGCACCCAGCTGCTGCGGATGTACGGCGCGGAGATCGTCTACTCGCCGGGCGAGCTGGGCTCCAACGGGGCGGTCGCGAAGGCGCTGGAGATGGCCGCCGAAGACCCCTCCTGCTACATGCCCTACCAGTACGGCAACCCGGCCAACCCGAACGCCCACTACAACGGCACGGCGCTGGAGATCCTCGAAGAGCTCGACGAGGTGGCCGCGTTCGTCGCCGGCCTCGGCACGGGCGGCACGCTGATGGGCAACGGCCGGCGGCTGAAGGAGACGTTCGGCGACGCCGTCAAGATCGTCGCTGCCGAGCCGATGCAGGGCGAGCCCGTGCAGGGCCTGCGCTCGCTCGACGACGGCTTCATCCCGCCGATCATCGACATCTCGCTGCTCGACCGCAAGATCTTCGTGACCAACCGCGACGCGATCGTGTGGACGCGCAAGCTGCTCGACCAGGAGGGCGTGTTCGCGGGCGTCTCAAGCGGCGCGATCGCGAGCATCGCGGTGCGGATCGCCGGCGAGCTGGACGAGGGCAACGTCGTGTTCGTCGTCGCCGACGACGGCTGGAAGTACCTCTCCAGCGGCATCTACACGCTGCCGGTCGACGAGATCGAGAACCTCGACTCGACCGTCTGGTGGTAGACGCCCGCACGGTATCGGCGCGGCCGGCGGGCGCAGGTGAGGCGGACGTGAGGATCTCCGGCGAGCTGCTCGACGAGCTGCTCGCCCACGCGCTCGAGGACCCGGGCAACGAGGTCTGCGTGTGGTCGCCGTCGAGGGCGCGGGCGGGGAGCGGGGCGCCGGCGGCGAGCGACGCGCGTGCGGTGCGCGTGCTGCGCGCCGCGAACGTCCACGCGAGCCCGTTGAAGTTCGAGATCGACCCGAAGGAGCTGCTCGGGCTGTACCTCGGGATCGAGGACGACGGGCACGAGCTCGGCGCGATCTACCACTCGCACGTGCGCAGCCGGCCCTACCCGTCGCAGACGGACATCAACTTCGCCGCCAACTGGCCGGGCGTCGAGTGGATCATCGTCGGCCTCGCCGGCGACGGCGAGCCGGAGGTGCGCTCCTATCTGATCGAGGGCGGCGAGGTCCGGGAGGTCCCGCTCGAGGTGCGCTGATGGCGGGGGAGGAGATCGTCTGTCCGTCCTGTGGGCGCGCCCACCCGCCCAGCGATCGCTTCTGCGAGGTCTGCGGGATGCCGCTCGTGCATCCGAGCGGCCGCGAGCACGCGGCCAGCGAGCGCCAGCAGGCCGCGCGCAAGATCAAGCCGCAGTATGCGGAGGGGCCGCTGGTGAAGGTCGCTCACGCCGCGAGCCAGGGGGAGGCGGATCTGATCACCGGCCTGCTGCTGGAGGAGGGCATCCCGAGCGTGTTGCGCCACGCCCTCGGCTTCGACCTGCCCGACCCGGCGGTCGGCCCGCGCGACGTGCTCGTCCCCGAGTCCGGGGCGCAGGCCGCGCGCGAAGCGCTCGCGTGGGAGCGGCCCGTCTAGACCAGGACGGGCTGGCCGGCGGCTTCAGCGGTGATCGCGCGGATCTCCTCGGAGGCGCGCTCGAACTCGGCGTCGGAGAGCACGGGCGTGCCCTCGAAGGGGAGTTCGCGCTGGAGCTCGATCCAGGCGCCGGGCCCGGTGTACTCGTCCTTGACCTTGACGGTGACCGGCCGCGGGATGCGGTAGGTGCGCAGCAGCAGCACGTGCAGCGGCTGGCGCCCGCGCCAGCCGAGGCGCTTTTCGGCGTAGTCGGGCGTCCACACGTAGAACGGCGAGAGCGCGTCGACGCAGCGCGGGTCGACGATGGTGAAGTGGTCGGTGACTTCCGCCCACGCGCGGATGCGCACCCGGTCGGGCTGCTGCAGCGGGGCGCCGGAGACGAACGTGTGCAGCGGCGGCTCGCCGTCGCTCCAGACGCCCTCCTCGAGCGCGCGGCGCAGCTCCGGCTGGTGGGACTCGCGCACGAGGTCGCCCGGCTGGTGCTCGAACGTGGGGTACAGGAAGAAGCGCTCGTGGGCGAGCTTCAGCGGCTTGCCGTCAGGCGGCAGGACGCCCTTGCGCAGCGTGAGCAGCTGCTCGCCTTCCGCCAGCGCGCGGACGGTGACAGCCCATTCTTTGAAAGCAATTGGCATGGAACGAAACGAACGAGATGAGAGGGAAACGTCTGGACTGAAATCCCGCGCATCGCCCGCAAAGAGCGACGCACGATGCGTTAAGAGATACCGAAACCTGGGCGAAAATCCCAAATCGCCTGCAAATCGCGGGGTTTTTTGGCGATTCTTGGTCGCCTGGCCAGTTTTGGCGTGTCCCCACTGGCCTCACAGGCGCCTGCCGGCGAACCCCTCGGCGGCCTCGATCATGGCCGCGTAGTCCTGCTCGGCGTGGCCGCGGGCGATCGTCGCGGCGAGCATGTCGCGCGCGTGGGCGCCCGACGGGAAGGGCACGCCGGCGCTCTCGGCCTCCTGCAGGCACAGGCGCACGTCCTTGAGCATGTGCGCGGCCTTGAACAGCGGCGAGTAGTCGTGCTCGCGCATGGGCCCCGACTTCAGCGCGAGCTGCGCTGAGGCGCCTGAGCCGGCGGAGGTGACCTGCACGAACGCGTCGAGGTCGACGCCGGTGGCGCGGGCGAGCAGCAGCGCCTCGGCCACGGCGGCGGCGTTGGCGGCGCCGAGCGTGTTGTTGATCAGCTTGAGCATCTGTCCCTGCCCGAGCTCGCCGACGTGGACGATCAGCCTGCCCATCGCCTCGAGCAGCGCGTGCACGCGCAGGAACTGCTCGTGCGCGCCGCCGACCATGATCGTCAGCGTGCCGTCCTCGGCGCGCGGCGAGGAGCCGGTGACGGGGGCGTCGAGCATCGCCACCCCGCGCTCGGCCAGCGCGGCGCCGATGCGGCGTGTGTCGAGCGGCCCGATCGTGGACATGTCCACGCACAGCAGCCCCGCGCGTGCGGCGTGCACGACCCCGTGCTCGCCGAGCAGCACCGAGGCGACCTGCTCGCCGTCGACGACCATGCTGACGAGCACGTCGCTGTGCTCGGCCACCTCGGCAGGGGTGGCGTACGCGCTGGCGCCGTGCTCGGCGGCCCAGCGCTCGGCCTTGCCGGGGGTGTGGGTCCAGACGGCCAGCGGGAAGCCGGCGCGCGCGAGGTTGGCGGCCATGCGCGAGCCCATGATCCCCAGGCCCAGGAAGCCGACGGACCCGGGGCCGGCGGGCGCGGCGCTGGTGTTCTCAGGCATGCCCGAATCCTCCCCCACCGGGCGTTTCGATGCGCAGCCGCTGGCCTGGGCGCAGCGTGCCCGTGCTCTTCGTGGGCAGCGGCTGTCCGTCGAGCGTGTCGCGTCCGCATGCGCCCGGCTGCCCGCCGTCGGCGCCGCGCGGCGGGTGGCGCCGACGCTCGGCGATCAGCGAGTAGGTCATCTCGGTGAGCGCTTCCAGCTCGCGCACGACGCCGTCGCCGCCGCGATGGCGCCCGGCGCCGCCGGAGCCGCGGCGCAGCGCGTACTCCCGCACGCGCAGCGGGAATTCCCGCTCGAGCGCCTCGATCGGCGTGTTGAGCGTGTTGCTCATCGCCACGTGCACCGCGCTCGGGCCGTCCGCGTCAGGACACGCGCCCTGGCCGCCGCCGAGCGTCTCGTAGTAGGAGAAGTCGGATGCGCCGAGGGTGAGGTTGTTCATCGTGCCCTGGCCCTGGGCGCGCCCGAAGGCGGCGAGCACGAGGTCGGCGACGCGCGAGGAGGTCTCGACGTTGCCGGCGGCCACCGCCGCCCCCGGGCGGGCGTTGAGCACGCAGCCGTGCGGGGCGCGCACGTCGATCGGGCGGTAGGCGCCCGCGGTTGGCGGGATGTCCGGGTCGGTGAGCACGCGCACCGCGAACAGGCACGCCGAGCGGGTGACCGCGAGCGGGCAGTTGAGGTTGCCCTCGTGCTGGGCGGCGCTGCCGGAGAAGTCCAGCAGCAGCCGCTCGCCGTCGAGCACCGCGCGCAGGCGCAGCACCAGGTCGCCCTCCGGCGCCTCGAGCACGTCCTCGTCGCGGCGCTCGCCGTCCGCGAGCGCCGCGAGGCAGGCGCGGGTGCGCCGCTCGGAGTAGTCGAGCACCGCGTCCGTCGCCTCGCGCAGGCGCTCGACGCCGACGCGACCGGCGATCTCCGTCAGCCGCAGCGCGCCGATGCGGTTGGCGGCGAGCTGCGCGCGCAGGTCGGCCCTGCGCTCGTGCGGTTGGCGCATGCGCGCGACCAGCTCCTCGAGCGTGCGCTCGTCCAGCCGCCGCGGGGAGATGACGACGCCCTCGTCCTGCAGGCGGCGGCTGTCGGCGGGCATCGAGCCGGGCACGCGCGCGCCCACGTCGGCGTGGTGGGCGCGGCTGGCGGCGAAGCCGATCGGCCGCCCGGCCGCGCCCGGCGCGAACACGGGCGTGACGACGGTGATGTCGGGCAGGTGCGTGCCGCCGGCGAACGGGTCGTTGAGGATCCACGAGACCCCGGGGGCGTGCTCCTGGTCGAGCACCGCGGCCACGGCGGCGGGCATCGCGCCGAGGTGCACGGGGATGTGCTCGGCCTGCATGACCATCTGCCCGGCGGCGTCGAACAGCGCGGTCGAGGCGTCGCGGCGCTCCTTGATGTTGGAGGAGTGCGCGGAGCGGATCAGCACGACGCCCATCTCTTCGCAGGCGGCGCGCAGCGCGCCGGTGAGGACCTGCAGCTCGATCGGGTCGAGCGTGCTCACTCTGTGACTCGTTCCGCGCTTGAACGGTTTTGCGGTGGAACGTTCTCGCGCGCGGACACCAGCGTGACGGTCCCCTGCGCATCGACCTCGCCGGACCAGCCGGGCGGGACGAGCAGCGTCGCCTCGGGCAGCGCGCACAGGGCGGGGCCGGCGACGCGCATCCCCGGGGCGAGCTCGCCGCGCAGGATCGCGCTCGCGGTGGGCCGGCCGTCGAAGACGATCGTGCCGGACCGCGCGTGCGGCGTCGCGGCGCTCGCCGCCTGGAGCGCGAGCGCGGGGGAGGCGCCCCAGACGGACACGCGGATGTTGACCAGCTCGAGCTCTGCGTCGTCGTCTCGGTAGCCGTAGCGGAGCTCGTGCGCGTGTGCGAATGCCGCGCGCAGCCCCTCCGGGTCGAGTCCCGCCGACCGTCCCGCGCCGGACCCGCGCGCGTCGGGCGCGAGCTCCTGGTCGACGGGCAGCTCGAACGCTTGGCCGCGATAGCGCAGCTCATGGCGCACGCGCACACGCGCGGGGGCCAGCGCGAGCGCGGCGCCGGCCTCGGCGACGAGCGCGTCGCGCTCCTGCGAGAGCAGCTGCGCGGACAGGGGACGGCCGCCGGCGCTTCCCAGCATGACCGTGCGCGCGGCGTCCCGCCGCGGGGCGGCGGCGGCGAGGCCGAGCGCGCACAGCACGCCGGAGGCGCGCGGGCACAGCACGCGCGAGATCCCGAGCTCGCGCGCGAGCGCGACCGCGTGCAGCGGCCCGGCGCCGCCGAACGGCATCAGCGCGAGGCCGCGCGGGTCGATGCCGCGGGCGACGCTCATCACGCGCAGGGCGCCCAGCATCTGCGCCTCGGCGACCCGCACGATCCCCTCGGCGCAGGCGATCGGCTCGAGGCCCAGCTCGCGCGCCAGGCGCGCGAGCACGCGCTCGGCGGCGCTCCTGTCCAGCGACAGGCCGCCCGCCAGCGGCGAGTCCTCGAGCAGCCGGCCGAGCAGCAGGTTGGCGTCGGTGACGGTCGCCTCCTGGCCGCCACGCCCGTAGCACGCGGGCCCGGGGTCCGCTCCCGCCGAGGCCGGGCCCACGCGCAGCGCGCCTCCGGGGTCGCGCCACGCGATCGAGCCGCCGCCGGCGCCGACCGTGTGGATGTCGAGCGCCGGCAGCGACAGCGGCCGGCCCGCGACCGTGCGCTCAGCCGTCTCGGGAACCTCACCGCCGGCGATCAGGCAGACGTCGCACGAGGTCCCGCCCATGTCGAAGCAGAGCACGTCGGCCTCGTCTGCGAGCTGCGCGAGCGCCTGCGCGCCGCCGACGCCGCCGGCGGGACCGGAGAGCACCGTCAGCGCGGCGTGCGCGCCCGCGGTGGCGGGGTCGGTGAGGCCGCCGGAGGACTGCATGATCTGCGGCTCGCACACGCCGAGCGCGCGCGCGTCGCCGGACAGCCGGCCGAGGTAGCCGGCCAGCATCGGGGAGAGGGCGGCGTCGAGCACGGTGGTGGCGGTGCGCTCGTACTCGCGAAAAGTGCCCACCAGCTCGCAGGAGAGCGACACGTGGGTATCGGGCAGCAGCTCCGCGAGCAGCGCCGCGAGCAGCCGCTCGTGGGCGGGGTCGGCGTAGGAGTGCAGCAGCGAGACCGCAACCGCCTCCGGCGCGGCGTCCGCGAGCCTTTCGATCAGCTCGCGGGCCGCGGCCGGCTCGAGCGTCCGTATCGGGCCGTCGGGTCCCATGCGCTCGGGCGCCGCGAAGCGCAGCTGCGCCGGCACGAGCGGCGCGGGCGCCGACTCGCACAGCCGGTACAGGTGGGGGCGGTTCTGGCGGGCGAGCTCGATCACGTCGGTGAAGCCGGCGGTGGCGAGCAGCGCCGTGCGCGCGGTGCGGCCCTCCAGCAGCGCGTTGGTGGCGACGGTCATGCCGTGCGCGAAGCGCTCGACGTCACCTGCTTGCGCGCCGGCCCGTGCCAGCACCAGGCGCACCGCCTCGAGCACGGCGACCGACTGCTCGGAGGGCGTCGAGGGGACCTTCGCGGTGTGGACGGCGCCGTCCTCGTCGAGCAGCACCGCGTCGGTGAAGGTGCCGCCGACGTCAACGCCCAGGAGCATGCCCGGGAGCCTACGTGAGCGTGGCGCGGCGGCCCGCCCGACGACGCCGCGGCTCGCGCGAGCGCGCGGCGGCGAGCTCGGCTACGCGGCGGCGAGCTCGCGGTTCTCGGTTTCGGCGAGGTGCTGGTGGGAGGGGCAGTAGCCGTTGTGCGGCAGCGGCGTGCGCTGGCAGGCAGAGCCCTTGCGGGTGGTGGCGCGGCACTGCGGCGGGGCGCCGCTGACGGCGGTGTAGCCCTCGTGGGGGTGTTCGGCCAGGAACAGCTGCGCGTAGTCGATGTAGCGGGTGATGGCCCTGTGGACGTGGCTCTGGGCGGACATGGGGAAGTAGTTGCGCACGTCGAGGAACAGCGTGCGCGCTGGATGCGCGAAGTAGTGGCGGTCGGTGGCCAGGCGCGTGATCACCTGCTCGCACGCGCGCAGGACGGCGGCGTGGTTGCTGGTCGCGGGCGCGCCGGGTGGTGGAGCCTGGATCTGGGGAGCGAGCTCCCTGTAGATGGCCCTGCTGAACTGGTACATGGTGACTGCTCCTCGCCCTCTTTCACTTGATCCCGATGGTCAGAGAGCACACCCGCCTGTTCCTGGAGACTCCGTCCGCCCCGGGAACTTCCCTAGCAACTAACACGGTTGCAAACGGAATGGAGCGCGAGATAAAGATCGCGCCCGAAATTCTTATTTATTGATGGAGGCCTCAGCGAGGGGGACTTCTCAGCGCCACGTCTCCCAGGAGATCTCGTCCTCGCCGGCGATGAGCACGTGGCGGTGGTCGAGCGCGGGATCGCGCTCGGGATGGTCCGCGCGCAGGTGCGCGCCCCGGCTCTCGGTGCGCGCGAGCGCGCACCTGGCGATCATGCGGGCGAGCGGGTGCGGGTCCTCGAGCAGCCGGCGAAGGCCCTCGGGGGTGCGCACGACGCCGGCGTCGCGCCACAGCGCCTCGCGCGTGGCGCGCTCGGCGATCGCCGGCGCCGGGAGCTCGCGCAGGCGCGCCAGCTCTGGCTCGCTCGGCGCGGGGAGCTCCTGCGCGGGCCGCGACAGCGCGTCGGCGACGGCGCGGCGGGCGAACACGAAGCACTCGCTGAGCGAGTTGGAGGCGAGCCGGTTGGCGCCGTGCAGGCCGGTGCACGAGGACTCGCCGACGGCGTACAGGCCGGGCAGCGTGGAGCGCCCGTCGAGGTCGGTGACGATGCCGCCCATCATGTAGTGCGCCGCGGGCGCGACGGGGATCAGCTCGCGCGTCGGGGTCCAGGCCGGCGTCGCGCAGCGAGGCGACGACGTTGGGGAAGTGCGCGGGATCGATCGCGCGCATGTCGAGGCCGACAGACCGCTGCCCGGCGCGCTCCAGCAGCGCGTGGATCGCCCGCGAGACCTCGTCGCGGGGAGCGAGCTCGTCGACGAAGCGCTCGCCGGAGGCGTCGTGCAGGGTGGCGCCCTCGCCGCGGATCGCCTCGGTCACGAGGAAGCCCTCGCGTCCGGGAATCCCGATCACGGCCGTGGGGTGGAACTGCAGCAGCTCGAGGTCCGCGAGCGTCGCGCCGGCGGCGTGGGCGAGCAGCATGCCGACGCCCTGGGAGCCTGGCGGGTTGGTCGTTCGCGCCCACAGCGCGGCCGCGCCGCCGGTGGCGATCACCACCGCGCGCGCGCCGATCACGCGCCCGTCGTCGCAGACCACGCCGCGACAGCGCTTGTTATAAGGGCCGGTAGGTTGGGCGGGGTTCCCATCCATCCACAGCGCCTGGGCGCGGGCGCCCTCGAAGACGGCGATCCGCGGATCTTCGGCGGCGAGCGCGGAGAGCTGGCGGACGACCCGCCGGCCGGTGGCGCTGCCGCCGGCGTGCACCACGCGTCTGACCGAGTGACCGCCCTCCAGGCCGAGCGCGAGGCGCCCGAAGCGGTCGGCGTCGAAGCGGACGCCGAGGGCCTGCAGGTCGCGAACCCGCTCGGGGGCCTCGCGCACGAGCGTTTCTGCGGCGCTGCGCCGCACGAGCGCGCGCCCGGCGAGCTCGGTGTCGCGCAGGTGCAGCTCGAAGCTGTCGTCTGCCGCGAGCGCGGCCGCGAGACCTCCCTGCGCCCAGTAGCTGGCCGTCTGCGCGAGGGGCGTGGCCGAGATGAGCACGACGTTGGCCCGCTCGCGCGCGGCGCACAGCGCGGCGTACAGGCCGGCTGCGCCCGCGCCCACCACGGCGATGTCGGCCTGGTGGGTCCCTGCCGAAGGGCGGACGGGCATCGTGGGAACGCTATCTGGCCGCGGCGCGCGGGCTCGCTGCGGGGCTGCCGGCGACGGTCCTCGGGCCCACTACCCGGCTGGTGCCGCGGACGTCTTCCCGCGCTTTCGCAGCAGTTCTTCGATGTCTTTGCCGAGACCGAGCCCTTTGCGTTTCTTCGCTTTCGCCTTGCCGACCGGCGGGGAGGTGGGGCTGGTGGAGCCGGTCGCGGTCGTCGTCGCGGTGGACGTGACCGCAGGGGTCCTCGCCTGCGCGGTGCTCGTCGCCGTGGTCGTTGCCGCTGCCGAGGAGCCGGCTCCCGGCAGGATGGCGCCCGGCGTGGTCGTGGCAGGGGCCGCTGCGGCGGTGGTGACGGTCCGCGTGGTCGTCGGCGCTGACGAGTCGGAGGTGGCCGCGAGCTTGACGAGCGCCGCGGCGAGCACGCCGAGCGACAGCGCGACCACGACCGCGAGCGTGCCGATCAGCCCCTTCCAGCGGGGGGAGGCTGCGAGGCGGGTGCGAGCGGCGGCGCCGCAGTGCAGGCACCACTCCTGCTCGGGGTGCAGTGGCGCGCCGCACAGGGGGCACGCCTCGCCGGAGGGCGGGCGCGCCGGCGCTGGGGCGGGCGCGCCGGCGCCGGCGGGCGGCGGGGCGGCGACGCTCACGAGCCGGGCATCGGGGGAGTGAGGATCTCGGTGGCTTCGTCGTCCGCGATCGGGGCGGCGGGGGCTGGCGAGAGCGGTGACGGGGCGCCGGTCCCGGCGCTCGCGGGCGGGACCGGGGAGCGCCCGGTAGCCGCTGTGCGCGAGGGGGGCGGAGCGCTCGTCGCGGGTGGGTGCGCGGGAGCCGGCGCGCGTGCTGGGTCGGGCGGGGCTGGCGCGGCGGCGGACGCCACTGTGGGCGCGGGCGCCGGTGCGGGCGCGGGCGCTGGCGGGGAGGGCGCGGCGGGCGCCGGTGCGGCTGCGGATGGCTGGACCGGCGATGCGGGCACGGGCTGCTGCGCGGGCGCGCCGCCGATCGGCAGATCGACGTGGCGGTCCATCGACAGCCCGCAGTTGGGGCAGAAGCGGTCTTCGCTGCCGTGGATGGCGGCGCAGCGGGGACAGGCGGTGATGCCGGCCTCGCGCAGGACGGTCAGCGGCCGGCGCTCGCCGAGCGCGCCTTCGATCGCGCGCAGCTCGGTGTCGATCTGCGTGAGCGTGTTCAGCTTGGCGAGCACGAGCGCGTCGTTGCGCGCTCCGAACCTGTGCAGGTTGAAGACGAGGCCGCCGAGGTCGCGGTAGGCGAGCTCGCGCGCCTTGCGCAGGAAGCGCGCGCGGCGCCGAGCGCGGCCGCGCGACTGGAAGCCTGGGCGCTCGGGCGTGGGCAGTGCGTCCGCGGGCGTGGGCGGGGAGTCCGCGGGCGTGGGCGGGGAGTCCGCGGGCGCGGCGGGTGAGCCCCCGTCCTGCGCCTGCGCGGGAGCGGCCGAGGGGATGGTGCCGGATATCTGATTCACGCCCGATTCATGCTACCCGCACCGTTACCCCGATTGCGCAAGCGCATCGCGCCATGCGCCGGCCACGCGGGCGGCCATCGCCGTCGCCGAGAAGCGGCTGGCGCTCGCGCGGCCGGCGACCCTCGGGTCGGGCTCGCGCAGGTGCGCTTCGAGCGCGCTGCGCCAGCGCTCGAGCTCGAACGGCGCGCACAGCGTTCCGGGGACCTGCTCGAGCGCGTCGCGATGGATGCCGACGGGGGTGGCGAGCACCGGCACGTCGCAGGCGAGCGCCTCCAGCACGGCCAGCCCGAAGCCCTCGCGCTCGGACGGCACGAGCACGGCGTTGGCGGCGTTGACCCACAGCGGCACGCGCTCTGGCTCGACGGCGCCGAGCGCCAGCAGCTGGACGCCCGCGGCGTGGGCGAGCGCGAGCGCGCGGTCGTGGCGCTTCTCCGCGCGCGAGGGGTCGGCGGCGAAGAGCACGTACGGCCGCTCGGCGTCCAGGCCCAGCTCCGCTCGCGCCTGTGCGCGCGGGATCGGGTGGAAGCGCTCGAGGTCGACGCCGCAGGGCAGCACCAGCGCGCGCCGCCGCGCCGCGCGCCCGGGCAGCTCCTGCACGAGCGACGCGGACACGGCGGCGAGCAGGTCGATCAGCGGCAGCACGGCGGCGGTCGCCAGGCGCGTGCGCGGATGGCGCACGTCGGTGCCGTGAACGGTGAGCGCGCGCACGCGGGCGGGGACGGCGAGCGCGGGCCAGGCGGTCAGGCCGAAGTGCGCGTGCACGACGTCGAAGCGCTCGCCCGAGCGCCCGGCGTATCGGCGGCGCAGCTCGCGCGCGGCCCCGGCGAGCGCTCGCGGCCCGGGCGCGAGCTCGTGCAGCTCGACGTCGAGCCCGTCGAGCCGGCGCAGGGCGGCGACCTGGTCGCGGACGAAGCGCCCGCGCTCGGGATGGGCGGCGTCGGGGAGCATGTTGGAGACCACCAGCGCGCGCAAGACCCCCCGACCGTAGCGCTCTGGAATGATGGCGCGCGTGCAAGGCGCTACGACTGAGCGCAGCTACGGCCGCGGGCCGGACGGGCTGCGCCCGACGACGATCGAGCCCGGGTTCGTGCGCACGGCGACCGGCTCTGCGCTGATCTCCGCCGGCGAGACGCGCGTCATCTGCACGGCCTCCGCGCAGGAGGGCGTGCCACGCTGGATGACCGGGCAGGGTCGCGGCTGGGTGACGGCGGAGTACGGGATGCTGCCGGCGTCGACGGGCGAGCGCAAGCAGCGCGACGCCACGCGCGGACGCCAGGACGGGCGCACGATCGAGATCCAGCGCCTGATCGGGCGCTCGCTGCGCGTGGTGGTCGACTTCAAGGCGCTTGGCGAACGGACGGTGTTTCTCGACTGCGACGTGCTGCAGGCCGACGGCGGCACCCGCTGCGCGTCGATCACCGGCGCCTACGTGGCGCTGGCGCTGGCGTGCGCGCGGCTGCAGCAGGAGGGCCGGCTGGAGCGCACGCCGCTGAGCGGGTCGGTCGCGGCGGTCTCGTGCGGGATGCTCGGCGGCGCGGCGCTGCTCGACCTCGACTACGCCGAGGACTCGACGGCGGAGGTCGACGCGAACGTGGTGATGACCGGCGGCGGCGGGCTGGTGGAGGTGCAGGCGACGGCCGAGCGCACGCCGCTGTCGCGGGCGCACCTGGACGAGCTGCTGGCGCTGGCGGCGGCGGGCATCGAGCGCCTGCGCGCCGCTCAGGAGCAGGCGATCGCAGCGGCGCCTTGAAGCTGCTGCTGGCGACGCACAACGAGCACAAGCGCCGCGAGCTCGAGCGCCTGTTCGAGCTCGCCGGCGGCGGCGGCTGGCAGATCGACGCGCTGCCGGACGCGGTGCTGCTGCCGCCGGAGGACGGCGAGACGTTCGCGGAGAACGCGCTCGGCAAGGCCCGCGCGGCCGCGGCGGCGACGGGCAGGGTGAGCATCGCCGATGACTCCGGCATCGCCGCGACGGCGCTCGGCGGGGCGCCGGGCGTGCGCTCGGCGCGGTATGCGGGCGAGCACGCGACCGACGCGGAGAACCTCGAGAAGCTGCTGCGCGACGCGCCGGCCGGCAGCGCGCTGGAGTACGTGTGCGCGATCGCGTACGTGGACCCGGCGCGCGGCGCCGAGCGCGTGTTCGAGGGTCGCTGCGGCGGCCGGCTGGCGGAGCGGCCGCGGGGCGAGGGCGGCTTCGGCTACGACCCGGCGTTCGTGCCAGACGACGGCCCGCCAGGGGAGGCGGGCGCGCCGGCGCCGACGATGGCGGAGCTGTCGGCCGAGCAGAAGGACGCGATCAGCCACCGCGGCCGCGCCGCGCGGGCGCTGCTGGAGTGGCTGAATTGAGTTCGCCGAGGCCGCCACGTCGAGCGAGCTCGCCGCGGCGTACTCGATTGTTTGAGGTCGCCGAGGTCGACATGTCGAGCAAGCTCGCCATGTCGTACTCGGCTAGAGAAGATTGATGGCGGCAGACGCGGCGACGGCCACGCCGAGCCCCGCGTAGCCGGTGTACCCGGAGAGCGCGAGCAGCAGCGCGGTGATCAGCGCGACGAGCACGGTGACCAGCCATGCGATGCGGGTGATCGCCATCGGCGTATTCTTGCCGATGCGCCTGTCCGCACGCACTGTTAGCTTCGTTACAACGGTTACAACGGTTTCACGAACGAGGAGGGCGAAGTGACAAAGTCCGAGCTGGTGGACCAGGTGGCGGATCGCGCCGATCTGACCAAGCAGGATGCCGCGCGGGCTGTGGACGCGGTGCTGGCGACCGTCGAAGACGCGCTGCGCCGCGGCAGCGAGGTGTCGGTGTCGGGGTTCGGCAAGTTCCACGTGAGCGAGCGCGGCGCGCGCGTGGGCGTGAACCCGCGCACCGGCGAGCGCATCCAGATCGCGGCGTCGCGAGTTCCGCGCTTCACCGCGGGCAGCGGTCTGAAGAGCGCGGTGAAGGGGCGCTGAGCCCGGCGCGGTCCTTCGGCGACATCCTGGCCGCGCGCGTGGCCGAGCGCGAGTCGCAGATCGTGCTCGGCCTGGACCCCGATCCCGGGGCGCTGTGGCCGGGCGTCGGCACAGGGCAGGCGCCGGCGAACGCGACTCCGGCGCAGGCCGCGGCGGCGGCGGTCCTCGCGCACTGCCGCGCGCTGCTGGACGCGACGGCGGAGGCGTGCGTGGCCGTCAAGCCGCAGCTCGCGCGCTTCGAGGCGCTGGGCGCCGCCGGCTGGGCGGCGCTGGAAGCGCTGGCGGCGCACGCGCGCGGGCTGGGGCTGCTGGTGATCGCGGACGGCAAGCGCGGCGACATCGACGTGAGCGCGCGCGCGTACGCGGCCGCGCTGATCGGCGGCCTGGACACTCCGTTCGGCCGGATCGAGGGGATCGGCGCGGATCTGACGACGGTCAACCCGCTGATGGGCAGGGACGCGGTCGAGCCGTTCGTGAGCGCGGCGCGAGCAGCCGGCACGGGGGTGCTGGTGCTGGTGCGCACGTCCAATCCGGGCGCGGCGGACATCGAGGATCTGCGGCTGGCGGACTCTGGGACCGTGTGGGAGCGGATCGCGGCGCTCGTGGACGACCTCGGCGAGCCGGGCGTGGGCGACGCGGGCCTCAGCGACGTGGGGGCGGTGATCGGCGCGACCGAGCCGGGCCATCTCGAGCGGGCGCGGGAGCTGATGCCGAGCGCCGCGTTCCTGCTGCCCGGGGTGGGCGCGCAGGGCGGGCGCGTCGAGGACCTCGCGGCGGCGTTCGCGCCCGGACGTGCCGGCGGCCTGGTGTCGGCCTCGCGCAGCGTGGCTGGCGCCCATCTGGCGCGGGGCGGAGAGCCGGCGGCGGCGGCGCGCGCCGAGGCGGAGCGCCTGCGCGAGACGGCGTGGGAGCTCTCCGATCGGGTCCTGCAGGCGCGCTAGCGAGCGGCCTCACGCGGGCGCGCGTGGGGAGCGTCCAGTCGCGGAAACAGCGTCCGCGAGGAGGGAGCGTTCCGCTAGCCTGTGTGTCGTGCACGCCAGGGCATCTTCTGCCGTTCAGGCGCGCCGGACGATGGGTAGAGGGTCGAGATGATCATCACGGTGACGCTCAACGCAGCGATCGACAAGTCGCTCGCGGTGCCCAACTTCAGGCTCGGGCGGCGCCACCGCACCGTCGACCAGCGCACGATGGCGGGCGGCAAGGGCGTGAACATCGCGCGCACGCTGAAGGCGCTCGGCCAGCCGGTGATCGCGACGGGCTTCGCGGGCGGCGCGACGGGCACGCACATCGTCGAGCAGCTCACGGAGGAGTCGATCCTCAACGACTTCGTGCGCATCCGCGAGGAGTCGCGCACGAACACCTCGGTGCTGGACCCGACGACGGGCGAACAGACCGAGATCAACGAACGCGGGCCGGCTGTGACGGCGCGCGAGGTCGAGCTGTTCCGCGACAAGCTGCTGTACCTGGCGCGCGGCGCGGCGATCGTGGTGTTCGCGGGCTCGCTGCCGCGCGGCGTCGAGCCGGACATCTACGCGGCGCTGATCAGGGACCTGGAGCGGCTGGACGTGGTCACGGTCGTGGACACCGACGGCGAGCCGCTGCGCCAGGCGGTGCGCGCCGAGCCGGACGTGGTCTCGCCGAACGTGCTCGAGGCGGAGGAGCTCGTCGGCCACGAGTTCGCGGGCGAGGAGGAGCGCTCGCTGGCGGTCGCCGAGATCGCCGCGCTCGGCCCGCGCGAAGCGATCATGACGCTCCCCGACGGCTGCTACGCCCAGGTGCTCGTGGACGGCCAGCGGCTGCTCAAGCGCGCCCGCATCGACCTGCGCGAGCCGGTCGCCAGAAGCGGCTCCGGCGACGCGTTTCTGGCCGGCTACCTGGCGGCGCGCTACGAAGGCCGTGTACCCGACCAGTGCCTGCGCTTCGGCGTCGCCTGCGGGGCGGAGTCCACGGCGCGCCTGGGGGCGGGGCTGATCGACCCGCGCGAGGCGCGACGGCTGATGGGCGGGGTCGAGCTGACGGTCGTCGATCTGCCGGCCGAAGTCGCCTGAACCGGCGAGCGGGCCGGCGCACAGCTTCATCCGGCGGCAGGAATCGCCCCCGCTTCGGCGAACCGTCGGTGGAGCGAACCGGTTCGTGCGCAGGTCAAGCTTGCAGACGGAACGGCCGATAGCCGGGCGAACCTAGTCAACTAGCCAGGAGGCGTGTGGTGTCCAAGCGGATTGAAGTGCTCGTAGGTATTGCAACGGTGCGAGGCGCTAACGCGTCGCACACGTCACCGCGAGCGCTTCTCGCCAGGACGCTGGCGCTCTCGATCGCGCTGGTCGCTGCGCTACTGACGACCTTCGCCGGGGCGGCGTATGCCTCGACGCAAGAGCAGACCGTGATCGCGGGTCCGCTCGACCTCGTCGCGGCTCCGTTCGACGGCGTCGGCGGCGAAGGCGGCGTCACGCCCGACACGGGCCTCACCCCGCCGACGGTCACGAAGGTCGAACCGTCCGAAGGGCCCGCCGCTGGTGGCACGGTCGTGACGATCACCGGGACCGGCTTCACGGAAGGCGCGCTCGTCAAGATCGGCAGCGCCGCCACCGAAGTCGAATACGAATCCGCGACCGTACTGAAGGCGAAGACCGCGGCGACCGCCGTCGGCAAAGACGAAGTCATCGTGACGGACTCCAAAGGCGCCAACAGCAGCGGCCCGGACTTCGCGTACAACGCGGCGCCGAAGGTGACGTCGGTGAGTCCGGCTGAAGGTTCGACGGCGGGTGGTACGGCGATTACGTTGAAAGGCTCGGACTTTGTGTCTGGGGCGAAGGTGACGTTGGCTGGGGAAGAAGCGACGAGTGTGGTGGTTGTCTCGGCGACGGAAATCACGGCTAAAACGCCTAAAAATGCTGCTGGGAAAGACGAAGTGGTGGTCGTTGATGGTGATGGGACCTCCTCGGCTGGTGCTGGGTTCACGTACATCACGCCGCCGACGGTGAGCGCGATCTCGCCGAAAGAAGGCACGACGGCGGGTGGCACGGCCGTGAAAATCACGGGTACCGGGTTCTTGAAAGGCGCGAAAGTCAAGATCGGTAAAGAAGCGACGTCGGTGACTGTTGTCTCGGCGACAGAAATCACGGCGAAAGCTCCTGCGGAATCGGCTGGGGAAGTCGAAGTCGAAGTGACTGAGGGTGGTGTGGCGCAGAGCGCGAGCACGAAATACAAGTTCGCGGTGGCGCCGACGGTCACGAAAGTCGAAC
This sequence comes from uncultured Solirubrobacteraceae bacterium, assembly GCA_963756205.1. GTDB lineage: Bacteria > Actinomycetota > Thermoleophilia > Solirubrobacterales > Solirubrobacteraceae > Palsa-744. The sequence goes on from CAVWMU010000011.1 coordinate 250,546, forward strand.
CGGCTGAAGGCTCGACTGCTGGTGGCACGGCTGTGACGATCAAGGGCACCGGGTTCGTGGAAGGCGCGAGCGTGAAGGTCGGCGGTGTCGCTGCGACTGAAGTTGAATACGAATCTGCGACGGAATTGAAGGCGAAGACGGGCGCGCATGCTGCTGGGAAAGCGGAAGTCGTGGTGACCCAGGGCGAAGTCAGCTCTGTCACGAATGGGTCGTTCACGTACATCGCGCCGCCGACGGTGACGTCGATCTCGCCGAAAGAAGGCACGACGGCGGGTGGCACGCCCGTGAAAATCAAAGGCACCGGGTTCTTGAAAGGCGCGAAAGTCAAGATCGGTGCTGAAGCGACGTCGGTGACGGTGGTCTCGGAAACGGAAATCACGGCGAAGACGGCTGCGGAATCGGCTGGCGAAGTCGAAGTCGAAGTGACCGAGGGTGGTGTGGCGCAGAGCGCGACGACGAAGTACAAGTTCGCGTCGCCGCCGACTGTCACGAAAGTCGAACCGGCTGAAGGGCCTTCGGCTGGTGGCACGGTCGTGACGATCAAGGGCTCTGGGTTCACGGAACACTCGACGGTGAAGATCGGCGCCGCGGCTACCGAAGTCGAATACAAGTCCGCGACCGAATTGAAGGCGAAGACCGCTGCGACGGCTGCCGGCAAAGACGAAGTCGCTGTCACCACCGGTGAAATCACCTCCACCGGCGGCCCCGAATTTACGTATCTGGCGGCGCCGAAGGTGACGTCGGTGAGTCCGGCTGAAGGTTCGACGGCGGGTGGTACGGCGATTACGTTGAAAGGCTCGGACTTTGTGTCTGGGGCGAAGGTGACGTTGGCTGGGGAAGAAGCGACGAGTGTGGTGGTTGTCTCGGCGACGGAAATCACGGCTAAAACGCCTAAAAATGCTGCTGGGAAAGACGAAGTGGTGGTCGTTGATGGTGATGGGACCTCCTCGGCTGGTGCTGGGTTCACGTACATCACGCCGCCGACGGTGAGCGCGATCTCGCCGAAAGAAGGCACGACGGCGGGTGGCACGGCCGTGAAAATCACGGGTACCGGGTTCTTGAAAGGCGCGAAAGTCAAGATCGGTAAAGAAGCGACGTCGGTGACTGTTGTCTCGGCGACAGAAATCACGGCGAAAGCTCCTGCGGAATCGGCTGGGGAAGTCGAAGTCGAAGTGACTGAGGGTGGTGTGGCGCAGAGCGCGAGCACGAAATACAAGTTCGCGGTGGCGCCGACGGTCACGAAAGTCGAACCGGCTGAAGGCTCGACTGCTGGTGGCACGGCTGTGACGATCAAGGGCACCGGGTTCGTGGAAGGCGCGAGCGTGAAGGTCGGCGGTGTCGCTGCGACTGAAGTTGAATACGAATCTGCGACGGAATTGAAGGCGAAGACGGGCGCGCATGCTGCTGGGAAAGCGGAAGTCGTGGTGACCCAGGGCGAAGTCAGCTCTGTCACGAATGGGTCGTTCACGTACATCGCGCCGCCGACGGTGACGTCGATCTCGCCGAAAGAAGGCACGACGGCGGGTGGCACGCCCGTGAAAATCAAAGGCACCGGGTTCTTGAAAGGCGCGAAAGTCAAGATCGGTGCTGAAGCGACGTCGGTGACGGTGGTCTCGGAAACGGAAATCACGGCGAAGACGGCTGCGGAATCGGCTGGCGAAGTCGAAGTCGAAGTGACCGAGGGTGGTGTGGCGCAGAGCGCGACGACGAAGTACAAGTTCGCGTCGCCGCCGACTGTCACGAAAGTCGAACCGGCTGAAGGGCCTTCGGCTGGTGGCACGGTCGTGACGATCAAGGGCTCTGGGTTCACGGAACACTCGACGGTGAAGATCGGCGCCGCGGCTACCGAAGTCGAATACAAGTCCGCGACCGAATTGAAGGCGAAGACCGCTGCGACGGCTGCCGGCAAAGACGAAGTCGCTGTCACCACCGGTGAAATCACCTCCACCGGCGGCCCCGAATTTACGTATCTGGCGGCGCCGAAGGTGACGTCGGTGAGTCCGGCTGAAGGTTCGACGGCGGGTGGTACGGCGATTACGTTGAAAGGCTCGGACTTTGTGTCTGGGGCGAAGGTGACGTTGGCTGGGGAAGAAGCGACGAGTGTGGTGGTTGTCTCGGCGACGGAAATCACGGCTAAAACGCCTAAAAATGCTGCTGGGAAAGACGAAGTGGTGGTCGTTGATGGTGATGGGACCTCCTCGGCTGGTGCTGGGTTCACGTACATCACGCCGCCGACGGTGAGCGCGATCTCGCCGAAAGAAGGCACGACGGCGGGTGGCACGGCCGTGAAAATCACGGGTACCGGGTTCTTGAAAGGCGCGAAAGTCAAGATCGGTAAAGAAGCGACGTCGGTGACTGTTGTCTCGGCGACAGAAATCACGGCGAAAGCTCCTGCGGAATCGGCTGGGGAAGTCGAAGTCGAAGTGACTGAGGGTGGTGTGGCGCAGAGCGCGAGCACGAAATACAAGTTCGCGGTGGCGCCGACGGTCACGAAAGTCGAACCGGCTGAAGGCTCGACTGCTGGTGGCACGGCTGTGACGATCAAGGGCACCGGGTTCGTGGAAGGCGCGAGCGTGAAGGTCGGCGGTGTCGCTGCGACTGAAGTTGAATACGAATCTGCGACGGAATTGAAGGCGAAGACGGGCGCGCATGCTGCTGGGAAAGCGGAAGTCGTGGTGACCCAGGGCGAAGTCAGCTCTGTCACGAATGGGTCGTTCACGTACATCGCGCCGCCGACGGTGACGTCGATCTCGCCGAAAGAAGGCACGACGGCGGGTGGCACGCCCGTGAAAATCAAAGGCACCGGGTTCTTGAAAGGCGCGAAAGTCAAGATCGGTGCTGAAGCGACGTCGGTGACGGTGGTCTCGGAAACGGAAATCACGGCGAAGACGGCTGCGGAATCGGCTGGCGAAGTCGAAGTCGAAGTGACCGAGGGTGGTGTGGCGCAGAGCGCGACGACGAAGTACAAGTTCGCGTCGCCGCCGACTGTCACGAAAGTCGAACCGGCTGAAGGGCCTTCGGCTGGTGGCACGGTCGTGACGATCAAGGGCTCTGGGTTCACGGAACACTCGACGGTGAAGATCGGCGCCGCGGCTACCGAAGTCGAATACAAGTCCGCGACCGAATTGAAGGCGAAGACCGCTGCGACGGCTGCCGGCAAAGACGAAGTCGCTGTCACCACCGGTGAAATCACCTCCACCGGCGGCCCCGACTTCACCTACAACGCCGCACCGAAAGTCTCCGGCGTCACACCGGCTGAAGGTTCGACGGCGGGTGGTACGGCGATTACGTTGAAAGGCTCGGACTTTGTGTCTGGGGCGAAGGTGACGTTGGCTGGGGAAGAAGCGACGAGTGTGGTGGTTGTCTCGGCGACGGAAATCACGGCTAAAACGCCTAAAAATGCTGCTGGGAAAGACGAAGTGGTGGTCGTTGATGGTGATGGGACCTCCTCGGCTGGTGCTGGGTTCACGTACATCACGCCGCCGACGGTGAGCGCGATCTCGCCGAAAGAAGGCACGACGGCGGGTGGCACGGCCGTGAAAATCACGGGTACCGGGTTCTTGAAAGGCGCGAAAGTCAAGATCGGTAAAGAAGCGACGTCGGTGACTGTTGTCTCGGCGACAGAAATCACGGCGAAAGCTCCTGCGGAATCGGCTGGGGAAGTCGAAGTCGAAGTGACTGAGGGTGGTGTGGCGCAGAGCGCGAGCACGAAATACAAGTTCGCGGTGGCGCCGACGGTCACGAAAGTCGAACCGGCTGAAGGCTCGACTGCTGGTGGCACGGCTGTGACGATCAAGGGCACCGGGTTCGTGGAAGGCGCGAGCGTGAAGGTCGGCGGTGTCGCTGCGACTGAAGTTGAATACGAATCTGCGACGGAATTGAAGGCGAAGACGGGCGCGCATGCTGCTGGGAAAGCGGAAGTCGTGGTGACCCAGGGCGAAGTCAGCTCTGTCACGAATGGGTCGTTCACGTACATCGCGCCGCCGACGGTGACGTCGATCTCGCCGAAAGAAGGCACGACGGCGGGTGGCACGCCCGTGAAAATCAAAGGCACCGGGTTCTTGAAAGGCGCGAAAGTCAAGATCGGTGCTGAAGCGACGTCGGTGACGGTGGTCTCGGAAACGGAAATCACGGCGAAGACGGCTGCGGAATCGGCTGGCGAAGTCGAAGTCGAAGTGACCGAGGGTGGTGTGGCGCAGAGCGCGACGACGAAGTACAAGTTCGCGTCGCCGCCGACTGTCACGAAAGTCGAACCGGCTGAAGGGCCTTCGGCTGGTGGCACGGTCGTGACGATCAAGGGCTCTGGGTTCACGGAACACTCGACGGTGAAGATCGGCGCCGCGGCTACCGAAGTCGAATACAAGTCCGCGACCGAATTGAAGGCGAAGACCGCTGCGACGGCTGCCGGCAAAGACGAAGTCGCTGTCACCACCGGTGAAATCACCTCCACCGGCGGCCCCGACTTCACCTACAACGCCGCACCGAAAGTCTCCGGCGTCACACCGGCTGAAGGTTCGACGGCGGGTGGTACGGCGATTACGTTGAAAGGCTCGGACTTTGTGTCTGGGGCGAAGGTGACGTTGGCTGGGGAAGAAGCGACGAGTGTGGTGGTTGTCTCGGCGACGGAAATCACGGCTAAAACGCCTAAAAATGCTGCTGGGAAAGACGAAGTGGTGGTCGTTGATGGTGATGGGACCTCCACGGGTGGTGCTGGGTTCACGTACATCACGCCGCCGACGGTGAGCGCGATCTCGCCGAAAGAAGGCACGACGGCGGGTGGCACGAGCGTGAAAATCAAAGGCACCGGGTTCTTGAAAGGCGCGAAAGTCAAG
>CAVWMU010000012.1:0-69866 GCA_963756205.1 uncultured Solirubrobacteraceae bacterium
GGCGGCGAAGCGACCTCCGTGGTCGTTGTCTCGGCGACCGAAATCACCGCGAAGACGACCGCGCACTCCGCCGGGAAAGTCCCCGTCGAAGTGACCGAGGATGGCGTGGAAGACAGCGAAACGGTCGAATTCACCTACGCCACGCCCCCGAAAGTGACGTCGGTCAGCCCCGCTGAAGGCTCCACATCCGGTGGCTGGGAAGTCCTGGTCACGGGCACCGGATTCAACGAACAGTCCAAGGTCTCGATCGGAGGAAGCGAAGCTGAGAAGGTCGAATACATCTCGGCGACCGAACTCGTGGTCACGACCGGGGCTCATGCGGCCGGCAAAGGCGAAGTGGTGGTCACCAACGGCGAACTCAGCTCCAGCGGTGGCCCGATGTACACGTACGTGGCCTGATCGACCGCCTTGGCCAGAAGCTCCCCCGCCCGCGCAGAGGCGTGGCGGGGGAGCTGGCCGTGTTCTGAGCGACTACGGAAGGGCTTCGTAAGGTACCGAGGCGGTGTGTTCTTTGCCGCCGAAGATCGACGACCATTCGCCTTCGGCGACGTTGAGCTTGCCGCCGCTAACCGACGCGTATGCGCCCTTCGCTTCGTTCTTGTAGCCGCCGCTCACCGAAGCCTGGATGCCCAGCGCTTCGTTGTGGTTGCCGCCGCTGACCGACGCGGCGCTCTGGTTGGCGGTGTTTTCGTAGCCGCCGCTCACCGACGACCACTCGCCGTCCGCGTAGTTGCTGTCGCCGCCGCTGACGGACGCGCCTTCGGCCTGGGCGACGTTGGACATGCCGAGCACGTCGGTGTAGGGGTCGATCGCGGCGTTTTCCGACCCTCCCACTAGCGCGCCGTAGGATGTGTATTCCTGCTTGGTGCTGCCGATGACGATGTCGTTCGAGCCGGTCTGCGGTCCCGGGGATTCGTCGTAGCCGACGATGAGGTTGCCCTCGCCGTTGGGGAGCGAGCTCTCTTTGCCGGCGCCGCTGAGGATCTGCACGTTGACCCCGGTGAACTGGATCGTGGGCTTTTTGTCGATGCCTTCCGCCTCGAACTGCATGTGGGAGAGCAGCGTCTGCAGCTTTTCCTGTTCTTCGGGCGAGAGCTTGCCCGTGGCCGCGTTGTTCGCCCGGCCTTCTTTGCCTTCCAGGCCTTCTTTCCCGGGCAGGCCTTCCTTGCCGGCGGGGCCTTCCTTGCCTTCCTTGCCCGCCGGCACGCGGCTGGCGATCTTGGCTTCGATCGACTTCAGGACCTGTGGGCTGATCTGGCCCGTCGAGGTGATGAGGTAGTGCTTGGCGGCGATCGCGGTGCCGCCCATGGCGAAGACGAGCGCCATCGTGGCTACGACGTTCGCGTAGCTGAGGTGCCTACGTGCAGACGAAAACATGCCAGAACCCCCGTCGTTCCAGTTGAGAATCGGCGCGCGCAGATGGCGGGCCGCCAGATTTTTCGATTAGAGCAGGGGCCTCGGACAGCTATGCGCGGGCGGCGGGGCCGGGCTCGCCTACCCGCCCGCCACGTCCCGCCGCAGGAACACCAGATAGCCGGCGAGCAGCGCGGGCACCCCGTACAGCGCGCAAACCCAGGCGCAGTGCGCGATCGGGGCCCAGTCTGTGGGCGTGCGCAAGAGGCCCTGCCAGGCCTGGAACTGTTCGGTGATGAGGTAGGGCTGGATGCCTTCGAGGCCGGGGATCTGGGCGACGATGAACAGCAGGATGACGAGCCCGATGGTGCCGACGACGGCGGCGGCGCTGTTGCGGGTGGTGGCCGACAGCAGCACGCCGATGCCGGCGAGCGCGAACAGCGGGATCAGGTAGACGGCGTTGGAGGCGAACACGAGCAGCAGCGCTTCGGGCGCGGAGACGACGGTCCCGGAGAACGTCCTGACGGAGTGAAAGCCCCACGAGGCGACGCCGGCGACGGTAGACACGGCCGCGGAGAGCAGCACGGCGGTGGCCGCGTAGGTCATCGCGGCGAGCGTCTTGGCGGCGAACACCTGGCCGCGATCGACGGAGCGCGTGAGGATCGTCTTGAGCGTGCCGTTGCCGTCCTCGTTGGCGAAGATGTCGCCGGAGACGAGCGCGGCGGCGAGCGGCAGGAAGAAGCCGGACATGAACAGCAGCATCAGCACGGGCGTCGCCAGCCCCGACTGCGTGATCTCGGTGGCGAAGATGTTGCCCTGCCGGTTGTGCGCGTGGTGCAGGCTCTCGAACACGACGAAGATCAGCGGCAGCACGATCACGAGGCCGAGGCCCAGGTAGGTGCGCACCTGCGAGCGCAGCTTGCGCAGCTCCCAGCCGTAGACGCTCAGCACGGACGGGCGTCGCCCGCGCTCGCGCGAGGGCATGGCGACGGCAGGCGCGGCGGCGGCGCTGCTCATCAGATTTGCACCGCCTGCGGCTTGGCGCCGTTGCCGCCCTCGGTGAGCCTGAAGAACAGGTCCTCGAGCGTGGCGAGCTCGGGCGTCAGCGCGAGGATCGCGACCCCCGCCTGCCCGAGCGCGAGCGACAGCTCGCCCACGTGCCGCTCGTCGGCCTGCAGGCTGATGCCGTGCTCGCTGGCGGCGACGTGCTCGATGCCGGCGTGGGCGCGCGCCAGCTCCAGCGCGCGCTCGTCGTCGCTGGTGCGCAGCCGGTAGCCGGCGCCGCCCTGGCGGCGCAGGTCGGCCAGCGCGCCCTCGTAGACGACGCGCCCGGTGTCGACGATCGCGACGCGGTCGCACAGTTCCTGCACCTCGGGCAGCTGGTGGCTGGAGAGCAGCACGGTGATGCCTTCTCCGGCCAGGCGGCGGATCAGCGAGCGCATGTCGCGCATGCCCGCCGGGTCCAGGCCGGTGGCGGGCTCGTCGAGGATCAGCAGGCGCGGCCGGCGCAGCAGCGCGGCGGCGATCCCCAGGCGCTGGCGCATGCCGTGCGAGTAGCCGCCGACCTTGTGCCTCGCGCGGGGGCTCAGCTCGACGACCTCCAGCACCTCGTCGATGCGCCCGGCCGCGCCGTCGCCGTCGAGCGCGGCCAGCAGCTGCAGGTTCTTGCGGGCGGTCAGGTAGGGGTAGAAGCGCGGCGCCTCGACGAACCCCGCGACCCCCTCCAGCGCGCGCGCCCCGTGGTGCAGCGGGTCGCGCCCGAACAGCTCGACCGTCCCCTCGGTGGGCGTGATCAGGCCGAGCGCCATGCGCAGCGTGGTGGTCTTGCCGGCGCCGTTGGGACCGAGGAAGCCGTACACGTCGCCGGCGCGCACGTTCAGGTCGAGGTGGTCGACCGCGAGCACGTCCTTGTAGCGCTTGACCAGCCCGCGCGCCTTCACCGGCAGCGCGTCGTCGCCCACGGGCGACGCGTCGTGGCTCACCGCTACAGGCCCCGCGCGAGCTCTTCGATCGCTGCGGGGGCGACGGAGCCGGCGAGCAGGTAGCTGACGCCGCCGCGCTCGAAGCTGAGCAGGGTGCCGAGCTCGGTGCGCAGCTCGCTGGCGCTGGCGCCGTCGATCGTGACCTTGGGGAGCCCTTCGAGCGCTGCGCCGCTGTCGCCCTTGGCGCCCGCCTTGACCTTGCTTTCGATGACGGCGATCGTCGCCGGCCCGTGCCCGTGGGTGGTGACGTTCGGCTTTTCGCCCGCGTGGCCCTGCTTTTGCCCTTCCTGCGCGCCGCCCGAGGGCGGGACGACTTCCTCGACCTTGGCGTTGGCGGGCGGGCTCAGTTCGAACACGGAGTCGGCGACCGGCCCGTAGGAGACTTCGGTGGCCGCCAGTTCGATCACGGGCGAGGCGCTGCTCGTGGAGTAGACGGCGGCGCGCAGCGGCATGCCGTTGTTCGCGTCCCATGAGAGCTCGACGCCGCCGAACAGGCTGCCGCCTTCGTTGGGGGAGACGCGTACCGTGTACGCGGGCTGGCCGGCGACGTCGGTGGGCGTCGCGCCGGAGACGTCGGCGTGCTTGCTCAGGTGGGCGATCGCTTCTTCGATCTTGGCGACGGTCGGGACTTCGTGGGGGTGGGCGGACGTATCGCGCTGGATTTCAGGCTGCGCGACGCCCAGCTGGCCGGGCGTGTGCTCCGATGCCTGTTGTTCTTCCTGCGCGGTCGGCGTGTAGCGGTAGAGCGTGTTGGTGGCGGCGTCGTACAGCGACAGCGTGTGCCCGTCGTAGATGACCTGCGTGTCGCCCTGCTGGGACTGCAGCTCCAGGCGCACGTGGCCGTCCCTGGCGACCCACAGCCGCCCGGAGGCGCCGGTGATGAGCGGGTTGGAGGCCAGCTCGCCGCCGCGCCCGCCGGTCGCGAGGTTGGCGCCTTCGAGCAGGTGGTCGGTGAGCGTGACGTTCGCGCTGAGGCCCTGGACCTGTTCGCCGCCGGTTCCGGCGAGCGCGTCGTGGATCGCCTGCGCGAGCGGCCTGGCCGGCGGCGTCGGCCCGGCGTCGAGCGCGAAGGCGAGCGCGGTGGCGGAGACGCCGATGGCGATGACGAGCCCGCACAGCAGCAGCAGGCGGGAGAGGGGCAGGCGCCGGAGGATGTTCATGGCTGCGCGTCCACGTCCTTTGGATTGTCCGACCACACCCAGGTTAGCGCGCAGGCTTCGGCGCTCCTGAAGGGTGGGAGAGCTCTCATCGGACCGTCCGGCGGCGCCACCCGATATCTTCTCGCGCGCATGCTGATCATCGTCATAGCGATATTCGTCCTGCTCGGCCTCGGCACGTTCTTCCTGGCGATGCGCCGCCCGGGCGGGCAGGACGCGGCCGAATCGACGTTCGGCCAGCGCATGATCACGATCGGGATCGTGATCGTGTTCGCGTTCGGCCTGGCGGTGCCGGCGCTGGTGCTGGCGTTCAACGGCGAGCACAAGGCGAGCGTGGCGGTGGGCGGCGTGATCCTGAACAAGGAAGAGCAGAAGGGTCGCGAGCTGTTCGCGCACACGTGCGCGGTCTGCCACACGCTGGCGGCCGTCAAGTCGTTCGGGCGCACCGGCCCGAACCTGGACATCCGCGTCGGCGACGACATCTCGACCGCGGCCGGCCGCAAGGCGCTGGTGCTGAACGCGATCCTCGAAGGTCGCGCGATCGGCCTCGGCAACATGCCCGCGCTGCTGTACCAGGGCAAGGAAGCCGAAGAGATCGCAAGCTTTGTCGCAGCCGTCGCAGGGCATTAGGCCGCCTCGCGCTCCAAGCAGCCAGCTCGACGACAGCGAGCGGTTTGGCCATTAGTCGATAGCGGTCGACAGCGGGCATCGGTTAAGGTCCGGCGCGATGCCCGAGCAGCCGAAGACCGCGCAGGACGTGAAGGCGATCGTCCAGGAACGCGAGATCCGCTTCATCCGCTTCTGGTTCACGGACATCCTCGGGCAGCTGAAGTCGTTCTCGATCAACGCCGCCGAGCTCGACGACGCGTTCGAGGCGGGGATGGGCTTCGACGGCTCCTCGATCACGGGCTTCAACGCGATCGAGGAGTCCGACATGATCGCGATGCCCGACGCGAGCACGTTCGCGGTGCTGCCGTGGCGCCCGGAGGAGCAGGGCGTGGGGCGCATGTTCTGCGACGTGATCACGCCCGAGAAAACCCCTTACGAGGGCGACCCGCGCCACGTTCTGCGGCGGGCGTTGGAGCGCGCGCGGGAAATGGGCTTCGACACGTTCAACGTGGGCCCGGAGCTCGAGTACTTCCTGTTCAGGGACTCGCGTTCGACGGAGGTGCTCGACGAGGGCGGCTACTTCGACCTGACGACGCTCGACGCGGGCTCGGACGTGCGCCGCGAGACGGTGCTGGCGCTGGAGCAGCTGGGGATCCACGTCGAGTACACCCACCACGAGGTGGGGCCCTCCCAGCACGAGATCGACATGCGCTACGCGGACGCGCTGAAGATGGCCGACGACTGCATGACCTACCGCATCACGGTCAAGGAGTACGCGATGAAGTACGGCTGGCACGCGACGTTCATGCCCAAGCCGCTGTTCGGCGAGAACGGCTCGGGCATGCACACGCACCAGTCGCTGTTCAGCGCCGGCAAGAACGCGTTCTACGACCCCGACGACCAGTACTTCCTCTCGGACGTCGGCAAGGCGTTCATCGCCGGCCAGCTCAAGCACGCGCGCGAGATCTGCTCGATCTTCGCGCAGTGGGTCAACTCCTACAAGCGCCTCGTCCCCGGCTTCGAGGCGCCGGTGTACGTGGCGTGGTCGCGGCGCAACCGCTCGGCGCTGGTGCGCGTGCCGCTGTACCACCCCGGCCGCGAGAAGGCCACGCGCATGGAGCTGCGCTGCCCGGACCCCGCGTGCAACCCCTACCTGACGTTCGCTGTGCTGCTGCAGGCGGGCCTTGAGGGGATCGAGAAGGGCTACGAGCTGCCGGAGCCGATGGAGAAGAACCTCTACCACCTGCCCGGCGAGGAGCGCCAGCGCCTGGGCATCGAGCAGCTGCCGGAGAGCCTCGGCGAGGCGATCGAGCTGACGGCCGAGTCAGAGCTCGTGCTGCGCACGCTCGGCGAGCACATGTTCAACCGCTACGTCGAGATCAAGCGCCAGGAGTGGGACGACTACCGCGTGCAGGTCACGCAGTGGGAGCTCGACCGCTACCTGTCGATCCTGTAGCCGGCACCGCGCACGCGATCGGGCGCGCGGGCGCGAGGTGCCAGTGCAGCGCCTGCAGCATGTGGCCGAACGCGCTCGGATGGCGCGGGGCGATCTCTGCGACCAGCGCGAGCGCGCCGAGGGCGTGGCGTTCGTACTCCTCGCTGCCGGTGAGCTGGGCGAGGCGCAGCAGGCCGACGGCGGCGCTGGAGGAGCCGGACGGGATGGGGGAGTCCTCGAGATCCTTGCGCCTGGCGATCAGCGCTTCGCCGTCTGCGGCCGTCGAGAAGAAGCCGCCCCTGTCTGGATCGGCGAAGCGGGCGACGATCTCCTCCGCGAGCGTCACCGCCTCATGGAACCAGCGCTCGTCGCACGTGGCTTCGAACAGCGCGATCAGCGCCTCAAGCAGGAACGCGTGGTCCTCGAGGTATGCGTCGATCTTGGCCTGCCCGTCGTTGTACGTGCGCAAGAGACGGCCACGATCGTCGCGCATCGCGCGTTGCAGGAACTCCGCGCACGTGACCGCCGCCTGCAGGTACCTCGGCTCCGCAGCGCGGCGCCGGCGTCCGCTAGCGCGCAGATCATCAGCGCGTTCCAGCTCGTCAGGCGCTTGTCGTCGAGCCCCGGCCGCACGCGCCGTTCGCGCGCCGCCAGCAGCCGCGCGCGGATACGCTCGCGCGTCTCTCGATCGGGCACCTGCCCGCCTCGGCGGTCGGTCAGGACGTTGAGACCCGGCTGTGGATGGTGTTGGCCGATCTCCGATCGGTCCTGGAAGTTGCCCTGCTCGGTGGCGCCAAGCCAGGCGATCGCCGCTTCGGCGTCCTCGCCGAGGACGTCGCGCAGCTCGGCGACGGTCCACACGTAGAAGCGGCCCTCGACTCCCTCCGAGTCGGCGTCCAGCGCGCTGTGGAAGCCGCCCTCGGGGCCGCGCATCTCGCGCAGCGCCCACTCGAGCGTGTCGATGCACACGTCGCGCAGGCGCGCGTCCTGTGAGTGCTGCCAGCCGTGCAGGTAGGCGCGCGCGAGCAGCGCGTTGTCGTAGAGCATCTTCTCGAAGTGCGGCACCGTCCACGTGGCGTCGACGCTGTAGCGCGCGAAGCCGCCGCCGAGCTGGTCGTGGATGCCGCCGCCGGCCATCGCGTGCAGGGTGCTGAGCGCCATCGTGCGCCCGTCCTCGCGCAGCAGCAGCAGCTCGAGCACCGGCGCCTGCGGGAAACTTCGGCGCGTGGGCGGGCGGGACTCCGAAGCCGCCGTGGCGCGCGTCGAAGCTGTCGGCGAGCGTCGCGACCGCCTGGGCGAGGGCGCGCTCGTGCGGCGGGCTCGGAGGAGGGCGAGAGCCGCGCGCCGCCGGACAGGCGCTCGCGCAGGCGCTCGCCGCCGGCGCGGATCTCCTCGCGGCTCTGCTCCCAGGACTCGGCGATCGCCTGCAGCACCTGCGTCCACGCGGGCATCCCCTGGCGCGGGTCGGGCGGGAAGTAGGTGCCGCCGTAGAACGGCAGCTGCTCGGGCGTGAGGAACACGTTCAGCGGCCAGCCGCCGTGGCCGGTCATCCCCTGGACGGCCTCCATGTAGAGCGCGTCGACGTCGGGGCGCTCCTCGCGGTCGACCTTGACGCACACGAAGCGCTCGTTCATGACGGCGCGCCGTGCGCGGGTCCTCGAAGGACTCCCGCTCCATCACGTGGCACCAGTGGCACGCGGAGTAGCCGATCGACACCAGCAGCGGCTTGTCCTCGGCGCGCGCGCCGCGCGAGCGCCTCCGGGCCCCACGGCAGCCAGTCGACGGGGTTCTCCGCGTGCTGGCGCAGGTACGGGGAGGTCTCCTGCGCTAGCGCGTTGGGCACCCGCTCAGGGTAGCCACGAGGACCACAGCGAGCCGAGCCGCGTGCCCGCGTGGCGGCCGCCCGGCGGCGTGCCGCCGCCGCGCTCGAGCAGCCTGTCGATCGCTGTGCGCGAGGGCCATTCGCCGTCGCCGTCGCCGGCGCCGGCGCGCGAGAGCCTGACCTTCGCGAGGGTCACGTCGAAGTCCCTGCCCGCGAGCGTGCCGGTGACCCGCGTGGAGCCGCCGCCGAAGCGCACCGTCCCCGGCGAGGCCTGCGAGCCCGACACGCGGATGTCGGCGGCCTGCAGCGCGCCGTCGCGCACGGGGAACGTCGCGGTCAGCTGCACGCCGGGCACGAACGAGAGGTCCTTGAGGATCGCCCTGGAGGCGGTGAGCTTGGCGTAGCCGCCGTGCAGGCCGCCGAAGCTCGAGCCGCTCGGCAGTTCCGCATCGGCCTGCAGCGTGGCGGCGATCACCTGGCGGTTGAGGTCGACGAGCGTGTCGAGCACCGCCACGAGCGTGCGCCCGGGCCTGCCGCCGAAGCTGGCCGGCGGGTGCACGTACGCCAGCTTGGTGGGCGTGACGGGGGTGGGCGCGAACGGGTCGGTGGTGCTCGTGCACGGCTGCACGGCGTTGCCGGCGAAGAACGCCTTGACGGCGAGCGACGAGCAGTCGCTGAGGTCGCTGCCGAGCACCGAGTGCCCGGTGAAGGGGACCGTGAGCAGCTGCGCGTCGGGGATCAGCGCGGCCACGCGCCGTGCGTCGGCGGTGGGCGTGCGGAGGTCCTGCTCGCCGGAGAGGATCAGCGTGGGCACGTTCGGCAGCGCGCTCTGCGCGGGCGGCGGGGCGGAGGCGTCGGGCCAGCCGGCGCAGGCGGGGACGAGGCTGTTGGCGTACGCGGTGACGGCGTCGAACGGGTAGAAGTCGCCGGTGGGCTGAGCGTGCAGGAAGTCGAGCGCTTCGGCCAGACGGGTGGCCTGCGGGGCGCCGCGCTGCCACGGGAACGGCGTCCTCCTCGCAGCTGGTGGTGACGAACAGCGCTTCGTCGATCTCCTGCGAGGCTTCGCCGCCGCTGCTTTCGATCGGCACGTTCGGGATCAGCCCCTCGGAGAGCAGGTGCAGGCGCAGCAGCGGGTCGGGATCGTGCTCGAGCGCCGAGCGCACCGCCGCCGGCAGCAGCGCGCGCAGCGCGGGGTTCAGGTCGCCGGCCTCGAGGACGTCGAGCAGGCCCTGCTCGTCGAGCGTGGTCGTGTGGCGCCGCCCGGAGCCGTCGTACACGGACCCGCTGAGAGCGCGCCTCCGCAGCTGCGCGGCGAGCCTGGCGATGTCGGCGAGCGGGTTGGCGGTGATCCCGGCGCAGGCGCCGTTGGAGCACAGCTCCGCGAGCACGCCCGCGATCGCCTGGAAGGTCGGGATCGCAAACGGTTCCTGCCCTTCGGGCGGCACGACGGAGTCGAGCACCAGCGCTTCGACGTGGCTGGGGTAGTCCTGCGCGTACTGCTCGGCGACCTTGGTGCCGTAGCTGGTGCCGTACAGCACGAGCTTTTCGTAGCCGCCCGCCTGGCGGATCGCCTCGATGTCCTGGACGGATTCCTGCGTCGTGAAGGCTCCTCGGGCCGGCCCGATCTCGTTGGCGCACTGTTCGAAGACCTCGCTGGCGGGCTTGATGCTGAGCACTTCGAATGCGGGGCAGCTCAGCGGGTCCGACTTGCCGGTGCCGCGCTGGTCGAAGACGATGAAGTCGCGCGAGCCGAGCGCGGGCGCGATCGCCTCGGCGATGAATTCGGCGAGCGGAAGCGCCGCCTGGCCGGGCCCGCCGGCCAGCGCGACCACCGCGCTGGGGCTCGGGCTGGTGCCCGCCAGCCGCCGCTCGACGCTCAGCGAGATCGTCCCCGGCACCGCTCCGGCGCGGTCGAGCGGGACCGGCACCGACGTGCATTCGAAGGTGGTCGTGTCGGGGCAGGGTATGAAGCTAAGGCTCGAGGCGGCCGAGGAGCTCGGCCAGCAGGCGAGCAGCGCGGCGGGCAGCAGGGCCGTCAGAGCCAGGGTGAGAGCTCGCCGCATCGTCGCCGACAATAGCCGCACTCGCGATCGCGCTCGCCGGTAGCACCACGTGCAGGCCCCCGAGCGTCCCGGCGAGCGACTTGCGCGGCGCGCCCGTGAGCGTGCCGTGCGCGGCGGCCGATCCGCCGATCTGCAGGTCCTCGGTTTCCGCCTTGATCGAGCCCGAGACCGTCACGCCGGGCACATATGAGTAGCCGTGCAGGCTGAACGCGCCGTCCGGCGAGCTGCGCCCAGCCGGAGCGCAGCCCGCCGACGCGCAGCGTCGAGCGGCGACAGCAGGCTTTCCGAGCGAGCCGCTGAGCGTCAGCTGCAGGGCGAGCTGGCGGATGAAGTCGCCGAGCGTCAGCGCCACCGCGTGCAGCGTGCGCCCGGGGACGCCGCCGTAGCCGTGGGCGGGCGCGACGAGCGCGAGCTGCACGGGTGGCAGCGGCGGCGGGCGCAGGCTCGCCGGAGCGGGCGCTGGCGCGCACCGCTTGATCGCGCCGCCGGCGAACAGCGCCTGCAGCGCGTCGCTGGCGCACGAGGTCTGCTCCTCGGTGAGCACCGAGTGGCCGGTGTAGGGCACGACCAGCAGGTGGGCGTCGGGGATCTGCGCCGCCACTTCGCGGGCGTTCGCGGTGGGGGTGCGCAGGTCGTCGGCGCCGCTGAGGATCAGCGCCGGCACGTTCGGCAGCGGCGCGTCGTCGACGGGCGGGGCGGGCGTGGTGTACGGCCAGTAGGCGCACGCGCCGATGTCGCTGTCCTGCAGCGCGTCGGCCGCGCTGAACGGCGCGAACGCGCTCGCCGGCAGCGCCCTGGCGGCGGCTGCCGCTTCCGCGATGCGGGCCCCCGGGTGGGCGGCGCGGCTCCACGGGAAGTCCTGCTCTTCGCAGGTGGTCGCGTAGTACAGCGGCGTGTCGAAGTCTTCGCTTTCGCCTTCGGCGTGGCTGAGCGACTGGATCAGGCGCGCCAGCGGCGCGGTGTCCGCGCGCGCGGCCGCAGCGACCGCCGTGAGCAGTTCGGCGCGCAGGAACGGGGAGAAGTCGCCGGCGAGCAGGATTTCGTACAGCGCGCTTGCGGACAGCGACACCTGATGGGCGTCGCCCTGCCCGTCGACGGCGCGCCCGCGCAGCGGCCCGCGTTCGCTGCGCCTGAGCACCCGTGCGAGGTCGGCGACGGGGTTGGCGGTGATGTGCGCGCACGCCCGCGCGGCGCACAGCTGGCGCAGGATGCGCGGCACGGCGGCGAACGTCGAGCGGTTCAGCGGTTCGGGCCCGTTGGGCGGCACGACCGAGTCGAGCACCAGCGCTTCGACGTGGCTGGGGTAGTCCTGCGCGTACTGCTCGGCGACCTTGGTGCCGTAGCTGGTGCCGTACAGCACGAGCTTTTCGTAGCCGCCCGCCTGGCGGATCGCCTCGATGTCGGCGACGGTGTCGGCGGTGGTGTAGAGCGTGCGCGTGGGCCCCAGCTGATCGCCGCAGGCTTCGATCAGCGCCCCGTAGCTGTGGAACAGGTCGGGACGTTCGAAGGCGTGGCAGGACAGCGGCGAGGAGAGGCCGATGCCGCGCTGGTCGAAGACGATCATGTCGCGCGTGGCGGCGATCGGGCCGAGCAGTTCGGCGAAAGCTTCGGCGAACGGCAGCGCTGGCTGCCCGGCCCGCCGGCGAGGGCGATGATCGCCGTGCGCGCTTCGCCGACGGCCGCGCGGTGGCGGCGTATCGCGAGCGTGACCGTGCCCGGGATCGCGCCGGTCGGGTCCAGCGGCACGGTCAGGTGGCCGCAGGCGAAGTTGTTGGTGTTCCCGCACGGCGCGAACTCGATCTGCGCGTGCGCGGAGGCGACGGGCGCGCAGATCCACACGCACGCAGCGAGCAGCACCGCAGCGAGCTTGCGCGCCGAAGGTTGCACCCATTGGAATCTATTGCCTTCGGCGGCGGCGTGGCGCGGGTTGCGGCGGGCCGCAGCGCAGATTCGGCGCCCGCGCCGTCCCGATCGCGGATCGGTCGCGCTAGGGTCTGCAGCGTGGCGAGCGCGCGCGAGACAGTCAACGCCGACGGGGCGCCGGCCGCCGTCGGCCCGTACAGCCACGCGGTGCGCTTCGGCGAGCTGCTGTTCTGCTCGGGGCAGATACCGCTTGACCCGCAGACCGGGGAGCTCGTCGGCAGCGGCCCGGCCGAGCAGGCGCGCCGCTGCCTGGAGAACCTGACGGCGGTGTGCGAGGCCGCGGGCACGCGGCTGGAGCGCGCGCTGCGCACGACCGTCTACATGACCGACCTGGCGGCGTTCGCGGAGGTCAACGAGGTGTACGGGTCGTTCTTCGGCGAGGACCCGCCGGCCCGCGTGGCGATCGGAGTGGCGGGTCTGCCCCGCGGCGCGCAGGTCGAGATCGACGCGATCGTCGCGCTCTGACCTCGCGCTCCGGTCTCCGTCGGATGAACTCCGGTTAGCCGACGCGGCGAAGCTTGGCGAGCGGCACGAAGACGATCCGCTCCACGGAGTCGAGCGGCAGCGAGGTGATCTCGACCATCGCGGTGTCCCCGTCACGCAACTCGAGCACGCCGCCTCGGGCGCCCGCCGGTATGCCTTCGACCGGCGCTGTCAGCTCGACAAGATCGAGGGTCGTGAACTCGTGTACGGCTGGCATGGATTTCATGTTAGGAGGTTGGGTAGGCGGTTACCAGTCGTGGGGTCTCGCCAGCGATTGCGTAATGCCACGACGTGGTCGTCGTGGCGGTGCGTGCGTTGAGCGTGAGCTGGAGCATCACCCCGCACACGATGCCGTACTTGCCGCGGTTGATGACCCTGAAGACAGGAGCGTCGAGCACGGCATGGGCGATCGCGTTCCAAAGGCGCTCGGCATCGTCCTCTCCGATGCGAAAGACCCGCGCCCATTCTCGTCCGTGTCCGTGCTCGGCGAGGATCCATTTGAGCTTCTCAGGTGTCATGTATGCCTCGGCGGCCCGTGGGAGAGGTTCTCCGACGGCGGGAGCGGGTGTCGCAGGGGGCATGGGGCGGGCAAGCTACTGCCCGACTGCGATGCAATTCGCAGGCGAGGGTTAGGGCGAGTCCTCCGACGCCTCGCCGCTCGGCTGAGCGAGCCTATGCCGAGACGGAGGTGACCGGCGCGCCGTGCGCGTGGCCGTCGTCGGGCTCGACGCTGCGCAGCGCGCGGCTGAGGAGCTCACGGAGCGTCCTGCGCTCGTCGGCATCGAGCGCTGCCAGCACCTCGTCCTCGATCGCCGCCTGGGCGCGTTCGGCGTCGCTCAGGGCCGCGCGGCCCGCCGCGGTGATCTGCACCAGGTGACGGCGCCGATCGCTGGGGTCGCGCAGGCGCGTGACGTAGTCGAGCTGCTCCAGCTCGTTCAGCAGCAGCACGACGTTGTTGGCGTCCATGCAGAAGGCGTCGGCGAGGTCCTGCTGCGGGCACCCGTCGTGGTCTGAGACGTAGCTGAGGGCGACGAGATGGCGCAGGTGCATGCCCAGCCGCTGCTCGTCGCCGCGGCGGTACACCTGCTTGGCCAGACGGCTCAAGAGCACCGCCGAGCCGGGGGCACAATCTCTCCCATCGCCCATGTCTCGAAGTCTATACGTCATCTATGCACCAATCATCACATTACCAGCGATCGTTAATTTTTCGTAGATCATCCTTGTTATATGGATGATAGTTGCTATGGTGTGCTCTCCGCAACCCCGGAGGACACCCATGAAGACTCTGCTCAGCCAATCGAAGACCCCAGTACAGACGACTGCCGCCTCGGAGCGCCGGCGCTGGATCGCGCTCGCGGTCCTGTGCCTAGGGCAGCTGATGATGGTGCTCGACGCGACGATCGTGAACGTCGCGCTGCCGTCGATCCAGCGCGAGCTGCACTTCACGCAGAGCAACCTCACGTGGGTGATCGACGGCTACCTGATCACGTTCGGCGGCTTCCTGCTGCTCGCGGGCAGGTTCGGCGACCTGGTGGGGCGCAAGAAGGTGTTCCTGACGGGCCTGGTGATGTTCACGGCGGCGTCGGTGCTCTGCGGGCTCGCCCAGGACCAGACGATGCTGATCGTCTCGCGCATCCTCCAGGGAGTCGGCGGCGCGGTCGCCTCGAGCGTGATCCTGGCGATCATCGTCACCGAGTTCTCCGAGCGCGCCGAGCAGGCGAAGGCGATGGGCGTGTACGCGTTCGTGTCCGCTGGCGGCGGCTCGGTCGGGCTGCTGGCCGGAGGGGCGCTCACGCAGTCCCTGAGCTGGCACTGGATCTTCTTCGTAAACGTGCCGATCGGCGTGGTCGCGTTCGTGCTCGGATCGATGCTGATCGAGGAGAACGAGGGCATCGGCCTGGCCGACGGCGTCGACGTGCTCGGCTCGATCCTGATCACGCTGGCGACGATGCTGGGCGCGTTCGCGATCGTCAAGTCGAGCGAATACGGGCTGCTGTCGGCGCGCACGCTCGGCGTCGGCGGCGCGTCGCTGGCCCTGCTGGCCGGCTTCCTGGCGCTCGAGTCACGGCTGGAGAACCCGATCATGCCGCTGCGGATCCTGCGGCTGCGCATGCTGATGGGTTCGAGCCTCGTGCGCGGCCTGCTGATCACGGGGATGTTCTCGGCGTTCTTCCTCGGGGCGCTGTACCTGGAGCGCGTGCTCGGCTACGACGCGATCGACACGGGCCTCGCGTTCCTGCCGCTGACGTTCTGCATCGCCGCGATGTCGATGGGCATCTCGGCGAGGTCCGTCGAGCGCTTCGGCGCGCTGCCCACGCTGGCGGCCGGCCTGACGGGGATCGTCGTCGGCCTGTTGCTGCTCGCCGACGACGGCGTCCACGCGAGCTACTTCCCGGGCCTGTTCTTCGCGTTCCTCGCGCTCGGGCTCGGCGCGGGCGCGTCGTTCCTGCCGCTGCTGACGATGGGGATGTCCGACACGCCCGCGCGCGACGCGGGCCTGGCCTCGGGCATCATCAACGTCTCCGTGCAGCTGTTCGGCGCGATCGGCCTGGCGACGCTCGGCACGATCGCGACCGACCACACGAAGTCGCTGACCGACGCCGGGCGCCCGCTGGTTAGCGCGCTGACCGGGGGGTACCACCTCGCGTATCTGGTTGCCGCGGCGGCGGTGAGCCTGGGCGTGCTTGCGGCGTTCTGGGTGCTGCGGCCGCCGGCTGTCAGCGAGCAGGAGGTCGAGGACGTGGCCGAGCAGCGGGGCGAGGCGGAGTTGATCGCGGCTTAGCTGCGCAGCTCCGCCCGCTTGACCTTCCCGCTGGCCGTCTTCGGCAGCTCTGGGCGAAGTCGACGATCCGCGGGTACTTGTAGGGCGCCGTCTCGCGCTTGACGTGCTCCTGCAGCTCGCGGACGAGCTCGGGCGAGGGGGCGTGGCCGCCCTCGCGCAGGACGACGACCGCGCGCACGACCGCGCCGCGCTCCTCGTCGGGCGCGGCGACGGCGGCGGCCTCGGCGACGGCCGGGTGGGAGACGAGCGCGGACTCGACCTCGAACGGGCCGATCCGGTATCCGGCGGAGACGATCACGTCGTCGGCGCGCCCCTCGAAGTACAGCCAGCCGTCCTCGTCCTGCGTGACCCGTCGCCCGTGTGCCACGGTCCGTGCGCCGCGCGGTCGTCGATCTCCCACGCGCCGTCTTCGCCGCGGAGTACGTGCTCGCCGAGGTAGCCGAGGAAGAACGTCGGCACGCTCGCCGGGTCGATCGTCAGCTCGCCGTCCACCACCTTCAGGCGCATCCCCGGGAGCGCCCTGCCCATCGAGCCGGGCCGCGCCGCCACGTCCGAGCGGCGTGCCGGTCATCTGCCCGGTCTCGGTCTGGCCGTAGCCGTCGCGGATCTCAAGGCCCGTCGCCTCGCGCCAAGCGCGCAGCACCTCCGGGTTCAGCGCCTCGCCGGCGGCGACCATGCCGCGCAGCTGCGCCAGCGAACGCAGCTCGGTGCGCTTGGCGATCACGCGGTACTCGGTCGGCGCCATGCACAGCACGTTCACGTGCTCGCGCTCGAGCAGCGCGAGCCGCTCCTCCGGGTCGAAGCGCGCGTCGTGCAGCAGCGCCGCGGCGCCCGACAGCCACGGCGCGATGAACACGTTGCGCGCGGACTTCGACCAGCCGCTGGCCGCCGTGCACCACACCAGCTCGCCTGCGCGCGCCCCCAGCCAGTGCTCGGCCTGCACGCGCTGGCCGTCGAGGTAGCGCTGCGCGTGCACCACCGCCTTCGGCTCGCCGGCGGTGCCGCTCGTGAACGTGATCAGGCACGGGTCCTCGTGCGCCAGCTCGACCGCCGGCGCCGGCTCGGCCTCGAACAGGCGCTCGTCGGGCACGTACGCGAGCTGGGTCGCCGCCGCGGCGCCGCGCACCGCCGCCTCCAGCTCCGCCCGATTGCGCTCGTCGGCGATGATCAGGCTCGGCGCGGTCACGTCGATGCGCAGGCGCAGGTCCTTCGCCCGCAGCTGCTCGGTGCATGGCAGCACCACCGCCCCGATGCGCATGCACGCCACCATGCTCAGCACCCACTCCGGCCGGTTGCCGATCAGAGTCATCACCACGTCGCCACGGCCGATGCCCAGCTCGCGCAGCCCACCCGCCAGGCGCGCCGAGCGCTCGGCGACCTCGCCGAAGCTCCACTCGCGCCGGCTGCCGTCGCGCGCGAGCTCGAGCAGGGCGAGCTGCTCGGGAGGGCTCGCGTCCACCACGTCCCGCGCAAAGTTCATGGATGGATTCTCCCGGTTGGGCCGTAGGCATGGCCCGACGGCTACGTCAACGGTCTCTCGGTTGGTGGGCTCTCGTAGACTCCGCAGCAGGCCACATGAGCATCACAGTCGCCGGCACGACCTTCGAGAACCATCATTACGACCAGCACGGGGACGTGCTGTACCTCAGCGTCGCGCACTACGAAGGCCCACCTGCCAAGGCCTGGTCAACCCCAGAGGGCCACAACATCGAGTACGACGCGACCGGCCGGGTCGTTGGAATGACCCTCACAAACGTGTCCTGGCTGCTCGATCGCGACGGCGAGATCACCGTCACGCTGCCCGCCGGCCACATCAGCTCGGCCGATCTCGCGCAGGCGCTGCGCCCAGCCGCGTAGCCGAGCTCCCGCTGGCTACGGGGCTCAAGCACGTCACAGGCGAAGTTCGCGCAGGTATCCTCTCCCTAGAGGGTGGCGCGGTCGGCCGCAGGCCGACAAGCCGGGCCCCTCTTCATTCAACCGAGCCGCTCAAACGACCCTTGGAGCATTGATCAGATGGCCGTAGCCGCCTCCCAGTACACCGAGAAGACCGACGAGCAGAAGGCGATCACCGAGATGGTGCACCAGTTCGCCGACGAGCAGATCCTCCCGAACGCCGAGCACTACGACCACGAGGACGCCTTCCCGGGGCCGATCGTCGAGCAGATGAAGGAGCTGGGGCTGTTCGGGGTGACGATCCCCGAGGAGTACGGCGGCATGGGCCTGGACCTGACGACCTACGCGATGATCGTCGAGGAGCTCTCGCGCGGCTGGATCTCGATCTCCGGGGTCATCAACACGCACTTCATCGGCTCCTACCTGCTGATGAAGTTCGGCAGCGAGGAGCAGAAGCAGAAGTACCTGCCGCGCATGGCCACCGGCGAGATCCGCGCGGCGTTCTCGCTGTCCGAGCCCGAGCTCGGCTCCGACGTGCAGGCGATCAAGACCTCCGCCAAGAAGGGCGAGGACGGCAAGTACGAGATCAACGGCCAGAAGATGTGGGTGACCAACGGCCTGCTCTCGACGCTCGTGTTCGTGCTCGTCAAGACCGACCCCGACGCCGAGCCCGCGCCACCGGGGCTTCACGTGCTTCATCGCCGAGAAGGAGCCCGGCGTGAGCGAGAACACGGGCGAGTACGCCGGCCTGAACGTGCCGCCGAAGATCAAAAAGCTCGGCTACAAGGGCGTCGAGTCCACCGAGCTCGTGTTCGACGGCTACCGCTGTCCCGGCGGAGAACGTGCTCGGCGGCGAGCAGGCGGGCCTGAACAAGGGCTTCGCGCAGATGATGGACGCGCTCGAGGTCGGCCGCGTCAACGTCGCCGCCCGCGGCGTCGGCATCGCCCAGCGCGCGCTCGAGCTCGCGCTGCGCTACTCCCAGGAGCGCAAGACCTTCGGCAAGCCGATCGCCGAGCACCAGGCGATCCAGTTCAAGCTCGCCGACATGGCCACCCAGGTCGAGGCCGCGCGGCTGCTGACGCTGCGCGCCGCGCGCCTGAAGGACGCCGGCGAGCGCTCCGACCTGGAGGCCGGCATGGCCAAGCTGTTCGCCTCCGAGGCCGGCCGCTTCTGCGTCGAGGAATCCTTCCGCATCCACGGCGGCTACGGCTACTCCAAGGAGTACGAGATCGAGCGCCTCTACCGCGACGCGCCGCTGCTGCTGATCGGCGAGGGCACCTCCGAGATCCAGCGCATGGTGATCGGCCGAAAGCTGCTGCAGCGGCATAAGATCTGATGACGACAGCCACCGACCGCAACCCGGTCCAGGAGGGGGATGAAGACCACATGGCCGAGGACGCCAAGGCTCTGATCGAGCTTGCGACCCGCAGATTCATCGAGCGAAGTGCCGGCGCTCGAGCCGATCAAGCTGGTCGTCGGCGTCGAGCTGCGCGGCAGGGGCGACGTGCAGCACTTCCGCCTGGAGATGCCCGGCGTCAAGGTCACCAAGGGGCCCGCCGGCGGACGCGCGCGTGCGCGTGGACATGCGTCGCGAGTTCTTCAACGTGATGGCCCGCGAAGCGAAGGTCGCCGGACTGGATCGAGGCCTTCACCTACGGCCAGGCGAAGGCGTCCGGCCCCGAGCAGATCCTGCGGCTGGTCGATCAACGTCGTCGAGCGCCAGCAGGAACGCGAGCGCACGCCCAAGGCGCCCGCAAGCACGCCTAGCGCCCGTCAGTGGTAGGCGACGTGAGCTGCTCGGCCAAGAACGCCAGCGAGGCGAGCAGGAAGATGCACATGACGACCAGCGAGAAGTTTTCGTTCATGGGCTCGTCATCAAGATAGTGGACCGGGCGGCCTGCAGGACGCCCCGGCCGCCTACAGCGCGGCGCCGTCCTCGTAGAGCTTGAGCACGCGCACGGGGTGGGTGGGATCCGAATCAAAGGCGTCGAGACAGAGACGGCACAGCACGCACTCGTCGAGGTTCTTCTCCACGAGCTCCAGCTGGCCGTCGGCCGCGGCGAAGATGTCCACGGGGCAGACTTCGGCGAGCTTTGCCGCCGCGGCGGCGTCGGCCGCGAGGCTGTCGTCGACCTCGACCGCGATGAAGATCCCGTCCTTGCGCATCACGCCGCGCTCCGCTCGGCGATCTTCTCGCGGATCGTCCCCGGGATGTCCTCGATCCGCTCGGCGACGGTGATCCCCGCCTGCGCCAGGCGCGCGATCTTCTCCGAGGCGGTGTCCTCCTTGCCTTCGACGATCGTGCCCGCGTGGCCGAAGCTCATGCCCGGCATCTCGTCCATGAAGCGCCCCGCCATGAACGCCACGATCGGCAGGCGCGAGTTGTTCTCGGTGACCCAGCGCGCGAGCTCGGCCTCCATGCGCCCGCCCGGCTCGGTGTAGATCACGATCGCCCTGCGTCTGCTCGTCGGCCTCGAACAGGGGCATCAGCTCGGCGTAGCTCGAGCCGATGATCGCGTCGCCGCCGATCGACACCGCCGTGGACTGCCCGAGGCCGGCGGCGGACAGGCGTGGAGGACATCTCGGTGGTCATCCCGCCCGAGCGCGAGATCACGCCGATCGGTCCGGGTTTGTAGGCCTGCGCGGCGTTTTTCGCCGGCCCGCCGATGCCGCCCATCTTGATCACGTCGGGGACGATGATGCCCGAGGCAGTTGGGGCCGATGATGCGCGCGCCGCGCAGCGTCGCCAGCTCGACCATCTGCGCGACGTCGCGGCGCGGGATGCGCTCGGTGACGATCACGATCAGCTTGACGCCGTTCTCGATCGCCTCGAACACCGCGTCCTTGGTGAACGCGGGCGGGACGGTGACGACCGAGCCGTAGATCGGCGCGCCGTGGTGGGCGACGGCCTGGGCGACCGTGTCGAACACCGGCACGCCGTGGACCTCCGTGCCGAGACGCCCGGGCGTCACGCCGCCGACGATCCTGGCGCCCCTGCCATAGTCGAGGCACTCGCGGGTGAGGTTGACCGCCTCGCGGCCGGTGATCCCCTGGACGATGAACGTCGTGTCCGCGTCGATCAGGATGCTCACGCTGCGGCCCCCTGGATCTTCTCGACCGCGCGGCGGGCGGCCTCGTTCAGCGACACGGAGCGGTCGGCGTAGTCGACGCCGTACTTCTCGAGGATCTTGAAGCCCTCCTCCTCCCACGCGCCCGGGATGCGGAAGATGGCGATCTTCTCCGCCGGGTCGTGGCCGAGCTCCAGGCAGGCTTTGATGACGCCGCGGGCGACGATGTCGACACGGGTGTTGGAGACGATCGACATCATCACCGCGATCTTGTCCACGCCGGGCTTCTGCAGCACGAGCTTGGCGAGGCCGCACGCCTTGCGCGACGGACGGGTTGCCGCCGATCTCGCAGTAGTTGGCCGGCAGGCCGCCATGCGCGCGCACGGCGTCGAACAGCGTCAGCGAGCCGCCGCCCGCGCCGATCACGAGGCCGAGGTTGCCGTCGAACTCGGTCACGTTGCCGGCCACGCCGCGGTGGTCCTGGGCGTCGACCTCCTCGCCCGCCAGCTCGAACGGCGTCGCCTCGCGCGCCTGGCGCGTCTCCTCCTCGCCCACGCCCAGCTCCGTCAGCAGCTTCCTGTGGCGCCCGCGCGCCTCGTTCTCCATGTCCATATGCGCATCCAGCGCCACGAACGAGCCGTCGGCGAGGCGGCCGAGCGGGTTGATCTCCGCGAGGATCATGTCGTTCTCCACGAACAGCTTCGCCAGGCGGGTGACGATCGGGACGAGCTTGTTCAGCGCCGAGCCGGTGACGCCCGTGGAGGCGATCACCTCCTTGGCCTGGAACTCGCTGAACGGCAGGATGTTGGAGAAGTGCCGGCGGCCGACCTTGTCGGGCTGCTCCTCGGCGACCTGCTCGATGTCGATGCCGCCCACCGGCGAGAAGATCATCACCGGCTGCTTGCGCGATCCCGTCCCACACCACGCCCGCGTAGTACTCCTGCTCGACCTCCGCCTTTGGGTCCACGAGCACGCCGCGGGGCATGTGGCCGTTGATCTCCAGCGCCAGGATGTCGCGCGCGTGGCTCTCGGCCTCCGCGGGCGTGTCGGCGAACTTGACGCCGCCGGCCTTCATGCGCCCGCCGGTCAGCACCTGCGACTTGATCACCGTCGGCCCGCCGATCCGCTGCGCGATCTCGCGCGCCTCGGCGGCGTCGGTCGTGAAGCCGTAGTCGGTGACGGGGATGCCGGCGCGCTTGACGACCTCGCGCGCCTCGTACTCGAAGAACCTCATGCGGCGCGGAAGCCTATACGCAGCCGCGCCGCATGTGGCGGCCGACCGTCGCTCAGCGGTAGCCGGTGCGCTTCAGGAAGCGCTCCAGAGCCTTCACGAAAGCTGCGCCGGACGGGCCGTAGCGTTCGCGGCTGCGCAGCTCGCCGTGATGCTGTTCGCGTGCGAGGACGCTCGTGACCGTCGAGCCATGCCCGAGCTCGTACTCGTCGGCCGCCCACGCGGCGATCACGCCGAGCCCTTCGCCGTGGCGGCGGCTCACCAGGAAGCCCTTGAACAGGCTCGCGGCCTGGGCGGCGATCTGCTTGGGAAAGGACCTCGTCACGTCCAGGAAGTGCCTTTCCTGGAAGCTCCAGACCTCCAGCGGGAAGGCGGACTCGGCGTAGGGCGCGAACTCGTAGGCGAAGCGGTCGTCCCCCGATTCGAACACCGGGCGGGGGTCGCCCGGGAGCGTCCTCAGCAGCGCCCCCGGGTCGCCGAAGTCGTGTTCGGTGACGGGGTAGGTCATCGTGCCGGGGTCGTAGCTGAAGACCTGCACGACGGTGCAGCAGTGGGCGCCGCCGGTGGTCAGTCCGAGCACCACGTTCGGCTGTTCGTTGCCTTCCAGCGCGGTCACCGCCACGGCGTCGCCCTTCGGCGGCGTGTCGTCGATCGTCTGGGGCTCGCACCCGGACGGGCAGAAGTGCGAGCTGACCGGCTCTTCGTAGAAGACGGTCCCGGAGCGGGTGATCGAGAAGCTGAGGTCGAAGTAGGGGAGCGGCCCGCCAAGCCCTTCGCGATACCTCAGGACGGCGCGCACGGTGCCTTGCTGGGCGCTCGCTTCGGCGCTCACCGAGGACGGTTCGGCGGCGCCGGCCGCAGCGGGCGAGCAGCCGAGCGCGAGCGCCAGCGCGAGCGTCAACAGCGGCCGGCGGGTCATCTCGCGCCTACGACGCCGTGCCGGCGACTGCGGGCTCGAACCCGTAGGCCTCCGCCAGCTCGCGGTCCTTCCTGGCGAGCATTTCGGCGAGGTTGACCATCACCTTGCACTGCTTCCAGGTGGCGTCGTCCTGCATCTTGCCGTCGATCATGTGCACGCCGCGCCCGTCGGGGATCGCCGCGATCACCTTTTTGGCGAACGCGACCTCGTCGGGGTCCGGGGAGTAGACCTTCTTGGCGATCGTCGATCTGCACCGGATGCAGCGACCATGCGCCGACGCAGCCGAGCAGGAACGACGCCGCGGAACTGCGTCTCGCAGCCCTCGACGTCCTTGATGTCGCCGTAGGGGCCGTAGAACGGCAGCGCGCCCACGGACGTGCACGCGTCGACCATGCGCGCGATCGAGTAGTGCCACGGGTCCTGCTGGTAGCTCGCGCGCGGCGCGTCGGGGCTCGCCGGATCGGGGTCGGCGATCGTGCGGTAGCCGGGGTGCCCGCCGCCGACGCGCGTGGTCTTCATCCGCCGCGACGCCGCCAGGTCTGCGGGACCGAAGCTCATGCCCTGGATGCGCGGCGAGGCGCACGCGATCTCCTCGAGGTTGGCCACGCCCTGGGCGGTCTCGAGGATCGCGTGGATCAGGAGCGGCCGCTCGAGGCCCGCCTTGGCCTCCAGCTGGGCGAGCAGGCGGTCGACGTAGTGGATGTCCCACGGGCCCTCGACCTTGGGGATCATGATCACCTCGAGCTTGTCGCCGATCTCGGCCACCAGTTCGGTCAGGTCGTCGAGCACCCACGGCGAGGCGAGCTCGTTGACGCGCGTCCACAGCGCCGTGTCGCCGAGGTCCATCTCCCGCCCCACCTTGATCAGGCCCGCGCGCGCGGCCAGCTTGCGGTCGACGGGGACGGCGTCCTCGAGGTTGCCCAGCAGGATGTCGACCGTCGGCGCGATGTCGGGCACCTTGGCGACCATCTTCTCGTTGGAGAAGTCCAGGAAGTGGATCATCCGGGAGGGCTTGAAGGGGATCTCGCGCGCCGGCTCGGGCGCGCCGATCGCGAGAGGCTTGAAGAAGTCGCGGGGGTTGCGCAAGGGCTCTCCTGGGTCGGTTCGGGGGACGTCGCTACGATCGCTGCTGGGAAGTATCGATGATGCGCCGTCCTTTGACCCAGCTGACGCTGGTCGCGATCTGCGGATCGCTCGCGCTGCTCAGCGGTTGCGCGGCCGGCGCCTCGCGCGCGAAAACCGCTGCCGTCGGCGCGGGCCGCGATCCTGGGCCGACGGCCACACACGCACGCACGTGGACAGTGACCCTCTCCCCGGCGCCGGACGACCTCGCGCTCGCGCAGATCGCCTTCCGCGAAGCTGCCGCGGGAGCGCGAGTCACGAGCGGGTCGCTGCGGGTCGGGGTGAGCGCGCCCTTCGGCGACGACTACCTCGCCGCCGCCGCCGTGCGCCTGCCGGGCCCTCCACGTGTGCTGGTGCTGCTCGTGAACCGACCCTCGCCGCTGCTCGAGCCGGTGGCCGTGCACGTGCGCCTGACCGCGGCGAGCGCGCTCGGGACGCCTGTCATCTCGAGCTCGTCCAACCCGTTCACGCGCCCGGCCACCGCGCCCAAGCCGAGCCTCTGCGACCTGCCGCTGAAGGGCGCTGCCCTGAGCGCCTCGCGGTTGCGCCTGCTGCGCTCCCGCGGCGAGCCGCTGGCGGGCTACGTGGGTGCGAGCGCCGTCGCGCAGGCCTACGACGCGGTCTGCTCGCTGCCGTTCGCGAACGCGTTCGAGCAGGCCGTCAAGCGCCCCACCGGATCGTCCCCGCCGGTGCCGATCCCCACCCCGCCTGTCGGAAAACTCCCCGGCGAAGGCTGCGTGCCGAGGCCCGGCTTCGCGTGCCCGGGGGCCGTCGAGAGCTCGCTGCCAGTCGTCCCTGCGGCCGCCGCGCGGCGAGCGGCCGCGGGCGCCCACTAGAGTTCAGGGCCCGCGGCTTCGTCCGATCCACCCGCCACAGGAGAGCCACCACCTACATGAGCGCAACCGAGACCGCCCAGACCGTCGAGACCGACCAGGCCGCGCGCGAGGCGAGCGGCGCCCATCCCTACGGCCGCTACCTGGAGGAGTTCGAGGTCGGCGCCGTCTACAAGCACTGGCCTGCCAAGACCGTCACCGAGGCCGACGACCACCTCTTCTGCCTGATCACCATGAACCACCATCCGCTGCACATCAACGACGTCTACGCGGCCAAGTCCCAGCAGGGGCGCAACGTCGTCGTCGGGCCCGCTCGTCTACTCGCTCGCGCTCGGCATGTCGGTCAGCGACGTCAGCGGCAAGGCGATCGCCAACCTCGCGACCGAAGAGCTCAAGCACCCCGCGCCGGTCTTCCACGGCGACACGCTGTTCTGCGAGTCCGAGGTGCTCGAGAAGCGCGAGTCGCAGTCCAAGCCCGACCGCGGCACCGTCAAGGTCCACACGCGCGTGCTCAACCAGGACGGCGTGCTCGTGGCCGAGTTCAAGCGCCTGGTGCTCGTCCCGCGCAGGACGACCCGGTGGGGGCGCGGGCGACGGGAGTCGTCGACTAAGCAGGGCGGTGCTGTACGCTTTTCTGGCCGCCCGCGGACGGGGCGTTTTTCTGTTCCATGTCACCGGAGCCACAGCTGGCCCGGTCACAGCGCGAGCCGATCTAGATCGCCCGCAGCGCGCCGATCATCCCCGCGAACACGAGGAGTCGCTTGGACCCTCATGAACACCACCGTTCCCGCCCCCACCACCGAACAAGCGCCTGCTGGCCTGGGTCGATGAGATCGCAGCGCTGACCGAGCCCGACGCAGGTCTACTGGTGCGACGGCTCCGCCGAGGAGTACGACCGCCTCTGCCAGGACGCTGGTCGACGCCGGCACCTTCAAGCGGCTCTCCGACGCCAAGCGGCCCAACACCTACCTGGCGCTGTCCGATCCCGGCGACGTGGCGCGCGTCGAGGACCGCACCTTCATCTGCTCGCCGCACGAGGCCGACGCCGGCCCGACCAACAACTGGCGCGACCCGGGCGAGATGCGCGAAGCGCTGACCGGAGCTGTTCGCGGGCTCCATGCGCGGGCCGCACCATGTACGTGGTGCCCGTTCTCCATGGGCCCGCTCGGCTCCGACGATCGCCCACATCGGCGTGGAGATCACCGACTCGGCCTACGTGGCCGTCTCGCATGCGGATCATGACCCGGATGGGCCAGCGGCGCCCTCGAGGTGCTCGGCGACGACGGCGACGTTCGTGCCCTGCCTGCACTCGGTCGGCGCGCCGCTCGAGCCGACGGCGCAGGCGGACGTGCCGTGGCCGTGCAACGCCGAGAACAAGTACATCGTCCACTTCCCCGAGACCCGCGAGATCTGGTCCTACGGCTCGGGCTACGGCGGCAACGCGCTGCTGGGCAAGAAGTGCTTCGCGCTGCGCATCGCCTCGGTGATGGCCCGCGACGAGGGCTGGCTGGCCGAGCACATGCTGATCCTCAAGCTCACCTCGCCCGGAGGGCGAGGTCAAGCTACGTCACCGGCGCCTTCCCGTCGCGCGTGCGGCAAGACCAACCTGGCCATGCTGATCCCCACGCTCCCGGGCTGGAAGGTCGAGACGATCGGCGACGACATCGCCTGGATGAAGTTCGGCGCAGGACGGCCGGCTCTACGCCATCAACCCCGAGGCCGGCTTCTTCGGCGTCGCGCCGGGCACCGGCGACGCACACCAACCCCAACGCGATGCGACACGATCGACGCGCAACTGCGATCTTCACCAACTGCGCCCTGACCGACGACGGCGACGTCTGGTGGGAGGGCCTGACCGACGAGCCGCCCGCGCACCTGATCGACTGGCAGGGCAAGGACTGGACGCCCGACTCGGAGCACGCCGGCCGCCCACCCCAACGCCCGCTTCACCGCGCCGGCCGCCCAGGACCCGGCCATCGCGCCGGAGTGGGAGGACCCGGCCGGGCGTGCCGATCTCCGCCATCCTGTTCGGCGGCCGCCGCGCCACGGTCGTGCCGCTGGTGCACCGAGGCCTGCGACTGGGAGCACGGCGTGTTCCTCGGCGTCGATCATGGCCTCGGAGACGACCGCCGCGGCCGCCGGCACGGTCGGCGAGCTGCGCCGCGACCCGTTCGCGATGCTGCCGTTCTGCGGCTACAACATGGCCGACTACTTCGCCCACTGGCTGAAGATCGGCGCGCAGCGCCGACCGCGGCCAAGCTGCCGAAGATCTTCTACGTCAACTGGTTCCGCAAGGACGCCGACGGGCAGTTCCTGTGGCCCGGCTACGGCGAGAACTCGCGCGTGCTCGCGTGGGTGTTCGCGCGCTGCGCGGGACACGGCGACGCCGATCGAGACGCCGATCGGCTTCATGCCGCCGGTCGGCCCGAGGGCGCATCGACACCACGGGCTCGACGTCTCCGACGAGGCCATGGCCGAGCTGCTGCGCGTGGACGTCGAGGAGTGGCGGGCCCAGCTGCCCCAGATCCACGAGCACTTCGCGCAAGTTCGGCACAAGCTGCCCGCCGAGCTGCACGCCCAGCTGAAGGCGCTCGAAGCGCGCCTCGGCTGAGGGTCAGCGCGCCTCTAGGGAGTCGCTGGCCAAGCGAGGCAAGGATTCGAGCCCGCCCGCCCGCGTGGCGTGCGGACGCACGCCAGCGACTGAGGACGCCGCCTCGCGCCGGCCAGCGGCTTTCTAGATGATTGATTCCACGCGGGTCTCAGGCGCAGTAGTTGACGAGTGCGCGGCTTGGGCGGCCGAGTTGATGGTTGAGGGTGATGGCAGGCGGCGAGGCGTCAGGAGGCGTTGCAGGATGCGCTCGCGGAGGCCGGCGAGGGTGCGGGCGCCGTGACGCTCGAGCGTGAGGATGTCCTTGCAGGTCCAGAAGATCGCTCTCGATCCTTTGCCGGATCGGCGCGAGGTGTGGCCCCGTCCGGGCTCGTCTTTGCGGCGGGGACGCACGATCGTGGCGTCGAGTTCGCTGGCCTCGGCTGGCGAACTCTCGTGCCGGCGTAGCCCTTGTCGGCGATCACGGTGACCTCGCCGCTCGCGCGTGGCGCGGGCGAGCAGCTTCGAGCGCGACCTCGCGCTCGTCGCGCTTGGGAGACGGCGAGCGCGAGCGCTCGCGGGGTGCCGTCCGGGAGCGACAGGCGCATGCAGCCGGAAGCCCCAGAAGAACCGGCGAGTGGCTGGCGCAGTACCCGTAGTCGGCGGCGTCGGCCAGCTGCCGAGCGCTTGACCGTCTCGCGGCTTCTGGCGCACTCCACCGGCGTGGAGTCGACGAGCAGCAGGTCGTCGTCGATGCCGGGGCTCTGGCTGGCGAACACGCCCATCAGCCACTCCAGCGTGTCCGCCAGCCGGCGGCGGCGCTTGTAGTAGCCGGCCTGCCCGGGGATGCTCGGGAACAAGTGACGCAGATACTTGGAAGCGACCGCGAGGAACCGCCGGTCAGACGGGATTCCCATGATCGCCTGGGCGACGCAGAGCGTGACGACCTCCGCGTCTGTGACGCTTCTTCTGGCGTTCCCCGGCCTCGCGGGCAGGAGATCGTCAGCCGTGACATAAACCGCAGTCAGCAGCAGGTCGAGGTCGGCGTCCATCAGGGCCTCCTTGGCTCGGCGATGTGTTTGAGCACCGCCGACTTCGACCCTGCTGCCTATAAACCCACCCGTTCCACGCCAACCCGCCGTGGAATCAATCATCTAGTCGTGCGGGTGGCTTTCGCCGCCGCCCGCGGCCGGCGGGCGTGACTCCTCGGCGAGCGAGGTGATCGTCAGCGCGCCGCGCGCGGAGGACTCGAGCACCTCGGTGGCCTCCTCGAGCGAGCGCGCGTACAGCTCGACGAGCAGGTGCACGATGATGCGCGCGTCGTCTTCGTGCTTGTGGAAGCGCACGTGCGTGAAGAACTCGCGCACGCCGTGCTCGCCGAAGGCGGCGTAGGAGAGCGCGTCCCCGGCCTCCGGCCCCGAGCAGCTCTCGACGTCTTCGGAGTCGACCGTCACCGTGCACGAGGCGACCCACGGCGTGCCCGCGATCATCCGTTCCCAGCGGTCCTCGATCGGCTCCACGCGCCCGTTGTTGAAGCCCAGGTGCGGCTGGTCGTGCATGCAGTCCAGGCACTGCACGACCGCCTCCTGGAGCTCGTCGACGACTTCCGCGCGCTCGCCCGTGTCGGGGTCGATCTTGTGGATGCCCTCGTAGTGGACCTGCACCTCCAGGTCCTGCGACCAGCAGCGGTAGCAGCGCAGCCAGCTGCGTGCGCTCGTCTCGGCCATTGAGCCCTCCATCGGGGTCATTGTAGGCGCCCCCGACAGGCTCCGGCCTAGCCGAACGTGAAGTCGTAGGCGACGAGCCCGTTCTGGAAGCGCAGCTCCAGTTCGTGGCTCTGGTCGCCGGGTAGGGAGACGAGCCAGTACAGCCGCTGGCGGCGAACGGTGACCAGGCCGTCGTGGACGTCCGCGCCGGACTCCGCCGCGGGGATCGGACGCCCGTCGAGCATCACCTGCACCTGCAGCGGCGCGTTCGTCCTGGGAGCTCAGCACGAGGTACACGTTCTTGGCCTCGAAGTGCACGTCGAGGCCGGCTTCCGAGACGGCTTGCGCGGGCTGGCTGCCGATGTTCCAGGTGCCCGAGTAGGCGAACTGGTTGAGCTTCAGCTCGTGCGCCGGCGGCGGGCCGTAGTCGTGGGTGCCCGCGAACGGGCCCTCGACGAACCCCTGGGCGCGCTCGGTGCCCGTGTATGACTCGGGCGTGGCCACTTCGGATGGCACGACCACGTCGGTCGGGTGGCTCTTGCCGCCGACCTGGCGGCCCGCTTCGGCCAGCAGCGCTCTGATCGCCGTTTCGGTCCTGTCGTAGTCGCCCTCGCCGAACGTCGCGTAGCGGACCTGGCCGCTCGAGTCGATCAGGTAGTCGGCGGGCCAGTACTGGTTGCCGTAGGCGTTCCAGGTGCCCATTTCGTTGTCCTGGACGACCGGGTAGCGCAGGCCGAACTGCCCGATCGCGTCGGCGACGTTGCTCGCGTCCTTCTCGAAGGAGAACTCCGGCGCCTCCACGCCGACGATCGTCAGGCCGTCCTTGGCGTAGGCGGCGTTCCACGCCTTCAGGTAGGGCAGCGTGCGGATGCAGTTGATGCAGGTGTAGGTCCAGAAGTCGACCAGCACCACGCGTCCGCGCAGCGAGGCCAGCGTCAGCGGCCGGTCGCCCGGCGTGTTGAACCAGTCCTCGGTGTCGGTGAATTCTGGCGCGGGGCCGAGGTCCGGCAGGGCGTGCGCGGCCGCGAGCAGCGTCGCCTGGCTGGCGTCGCGTGGGGCGACATGGATCTTCGAGGTGCCCGAGCCTTCGCAGTCGGAGCTGCCGTTCGCGGCGACGAACCTCGCCCGGTGGCCGGTGATCTCGTGCAGCCGGCTGGTCACCGTCTTCGAGCACTCCAGCGACGCGGCCAGGTTGACGTTGGGGATCTTTTCGGCGACGAACTGGTCGAAGTTGACGTCGAGGTTGGTCGCGATCGCCACCGCCGTGAGGAGCATGATCGTGCCGAGCACGCGCTGCAGCATCGGCCCGCGGCCGGCCCTGCGCACCCGGTCGAACACGCGCCTGCCGCCGAGCGCGAGCGCGAGCAGCACGATCGCCGAGCCGGCCGCGTAGGCGAGGCCGATCGCGATCGTTTTGCCTGACGCCGCGCTCACCGAGATGACGGCGGCGAGGATCGGGCTCGCGCACGGCGTGTACACGAAGCCGAGCGCGCCGCCGACGAGCAGTCCCGAGAGGAAGCCGTCGCCCGTGCTCCGCGGCCCGAAGCGCGCTAGGCGCGACAGCGGCGCCTCGATACGCGCCGCCACGTCCGGCATCAGCAGCGCCAGGCCGAACACCAGCAGCACCGCGATCGCCACGTCGCGCAGCGGATCGTCGCCGAGGCCGACGCCGTCCACGACGTTCGCCAGCCCGACGATCGTCACCGTGAAGGTGATCGACAGCCCGAGCACGATCCCGAGCGGCCGGCGCCGCCCGCCGACGCCGCCAGCCGACAGCAGCGCCGGGAGCACCGGCAGCGCGCACGGCGACAGCGCCGTGCCGGCGCCGGCGAGGACGGCGAAGGTCAGAAGGACGAGCATGTACCTGTCCTACAGTCTGGCGGGAGCCGCTCGCGTTACACGCTGGTTCTGCAGGCCCGCGGCGGCCGCGCGTGCTCCGAGGCCGCGCGTGAGCGTGCTACGCGGCGATCCCGGCTCGCAGCGTGGCCTCGAAGTCGGTGCCGGGGATCGGGCCGATGCACGGCGAGAGGGCCCCCGCCGCGCGGTAGCGCTCGATGCCGCCGCCGAGCGCCGCCTCGTCGCCCACGGCGGTGAGCTCGTCGAGAAAGCCGTCGGAGATCGCGCCCTGCATCGCCTGCAGGTCGCCGGCGCTCGCGCCGCGGTCATAGCCCTCGATGTCGGCGCCGAAGCCGGTGCGCTCGATCATCGCGCGGTAGAAGGGCAGGCCGAAGTATGGGATCAGGTCCTTGCGCATCGCCGCGTAGGCGCCGCCGCGGTCGCCGGTAAGCGCCGAGGGCACCGCTGCGACGACGTCGAAGCCCTCGAGCGTCAGCCCGGCGCGCTCGCGCCCGGCGCGTACCTCGGGGATCACCACCTGCTCGATGTAGCTCGGGTTGCACAGCCACAGGATCACGCCGTCGGCGATCTCGCCGGCGAGGCGCAGCATCGCGGGGGAGAGGGCGGCGATGTAGATCGGCAGCGCCGGACGCGGGTCCAGTCCGACGAGGTGAAACCCCGTCTGCCACTTCTCCCCGCGCGGCGGGTCCTCGCCGCGCAGGATCGCGCGCACGATCGAGGCGTATTCGCGCATCTCGGCGACGGGACGGTCGATCGTCTGTCCATGCCAGCCCTCCACGACCGGCCGGTGCGAGACGCCCAGCCCCAGCGTGAGCCGTCCGCCTGAGAGCTCGTCGATCGTGGCGGCCGTCTGCGCCATCGTCGCCGGCGTGCGCGTGTAGATCGGCACCACGCCGCTGCCGACGCGGATGCTGGTGCTCGACAGCGCGTACGCGGTCAGCACCGTCAGCGACTCGCGCCCGGCGATGTGGGTCACATACACCGACTCGTAGCCGAGCGACTCGGCCAGCTTCACCCGCTCGATCGCGCTTGAAAGAGAGCGCCCGGTCGATATGAAGCACCCCGTCCCCACGCGGCGGAGCATATGGGAGTCAGCGTCTGAGCATCACGTACACGGTGGTGGCCGCGAACGCCATCTGCCCGAAGGCGAGCGCGGTGCCGAGGTTGGCCGCCCCGAGCGCGCCCGCGAGCGCGCTGGCGAGCACGAACGCGCCGAACATCAGCAGCAGGTCGCGTACTCATGCGCTCGTCGCCGCTGCGCGAGCGTCGGCCACTCGAGCGCCGGCACGAGCGCTCCGTGCCGGGGTCCTGCTCGGCCAGCAGCGCTCGGCGCCGCCTGGCGGCCGCCGAGCGCGCGCTGACGCCGACGCTCGCCGTGCTCGACCGCGAAGTCGCGTCAGCGCCGCGGCGCGGCGCGCCGCGCAGGCGCCGCGCGGCCAGGTCGAGCCCGGCGCGGTGCTCATCGAGCGCCGCCGCGAGCTCCTCGATGCCGCTCGGCGGCGGCAGCGAGGAGACGGCGAGCACGCGCGTGTCGCGGCTGCCGAGCGAGCGCAGCGCCGCGCTCAGGTCGCGTCTGGCGCGCAGCGCGATCTGGCCGAGGTCGGCCTTGGTGACGACCAGCACGTCGGGGATCTCCATGATCCCGGACTTCAGGAACTGCAGCACGTCGCCGCCGCCCGGCTGCACCACGACAGCGACCGTGTCGGCCACGTCGGCGACCTCGGTCTCGGCCTGGCCCGACGCCGACCGTCTCGATCACGACCACGTCGAACGCCGCCGCCAGCGCCTGTCGCCGCGCTGCGGGTCGCCCACGCCAGCCCGCCGAGCCGCTCGCCGGCGGCGGTCGAGCGGATGCAGCACGCCGCGGTCGGCCGGGTCGAGCTCGATGCGCGCGCGATCGCCGAGCAGCGAGCCGCCCGAGCGGCGCGAGCTCGGATCGACGGCCAGCACCGCGACCGTGCGCTCGCTGCGCGCCGCCAGGAGCGCACCAGCGCCGAGAGCAGCGTCGACTTGCCCGCGCCCGGTGGCCCGGTCACGCCGATCACGTGCGCCGGCGCCTCGCCGCCGAGGGCAGCGGGGGAGACCTCGCGCAGCAGCCCGCCGCCTGCTCGCGGTCAGCCGGCGCGGTGCTCTCGAGCAGGTTCAGCGCGGCCGGTGCCGCGCTCAGGTCGCGTGCGCGCAGGCGCTCGCCTAGACCGGCTCCGTCGGCGCTCACGTGCAGGCGCTCACGCGGCGCCGTTGGCGGAGGCGCCGCCCGCCGCGACGGCCGGTTGCTCTGCGTCCTCTCCGACGATCGCCACGATGTCGCGCATGATGCGGGTGATGTCGAAGTCCTTCGGCGTGTACACCGCGGCGACGCCGGCCTCGCGCAGCGGCCGCGACGTCCTGCTCGGGGATGATCCCGCCGACGACCACCGGCGCGCTCGACGCCGGCCTCGCGCAGCGCGTCGATGACCGCCGGGATCAGCTCGCGATGCGAGCCCGAGAGGATCGACAGGCCGATCACGTGCACGCCCTCCTGCAGCGCCGAGGCGGCGATCTGGGCGGGGGTCAGGCGGATGCCCTCGTAGACGACGTCCATGCCCGCGTCGCGCGCGCGCACCGCGATCTGCTCGGCGCCGTTGGAGTGGCCGTCGAGGCCCGGCTTGCCGACGAGGATCTTCGGCCGGCGCCCGAGCCGCTCCGGCAGGCGCGCGACCTGCGTCGCGCAGCTCGCTCGAGCTCGCGCGTCGGCCGGCGCGGCCGCGGCCTCGCCGACGCCGGTGGGGGCGCGGTAGCTGCCGAACACCTCGCGCAGGGTCGCGCGCCCACTCGCCGGTCGTCGCGCCGGCGCGGGCGGCGGCGATCGTCGGCGACCATCAGGTTCTCGGCGGCGTCCTCGTCGCGCGGCGAGCGCGTGCGAGCTCGGCGAGCGCCTCGTCGACGGCCGCCTGGTCGCGCTCGCGAGCGCCAGCGCCGCACGGCCTCGATCTGCTCGGCTTCGACCGCCGGGTCCACGACCAGGATAGGCTGCGCGGGCCCGATCCGGCGTCGGCCGTCAGCGGCGAGACCTCGGTCTCGGCGAAGCGGTTCTGCCCGACGACGACCTGCTCGCCGGACTCGATCCGGCGGATGCGCTCGCGGTGGGACTGTCGACGAGCGCGGCCTTCATGTACGGCGACCGCCTCGACCGCGCCGCCGTGCTCGGCCACGACGGCCATCTCGGCGCGCGCGCCCTCGAGCAGCTCGGCCACGAGCGCGTCCATCACCTTCGAGCCCTCGAAGATGTCGGGGTACTCGAGGAGGTCGGTCTCGTAGGCCAGCACCTGCTGGATGCGCAGCGACCACTGCTGGTCCCACGGACGCGGCAGCCCGAGCGCCTCGTTCCAGGCGGGCAGCTGGATCGCGCGGGCGCGGGCGTCGCGGCCGAGCGTCACCGCGAGCGCCTCGAGCACGATCCGCTGGACGTTGTTCTCCGGCTGGGCCTCGGTCAGGCCGAGCGAGTTGACCTGCACGCCGTAGCGGAAGCGCAGCGTGGCGCGGGTCCTCGACGCCGTAGCGCTCGCGCCCGAGCTCCTCCCACAGGATCGACATCGCGCGCAGCTTGCGCGTGCTCCTCGACGAAGCGCACGCCGGCGTTGACGAAGAAGGAGATGCGGCCGAACACCTCGCCCATCAGCTCCTGCGCCCTCGGTCGCGCGAGGCCTGCACCCGCTCGCGCGCGGCGTCGAGCACGGCGATCGCGTTGCTCATCGCGTAGGCGATCTCCTGCACCGGCGTCGCGCCCGGCCTCCTGCAGGTGGTAGGAGCAGATGTTGATCGGGTTCCACTTGGGGACGTGCTCGACCGTGTAGGCGATCATGTCGGCGATCAGCCGCATCGAGGGCGCCGGCGGGAAGGCGTAGGTGCCGCGCGCGAGGAACTCCTTGATGATGTCGTTCTGGGTCGTGCCCTGGAGCTGGCTCCGGGGCGACGCCCTGATCCTCGGCGGCGACGATGTAGAGCGCCAGCAGCCACGCGGCGGTCGCGTTGATCGTCATCGAGGTGTTCATCTCGCCGAGCGGGATGCCGTCCATCAGCGCCGCCATGTCGCCGCGGTGGGAGACCGGCACGCCGACCTTGCCGACCTCGCCGCGCGCGAGCTCGTCGTCGGGGTCGTAGCCCGTCTGCGTGGGCAGGTCGAAGGCGATCGACAGCCCCGTCTGGCCCTTCGCGAGGTTGCGCCGGTAGAGCTCGTTCGAGGCCTTCGCCGTCGAGTGCCCGGCGTAGGTGCGCATCATCCAGGGCCGGTCGCGCTCGGGCAGGCGCGGGGAGCTGCTCGCCGCTCATGCATTCAATTGTATGGTCGCGCGCGGGCTTTATCCTGATGTCTCATGGGTCAGACGATCGAG
This sequence comes from uncultured Solirubrobacteraceae bacterium, assembly GCA_963756205.1. Taxonomy (GTDB): domain Bacteria; phylum Actinomycetota; class Thermoleophilia; order Solirubrobacterales; family Solirubrobacteraceae; genus Palsa-744. Next base: position 35,197 of record CAVWMU010000012.1, read on the forward strand.
CATGCCGCGCGACGGGACCGCCCGGGAGCGGCCTGGGGGACTCCTGGAGGGTGATCGTGCGCAACGACGACCACAACACCTTCGACCACGTGGCCCGCACGCTCGCGCGCTTCATCCCGCAGGTCACGCTCGAGCGCGGCCACGAGATCGCGCAACATGATCCACAGCGCGGGCCAGGCGATCGTCTTCAGCGGCCACCAGGAGGCCGCGGAGCACTACTGGGAGCAGCTCAAGGGCGCCGGGCTGACGATGGCGCCGCTGGAGCAGGGCTGAGACGGCGCGCGGCGCTCAGGCGCTGTGCACGTCGCGGCCGTTGCCGAGGGCGAGCTCCTCGTCGCTGACCGCGCCGTGGGCGGTGCGGTCCCACCAGCCGTAGAGCACCGGCACCTGGTACCAGCTCGAGTGCGCGCCCGGAAGTAGGTCATCTCCGGCCCGTCCCAGAAGCGTTCCCAGTCGAGGTGCTCGTCGAACGCCGGCGAGCTGCTGGAAGCGGTAGCGGTCGTCGCGCGGAGCGGTAGACCGCGTAGCGGAGGACTCGCGCCGTAGCGCAAGCGCTCGAAGTCCGTGGCCGGCGACCTCGTTGCCCAGCTTGCCTATCTCGAAGTCTGATGTCGCCGCGGAAGCCGGTCGCGTACCAGGGGACGATCACCGTGCCGCGCCATGGAGGCAGCCCGACCTCCGCGTCGGAATCGCTGCCGGGTCCCGTCGCGCGGTCTCTGCCCTGCCCCTCCGCGGCTCGGCGCCGACGAGGATCGAGATCTTGCCAAGATGCTTGTTTTCGAGCATCAGCTGGTGCGCTTCGGCGACGCCCTCGAAGCCGAGCGTGCGCCACAGCACCGGGCGGATCTGGCCGCTCTCGATCAGCTCGTTGGCCTTCGTGCACTCGTACGCGTTGGCGAAGTGCGAGCCGAGGATCTCCTTCTGGCGCATCCACAGGTAGCGCACGTTGAAGTCGAGGTGATAGCCGGTGGTGCCGGCGCAGATCACGACCTTGCCGAACGGCTTGACCGTGAACACCGAGGTCGGGAAGGTCGCTTTGCCGACGTGCTCGAAGACGATGTCGGGCGCGTCGCCGAGGATCTCCTTGACGCGCTTGGCGAACTCGCGCGAGACCTTGAAGCGCGCCGTCTCCTCCTCGGCGCGTCTCGCCGCCCTTGCGCATCATCCCCGCGAACTCGCCGCGGTCGATGTAGTCGACGGCGCCGAGGCGCTTGACCAGCTCGCCCTTCTCGGCCGAGGAGACGACGCCCGACGCAGTTGGCGCCCGGCGGCCGCGCAGAGCTGCGTGGCGAACACGCCGAGGCCGCCGGCGGCGCCCCAGATCAGGACGTTCTGCGCCGGCCTGCAGCTTGCAGCGGGTGATCAGCATGCGGTAGGCGGTGAAGTACACGAGGCCGTAGGAGGCCGCCTCCTCCCAGCTCAGCGCCTGCGGCTTGGGCAGCAGCTGCTGGGCCTGGACCTTCGTGAACTGCGCGAAGGAGCCCCAGGTCGTCTCATAGCCCCAGATCTTCTGCGAGGGCGCGGCCATCGGGTCCAGCCCGTGGACCTCCGGGTCCTCGTAGGAGGCCTGGTTGCAGTGCACGACGACCTCGTCGCCCGGCTTCCAGCGGGTGACGCCGGCGCCGACCTTCCACACGATGCCGGAGGCGTCGGAGCCGCCGATGTGGTGGCCGAACTCGGGGTGGTCGCCGTAGCGCATGACCGACACGGGCTTGCCGAGCGCGGCCCACACGTTGTTGTAGTTGACGCCGGCCGCCATCACGCGCACGATCACCTCGAACGCGCCCGGCTCGGGCACCTCGATCTCCTCGAGCTGGAAGGCGTCCTTCGGTTCGCCGTAGCGCTCCTCGCGGATGACCCAGGCGGCCATCGTCTTGGGCAGCTCGCCCGGCTCGGCGTCTACCTGCGGAGACTTGTTGGAGATCGATCGCCACGTGCTCTGAAACCTCGTCGGTCGGGAACGGGAAATGGACCCCAATCCTACGAGGAATGTCTGCGTCGGCGCCGTGCGCCCGCCATGGCCATGCCGGTGAAGCCGACGCTCGTCGCGACGAACGAGCAGATCGCGCCGGCCCTGTAGGCGGGGTGCTCGTCGAGATCGGGCTTGAACGCCAGCGGCAGGAACGCCATCGCGTTGGTCCACGCGCCGACGCCGAGGGCGGCCGCGGCGAGCGGCGGCGGGTCGGGCACGGCCAGGCCACAGGCGATTGTCGCGGTCCCGAGCATCGCGAGGTCGAGGTGCCACTGGCGCACCCGTGCGGCGCTCTCGATGCCGAGCCGTTTCGCGAGCTCGGGCTGCGTGCGCGCGAGCGTGTACGCCCAGCCGCTGAGCGCGCCGGCGGCGAGCTCGACCAGGCCGGAGGCGACGATCCGCGACGGTGTCTCCGAGCCGATCCGCGACGGTGTCTCCGAGCTCATGCGAGCACCGCCACCGGAAGAGGTTGGACCGCCATGCTGGAGGTGAACGCTACAGGACGCGCGAGCTCGGCTTCCTGGCTGGCGGCGACGTACGATCACAGCCGTGGCCGGCGAATCGCGCGACACGATCGACATGTCAAGCCCGCCGTCGGCGTTCGGCGACGTGGTCGACTTCCTGCGCGCGCACCCGCCGTTCGACGCGCTCGAGCTCGCCGACGTGGAGCGCGCGGCAGCCGCCGCGGAGGTGGAGTTCTTCCTCGCCGGCGCCACGATCTTCGCGCCAGGGCCCGAGCCGATCGAGCACCTGCGCGTGGTGCGCACCGGCGCCGTCGAGATCGTGCTCGGCGATCGGGTGCTCGACCTGCTCGGACCCGGCGAGCTGTTCGGCCACGCCTCGATGCTCTCGGGGCTGCCGCCCGGGTTCGCGGCGCGCGCGCAGGAGGACACGCTCTGCTACCGCATCCCCGAGGAGGTCGCGCGCGCGACGCTCGCGCGACCGGAGAGCGTCGGCTTCGTGGCGCGCTCGCTGCTCGAGATGCAGACGCGACTGCCGGCCGCGCTCGCGCCGCGCCGGCCCGCGCCCGACCCCGCCAACCAGCCGGTCGCGGCGCTGATCCGCGATCCGCCGCTGCTGTGCTCGCCGGCGACCACGATCCGCGAGGCGGCGGCGAAGATGGCGGCCGCCCCCGCGACGTCGATCGTGATCGAGCTGGGCGACTCGCTGGGGATCCTCACCGATCGCGACCTGCGCTCGCGCGTGGTCGCCGACGGCGTCTCCTACGAGGACCCGGTGTCATCGGTGATGAGCGCCCCCGCCTACACGGTCGAGCCGGACCGTCTCGGAGGCGACGTGCTGCTCGAGATGCTCGATCGCGGGGTCCGTCACTTCCCGGTCGTCAACGCCAGCCGCGAGGTGATCGGCGTCGTGGAAGCCGTCGACCTGCTCGCGGTCGAGACGCTGTCCTCGTTCTACCTGCGCCGCTCGATTGCCCGCGCCCAGAGCGTTGCCGAGCTCGCGCGCGTGGCGCAGGGCCTGCGCCCGGCCGTGATCGCCCTGCACGACGCGCGTGTGGCCGCCGCGAGCAACGCCGCGATCTACTCGGTCGTGCTCGACGCCCTCACGCGCCGGCTGATCGAGCTTGCGCTCGCCGACGCAGGCGAGCCGCCGGCGGAGTTCTCGTGGCTCGCGCTCGGCAGCCAGTCGCGGCGCGAGGCCACGCCCGCGTCGGACGCCGACAGCGCGATCGTCTGGTACGGAGACGTCGAGGAGCGGGAGATCAGGCCATATCTGCACACGCTCGCCCGCAGCGTGGCCGCGGGCCTGAACGCGTGCGAGATACACGTCGACAGCCACGGCGCGACCGCGTCGGACGTGCTGTTCGTGCGCTCGATCGAGTCCTGGCAGAAGGTCGCGCGCGACTGGATGGAACACCCCACCCGCGAGCAGGTGCTGATCCTCGTCTCGGTGCTCGTCGACAGTCGGCCCGTGTGGGGCATCCACAGCGGCAGCCCGGTGTCGGACACGTTCCGCGCGGCGCGCACACGGCCCGAGCTGCTGCACCTGCTGGCGCGGTTCGCGCTCTCGCATCGGCCGCCGACGGGCTTCCTGCGCGGGCTCGTGGTCGAGCACGACGGCGAGCATCGCGGCCAGCTCGATCTCAAGAACGGCGGCCTGCTGCCCGTCGTAGACCTCGCGCGATGGGCCGGGATGGCGGCGGGCGTGACGAGCGCGTCGACGCTCGAGCGCCTGCGCGCAGCCGACGACGCGGGCACGCTGCCGGCGGCCCAGGCGCGCACGCTCGAGGATGCATACGAGCTGTTCACGGAGCTGCGCATGGAGCACCAGGTCGAGCAGCTGCGCGCCGGGATCGAGCCCGACGACTATCTCGACCCCGACGACCTCAGCGCGCTGACGCGCAGCTACCTCAAGGAGGCGTTTCGGGCGGTGGCGTCGGTGCAGAAGCAGATCGCCGCCGAGCTGAGCCTCAGGGTGCGATGAGCCTCCTGCGCCGCCCGCGCGGCGAGGGCGCCCTCGCCTACAAGCGCGCGCGCCTGCCCCGCAGACGGACGCCGTGGCGCGAGGCGAGCTACTGCGCGGTCGACCTCGAGCTGAGCGGCCTTGACCCCAGGCGCGATGAGATCGTCTCCTTCGGCGCGATCCCGATCGAGGACGGGCGCGTGCAGCTGAGCGCCGCCGTGCACGGGCGGGTGCGCCCGCTGCGCGCGATGAGCGAGGCGGCGATCCGCGTGCACGGGATCCGCGTCGCCGACCTCGACGGCGCGCCAAGGCTGGACGTCGCGATCGACCCGTTGCTGGCGGTGATGGCGGGGAGGATTCCCGTCGTGCACGTGGCCGCGGTCGAGCGCGGCTTCCTGCGACCGGCGCTGCGCCGTCAGGGCCTGCGATTGCGTGGGCCGATGATCGACACCAGCGTGCTCGGGCTCGTGTGGCTGCATGAACGCGACCAGCGCGGTCCGCGGCACATCTCGCTAACGGACCTCGCCGGCGCGCTCGGGCTCCCCGCGCACCATCCCCACGACGCGGTCGGTGACGCGCTCACGACCGCGCAGGCGTTCGTGGCGCTGGCCACGCACCTGGACGCGCGCCGGGCGGAGACCGTGGGCAGCCTCGCCGCCGCCGACCGGCGGCTGGAACTGCTGCTCGCCTAGCGGGCTCACGAGCGGGTCGGCGGCCGCGCCCGCGCGGCCGGCTCAGAACGGCGCTTCGCGGCGCTAAGCGTCGCGCACGCGCTTCGCGCCCGTGTACACGTTGACGCTGGCGCCGCGCGCGAATCCGGCGAGCGTCATCGCGCGATCGGCAGCAAGCGAGATCGCGAGCGACGTCGGCGCCCCCACGCCGACGATGATCGGCGCGCCGGCGACCGCCGCCTTCTGCACGAGCTCGAAGGCGACGCGACCGCTCACGCAGATCACCGAGTCGGAGAGCGGCAGCATCCCCTCGATCAGCGCGCGGCCGATCGCCTTGTCGAGCGCGTTGTGGCGGCCGACGTCCTCGCGCACGATCTCGAGCGAGCCGGCCGCCGTGAAGATGCCCGCCGCATGAAGCCCGCCCGTGCGCGCGAACCCCGGCTGGCGAAGGCGTTCGGGCAGAGCGGCGAGCAGCGAGCGATCGACGAGCGGGCCGGGCTGCGCCGTCGGGGCGCTGACGGCGACCTGCTCGAGCGCGCCCTTGCCGCACACGCCGCAGGAGGAGGTCGTGAAGAAGCGGCGCAGGCCGGGATCGCTCGTCAGCGGGCCCGTGATCTCGACGACGTTGGCGGCGAGGTCGTCGGTGGGTCCGGCGTCTCGGACCCCGTCGATCAGGCCCTCACCGTGGAGGAAGCCGAGCGCGAGCTCCTCGTCGCTGCCCGGTGTGCGCATTGTGACCGCGATGGGGGTGCCGTCGACCCGGATCTCCAGCGGCTCCTCGACCGCGACCTCGTCATGGACGCCGTCGCGGACCACCTGCGTGAGCAGCTGGCTCCCGTGCGGCGGGTCCGTCGCGGGCGAGCGCGGTGTCACGAGCCGGCGGGCTCGGCGACCTGCGGCCTGAAGCTGGGCTGCTCGGCCACGGGGCGCACGTCGACCGCCACCACCTTGTACTCCGGGCAGCTCGTGTTCACGTCCGCGGAGGCACCCACGAGCAGGTTGGTCCGCACCTCCGGGAAGTGGAAGGCGGTGAACACGTGCCCCGGCTCGATGCGCTCGGTCACGTGGGCCTCGGTCTCGATCCGCCCGACGCGGCTGCGCACCGAGATCCGCTGCCCGTCGGTCACCCACAGGCGCGCCGCGTCCACCGGATGGATCTCGAGCCGGTCTTTGTCGAGCAGCTCGAGGTTGCCGGTTCGACGCGTCATCGTGCCGGCGTTGTAGTGCTCGAGCCGGCGCCCGGTGATCAGGATCAGCGGGAACTCCTCGTCCGCCTCGTCGCCGGGCGCCTTGTAGGGGAGCGCGGCGAGCTCGCCGCGGCCGCCCGGCCGCGAGAACTCTTGTGCGTAGAGGATCGGCGCGTCGGTGCCGTCAGCCGCGACCGGCCACTGCAGGCCGCGCCTGCCGAGCCGCTCGTAGCTCACGCCCGCGAGCTCCGGCGTCATCGCGGCGATCTCATCCATCGCCTCGGCCGGCGTGCGCCACCCCATGTCGTGGCCGAGCTCCCTCGAGAACGTCGTGATGATCTCGAAGTCGGTCTTCGCGCCGCCGGGCGGCGAGATCGCGGGCGCCACGAGCTGGATGCGCCGCTCCGCGTTCGTGAACGTGCCCTCCTTCTCCAGGAACGCCGACGCAGGGAGGATCACGTCCGCGTACTTCGTGGTCTCGTTCTCGAAGATCTCCTGGCAGACCAGGAGCTCGAGCGACTCGAGCGCGTGGACGACGTGCGCCGTGTTCGGGTCCGTCTGGGCGACGTCCTCGCCGAAGATCCACATCGCCTTCAGGCTTCCCTCGACGGCGGCGTCGAACATCAGCGGGATCGTGAGGCCCTTGGTGCGCGACAGCGGGACGCCCCAGCGCGCTTCGAAGGAGCTCGCGACCTGCTCGTCCTCGACCGAGCGGTAGCCGCTGTAGGTGTCCGGCAGGGCGCCCATGTCCGAGGAGCCCTGGACGTTGTTCTGGCCACGCAGAGGCAGCAGCGCCGAGCCGGGCCTGCCGACCTTGCCCGTCATCAAGGCGAGGTTGCAGATCAGGCGCACGACCTCCGAGCCGTAGAGATGCTCGGTCACGCCCAGGCCCCAGAGGATCGAGGCCTGTTCCGCCTGGCCGTAGATGTGGGCGGCGGCTTCGAGGTCTGCGGCCGGGACGCCCGTGATCTCATGCACGTGGGCAGGCGTGTAGAGCTCGATCAGCGCCTGCGCCAGCTCGAAGCCTTCGGTGCGCGAGGAGATGAAATCCTCGTCGAGCATCCCGTCGCGTGCGATCACGTGGGCGAGGCCGAGCATCACGGCCGCGTTCGTGCCCGGCCTCGGGGCGAGGTGCAGCACGCCGTAGTCGGCGAGCTCGATCCGCCGCGGGTCGATCGTCACGAGCCTCAGGCCGCTCAACGCCGCCTGCTTGATGCGGGCGCCGACGACCGGGTGGCCCTCGGTCGGGTTGGCGCCGATGATGATCGCGGCGTCCGCGGCCTCGATGTCCTCGAACGAGCCGGTCGCGCCCGAGAGTCCGAGCGACTTGCGCAGCGCCCACGAGGTGGGGGAGTGGCACACGCGCGAGCAGTTGTCGATGTTGTTCGTGCCGATCGCCGCCCGCATCAGCCGCGCCATCGCGTAGCAGTCCTCGTTGGTGGCGCGCGAGGAGGCGAGGCCCGCGATCGCGTCGGCGCCGTGCTCGCGCTTGATCCGCTGGAGGGTGGAGACGATGCGGTGCGTCGCCTCCTCCCAGCTTGCCACCCGAAAACCCCCGTGCTCGCGAATCAGGGGCGCCGTCAGCCGCTCGCGAGAACGCGCGAACTGGTGCGCGAAGCGGCCCTTCAGGCACGTGTGGCCGTTGTTGGCCGGGCCGTCGAGCGCAGGGCTGATCGAGGCGATCCGTCCCGCGCGCGTGTGGGCCTCCAGCCTGCAGCCGACGCCGCAGTATCCGCACGTCGTGGTGATCGTCGAGTCGAAGCGATCGCTCATCCAAACCCCTCCCTGATGTTAGCCCCGGCCGCCGCTCATGTCAGCAGCTCGAGGAGACCCCGCTCGGTGATCGCGTCCGTGGGACACGTGTCGGCGCACGCGCCGCAGGAGACGCAGCTCGATTCCTTGAAGCCGACGTCCATTCCGACGGCGATGCCGGCCTCGAAGCCGCGGCCCGTGGCCGTCAGCGCGAAAGCCCCCTGTGTCTCGTCGCACGCGCGCACGCAGCGCCCGCACGAGATGCACAGCTCGTGGCGCAGCGCGAGGTAGGGGTGACGCTCATCGTGGCGGCGCTCGCGGACCGCGCCCCGCCACCGCGGCTCGCGCCCCCAGACGCCCAGCTCTCGCGCGACCGCGGCAAGCTCGGTATGCGACGCGGGTGGCTCGGGCAGCTCTGAGAGCACGAGCTCCACGACCGCCGTTGCGACGCGGCGCGCGGCAGCGTCAGTGGTGTCTATCTCCATGCCCTCGCGGCAGGGCGTCGTGCACGCCGGCAGTGGGCCCGGGGCGCCCGCGACGCCGACCAGGCAGACGCGGCAGGCCCCGAACGGCGCCTGGCGCTCGTCGAAGCAGAGCGTCGGCACCGTCCCGCCGGTGGCGCGGATCGCCTCCAGCACGGTCGCCTCCGGCTGCAGCTCGACGGCGCCGCCATCGATCAAGACGCGCATCAGATCAGTCCCAGCTCGTCGGAGAAGTGGGCGAGGAGGCTGCGTATCGGCGCCGGCATGCCGCCCCCGTGCGCGCAGAGGCTTGCGAGCTCGAGCGTCTCGAGCAGCTCCTCGAGTCGCCGGCGGTCCACCGGTGCCTCGCCGCTGAACATCTCCTCGGCGCGGCGCAGGCCGATCCTGCACGGGAAGCACTTTCCGCAGCTCTCCTCCGCGCCGAAGCGCAGCAGATGGTGAGCGACGGCGCGCATGTCCGCGGTGTCGTCGAAGGCGAGGATCCCGCCGTGCCCGACCATGCAGCCATGGGCGGCGAGCTCGTCGAAGTCGAACGGGGTCTCGAGCAGCTCGGCGGGGAGTATCCCCCCGAGCGGCCCGCCTATCTGAAGCGCCTTCAGGCTGCGCCCGCCCGCCATCCCGCCGGCCAGCTCGTCGCACAGCTCGCGCAGGCTCGTCCCGAAGCGGACCTCCCACACGCCGGGGTTCGCGAAGCGCTCGTTGAAGCACACCAGCTTGGTGCCGGGCGTGGCGCCCGGGCTGAGGTCGCGGTAGGCGCCGGAGCCGTGGCGGGCGATGAACGGGATGTTCGCGAGCGTCTCGACGTTGTTGACCACGGTCGGCATCCCGTAGAGGCCGCGCACGGCCGGGAAGGGCGGACGCGCAGAGACGGTGCCGCGCAGGCCCTCGACGCACGCGAGCAGCGCGGTCTCCTCGCCGACGACGTAGGAGCCCGCGCCTTCGACGATCGAGACATCGAATTCAAAGCCGCTGGCGCGGACGTCGCGGCCGAGCCACCCCTCCTCGCGCGCGGCCTGTGCCGCGCGCTCGAGGGCGCCTTTGGCGTGCGGGTACTCAGAGCGCACGAGCACCACCCCGTGCGAGGCGCCGACCGCGTAGCCGGCGAGCGCCATGCCCTCGAGCACGAGCTCTGGCGATCTCTCGAGCAGGTGCTTGTCGATGTATGAGCCGGGGTCGCCCTCGTCGCCGTTGGCGAGGATGAACTTCCGCTCGCCGTCCGCCGCGCGCGTGAAGTCCCACTTCTGGCCCGCCGGGAAGCCCGCGCCGCCGCGCCCGCGAACGCCTGCCGCCTTGACCTCCTCGAGCAGCTGCTCCGGCGTCAGGGAGCTCAGCGCGCGCTCGAGTCCGGACCAGTCGCCCGGGCGTGTCAGCACCGGCTCGGCCAGCACGCTCTGCCACTCGGGCTCTGGGGCCTCGCGTGCGGCTGCGCTGGCGATCCTCGCGATCGCGCCCTCGCCGGCGTCGACGACGTCGCCGTCGCGGAAGGCGGGGGAGGAGTGGCACAGCCCGAGGCAGACGGTCTCGACGAGCGAGCACCCGCCGTCGGCGCTGCGCTCGCCGAGGCGCACGCCGAGCGCCTGCTCGAGCTCGGCCACATGGCTGCCGCCGGTGGCGGCGAAGCAGGCCGTCCCGGTGCACACGCGCACATGGCGGCCCCCGCGCGGTCGGACGAGGTCGTCGTAGAAGGTGGAGATGCCGTACACGGTCGCCTCGGGCAGGCCCGAGTCGGCAGCTGCCCGGCGGCGGTCCTCGTCGGACAGCTCGCCGCCCCGCTCCACGGCCGCCTTCAGCAGCTCGAGCGCGGTCGGTGCGCCGCGGCTGTGCCCGCGGTTTGCCAGCTCGACGAGGTTGCGCGACACGCCCCGATTATTACCTTCGCAGCCCGCGCTCTCAGAAGAGCTGCAGGTAGCGCTCGAGCTCCCACGGCGTGATCTGCTCGTGGGCCGCCTGCACTTCGCGGCGCTTGACCTCCACGTAGTAGTCGAGGTAGTCCTGATGAGCTCCCCGCCCGCCCGTGCGGCCGAGCCCGGCGCGCAGCACGTCGCAGCGCTCGAGCTCGCGCGTGGCGTCGAGCAGGTTGGCTGGCAGCAGCTCGACGCCGGCGGCGGCGAGCTGCTCGTCGCTGAGCTTGTAGAGGTTGGCCGCGTTCGGCTCGCCCGGGTCCAGGCCGCGCTCGACCCCGTCCAGGCCGGCCGCGATCATCGCCGTGGCGGCGAGGTAGGGGTTGCAGGCGCCGTCGACGGTGCGGTCCTCGATCCGCCCCGGCGCGGGGATGCGCAGCATCTGCGTGCGGTTGTTGTAGCCGTAGCTCACGTACGCCGGCGCCCACGTCGCGCCGCTGGTGGGCGCGCCGACGGACAGCCGCTTGTAGGAGTTGACCGTGGGGGCGGTGATCGCGATGTAGGCCTTCGCGTGCGCCTTCAGGCCGCCGAGGAAGCCGTAGGCGAGCTCGGAGAGCCCCAGGCCGCGCGGATCCTCGGCGGGGTCGCGCTCGAACACGTTCTCGCCGTCGCGCCAGAGGCTGACGTGGAAGTGGCAGCCGTTGCCGGTCAGCTGCGCGAACGGCTTGGGCATGAATGTCGCGATCAGGCCGCGCTCCTGGGCGAGCGACTCGACCATGTAGCGGAAGAACACGGCACGGTCGCACGTGGTGAGCGCGTCGGCGAAGTCGAAGTTCTGCTCGAACTGGCCGTTGGCGTCCTCGTGGTCGGTGGCGTAGTTGTCCCAGCCGAGCCCGGTCACCGCATTGGCGACCTCGGTCACGAAGTCGAGGTTGCGCGTCAGCGCGCGCATGTCGTAGCAGGGCTGTCTCGAGCGTGTCGAGCGCGTCGGCGAGCTCGAGCCGCCGTCGGCGCCGCGGCGCAGCAGGAAGTACTCGAGCTCGGCGCCGATCTTCAACTCGTAGCCGAGCCCCGCGGCGCGCTCGAGCGCCGCGCGCAGGATCGTCCGCGGGCAGTACGGCCACGCCTCGCCCTCGACCGTCACGTCGCATGCGAAGCGCGCCACGTTCCGGCCGCCACGGCAGGATCGTGAAGCTGCGCGGGTCGGGCATCGCGACGATGTCGGGGTCGTCGGGCCTCTGTCCGATGTCGCCCGGCGGCGAACCCCGCGAAGCCGGCGCCGTCCTCGAGCAGGCCGTCGAGATGGTGCGCCGGCACGAGCTTCGCGCTGGGCTTGCCGTGCATGTCGACGAACTGCGCGAACAGGAACTCGACGCCCTCGTCCTTGACCAGCCGCCGTACGTCGTCGGCGTTCTGTGGCGGCGCGGTCATCGACTGAAGGTATACCCGCCCGGGCGGGGTCCGATCAATGGCGGCCAGCTCCTATTAGGCGCGAGTAGCATGTGCACAGCGCACATATGTCCACTATCACCGAGACAAACGGGCTCCGTGAGGAGAACCGCACCCTCTACGGCGTCATCAAGCTCGTGTCGTCGTCGGTCGAGCTCGGTCCGATGCTGCAGGGGATCGTCGATCTGGCGACGCAGGCGACGGACTGCCACGCGTGCTTCATCTACCTGCTCGAAGACGACCAGCTGACGATTCGCGCCGCATCGCAGGTCTTCGCCGACGCCGTCGGGCGCGTGCAGCTCGCGATCGACGAGGGCCTCACCGGCTGGGTGGCGCGCCATCGCACGCCCGAGTTCATTCGCGAGAGCGCGATGGACGACTCGCGCATGAAGTACATCCCGCTGCTGCAGGAGGAGCGCTTCCAGTCGATGGTCGCGGTGCCGATCCTGTCGCGCTCAAGCGACACGCTCGGCGTGATCGTGCTCCACACCGAGGCCCCGCGCGAGTTCACCGAGGACACGCTGAAGCTGCTCGTGCACATCGCCTCGCTCGTCTCCGGCGCGATCGAGAATGCCCAGCTCTACCAGCGCGAGCGCCGTCGCGTGGACACGCTCACGCGGCTGGCGGGGCTGGGCGGGGAAGTGGCCTCGGCGAGCGACGCGCAGGATCTCGGCGAGATCGTGGCCATGGGCACGCGACGGCTGCTCGAGGCCGAGCTCTGCCAGGTCTACCGCCTGGACCCAGACGACGGTCTGCAGCTGCTGTGCTCCGATCCGGCCGCGGTGTCCGCGCCGCCGACGGCCTCGGCGGCGGGGTTCCTGATCGACGCGCTCGACGGCGGCGGCTCGGGGCCGGCCGCGCGCAGCCTGTGGCCCGGCCTGGACATCGGCGACCTGCTGCTGACGCCGCTGACCGCGGGCGGCGAGCGGCTCGGGCTGCTGTGCGCGGGATCGCCCCCGCGGCGCAAGTTCAGCGGCGAGGACACCGAGCTCGCGCGCGCGATCGCCCACATCGCGGCGGTCGCGATCAAGCGCGCCGAGCTGATCGAGAGCCTGACGAACGCCAACATCGTCAAGGATCTGTTCGAGGCGCTGGCGGCGGGCGCGACGTCGTTTGCGGTCGCCAAGGCCGCCGAGGTCCGCTGCGATCTGAGCGAGCCGTTCCTGATGATCTGCGCGGAGCCCGCCGGCGGCCTGGAGCCGGCGTCGGTGGAGTGGCGCGAGGCGGCTGAGCTGCTCGGCCGGCGCCTGGCGGCGCTCGCGCCCAGCGCGGCGATCGAGGCGGGCCCGGGGCCGGTCAGGGCGGCGGTCCCGCTGGGCGCCGGCAGGCCCGAGCGCGCGGATCAGCTCCTGCGCTCCTGCGAGGAGCTCGGCAGGCAGAGCCGGGCGGCGATCGGCGTGAGCCAGCTGCACCGCGAGGCCGCGCAGGCCGCGCGCGCCTACCGCGAGGCGCTCGACGCGGCCACGATCGGCCGCGCGCTGCTGCGCGACGGCGGCGCGATCGGCTACTCCCAGCTCGGCGCCTACCGCTATCTCGTCCACATCGGCGCCGAGGAGGCGCCGCGGGACAGGATGCGCGAAGCGGTCGACGTGCTGATCGAATACGACAGCAGGCGGCGCGCGTCGCTGCTGGACACGCTCGAGCGCTACCTCGCCGAGCGGCGCAGCGTGATCGAGAGCGCGCGCGCCCTGTTCATCCACCCGAACACGCTGCGCCAGCGGCTGGCGCGGATCGAGGAGCTCACGGGCGTCGCGCTCGACCAGGACGACCTGCTCTCGCTCGAGCTCGCGATCAAGCTCGCGCGCCTGCATGGGCGCCCAGGGGCGTCGTCGGCGAGCTCAGTCGCCGCCGGTCACTAGGAACACGGGCACCTTCGCCCGCCGCTGCACGCGCTGGGGCTCCTGCGTCCAGAGCATGTCGCCGACGATGCGGTTGCGCGCGGCGTCGGCGGCCATCACGATCGCCTGGCACTCCTCTCTGGTCGCCTCTTCGCAGATCCTCGCCGTGACTTTGCGCGTCGCCAGCACGTGGCCCTCCGCCTCCAGGCCCGCGCGCGCCAGACGCCTGATGGCGCTGTCGATGATCTCGCGCAGCGCCGTCAGCTCGCGCTTGGTGGGCAGCAGGCCGGGGTTGGGCAGCCCGAACGCGACGCCGTGCATGCGCGCGATCGCGAACACGTGGACGCTGGGCTCGGTGGGGCCGGACCGATCGGCCAGCTCGGCTACGCGGGCGATCGCCGCATCGGGGATCGCCCGCCCTTCGGTCGCGAGCAGGATACGGAGGTACCCGGGCTCCGCCGATCCGCTCGCATCGCTGCTCACATCCACCGCCGCCTGCGCGGTGGCGCTCACGGGCTGGCGCCCTCGACCGGAGCCGCGGTCGCCGCCGCGGCGAGGTGCTCGGCTTTCTTGCGGTCGCCGGCCTTTCGCCACAGGTACAGAGGGTAGTAGGACGCGAGCACGCCGAAGCCGAGGAAGTAGTAGATGAGCGTCTTGTGTCCGGCGGCGTTGCACGAGCAGTCCGCGTACACGGGCCCGCCCCAGAAGTAGATCAGCGCATACACCCCGGCGAGCGCCAGCGCGACGTACTTCATCCACTCCGGCAGCTTGAACGGCCGCCGCAGGTTCGGCCGTTCCTTGCGCAGCAGGTAGTAGCCCACCAGCACCGGGATGAACGAGGCGAGGTAGCCGACGTTCGAGAACGTGTAGATCTGCACCGCGCCGCCGAAGAACACGACGACGATCGAGCAGACGACGTTGAAGATCATCGAGCGGTGCGGCACGCCATGGGAGTTCGTGGCCTGGAAGAAGCGCGGGAACTGCCCGTCCACGGACATCTGGTGCAGCGAGCGCGCGGTCCCCGTGATCGCGTTCAGCGCCGACAGGACGAGCGCGATGATCAGCATGATCGCGATCAGCCAGTTGAGCAGTTCCCCGCCGGTGCCCGTGCCGAACACCTTCGAGGCGAACGTGACGAAGATCGTCTTCGGATCGACCAGCGCGGTGTTGCCGAGCGCTTTCGTGCCGAGCACGATCACGAACGCCACCGGGATCATCGTGTAGATGAACACGCCGTAGGCGCCCTCGGCGTTCATCGCGATCTTGGCGTCGCGGTCGGGGTCGCGCGTCTCGCCGATGTAGCACGCGGCCGCCTCCATCGCGATCACGTTCCAGGTCAGCAGGAACGAGAAGGCGAGCGCGATCACGAACCAGCCGTGGCCGAACTGGCTGGCGAAGAAGCCCGAGCCGTCGACGTGGTGGAAGTGGAACAGTTCGCCGAAGTGCACGACGCTCGGGTGGAATATCCACGAGATCGCCAGGAACGTCAGCGGGATCATCGAGAGCATCGCGAGCGTCGTGGCGAAGAACGTGCCGAAGCGCAGCCCGAGGTAGGAGGGGATGAACAGCAGCAGGATGCCGGCGACGGAGATGCCGAGCGTCCACCAGGCGATCGGCGTGTTGATCGGCGTGAAGCCGGCTTCGGAGAGCCCAAAGCGCTCGACGATGTAGAACGAGGCGAGGATCATGTTCAGCGGCGCGACCGGGAACCAGCCGAGCCAGTACGCCCACGCGGTGAAGCCGTTGACGTGCTCGGCGAAGCGCGGCCAGCGGTCCTTGTAGGCGGGGTAGGCGTACGAGGGGGAGCCGCCCGAGCGCTCCGGCATCATCGCCGAGAGCTCGGCCAGGAACAGGCACAGCAGGTACCCGCTGACCGTGATCACGAAGATCAGCGGCACCGCGGCCGCGCCCAGCGAGGTGACCATCGTGGGCGCGATGCCCGTGACGAGGATCGTCCCCGCGAGCCCGATTACAAAGGCGCCCCACCAGTTGATGGTTTTCGGCAGCCCACCCCCCTCGTAGTCGAGTTCATCATACGTCCCGGAGCCTGTCTGATCCGCCATATGCTCTCCCGATTACGTTGTGTATGTAGGCGCCAGGTTGCCAGGTGGCCGGGAGGTCTCCCAGGCGAGATGTGAACACAATTGTTGGGAGCGACATGGAGCACCTGGACACATTCCTCTCTCTGCAGCCGCCGTTCGACTCGCTCACGCGCGAGGAGCTCGCAGCGCTCGCGGCACAGGCGCGCGAGGTGTCCTTCGAGGCGGGCGAGCCGGTGCTGGTGGAGGACGGGGCGCCGGCCACGGGCCTGTACGTCGTGCGTGCGGGCTCGATCGAGCTCGTTCACGAGGGCGAGCCGATGGTGGTGCTCGAGCCGGGGGAGTGCTTCGGCCACCCGTCGCTGCTGAGCGGAATGGCGCCCGTGTTCACGGTGCGCGCCCGCGAGCCGTCGGTCTGCGCGCTCTTGAGCGCGCAGGCGTCCCGTCGCGTGCTCGCCACCGAGGCTGGCGCCGCCTACGTCGCAAGGACGATGCGCACGCGCCTGACGCGCAGCGGGCACACCGTGCACGGGCTGCTGGACGTCGGCACGACGCCGGTGTCGGCGATCATGCGGCCCGCCGTCTTCTGCGAGCCCGCGCAGCCGCTGCGCGAGGCGGCTGCGCGGCTCGGTCCGCGCGGCGAGGCGCGGGCGCTGCTGATGCGCCTGCGCGAGGACGAGCTGGCGATCGTCACCGACGCGGAGCTGCGCGAGTGGGTCGCCGCGGGCGGGGCGGACGGCGATGCGCCGGTGAGCAGCGTCGCGCGCTCCCCGGTGGCGACGGTGCCGCTGGGACAGCTCGCGGTGGAGGCGACCGTCGACATGCTCGCCGCCGGGGTCGAGCACATGGCGGTGCTCGACGGTGGGCAGGTGTGCGGGATGCTCTCGGCCGCCGATCTGCTCGGCCTCGACGCGCGCAGCCCGATCGCGCTGCGCCACACGATCCTCGGCGCGGCCGACGAGGACGTGCTCGCGCGCGCCGCCGAGCACCTGCCGCAGCTGTTCGCATTGCTCGTGCGCGCGGGCGTGCCTCCGCGCGACATCGGGCGGGTTCTGAGCCTGCAGCAGGACGCCCTGACGGTGCGGCTGATCGACTTCTCGCTGTCGAGGAACGGTCCCGCCCCGCTGGCGTGGGCGTGGCTCGACCTCGGCAGCGCCGCGCGGCGCGAGTTCACGCTGTCCTCCGACCAGGACAACGCGCTCGCCTACGAGACGCCGCCCGCCGGGGAGGAGGACGCCGTCGACGCCTACTTCGCGCGGCTCGGCGGCGAGGTCAACGCCGGGCTCGCGCGCTGCGGCTTCGGGGTCGACAACAACGACGTGCTCGCGGGCAATCGCCTGTGGCGCATGTCCAAGGCCGACTGGATCGCGACGTTCGACGAGTGCCTGCGGGTGCCCAGCGAGTCGCGTCTGATCCGCGCTTCGGTGGCGTTCGACTTCCGGCCGTGCGCCGGCGGTCTGGCGATCACGGCGGCACTCAACGCGCGCATCCGCGCCGCGCGCGAACACCCCGACTTCATGCGTCTGATCGCGCGCACCGCCACCGGCTACCCGGTGGCGCTGGGCTTTCGCGGGGACCTCGCGGTCGAGCGCCGGGGCGAGGGCGCCGGGCGCCTGGACCTCAAGCGCGGCGCGATCGTGCCGCTCGTGAACATCGTGCGTTTCCACGCGCTCGCGCACGGTGTGACGATCTCGCCGACGCTCGACCGGATCGAGGCGGTCGCGAGCGTCGGGGGCATCGAGCGCGCCGTGGCGGACGCGCTGCACGAGGCGTTCGACGTGATCACGCGCGTGCGCTTCGAGCACCACGCCGAGCTGATCGCCGCGGGGGCCGCGCCGGACAACCTGATCGACCCGGGGACGCTCGCGCCGATCGCGCGCGCGGACCTGCGCGAGGCGCTGCACACTGTGCGCCGCGAGCAGAAGCGGCTCGGCGTGTGGACGCCCACCAAGCTGTAGCGCGCGCCGCCACATTCTCCGGCGAAAGTGTGCGCGCGGACGCCATGTGCGCGGCGGAGTCCGGGCTCTACAGTGATTCCCATGTGTGGGATCGCGGGGCTTTACACCAAGTCTCCCGCGCTGCAGGCCCAGCTCGGCGAGCACCTCTCGAGAATGCTCGAGCAGCTCTCCTTCCGCGGGCCAGACAGCGCGGGGGTGGCCTTCTACCGCGACCCGGCGCCCGCCGGGTCGTGCAAGATCTCGCTGTGCGCCCACGCGGAGACCGACTGGACCGCGATCGGGGCTGAGCTCGCGGACGTCTTCGATGGGGCTTCGCACCCGCGGGTGCGCGCGACGCACGCGGTGTTCGTCGTCGACGCCGAGGCCGGGGAGGTGCAGGCGTGGCTCGCCGAGCGCCACCCGGAGCTGCGGCTGATGAGCGCCGGCAGCTCCATCGAGATCTACAAGGAGGCCGGGAGGCCGACCGATTTCGTGCGGCGTTTCGCGATCGAGCAGCTCGACGGCAGCCACGCCCTCGGCCACACGCGGATGGCGACCGAGAGCCGGGTCACGACCGAGCACTCGCACCCGTTCTCGACGGGCCTGGACCTGTGCCTGGTGCACAACGGCTCGCTGTCCAACCACAATCGCCTGCGGCGCAACCTGCGGCGCGAGGGCATCCGGTTCCAGACCGACAACGACAGCGAGGTCGCGGCCGGCTACCTGACGTGGCGGCTGCGCGAGGGCGCGAGCCTCGAGCAGGCGCTCGAGGGCTGCCTCGAGGACCTCGACGGCTTCTACACTTTCGCGGTCGGCAGCGCCGACGGCTTCGCGGTGCTGCGCGACCCGATCGCGTGCAAGCCGGCGGTGATGGCCGAGACCGACGAGTGGGTGGCGATCGCCTCGGAGTACCGCGCGATCGCCGTGCTGCCGGGTGCCGCAGGACGCCGACAGCTGGGAGCCCGAGCCGGGGCGCGTCTATAGCTGGGGTCGCGCCCGCCCGGCGCTGGTGGCGTGATGCCGGCGCCGGACGCAATCCGGGAGGCCCTGCTGTCCGTCGACCTGGCGAGCGAGAGCGTCAGACAGCTGAACCAGCGCCTGCACGACGCCCGACGAGCCGCCAGCGCGTGCGCGTGCTCAATCCGCGCGGGCAGCATGCGATCGCGGCCGGCATCGACGCGCCCGCATCAGGTCGAGATCGAGGGCCATGTCGGCTATTACTGCGCCGGCATGAACAAGCACGCGACCGTCGTCGTCGACGGCAATGCCGGCCAGGGCGTCGCCGAGAACATGATGTCCGGGCAAGGTGCATCGTCGAAGGGCAGACGCCAGCCAGTCGGCGGGCGCGACCGGCTGCGGCGGCCTGCTGGTGATCGACGGCAATGCCTCGGCGCGCTGCGGCATTTCGATGAAGGGCATCGACATCGTCGTCAAAGGCTCGGTCGGACATCATGAGCGCCTTCATGGCGCAGGCGGGCAATCTGGTGGTGCTGCGGCGACGCCGGCGAAGCGCTCGGCGATTCGATCTACGAGGCGCGGCTGTTCGTGCGCGGCAGGTCGCACAGCCTCGGCGCCGACTGCGTCGAGAAGGAGATGCGCGACCGAGCACCAGGAGCGAGCTCGCGCGAGCTGCTCGAAGCCGCCGGGATCGACGGACGGTCGATGCCGGCGGACTTCCGCCGCTACGGCTCGGCGCGCAAGCTCTACCATTTCCACGTCGACAATGTCGGGACGCTACTGAGATGGCAACGGCTCGCCGCAGACCGCACGGATCCCGCTGCACGCCGGCCGCGCGAGTCGGCGACGTTCGACGCGACGTCGATCGCCGAGATCCGGCGCGCGGCCGCGACCGGCATCTATGACATCCGCGGCTTCGGCGCCAAGCGCAAGCTGCCGCATTTCGACGATCTGCTGTTCCTCGGCGCTTCGCGTCTCGCCGCTATCCGCTGGAGGGCTACCGCGAGAAATGCGCCACCGACGTGATGATCGGCGCGCGCTTCGCGCAGAAAGCCGATCAAGCTGAAAATCCCGATCACCATCGCCGGCATGAGCTTCGGCTCGCTGTCGGCGCCAGCCAAGGAGGCGCTGGGCCGCGGCGCGAGCGAGCGTCGGCACCTCGACCACGACCGGCGACGGCGGCATGACCGCCGGAGGAGCGCGAGCATTCGAGCATTCTCGTCTACCAGGTGCTGCCTTCGCGCTACGGCATGAACCCCGACGATCTGCGCCAGCGCCGACGCGATCGAGGTCGTCGTCGGCCAGGGCGCCAAGCCCGGCGGCGGCGGCATGCTGCTCGGGCAGAAGATCTCCGAGCGCGTCGCGCGAGATGCGCGACCTGCCGGAAGGCATCGACCAGCGCTCGGCCTGCCGGCATCCCGACTGGACCGGGCCCGGACGACCTGGAGATCAAGATCCAGGAGCTGCGCGAGATCACCGACTGGGAGAAGCCGATCTACGTCAAGGTCGGCGCGTCGCGCCCCTACTACGACATCGCGCTCGCGGTCAAGGCCGGCGCCGACGCGATCGTGCTCGACGGCATGCAGGGCGGCACCGCCGCCACCCAGGAGGTGTTCATCGAGCACGTCGGCATCCCGACGCTCGCGGCGATCCCGCCGGCGGTGCAGGCGCTGCAGGAGCTCGGCATGCACCGCAAGGTGCAGCTCATCGTCTCCGGCGGCATCCGCAACGGCGCCGACGTCGCCAAGGCGCTGGCGCTCGGCGCCGACGCGGTGTCGATCGGCACCGCGGCGCTGATCGCGCTCGGCGACAACGATCCGCAGCTACGAGGACGGAATACCGCGCGCTCGGCACCAGCGGCCGGCGCCTACGACGACTGGCACGAGGGCCGCGATCCGGCCGGCATCACCACCCAGGACGACGAGCTGGCCGCGCGGCTCGATCCGGTCGAGCGGCGGGCCGCAGGCTCGCCAATTACCTGCGCAGTGCTGACGCTGGAGACGCAGACCATCGCGCGCGCCTGCGGCAAGTCGCACGTGCACAATCTCGAGCCGGAGGACCTCGTCGCGCTGACCATCGAAGCCGCGGCGATGGCGCGCGTGCCGCTTGCAGGCACGAGCTGGATACCGGGCAGCTAGCGGCTGACGGCCGCCGCGCGTCGCAGCCGCCCGGCGGTCACCGCGCCGGCGATCAGCATCAACACGCCGTAGACGCCCGGCACCGTTGCCGCGGACGGCCCGAACGCCTGCGTCGCGAGGACCGCAGCGACCGCGAAATCGCGCAGGGCGATCGCCATCGCACCGGGAATCGCCAGGTGCTCGGAGGCGAGCCGATGCCAGAGCAGGGCGAGCGCGCCGCAGGTCGCGAGCAACGCGCTGCTCGCGACGGCGGCCGACACGAGATCATGTCCGTCGCGCGCGCCGCTGAGGGCGCCGTAGACGAGCGCCAGCACGATCAGCGCCGCGACTCCCTCACGCTCCTCGTCGAGCGGCTCGAGCGCGCGCGCGAGGCGCGGCCGGCTGCGCAGCGCGAGGCCGACGGCCACCGGCAGGATCACCACCAGACCGAAGCGGCCGAGCAGGCTCAACACGTGCACGCTGGCGCCCGCGCCGAGCGCCGACACCGCGACAGGGCCGAGCACCGCGGCGGTCAGCAGCGAGCCGACGACGGCGCCGAGCGTCACGGCGGCGTCCGAGCGCGCGATTGCGACGAGACCGACGGCTGCGACCTCCGAGCTCGCGACACCGACCGCGAGCAGGCCATCGCGGACCGGAGTGGAGAACGGCAGTCCGAGCAGCCACGCGCAGGCGCCGATGACCGGCAGCGGCGCGAGTGACAGCAGGGCGACCGCTCCAAGGCTCGCGCGAGCGCGCTCGAGCTCGGCGGTGCCGATTCCGAGGGAGGTTGCGAGCACGAGGGCCGCAAGCAGCAGGTCCGAATGGGAAGCGAGCCACTGCGACGGCTCGAGCGCCGCGAGCACGGCGACGGCCACCGACGCCGCGGGCAGCGCATGCGGGACGTTGACGAGCGCCCTTGCGGCGCCACGGCGCCCGCTCACCCGAGCTTTGCCCTCGGGGTGTGCTCGAGGGCCAGCTCGCGATGCTCGCCGGCTTCGCGGACGTGGGCGGCGGCCGCGCGCACGCGTGCATCCTCGCGCGCGCTCGCAAGGTTGAGCGCGAGGAGGGCGCCGGCCGCCGCGGCTGCCGCCTCGGCGAGGATGGTCGCCGTGATCGCGTCGCCAACCAGATGCTCGCTGGCAGCGGCGGCGCAGCGTCCTGCGAGCCGAGCGACCTCGGCGGCCTGCTCGGCGATCTGCGCAGGGACCTGCGCCGCGTCGGAGAGCGCGCGCGCGAGGGCAGCCTGTCGCTGCGGGTCCGAAGCCT
Organism: uncultured Solirubrobacteraceae bacterium; assembly: GCA_963756205.1. GTDB lineage: Bacteria > Actinomycetota > Thermoleophilia > Solirubrobacterales > Solirubrobacteraceae > Palsa-744. Next base: position 57,129 of record CAVWMU010000012.1, read on the forward strand.
CGAGCGCGAGCGCGTCGAGCACGGGGGCGTAGGAGGCCATATCGCGTTCGGCGAGCTCCAGCAGCGACGTGCGCAGCGCACGGGCGCGCTCGCGCGAGTGTGCGGCGTCGGCGTCGCGCGAGTACGCGGCGACCATCTCGGTCAGCGCCGCGGCGCTCGCCGCCGCCAACGCCGCGGCGCTGCCACCACCCGGTGCGGGCGTGCGCGCGGCGACCCGCTCGAGCAGCTCTGCCAGGGAATCGTCGAGCAGCGCCACGGCGCCCACAGTAGCCGCTGGCGGCGGGCCGGCCTGCTCAGAAGAGGCCGACGGTGCGACCGTCCGCGTCGATGTCGACGTTGTGGGCGGCCGGCGTCCTGCCGAGCCCCGGCATCTGCTGGATGTCTCCGCACAGCGGCACGAGCCAGCCGGCGCCCGTGTACGCGCGCACGTCGCGCACATGAAGCTCGAAGCCCTCGGGAGCCCCGAGCACGGTCGGGTCAGCCGACAGCGAGAGCGGGGTCTTCGCCATGCACACGGGCAGCGAGCCGAGGCCCTGCGCTTCGAGCTGCTCCACTCGCCTCGCGGCAGCCGGGTACATCGACACCTCGCCAGCGCCGTAGACGCGCTTGGCGACCGCCTCGATCTTGTCCGTGACCGACATCTCGTTGCTGTACAGGAAGGCGAAGCTCGTCGGCTGCTCGCACGCGTGAACGACCGCGCGTGCGAGGGCTGCAGCGCCCTCGCCGCCGCGTTCGAACCCCTCGTTGACCTCGGCCGCGAACGCGCCGGCGTCCAGCGCGAGCCTTCGGACCAGCTCGAGCTCCTCGTCGATGTCTCCCGGTCGGCGGTTGACGGCGACCACGCACGGCAGGCCGAACTCGCGCACGATCCCCAGGTGCCGGCGCAGGTTCGCTGCACCCGCCTCGATCGCGTCCGGGCCGCCCTCGGGCTCGAGGCCGTGGTGCTTGAGAGCGCGGACCGTGGCGACCAGCACGACGGCGTTGGGGCGCAGGCCGCCGACACGGCAGACGATGTCGAAGAACTTCTCCATCCCCATGTCCGAGCCGAAGCCCGACTCGGTCACGACGTACTCGCCGAGCTTCAGGCCGATCAGGTCGGCCACGAGCGAGGAGTTGCCGTGAGCGATGTTCGCGAACGGCCCGGCGTGCATCAGGCACGGCTGTCCCTCGAGCGTCTGGATCAGGTTCGGTTTGAGCGCATCCTTGAGCAGCACGGTCATCGCGCCTGCGGCGCCGAGGTCCTCCGCGGTGACGGGCTCCCCCGTCTCATGGCGGTGGGCGACCGTGATCGCGCCGAGGCGCCGACGCAGGTCGTGCAGGTCACGCGCGACAGCGAGCACCGCCATCACCTCAGACGCAGCGGTGATGTCGAACGCCGCCTCGCGCGGGTAGCCGTTGGCGCGGCCGCCGAGGCCGAGCACGATCTGGCGCAGCGCGCGGTCGTTCACGTCCACGACCCGCCGCCAGCCGATCTGCAGTGGATCGACGTTCTGCGGGTTGCCGTGCAGGAGCGATGCGTCGAGCATCGCGGCGAGCAGGTTGTTGGCGGCCCCGACCGCGTGGATGTCGCCGGTGAAGTGCAGGTTCAGGTCCTCCATCGGGACCACCTGGGTGAGGCCGCCGCCGGCGGCGCCGCCCTTGATGCCGAACACCGGGCCCAGCGATGGCTCGCGCAGGCAGAGCACCGGCGCCTTGCCGATGGCGCCGAGCCCCTGGGTCACGCCAACCGCAGTCGTGGTCTTGCCCTCGCCGGCCTTCGTGGGCGTGATGCCGGCGACGCACACGAGCTTCGCGTCCGGAGCGTCGGCGAGCCGGTCGAGCACCGACAGCGAGATCTTCGCCTTGTACCGCCCGTACGGCTCGAACTCGTCCTGCATGAGCCCGCACCGCTGCGCGATCTCATCGATCGGCGCGAGCTGCGCCTCCTGTGCGATTTCGAGACTGCTCTTCATCTCCTGTCCTCTCCCCCGGAGCCAGCGCCCCTGTCGCTTGCCGATTCCAATCCCTCCGTTTGGCCCCGCGCCGCACTGCAGCGGGTCCTCCTGCTCACGCCTCGCCTCCCAAGGCGCGCGTCAAGGTGGCGGCGGCCTCGAGCAGCGCCTGCAGGACGCGCGTCGGGTCCTGCAGCCGCGAGGCGGGTCCCTGCACGCCGAGGATCGCTGCGAGCTCGCCTTCGCGACGCCAGACCGGAGCCGCGATCGCGTTGACGTCCGCTTCGCGCTCGCCGAACACCGTGCCGTAGCCGCGCTCGCGCGTCAGCTCGATCTCGCGCTCGAGCTCCGCGCGGCTCGTGATCGTCCGCTCGGTCAGGGCACGCATGTCGCGCTCGCGCGGCAGCGGCCCGCTCCCGAATGCGAGCATCACCTTGCCGACCGCGGTGGCGTGCGAGATGCTCGGGCGACCGAGCCTGGCCATGCTGACGACCCCGGCGTTCGACGGGACCGAGTCCACGGTGGTCGCCTCGCGGTCGCCAGGCAGCGACAGCGTCGCCGTCTCACCGGTGCGGCCCATCAGCTCGACGAGGATCGGCCTCGCGAGGGCGCCGAGGTCAAGGCGCGAGAGGACGTGCTCGGCGAGCGTCACAAGCGCCACCCCGAGCTGGTAGCGGCCCTCGGCGTCGCGGCTCACGAACCCGTCTGCGGCGAGCGTGCCCAGCAGGCGCGAGGCCGTGCTCGCGTGGGCCTCGATGCGGCGCGCGAGCTCGTTGACTCCGAGCGCCTCGTCGCTGTCGGCCAAAGCCCTGAGCAGGGCCAGCGCGCGCTCCACGGATTCGACGGGACGAGCAGGCTTGTGTTGCACCATGCGCAACAGTATTGCGCTCTGCGCGCCAGTCGTCTAGCATGCGCGTCGGTGTCCTACGTTCTCAGGTGTCCCAACTGCGGCGTCCGCGAGGTCGCGGACTTCGCCTTCGGCGGCGAGATCTCCCGCAGGCCCGGGCCCGCCCCGGCCTTCAGGGAGCTATGCGAGTACAACTACTTCCGGCGCAACGTCGCCGGGGTGCAGCGCGAGTGGTGGTACCACCGCTCCGGCTGCAGGGCCTGGTTTCAGGCCGAACGCGACACCCGCACCAACGAGGTGATCCGCGTCGGCGCACCCGAGGAGCTCGCGCCGTGACACGTCTCTCGGAGCAGCCCGGCGAGCGCATCGATCGCTCGCGGCCGGTCACCTTCACGTTCGACGGCAGGTCATTCACGGCGCTCGAGGGCGACACGATCGGCTCGGCGCTCTATGCCGCCGGCCAGCGGACCTTCTCGCGCAGCTTCAAGTACCACCGGCGACGGGGCCTGATGTGCTGTGCCGGCAACTGCGCCAACTGCATGGTGGCCGTGGACGGGGCGCCGGGCATACGCGCGTGCACCGAGCCGGTGCGCGAGGGCGCGCGAGTCGAGCACCTCAACGCGACGCCCGGCCTCGAGCGCGACGTGATGGCTGCCGTCGACGTGGTCGGCGGCCCGTTCACGCCACCCGGCTTCTATTACAAGACCTTCATCCGTCCGCGGAGGCTGTGGCCTCTCTACGAGTGGGTGCTGCGCAACGCGGCCGGGCTCGGCAAGCTGCCCGAGCACCAGCGCGAGCGTTCGTGGCGCACCGAATACCGCCGCCGGCACGCCGACGTGCTCGTCGTCGGCGCCGGCGCGGCCGGCCTGTCGGCCGCGATCGCCGCGGCCGAGCTCGGCGCCGACGTCGTGCTCGCCGACGAGGGGCCGGATGTCGGCGGTCGCCTGCTCTGGGACGGGGGTCATGAGCTCGCGGCGTCGCTGGCGCAGCGCGCCCGCGAGGCGGGCGTCGAGATCCTGACCTCGGCGCCGGCGCTCGCCCACTACGACGGTCTCGTGCCGGTCTGGCAGCACGACACGCTGCACCAGGTGCGCGCCGCCCAGCACGTCTACGCGACCGGTGCGATCGAGCAGCCGCTCGTCTTCGCCGGCAACGACCTGCCCGGGGTGATGCTCTCAACCGGCGCCGAGCGGCTGCTGGCGATGTATTCCGTCAGGCCCGGCCAGACGGCCGTCGTGGTCACGACCTCAGATCGGGGTCTGGAAGCGGCACGCGCCCTGAAGGGCGCCGGCGTGCGCATCGCCGCCGTCGCCGACCTGCGCCCCGAGCGCTCGCCGGCGTTCGACGCGCTCGCCGAGCAGGGCATCACCGCACTCGCCGGCTGGACCGCGCTCGCGGCCGAGGGCCGCAAGCAGGTCTCCGCCGCCGTGCTCGCGCCGCTGCAGGCCTCGGGCGAGCCCGACGCCTCGAGGAGGCGGCGGTTCGAGTGTGACCTCGTCGTCGTCGCCGGCGGTGAAGCCGTCGCCGGCTCGCTCGTCTCACAAGCCGGCGGGCGCGTGGTCTACGACCCCGGCTGGGGCTGCCAGCGCGTGCGCGAGCTCCCCGCCGGGCTCTGGATCGCGGGCCTGCTCGCGGGCGAGGGCTCGGCGCACCTCGTGCAGGCGTCGGGCGAGCTCGCCGGGCTGGAGGCTGCGTTCGCCCTCGGCCTCGGCGACGAGGTCGCCGCCGAGCGCCGCGAGCGGCTGCGCGGCGAGCTCGAGGGCTCGGTCCCACCGGCCAGCGCTTCGCCGCCGGCCGCCGTCACCGACGGCTCGCGCGAAAAGGCGTTCACGTGCTTCTGCGAGGACGTCGGGCCCAAGGACATCAAGCGCGGCGTGCAGGAGGGCTATGACTCGATCGAGCTCTGCAAGCGCTTCACGACCGTGACGATGGGCCCGTGCCAGGGGCGGATGTGCCAGCTGTCCTCCGCCCGCCTGATCGGCAGGGAGACAGGAGAGGACCTCGAGCAGGTCGGCGCGACGACCGCGCGCCCGCCATGGTCGACCGTGCCGCTCGGCGCGCTCGCGGGGCGCCCGATCGAGCCGGCCAAGCGCTCCTCGATCCACGGTGTGCACCGCGAGCTCGGAGCGAGCATCAAATGGGCGGGCGACTGGCGGCGCGCCTACGACTACGGCGACCCCGAGGGCGAGGCGCTGAACGTGCACACGGCGGCGGGCCTGATCGACGTCTCCACGCTTGGCAAGCTGCTCGTACGCGGACCGCAGGCTGGGCAGTTCCTGGATCGCCTGTACCCGAACCGGCTGTCCAACCTCAAGCCCGGGCGGGTGCGCTACGGCGTGTTGACCTCGGACGCGGGCCGGATCATGGACGACGGCACGATCAGCCGCGTCGACGAGGAAACGTTCTACGTGACCACGACCTCCAGTGGCGCGGGCGCGGTCGAGCAGTGGTTCTCGTGGTGGCTCGCCGACTGGAGGCTGGAGGTCCAGCTCAGCGACGTCACGCAGGCGCTGTGCGCGGTCAACCTCGCGGGACCGCGCGCGCGGGAGATCCTGGCGGGCCTGACCGACGCGGACTGCTCGCCTGAGGCGTTCGCCTATCTCGACTCCCGTCAGGCGGCGGTGGCCGGCGTGCAGGCGCTGCTGATGCGCATCGGCTTCGTCGGCGAGCTCGGCTATGAGATCCACTTCCCCGCGGCCTACGGCGAGGATGTCTGGAACGCGATCCTGAGCGCCGGCAAGTCGGCCGGCATCCGCCCGTTCGGCCTCGAGCCGCAGCGCATCCTGCGCCTGCAGAAGCAGCACATCATCGTCGGGCAGGACACCGACTCGGAGTCCACGCCGTTCGGGGCGGCATGCCGTGGGCGGTGAAGCTCGACAAGGACGAGCAGTTCATCGGCAAGTGGGCGCTCGCGCACGTCGCCGAGGCGCCCGCGGAGAGCGCGCTCGTCGGCTTCACCATCGCCGACGGCGTCGTGCCGACGGAGGGCGCGGTCGTGCTCGACTCACCGCGGCCGCGCGGCTGGCCAGGTGACGAGCGCCCGCCGCTCGCGCCAGCTCGGGCGCGTAATCGGGATGGCGTGGGTGCCGAGCGCGCTCGCGAGCGACGGCCAGAGCATCACGATCGCCGACGACGGCGCTCGCCTGTCGGCGTCGGTGGTGACCGAGCCGTTCTACGACCCGGCGGGGGAGCTGCTGCGCTCGTGAGGGAGTTCTCGCGCAGGTGAGCCTCGCCTTCCTCACGCCCGACGCGGCGAGCACGCGCGACGTGCGCGCACGCTCGCCGATGGAGCGCCTGGCGGTGGCCGCCGGCGCGCGGCTGAGCTGCGTCGAGGGCTGGAACGTGGCGAACGCGTACGGCGAGCCGACGGTGCGAGCGCGACCGCCTCACGCAAAGCGTGGGCTTCGTCGATCGCTCGCAGCCTCGTCAAGCTGGAGATCCAGGCGCAGCCGCCGGAGCTCGCGCGGATCGTGGCGCAGGCGAGCGGCGGGCTCGAGCTCGAGCCGGGGCTCGCCGGGCGCGCGAGCGTCGGCGGCGCGGGCGGCGCGTGGTGGTGCCCGGTGACGCCGGCGCGGGCGCTCGTGCTCGGCGAGCCGGCGGCGGCCGCGGACGTCCGTGCGGCGGTGGCGCGGGCGGCGCAGGACGCGCAGGGCACGGTGAGCGTCGTGGACGTCACGTGCGGCCTGACGGCGCTTTCGCTGATCGGCCCGGGGGCGCGGGAGCTGCTCGCGCGCTTCTGCGCGATCGACGTGCGCCCGGCGGTCGCGCCGGTCGCGGGCTTTCGCCCGGGCTCGGTCGCGCGCACGCCGGGCTACGTGCTCGTCGAGGCGCAGGACAGCCTGCTCGCTGCTCGTCGGCTGGGCGCTCGGCGAGTACCTGTGGCAGGTGGTCGCCGACGCGGCTGCGGCTCTCGGCGGGGGGCCCGTCGGCGCGGAAGCGCATGCGCTGCACCTGGAGAGCGCCGATGCGTGAGATCTTCCGCCCGGGGCGCATGTGGCGCGGCGCGGGGCGAGCTGAGCGACTCCTACGACGTGGTGATCGTGGGCGGCGGCGCGCACGGCCTCGCGACCGCCTACTACCTCGGCCAGCTGGGCGTCAAGCGCGTGGCCGTGCTCGAGCAGGGCTACATCGGCTCGGGCGCGGCGGGCCGCAACACGACGATCCTGCGCTCCAACTACAAGACGCCCGAGGGCGCGCGCTTCTACGACGCGAGCATCAAGCTCTACGAAGGCCTGTCGGCCGACCTCGACTTCAACGTGCTGTTCTCGCAGTGCGGCCATCTGACGCTCGCGCACAGCGACCGCGCGATGTTCGTTATGGCCAACCGCGCCGAGGTCAACCGCCTGCACGGCATCGACTCGCAGCTGGTGGATGCCGCGGAGGTCAAGCGCCTGTGCCCGCAGCTGAACGTCTCCGAGGACGTCACCTACCCGATCCTCGGCGCGCTGTATCACCCGCCCGGCGGGATCATCCGCCACGACGCCGTCGTGTGGGGCTACGCGCGGGGCGCCGATCGCGCGGGCGTGGAGATCCACCCGCAGACGAAGGTCGAGGGCTTCGAGATGGCGAGCGACGGGCGCATCGCCGCCGTGCGCACCAACCGCGGCACGGTCAGGGCGGGGCAGGTGATCAGCGCGACGGCGGGCTGGAGCACGCTGGTGTGCGCGATGGCCGGGGTGGAGCTGCCGATAACCACGCACATCCTGCAGGCGTGCGTGACCGAGCCGGTGAAGCCGCTGCTGGACGTGGTGATCGTCTCCTCGCAGATGCACGTGTACATCTCCCAGTCCGACCGCGGCGAGTTCGTGATGGGCTCGGAGATCGAACCGTGGACGACCTACCGGATGCAGGGGACGCTCAACTTCCTGCAGGACCTCACGCGCCACACGCTCGAGCTGTTCCCACAGCTGGAGCACGCGCGCCTGTTGCGCAGCTGGGCGGGGCTGTGCGACCTCTCGCCGGACTACAGCCCTATCCTCGGGCGCACGATGGTCGAGAACTTCCACGTCAGCGCCGGCTGGGGCACCTACGGCTTCAAGGCCGCGCCGATCGTCGGCAGGACGCTCGCCGAGCTGGTTCACAGCGGCCGCACCCCCGGGTTGATCGCGCCGTTCGCGCTCGAGCGCTTCTACGAGGACAGGCTCGTCTCGGAGCTCGCCGCGGCGGCGGTCAGCCACTGATGGCCTACCTCGGCTCGCACGCAGGTGGCGGCGCCGACCACACCGCCCGGCTGTTGATCTCGTGTCCGGACGGGCCGGGGATCGTGGCGGCGGTCTCGCGCTTCCTGTTCGAGCAGGGGGCAAACATCGTCAGCTCCGACCAGTACTCGACCGACCCCCAGCACGGCAGCTTCTTCATGCGCTCGGCCTTCTACCTGCCGGCGATCGAGGAGGATCGCGCCGCGTTCGAGGCGTCCTTCGGCGAGCTCGCGGAGCGCTTTGAGATGCAGTGGCGGATCGCCTACGCGCGCGACCGCCGCAGGGTGGCGCTGATGGCCTCGCGCGCCGACCACTGCCTGCTCGACCTGCTGTGGCGCAACAGCCGCGGTGAGCTGGACATGGACGTGGTGTGCGTGATCTCGAACCACGAGGACGTGCGCCGCGACGTCGAAGCGCTGGGCGTGCGCTTCGTGCACATACCCGTCAAGAGAGAGACAAAGGCGCAGGCCGAGCAGCGGGCGCTGGACGAGCTAGCCGGCAGCGCGCAGCTGCTGGTGCTCGCGCGCTACATGCAGATCCTCTCGGCGGACTTCCTCGCGCGGGTGGGCTGCCCGGTGATCAACATCCACCACTCCTTCCTGCCGGCGTTCGCGGGCGCCGAGCCCTACCGGCAGGCGTACGAGCGCGGCGTGAAGCTGATCGGCGCGACCGCCCACTACGTGACCGAGGAGCTCGACGAGGGGCCGATCATCGAGCAGGACGTGGTGCGCGTCGGGCACCGCTACACGGTCGAGGACCTGGTGCGGGTGGGACGCGACCTCGAGCGCCTGGTGCTCGCGCGCGCGGTCCGCAGCGAGCTCGACGACCGCGTGCTCGTGCACGAAGGCCGCACGATCGTCTTCTGAGTGCTCACGGCGCCGCGGTCGATGACGCGGCCGCAGAGGGCGCGGCGGCCGGGAGCGCGGCGGCCGGCTCCTCCTCGAGCGGGTGCCCCCACGAGCGGGCGACGAGTTGGCGCAGCGGTCGCGGCGCCCACCAGTTGGCGCGCCCGAGCAGCCCCATCAAAGCCGGGACGAGCAGCGCGCGCACGATCGTCGCGTCGATGATCACCGCGAGCGCCGCGCCGACCCCGAACTCTTTCAGCGAGGCGACGCTCGAGACCGCGAGCGATCCGACGGCCGCGCAGAACAGCAGCGCCGCCTGGCTGACGACGCGGCCGCTGCGCTCCAGGCCCGTGGCGACCGCCACCTCGTCGCTCGCGCCGACGTCGTGCGCCTCCTTGATGCGCGCGAGCAGGAACACGCCGTAGTCGGTGGACAGGCCGAAGCCGATGATGAACAGGATGATCATGTTCGTCTGCTCGAGCGAGCCGGTGGCGGTGTAGCCGAGCAGGCCCTGCAGCCGGCCGTCCTGGAAGATCAGCACGAGCAGTCCGAACGCGCCGCTGAGCGTCAGCAGGTTCATGATCAGCGACTTGATCGCGAGCGCGACCGAGCCGGTCATCGTGAACAGCACGATCAGCGTCGTCGCGGCGAGGATCGCGAGCGCGAGCAGCATGTGCGAGCGCAGGCTCAGATGCTGGTCGTACTGGCCCGCGGCCACGCCGGTGAGCGCCACCGGATAGGGGGCGTGCTGCGCGTAGATCTCGCCGATGAGGCGCTGCGACGGCGAGCTGAGCGGCGGATGCGCGGCGAGCACCTCGACGGTCCACAGCCCGGGGGCGATGCGGGTGGCGGGTTCGGCGAGCGCGGCCCCGGGCAGCCGCGCGAGCCGCGCGCGGTAGCGTTCCAGCGCGGCCCCGGCCTGATCGGGCGCGTGCACCAGCGCCACGACCGGGTTGGTCGGGTCGGCGGGAAACCGCTTCGCCACCGCTGCTTCGACCGTGCGCGCGCTGGACCCCGGCGGCAGCACGCGCGCGTCGGTCGCGCCCAGGTGCAGGTGCAGCGCGGGAAGCCCGAGGAGCAGCAGGCAGATCGCGCAGGCCGCGGCCACCCAGCCGGGCCTGCGCATCACGCGCGTCGCCAGGCGATACCAGTGGCCGTGCGCGGCGGGGCCCTCGGCGTGCCTGCGCGCGCGCTGCAGGCGCGCGGGCGAGAGCGCGTTGACGCGCGGGCCGAGCAGCGCGAGCATCGCCGCGAGCGGGATCAGCGCGGCGCTCGCGGCGAAGACCGTCACGACGGCGGCCGCGATCCCCATCGAGGAGAGCATCGGCTGCGGGAAGACCAGCAGCGAGAGCAGCGCCACCGACACGGTAAGCGAGGAGAACGCGACGGTGCGACCGGCGGTGGCGAGCGTGCGCTCGAGCGCCTCCGAGCAGTGCCCGCAGCGCGCGAGCTCCTCGCGGTAGCGGTAGACGACGAACAGCGAGTAGTCGATCGCGAGGCCCAGGCCGAGCCCGGTGACGAGGTTCAGCGAGTAGACCGACAGCGAGGTCACGTGTGTGAGCGCGCGCATGATCATCAGGCTCCCCGCCACCGCCACCGCCCCGACCATCAGCGGCAGCGCGGCCGCGACGAGGCCGCGGAAGGCGACGAGCGAGAGCAGCAGCAGGATCGAGAAGGCGATCAGCTCGACCTTCGGCAGCTGGGCGGAGATCGTGTCTTCGAGCTGGCTGAACGTGAGCTGGTCGCCGCCGACGGTGACGCCGGGGACGCCGCGCAGGCTCTGCGCGATCCGCCGTGCCGCCGCGGTGGCGGCGCGTTCGGAGGCGTGCGCGCCGATGTAGCCCAGCACCAGCGTCTGGCGGCCATCCCGCGAGAGCAGGCCGTCCGGCCGCCGGGCGTTGAGGATGCTGAGAACCCGCGAGATCGCGCCCTGCGAGGCGACGTCGGCCGCCACGCGCGCTACCAGGCCGCGTCCCCGTTCGGAGAGCGCCGACGCGGGCGTGCGCACGAGCACCACCACCCCCGGCTGGGCGGGGACGCCGGTCGCCGCGACGATCTGGCGCCCGGAGATCTCGCTCGGAGCGTTCGGGTCGGAGCTGCCGCCGTTGCTGAGCGAGCCGACGACGCCGGCGCCGAACACCCCCCCGGCCACGGTCAGCACGGCCGTCGCCGCGAGCACGAGGCGGGCGCGTCGATGTATCAGTTCGGCGGTTTTGCGCACGGCTGCGACGGTGCCCGACCGGGTCGCCTCGGGTCGGGCTCGACACCGCCGGCGCGATCACGACAAGCGCGCCCCGAGCCCCCGATCGGGACGCGTCTGGACGCAGCCTAGCGAGTCACACGCGCCGCGAGATCCGGTATTTGCCGCAACCCCGGCCGCCCGACGCGGGATCAGGCGTTGATGGTCTCCGCGATGGGCAGACTCCCGTCTGCACCCTGCTCGAGGGTGAGCCGATTGTCGATCGCGCTGACGGCTGCCACGGGCAGGTCGCGCTCGCCCACCCGCGCCCTGACGAGCGTCCATGCGAGCAGCGCGCCGAGCAGCGCGACGGCGGCGCCGAGGCGCAGCCCGTACTGCAGCGCGTACACGAACGCCCGCTGTCCGGCGTCGATGATCTGCGCGGGGACGCCGTGCGGGGCTGCGCCGGAGCCGAGGCCCGCGGCGAGCCGGGCGCGCTCGGCAGTGGACGCCTGCGGCAGCAGCTGGTCGATCTTCGAGCGCCCGAGCGTGGCGACCATCGCGCCCAGCACGGCGACGCCGAAGGTGCCGCCGACCATGCGGTTCATCGAGAGGATGCCCGAGGCGACGCCGGCCTTGGCCTGCTCGACGGCGTTCATCGCGGCGGTGCTCATCGGCGACATCACGAACGCCATGCCGATGCCCATCAGCACGAAGCCGGGCAGCAGCGCGCCGTAGCCGCTGGAGACGGTCAGGTGGGACTGCCAGAAGAGCGCTCCGGAGACGGTGAGCAGGCCGAAGGTCATCAGCGGCCGCGGGCCGACGCGGTCGGCGAGGCGCCCGGCGAGCGGCGCGATCAGCACGATCATCAGCGTCGAGGGCAGGAAGCGCAGCCCGGCCTGCAGCGGCGAGTAGTGGAGCACGTTCTGCATGTACAGCGCCATGAAGAAGAACATCGCGAGCATCGCGAAGCTGACGATGAACGCGACGATGTTGGCGCCGAGGAACGTGCGCGAGCGGAAGAAGCCGAAGTCGACCATCGGCGAGGACTGGCGGCGCTCGACCAGCGCGAACGCGCCCAGGCCGACGGCGGCGGCCGCGAACAGCGCGAGCTCGCGCGGCGAGCCCCAGTGCCATTCGTTGCCCTCGACCAGCGCGAGCACGAGCGCCGCGAGGCCGCTCGTGAGCGTCAGCACGCCGCGCACGTCGACCCGCTGCGCGACGCTCTCGTCGCGTGACTCGCGCACGGCGAACAGCGTCACGAGGATCGCGCCGGCGGCGACGGGCAGGTTCAGGAAGAAGATCGACTGCCAGCTGACGGTCTCCACGAGGAAGCCGCCGAGCACCGGGCCGATCGCGAGCGCGAGCGCGGAGACGCCGGCCCACGTGCCGATCGCCTTGCCGCGCTCGGCGGGCGGGAACGCGTTGGTGATGATCGACAGCGTGCCGGGCATCATCATCGCCGAGCCGACGCCCTGCGCGGCGCGCCAGGCGACCAGCCACGTGTCGCTCGGGGAGAAGCCGATGGCGCCGCTCGAGCACGCGAACACGATCACGCCCGTGAGGAACATCCAGCAATACGGATCGCCGAAAAAAAAAAAAAAAAAAAAAAAAAAAACCCCCCCCCCCCCCCCCCCCCCCCCCCCCCCCCCCCCCCCCCCCCCCCCCCCCCCCCCCCCCCCGCCCCCCCCCCCCCCCCCCCCCCCCCCCCCCCCCCCCGGCCCACTTCTTCTTCAAC
>CAVWMU010000013.1:0-38715 GCA_963756205.1 uncultured Solirubrobacteraceae bacterium
TCCTCCTCGTCTTTCCCATTCAGTCTCCCCAGTAAATTAGTGAATGCATCAAGTCCTGTACATTCCCCATGCCCTACCCCGCTTCCAATCTTTGCCCCAAGACCGAGGTTATCATCCTTGATCGAGACGCGGATATGCGATGCATTCGCAGCAGTGTGGAACTCAGCGTGAGGAGCATCCTTGACACCAAGGTAGTCGCCTGGTTGCCAACCCTGAGAGGCCATGATTTTGTGACCGAAGGATTGGGTGTCGTTGGTCCATTTTGTGTTATTTGGATCGTGGGATAATTTCATCCGCCTGTGAAATCCTTGTCAGCATCAACTTGGGCTTGGAAATCATGGGAAATATACTTCTTCGGCGCTGCGAGCCCCATCTTTGGTTGTTGTGGAAAGCAGAGCAAGTGACTTCCTTTGTTGTTCGTTATCGTAAAAAAAAGTTGGCGGTCGAGATTTCGGTGGAGTCGATTGCCACAGAATCGCGCTAGTGTTTGATTGGTCAAACCCTCCTTACTGCTTTGGTCTCAACTTCCATCCAACTCCTCTAAGTGGACACAATCTAATAGATTATATCTCCTCGAGTTCAAGGCAAAAACTTATTGATCAATCTGAGGAGTGAGGTCACAAGTTTGACAATGGCATCACGTCAAGCTCGCAGAGCCTCCCAGCGATTCAAGCATACGAATCCGAGGAAGACGACTCCCAGCAAAGCTCCCAGGAGACCGACATGAACGTGATCAAGGCAGCTCGAGATATGGTCACAAATGTATGGCTTTCAGAACATATCTCTGGGGTGGGGGGAATCAGCACTGACTTGCAAGGTAGATCAAAACTCGTCGAGAGGCAAAGCGCAAAACCATCGAAGGAGAGCTGAAGAAGCGGGTTGCAGAGATCAATGGCAAGCTTGATGCTCACTTCGAGTCTAGGAAGAGCCGAGTGTAAGTGTCGGGTTTCTTCCCAGGCTACTTCTCCCCCAGACAGAATCGCGTTTCGACCAGCCATTCCTCAACCTTGGCAATCCTCTTCTGCTTTTTGTACCAACCTTCACTGCTTCTACTTGCAAGATCGCGTCTAACGTTTTCAATTCAGTGCCAAGCTCCAGCTCGCTCAGTGGGAGAAACTTGTTGCTTTGAACAAAAAACGAGAGGCGATCGAAGCCCAAATCATCAGAAGCATGGACGTGATTGAGATTCACACTAGGAACATCTCTTCTGAGCTCAGCGCCATGTACACCGGTCGCATTGAGGAAATTGAGGAGGGTATGTCTCTAGGAAGTTAAGGGTCTAACAGGTGAGCGTCCGACTCTGCCAATCCTTGACCGGCAACTGATTCCTTGAGCAGGAAGGAAGAAGAAAACTTGGTGCACAAAACTTGCTATGCGTACCCCATGTGTCATTAACGATGAGGCGTTCGGAACTATTGGCAAAGATACCCCTGGGAGTTCATTTTGCAGATGTTAGCTCATAAAATACACACCTTGTACACCACAGATCAGGTATCATGCACCATCCGTTTTACCCTGATCCAGGATTGCTTCCCCAAAGCCCCGATCTCCTGACCAACGCCATAATGCCCATCCCATATTGTACACTAGAATCCCCGATCAGGTCTCGACCAGCCGGCTAGTTTCCCCAGCTCCCCAATCCATTCTCTAATCGTATCAACAAGCACCTTGACCATTCCCTGCCTCTTACTCTTCCCTTGAACTCCTGACCCAGGCATGCCCGGCTCCTCGCTCCCCATAGTTGGTAACACGTTATCGCTTGCAGAAAGGGAGACGAAGAGGGAGAACGGGACCAGCCACACGCAGAGCCCAAAGTATGATGCTATTTCCGTAAAAGTCGGGAGACTGGAGGGGTCGTATCGGGAGGCGGGGTAGGAGAATAGTGTCGAGGTGGAAAAGTGGGTGAACCAGACGTAGTGGTTTAGCGGACCAGGAGGGCATGCTCGGCCTGATCCGCGCCAGCGAGAAGTTCGACTGGCGCAAGGGCTTTCGCTTCTCGACGTACGCCACGCTGTGGATCCGTCAGGCGATCCAGCGCGGCCTGGAGAACTCCGGGCGCACGATCCGCCTGCCCGTGCACGTCGCCCAGCGCTCCCGCAAGGTCGGGCGCGTCGAGCGCGAGCTGTCGGTGCGGCTCGGCCGCGAGCCGACGCTCGAGGAGCTCGCCGAGGAGACCGGACTGCCGATCGACCAGGTCGAGGAGGTGCGCCACCAGCGTGCCGCGCTCGTCAGCCTCGACCAGCAGATCGGCGAGGACGGCGACACCGCGCTCGGCGACCTGCTGCCCTCCGACGCCGAGGTGCCGGAGGAGACCGCATGGGAGAACGAGCGCGAGCGGATCGTGCACCGCGCAATCGCCCAGCTGCCCGAAACCGAGCGCAAGGTGCTGACCCTGCGCTTCGGCACCGGCCGCGAGGAGCCGCAGACGCTCACCGCCATCGGCAAGCGGCTCGGCTTCTCCGCGGAGCGCGCGTCGCAGCTCGAGCAGCGGGCGCTGAAGAAGCTCGCCGAGTCGCCCAGAGCTGGCGGCACTCCGCGAGGCTGCCTAGCAACTCCGATCCCTGCCGATGATCGCAAGACCCCCGGCTGGGTAACCCGCCGGGGGTTCTTGCGTTCATGGCTCAGGCGGCCGCGTGAGCTTCCGCTAGGGTGCGACCTGTGGCCGCCGACCAGCGGCGGCGCGGACGAAACGAGATGATCAGCAGCCGAAGTCGACCTGGGACCGCGTCGTCCACTGACGATCGCGATCGGCGAACGGATCCTCGCGCCGGTCGAGCGCTTCATCGGCAAACGCTCGCTCGTCGGCGACGCCACGTTCTTCGAGCTCGAGCGCTTCCCCTGGGTCGCGCAGCATCGAGGAGAACTGGGAGGTCGATCCGCGAGGAGGCGGAGCGGCTGCTGCGAGGTGCAGGGCGAGCTCGCCAACTTCCAGGACATCTCCAAGGACCAGATCGAGATCACCGACGACGACCGCTGGAAGACGTTCTTCATCTACGGCTACGGCTTCGAGGCCAAGCTCGGCGTCGAGATGTGCCCGCGGACCGCCGCGCTCATGCGCGCAGATCCCGGGCATGACCACCGCCATGATCTCGATCCTCTCGCCGCGCAAGCACATCCTCGACCACCGCGGCCCCTACAAGGGCGTGCTGCGCTACCACCTCGGGCTGATCGTCCCCGAGGACGCCGAGTCCTGCCGCATCCGCGTCGGCGAGGACGTCCGCCACTGGGAGGAGGGCGCGAGCATGGTCTTCGACGACACCTTCAACCACGAGGTCTGGAACGACACCGACGAGACGCGCGTGGTGCTGTTCGTCGACGTGCTGCGCCCGCTGCCCGAGCCCGAGTCCACGATAAACCGGCTGATCGTCAAGGCCATCGGCCACTCCCCGTTCGTGCTCGACGCCAAGCGCAACCAGGAGGCCTGGGAACGGCGCTTCCTGGAGCGCAGGGCCACGCGCGCAGGCGCCGAGGCCGCCCCGAGCGGCGCCGCCTGATCGCTCGCGCCGGCGCGCTCAGACGCTCGACACGCTGAGGCCGGTGCCCTGCAGCAGCGCGTTGGCCTTGGCGTTGAGGATCGTGAACTCGCCCGTCAGGATCAGCAGCCCGAGCGCGATCATGACCACTCCGCCGACGCCGATGATCACCGGGAAGTGGCGCTTGACGACCGCCAGCGCGTTCGTCATCCGCTCGAACGCGAGCGCGATCAGCAGGAACGGGATCGCGAGGCCCGCCGAGTAGAACGCGAGCAGCAGCGCGCCGTGCGCCGCCGAGCTCGAGATCGCCGCCTGCGTGAGGATCGCGCCGAGGGTGATGCTCGTGCACGGCGTCCACGCGATCGCGAACGCCGCGCCAGCCACCAGCGGCCCGCCGCGGCCGGCCAGGCGCAGCAGCGACTCCGAGTGCCACTCGCGGTTGAAGAAGCGCACGAACGGCGTCGACAGGAACACGATCCCCATCAGCACGATCACCGCCCCGCCGGCCTGCTCGAGCATGTGTTTGTGGGTGTTCAGCGTCGAGCCGATCACCGTCGCGCTCATCCCCAGCAGGATGAAGATCGCGGAGAAGCTCGCGATGAACAGGAGGCTCGGCACGAGCACGTGGCGCGGCCCCACTCCCCCTTCAGGTCGGCCGGCGTGACCCCGATGACGGTCGACAGGTACCCCGGCACGAGCGGCAGCACGCACGGCGAGAGGAACGACACCAGCCCGGCGGCCATCGCCAGCGGAATGCCGACGCCAGTGGCGGTGTCCGAGGATGCGGCGAGGATCGGCTGCAGGTGGATCATGGCTGACGCTCGTGTACAGGATGGCGCATCGACGCGCGCAGCTCGGCGACTTCGCGCTCCAGCCGCGCCACGCGCTCGAGCAGGTCCTGCGGCGGCGCCGGCGCGGGCGCCGCAGGCGCCCCGGATAGGTGTGGCGCGCCGGAGTGCGCGAATGGCTCAGCGCCGGCGGGCCCCTCCTGCGCATATGGCGCGGCGGCCGCGGCCGGCTCGCGCCCGATGGCCTGCTCCTCCTCGCCCTGCAGCAGCTGCGCGTAGCGCTCCTCCTTGTGCCCGGGACGGCGCTCTAGGCGCGCGACCAGCTCGCGCTCGATCAGGTGGTCGAGCGTGTCGTGCACCGCGGACAGGTCGCCGAACGCGTGCATCCGCTCGGTGCGCTGCTTGAGCTCGCCCGGAGTCTGCGGGCCGCGCAGCATCAGCACGCACATCACCGCCTGCTCGCTGGAGCTCATCGGCAGCGCCTCGGCGAGCAGGTGGCGGTACTTCGCCGCGCGGCTGCCCGCGCCGCTGGCCAAGCGCGTGAAGCCGCGGCGTTCCAGCCGGTGCAGCGCATCGCGGATCACCGCCTCGTCGTAGTCGACCACCGGGTCGCGGTTGGTCGACTGGTTGCACGCCAGCCGCAGCGCGTTCAGCGACAGCGGGTAGGCGTCCGGGGTCGTGCGCTGCTTCTCGAGCAGGCAGCCGAGCACGCGAATCTCGGTGGCGGACAGCTCCATCGCCGTAAGCCTACGTTCTAAAGTCAGCTCCGTGAGCGCTCAGCCCTTCGCCCAGGGACACGGCACCGACGGCCGCGGCTCGCGGCGCAGGGACGCGCCGACGCCGGGCCCGCGGCCCGAGGACGTCCCCGACAAACACGTCTCACTGCGGCGCATCGGCCGGCTGTTCATCCCCTACCGGGTGCGCCTCGGGCCTGCTGCTGAGCCTGATCGTGCTCGGCTCGATCCTGAGCGTCGCCTCGCCGTTCCTGCTGCGCGAAGCGATCGACAAGGGCATCATCGAGCGCGACCTGACGCTGCTGTCGTGGCTGGTCGGCGGCATGGTCGCGCTGGCGGTCATCAACGGCGTGATCGGCGTCGCGCAGACGTAGATCTCCAACCAGGTCGGCCAGCACGTGATGCACGACCTGCGCGCCGCCGTGTACGCGCACCTGCAGCGCATGTCGCTCGCGTTCTTCACGCGCACCCGCTCGGGCGAGGTGCAGTCGCGCATCGCCAACGACATCGGCGGCATCGACGACGTCGTCACGAGCACCGCCACCTCGACCGTGTCCAACGTCGACGACCGTCGTCGCCACCGTCGTGGCGATGTTCGCGCTGAGCTGGCGGCTGACGGTCGTCTCGCTGATCCTGCTGCCGTTCTTCGTGTGGCTGACGCGCCGCGTCGGCAACGAGCGCCGGCGCATCCAGCAGTGCGCCAGGGCCGCCTCGCGGACATGTCCACGCTCGTGTCGAGGAGTCGCTGTCGGTGTCGGGCATCCTGCTCGGCAAGACGATGGGCCGCTCGCGCGAGCTCGCCGAGCGCTTCGCCTCGGAGTCCAGCGAGCTGGCCGACCTGGAGGTGCGCTCGCGCATGGCGGGGCGCTGGCGCATGTCGTCGATGCAGATCGAGCTTCGCCGTCATGCCCGCCGGCGATGTACTGGTTCGCGGGCTACAACATCGTCCACGGCCACAACGCGATCTCGATCGGCACGCTGGTCGCGTTCACGACGCTGCAGACGCGCCTGCTGTTCCCGATGCAGCAGCTGCTGTCGCGTGGGCCTGGAAGTCCAGACCTCGCTGGCGCTGTTCGGGCGCATCTTCGAGTACCTGGACCTGCCCGTCGACATCGTCGAGCGCCCGGGCGCGCGCGCGCTGAGCGACGTGCGCGGCGAGGTGGAGCTGCAGGACGTGTGGTTTCGCTACGCGCCCGACGCGCCGTGGACGCTGCAGCGAGATCGACGCGGAGATCCCGGCCGGGACGCGCACCGCGCTCGTCGGCGAGACCGGCTCGGGCAAGACCACGCTCGCGTATCTGGTCGCGCGGCTGTACGAGCCACAGCGCGGGCGCGTGTGCATCGACGGCGTGGACATCCGCGACATGACGCTCGACTCGCTGGCGGCCACGGTCGGCGTGGTCTCGCAGGAGACCTACCTGTTCCACGCCTCGATCCGCGAGAACCTGCGCTTCGCCAAGCCCGACGCCACCGACGCGGAGATCGAGGAGGCGGCGAGGGCGGCGCAGATCCACGAGCTGATCTCCGTCGCTGCCCGAGGGCTACGACACGCTCGTGGGCGAGCGCGGCTACCGCTTCTCCGGCGGCGAGAAGCAGCGCATCGCGATCGCGCGCACCGTCCTGCGCAACCCGCCGGTGCTGATCCTCGACGAGGCGACCTCGCGCGCTCGACACCGAGACCGAGCGCGCCGTGCAGCAGGCGCTCGACGAGCTCTCGCGCGGGCCGCACCACGATCACGATCGCGCACCGCCTCTCGACCATCCGCGACGCCGACCAGATCCTCGTGCTCGACCAGGGCAGATCGTCGAGCGCGGCACCCACGAGGAGCTGCTGGCGCGCGGCGGGCGCTACGCGGCGCTGCTGAGCGGCGCGGAGGTCGGCGAGACCCGGCCCGGCACCGCGATCGTCTGAGCCTGGATCAGGCGCTCGCGTCGATGTTCAGGCGCACGTAGTCGACGATCACCGGCGCGCCCAGCGCCGCCAGCACCTCGTCCATGAACGGATCGCGCAGCCGCTCGGGCAGCTGCTGCACGTGCGGGCCGAGCACGATCTGCGAGAGGAACGCGCGCGGGTCCTCCGGCTCGCGCGGAGCGGGCTCGAGCCAGCACTCGGCCGTCGCGAAGCCGCTCGCGAGCAGGCGCTCGCGCGTGAGCTCCGGTCCCGCGTAGTTCCACGGCGCGCGCCAGTCGGCGAAGTGCTCGGCGTACGGCGCGCGCGCGAGCACCTCGTTGGCCTTCCCGCGCAGGACGTCGATGTTGCCCTCTCCCCCGCATTGCGCCACCAGCCGCCCACCGGGCGCGAGCGCCGCGTGCAGGCGCGCGAACAGCCGCTCGTGGTCCTCGATCCAGTGGAAGGTCGCGGTCGAGAGCACCGCGTCGACGGGCTCCTCCAGCTCGAGCTCCAGCAGGTCGCCGACGCGCAGCTCGACGTCTGCTCCGAGCCGCTCGCGGGCCGCTTCGATCATCGAGGGCGACTCGTCGATCGCGATCACGCGCCCCCGCGGCAGCCGCTCGATCAGCGCCTGCGTGATCCGGCCCGAGCCGCAGCCGGCGTCCAGCACCGTCTCGTCGCCGCGCAGCTCCAGCCGCTCGAGCACCGCCAGGCCGAGCTTCTCCATCGTCTGAGAGATGCGGTCGTAGCTGGCTCCGTCCCACTCGCGTACTGGCATACGAGTGTATGTTATCACGTACTGCCGTCCGAGGTTTGGTCAGCCGCCGTCGAACGCGCCCGCGCCGGCCCGCACGGCGAGCTCCGCGAGCACCCGCGAGAGCCGCCCGCCCTGCCAGGCGATCGGCGAGGGGACCGGCTCCCCGCCCACCCGTGCCTCCTCGACGATCAGCTCCGCACCGCGGATCGCGCGCGCATAGCTCTCCCCCACCGCCAGCGGGTGCTCGGGGTCGGCCTCGTCGCGGCTGGCGACGACGAGCGTCGGCGCGCTGATGCGCTCGAGCTGGGAGAGCTGCTCGAACGGTCGCGAGCGCGGCACCGCTTCCAGCGCGTCGGCGACCGCGTCCGGGTGCTCGTGGCCCGACAGCCGCTGGCGCAGCACGGTGGCGACGGTCGCGCGGAACGGCTCCGGGACGGCGTCCAGGTCATACGCGCCCACGAAGCCCTCCACCCCGCCCGCGCGCAGCCCGCGCGCGAGCGCGTCCCAGCGGGCGAAGTCCGCCTCCTCCCTGGGCGCCGACGGGTCGAACGCGGGGGTTATGAGCGCGAGCGCGGCGACGCGCTCGGGGTGCTCCAGCGCGAAGCGCACGATCGTGTGCGCGCCCATCGAGGCGCCGGCGAGCAGCGCGCGCTCGACGCCCGCCGCGTCGAGCGCCGCGCGGAGATCGGCGGCGAGCAGCTCGTAGCCGTACGCGCGCGGGTCGGGCGCCGGCTGCGAGCGGCCGTGCCCGCGCGCGTCGTAGGCGATCACGCGGTGCCCGGAGCGCTGCAGCGCGCGCGAGCCCATCACCACGTAGCGGCGGGTGGCGGTGAGGCCGTGCAGCAGCACGATCGCGGGGCCCGCGCCGGACTCCTCGCCGGCGAGCGCGACGCCGTCGGCGGTGAGCACGCTCAGGGCACGCTCGCCCGCCCGCGCCTGCGATGTCGGCGCCGGCGGGCGCTCAGGCATGCGCGGCGGCGTGCGCGCGCAGCAGCTCGGCGGCGAGCTCGGGCCGCTCCCAGAAGAAGAGGTGGCCGACGCCGTCGAGGATCTCGAGCTGCGCGCCGGGGATCAGCGAGCCGATCAGGCGGCCGTTGGCGACCGGCAGCAGCTCGTCGACCGTGCCGTGCACGACGAGCGTCGGCATCCGCAGCTGCGCCAGGCGCGCCTGGGTGTCGTGCGCGGCGCACGCCTGCATCTGCGCCATGATCACCGGCACGCTCACCCGCCGGCGCATGGCGATCTCGGTGAAGCGCGCATACGCGTCCTCGTCCGCGGCCATCGCCGGCGAGACGTTGATCTCCCACGAGGCGCGCAGCGCTCGCTCGCGGTCCCCAGACATCATCGCCTCGGTCAGGCCTGCCAGCGCCGCCGGCGCCGCCAGCGCGCTGCCCGGCCCGCCGCAGTAGGTGCAGCCGAGCGCGAGCGTGCGGATGCGCTCGGGCGCCGCGAGCGCGAGCTCCTGGGCGATCATGCCGCCCATCGAGATGCCGAGCACGTGCGCGGAGTCGAGCTCCAGCGCCGCGAGCAGGCCCGCGGCGTCGCCGGCCATCTGGCGGATCGTGAGCGGCCCGTCGAGGCGGCTGCTGGCGCCGACGCCGCGGTGGTCGTAGGCGATCACGTCGAAGTCCCGGCGCAGGGGCTCCAGGAACGGCTCGCCCCAGGGAGCGCGGTGCCGCTCATGCCCATGATCATCAGCAGCGGCGGCCCCTGCCCGCTGCGTTCGTAGTCGAGCTCGATCTCGCCCACGCGCACGACGGTCATGCCGGGCTCCCAGCCATCGCTCGATCCTATACGGGCAGCGCGAGCTGGTCGGCCGCCTCTCCGCTGCCCGGCGCGCCGCCGCCCGGCTCCCGCCGCCCGCCGGCGCCGCTCTGCGCGGGCGTCGTCGCGGATCCCAGCCCGGCGACGCGCACGCCGAGCAGCCGCACGGGCCGCGGCGGCGCGTACTCGCGCAGCAGCCGCAGCGCGACCTCGCTCACCAAGCGGGCGTCGCAGGTGGGCTCTGCGACGGTGTGGGCGCGGGTGACGGTCGTCCAGTCGTCGAGGCGCACCTTGATGGCGATCGTGCGCCCACGGCGACCGTGCTTGGCGAGCCCCGCGCACAGCTCCTCGGCCATCAGCGAGAGCTGCTCGCGCATCTGCGCGGGGTCGCCGAGGTCGGTGTCGAACGTCCGCTCGCGCGACTCGGAGACGACCTTGCGCGCGGCGCCGATCTCGCCGTCGTGCTCGAAGCGCGCGCGCCGGCCGAGCTCGCGCCCGAGGTTCGGCCCGAAGCGCTCGGCGAGCAGCCGCTCGGGCGCGGCGCCGACGGCGGCGAGCGTCGTCAGGCCGAGCTCGGCCAGCCGCGCGGCGGTCTTCGGCCCGATGCCCGGGCACGAGACCGGGCGGCGATGCGGCGAAGCGCGCGCACGCCTGCTCGCGGCTGAGCACGACGAAGCCCGGCCGGCTTCTCGGCGTCGGATGCGACCTTCGCGACGAGCTTGTTGGGGCCGATGCCGACCGAGCACGTGAGCTGTGTGGCCGCCTTGATCTCGGCGATCAGCCGGCGCATCGCGGCGCGCGGCGAGAACAGCCCGGCGACGTCGAGGTATGCCTCGTCGAGCCCGACCACCTCCACGCGCTCGACGTGCGCGCGCACGATGTCCATCACCTGCCTGGAGGCCTCGCGGTAGGTGGCGAAGTCCGGCGCCAGGAAGACCGCGTCCGGGCACAGCCGCCGCGCGCGCGCGGCAGGCATCGCCGAGCCGACGCCGAAGCGGCGCGCCTCGTAGCTGGCGGTGGTCACGACCGCGCGCGGCCCGCTGCCCGAGACGACGACGGGCCTGCCACGCAGCTCAGGATGGCGGCGCAGCTCGATCGACACGTAGAACGCGTCGGCGTCCAGGTGCGCGACACGCAGGCCGGAGTCCGGGGCAGACACCGACGAAATCTAGCGCCCCGGTCGGCGGCCTGGGCGCGACGGGCCGCGACATGGCTCCACTTGTCAAGCCATGCGTGCAGTAATCTGCCGGGCGAGGGACATGGACCTTACGTTCAGCGACCAGGAGATCGCCTTCCGCGACGAGCTGCGCGCCTGGCTGGCGGACAACCCGCCGGAGGCGAAGCCGCCGGCGGACGCGGGCGATGACGCGCAGTTCGCCTACCGGCGAGACTGGCAGCGGCGCCTGTACGACGCGGGCTGGGCGGCGCCGGCGTGGCCGCGCGAGTACGGCGGGCGCGGCGCGTCGATGAGCGAGTCGGCGATCTACTTCGAAGAGCTGGGGCGCGCGCGGGTGCCGTTCGCCGCGAACACGCTGGGCCTGCTGCTGGGCGGCCCGACGCTGATGGTGTGGGGCACGCCGGAGCAGAAGGAGCGCTACCTGCCCCCGATCCTGTCGGCGGAGGAGATCTGGTGCCAGGGCTTCTCCGAGCCGGACGCCGGCTCGGACCTCGCATCGCTGAAGACGCGAGCGGTGAAGGACGGCGACGAGTGGCTGGTGACGGGCCAGAAGGTGTGGACGAGCGGCGCGCAGTACTCGAAGTGGTGCATGCTGGTCGCGCGCACGGACTCGGAGGTCGCCAAGCACAAGGGCCTGACGTACTTCCTGATGGACATGGAGCAGGAGGCGGTGCAGGTGCGCCCGCTGCGCCAGATCACGGGCGAGGCGGAGTTCAACGAGCTGTTCATCGAGGGCGCGCGGATCCCCGACGCGAACGTGGTGGGCGGCGTGGGCAACGGCTGGAAGGTGGCGCTGACGACGCTGATGAACGAGCGCGCGGGCCTGGGCTTCGCGCTGCAGATCCGCCTGCGCCAGCTGCTCGACGACGTGATCGCGGCGGCGGCGGAGAAGGGGCTGCTGGAGAACGCGCTGTACGCGGACGCGATCGCGGAGCTGCACGTGCGCTGCGAGTCGATCCGCCTGCTGGCGTGGAAGGGCCTGACCGACGCCGAGCGCTACGGCCAGCCGGGACCGGAGGGCTCGCTGGTGAAGTGGCTGTGGTCGGACACCAACCAGCGCCTGACGCAGCTGGCGGCGGACGTGATCGGCCCGGAGGCGCTGACGAGCGGCACGAGCTGGAGCTACGAGCTGCTGCGCGCGCGCGGCAACACGATCGAGGGAGGCACGACGGAGGTGCTGAAGAACATCGTCGCCGAGCGGGTGCTCGGTCTCCCCCGCCTCAAGGTGGCAGCATGAACACGCATGGCGGCACCGGATCGGCGTCCTCGGTCGCTCGCGTGCGCAGCACGCCACGCTCCCTGCGTCCTTGCCCGGCTTGCCCTGCGTGTCCATGGATCAGTTTTGATTTTTATGAGCTCCGCCCTTCGGGCTCCGCGGGCGGGGTCGCGTAGTTCCATGGACTTCGGCCTGACAGACGACCAGCGCGACATCCAGCGCACGGCGCGCGAGCTGCTGGCCGAGCGCGCGAAGCCGGAGCGGGTGCGCGGGCACGCTGAGGCGGGCACGAGCGACACGGCCCTGTGGCAGGAGCTGTGCGAGCTGGGCTGGCCGGGGATCGCGATCTCCGAGGAGCACGGCGGCCAGGGCATGGGCACGATCGAGCTGTCGATCCTGTGCGAGGAGCTCGGCCGCACGCTCGCGCCGGTGCCGTTCCTGCCGGGCGCGATGGCGGCGTGCGTGATCGAGCGGGCGGGAACGCCTGAGCAGCGCGAGCGCTGGCTTCCGGGCCTCGCGTCGGGCGAGACGATCGGCGCGCTGGCGGGCGCGGTGGACGGCACGGCGGAGCTGGTGGTGGGCGGCGCGGAGGCGGGCGTGATCGTGCTGATCGAAGACGACGGCAGCGGGCGGCTGCTGACGCCGGCGGACGCGGAGGTGAGCCCGCTGGCGGCGATCGACCCGACGCGCTCGGCGGCGCGCGTGAGCGCGGCAGAGAACGCCGGCGAGGCGCTCGAGGACGGCTGCCCGGGCCTGGGGCGCGCGCTGGTGGCGGTCAGCTCGGAGCTCGTGGGCGTGTGTGACCGGGCGCTCGAGATGACGGTCGCGTACGTGAAGGAGCGCAAGCAGTTCGGGGTGCCGGTGGGCGCCTACCAGGCGGTCTCGCACCGCTGCGCGCAGATGCTTTTGGAAACGGAGAAGGCGCGCTCGACGACGGCTTTCGCGGCGTGGAGCGCGGACGCGAACCCGGAGGGCCTGGCGGAGGCGGCGGCGATGGCCAAGGCGGCCGCCTCAGACGCGGGGCGCGAGGTGACGGCGAGCGCGATCCAGGCGCACGGCGGCATCGGCTTCACATGGGAGGCCGACGTGCACTGGCTGTTCAAGCGCGCGCAGCTGGACGCGGCCCTGCTGGGCGGCGCCGGCCGCCACCGCGCGCGCCTGGCGCAGATCCTCGCCGAGGGCGTCTCAGCCTCGGCCGCCGCCTGACGCTCGCGCGCGGGCGCAATGTCGAGGATCCTCATCACCGGAGCGAACAAGGGGCTCGGACGCGAGGCCGCCAGGCGCGTCGGGCGTGGCGCCCACGGACTCCGGTCGAGGCTCGACGCATCATCCTTGAACGTGACTGGAGCATACATCTGGCTTGAGATGTGGAGAACGTCCACGCTGGCGCGGCCCGGGTAGGGTGTCGGTATGTCGTCGTATGCGGCGTTCCTTCGCGGCATGAACGTGGGCGGCCACCGCCTCACCAACGACGAGCTGCGCGCGCACTTCGAGGCGATGGGCTTCAGCGACGTGAGGACGTTCCGCGCGAGCGGCAACGTCGTGTTCGCAGCGGAGCGGGAGAGCGGCCAGCACGCGCCCGAGAAGCTGCGGGAGCGGATCGAGCACGGGCTCGGCGAGGCGCTCGGCTACGCGGTCCCCACGTTCATCCGCGCCGCCGAAGAGGTCCGGGCGATCGCCGCGAGCGCGCCGTTCGCGCCCGAGCGGCTGCGCAGCTCCGCCGGCAAGCTGCAGGTCGCGCTGCTGGACGCCTCCCCCACGCCGCAGGCTCGCGAGCAGGCGCTGGCGCTGGCGGGCGATCGGGACGGGCTCGTGTTCGACGAGCGCGAGGTCTACTGGCTGCCGAGCGGCGGCGTGCTGGGCTCGGCGCTCGACATGACCGTGCTCGCGCGAACGCTCGGATCGATGACGATTCGCACGAAGGGCACCATCGAGCAGATCGCCGCCAAGCACTTCCCCTGAGCGCCCGCGGGCGCCTCGCGGCAGGGCCCCGACCGGCAGTCGCGGCACGGCGCCCGGCGGCGCCCCGGCCGCGCGCTGAGGATAGGCTGCGGCTTGACAGCGAAGGAGGAGCTGATTCGATGGTCAAGCCGTTGCCGCGGGGACGCAACCCATTCGACGAGACGGGCGTGCAGCGCGGCGCCGACGGCATCGCGCGCTACCTCGGGCGCCCGCCGTCGCTCGTGGCGATGCTGCGCGCGAGCGTCGAGCGCGACGCCGCCGCGACCGCGCTCCTCGAGGTCGCCGGGGTGGGCGGGGATGCCATCACCTACGGCGAGCTGTGGCAGCGCGCGGCACGCGTCGCCGGCGGGCTGCGCAGCGCGGGCGTCGCGCGCGGGGATCGCGTCGCGATCGGCCTGGGCAACGGCATCGACTGGGTGCTCGCGTTCTTCGGCGCGCAGCTGCTCGGCGCGGTCGTCGTGCCCGTCAACACGCGCTTCACCGAGGAGGAGGCCGCCTACGTGGTCTCCGACTCCGGCGCCTCCTACACGTTCGCGCCGGGCGCGGCGCTGCCCGACGGCGAGCCCTTCGCCGGCGAGGAGCTGGGGCCAGACGATCTCGCGGCGATCTTCTACACGAGCGGCACCACCGGCTTTCCCAAGGGCGCGATGACCTCCCACGGCAACTTCCTCACCAACAGCGAGAACGCGTTTCGCTGCCTGTCCGTCGATCGCGCCGAGGGGCCGTCGATCTCGACGCTCGTGTCCGTGCCGCTGTTCCACGTCACCGGCTGCAACAGCCAGCTGATCCCCGTGCTCGAGCACGGCGGCAGGGTCGAGATCCTCTCCGGCCCGCTCGACCTCGACGGATTCTTCGAGGCGGTCGGCGAGCACGGCGTCAACCAGCTCGTGTCAGTGCCCGCCATCTACCACGCCGTCGTGCGCCACCCCAAGTTCTCAGAGCTCGACGTCAGCCGCGTGCGCTGGGTCTCCTACGGCGGCGCGCCGATCGCCGAGAGCCTCGTGCACCGCATCAAGGAGGCCTTCCCGCAGGCGCGCGTCGGCAACGGCTTCGGCCTCACCGAGACCTCCTCGCTGACCTCGTTCCTGCCCCACGAGGAGGCCGAGCAGCACGCCGACTCCGTCGGCTTCGCGATGCCCGTCGTCGACCTCGCGCTCGACGAAGCGGATTCGAATACCGGCGTCGGCGAGCTGCTCGTGCGCGGCCCCAACGTCGTGCAGGGCTACTGGAACAAGCCGCAGGAGACCGCCGAGACGTTCACCGACGGCTGGCTGCACACCGGCGATCTCGCACGCGTGGACGCCGACGGCCTGCTGTACATCGTCGACCGCAAGAAGGACATGATCAACCGCGGCGGCGAGAACGTCTACTCGATCGAGGTCGAAAACGTGCTCGCCGGCGCCCCCGGCGTGGGCGAGGTGGCGGTCGTGCCCGTGCCCGACGACATGATGGGCGAGAAGGTCGGCGCCGTGATCGTGCCCGCCGCCGGCCAGCAGCTCGACCTCGCGGCCGTCATCGACCACAGCCGCGCGCACCTCGCCGACTTCAAGGTTCCCCAGTACGTGTCCGTCCGCGAGGAGCCGCTGCCGCGCAACCCCGGCGGCAAGATCCTCAAGGCGCGGCTGCGCGAGGAGACCAGCTGGGGAGCGCCGCTTCGCTGACCGAGCCGACGCAACGCCGAACAACGCAAGGAGAGAGTGGATGCCGACCGTAGAGACCGTGCAGGGAGCAGTCGACGCAAACGAGCTGGGTGTGGTGCTGGCGCACGAGCACGTGCGCTTCCGCGATGAGGCGGTCGCCGTCGAGTGGCCGAGCCGCTACGACGAGCAGCTCGAGCTCGACGCGGCGCTCGTGGCCGTCAATGCCGCCAAGGAGAAAGGCGTGCAGACGATCGTCGACCCCACCGCGATGTTCGGCGGGCGCGACGTGCGCTTCATGAAGCGCGTCGCCGACGAGACCGGGGTGCGGATCGTGCCGTGCACGGGGATCTACAGCTACGACTATCTCCCCCACTACTTCGAGAACCGCGACGTCGACGTGATGGCCGACCACTTCGTCGAGGACATCGAACGCGGCATCCAGGGCACCGACATCAGGGCCGCGTTCCTGAAGTGCGCCGCCGACGCCGCCGGCGTGACCGAGAACGTCGAGAAGATCCACCGCGCGGTCGCGCGCGCGAGCGTGCAGACGGGCGCGCCGATCATGGCGCACTCGATGCCCGCCGTCGGCACCGGGCCGCGCCAGGTCGAGATCTTCCTGCAGGAGGGCGTCGACCCCGCGCGCATCCAGATCGCCCACTGCGGCGACAGCGACGACGTCGCCTACATCGAGGGGCTGATCGACAGCGGCGTGTACGTGGGCCTGGACCGCTACGGCCTGGAGATGTACCTGCCGATCGACAAGCGCAACGCGACCGCCGCCGAGCTGCTGCGCCGCGGCCACGCCGAGCGGCTGATGATCTCCCAGGACTTCTGCGCGTCGATCGACTGGTTCCCGCCCGAGGCCGCCGAGGTGTTCGAAATCCAGCGGCGCCATCCGCAACTGGTCGATGACGCTCGTCTTCGACGAGGTCGTGCCCGCGCTGCGCGAGCTGGGCGTGATGGACGACGACACCTTCGCCACGATCTTCACCGCGAACCCGCGGCGCTGGCTGACCGCGTGAGCCGTCGAGGACGCCGGGCGCGAGCACCGCGCCCGCGCCTCTCCATATCTAATCGTCGCTTCCAGGCGCGTACAGCAGCTCGGGTCCCTCCGGCACCCCCGGCTTGTTCACGGCCGGGTTGGCCGCGCGCGCGGACAGGCGCTCGGTTGGCAGCGGCGCGCACGCGGCGAGTGCTTCCTCGGCGCCCAGGGACGGATCGAGCCACGCCTGCTGGGCGTCGCGGTCGGCGAGGATCACCGGCATGCGGTCGTGGACCGGCGCCGCGATGCGGTTGGGCGCCGCCTCGCACGTCAGCAGCGTCACGCTGTGCACCCACTCGCCCGCGATCTTTGCCGGCGTCCACAGCGCCGCGAACGCGAACGGGATGCCGCCGTCCACCTGGAAGAAGAACGGCTGGCGGGGCTCGCTGCGCTTCTCCGGCTTCAGCCACTCGAAGTAGCCGTCCGCGAGCTGCAGCGCGCGGCGCGAGCCCTTCGGGACGAGGTCCCTGAACGCCGGCTTCGACGTCACCGTCTCGATCCGCGCGTTGATCATCTTCGCGCCGCCCTTCAGGTCGGTCGCCCAGTGCGGGATCAGCCCCCAGCGCAGCAGCCGCGCCTCCTGCTCGCCGTGCGGCGCGACGATCGCCAGCACCTCTTCGGTCGGCGCGATGTTGAAGCGCCGCGTGCCCGCGTCGCTCGCGATCGGCACTCGGAAACGGTCGTTCAGTTCTTCAGGACCGGCCGTGTTCGTGTAGCGCCCACACACGGCGTCGAGGATATGCGCGCGCCGCCCGCCGGCGGGCACCCGTCACGAGATGGTGCGAACATGCGTTCGTATGGGGAGGCCCTACCGCCCAGTCCGCGAGCTCGAAGCGCACCTCGACCGCGGCGAGCTCGACTTCGCGATCGCGCTTGCGAGGGTGGCCGCGCGCGAGCGCACGCGGCCGCTCGATCTCGAGCTGACGGTGCGCTTCCTGCCGCTCGTCGCCGAGCAGCGCCCGGACGCGTTCGACGTGTGGACGCTGCGCTGGCTTGAGCGCTGGTGCGCCGAGCGCCACGGGCTGGCGAGCATCGACGACGTGGTCGAGCTCGTCGACGGCCTCGCGGAGATCCCGATCGACCCCGAACACGCCATGCGCACGATCGCCGAGATCTGCGCGCGTCACCGCCGCGCTTGAGCGTCCAGCCGGTAGAGCACGTGCGGCGCCAGCGGGTCCCCGGGCGCGATCCCGGGGTGCGCGAAGTCCTCGGCGGGGTCGCGGCGCATCCCCAGGCGCTCCATCACGCGGCGCGAGCGCGTGTTGCGAACCGCGGTGTAGGAGACAAGCTCGGACAGCGCGAGCTCCTCGAAGGCGAACGCGATCGCTGCGCGGGCCGCCTCGGTGGCGATCCCGCGGCCCCAGAACGGACGCGCAAGGCGCCATCCGAGCTCGACCGCGGGGGCGAACGCGAGGCGCTCGTCCAGCACGGGGTCGAGGCCGACGAAGCCCGCGAACGCGCCGCCGGCGCGCACCTGCACCGCCCACAGGCCGTAGCCGCGCTCGTCGAAGCAGCGCTCGACGCGCCGCACGAGCGCCGCGCTCTGATCGTGCGAGAGCGTCGCCGGGAAGTGCTCCATGACCTCCGGGTCGGCGCTCATCGCCGCGAACGGCTCGAGGTCGGCGTCGAGCCAGCGCCGCAGCAGCAGGCGCTCGGTCCCCAGCTGCGGGGTAGAGGGCCGTCCGGCCCGCGGCACTAGGCCGCGAGCCGGACGGGGAGCAGCTTGAGCTGATTGATGAAGGGGGACTCGACGTACTGAGGCCCGCCGGCGAGCTGCATGCGCGGGTAGCGCCTGAGCGTCTCCTCGAGCATGACCCTCAGCTCCAGGCGCGCGAGCGCGGTGCCGAGGCAGAAGTGCCGCCCGCCGGCGCCGAACGCCTGGTGCTCGGGGTTACGGCGCACGTCGAAGTGGTCGGGGTTCTCATAGCGCGTCTCGTCGCGGTTGGAGGAGGCGTACCACAGCACCACCTTCTCGCCCGCGCGGATCTGCTGCCCGTGCAGCTCCGTGTCGCGCGTGGCGGTGCGGCGGAAGTGCGCGAACGCGGGGAACATCCGCAGCGACTCCTCCACCGCGCTGGCGATCAGCGACGGGTCCTCCAGCAGCGCCTGCATCTGCTCGGGGTCTTCCATCAGCGCGCGCATCGCCGAGCAGAACGTCGCCTTCGTCGAGTCGTTGCCCGCCGCCATCAGCAGGAAGAAGCCCATCACGATCTCGTGTTCCTCGAGCTTCTCGCCGTCGACCTCCGCGTGCACGAGCACGCTCGTCAGATCCTCCGTCGGGTGCTCGCGCCGCGCCGCGATCAGCGTGCGGCAGCGCTCGAAGATCTCGGGAATGTCTCTCTCGATGGCGCCGTCGACGCCGTGCGGGTTCACGTCCGGGTCGCCGGCGCCGAGCGTCGAGTTCATCAGGCGCGCCCAGATCTCGTCTTCCTCCTCGGCGATGCCCATGAAGCTGCCGATCACGCGCGCCACCACCGGCTGGGCGACGTCGCCCACCAGGTCACAGCTCTCGCGGCCGTCCAGCCGGTCCAGGACCTTGACCGCGATCGCTCGGATCGCGTCCTCGTGGGCGGCGATCCGCTTCGGCGTGAAGCCCGCCTGGAACAGCGCCTTCAGGCGGTCGTGCTTCGGCGGGTCCATGCCGATGAACATCGCGCTGATCAGCTCCTGCGGGAACACGCCCGCCGCCGTGATCCCGTGTTCTGAGGAGTACGTCCTCCAGTCGCGGCTGACCGTGTGGATGTCATCCGCGGTCGTCACCGACCAGAAGCCGGCCTCGTCGGGGAACTCCTCGAAGCGCTCGGTCCAGTGGATCGGGCACTCGCCGCGCATCTGCTTGAACAGCTCGTGCGGCGGACCGTCGAGCCACAGCTCGCGAGTCGTCAGTTCGACGCTCTCGAGATCGCTGCCAACCGCCGCCATCCCCACTCCCCTGATCGTTGCCGCAGGATGCCCGCCAGATGATACTGGCTGGCCGGCCAGAAAGGCTGCACGTCGTGCGAGCTCTTCGGATTTTGCGGACGCCGCCCGCGTATGCGCTGCGAGTGCGCCGCGGTCCGGGTCGGAAGGGCGCCGCGACGCCCGGTCAGCCGGCGGCGTGCGGCCGGGGCTGGCGCAGGGCGCGCCCTGCGAACAGCAGCATGCTTTCGAGGTGCGCTTCGACCGTCTGCAGGTTGTGTTCGCCGGGGTACACCGCGCCGTCGGCGTCCGCCCCGGCGGCCTTCAGCGCGGCCGCGAACGGCAGGTCCTCGTCGGGGTTGGCGATGTGGTCCTGTTCGCCGCCGTACACGAACGCGTGCAGGCCGAGCCGTCCGATGATCGGCCGATCGGCGCGCAGGTCGCCTTCCAGGCCGTTGAAGAAGCTCAGCCAGCTCTCGACCACGCCGAAGCGGTAGGGGTTCGAGAGCGCGACGTTCATCGCGCCGTAGCCGCCCATCGAGTCGCCTACGACCGCGCGCGCGTCGCGGGCGGGGACCGTCGGCAGCATGCGGTCGATCAGTTCCTGCACTTCCAGGATGTAGCTTTCGTAGCGCAGCGCGCCCTGGTTGCGCCACAGGTTCGCGCCGGGGCCGCCCTGGATCATCACGGCGATCATCGGCGGGATCGCGTGCCGCGCGATCAGCGTGTCGAGCTGGCTCTGCAG
The DNA here is from genome assembly GCA_963756205.1 of uncultured Solirubrobacteraceae bacterium. Lineage (GTDB taxonomy): Bacteria > Actinomycetota > Thermoleophilia > Solirubrobacterales > Solirubrobacteraceae > Palsa-744. The sequence continues at coordinate 20,088 of CAVWMU010000013.1, forward strand.
GCCGATCTGCGTGAACGCCGTGTCCGGCTGGTCCTGCCCGGGGAGCATGTACAGCACCGGGTAGTGGGCCGTGGTGGCGTCGTAGCCGGGCGGCAGGTACACGAGGAACGAGCCTTCGCCGCCGTGCAGCGCCGCCGCGGAGAAGCTCGCGCGGTCGATCCAGCTGCCGGCTTCGTCGTGGTTGACCGCTTCCAGCGTCGGCAGCTCCTGCACGGCCGGCGCGGAGCTGATCGCGGGCGCTTCTTCCACCGCGCCGGCGCCCGGCGAGCCGACGATGCCGGCGAGCGTCAGCTGCCCGCCCTGAGCGAGCGCGAGGCACATCGCCGCAAGCGTCGCCAGCAGCACGCCGTCGAGCAGCCTGCGCGCCCGCGACCGCGGCGCCCGCCTCGCGCGCGGCGCGGCCGGCCGCGCGACGGCCGGCTCGCGGCGCAGCGGGAAGGCGGGGACCCAGGGCGGCGGCAGCAGCTCAGCCGCCGCTGCACCGCCCTGGCCCGGCCAGCTCCAGTCGCCGAGGCTCTCCAGCCACACCTGCGTGCGCGAGGCTCTCATCACAGCGGACATCGGCGAGATTCAATGAGGCATGCAGCCGAAATCCAACCCCTGCACGAGCGCTCCCATCCTGCAGGAGAGCGTGCAGGTCTTCAGCCTGCGCACCTGTGGCTCAGCTCGTGCTCCACACCTGCCCCACGCCTTCGAAGCCGAGCGCGTCCTTGGTCGCTTCGGTGAGGTCGAATTCGCGACCTTCGACATACGGCCCGCGGTCGACCACCGGCACGCGCACCGTGCGGTCGCCGTAGCGCAGCGTCACCAGCGTGCCGCACGGCAGCGTCTTGTTGGCCACGCCCATCGTGGAGCTCGTCAGCGCTCCGCCGCACGCGAGATTGCCGCCGCCGCCGTACCACGAGGCCTCGGCCAAGCGGTACACGTTCAGCTGGCCGAGCCGCCGCTGTGCAGGGAGATCGGAGGGGCCGCCGGCGAAGCGCAGGCGCACCCGCCCGCTGCCCAGCCGGCGCGGCACGAAGCTCAGGCGAAAGCGCCCGCTGGTGCCGGTGCGGGCGCGAGCGAGCGTGTGCCAGCCGTGCCTGCCGAGCTCCTGCAGCGCCACCAACTGTCCGGGCAGCCCGAGCCTGTGCTCTTCGAGCAGCGCTCCCGCCACGCTCGCGCGATGGTCGGCGAGGACGTTCAGCTGGTAGCCACGGACCCTCAGCGCGGTGTGCGCCGGGGCGGATTCGGTCGGGGTGGATGCCGTCCTGGCGATCCCGGCCGGGACCAGAGGCGCCGCGGGCAGCGGCGTCGCAGGTGCGTACATACGTAAACGAACCTCCTTGTTTACGCCTACGGGGTTAGCTGTCGGGCTCACGGCCGACCGCACACGCGAACGGACGCGTGTCAGCCGGGCGTTACGGCCACATCAGTGGCTGATTCGCCCCATCCGGTCCGCCGTTTCCGCGGTCCGGCAGTGGGTCCCCCGCTCGCCTCCATCCACGGAGACGACTCGGCGAGTCGAACAATCGTTCGTAGGATATCCGACCGCCCGGGTGCTTGTGTGATGGTGGTCACATATATGTCCGGAAAGTATGTATAATGTAGGGCATGGATCAAGACCTCCCAGCCAGAGCACCCCGCGACCGGAACAACCCGGTCCGCCGCAAGTCCTCAGAAGCCGACTTCTCGCTGATGGAGTTCATGCGGCTGTTCCCCGACGACGCGGCCTGCCTGGACCAGCTTTGGCGGGACCGCTTCGCACCGGACGGCCACCACGCCCATTGCCCGAAGTGCGAGCGCGAGCGCAAGTTCCATCGGACCAAGACCCGCGCCTCGTACACGTGCGACACATGCGGCCTGCACATCCATCCGCAGAAGGGCACGATCTTCGAGCGCTCGTCCACGTCGCTGCACCTTTGGTTCTACGCGATGTTCCTGATGGCTAGCACTCGCTGCGGGATCTCGGCCAAGCAGATGGAGCGCGAGCTGGGCGTCACGTACAAGCAGGCGCACAAGATGATGAAGCGCATCCGGACGCTGATGGGCGACGACGGCGAGCCGCTGTCCGGCGACGTCGAGATCGACGAGACCTCATGGGGCGGCAAACCGCGCAAACCGGCCGGTGCTTCCCCGTACATCGCAATCGGCCCTGACCGGCGCGCCGAGGCAGCAGCGCACCGCGAAGCCAAGCCCACGATCCTCGGCATGGTCGAGCGTGGCGGACGCATCCGCTTCCGCGTCATCCCTTCGCGGCACGGTGCGGTCCTTAGTAGAGCCGTCACGGCGAACGTCAACCCGGACTCGATCATCTTCACGGACGACTGGGCGTCCTACAAGCCGCTGCGCCGCCACTACATCGACCACCGCGTCGTGAACCACTCCGCAGGCGAGTACGTACGCGGCGACGCCTACACAAACACCATCGAGGGCGCATTCGGCAACATGAAGACCGGAATGCGAGGCGTCTACAAGAAGGTTTCGCCGGCCTACCTACAGAACTATCTTGACGAGTACGCGTGGCGGCACAACGCCAAACGCGGGGAGGGCGCGCTGTTCGCGCAGCTTCTCGACCGGGCGGCCGAAGGGAAGCGCGAGAAGGCCTGATGCGCGGGATCTTCGGGGGACTCACGCTCGGGCTCGCCGGGTTGGCCGCCGGCTGCGGCGGAACTGTCCACCACGGCGCGATGGCTGTGCTGGTGGAACACGAACGGATGGCGGGTCATCCGCTCCGAGGCGGCACCTGCAGCGGAGCCGCATCGCCGAAGGAATGGGAATGCATAGCCACCCGAACGGACGGCACCACGGTTCGTGCCGTTGTCACGCTAGGTGCGACCCCGAGCATCAGCTACAACGCGACAGCCAAGCGCCCCTCCGTCCCCCCCAAGATCTTCGTGCCGGTCAGGAGTCCTTAGGCGGCGGCGTATTCTCGGCCCGCTCAAGCAGCCGATCCCATGTGCTGCGCTTCGGCACGGGGATCTCGACCGGCTCGTATGGCTTGCCCGTCTTCGGGTCGATGCCTTTGGGCTGCGTGTGCTGGGTAGGCTCCGCGTCGTGCATCTCGTCAGCCATTGGCCTCAACGTTAGCGTCAACCATGGCTCGCAAATGCGTCTTCTGCGGCGCACACGCAGGCTCCAAGGAGCACGTGATCCCCAAATGGGTGGGCAAAGTGCTTCCCAAGCCTCCGAAGGGAGAGAGTTGGCGTCACCGGAACGCTGAGCGCATCTGGGCGACCGACCACATCGATTTCGTCGTCAAGCGGGTCTGCCGCGACTGCAATCACGGATGGATGAACGAGGAGATTGAGAACCCGGCGCGCCCGATCCTCACCGACATGATCCGCGGACAGGGCGGCACGCTCACGCCGACCGGATGCGAGCGCGTGGCTGCATGGGCGATCAAGACGCATGCCATGGCGCAACTCCTTCACGCCGAGCTGCGTCCCCTTACAGACGAACTGCGAGCCTCTTTGTACGAACGGAAGATCGCGCCGCCCCAGAGCCAGGTCTGGCTGGCGGCGTACCAAGGACATCCCCTGCACGGCGCGTGGGGCCGCACGAACAACATCGAACTAGCGCCGGGGCAAAACGTCAGTCCGGACGAGATCGTGAATGCGGAGATGATGACCCTCTGCATCGGTCATCTCGTACTCCAGAGCTTCAAGTGGTCGCGCCCTTCGCCGGAGGTTTCCTTCCAGTTCGGGCTCACGCTTCCAGAGGAGATGGTCCGGTTTCTCGTGCCGATCTGGCCTCAACCGCCCCATGATGTTGCGTGGCCAGCCGAATACGTGCTGGACACCCCACAAAGCCTCGCCGCGTTTGCGGAGACGTGGACCAACACAGGACCGCCACCGTTGTAGGGTCGCCTTGCCATGGTCGTCTGAGTTTACATACCTAGTGGACATATGTGTGATGGTGGTCACACATATCCCTTGACAGGGGGTAGATTCTGTGGGATGATGCGCAGCATGGATAGACCACGAGACGAACACATCCGACACGAACTCTCTGACATCGACGACCTCGTCAACTGGCAGATGGCCGTGAGACGCCTCGCGAAGGTGCTAGGCGAGATCGGTGCCGACCTAGACCGGCTCGAAGAACGGGTCGAACGGCTAGAGCACGCCAAGGACGAGTAGCCATGCCTCCCGTAGATCGCAACGAACCGGTCCGCGCCGAAGCGTCCGAGTCCTCGTACTCGCTCGTGGAGTTCATGCGCGAGTTCCCGGACGATGCCGCGTGCCTGGACTGGCTGTGGCGCAACCGGTTCTCGGAGGACGGCTCGCACGCCGAGTGCCCAAAGTGCGAGCGCGTGCGCAAGTTCCACAAGGTCGCCGAACGGCCTGCGTGGGACTGCGACTCCTGCGGCCATCACCTGCATCCGCTCGCCGGGACGATCTTCCACAAGTCCTCCACGTCGCTGCAGCTTTGGTTCTTCGCCATCCATCTGATGACGAGCACTCGCTGCGGAGTGTCCGCCAAGCAGCTTGAGCGCGAGCTTGGCGTGACCTACAAGACCGCGTGGCGGATGTTCAACCTGATCCGCAACAAGCTCATGGCCCCTGACGACGAGACGCTGAACGGGCATGTCGAGATCGACGAGACATCCGTCGATGGCAAGCCCCGGATCAGACACTCCATGCGCACAGACCCCGAAGCGCGCTCCAAGGCCATGAAACTCCGCGAACGTAGTAGAGCAACCGTGTTCGCTGCAGTCGAGCGCGGCGGACGCGTCAAGGCGACTGTCCTGCCGTCCCATCGCGGGCCGGGACTCCACGCGAAGGTCGTCGAGTGGGTCGAGCCGACCTCCATCGTCTACACCGACGAGTGGCCCGCGTACAACCAGCTCGGAGGGCACTTCGCGGCGCATAGTCGAGTCCGCCACTCGACCGGCGAGTACGTCATCGGCGACGCGCACACCAACACCATCGAGGGATTCTTCGGCCATCTCAAGCCGTCGATCCGTGGGACCTACCGGAAGGTGTCGCACCGCTGGCTGCAGGGCTATCTCAACGAGTTCACCTTCCGCTACAACGAGCGGTCCGCCGAGCAAGCGATGTTCAAGACGCTGCTCCTGCGTGCCGCCGAACCCGAGGCCGGCTAGGCCATGAGGCGCGGCGGCGGCCTGATGCTGGCGCTCGCCGCGATTGCACCCATAGTGCACGGAGTCCCGCCGCTCGCAACTGGGATCTTGCTGTTCGGAGGGAGCGTGGTGACACTCGCAAGCTACGCGCGCCCCCGCGTGAGGCGGCGCACCCGGGGTACTACTGACCCGTTTGGGAACCCGGCTCCGGCTCCGCTCTCGAATCGTGAGCCGACTCGGGTTTCGCGGCCTTCTTGAGGTTGCCGAAGAACTCATCACGCTTCGGCACCGATACCGTGTAGCCCGTGGGCGTCTGCTCCGTCTGCTGCTGGTCCATCTCGTCCTCTGGCATGGTCCTCCAAGGGTAGTACGGCGTGTGGGAGCACGAGCGAAAGCTCAACAGGGCGGCGCAGCACTTCGCGCAGTTGAAAGCCCAGATCGTCGGGTGGGAAAAGGGACAGGGCTACACCCTGCGGGTCGAGCCGGCATCGAGGTCCCCGTCCCTCCCGCGAGGATCTCCTCAGCGTTTTTGAAGAGGTGGCTGGCTCAGGCCCGCACGGTCGCCGCGTACCGAATCAGGCCCATGATCATCAGCAGGACACCGGCGACGATGAGCACCCACCCACCGACGTGGATTAGGTCGTAGGCCGTATTGGACAGCCCCCTCGAGCGATGGGGCGCCGGAAGGCTGCCGATGAGTTCTAGGCCCAGCGTGCGCCGATGTCTGGCGTCCACGATGAACGCCGACACCCCAGCAAGGAACGCGACCGCGCCACCATAGACTCGCCACATGAGCGCAGCCTATCGTCGCTACCCCAGGGCTTCGTAGACCGGTGGCGTTGAAGACCGGCATGACGATCTCCAAGAGCCAAGGCCGACGTAGCTCCGGCGCGCTCCGCATCTCGACCAGAAGCCCTCGATGCGTGCCGATCCTCGAGCAGACGATCGACTGGCCTCACCTCGAGGGGTGATGCGGAGGGCGCCAGGCTCGGCCCGACGCCCTCCCGCGTATGTCACTTCTCGTACGCCCTGACCTCGCGTTCGACGCTGCCGCTGCTGTACGGCGTTTCGAGCAGCAGCCCCGTTTGTTCGAAGGCGCCCTTGCGTCCGTTGAAGGACATTTCGAGCACGTCTTCGTTGCCTTCTCCTTCGAATTTGGTGGGACTCTGCACGCCGGACGTCTCGCTGTACGTGAGTTTGAATTCGGGCGTCATCAGATCGACCGGCGTGATCGTCGCGATGACGGAGTCGCCGTGGCCACCTCCGCCTGGTTTACCCAGGACGATCTGTTCGGGGCGCAGTTCCGGGCACGTGAATTCGGCGAGAGCGCCCTGTCCCGGCGCCGGCGCAAGGGACAGGCCCACCGATGGCGTTTCCGTTCCGCCGCCCGCGATGTATCCCAGAACGCCCTGCAACTTGGTGGATTTGATTTCGCCTTTGGCGCCGTTCTGACACGAAGCCCCCGATTTGGGTTCGACGCATTCAACGAACGTGAGATGCACGTCCGTCACGACTGTGTCCGTTGTTTCCGGTATCCAAAGTTCGCCTTCGAAGTGGCTGCACCTTATTTTCGTGCCACCGACTGTTTCAAGCACAGCTTCGCCCGCTCCGTTCCTGATCACTTCGTTGTTCGGCGAGTGCTTCCATTCATAGCTGCCTTCCGCCCGTTTTGCCACGGGTTCCGTGCACGCGGCGTTGCGATACTTGCCCTTCGCGCCGGCAACACATCTGCCCCATTCAGGCAATTTCGCGGACGCGCTCGTCGCGACGATGACGCCTGTCGTCAGTACGAGCGCGAGGCAAAGCGCCGTGATCCTGATGCGTCTCATCTCCAGCCTCCCCTTTCGGTGCCGCCCTGGGACGAGCCTTCAACCGCTGCGGTCCCCGGGGGACAAGTGACCACAAGAGACGCTACGCTCACGCAGGCGCCAATGCAAGATGTGCGAATTGAGCGACTGAACAGATAGATCGCAAATAGCGGCGGATTCCGAGGAGCCGGCGGCTTACGCTCCGCCAGGAGCGGTCTCGCCCGCGCCCGCCGGGTCGGCACCCGCCACAGCCGGCGCGATTTCGTCGATGCGGTCGAGAATCGCCTTCAGACCGCCCGCCGTGTGCAGGTCGAGGCGATCGAGGATCACCTCCGCGTCTTTGAACGTGTTCGCGGCACGCGCATCCGAGGCGAGGCTCTGCACGTTCTGTCCGACCATGATCACCGACAGCAGAACGAGCTGCAGGAACGTCTGCGCAATCCACGCCACGATCCCCTCGCCCCCCGGTTTCAGCGCCGGACCCAGCCCCAGCAGGGCGATCACGCCGAACAGGTACGCGCACCACATCGTGCCCACCAGCCTGGTGATCAGCACGGCGAACTTCGCGTTGAAGCCGTCGACCTCGCCCATCGCCTCCCTGAGCACTCGCGGACTCGGGTGCAGCGCCTTCGCGAGATGGTGCCCGCTCTTCACCGGGCCCGCGAGCTGATGCTGGACGCTTACCGGAACAGTCTCTGTCATCGATCCTCCTCGCCACCGTCGTGGGTGGCAACCACGCCGTCGAAATATCGGATTCCGGCAGGCTACTCCGCCCGCGGTAGGCCCCGATACGCTCGCCGGTGGATGACCTTGGACGGGCGCGGCAGGCTGGGAGCGCAGGCCGCGGACGGCCACATGCCTCAGGCCGCCCTCCCCAGCAGCCGGCCCGCGATCAGCGAGAGATCTTTCGACGCCGTTTCAGGGCTCGCACGAGCGCCACGTCGCCGGCGACGAGCCCCACGAGCAGCACCAGGAGAATCGCGGCGATGACCATGCTCCGAGGTGTAGCAGGAACCGTCTGAGAGGGCAGCTGGACCCGGCGCGGACTGACCCGCGAACGCCACCCGTTGACGCGGGCCTCCACAACCGCGACAATCGCGGACGTGGCCAACCCGGACCGCCTGACAGCACTGGACTCGACGTTCCTGCATCTCGAGGACCACTCGAGCGCCCACATGCACGTGGCGTCGGTGATGGTCTTCGAGGGCACAGCGCCGACGCTGCAGGAGCTCGTCGACCACGTGCTCGGACGGCTGCACCTGGTGCCGCGCTACCGCCAGCGCCTGGCCTACGTCCCCTTCGACCAGGGCCGGCCGGTGTGGGCTGATGACCCGCACTTCAACCCCTACTACCACATCCGCCACACCGCCCTGCCCCACCCGGCCGACGACGCCGCGCTCAAGCGCCTGGCAGGGCGGCTGTTCTCCCAGCGCCTCGACCGCTCCAAGCCGCTGTGGGAGATATGGCTCGTGCAGAGCATGTCCGGCGGGCGCTTCGCGCTGATCGCAAAGACCCACCACGCGCTCGTCGACGGCATCTCCGGCGTGGACATCACCACCGTCCTGTTCGACACCGCGCGCGAGCCCGCCCCCACGGCGCCCGCCTCGCCCTGGAGCGCCAAGCCGCTGCCGGGGCCGGCGAAGCTGCTCGGGGAGGCGCTCGTCGAGCGCTCGACCGTGCCCGCCGAGATGCTCCGCGGCGGGCGCGCCCTGCTGCGCGCTCCCCGCCGCGCGGCCAAGCAGCTCAAGGACGGCCTCGCGAGCATCGGCGCGACGACGCTCGCCGGGATCAACGCGCCGGCGCCGCCGAGCCCGTTCAACGTCGAGATCGGCCCACATCGCCGCTACACCTTCGTCGACGCCGAGCTCGCCAAGTTCAAGGCGATCAAGGACTCGCTCGGGGGCACGCTCAACGACGTCGTGCTCGCCTCCGTCAGCCTCGCCCTCGGCCGCTACCTGCGCCGCGCGGGCCACGACACCGACGGGCTCGTGCTGAAGGCGATGGTGCCGGTGTCGGTGCGCACCAAGGAGCAGCGCGGCGCGCTCGGCAACCAGGTCGCCGCGATGTGGGCGCCGCTGCCCGTCGGCGTGCAGAACCCCGCCGAATGCCTGCACACGATCAGCAGCGCCATGGAGGACCTCAAGAAGAGCGGCCAGGCGGTCGGCGCGCAGGTGCTAACGAACCTCGCCGGCTTCGCGCCGCCCACGATCCTCAGCCAGGCCGCGCGCCTGCAGGCGCGCCAGCCTTTCTTCAACCTGGTCGTCACCAACGTGCCCGGGCCGCAGTTCCCGCTGTACCTGCTCGGCCGCCGCCTGCAGGTCCTCTACCCGGTCGTGCCGCTCGCGCAGCGCCAGGCGCTCGGGATCGCGGTGATGAGCTACGACGGCCATCTCGGCTTCGGCCTGCTCGGCGACTACGACGCGCTGCCCGACCTCGAGCAGATCGCCTCCGACCTGAAGTGGGCGATCGCCGCGCTGGCGCGCACCGCCGGCGTGCGCCCGAGCGCCGCCCGCTCCGCCTCCGCGCGCCCGGCGCGCAAAGCCAAGGCCGCCAAGAGCAACGGCGCCCGCGCTGCCGCGACGGAGCCCGCGGGCGAGCCCGCCTCAGCGACGAAGCCCGCGGGCGCCGGCTGAGCGCCTCGCGCTCGGGTCGCCGAGCGCGCGCACGACTCTCGATTCGATGCCCAGCGCGCGTCGCAGCGACTCGCGCAGCAGCAGCCGGTAGGCCAGGTCGGAGGCGGCCACCGTCGTGATGATCAGCGCGCCTGGATGGCGCAACAGCGAGCGTGGACGCAGCACACTACAGGCATCGGCAGTCCCGCTGCGCCGACTTGAGAAGCGACATCCCAGCTCCTGAGCGCCGTCTGTGGGTCTGTCGCGCTCAGGGCGCGGATACGATCCGCCAGATGCGTCTCGCCCTCTGCCAGATGAACGCCACGGTCGGCGACATCGCGGGCAACGCCGAGCGCGTCCGCGCCGGCGTGGACGCCGCGCGCGAGGCGGGCGCGCAGCTCGTGCTGTTCCCCGAGCTCGCGCTCACCGGATATCCGCCCGAGGACCTGCTGCTGAAGGAGCACTTCCTCGCCGACGCCGCCTCGGCGCTGCGCGAGCTGGCCGCCGCCACGCACGACGTGATCGCCGTCGTCGGCTTCCCCGAGCGCGCCGAGGACGTGTTCAACGCCGCCGCCGTGCTCGCCGAAGGCTCCGTGCACGCGGTCTACCGCAAGGTCTACCTGCCCAACTACGGGGTCTTCGACGAGCAGCGCTACTTCCAGGCGGGCCCCGCCGGCGCGATCGTGGAGATCGGCGCCCAGCGCATCGGGCTGACCGTCTGCGAGGACATCTGGGAGCCGGGCCCGCCGGCCAGCGAGGAGGCGCTCGCGGGCGCGACGCTGATCCTCAACATCTCCGCCTCGCCCTACCACGCCGGCAAGGGCGCCGAGCGCGAGCGCATGTTCGCCCAGCGCGCCCGCGACAACCTCGCGTGCATCGCCTTCTGCGGGCTCGTCGGCGGCCAGGACGAGCTCGTCTTCGACGGGCACTCCTGCGTGATCGACCACACCGGCGCCACGATCGCCCGCGCCGCCCAGTTCCGCGAGGAGCTGCTCGTGTGCGAGGTCGATCTCGACGCGGCGGCGGCCGCGCGCCTGCGCGACCCCAGCCAGCGCCCCGCCGCGCGCCGCTCCGAGCGCCGCGTCCAGCTGCTGCCCGCGCTGCCCGCACCGGCCGCCGCGCCGCCCTCCGCCCCCGTCGCGCCAGGCGGGCCGCTCGCCGAGCCCCTCTCTCCAGTCGAGGCCGAGGTTTACGGCGCGCTCACGCTCGGCCTGCGCGACTACGTGCGCAAGAACGGCTTCGAGCACGTCGTGCTCGGCGTCTCCGGCGGCATCGACTCCGCGCTGGTCGCCTGCCTGGCCGCCGACGCGCTCGGGCATCAGCGCGTCGGCGCCGCCGTCATGCCCTCGCCCTACTCCTCCGCCACCACGCAGTCCGACGCGCGCGCGATCGCGGCCGCGCTCGGGCTGCGCGCGCACGAGCTGCCGATCGAGTCGGTGATGCGCGCCTACGAGCAGCTGCTCGAGGACCAGTTCGCCGGGCGCGAGCCGGACATCACCGAGGAGAACCTGCAGGCGCGCATCCGCGGCAACCTGCTGATGGCGCTCTCCAACAAGTTCGGCTGGCTGGTGCTGACGACCGGCAACAAGTCGGAGATGTCGGTCGGCTACACGACGCTCTACGGCGACCTCGCGGGCGGCTTCGCCGTGATCAAGGACGTGCCAAAGACGCTCGTCTACCGCCTGTGCCAGTGGCGCAACTCCCCTGCCGGCGCGCTCGCCGCGCGCACGCTGGAGGGCGCGCAGGCGCCAGCCGGCGTCGAGCACCCGATCCCCGACTCGATCCTCGAGCGCCCGCCCTCCGCGGAGCTCCGCCACGACCAGCGCGACGAGGACTCGCTGCCCCCCTACGAGGTGCTCGACCGCATCCTCGAGGGCTACGTCGAGCTCGACCGCAGCCGCGAGCAGCTGATCGCCCAGGGCCTGCCCGCGGGCGACGTCGAGCGCGCGATCCGCCTGGTCGACCTCGCCGAGTACAAGCGCCGCCAGGCGCCGCCGGGGATCAAGATCACCCCGCGCGCGTTCGGGCGCGACCGGCGCATGCCCATCACCAACCGCTACCGCGGCTAGCCCAGGCGTGCGCCTCGCAGCCGCAGAACGTCCCGCCCGCTCGCTCGCGGCGCTGTGCACCGCGTCGCTGTGCGCGCTCGCGCTGTCGGCGTGCGGCAACACGCTCCAGGACCAGCCGATCCCGCACAACCTGCTCGAGGGCATGATCGCGGCGCCGTTTCCCGTGTACTGGCTCGGCGGGTCCTTCGAGGGCATGGCCGTCAGCGAAGTCTCCCAGGACCCGAGCGGCGCCTACAGCGTGCAGTACGGCGACTGCCTGGCGGGCGGCGAGGGCGGCTGCGTGTCGCGGCTGCGGGTCGTCACATCGCCCGACAACAGCTTCCTGCCGGGTGGGGCTACACCGAGCTCGCGGACGCGGATCAGGGGCGTCGAAGCGGTGCTCGCGCAGGCGGGCAGGACGGTCGTGATCGCGACCGCGGGCGTCGTCGTGGACATCTACGCGACCAGCGCGCGGGTGGCCGCCGCCGCCGCGCGGACGGCTGTGCCGATCAACGAAGTCGGCGCGCCCGAAGCGCGGCTGCCGGCGGCGCTTCCGAGCACGGGCTTCAACGAACGGCCGTTGCCGCGCCAGACGCCCGCGCCGCTGCGCCCGGTGGGCTGATGCTCAGCCGCGCGGAGGGAGCGTGACGCCCTCGGGCGCGGGGCGCACCGCGATCGTCATGCGCGTGACCGCGCAGGTGTTGTCGGCGTCGTCGCTGAAGCGCACGTCCCACACCCACGTGGTGCGCCCGCGGTGCACGCGCGTGGCGCACGCGTGCACGACGCCCGCGGTGATCGGGCGCAGGAAGCTCGTGTTGTTGGACAGGCCCATCGCCATCTCGCCCTGCTCGTATACCGCCAGCGCGGTCGCCAGCGAGGCCATCGCCTCGGCCATCGACGCGTACACGCCGCCGTGGACGAGGCCCGCCGGCTGCTTGAGCTCCTCGCGCACGGTGACCTGCGCCGTGACCTCGGTGTCCGAGCACGCGAGCAGCTCCAGGCCGTACAGGCGGTCGAACCCGTGCATCGCACGGGTGATCTGCTCGGCGTCCACGGTGCCCATCCCGGCGCCACGATAGCCTACGGTCCTTCCGTCGCCGGCCCGGCAGGCCACACCGGCGGTGGCGGAGGCTTCCACAACGATGAGCCGCACACGATGAGCCGATTGGACGAGCTCCCACCCGACCAGCGCGCGGCGCTCTCCCTGCTGCTGCGCCAGCACAAGAGCTACGCGGAGGTGGCAACGCTGCTGGGCATCGCCGAGCGCGCCGTGCACGACCGCGCGCACGCCGCGCTCGCGGTGCTCGCGCCGCGCCGGGCGCGCGAACTGACGCCCGAGCGGCGGCTTGAAATCGGCGACTACCTGCTCGGTCAGCAGCCCGGCGTGGCCGAGCGCCTGCGCACCCGCACCTACCTGAGCAGCTTCGAGCCGGCGCGGGCGTGGGCCGGCGAGATCGCCGCGCAGCTCGCGCCGCTGGCGGGCGCCGGGCTGCCGGAGATCCCCGCGCCCTCGGGCGAGAGCGCGCCGGCGCCCGTGCGCCAACCCCAGCGCGTCGGCGACCTCTCCTCCGCGTCCGCAGCCGCGAGCGGCGGCGCCCCGGCGCCGCTGGCGCCCGCCCCGCCATCGCCGTCGAGCTCGAGGCTGGGCGGCGCGGTGCTGCTGGCCGCGATCGCCGTCGTCGTGATCGTCGCCATCGTGCTGCTCGTCGGCGGCGGCTCGGGCGCCAAGAAAGCGAGCACCACGAGCACGACGAGCACCAGCGCCACCAAAACCGGGCCGACGATCGACAACCAGATCAACCTCAAATCGCCCAACCCCAGGAGCCGCAGCGTCGGCGTCGTCTACGTGCTCGCCGAAGGCGCCAAGCAGGCGTTCTTCATCGAAGCGCAGAACATCCCCCCGGCCAAGGGCTTCTACTACGCCGTCTGGCTCTACAACTCGCCCTCGAGCGCGCTGCCGCTCAGCAAAAGCTCGGACGTCGGCTCAGACCGCAAGCTCGCGGGCGGCTCGGCGCTGCCCAGCAACGCCGGCGGATACCGCGAAATCCTGCTGACCGAGGAGACCAACCCGAAACCGACGCGCCCGGGCCACGTCGTGCTGCGCGGCGCGTTCAGCCTGCACTGAGCTCGAGCAGCTTGCCGGGGTTCATGATCCCCGCCGGGTCGAGCTCCGCCTTCAGCGCCCGCAGCGCCGCCATGCCCCCCTCGCTGACCTCCTGCGGCATCCAGCGCGCGTGATCGCGCCCGACCCCGTGGTGGTGGGTGATCGTGCCGCCGCCCGCGAGGATCGCATCGCCGGCGGCCTGCTTGACCGCGCGCCACTGGCCAAGCTCATCGCCCTCGCGCTGGCGCGCGAGCAGCGTGAAGTACAGGGAGGCGCCCGTCTCATACACGTGCGAGACGTGGCACATGACAAGGCCCGGCGTGCCGCACGTGCGCAGCGCCCCCGCGATCGCCGCGCCGACGGAGCGGTGCAGGTGCGCGAGCCCCGACCACTGCACGGCCGTCTCGAGCGTCTCGACCATCACCCCGTGCGTGAGCAGCTCGTCGCGCATGTACGGCGCGGTGAAGCGGCCCGCGAGCCACGCCTGCCCGGGCGAGCTGCCGACGGCCAGGCCGCCGCCGTCGCGCACGAGCGCGAGCGCGCGCCGGCGCCTCGACGCGAGCTCCTCGCCGGCGCCCTCGAAGCCGAGGATCGCAAGGCAGCCCTCGCGGTAGCCGCGCAGCTGCAGGTAGGCGCGTCCGGCGCGGCCCTTGACGCCCCCCGCGCCGGCGAGCGCGAGCGACATGCGCGTCTCCTGCTCGTCGGACACGCGCGCCACGTCCGCGAGCGCGTGCTCGCGCGCGAGCGTGCGCAGCGTCTGGCAGCCGGCGGCGAAGTCCTCGAAGAACACGCCCTCGTAGATGCGCTCGCGCGGCGCCGGGCGCACCCGCAGCGAGAGCTCGCTGATCACCCCGAGCGTGCCCTCCGAGCCCACCAGCAGCTGGCGCAGCCCCGGTCCGGCGGCGCTCGCGGGCAGCGCCGGCAGCGCGATCTCCGCGGCGGGCGCCGCCAGCGCGCAGGCCCAGCACCATCTTCTCGATCGCGCCGTAGCCGGCTGGAGGCCTGCCCGGCCGAGCGCGTGGCCGCGCAGCCGCCCAGCGAGACGTACTCGAAGGACTGCGGGAAGTGCCCGAGCGTCAGCCCGCGCGCGCGCCAGCCGGCGCTCGAGCTCGGGCCCGCGGATGCCAGCCTGCACCCTGACCGTCGCGGATTGCTCGTCGAGCTCGAGCACCTCGCGCCATGCGGCTCATGTCGAGCGCGATCACGCCCGCGTGCTCGCCGCGCAGCGGCGCGACGCCGCCGACGACGCTCGTGCCGCCGCCGAACGGCACCACCGCGAGCGAATGGCCGCGCGCACAGCTCGAGCAGCGCGCGCAGCTGCTCGTGCCCGGCCGGGTAGACGATCGCGTCGGGCGCGCCCTCCGGCTCGCCCGCGCGCAGGCGCACGAGGTCGGGATAGCCCTTGCCGGCGGCGTGCAGCACGCGCTCGGCGTGCCCGTCGCGGACGTGCTCGGCGCCGACGATCTGGCGCAGCGCCGCCAGCGCCGCCTGCGGCGCGCCGGGCGCCGGCAGGCGCACCTGCCCGAGCGCGACCGCCGGGCGCGGGCGCGCGCCCAGGCCGACGTTCTCGCGCAGCCAGTCCAGCGCGTGCGCGGGCAGCACCGGCGGGTGGGCGGGGTCGCCCCAGCCCCACCAGCGCATCCTCGGGGGTGCGCCGCAGTCAGCCACTGATCGACTCCAGACCGTCGAGCGCCTGTTCGAGCGTCGCCGCCGCCGCGCGACGCACCAGCGGCGCGCCGAAGCGCGGCGCCAGGCGCAGGAAGCCCCCGCGCGTCGAGCTGCGGGCCATCTCCTGGCGCAGCTCGATCGTCACCTCGGTCGCAGCCGCGTCCTCGCCGGCGGGCTCGAGCCGCAGCTCCGTCTCGGCGGACTTCAACACGGTCGCGAACGGCGTGCCGGCCACGCGCTGCACCCATGTGAGCGTGCGCTGGCCCTCCCCTGCGAGGACCACGTCGAAGTCGGCGCGCACGAGCCTGCCGCGGCGCGTCTTCATCACCTCCGTGAACGCGCGCTCATCCACGCCCTCCACGCGCGTCACGCGCGGCCACCAGCGCGGCAGGTGGTGCGGGTCGCACACGAGCTCCCACAGCTCCTGCGCGGGTGCGGCGATGGTGCGGCTGCGACGCGCGGTGGGCACGACCGCCAGCTTAGAAGCTGGCGCGCGAGCGCTCTCAGTGCTCGTAGGCGATCAGCGCGTGCACGTCGCGCCCCGCAAGCCGCTCGCGCCCGTTCAGGAACGCGAGCTCGACCAGGAAGCCGCAGCCGACGACCTCGCCGCCAAGCTGCTCGACGAGCTCGCACAGCGTCGCCGCGGTGCCGCCGGTGGCGAGCAGGTCGTCGTGCACGAGCACGCGCCGCCCCCGCGCGACCGCGTCGGTGTGCAGCTCGAGCGTGCTCGCGCCGTACTCCAGCTGGTACGGAGGCGCTGACCGTCTCGTAGGGGAGCTTGCCCGGCTTGCGCGCGAGCGCGAAGCCCGCGCCGAGCTCGAGCGCGAGCGCCGGCCCCAGCAGAAAGCCGCGCGCCTCGGCCGCCACGACGCAGTCGACCGCGAGCGGGCGCGCATGCTCGGCCAGCCCCGCAACCGCGCCGGCGAGCGCGCCCGCGTCGGCCATCAGCGGCGTGATGTCCTTGAAGGCGATCCCCGCCTGCGGGAAGTCGGGTATCTCGCGGATCGAACGAGCGCAGAGATCCGCAGGTCATCGGACACAGCGACCTGACGCCCGGGGACCGAGCAGATCAAGGACGCAGAGAGCGTGGCGTGCTGTGCACGCGAGCGATCGAGGACGCCGACCGGAGCCGGAGACACTCGCCTCCGGCTCGCATCCCCGTTCCGGCCAGCGCAGGTCATCGGGCGTCAGCGGACGATCTTGCGCAGGTCGCGGATCAGCAGCAGGTGCTTGAGGTGGGTGGCCACCGCGGCGAGGTTCTCGAGCGCCTCGACCGCCTCCTTGCGCCGCTCGGGGTTGCGCGAGCGCAGGGCCGGGGCGAGGATCTGCTGCAGCAGGTTGGCCTCGCGGTCGGCGGAGGAGCGGAACACGCGCAGGTTGCGCCCGCCGACGCCGTAGCGGGCCAGCTCGGCGACCGCGCGCGATGATCTCGCGCTCGGTCTCGTCGAAGTAGCGCACGCCGCCGCGCATCTCGCCCTTGACCACGCCGTACTCTTCGAGCTCGCGCACCAGCTTGGCGTCGGCCTTGGTCTCCTCGAGCACGTCCTCCATCGAGTACAGCGCGCCGGTCGCGTCGCGCACGCTCACGCTCGTGCGCCACGCGCGCGCGCCCTCGCGCCCGACGCGGCGGGCACCTGCGGGTCGGTCCGGCCGCGGCCCGCGGCGAGCTCCTGGCGGATCACGCGCAGCGGCAGGAACTCGTCGCGCTGCATGCGCAGGATCGTGCGCAGGCGCGCGACGTCGCCCTGCGTGTAGAGCCGGTAGCCGCCCGGGCGTGCGGCGCGGCGTCGAGCAGCTTCTGATCCTCCAGGTAGCGGATCTTCGAGATCGAGATGTCGGGGAACTCCTGCGCGAGCGCCTTGCACACCGCGCCGATCGTCAGCGACTTCTGGCGCTGCCGTGCCGCGCGCTCGCGGGCCGTGCTCGGCCAGCGCGTCCGCGTCCGGATCGGTCAGCGCGAGCGGCTCTGCGTCGGCGGGTGTCGCGTGCGCCCATCAGCGTGCGTGGAAGGTCAGCTTGTACTTGCCGATCTGCAGCTCGTCGCCCTCCTCCAGGCGGTGGGACTCGATCCGCGAGCGGTTGACGTAGGTGCCGTTCAGCGACCCGCAGTCGTCGAGGTACCAGTACTCGCCGCGGTGGACGAGCAGCGCGTGGTCGCGCGAGACGGTCACGTCGTCGAGGAACACCTCGCAGTCGGGGCGCCGGCCGATGCTCATGCGCTCGCCGCTGATCGGGAAGCTCTCCCCACGCGCCCGCCGCCGGCGCGGATCACGAGCGCGGGGCCGCGCGCGGCTGACCTCGCCGATCTCCACCGGCACGAGCTCGCCGGCCTCGTCGATCCGGTACGGTCCCCGCGCCGGCGCCGCCGCTCGCCTCGCCGGCGCCGCGCCCTCGCCGCGCGCCAGCCGCGCGCCGCAGCGCTGGCAGTAGTTGGCGCCCTCGTCGTTGACGAAGCCGCACTCGGTGCAGTGCAGCGCCATCGCCGTCTACGGTCTGGCTCGGGGTCTCCGCATCGCGCCGGCGAGGATGTCCGTCAGCCTCTGCACGTCCTCGCCGGTGATCGCGATGTCGCCGTCTCTGTGCTTGTGGCGCAGGCGGTTGACCAGCTCGGCGCGCAGGATGTCGATCTTGCCGTGCAGGATGCCGCCGGCTGTAGGAGATCTCGGTCTCCTCCTCGGTCAGCTGGCGGATGACGTCTTTCAGTTCGACGTCCGACAGCGAGCCAAGGTCGGGAAACGTCTCGTCCATGGGGCCTTCTCCTCTCGCGGACTCACGCCGTCCTGCGCCGGTTTGCGGACACGCCGGCATCGCACCCCTGCGGGGCACAGGCCGGCCATGGGTGCAGTATAGCCCAAAAGGTCAGGCTGAGCTTGAGACTCTGCGGGAGGCCCTACGGGTGCGGCTGGACGGGCAGCTGGCGGATGCCCGAGCGCACGTACAGCGCGCTCGCGACGAGCGCCAGCGCAAGGCCCACGTAAAGCAGCGCCTCGCCGAGGCCGCGCAGGCCGGCCATCGCGAAGAAGAACGAGCCCATCACCGGCGCCACGGCCAGCCGCCCCGGCCAGTTGATGCGCAGCTCGACGCCGCGGGCGAGGCCGTAGCGCCCGATCGCGAGCATCGAGAGCTCGCGCGCGGCGAGCACCGCGAGCGCCCACCGCGGCAGCAGCTCGAAGCGCCAGGTCACGACCACGCCCGCGATCACCAGCAGCCGGTCGGTGACGGGGTCCATCAGCGCGCCCAGGCGGCTGTACTGGCCGGTCACGCGCGCGGCGATCCCGTCGGCGTAGTCGCCCCAGCCGATCACCGCGAACAGGATCGCCTCC
>CAVWMU010000014.1:0-12214 GCA_963756205.1 uncultured Solirubrobacteraceae bacterium
TTGCAAGCAGGAGGTCACCGGTTCGATCCCGGTTGGCTCCATCGACGAAAGGCCTGCTGGATCGCGGTTATCCAGAGGCCCGCGGCTACGGGCTCACGTTGGCCCGCCGTTGCAGGACGTCGCGAGCTTCTGAGAGCTGTCTCTGGCAGTTCTTGAAGAACTCGAGGTCTGCGGAGCTCATCTCTGCGCCGCCGGTGGTGCTCAGGCCATGCTGAAGCTCGTTGATGCGGCTGTAGGCCCTGGACATCACGATATATGACTCTTGGTCCCAGCTGTCGGCCAGCAATTCCCAGTTGAGCTCCCAGGTGGCGTACCAGCCCTCCCATCCAAGCGGCCAGCGCACGGGGGCGCCATCCTCTCCAAGCGGCGTGCCGTCCTCCGTCGTGGGCGGGCTGACGCCAAACTTCGACAACGCCTCCTCGACCTTTGACAGCGCCTCGATGATGTTCGACGCCATGTTCTTTGTGGCTCGCCCCTCTGCCTGCCTGGCTTGCTCGCGCGCGTGCTGCTCCGCGCGCTCCTGGCTTGCGCGTGCGCGAAGGTCCTGGCGACGTTCGCTGTAGAACGTGTTGGCCCACGCGAGCCCGCCACCGGTGGCGCCCCCCAATACCGTTCCCACCACTGCCAGAACGCCTTCAGCCATGGGGCCGATCTTAGCCTGACGCGGCTCCCCTCGCCGCCGCCCCAGAGTACGACATAGCGGATTGCGCCGAGAACCTGGACGATGTATTCTGAGGAATCGCGATGCCAAGTCTGACCGGATATGCGCCGCTCGACATCGCCATCGGGCTCAGCTTCGTCTATGTGCTCTTCAGCGTCCTCTGCAGCGCCGTGCAGGAGGCGATCGCGGGGGTGCTCCAATGGCGCGCGAAGACGCTCGAGGAAGCGCTGCGCAACCTGCTCGAGGACGACGGCGCCGCCGGGGAAATGGGCGCGCCGGCCGCAGTGGCGCCCGTCGACATGGCCGCGGTCGCAGCGCTGCCCGGCCCGCCCGGTGGGTCGGCCTCGGCTGCCCAGCACGCGCGCGGCGGCACCTCCTTGAAGGCGCAGGTTCTCAGTCACGGGCTGATCCGGCCCCTCTACAAGAAGGGCCGCAAACCCTCCTACCTGAACCCGAACCTGTTCGCGCTCGCCCTGCTCGACATCGTCGCGCCCGGTAACAACGCAGACCCGATCGAAGGCATTGGCAGGCAGATCGCCCTGGCGAACATTCCCGGCGGCGTCAAGGACGCGCTGCTGGGCCTGACCAAAGGGATGGCCAAAGACCGCGACCACCTGCGCAGCCTCGTCGAAGACTGGTTCAACGGCTCCATGGAACGGGTGTCCGGCTGGTACAAGCGCAAAGCCCAGCTCGTGATCTGCGTGCTCTCCCTGGTGGCGACGGTGGGCCTGAACGTGAACACCATCGGCATCGCCGAAACGCTGGCTAAGGACAACGCCGTCCGCGCCGCGGTCGTCGCCGATGCCGAAAAGAGCGCGATCAAAGAAGGCGCCAACCCCAAGGAAGCAGCCAAGGCAATCGCGGAAGTGCAGCAGCTCGGCGTGCCGATCGGCTGGAACAAGAGCAGCGGCGATCCCGCCCAGGCGAACTTCGAAAGCGTCGGAGAGGCCGCCCACACTCTCGGCGGATGGCTGTTGACGTTCATCGCGCTGTCGCTCGGCGCGCCCTTCTGGTTCGGGCTGCTCGGGAAACTGACCAGCCTGCGCACGTCCGGCAGCGCACCACCCACGACGAGCTGACCGCCGGCGCCGCGTACAGCTCGGCGGCGGCGCGACGTGCGTCGCAGCCGAACGGCCACCAGCGGCAACAGCTCGTCAGGAGGCGGTTCGCTCGACCTCGAGCGTCTGCCCGGCGAGCCGCAGCCGCTTGACGAGCGCGTCCCCCATCGCGGTCGCCGGCGTCAGCACCCCCGCGCGCGGGGGCAGCCGCTCCTCGTCGAGCGCCAGGCACAGGCTGCTCTCCCCGAGCATCACCGACGTCGCCTTGTACCCGGGGTCCCCGCTGGCGGCCACGCGGCATAGGTATCGCGCGCCGCTCGACGTGCGCGCGTGGATCTCGATACGGAAGAAGCCGCGCTCGCGCTGGCGCTCGCTAGGGCCCTCGCCGGGAGCGGGCAGCACTCGGTCGAGCGCCGCGCGCACCGGTCGCACCGACAGTCCGGCGATCAGCGCTCCGACGCCGCCCGCCAGCGCGCCTGCCTGCACTGCGGCGAGCGGGCCCGTTCCGAAGCCCATCACCTCGCGGTAGCGAAAGCGGGGTCCGTACGCCCAGCCCTGCAGCGCGTTGCTGCGCCGCACGACGCGCGTGTTGATCGAGCTCATCACGAACGGCCCGACCCACGTCCCGAGATCGCGGTCGTTCTGCACGCCGCGCAGGTCGCGCTCGTCGCCGAGACGCGGCTCGGCGCCGCGGTCCGGGCTCAGCGCGTACGGGTCGGCGAGCAACCGTGCCAGCTCGCGGTCCGTGCGCGCGGCGTCGAGCTCGCCCTTCAGCGACGCGATAGTGCCGCCGCTGGCCCCGCCCTTCATCGCGCGCACGACGAGCGTCGTGTCCTCCAGCTGGCCGGCGCCGTCCCCACTGACCGCCTCGTGCAGGAGCAGCACGCCGAGGTCTGACGGGATCGAGTCGAAGCCGCAGCCGTGCACGATGCGCGCGCCGCTGGCCGCCGCGACGCCGCCGTAGCGGTCGATCGCCTCGCGCATGAACAGCACCTCTCCGGTCAGGTCCGCGTAATGCGTGCCCGCGGTCGCGCATGCCTCCAGCACCGGCAGCCCGTAGCGGCGATAGGGACCGACGGTCGTGGCCAGCACGCGCGCGGCCCCCGCGAGCGCGCCCACCGATCGCGGGTCGGTCGTGTCGGCGACGAGCAGCGGCCAGGCGGCGGCGCGAGCGCCGAGCGAGGCCTGCAGCTCGAGCAGGCGCTCACGCGAGCGGCCCGCGAGCGCGATCCGCGCCTGCGGCGGCGCAGCACGGGCGAGATATTCGGCGCACAGACGCCCGACGAAGCTCGTGGCTCCGAACAGGACGACGTCGAGTTCGCGCTCGGTGCTCACGCGACAGGTTCAGCCGGCTCGCCGTGGGCGGCGCCCGGCACGCTAACGCGCGCGCTCGCCGAGCGCCCGAGGCGGGCGACCTCTTCGTCCATCAGCGGCAGGATCCGCTTGCTGTCGCGCCGGGCCTGCAGCGCCGCCAGCCTCGAGGTCAGCGCAGGCTTCAGCCAGCGCAGCAGCCCCACCCAGCCCGGGACGTTGACGCGACTCGCCCGCCGCTCGATGCCGCGCACGAACGCCTCGGCGCAGTCCTCGACCGACGTCGTCGCTCCCAGCGGGCCCGGCAGCGTCTCGAGCATCTCGCGAAACGCCGCCAGGTCGTGCTTGGCGTCCTGCACCATAGGCGTGTCGATCCAAGACATGTGCGCGCTGCCGACCGCGACGCCCTGGTAGCCGAGCTCCAGGCGCAGCGCGTTGGCGAAGTGCTCGACTCCGGCCTTGCTCGCGTTGTACGCCGCAAGGCCCGGAGCCGCCGCATACGCGGCCTCAGAGGAGACGACCAGGATGTAGCCGCGCCGGCGCACGAGCTCTCCCAGCGCCGCGCGGACGGTGTGGAACACGCCCGTGATGTTGATGTCGATCAGGCGCCGGAACATCTGCGGATCGACGGCGGCGACAGACCCGTAGGTGGCGATCCCCGCATTCGCCACGACCACGTCGATGCCGCCGAAGCGCTCGACGCTATGGGCGACCGCCGCCCGCATGTCGGCGAGCTCGACGACGTCGCCGACGATCGACGTCGCGTTGTCCTCGCCAAGCCGCTCCACGAGCTCGCACAGCGGATCGGCGTCGAGATCGACGAGCACGACCCTTGCTCCGCGCGCGACCAGGAGAGTGGCCGTCGCGGCGCCGACGCCGCGTGCTCCCCCCGTGATCAGCGCCACCTTGCCTCGCACGCTGCCGGACACGCGGCAACCATACACCCGCGCCGACTCCCGGGGCCTATAGTCCAGCCGACCTCCACGCCAACGCGCAGGCGGGGGCAGAGGATCGAAAGGGGCGAGATGGAGCAGGTCGACGTCGTGGTCGTGGGAGCGCGCCTGGCGGGCTGCGCCGTGGCCGCGCCGCTCGCGCGGGCCGGGCGGCGCGTGGTGGTGCTCGACCGGATGCGCTTCCCCTCAGACCAGCTCTCCACGCATCTGCTCATGCCCGCCGGCACCAGCGAGCTCGCAAAGCTCGGGGCGCTGCCGCGAATCCTCGCGCTGAACCCCTCGCAGGTGCGCTGGACGCGCATAGTCGTCGAGGGCGTCAGCGCGGTCGAGCGGCTGCGCCCCGCAGACGACGGCATCGACTACGGCGTGTGCGTCCCGCGCGACCTGCAGGACCTCCAACTCGTCGAGGCTACGCGCGAGCAGGGCGCCGACGTGCGCGAGCAGTGCACGGTGGAGTCGCTTCGCTGGCGCGCCGGACGCGTCGTCGGCGTGCGCTACCGCGACCGCGACGGCGCGGGACACGAGATCGCCTCCAAGCTCATCGTCGGAGCCGACGGCCGGCGCTCGACGGTCGCCGCGCTCGTGGGCTCGTGGGCTCCGTACCGGATCTCGCGCAACGGCCGCGGCCTGGTGTTTCGCTACGTCGAGGACCCCATGGCAGGCGGCGTCGAGGCCGAGACCTACTACCAGTGGCGCGAGGGCGACTCGTTCGCATTCGCCTTTCCCACCACGCCGGCCGGCAGGCTTCTGATCCTGCTCATGGGCCACCGTGACGAGGCCAGCGAGGCGCGCAGGGATCCCGAGGGCTACTGGCAGCGCAAGCTCTACGAGCACCCGAGCCTCGCGCAGCGCCTCGCGGGCGCGCCGCCCGGGAGCAAGCTGCGCAGCACCGGCGAGACGCCCGCGTTCTTCCGCGCCTCCTCCGGCCCTGGCTGGGCGCTCGCGGGCGACGCCGGGCACTTCAAGGATCCGGTAACCGGGCAGGGCATGCGCGACGCGATGTTCGCCGGGCGCACGCTCGCCGAGCACGTGCTCCCCGTTCTCGATGACCCCGACGCTGTCGATCGCGCCACCCGCGCGTGGGAGGCGGCCCGCGATCGCGAGTGCCTGCCCGCCTACCACTTCGCCAACTCCGACACGCGCGTCGAACGTCAGTCGGCCATCATCTGCGAGGTCTTGCGCGACGCCGGACGCACGAGCGACCCCGACATCACCGACCTGTTCGGCCGCGCGCGCACGCCCCAGGAGATCCTGCCCCTGCCACGGCTGGCTCGCGCTCTCGGCGCGGCGCTGTGGCGCGGTGAGCAACCGCGCCTGCGGACGCTGCGCCGCGCGCTGCCCGACATGCGCACCGAGCTCGGCGTGCGCGCCGAGCAGCGCGCCGAGCGCTTTCGCTCCACGCGGACGATCGCCGGCTCCGAGCACCCCGGAGCCCCCTGGCCCGCCCCGCCCCGGCCAGCGCCGACATCGGCCGCAACACCCACCCACGCGGCCCTCGAGGAGGTAGTCGCGTGACGCGCATCGCCGTCGTCCAGCCCGCGCTCGCGCTCGGCGAGGTGCAGCGCAACCTCGAGCGGATCGAGGACCTCGTCCGCGACGCGCACGCACAGCACTCGCCGGAGGTGATCCTCGTCCCCGAGGCGTGCACGACGCCGAACGTGTTCGCCAAGGTGCTCCGCGGAGCGCCGCGACCCGTCGACGGGCAGCCGTTCCAGCTGATCACGCGGCTCGCGCGCGAGCTGGACTGCGTGATCGGCGGCGGGTTCCTCGCCGTGCGAGGCAGGCACGCCTACGGCACGTTCGTGCTCGCCGAGCCGAGCGGGGCCGTGCACCTCCACGACAAGGACATCCCCACCGCCTGGGAGCAGCACTTCTACGTCGGCGGTGATGACCCGGGGGTGACGCGCTGCGAGGCGCTCGGCTGCACCGTGGGGCTGATGTCGGGCTGGGAGTGGGCACGCTCTCGCACCTCCGCGCGCGTGCGCGACGCCGGCGCACGCGTCGTGCTCGGCGGCATGTGCTGGCCCTCGATGCCACTCAACTGGGCCGGCCCGCTGCACCTGTGGGCCGAGCGCGAGCACCGGATCTGGCTCGAGCAGGCCCGCGCGCTGCCCGGCCAGGTCGCGCGCCTGACCGGCGTGCCGGTGGCCCACGCTTCGCACGTCGGACCGATCCAGGGCGAAACGCCGCTCGGCCCCGGCATCCCGTGGAAGACGAAGATGCTCGGCGAGTCGCAGGTCTGCGACCGCGACGGGACGATCCTCGCGCGCCTTTCGCTCGAGGACGGCGAGGGTCACGTCGCCGCCGACATCGATCTCAGCGCACCGCCGGCGCCATCGGACCCGATCCCCGATCGGTACTGGATCCCCGATTTCACCCTCACAACGCACGCCGCCTGGCACGCCATGAACGCGCACGGCGCGCTCGTCTACAGGCTGCGCCACGCGCGCGGGGCGTTCCCCTGGCAGTCGTGGCCGAGCGGCGACCTGCCCGATGAGATCACGCCGTCGAGCCCGGCCGAAGGCGCCGCGGCGAGCAGCGCGTGAGCATGGCCAACATCAACGACCCCCTCTTCGACGAGCCGCGCGAGCACCCCGGCTTTCGCTGCCGGCGCGCGCGTCTCAGCCGTCAGGCCGGCAGCGAACGGCTGGGGCTGAGCATGTGGGAGCTGCCGCCCGGCGAAGCGGCCTACCCGTACCACTTCCACTACACCGAGGAGGAGCTCGTGGTCGTGCTCGCCGGCGCGCCCAGCCTGCGCACGCCCGAGGGCTGGCGCGAGCTGCGCGAGGGCGAGGTCGTCGCGTTCCCGCGCGGCGAGCGCGGCGGGCACCAGCTCGTCAACCGCACCGGCGCGACTGTGCGGTTCCTTGCCTTCAGCACCAGCGGCGAGCCGGACATCGTCATCTACCCCGACTCGGGCAAGCTCGGCGCATACGAGCGGCTGCCGGAGGGCGGCGGCCTGCGGGCGATGTTCCGCCTGAGCGACACCGTCGACTACCACGACGGCGAGCAGCCGCCGCGCTGAGCCTCGCGGCCGGCGGACCGCCGCGCATGCCGGGTACTAGTGTCCGCCCCGTGCCAGAGCCCACGCCGTCCGCGCCCGCGAGCCCCGCGCGACCCTTCCTCGTCCTGCAGCACATCGGCTGCGAGCCCCCGGCGGCGTATGAGGACGAGCTGCTCGAGCGGGGCCTCACGCTGCACCGCGTGCAGCTCGACCAGGGCGAGCGGCTCCCCGACTGGCGCTCCTACAGCGGGATCGTCGCGATGGGCGGCCCGATGGGCGCATACGACGACGCGCTGCACCCGTGGCTCGCGCCCGAGAAGCGGCTGATCGCAGAGGCCGTGCGCGCGGGCACCCCCTTCTGGGGCGTGTGCCTGGGGGCGCAGCTGCTCGCCGCGAGCCTCGGCGCGCGCGTCGCCGCCGGTCCGCTGCCCGAGGTCGGCGTGGGGCCCGTCGAGCTCACCGACGCGGCCGGCGTCGACGCCGTGTTCGCCGCCGCGCCCGCGAGCTTCGACGCCTTCCACTGGCACGGCGACACCTACGAGCTGCCGGACGGCGCCGTCCAGCTCGCGCGCTCGCAGCGCTACGAGCAGCAGGCGTTCGTCGTCGCGCGCGCGTACGCGCTGCAGTTCCACCTCGAGCTCACGCCCGCGCTCGTCGCCGCGTGCGGCACGGTGCCCGCATACGCCGCCAGCCTCGAGCGGCTCCCCGGAGACCGGTCGCTCGACGCGCTGCTCGCGCAGGCACGCGCCGTCGAGCGCACCGCCGTCCCGCTCGCGCGCGAGCTGTTCGCCCGCTGGCTCGAGCGCGTCGCCGGCATCGGCGCCTAGTCCTCTGCGACCACGCGCACCGTGCGCAGCAGCCGGTCGCTCGCGCCGCGCACGCTGCCGCCCACCTCGAGCGTGTGCTGCACGTAGGCGAGCGTCTGCGCCGTCAGGCGCTCGCCGGGGAGCACGTTGGGGATCCCCGGCGGATACGTCGCCAGCGACTCCGCCGCGATCCGCCCGACCGCCTGCGCCGCCGGCACCACCTCCTGCGCGCCGAGGAAGGCCTCGCGCGGGGTCATCGCCAGCTCGCCCCACGGCGGCGGCGCCGCGAAGCTCGCGCGCGCGCCGCCGGGGTCGAGGCCGACGCGCGCGACCGCCGTGCGCAGCGCCGCCACCAGCCGCTGCGCCTCCGGCAGGCCGCGCTCGCCCATGCCGAACACCGCCACCAGCACGTTCTGCCCGTACAGCTCCAGGTTGATGTCGTCGATCTCGCGCAGCATCGGCGCAAGCTCGTAGCCGCTCGCGTTCACCCCGCGCACGTCCACCGCCAGGCGCAGCGGGTCGTATGCGAACACGCCCGGGCGCCCCGCCAGCCGCTCGTCGAGCACGTCCAGCCCGTCTATCGCCCGGATCTCCTCCCGCGCGCGCGAGAGCGCGGCCATCGTGTCCGTAAGCAGCTCGCGCCCGTGCACCGCCGCCTGGCGGCGGGCGGCGTCGAGCGAGCCGCACAGCAGCGAGTTGGGGCTGGTCGACTCCGTCAGCGTGACCGCGCGGTCGACCGTGTCCGCGCCGATCAGCCCGCCCTCGCCGCCCTCGCCGCCCTCGCCGTCGCCGAGATGCAGCATCGCCGACTGGGTGAGGCTGCCGACGATCTTGTGCGTGCTGGAGATCACCAGGTCGGCACCCAGCGCCAGCGCGTGCTCGGGAAGGTCCTCGTGGAAGGCCATGTGCGCCCCCCACGCCTCGTCCACGATCAGCGGCACGCCGCGCCCGTGCGCGACCGTCGCCAGCGCCGCCACGTCGGCGACCGCACCGAAGTACGTCGGCGAGACGACCCACGCGCCCACCGCTTCGGGCGCGGCCGCCAGCGCACGCTCGAGCGTATCCGCCGTCAGGCAGTGCGCGATCCCCAGCTCCGGATCCACCTCGGGCGCCGCGAACGTCGGGCGCAGGCCGGACAGCACGAGCGCGTCGATCGTGCTCGAGTGCGCGTTGCGCTGCACGACCACCTCGTCGCCGTAGTGCGCGAGCGCGAGGCCGGCAGCGAGGTTGCCCTGCGAGGCGCCGTTGACCAGGAACCACGCCCGCTTGGCCCCCCACGCCTCGGCGGCCAGCAGCTGCGCCTGCGCGAACGGCGTCGGCTCCACGCCCACGTCGATGCCGTGGGTGAGCGCCGGGATGTCGAGGCTGACGGCACGCTCGCCCAGCGCCTCCAGCAATCCCGGGTCCGCCCCCGGGCCGCCCTTGTGGCCAGGCACGTGCAGCCGTGCCGGCTGGCGCGCCGCGTACTCGCACAGCGCGTCCAGGTACGGCGTCCGCCGCTGGCGCTCGGTCGTCACCCGGCGCTCACATCTGTGCCCGCCGTGAAACAGAGGTGTGTCAACACTGAGACTTTCTACCAGTTTCGCTTGTTTGCGACGGGTACTCGGACTACCGTCGAGCCTGACCTGAAATAGCGGCCCGGCGGTGCGTCAACACCCCGGGCCCGGCACCGAGTCGCTCACCCTCGATGCCCGTCGATTGTCCCTCAGCGCTGCGCCGGGCGTACCGCGGGGACACGCGGCTGGAGTCGACGCGCGCGCTCGGCGCCCTCGAGCAAGAGGAGGCGAGATGCCAGACCCAGACCACGAGCCGCGCGCCACAGCCCCCGACCAGCCCTCCGACGAGCTCGTGCTGGCGGCCGTCGAGCGTGCGGCGCGCCACCAGGCGCGCGACACGCCCGCAGTCCCCGTGTGGGCGATCCTCGAACACCTCTCCGTGCCCCGCCGCTCCGCCGCGGCGCGCCATGTCCGCTCGCGGCTGGCCGTCCTGCACGCGGCCGGGCGCCTCGCGCTCTCGCGCCGCCACGGCGTGCCGACGTGGGCGCTCACCGGCTCCGGCTCGCAGCGACTGCGCCGCGCCCGCCGCGATGGCGGCGTGGGGCCGCTGCCCGAGTCCCCGCAGCACCGCGAGTGGCGCAACGCGCGCACGGCCGCATCCCAGGAGATCGAGCGCTTCCGCGAGGGCCTGCGCGAGCGCCTGGCGCAGGCCGTGCTGCTGCTCGACGCCGAGCAGCCACCGCACTCGGACGCGTGGCTCGAGCTCGCCGAAGAGCTGCAGCGGGCGTGCCGGCGCGTTGCCTCGGCGAGCCACTGCCTGTATGAGTGGACCGAGCCCGACGACGAGAGCGCGGACGTCGACGAGCACGTCGAGCCGGACGACGCTCGGCTCGACGAGCACGAGCGCGCGCGGCGCCGCGCGCGACGGGCGGGGCGCCGGAACATCCGGCTGTGGGACGATGCTCGCTGAACATGGCGGAGCAATTCGAGGAGTGGCAGATCACGTTGCACGGGCGCCGGGTGATCTACCGGGTCGCCGGCAGCGGACCGCCGGTCGTGCTGATCCACGGCATGCTCAACTCGTCGAGCCACTGGAGGTCGGTGGCGATGGAGCTCGCGCACGACCACACGGTCGTCGCTCCCGACCTGATCGGGCACGGCGACTCGGCGGCGCCGCGCGGGGACTACTCGCTGGGAGCGCACGCGGCCAGCATCCGCGACCTGCTCGCCGCGATCGGGATCGACCGCGCGAGCGTCGTCGGGCACTCGCTCGGCGGCGGCGTGGCGATGCAGTTCTTCTACCAGTTCCCCCAGCGCGTCGAGCGGCTCGTGCTGATCTCCAGCGGCGGGCTGGGGCGCGAGGTGAGCCCGATGCTGCGAACCGCCGCGCTGCCGGGCGTCTCGGCGCTGCTGTCGCTCACGATCCAGCCGCGCGTGCTGGGCGCGCTCGCCGCCGCCGGACACCGGCTGCGCGAACGGGCGCTCGCAGGCGGGGTATACCTGCAGGCGATCGCGCGCGCTCTGCGGCCGCTCGAGAACGCCGACGCGCGCCAGGCGTTTCTGACGACGCTGCGCTCGGTGATCGACGTGCACGGCCAGCGGGTGAGCGCCACCGACCGCCTGTACCTGCTGGAGAGCATGCCCACGATGATCGTGTGGGGCGAGCGCGACAACACGATCCCGCTCGCCCACGGGCGCCGCGCGCACGAGGCGATCCCGCACAGCTACTTCCGCACGCTCCCCGACGCCGCGCACTTCCCGCACCTCGAAGACCCTGACGGGCTGGCGCGGGTGCTGCGCGAGTTCATTCAGGAGACCGAGCCGGGCCTGATCGAGGACGCCGACTGGGGCGCGGTGCTCGCGCGCCGCTCGCCGCGCCTGCGCCTGCTCGGCGACGCCGCCGCGTAGAGCCGCGGGCGATCAGGCGTGCGTGAGCCGCGAGGCGCGCACTACGAGCTCGTCGTCGAGTGACGCCAGCAGCGCATCCACGCATTCGGGGTCGAACTGGGTGCCCGCGTGGCGCACCAGCTCCTCGCGCGCGTGCGCGATCGAGAGCCCGTCGCGATAGGGGCGCGTGCTGGTAATCGCATCGAACGCATCCGCCACGAGCATGATCCGCGACGCCTGCGGGATCGCCTCGCCGGCGAGCCCGTGGGGATAGCCGGATCCGTCGAAGTTCTCGTGCGAGTGGCGGATCCACGGGACGATCAGCTCCAGCCCCTCCACGCGGGCCACCAGCTCAGCGCCGGCGAGGCTGTGGCCCTTGATCAGCTCGAACTCCTCCGTGCTCAGGCGCCCCGGCTTGCACAGGATGCGGTCGGGCACCGTCATCTTGCCGACGTCGTGCAGCGTCGCCGCGATCCGCAGCATGCCGAGCATGTCCTCCTGCCACCCCAGTCGCGCGGCGATCGACACCGCGTGATCGGCGACCGCGCGCGAGTGCTCGTGGTCGCCGTGCATGCGCAGGTCGACCGCGTGGGCGAGCGTCGTCGCCCAGCTCAGCCGCTCCGCAGTGCTGGCGCTGTCACGGTCGGAGCGACCGTGGCGGGACGCGTAGAGGCGCATGTCGGCCTGGCGCATCAGCTCCTCGAGCTCCATCCCGTCCATCGGGAACGCGGCCATGCCGACGGAGCACGGCGCGCGCTCGCTCAGCGCTTCGAGCAGCCGCGAGGCGCTCTCCAGCGCGTCGACCGGACCGATGTCCGCGAACAGCACCGCGAACTCGTCGCCGCCGAGCCGCCCGATCGCGTCGGCGGGCCTGACCGAGCGTTTGAGCGTCTCCACGACCCAGCGCAGCAGCTCGTCGCCGGCCGCGTGCCCGTGGTGGTCGTTGACCTCCTTGAAGTGATCGATGTCGAGCACCAGCACCGCGCCCTCCCCCGCGTCGCGGGCGGCGGCGGCGAGCACCGCGTCAGCACGCTCTGC
>CAVWMU010000015.1:0-99754 GCA_963756205.1 uncultured Solirubrobacteraceae bacterium
GGCCTATATCTTGCCCACCCTGGAACTTCCAGAGTGCAATGCGGGGTGCAGGGCGTCGATGACTACGCCGGCGTGTGTCTGCTGGTCGCTCGGACCACGGTGCATGGCCCGCGTCCTTGAGGACGATCCGGGTGGCGTTCGGCAGGGCCGCGAGCAGCGAGTCGCTCGCCGTCCAGGGGCGCGGGTCGTCGTTCCCGAAGATCATCGTCACGGGGCAGGTTATGCGGGCGGCGGCAAGGCGGAGATCCTGTCTCTCTCGTCGTCCCACAGTTCGCGGTTGGCGGCCGCGTTGACGGCTGCGCCCGGCGGTCGCGTGTTCCACAGCGCCTGGGCGTGGCGGCCGCAGGCGTCGGGGAGAAATCGGTGCGCCACTGGTAGAGGCACTCTGCTCGCGTTCCTCGTCGGGCGTCCGGTCGCCCGCGGGGATCGCGGACAGCTTAGCCAGGCGCTCGCAGTCAGGGCCGAGGGGCTACGTCCGGAGACATTCGGCCCACATCACCTAGAACGGGCAGCCCAGGTCGCGGACCTACCTGAGCTTACGCCGGACTCTGCCGCGCAGTGGAAAGCGTGTTGGGCGGAGCAATTGTCAAGACCTGTGGATGGGAGCCGCACCGACCCAGCGGTGATAGGCGTCTAGGTCGACGTTGCTGCCGCACACGATGGTGACGACGTGCCGGCCGGCGAAGCGGTCACGGTCTTCGAGGATCGCCGCGATGCCGAGCGCGGCCGACGGTTCGACGACGAGGCCAGCGTGGTCGAGGAGCATCCGCATGCCGGCGATGATCGACGCCTCCTGGACCAGGACGGCGTCGTCGGCGACCAGGAGGAGGTCGTCCAGGACGGCCGGGATGGGACGCCGGCCGGCGACGCCGTCGGCGATGGTGCTGGCCGGGCCGGTGGTGACGACGCGCCGCTGGCGCCAGGAGTGTGTCATCGCCGGCGCGCCCAGCGGCTGGATGCAGATCACCTCGACGTCGGGCGCCCGGGCCTTGAGCACATGACCCACGCCGGTGGCCAGCGCCCCGCCGCCCAGGGCAATCAGGACGGCGTCGAAGGACGGCACGGTGTCCGCCAGTTCCAGGCCGATGGTCGCCGCGCCCTCGCAGGTCTCGATGTCCAGGCTGTCTTCGACCAGCCGGATGCCGTCGTGCCGCGCGACGGCCGCCGCCCGCTCGCGAGCCAGGTCGAAGTCGCCGTCCACCAGCTCCAGCCGGGCGTCCAGCGCGCGGATGCGGTCAAGCTTGGCCGCGGGCGCGAAGCGGGACGCCACGACGGTGACGTCGAGCCCCCGGCCGCGGCCGGACCAGGCCAGGGCCTGGCCCAGGTTGCCCGCGCTGGCGCACACCACGGCCCGCGAGCCGTTGCCGGCGAGCAGGCTCGCGACTACCTCGGTGCCGCGGGCCTTGAAGCTGCGGACCGGGTTCGCCGTTTCGAGCTTGACGCTCACCGCGCACCCCAGGCCGGGCTCCAGCGCCTCGCAGCGGTACAGCGGGGTGTCGAGGAAAACCGGGTCGATCACCCGGCGAGCCGCCCGGATCCGGGCAGTGTCGAGGCGCGTCTCCCGCACGACACAGCAGCGTAGCGCCGCCGGCGCTGTCCCATCTGGGTGAACGCCCGGCGAGCGGTGCCCGTACCGGGAAGTGAGTCAGCACCGGCGTAGAGGGAATGCTGAGCGATCTGCCCGGCCTGCCACCGTGGTGACCGCAGCCCAGGCGGCGCGGCACCGATCCCGAGCATGCTGTGTGCCCCGGACGCCGCACGCCTTCCCGACTGCCGCCATGCTCGTTCCCGATCTGATGACATCATCGACGATGGTGCAAGCGCCACCATCCTGAACTGTGATCTTGTCATGCGTGGTGCAGTACCTCGACGGTGCCGTTGCTGCCGTCGACCCGGACCCGGTCGCCGCTGTGTAGGAGCATGGTGGCGTTGCCGCATCCGACGACGGCGGGTATGCCGAGTTCGCGGGCCACGATCGCGGCGTGGGACAGTGGCGCGCCGACGTCGGTTACGACCGCGGCGGCGCGGGGGAAGATCGGCGTCCAGCCGATGTTGGTGACCGTGGTGACGAGGATCTCGCCGTCGCCGAACTGCGCGGCGTCCTCGGGCGCGCGAAGTACCCGCGCGACGCCTTCGACCACGCCTGCGGCGCCGGGGAATCCTGTGATCGTGTCGTCCGGCTTGGTCGTCTGGGCGCGCTCGTCGTAGTAGTCGCTGCGCCGGTTCGGGTCGGCCGCCCAGCGGATGGGGTCGAAGCGGCCGCGGATCAGCGCGGGATAGGGCGGCAGCGCCTGGTAGGTCTCGTAGCTGGCCCGACGGGCGGGCACTTTGCCGAGGGGTGCCAGGTCGCCTCGGAGCAGGCCGAAAGCCTCCGGCAACTCCAGGAAGAACAGGTCATCGCCGTGACCGGTGAGCTGCCCGGCGCGCCGCACCCAGGTACGGACTACCCACGCCGACCTTGCGACCTCGGATCTGGCCGCCTCTCGGTCACGGGCGACCGGCGCCCAGCGCGCGATGAGCTTGCGGGCCGCGGCCGCCTTCTTGGGGTCCTGGCGCGCCAGCCGCTCCCAGGCCGCGGCGCGGGCCGCTTCCTGGTCTGCCAGCAGCGCCTCGGCGTCGTGGGCGGTGTCATGGAGGGCGGCGAGCTGGTCGTCGATCCAGGCCGGATCCTCAGCAGGTCGCGGGATCGACAGCTCGACCTCGTTGGCGCCGCGGTGCCCGTACTCGCGGGCGAATGCGTCCCGGTCGATCTCGCCCCGGGCCAGCCGGGCGAGGCCGAGAGCCGGGCCGAGACTGGCCAGGGGGTGGCCCTCGGCCTGCTGGCCGGACAGCAGCAGGGCCGCGTCGGCCTCGCCGACCAGCGTCGCCAGCTTGCCGGGAACGGACAGCAGCGTGGTGCCGTGCGCCACCGCGCCGGAGAGCGTGTCGCAGGCCTCTTCGAGCAGCGGCTGGACCTTCTCCGGCCACAGGCTGGCCAGCACCGTCGGATCGGTGGTCTGCTCGATCTCGGCGCGCAGCCGTTCGCAGCGGCTCGGCGCGCCGGCGAGGAACTGCGGCATCCGCTTCTGGCTGGCGCGGACTCTGCGCAGCAACGTGACCGCCGCGGGCACCATCAGCCGGAAGGCCTTCCACCGGGGAAGCCGCGGACGCGGGATCTCCTCGATCGGAGGGAGCTTGCCCAAGACTGGGCCGAAGAGTGCGGCGAACCGGCGCGGCGAGATGCCGGCCAGGGCTTCGAGCGAGATCGACATGCTCACGTTCGCGTAAAAGCGTCCACCGATCCGCCCGTAGCCACGGTAACCGGGCAGGCTCGGCGGGAAGGTCATCCGCGTCATGAGCAGCTCGACGAACGACCAGGTGGCAGGCGTCATGACGTCAGGGAAGGCCTCGCCGAGGTTGCCGTTGCTCCACAGGTAGTCCCCGGCCAGGCTGTCGTTCCACTGTTCGCCAGGCCCGGCGGCGGGGCCAGAAGCAGGAGCCGTGACCGGCCTGGCCTGGACCACGGACAGGTCGCCCGCGGCGAGCGCCCACTCGATGTCCATCGGCTCGCCATACAGCTGTTCGATTGCCAGGCCGACCCGGGCCAGCTCGCCCGCCTGGCCAGGCGAGAGCACCGCCGCTGAACGCAGGCCGGCCGGCGTGCCTGCCGCCCGTGTGCCCGTGCCGTCGGCCACGGTCATCGTCTCCTTACTGCCCGCCTGGTAGCTGACGAGCGTCCCCGACGCCCGGTCGACGACCGCCACGTCGGGGGTGACCTCGCCGGCGACGACGGACTCGCCGAGGCCCCAGTTCGCGCTGATGACGACCTTGTCGTGTGCGCCGCCGAGCGGGTCGGTGGTGAACATGACACCCGCAGCCTCTGCCGGCACGAGCTGCTGCACGACGACGGCGATGCTCACCTCGCCAGGCTCGACGCCACGGCGAGCGCGGTAACCGATGGCCCGCGCCGACCATAGCGATGCCCAGCACCGCTTGACCGCGTTCGAGCACGGCTGCCTCGCCACGGACGTTGAGGTATGTGTCGTGCTGCCCGGCCGCGGACATGCCGGGAAGGTCCTCCACTGTCGCCGAGGACCGTACCGCGACTGGCACGTCGTCGCCGAGCGAGGCGTAGGCCCCGGCGATCGCAGCTGCCGTCGGGGGCGGCACGGGCTGGCCGGCAAACAGATCACCGATGCGCGCGGCGGCCGCGTCGAATGTGGCCGCATCGGACACGTCGACAGCAGACATGGCCGCCAGCACCGGCTCGCGCAGGCCGCCACGACCGATGAAATCGAGGTACGCGCTGGTCGTCACGTGGAACCCTGGCGGGACACCGAACCCGGCGCGTGCGAGGCGGGCTAGCGAGGCGCCCTTGCCTCCCACCACCCCGGGCGCGGCGCCCGGGTCGTCCAGAGCCATCACCAGCGGCACCTGAGCATCCACGAGATACCTCCTGCTTCCATGCCGGGCGGAGTCTCCCCGGTCACCGCCGGATTCCGAGGTCGAAGAGGCGCACCAGCTCCTTGGCGTAGGCCCTGAGGTCGGCGCCAGGGGCGTCACGATGCCGCATTACCATGGCGTGGGTGACCGCGGAGCGCACCACCCCGGCCACCACCTCCACGTCGAAATCCCGGAACTCCCGGTCGCGCTGCCCCTGACGCAAGATGTCCTCAATCGAGGGCTCCGGTGCCTGGAGGGGCATCGTCGCGACGAGCGGCCGCCCGTCGGCCGAGGTCGCGTTGAACGCGACTCGATGACGGCCACGTGCAGGCTCCGGTGCTCGACGACATAATCCGCCGTTCCTGTCAGGTAGGCCCGGAGCTTGTCGAATCGCTCGTCGCCGGCCATGCGCGGCTCCATGAATTTCGCGTAGGTGGCCAGAGCAGTACGGAGCACCTCGCCCATGAGCCCGCTTTGTCCGAGAAGTGGTAAGAGACGACGCTCTTCGCGACCCGCCCGTCTGGCGATCTCGGCCATCGACGCGTCGGCGTAGCCCACCTCGTCAATGGCCTCCGCCGCGCACTGGGCAATCTGGGCGCGCCGCGCCAGCTCGGTGAAGGTGCGCCGGCTCAGACGCCTTGGTTCTCGTAGCACTCCAGGCAGTAACGATCGATCCGAAACATAGTACGCTCGATCTAGAGCCTAATGAAGAGTCCAACTGCGAGCCATCGAAGCACGACGCCGGATGGCTCGATCGTTTGGGCACCTGCGGAGGAAGGAACCGGCTACCATTGCGGCGAGTGGCCAATGCACTCCCGCTCGCCTAGTCCGACGGCGGAAACGATAATGGTGCAGATCGGGTCAGCCAAGGGAGGAGATGCCTGGACGATGACCGGCGGCCAGGTCTTCACCTCCCGGCTGAAGGGCCGTCCGCTGCTGGACAGCGAGGGCCTGACGATCGGCCGGATCCGCGACGTCGTCATCCTGCCCGCCGCGGGCGGCGAGCCGCCGCGCGTGCTCGGGCTGGTCGTGACGCTGCAGCGGCGGCAGATCTTCGTCAACCTCGGCCGGATCGCGGAGATCTCCATCGACGGCGCGCACCTGCGCGGCGGCACCGTCGACCTGGACCGGTTCACCCGGCGGACCGGAGAGATCCTGGCTTCCGAGCTGTACGGCCGGCGCATCGAGGACGGGACCGTCGCCGACGTGGCCATCAGCCCCGGCGAGCAGCGCGCGGCGGCTGGGAGGTCTCCGCCCTGGCCGTCTGCCAGGGCCGGAGCCTGCTGCCCGCGGCCCGGACGATCGTGCCCTGGGACAAGTACCCCGAGCTGTTCAAGACCGGCCCGCTGGCCGAGCAGCTGGCCAGCCTGCGCGAGATGAAGCCCGGCCGACCTGGCCAGCGCCGTCGAGGCACTGCCGCCGAGCCGGCGCAGCCAGATCGCGGCCGGCGCTCGACGACGAGGAGCTGGCCGACCTGCTGGAGGAGATGCCCGAGCAGGACCAGGTCCGGCTGCTGGCCGGCCTGGGCTCGAGCGCGGCGCCGACGTCGTCGAGGAGATGCAGCCCGACGACGCCGCCGACCTGCTCGGCGGAGATGCCGGCCGAGCAGCGGGAGCGGCTGCTGACCGCGATGCAGTCCGTGCAGGCCGCCGACCTGCGCCGCCTGCTCCGCTACGACGCGACCACGGCCGGCGGCCTGATGACCTCCCAGCCGCTGATCTTCGCGCCGGACGCCCCGGTCGCCGAGGTGCTGGCCCGGATCCGGGACCCGGACCTGCCGGCCACCGCGGCCGCGCAGGTGTACGTGTGCGAGCCGCCGACGGTGACGCCGACCGGCCGCTACCTGGGCAGCGTGGGGTTCCAGCGGCTGCTGCGCCGGCCGCCGTCCATCCTGGTCGGCGAGTGCATCGAGGCGAGCGTCTTCGTCCGGCCCGAGCTGCCCGAGCACGAGCTGGCCGCGCGGCTCGCCGCCTACAACCTCATCGGGGTGGCGGTGTGCGACGAGGGCGGCCGCCTGCTCGGCGCGGTCACCGTGGACGACGTGCTCGACCGGCTGCTGCCCGCGGGCTGGCGGCGGACAGGGAGGACGACGATGGCCCGGATGCTCCCTTCGCGCCGCCGGCGACCGCTCCGACCTGTCGTCCCCGCGGGCGCGCCGCGGCTGGGCGCCCGGTACGACGCCGACGCGTTCGGCCGGTTCTCCGAGGCGCTGGCCAGGTTCCTCGGCACCGGGAGGTACCTGGTCGGCCAGACGGTGCTCGTGATCATCTGGATCGTCCTCAACACCGTCGGCATCATCCGGCACTGGGACCCGTACCCGTTCATCCTGCTCAACCTGGCCTTCTCCACCCAGGCCGCGTACGCCGCCCCGCTGATCCTGCTCGCGCAGAACCGGCAGGACGAGCGGGACCGGGCCACCATCGAGCGGGACCGCCAGGTCGCCGCCCGGACCCAGGCCGACACCGAGTACCTGGCCCGCGAGCTCGCCGCCGTCCGCCTCGCGCTCGACGACATGGTGACCAACCAGGACCTCGATGACTCGCTGTCCCGGCTGGCCAAGCTTGATCGCGAACCAGCCGTTCCCGGACGGGCGCGGCCCGCTTACGCGACCGAAAGGGAGTTACGCGTCCGGCGATCAGGTGATCAAGTGATCCGCCGGGCGACGACCGCCGGGTGGCGAGGGCCGGATTCGCTTTCCGCCAGGAGATACACTATGCTCGGGTGGCGATAGGCTCGCACGGCGAAGCCAGGTCGAACCGGCTCGGCGAGAGATATCTCGTCTCACGGTGTCCGCGTGGGCCTCGGTCAGGCGCCGACGTAGGCCGCGAGGTGCTCGCCGGTGAGGGTGGAGCGGGCGGCGACGAGGTCGGCGGGCGTGCCCTCGAAGACGATCCGGCCGCCGTCGTGGCCGGCGCCGGGGCCGAGGTCGATGATCCAGTCGGCGTGCGCCATGACCGCCTGGTGGTGCTCGATGACGATGACCGACTTGCCGGAGTCGACGAGCCGGTCGAGCAGGCCGAGCAGCTGCTCGACGTCGGCGAGGTGGAGGCCGGCGGTCGGCTCGTCGAGGACGTAGACGCCGCCCTTCTCGGCCATGTGGGTGGCCAGCTTGAGCCGCTGCCGCTCGCCGCCGGACAGCGTGGTGAGCGGCTGGCCGAGGCTGAGGTAGCCGAGCCCGACGTCGGCGAGCCGGTCGAGGATGGCGTGCGCGGCCGGCGTGCTGCGCCTCGCCGGCGCCGAAGAACTCCTCGGCCTCGGTCACCGGCATCGCGAGCACCTCGCTGATGTCGCGGCCGCCGAGGTGGTAGTCCAGCACCGATGCCTGGAACCGCTTCCCCTCGCACTCCTCGCAGGTCGGTGGCGACGCCGGCCATCATCGCCAGGTCGGTGTAGATGACGCCGGCGCCGTTGCAGTTGGGGCAGGCGCCCTCGGAGTTGGCGCTGAACAGCGCCGGCTTCACGCCGTTGGCCTTCGCGAACGCCTTGCGGATCGGGTCGAGCAGCCCGGTGTAGGTCGCCGGGTTGCTCCGCCGCGAGCCGCGGATCGCGCGCCTGGTCGACCGACACCACGCCCGTCGCCGGCCGGAGATCGAGCCGTGGATCAGCGAGCTCTTGCCCGAGCCGGCCACGCCGGTGACGACGACCAGCACGCCGAGCGGGATGTCGACGTCGACGTCGCGCAGGTTGTGCGGTGCGTGGCGCCGCGGATCTCCAGCGCGCCGGTCGGCGTCCGCACCGTCGGCTTGAGGGCGGCCCGGTCGTCGAGATGGCGGCCGGTGAGCGGTGCCGCTGGCCCGCAGCCCCTCGACGGTGCCCTCGAAGCAGACCTCGCCGCCCGCCGGTGCCGGCGCCGGGGCCGAGGTCGACGACGTGGTCGGCGATCGCGATCGTCTCCGGCTTGTGCTCCACGACGAGCACCGTGTTGCCCTTGTCGCGCAGCCGCAGCAGCAGGTCGTTCATCCGCTGGATGTCATGGGGGTGCAGCCCGATCGTCGGCTCGTCGAAGACGTAGGTGACGTCGGTGAGCGAGGAGCCGAGCTGGCGGATCATCTTGACGCGCTGCGCCTCGCCGCCCGACAGCGTGCCCGACGGCCGGTCGAGCGACGAGGTAGCCGAGCCCGATCTCCGCGAACGAGTCGAGGGTCTGCCTGCAGCGCGGCGAGCAGCGGCGCCACCGACGGCTCGTCGAGGCCGCGCGACCCACTCGGCCAGGTCGCTGATCTGCATCGCGCACGCCTCGGCGATGTTGATCCCCTTGATCCTTCGAGGAGCGGGCCGCCTCGCTGAGCCGGGTGCCGCCGCACTCGGGGCAGGCGGTGAAGGTGACCGCCCGCTCCACGAACGCCCGGATGTGCGGCTGCATCGCCTCCTTGTCCTTGGACAGCATCGACTTCTGGATCCGCG
Source organism: uncultured Solirubrobacteraceae bacterium (assembly GCA_963756205.1). GTDB lineage: Bacteria > Actinomycetota > Thermoleophilia > Solirubrobacterales > Solirubrobacteraceae > Palsa-744. The sequence continues at coordinate 8,827 of CAVWMU010000015.1, forward strand.
GGATCAGCCCCTCGTAGGTCATGTTGATGCCGCGATCTTCATCCTGACCGGCTCGTGGAGGAAGTCGTGCAGCTCCTTCTTGGTGACTTGCGGATCGGCTTGTCCGGGTCGAGGTTATGTATGAAGTCGTGCAGCTCTTCTTGGTGTACTTGCGGATCGGCTTGTCCGGGTCGAAGAAGCCCGACGCGCTGTAGAGCCGGCAGTTCCAGCCGCCCGCGCGTGTAGCCGGGGATCGGTGAGCGCGCCCTCGTTGAGCGACTTGGTGTCGTCGTAGAGCTGGGTCAGGTCGATGTCGGAGACCGTGCCCCGGCCCTCGCAGCGCGGGCACATGCCGCCGGTGATGCTGAAGCTGCGCTGCTCCTTCACCGTCTTGCCCGCCGCGCTCGAGCGTGACCGCACCCGCTCCGCTGACCGAGGCGACGTTGAAGGAGAACGCGTTGGGCGAGCCGATGTGCGGCTGCCCGAGCCGGCTGAAGAGGATGCGCAGCATCGCGTTGGCGTCGGTGGCGGTGCCGACCGTGGAGCGGGGGTCGGCACCCATCCGCTGCTGGTCGACGATGATCGCGGTCGTCAGCCCTTCGAGCACGTCGACCTCGGGCCGCGCCAGCGTCGGCATGAAGCCCTGCACGAAGGCGCTGTAGGTCTCGTTGATCAGCCGCTGCGACTCCGCGGCGATCGTGCCGAACACCAGCGAGCTCTTGCCCGAGCCGGAGACGCCGGTGAACACCGTCAGCCGGCGCTTCGGGATCTCGACGCTGACGTCCTTGAGGTTGTTCACGCGCGCGCCGTGCACGCGGATCAGATCGTGGCTGTCGGCAACGTGCAGCGCAGGCGACTGCGTGTCCGTCCTCGTGGCCATGCTCATCGTGTCTCCGCACTGTAGCTGCGGCTTGGTGACCGGCGCTTCTCGATTCCTGATCGATTCGCTCACCTCGCCACGACCTTCATGCGGCGTCTCACCAATGAGCACGCCAGCTGGTTAGGTGCGGGGCTGGCGCCGTGCCGCCACCAGGCAGGCGACTGTGCCAGAGCGGATCGGCCGTCCGAGCCGCTGGTGGAAGGCCTGGTTTTCGGCGACGAGAGCGTCGCGCTGTCGGGGTGACAGTCTTGCCCAGAACGACATGGTGCCCAGCAGAGCGTTGAGCTCGTCAGCGGTGTGCTCCAGCAGCCTCGGCACTGCGGCGAGCTGCGCGTCATCGAACAGGTCTGCCTCATACCCGCGCGCGATCTCATAGCCTCCCAGCCACGCCCACACCTCCGAGAGGTTCTCGCGCCGGGCCGCAACGCCAGCGAGGGTGCCGGCGAGGTCGCGGTAGGTAGGCCAAGCGGCGGCAAGCTCGGGCGCGATCTTCGTCATGGCGGCACGCAGCGCCTGCTGATCGTCGGCGCTGCGGGGATCGTCGAGCCCGAAGTAGGAGACCAGAGCAAGGCTCCCGCCGTCCACCAGCGCGTCGGCCGCCTTGCGCCAGCTCACATCCGGATCGATCCAATGGATCGCCGACGCCGAGAACACGGCCGAGTACCGGGCGCGCGGCAGCGAGGCGTCCTCCAGACGCGCGTTGATGAACTGCACATCGCCGGCGCCGTCCAGCCGATCGCGAGCCCGCGCGAGCAGCTGCTGGCCCGGCTCCACGGCTGTCACCCGCAGCCCGCGGTCCAGCAGGCTGCGCGTGAGCTGTCCCGTGCCGCAGCCGATCTCGAGCACCGCGGCGCCGGGGGCGATGCCCTTGCACGCCCGGTCGACGAGCACATCCGGGTAGGTCGGGCGATGACGGTCGTAGTCCTCGGCGATCTCATCGAAGACGCGTCCGTAGCTGCGGGCGGCGGGTTGCTGCGGCATGGCTTCACCGTAAATGACGGCAGGGACGGCCGGATGGCGACCGGGGGAGACGGGGAGCTTGCTCGTAATGAGACCGGCGGTGCCGCTCGGTTTGCGAAGCTGCGGTGCGTGATCGAGCTCGAGCAACGCTGCCGCCGGACGCTGGAGGGGAGCTGGACCGTCGGCGAGCGCGAGGGCGTGCGGTTCGCCTACACGCGCCCGAGCCCCGGGCGCTACCGCTGGCAGTGGTATTGGGATTCCTGCTTCGCGGCGATCGCGTGGCGGCATTTCGACCCGGCGCGGTCTCGCGCGGAGCTCGAGACATTGCTCGCGGCGGCGCGGCCGGACGGGTTCATCGGCCACACGATCTTCTGGGAGCACCCGGTCAGCGGCCCGCGTGAGCTGTTCTACAACGTGATCCATCCCGAAGACCTCATGACCGCGACGATCGAGCCGCCGGCGCTGGCGTTCGCCTGGAGGCTGGCAGTGGGCGATCCGGCGCTCGAGCCGCGGATCGTCGCCCACCACGCCACCCTCAGCGCCGAGCGCGACCTGGAGGGCGACGGGCTGCTGTGGATCCTCCAGCCCGATGAGTCCGGCTTGGACGCATCGCCCCAGTTCGACCCGATCTGGCGCCATGAGGCGCAGGGGCTGCCCGGCTTCGTCGAGCTGGTGCACCGCAATCGCAAGCGCGAGTTTCGAATCGATGCGGCACGCGCGGACGGCGACCCGGTCGTGTGCGAGGTGCTGACCAACGTGATCAACGGGCTCTCACGGCTGGCGCTCGGGCTGCCGTCGATCACGCCGGCGCTGATCGCGCGCCTGTACGACGAGCCGAGCGGGAGCTTCCTGCCGGTGGCGACAACGGACGTCACCGAGCGGATCCCGTTGACGTGGACGGCGCTCGCTCCACTTGCGCTGCCCGACCTGCCCGATGAGATCGGTCACCGCCTGGTGGAGTACCTGCTCGACGAGCGCCGCTTCTGGACAGCGGTCGCGCCGCCGTCGGTCTCGCTCGATGAGCCGTCGTTCTCGCTGCGCGAGCACTTCGACGGTCTGCGGCGCTACTGGCGCGGACCGGCATGGGTGAACAGCGCATGGCTGGTGTGGCGGGGCATGGTGCGTCTCGGCTATGAGCAACAGGCCGCTGCGCTCGCCCGCGGGATCACCGAAACGGTTGCGCGCGAAGGACTGCGCGAGTTCTACGACCCGCACGACGGGCGCGGCATGGGCGCGGAGGACTTCGCCTGGTCAGCGCTTGCGCTGGAGTTGCTCGACCCAAGCAACGCGGGCGCCGGTTTGCCTTCAGGCAAGGGGTGATCGTGGAGGGCTCGGTGCCGATCGCCGTGGAGCCGCTCGCGCTGGAGCACCACGCGCGGCGTGCGCTGAGCAACGCCAAGCGTCGTCTGTTGAGCTCCGCGCTGAAGCTGGCCGGCTATCTGGCGGTCGCCTACGTCGTGCTGAAGCTGATTCCCGCGCTGAAGCAGGCGCTGCGAAACCTCGAGCACGTGTCGTGGGAGTGGGTGCTCGGTGCAATCGCGCTCGAGGTGCTCTCCGAGCTGGGGTTCATCGCCGCCTGGCGCGCGATCATCGACCCGCAGGAGGTGCTCGCGCGCGACGGCCGCGGGCGCAGGACGGACGACGACGTCGCCTGGGCACAGCTCGGGGGCGGGCTGCTCCTCCCCGGCGGGGCGTGGGGGGGCGTGGGAGTCGGAGCGTTGATCCTGCACCGCTTCGGAATGCCGAACAAGCTGATCGCCGAGCGCGAGTTCAACCTCAGCTTTCTCAACACCGCCGTCGACGCGCTCGCGCTGATCGTCGTCGGCGTCGGGCTCGCGCTCGGCATCTTCGCCGGCGAGCACCGTCTCCTGCTCACGGTGCTGCCCGCAGCCGTTGCGGCGACGGGAATCGCGCTCGCTCTGCTGATCGCCCACCGTGTCAGCGCACACGCCGCGCGACTGCAGCCCAAGCATCCGAAGATCGCGAGCGCGATCACCACGCTCGCAGACGCCGTGCACGACACGGAGCGGCTTCTGGCGCACCGTGGCGCCTGGGCGAGCGTGCTCGGGGTACTGGCCTACTTCGGCCTCGACGTACTGGTGTTGTGGACTGCGTTCCTAGCAATCCACACCCAACCCGTCCCAGGGATCGCCGTTGTGGTGATGGCCTACATCATCGGCGCTCTCGGCGGATCGATCCCATTGCCGGCCAGCGCCGGGACGGTCGGCGGCATCGGCGGGATGCTGATCCTCTACAAGGTCGGCCACAACGCCGCGATCGCCGCCGTGCTGCTCCACCAGGCCATCGGCCTGCTCGTGCCGGTTACCGGCGGCGGGATCGCCTACGCGGTCCTTCGACGTCGCTTTGGGCTGAGCACCCGCAGCGCCTCGATCGGAGACTCGCACGTACGGTCGCCTTGACCGGGCTCAATCGCGCCAATCGACCTCGAAGTGCGCGATCGGCTCGTCGAAGCCCTTCACTGCGATGTGACCGCCGTCGGAGAACCGGATGCCCTTGCCTCGACATAGATCACGCACTCCAGACGAAACGACGATGCAATCGGGCTGGGCACACGCGCACAGGCGCGCGGCCTGCTGCACCGCCGCGCCAAAGAGATCGTTTTGCTCAGTGACGGGCTCCCCGGCCGCCACCCCGACACGCACGTGCAGGGGCCCCTGCGCCGATTCGTCGCGCTCCTGCAGCGCCCGCTGGATGTGCATCGCCGCAGAGACCGCCTGGAAGGCCGAGGTGAACGCAGCCATGATCCCGTCGCCGGTGTGCTTGACCTCGCTGCCGCCGAAGCGTGCCAGGGCTGTGCGTACGACTGAGTCGTGTACCCGTATCAACCCCATCGCCGCGCGGTCTCCCAATTGCTGGGTGAGACGCGTGGAGTCGACCATGTCGGTGAAGAGGATCGCCCGGAAGGCGCTTTCCGTGTATGGCTCGCCAGGAGGATGGGTATTGAGCCGACCGAAGAAGCCACGCACGACGGCCTGATCAACCTCGATGACATTCGATGGAAGCAGCCCATGGGCTGCCCGATGAGCTGCCTCGACGGTCTCCTCGTCCGGGGCCTCGACCAGGCAAAAGCCGCTCTCCGCACCCTCTTCGAACCAGTAGGTGACGAAGCGCACTCCGAATCCGTCCTGAACCTCGAGGTCACGCATGTGGGCGGCTGCAATGTCGGCAGCGGTCACGTCCTGGAGATCGTGGCGGTCCATGTAGAGGGGCATGGCGATCACACCTCTGCTGAGCGTCAGCGCGTCGCGCCGGGCGAAGGCGCCGCTGCCGTGCGCGCAGGACGGATGTTCTGGTTCACCCGGAAGCGGTTGTCGGGGTCGTAGTCGCCCTTGATCTGCGCCAGCCGATCGTAGTTGTGGCGGTAGCTCGCCCGCACCCGCTCCTCGCCCTCATCCATCATCATGTTCACGTAGGCGCCACCGGCGGAGTGCGGGTGAAGCGCCTCGAAGTAGTCGACGCACCAGCGGCGGATGACCTCGGCATTGGCGGGGTCGTGATCGACACCGGCGAAGACCGAGCCCCAGACCGCATCGCGGTAGCTCCACGGGGTGTCGGACGGGCCGACGTCGTGGGCTGCTCCGTCGATCGGGTACAGGTGCATCGTCGACTGCCACGTCGGCGTCTGAGCGCCGAACCTGGCGTGCGCCTCGACCGCGGCGTCGGGGATCTCCTTGACGAAATCAGCGCGCCAGTACCACTGGTCCCCGGCGGGATAGACAGGGTCGAAGGCGCCCTGGAGAGCGGGGAGCGGCATCGGCTGAACCGCGTGCAGCAACGGCCCCGGCACGGCATCCAGCAGCGGCGCCATCGCCCCGGCGGCGTCCTCGGGAGCGCCCACATAACACCAGACGACCCCGCAGACCTTGCGGAGATGGAGCTCCTCGGGGAAGGGCGGCGCCGGCGGGACCGATGCGAAGGCGAAGAAGCCGTTCAGCTCCCGCGGGGCGTTCGGCAGGAAGTCTCGGTAGGTGGCCAGCACCTCAGCGCCCAGCTCGACCGGCCAGAAGGTCGGTCCGCCGACGACCGTCGAGATCTCGTGCAGCCGGAAGAGGAAGGAGGTGATGACGCCGAAGTTGCCGCCGCCGCCCCGGATCGCCCAGTAGAGGTCGGGGTGCTCGTCGGCGGCGGCCCGGACGGTCTCCCCGCTTGCGAGCACGACGTCGGCCTCGAGCAGGTTGTCGATCGTGAGGCCGCACTTGCGGGTCAGATGCCCAAGGCCGCCGCCCAGTGTGAGACCACCGACGCCGGTGGTGGAGATGATCCCGCTTGGTGTCGCCAGGCCGTGCTCGTGGGTCGCGGCATCCACTTCGCCCCAGGTGCAGCCACCACCGACCCTCGCCGTGCGCGCGCCGGGGTCCACGACGACTCCCTTCAGGCCCGAGAGGTCGAGCACCACGCCGTCCTCGCACGTTCCCAGGCCGGCGCCGTTGTGGGCGCCGCCGCGCACGGCCAGCAAGAGGTCGTGGTCAGCCGCGAAGGAGACGGCCTTCGCCACATCGCCGGGGTCGGCGCAGCTTGCGATCAGGGCGGGCCGCCGGTCGATCATCGCGTTGTAGACCTTGCGGGCCTCGTCGTAGCCGGGGTCCGCTGCGACCGTGAGGCGTCCCTGGAATCCGGGCATTCCAATGCGCGCCGTCTGCATCAAAGAGGTGCTCATGTGTTCCCCCTGTCGGAGTCTCTGAGTTGTTACGGCCGAGCCTATGGCGCTCGACTGCGCCTGTCATGACCAGAGCTGACCCAATTCGAATGCTCGGGCCTCGATCGATCCCTGGCGGGCATGATCAAGGTTGACTATCGTGCTCTTATGGAGGCGGAGATCCTGGACCTTCCGGACCCGCTGCGCCCGAGCTCGACGTCTCCGTTCGTCGGTCGCGCAGCGGAGCTCGAGAAGCTCCGAACGTTGATGCCGCGAGCGGAAGGGGAGAGGCGCCGTGTCGCGCTGCTCGCGGGTGAGCCGGGTGCCGGGAAGAGCCGTCTGGCGCGTGAGTTCGCCGCCCAGGTCGCGATGGAAGGCGTGCTTGTCCTCTACGGCGCCTGTGACGCGGTGGTGCGGACGCCGTACGGGCCTTTCGTCGAGGCGCTCGAACGCCTGGTGCGGGTCACCGACGAGACGCAGCTGCGTGCCGCGCTCGGCGGCGGCGGCGGCGAGTTGACCCGGCTGCTGCCGGATCTGCCCGCGCAAGTCGGCGGGCTACCGCGACCGGTGAAGGCCGACGGCGACACCGAGCGCCATCGTCTGCACACGGCGGTTGCCGACCTGCTCGCGAACGTCAGCCGCGCGAGACCGATTCTGCTCGTGCTCGAGGACGGGCATTGGGCGGACGCGACGACGCTACTGCTCCTGCGACACCTGGCACGCTCTGCCTGGAGCGCCCGTCTGCTGATCCTCGCGACGTTCCGCGACAGCGAGGCCGACGTGCCCGCGGAGCTCTCGCAGACGCTTGCCGACCTACGCCGTTCCGATGACATTGTGCGAATGCGACTGGAGGGACTCTCGGGGGCGGAGATCTCCGACCTGGTGAGCCGTGCCGCGGGAAGCGACCCCGGCCCCGACGACCCTGAGCTGCACGAGCTTGCCACCACGATCCACGATCTCACTGCCGGCAACGCCTTCCTCGTCTGCGAGCTCTGGCGAGCCGCGGTGGAGACGGGGGTAGTCGAGGTCGCTGGTGGGCAGGTGAGGGTGACCGGTCCACTGACCGAGCTCGGTACGCCCGAAAGCGTGCGCGAGGTGGTCAGCCAGCGGCTGTCCCGCCTGGCCCCGAGAACCATCGAGCTGCTCGAGCTTGCGGCGGCCGCCGGGCCGGAGTTCGAGCTGGAGCCGGTCCGCCGCGCCGCCGGCATCGCCGAGCCCGAGCTTCTCGCTGCGCTCGAGGAGGCGGTGGGCAGCGGCATGGTCGAGGAGCTCGACGCCAGGCGACTGGCCTGGCGCTTCACCCACGAGATCGTCCGGCGCGCGCTCTACGACCGACTCTCGCGGCTTCGGCGAGCGGAACTGCATCTCCGCGTCGGGGAGGCGCTCGAGAGCGCCTCCCCGGACTCCGATCGCGCGCTCGCCGATCTCGCCCATCACTTCGGCGCAGCCGCTCCGTTCGGCGGGGCCGAGCGGGCGATCGACTACAACCTGCGCGCGGCGCGGACGGCGAGCGCCGCGCTTGCCTTCGACGACGCCGCCAAGCGGTTGCGGACCGCGATCGAGATCGGGATTCAGGGCGAGCCCGAGCGCGCCGGCGCCCTGCTGGAGCTCGGCGCCGCCAGCCATCGGGCGGGCAAGGCGACCGATGCGCTGGAGGCGTTCGCGTCGGCGGCGGGGATCGCTCGCGCGCTGGACAGCGGGGAGCTGCTTGCCCGGGCGGCGATCGGCTACGAGGATGCGTGCTGGCGCCCCGGGGTCATACGACGCGATGCGATTGAGCTCCTCGAGGAGGCGCTAGCGGCGGTTGATGACGGCAGCGAGGAGCTGCGGATCGGCCTGCTGGCTGGACTTTCGCGGGCGCTCGACTTCGCGGGAGAGCGCGAGCGTGGCGCGCTCGTGCGCGAAAACGCCGTCGCGCTGGCGAGACGATACGAGGATCGCGCGGGGCTCGCCAGGGTGTTGGTCGGCTCCTACTGGGCGCGCGGCACGACCCCGCTGGAGGACATCCTTGCGATGCTCACCGAGGCGAGGGACCTGGCGCAGGAGCTGGGGGATACCGAGATGCAAGCGGACGCCATGGCGTGGCGCGTGCCGACCTTCGTGGCTCTTTGTGACCTCGAGTCCGCTCGGGCGGAGGTGCTCGTCCTGCGCGAGACGGCCGAGCGCACTGCGCAGCCGTTCATTCACCACGTGGCCGAGCATTACGGGTCCGCGATCGCTCTCTGCGACGGGAGGCTCGCGGACGCCGAGACGATGGCGGGGCGCTCGCACGATTGGGCTCGGCTACTGACCGGTCGCGACGCGTCCGGCACCCACGGCATCCAGATGTTCGGCGTTCGTCGCGAGCAAGGTCGTCTGGCAGAGCTCGCGCCGGTGATCAGGATCCTCGCGGGCGGAGCCGAGCGTGAGGGCCCATGGCGTCCCGGGCTCGCCGTGGTGCTCGCCGAGCTGGGCATGGAGCGCGAGGCCAGGCGCGAGCTCTCGCGGCTCACCGCCGAGGGCATCGACGGCTACCAGGCATCGCTGTGGCTGGCCACGCTCACCTACCTGACCGACGCCTGTGCCGTGGTCAACGACGAGGCGATGGCGGCGATCGTCTACCCCAAGCTGGAGCCGCTCGCGGGGACCAACGTGATGATCGGCCACCTGGTCGCCTGCTACGGAGCCGCCGATCGCTACCTGGGCATGCTCGCCGCGATACTGGGAGAGCCGGGGCGAGCCGAGGAGCACTTCGAGCAGGCCATGGAGCAGAACAGACGGATGGGTGCGTCGACCTGGGTGGCTCACACAGCGTATGAGTACGGGCGCTTTCTGCTCGGACGAGGGCGTGGGGCCCGTGACCACGCGCAGGCCATGCTGGGAGAAGCCGCCGGCCTGGCCGAACGGATCGGCATGCAGGGACTGCTCGGCAAGATCCGCCTGCTCGGCGTCCCCACCTCGGACGTTCTCCCCGGCGGGCTCTCCCCGCGTGAGGCGCAGATCCTGAAGCTGGTGGCCAGAGGACTGAGCAACCGCGAGATCGGCCAGGAGCTGACGATCAGCGAGCACACCGCGGCAAACCACATCCGAAACATCCTGCGCAAGACCGATTGCGCCAACCGCACCGAGGCCGCGTCCTACGCCCACCGGCAGGGGCTCACGTCTGGGTGAGCGGGGATCCCGCTAGCATCAACCGATGGCCCTGTATGTGATCGAGCGCAGCTTCGCCGATCAACTTGACCTCACGGACGCCGATGTCGAGCTGATCGAGGAGGTCAACAGCGACGAGGGAGTTCGCTGGCTGTTCTCGTTTCTCAGCGCCGACCGGCGACGCACCTATTGCCTGTACGAGGCGCCGTCGCCCGACGCTATCTTGGCTGCCGCGCAGAGGGCGAACGTCCCGGCCGATGCGGTCGTAGAGGTGAGCGCCGCGACGCCGCAGTTCGCGGGCCGCCTGCGCGACTGGGCCGACGCCGTCCGCTGAGCTGCGTCCAGTGGCATACGCATAGGCCATATGGCCGGGGAGAATCTTCGGGCGGTGTCGATTTCGACCGACCTCGTTCGACGTGCGGGTAGTAACAACCCGATCCACAAGGAGACACCAATGCGTTTCATGGTCCTGGTCCCCGGGAGTCCCGAGTCTGAGGCGGGCGCGATGCCCAGCACGGAGATCCTGGGGGCAATGACGAAGTACAACGAAGAGCTCGTGAAGTCAGGTGTGATGCTGGCCGGCGAGGGCCTGCACCCAACCTCGAGAGGCGCGAAGGTCCGATTCAACGGCAGCGAGCGCACCGTCATCGACGGTCCGTTCACCGAGGCCAAGGAGATCGTCGCGGGCTACTGGATCTGGGAGTGCGCGTCGCGCGATGAGGCGATCGAGTGGCTCAAGCGAGCGCCGTTCGACGGCGGTGTCGAGATCGAGCTGCGCCAGATCTTCGACGCCGAGGACTTCGGCGAGCAGCTGACGCCGGAGCTGCGCGAGGCCAACGAGCGTCTGCGCGAGCAGGCCGCCCAGCATTAGGTCGGTGCTCCCGTCGGCCACCCATCGTGCGATCGACGCCGTGTGGCGGATCGAGTCGGCCCGGTTGATAGCCGGGCTGACTCGCATCGTGCGCGACGTGACGGTGGCCGAGGATCTGGCCCAGGACGCGCTCGTCGCCGCGCTCGAGCAATGGCCGGAAGCGGGCATCCCGGACAAGCCGGGCGCATGGCTGATGGCCACCGCCAAGCGCCGGGGCATCGATGCGCTGCGCCGGCGCGTCGTGCTCGAGCGTAAGCGGGAGCTGATCGGGCGCGAGCTGGAAATGCTCCAACAGCTCGGCGAGCCCGATTTTGCCGCGCAGGTCGAAGACGTGCAGGACGATGTGCTGCGCCTGATCTTCATGACGTGCCATCCGGTGCTGTCCCGGGAGGCGCGGGTCGCGCTCACTCTGCGCCTGCTGGGCGGCCTGTCGACGCCGGAGATCGCGCGGGCGTTCCTCGTCCCCGAAGGGACGGTCGCGCAGCGCATCGTCCGCGCCAAGCGCACGCTCGCCGAGGCACACGTGCCGTTTGAGGTCCCCGGCCGCGACGAGCTGGCCGAGCGTCTGTCGGCGGTGCTCGAGGTGATCTACCTGGTGTTCAACGAGGGCTACGCCGCGAGCGCCGGCGAGCACTGGATCCGTCCGGCGCTGTGTGCGGACGCCCTGCGCCTGGGCAGGATCCTGGCGGCGCTGATGCCCCGCGAGCCCGAGGTCCACGGCCTGCTGGCCCTGATGGAGCTCCAGGCCTCGCGGCTGCGGGCGCGTGTCGGGCCGCGGGGTGAGCCGGTGCTGCTCGCCGATCAGGACCGCGCGCGTTGGGACCATCTGCTCGTGCAGCGTGGCCTGGGTGGACTCCGGCGGGCTGAGGAGCTCAGCGGCGCGCTTGGGCGGTACACGCTGCAGGCCGCAATCGCCGCCTGCCACGCGCGGGCCCGGAGCGTGGAGGAAACCGACTGGCCGCGGATCGTCGCGCTGTATGACGGCCTGGCGGCCCTCACGGGCTCTCCGGTCGTGGAGCTCAACCGTGCTGTGGCGGTGACGATGGCCTTCGGCCCCGAGGCCGGGCTCGAGCTAGTCGACTCGCTCGCGGATGAGCCCGCATTGCGCGACTACCATCTGCTGCCCGGCGTACGCGGCGACGTCCTCGTGCGTCTGGGGCGATTGACGGAGGCGCGCGAGGCGTTCGAGCGCGCAGCCGACCTGTGTGAGAACGAGCGTGGGCGCGAGCTACTGCTCTCCCGCGCGGTCGCGTGCAACGCCTTATGAGCTCGATTCGTCCAGCTCGCTCAGCCGTTCGATGGCCGTGCTCAGGTGTGTGAGATAGCGTTTCGCTGCCGTTTGCACGGACGGCTCCGCAGCGTGGTCGGGAAGCGCGCGGAGCAGGTTCAGCCGGCTCTGGGCCACCCAGGTTGAGACGTCGGACTCGCTCAGCCACCGTTCCGCGGTTATCCACGTGCCGAGCATCATGCGCGGCCAGTCCTCGATGCTGCTGGGGTAGGGGTGGGGTGGGCAAAGCCGGTTCTTGTCCGTGTCGTCGTCGCGGTGGGCCTCGACGAAGCCGATGAGGGCTGCGTTGAAACACGGCGAGAGGTGTCGTACCTGCTGGAGCACGATCCGACCAGGCTCGAAGATCGGTGTAGCGGTGGCGTTGCTGATGCCGAGTGCCGTGCAGTCCACGTGTAGGACGGCGGGTCCGGTATCGGTCTCCCCGTGCTCGAGCACGATCCGATCGGCCTCGATCCGCCGCACCCGGCCGAGTCTGACCACGTCGTCGATCTGGCGCAGGGCCGTCAGCTCGCGGGCGCTGAGCATCGTGCCGCGGTACATCCTCGCCGGCCAGGCCGGGTCGATGCGCATGAGCCGCCCCGAGGCCTCGAGCCGCTCGAAGAGGTCCTCGACGCCTGCCGCATGGGCGCCGGCCTCCGCATCGAGAGAAAGCCCCTCCATGGTCGCGCCGACCTGCTCCAGCGGCTGAAAATGGCTGAGGTCGTGGAACCATGCGTCGCGTGGCCGGATCCAGCGAATCCTGTCCGGCTGCACGTCGTTGTCCAGGAGCCAGATGCACGCGTCCACAGCCGTCTTGCCGGACCCGAGCACGGTGTAGGAGCAGTCGGCTTCCGCGGCCGCCGGCAACTCGTTGATGGGGACGAGCCGCACACCCGGGGCCACCTCAAACGGGGTGGCGTGGGTTGCCGGGATCGACCCCTCTTGGTATCGAGCATCGACAACCTTGCGACGTACGACGACATCGTGGAGTGCTCCGGTGCTCAGGTCCATGACCCGCTCACCGTCGCTCCCGGTACCCAGGTGCTCGTGGCCGGTGAGCACGCGAACCCGGCCTGTCTGCGTGAGCCGGACGACCGCCTCGGCGAAGTACTCGCAGACCTCCTTGCCAGTCGCCCGTTCGTAGTAGCCGGCGTTCTCGCCACTCTGATCGATGCGGTCCTCGCCGAGCGTCAGCGAGCTCACACCATAGTAAGCGGAGGGGCTGTGCAGGCGAACAAACGGATACGCATCTGGCCAGTGACCCCCCGGGGCCTCTCGACGATCGATCACGGTCACCTCGACGTCCGCCTCGGCCAGCAGCGCATCGGCGAACGCAAGGCCGCTCGCGCCTGCTCCTACAACTAGATAATCGGTACTGATGAGCATCGTCCACCGCCTCGTTCGAGTCTGCTCTCAAGCCTCGGCAGATCTTGGAGTTGCGCCTTCAGCAACGCAACGTAAGGCCTGGCGCGCCGCCTGTCGTGACCCGAACTGACCGACTTTTACCCCGCCGGACGATGCGTTGATTCGCGCCGGTGATCAGATCTGACTATCGTCCTTCGCCTGGGGCCAGGACTCGGGGATCTCGCAGCCGAAAGCCTCCAGGGTGAAGGAGAGGCTCGTGGCAGCGATCCTCGACCGCCCACTGCAAGTGTCGCGGCAGCTACGACGCGCTGGTGACCGTCGCGCAGTTGTCGGGCGCTGCGACGCCGTTGAATCGGGCTTGGGTCCAGCTGAGCAGATAGGGGATGAGCGATGAGCTGGGGCCGACGACGCCGACGTGATCGAGACCTTTGTAGGTGCGGTATTCGAGCTTCTGGCCGGCGCGACAGAGCTTCCGGAAAAACGCGCGCTGGACGGCTGGGAGCACGAGCTCATCAGCGGTGCCCTGCGCGACGAGGGTCGGTATGCCGGACGGTTGGTCGGGTACGTTTTGCGCGAGGCGAGTAGCGAGCGGGCCGCTGGTGAGGTCGCGGCTGAAGATCTGCTCACCGACGAGGAAGGCGGGCAGGGACAGGATCGTGGCTGGCTCGCTGAGGCAGCGTTCGTCCACTCGACGCACGACCGTTTGCGCGCTCGCGCGGACGTAGGAGTTGAACGACACGTCCGGGTAGGTGTCGCTGTAGCCGCTGATAACGAAGCTCGCGAACAGCCTGCCGGATGGGGTTTGCTGAAGGCTCCGTGCCAGGGACAGCACGTCGCTGGCCGGCGCGAGCGCGGCAACCCCGGCGAGCGGCACGTCGGGCGCGTAGCTCGCGGCCTCGATCCCGGTCCACAGGGCCGCGCCGCCACCCTGCGAATGCCCCCAGACGACGGTGCTCGTCCCGAGCTCGACGAAGGCCAGGTGTCGCGCCGCGCGCACGGCGTCCAACGCTGAGTGCGCCTCGGGGATGCCGACGAGGTAGGGGTGGGGCGGGGAGGCGCCCAGGCCGACGTAGTCGGGCGCGACGAGCACCCAGCCCCGGTCGATCACGGCCGCGGTCGCGGGCATTGCCCCAGCGGTGAACGGGTCGGGCAGCAGCGACGGCGCGCACTTCTTCGCCACGCCGGTGGTGCCGTGCTCCCAGAGAAGCACCGGTCGGGGTCCGGCCGGCGGGTTGGGGGACGCGACGACGAGGCCGCTGGCCAGGGTGATGCGTCCGTTGATCCCGGTCGTGGTGTAGAGGATCCGGACCGCCCGAGAGCCGGCGGGCATCCCCTCAGTGGTCGGCTGCTCTCGCAACAGGACCCCGGGCTTATCGGGCAGGCTACCTGTGTACGAGTAAAACGACGTGACCGTTGGTGAGCCCTTGTGCACCAGCGCGCTGATCAGTACGAGGACGAGCGCGAACAGCAGCGCCGCCGTCGCGCGAACGCCCCGCAGCCAGGCGCGCACACGGCCGCGCCTCGGGGTCTTATCGGGCTTTGGGCCTCGTAGCGCTCGGAGTAGCCGACCCGCGCCGTAGACGATCGTGACCGGCCCGACCAGCAGCGCGACGACGAGGATCGTGACGTCCGGCCACGAGAGCGCAAGGATCCCGAAGATGAATCCCGCCAGCCCGCCGACGAGCGCGGAGTAGCGCTCATCGGCCTCGCCTCGCCAGCCCGCGGCGACTCGAGCGCCGCCGCTGAGAACCATCCCGACGCCGACGACGATCGCGACCCCGCGCACGGTCAGGCCCGGCGCGAGTGCGGCGACGAGCCCGGTCGTGAACAGTAGACCGCCTGCGACTCGATCCCGAGCCGGCGAATCAGTGTCGCGGCTGGCGAGCAGCTCACTGCACCCCGCCAAGATCAGGCTCGCGGCGACGAAGAACGTCAGCGCCTCCAGCGACTTGAACGGCCGGAGCGTCAGCGCGACCCCGACCAGCACCGCTGCCGCACCGATCAACAGAGCGAGGACGCGGAGACGCCCGTCCTGTGTGCCGTCCCGCGAGCTCATTCCACGCGATCGTATTGTCCGATCCGGCCCGATGACAACCCGAAAGACCGCGCAGAACAGGCTTTCGTGGCCGGCGTCCTCGACGTGGAGGTCACGGTCCAGGGCGGCGGCACCGCCGGTCTCACATGGCTGGGATTCTGCCGACGCCAGGCAGTCTCATATGGACGAGACAAAGCTCCGTCTCAGATCGTTGAGAATCCGGTCTCATGTAGACGAGACGTCGCACCGGCATAGCCCGGCTCACCGCCTCATGCAACGGGTAGTGTCTCAGTTTGGCTTTCGCCTGCAAATCGCGCCCTTTCGGGCGCGGGCGCCGCTAAGGTCGCGGGCTACCAACCAAGCGGCGCCGACGCGGGCGGTCACCCACGCCGACGCCTTGACACCGGGAGGTGCCCCGATGCCCGCCGAGAACCCTACCCCGCTGCGCGACTTCGACGTCATGGAACGCGAAGCGCTGTACCTGCTGACCGACCCCGACCGCTACCCGCCGATATGGAGCATGGCGGACATCGGCCGCGAGCTGGAAACCGAGGACCCCGAGGCGGTCGTCCGGCCACTGCGCAATGCGGGCCTTGTCCACACGATCGCAGGCGACTGCGTGTTTGCCAGTGCCGCCGCCTTCAAGCTGGTGCAGATCGTCGGCCAAGTCGTCTGAGACTCGCCAAGGGCGCCACGTCGCAGGGCTGGACGTGGCGCTCCCGCTCCGCCGGAGTTTCCGGAGCGGGCGACGGCGACCCCACATGGGGTGCTTCGCTTTCTGAGGCGGTGCGCTGAATGCCTCCCTTCCGAGAGGACTGGATCGCCTTGCTTGACCCTGGCATCGCCCGCTACGTTGACGTGCTCTACGCGGCCGGGATCAAGACGTACGAGTCCTGCGAAGGCGGCGAGGGGCACTCCTACGCTGAGCCTGCGATCAGGTTCTATGGGGAGCGCGGCGAGGGCTTCCGTGCCCTAGCCGTAGCACTCCAATGGGGCTTCCCTGTCCGAGCCGTACGGCGTATCTGGACCGTCGATACGGACGGCCATCCACATGGCCCGGAGTGGGAAATCGCGTTCTGGCGGTGTGCGGAGTGCTAATAGCCCCGACGTGCTCGCTGTGCTGCCTGTGCTTCCTCTGCGGACAAGGTTGCGCAGCGGTCGCAGAGTTTGCGCCCGGCGTCGCCTGGGATGTCGTTGCCGTCGCGCTTGATCCGCAGGCCGTACCCGCAGTCGTCGTTGTCGTGATAACGCCACAGCTCCTCGGGCTCGTAAGCCTCAACGGTGTCGGTATGGAAGGCGGGAACCTTGCTCACAGTGCTGCTCCAATCTTCCCTCGGGCCGCCTGCGGACACAGGTGTATTGGAACCCGCGAGATTCATCGAATCCTGTCAAGGGTTCCGGACGGACTCGCGGGGCCTTTGTCAAGAAATCCGATAGCGGCGTCCGTTCTACTTGACAGGATGGGGTCGCGCCTTTGGCGTGCTCCAATCACGACAGGCGAGTCGGGCGGACACCCGGCACGCATCCGCCATGGGAGCGCCACGTCCCGTCGTCCGACGTGGCGCTCCCTTGTGATTAGAGAGACGCCGCCGCGACGCGCTATCCAGCCGGGGTCGGATCGTAGGCTGCGCGCATGGACGAGCAAGAGAGAGAGCGCGCGCAGGACTGGTTTGTGCGGTGGGTGGCCGGCAAGCCGTGTCCGCTATGCAACACCGAGAATTGGAACATCCGAGAACACCTCGGGCAAATCGAGAACCTTCCGCCTGGGCCACCTGGCTTGGTTCCCCCTAGGGGCCGCATCCCTGTCCTTCTCGTCGTTTGCCAGACCTGCGGCTACTTCCTGCCTGTGCAGGCGCTCGTTGCTGGAATCCGACAACTTCCCCCCGAATAGGTCTAGCGATGGCAATGGATTGGCTCGACAGGCTGCGTGGAAGGCGGCCAATCCCGCCGCTAGAGCTTCCGACGACGAGCAAGGAGCGACACTCGGAAGGTGGGGGCGAACCAACGTGGCACGCAGACCCCGCGCAGGTAGCGAAGCTCGCGGACATGAGACGCCGTGAGATGTTGACGATCAGCAAGAGGCTCGGCCGTGTGGACAGGTTCTCGCGGGCCAATACGTTCGGGGCGGCCGGAACCCTGTTCGCTGGCGCTGCGCTCGCCGGAGCCTTTGGCCTAGAGCCGTTCCTTTCCCAGAATCCAAAGCCTGGCGCGGAATCGCAGCTGATCTATTTCGGAGCCCTGGGCGTGGCCGTGCTGATAGCTGGGCTCTGCCTGCTCGGGTTCGTCGTGGCTCGCAAAGAGCGCAGCGACACCGTAGCTGCGATCAAGGAAGACCTAGATGGACTTCTTGAGGGCGAGTTGCATCATGACGCTACTTGACACACGTACCTGTGTCTGCGGACCGTTCGGCCTACGACGCGTCGCCCCAACGTGCCCTAGCGGCGCGCCTGGCGGACTCGCTGCGCTCTTGGGGGGTCAGGGCCGCCGCGCGAGCGCTTCCGCCCTTGAGGCCGCCTTTGCGACCAAGTGCAGCCATGTTCGCGTCCTTCCCGGCGTTCGGGTCGGGATCTTCGACCTGGCCGGTAGCGATGTCCACGATGAGCTTCCCGAGCTGGTTCGGGTCGCGTGGCCGTGGCGGTCGCTTAGGCATCTCGTCCATCGTAGCGTTGCCGTAGGGCGGAGTTTTTCCGTCCGACCGCTCACGCATAATGTTCAGTATGAACCGGCTGAGCACAGAGAAGCGCGCTCAGATCCTCTCGATGCTGGTGGAGGGGAACAGCCTGCGCGCGACGACGCGCATGGCTGGCTGCTCGATCAACACCGTCTCGAAACTGCTGCTGGACATCGGCGACGCCTGCACGGAGTTCCAAGACCGCACGCTGGTCGATCTGCCGTGCAAGTACATCGAGTGCGACGAGATTTGGGCGTACTGCTACGCGAAGGCCAAGAACGTCCCCGACGAGCACAAGGGCACGTTCGGCTACGGCGATGTCTGGACGTGGACCGCGATCGACGCGGACACGAAGCTAGTCCCGTCGTGGCTCGTAGGCGAGCGCACGCTCCCCGACTGCTGGACGTTCATCGAAGACCTCAAGGGCCGCGTCAAGGGGCGTATGCAGATCAGCACGGACGCGCACCAGACCTACCGGGGCGTGGTGCCGCTGGTGTTCGAGCCGGGCGACGTGGACTGGGCACAGCTCATCAAGCGCTACCACACGGAGTACCGTGGCGAGGGCCGCTACAGCCCGCCGGTCTGCATCGGCACGGAGACGCGCGTCCGCCTGGGCGACCCCGATCCCTCGCGCGTCAGCACGTCCTACGTCGAGCGCTCGAACCTCACGATGCGCATGGGCATGCGCCGCTTCACGCGCCTGACCAACGCGTTCTCAAAGAAGGTCGAGAACCACATGGCAGCGGTCGCCCTGCACTTCATGCACTACAACTTCGCTCGCCCGCACAAGAGCTTGGCGAATCCCTACCCGCGCACTCCCGCGATGGCAGCAGGCGTAGCCGACCACATCTGGTCAATGACCGAGATAGCTACCTTGCTCGACTAGCGCGGTATGTCCCATGCGACATGTCTACTGAGACGTTGGGAAATGGGGGTAGGAGTAGTATTGTTGGTAAGGCAGTTATCAAGATCCATAGTTTTGCCGATGTAAAGGGTGGCCGACGGGTCTCGAACCCGCATCGTTCCGGTTACAAATCGGAAGCTCTGCCCATTGAGCTACGACCACCGTGTGGAGTCCGGGGGCTGCAACCCTCGGACTCCCTTTATTGTAGGAGCCTCTCGATGCTCGACCGGAGCAGTTGCGCGAGCGTTGCTCGTGCGCGTGTCGTTGCGGATCAGGGTCTGAGCGATCCGCGCACGATGCGGACGAATCCCGCCAGGAACACGATGCACAACGCGCCGCCGATGGCGCTCAGCCAGACCACGCCGAGCTGCGCTGCACCAACAGCCAGCAAAATCCCCACGCCCCCGATAGCTCTAAGGCGATACGGCATGCTGCACAGAGTAGCCGCTCGCTGGTGCGGCCGATCCAAACTGAGACACTACCATGCAACGCCCGATAATGCATGTTATGTAAACCTTGAAAGGAAAAGGCGTGCCACGGGCCCGCGTTCCCGTGTAAGACGACGGCGGAAATGGGATACGTGTCCAACGGCATCGAGTCGCACGCAAAGGGCCAGTGATGCTGGGCACGACACCAGACCGCCAAGGTCGGTTGAGCGAAGCTCGAGCGCACCTTCGCCAGGCCGATCCTGTGATCGGGCAACTGATCGACGCGCACCCGGACTTCGACCCCCGCGCGTGGCTGGCGGAGCTGCCGCGGATGGATGCGTTCGGGACGCTGATCTTCCAGATCATCGGCCAGCAGCTCTCGGTCCAGGCGACGCGACGGCTGCTCGCCCGGCTCCAGGACGAGTTCGCCGGCCAGCTGCCTGCGCCAGCACAGCTGCTCGACGCCGACCCTGACGCGCTTCACGCCGCGGGGCTCTCCCGCCGCAAGGTTCAGACGATCCGCGCCCTCGCCGCCGAATTCGCCAGCCAGCGCATCGCCGAGCCCCGGCTGCGCTTGATGTCAGACGCCGAGATCGAGGCCCGACTCACCGCCATCCCAGGCATCGGCCCGTGGACGGTACACGGCTTCCTGATCATCGCCCTGGAACGCGACGACGTCGTCCTCCCCGGCGACCTCGCGCTCCGCAAGGCGATCCAGCGTACATATCGCCTCGACCACCTCCCAAGCCAGGAGGAGGTCGTCCAGATCGCCGAACCCTGGCGGCCGTACCGGA
Organism: uncultured Solirubrobacteraceae bacterium; assembly: GCA_963756205.1. Classification (GTDB taxonomy): domain Bacteria; phylum Actinomycetota; class Thermoleophilia; order Solirubrobacterales; family Solirubrobacteraceae; genus Palsa-744. Next base: position 28,767 of record CAVWMU010000015.1, read on the forward strand.
CCCTCGCCAGCGCCTACCTGTTCACCACCGCATTCGAATAACGCACTGTCACCCCCGGCCGAGACCCGTCGGCGGCTGAGCGTCAGCCGCGTCGTACACGACGATCACGGGTCCGGTGCGAGCGTGGCCTCGATCTGCAGGCGCACGAAGTCGATCGCGGGCTCGGGCAGCCGATCGCAGACGCCGCTGACGAACGCCGCTCGCCGCTCGCTCCGCATCTCGCGCAGCGGCGCGGCGAGCATCACGGTGGCGACGAACGCCTCCAGCTGGGCGCGATCCTCGAAGCGGGCCTCGTCCGCCACCAACCGCACCGCGCTCTGCGGGAAGCCGGCCGCGCGCAGCTGCGCGCGCGTGTCCTCGACGCCGGCGAAGCTCCAGAAGCGCGAGCCGTCGTCGTGCGCAGGGCCGAGCGCGTGCAGGAAGCGCGCGATGTTGCCCTCGCCGCCGCACTCGATCACGATGCGCCCGCCCGGTTCCAGCAGGCGCGCGAGCTCGTCGAACACGTGCCGGTGGTTGGGCAGCCAGTGGAGCGTGGCGACGCTGATCGCCGTGTCGAACGGGCCGTGCAGGCCGAACGGCTGGCGCAGGTCGCGGTGGAACATCTGCAGACGGCCGTCCGCATCGCCGAGACGCTCGCGCAGCCGCTCGAGCATCTGCAGCGAGCCGTCGACGGCGACCACGCGGCCGCGCGGCAGCGCTTCCAAGAGGCGCTCGGTGTCGCGACCGCTGCCGCAGCCGAGCTCGAGCACCGTCTCATCGCCCCGCGGCGCCAGGCGCTCGAGCGCATCCCTCCCCCACCGCTTGTGCGGCAGATCGAGCGTGTCGTACGTGCGTGCGTCCCACTCCAGAAGCTCCATGCGCCCCTCCAGTAGTCGGCGATCCCGGACGTCTGTACGTTATATAATACAGATAAGGAGGCCTGCGGTCTCCCCCGGCGGGCCGGACGTGGATCCCAGGCGCGATGACCGAGGTCGACGTGCGCCCCTCGGCGGCCGGCTAGCATCTGGACGGACCCCGACCGCGACGAGAGGGATGCGATGGCAGACAAGCTCTACACGGCAAAGGCGCACGTGACAGGCGGGCGCATGGAGGGACACGGCCACTCCAGCGACGGCGCGCTCGACGTGCAGCTGCGGATCCCCTCCGAGATGGGCGGGCCCGGCGGTGGCACCAATCCGGAGCAGCTGTTCGCCGTCGGCTACGCCGCCTGCTTCGAGGGCGCGCTCGGCGTCGCCGCGCGCCGCGCCAAGGTCGAGGCGGGTGACGCGGCGATCGACTCCGAGGTCTCGCTCTCGCCCGACGGCCACGGCGGCTTCGTGCTGTCGGTCGGCCTCGACGTGAGCCTGCCGTCGATCGCCGACGCCGCCGCGGCGGTCGAGCTGGTGCGCGCCGCGCACGCCGTGTGCCCGTATTCGAACGCCACCCGCGGCAACATCGACGTGACACTCACCGCCAACGGCGCGCCCGTCGAGTAGTTCCCGCCGACAGGCGCGCGTCCGCTGCCGACCGCGACGATGAGCCCGAGGTCCGCAGTCAAGCCGGCGGCGGTGCTGGCAGTGCTCGTGAGCGGCGCCATGTCAGCCCCTCGCCTCGCCGCCGGGGAGCCTCGCGATGGCGCGACTCCCCGGCGTGCGTCCTCCCGCGCTCGCGAGGCGATTGTCGGCGGCACACCCGCGCCGGTCGGCGCATTCGCATCCGTCGTGGAGATCTTCGACGTCCGCGCCGGCGAGGTCGGCCAGTGCACCGGAACCGTCGTCGCCCCCAGCCTGATCCTGACCGCCGGCCACTGCGCGGAGAACGTCAAGACAGGGGTCCCCAACGCGAGCTCCGGCTACAGGGTGCTGACCGCCGCCAACGGTGGAGCGTCCGACGAAAGGCAGACCTCGACGGTGTCCTCGGTGATCGTCTACGAAGGCTTCCGCCGCAGGGTGGATGACGCAGACGCCGCGCTGCTGGTCCTGTCCGCGCCCACCGCCGCTCCGCCGATCGGACTCGCCGGCCCCGCCTCGGGCACGCCTCGCGCCGGCTCGACGGCAACGATGGTGGGTTGGGGCAAGAGCTCCTACTCGCAACGGCATCCAACGCAGGAGCTGCAGTCGGCCGACACCGTCGTGCAGGGGGATCGCTGGTGCAAGCACAACGCACCGCCGTTCTACGCCGGCGGCGAGATATGCACCATCGACCCGCCGACCTACGGCAGCGGAGCCTGCGGCGGCGACAGCGGCGGCCCTTTGCTGATCCAGCAGGGCTCGGGTGAACAGCCGGTCGAGATCGGCATCGTCGCGCATGGATACGGCCGATGCTCCACGCGACTCCCGTCCGTATTCACACGTGTGGATCGGATCGCGGCATGGGCCCATACGTGGATGGCGGCGTACACGCAGAGCCCGTCACAGCCGACGACATAGCCGGCTGCGTGGCGCCCTCTCCTGAGCCACCGACCGTCCGCGCCAGCGGGTGCGTCCGGCGCTAGCGCCCGAGGGTGCGCTCGAGCTCGCGCGCGCGCCCGCCCAGTCCCGCGAGCAGCGAGCGGACCTGCTCGAGGTCGGCGCGCAGCTCCACGTCTCCGACCTCCACTGGCAGCATCGAGTCCTGCAGCGTCGCCAGCAGCCTGTCCGCATCGGCGATCGCCGCCACCGCGCTGTCCAGGAAGCCCCTGGCCCCGTGCGCGGGAGCGCCCGCGATCGCCGGCTCGAACTCGCGTCCGGGCAGGCCGTGGCGTGCGGCAAAGCCGGCGTGCGCGCGCTGCGCACGCCCGTAGGCCGCCTGCGCCGGGCGAAACAGCGCCTCCTCGACCGCGTCGGCATTGCGTTCGTCCAGCCGCTCGTACGCTTCCCCGAGCGACGACAGCGCCATGCCGAGCCTGTCGGCCGCTTCCGCAACCGTGTCGAGCAGCTGCTGCCTGGCGTCCGCGGTCGTGTAGGGCACGCGCACCAGGTTAGTGCGCGCCGCCGTCAGTCGATGGCGTACACGAGCGTGACCTGTGCGCTCAGCGTGCAGGTCACGGTATCCGCCTTCTTGGCGGAGGAATGCTTCTTGCGGTGCTTCACCGTCGGTTTCGAGGACTTGGCTGCAACCTCCGGCGCCACCGCCCGCACCGAGGAGACGCCATTCGCCGGGGAGCCGAAGTCCGGTTCTTCTCCCTGATAGGAGGCGTAGTCGCCGGCTTCTTCGTCGGTGCCACGGCACCCGATCGAGCCGCCGCCTTCGACGATGCTCTGCACGCTCCCGAGCGTCGACCCGGTCTTGCCGGCGAGGAATTCAGCCTTGCTCTGGCCGTCGGCGATCGCGGCGGCCATCCCCTGGCGATAGACGGCGGTCGCTTCCGCGAGCTTCGCGTACTGGCCGATCGGCACCGTTGCGACGCCCTCGACGCTCACGCTGCGCACGGGCGTCGTGGCGGGGGCTTCCGCGGCGGCGACGCCGAGCATGTTGACCACCACCAAGCCGGCAGCCACCGCCAGCATCGCTGCGATCGCGTTCCTCATCGTTGCAACCGATGCTAGCGCGGAGAGTCGGCGAGCGCTCGTGCGCGCTCGAGCACTGCGTCGATCATCGGCTCGGTCAGCCTGCCCGTGAACGTGTTCTGCTGGCTCGGGTGGTAGCAGCCGATCAGGTGGTGCTCGCCCGCCAGCTCCGCGCCGTGGGCGAAGCGCGGACGCGGTCGCGCGGCACGGCGTCGGGACCCGCCGCGCCGCCGTCAGGCGCAGGGCGGCGTCCCATGCGAACGCGCCCAGGCACACCAGCACCCGCACGTCGCTCAGCAGCGCCAGCTCCGCGACGCTCCAGGGCAGGCAGCGCTCGCGCTCTTCAGGGCTCGGGCGGTTCGCGGGCGGCGCGCAGCGGACCGCCGCGGTGATCCACGCGTCGCGCAGCTCCAGGCCGTCGTCGCGGGACCGCGAGTGCGGCTGGCTGGCGAAGCCCGCGCGCCACAGGGCCGCGAACAGGAAGTCCCCCGAGCGATCGCCCGTGAACATGCGGCCCGTACGGTTGGCGCCGTGCGCGGCGGGAGCCAGGCCGAGCAGCAGCACGCGCGCCGCCGGGTCGCCGAAGCCCGGGACGGGACGTCCCCAGTACTCATCCTCGGCGAATGCCGCGCGGCGCTCGCGCGCGACCTGCTCGCGCCAGGCCACCAGGCGCGGGCAGCGCCGGCAGCCGCCGACTTCCGCCGCGAGCTCGCGCAGGCGGGTTGACCTTTCCGATTGCACAGCGCAGTAGTACCATCGCCCATGCGATGCCGCTGTGGGTCTGGATTCTGTTCGCAGCCGCGCTGGTGAAGATCCCGCTGGCGGGACTGATGCTGTGGATCCCGTTCCGTTACGACGAGTCGATGAACGCCACCGACGTGCCCGACTCCTCCGAAGAGGACGGCGGCTCCAAGGCGCTTCCCGGCGGCCCGCTCGACCCCCACCCCCGCGCCCCGCGCACGCCCCGGCCGCGCCGCGGTCCCCACGGCTCCTCGCCGCCGCCTTCTCCGCGACGCGTGCGCACCGCGATTCGCGGCAAGCGTCCGCTGCGCGTGTCCCACTAGTCTCGGCCCCACTCGCGGGCGCCCCACCTGCGAGTGGGGCCGCCGCGCACCTGCGAGCGTCTCAGCGGTTGCGCTTGCGCTGCTGGCGCGCCGCCTTCGCTTTCGCGCGCCGCTTGCGCATCGCCGCCTCGGAGTGTCGCGACGCGGCTGCTTCGAGGAGGTCGCCGTCGCCCGCGGGCGCCACTTTGCGGGCGTCGCGGACAATCACTACCGCGACGCCCATCAGCAGCAGCACCGCTGCGCCCAGCACCACCACGATCGTCGTGTGCGAGTTGTGCGGTTCCGATTCGCTCGTCGAGGCGGTGGACGTCGTTTTGGTCGCCGTGCTCGCCGTTTCCGTTTCCGGGGCGCCTTCGGTCAGGTTTTGCAACGCACCCCCGTTGAGGCTCGCCGCGCCCGCGGCGTACGCCGGCGCGAGCGCCAACGCCAACAGCGCCGCCAGGCACAGCGCGCACGCACGTGCGCGCTGCCTGCGCGATGGGCGAAGTGGACGGCGGCTCGGGGATGTGCGAAGTGAACGGCTCAGCACGCCGCGAGCATACCGCCTGGGCATCTGAGGGCCGAGCGGCGATCCGCGTCCGCGACGCCTCCCGCGTCGCTGCTCGCCACCCCATAGAATGGCGGCCGATGCCCCCCAAACAACGTCAGGTCCGCGTCGAACAGCGCGGCGGTATCGAGGCGATCCAGGCGCTCGAGCAGCGCTCGGACGAGGAGCTCGAAGCCGAGACCAAATACAAGGCCGCCGCCATGGCGATCCTCGGCGCGCGCGCCGCCGAGCGCTTCGACGCGGAGGCCGCACGCGGCTTCTTCCAGCGCGCGATCGCCGCCGCCCGCCCGCAGGAGCGAATGCAGATCAGGCGCATGGCCGACGCATCGCTGGCGCTGGCCGAACGCCGCGCGGGAGACCTCAAGAGCGCGGTCGAGCGACTCGGCCAGGCGCCCCCCAGCGGCCGGCAGCTGCTCGCGCTGCGCGCGATGGGCCTGCTGATCCCCCCCGCCTCCGCGGGCATCCTCGCGCGTGTGCGCGGCGTCCTGCTGATCATCGCGCTGATCGTGGTGCTGCTCGCGATCGGCCTCGGGATCGTGGAGCTGGTCGCGCTCCCCTTCGGTGGGCTCGGCCTGGCGCCCGGCATCCTGCTCGGGCTGTTCCTGGTGATAGCGGTCCTCGCAGTCATCGCGACGATCGGACGGCGCCGGCGCGACCGCGCACGCAAAGCCCCGTCTGCCTGATCGTGAACCCCGCCGCAGGCGGGGGCAGGGCCGGGCGTCTGGCACCCGCCGCCGAGCGGGCGTTGCGCGAGCACGGCCTGACGGTGCGTCGCGCCGACACGCGCGACCTCGCCCACGCGCGCGCGCTGGCACGCGAAGCGGCCGCCCGCGGCGAGACGATCGTGGCGCTCAGCGGCGACGGCATGGTCGGCGCGCTCGCCGACACGCTCAGGGGGCTGCCCGGCGCGGTGCTCGGCGTGATCCCCGGCGGGCGCGGCAACGACCTCGCGCGCGTGCTCGAGATACCCGACGACGTGGCGGGCGCGGCCGCGATCGTCGCCGACGGATACTCGCGGCCGGTCGACCTCGGGCTCGTCGAGAGCGAGGACTCGGCCGCGGGCCAACTCGAGGGCCACGGCGGGGGCGGGCAGGCGTTCGTGGGGATCGCCTCGGCGGGCTTCGACAGCGACGCCAACCGCATCGCCAACGAGGCGCCGGCGTGGCTCGGCGGTCTCGTGTACGTGTACGGAGCGCTGCGGGCGCTGCTCGCATGGCGCCCGGCGCGCTTCGAGATCGAGCTGGACCCTCCGGGCGAGCGGCGCAGCTTCACCGCCTTCTCGGTCGGCGCCGCCAACTCGAAGGCGTACGGAGGCGGCATGCGCGCGGCGCCGGACGCGCTGCTCGACGACGGCCTGCTGGAGGTGGTGGTGCTCGAGAGCGTCGGCAAGCTGGAGCTTCTTGACGAAGATCCTGCCGAAGGTGTTCAGCGGCACGCACGTGCGCGAGCCCGGCGTGCACGTCTTCCGCGCGCGCGAGATCGCGCTCAGCGCCGACCGCCCGTTCACGATGTACGCCGACGGCGACCCCGATCGGCGAGCTGCCGGTGCGCGTGAGCGCGCTGCGGGGCGCGGTACGATGCTGGCGCCCCCGCGGCGTGGACCGGCGTCCGGACGCGGCCTTCTCGCAAGACCCCCCGGCGTCCCGCCGCGGACGCTGCGGACGCTGATGGCTGGCACCTCCGCGGCCAAGCTCGCGCTCGCGCGCGCGGCGTCGGGGCGATCTCGCGGCTGCGCGGCGGCGGCGGCACGAGCGCCCCGGGCAAGCTGCTGATGCGGCTCGCGCCCGACGCGATCGGCGACGCTCGGCGCGCGCCTGCCGCGCGGCAGCGTGCTGATCTCCGCCACCAACGGCAAGACCACGACCGCCGACGATGGCCGCAGGCATCCTCGATCGCGCGGGGATCGCCCTCGTGCACAACCAGCGCCGGCGCGAATATGGCCGGCGGGATCGCCACGACGCTGCTCGACGCCGCGCGCCCGCGCGGCGCCGATCGCCGGCGAGCTCGGCCTGTTCGAGGTCGACGAGCTGTGGCTCGCCTCGCTCGCCGGCGCAGCTGCGGCCGCGCGCGATCCTGCTCGGCAACCTGTTCCGCGACCAGCTCGACCGCTACGGCGAGCTCGACACGATCGCCGAGCGCTGGGCGCAGGTGCTGCGCGAGGGCGACCGCCAGCGAGCTCGTGCTCTGAACGCCGACGACCCGCTGCTCGCCGACCTCGGCCGCGAGCATCCGCGGCGTCCTGTACTTCGGCGTGCACGACGACTCGCTGGCGCTGCCCGGGATGGCGCACGCGGCGGACGCCAAGCACTGCCGGCGCTGCGGCGCGCCGTACGTGTTCGACGCGATCTACCTGGGCCACCTCGGCCGCTACCACTGCCCGAGCTGCGGCCAGTCGCGGCCCACGCCGGCGGTCACGGCCACCGACGTGCGCCTGCAGGGCGTGCGCGCCGCCCGCTTCACGCTCGACACGCCCGCCGGCCGGGCCGAGGTCTCGCTGTCGCTGCCCGGGCTGTACAACGTCTACAACGCCCTCGCCGCCGCCGCGCTGGCCACCGTGCTGGAGATCCCACTGGAGACGATCGTCGCCGGCCTCGCCGCCACGAGGCCCGCGTTCGGGCGCGCGGAGAGCGTCACCGTGTCGGTCCCCGTGCCGCCCGCCACCTTCGCCGCCGAGGCCGCCGGCGCGCTCGCCACGCCATCGGCGCGGCGCGAGCTGCGGATCCTGCTCGTCAAGAACCCAGCCGGCGCCAACGAGGTGCTGCGCACGCTCGCGCTCGAGCCCGGGCAGCACGACCTGCTGGGGGTGCTCAACGACAACATCGCCGACGGCCACGACGTGTCGTGGATCTGGGACGCCGACTTCGAGCTGCTGGCGGGGCGCATCCGGCGGGCGACGTGCAGCGGCACACGCGCCGCCGGACCTGGCCGCTGCGGCTGAAGTACGCCGGCGTCGACCCGTCGCGCATCGACGTGCGCGAGGACCTCGCGCACGCGCCTAGGCGCCGCCGCCGCCGACCGGCCCGACGCGGCCAACGAGCCGCTCTTTCGCGCTGCCCACATACACGGCGATGCTCGCGCTGCGCGAGCTGCTGGTCGCGCGCGGGGAGGCGAGCAGCGCGTGGTCGTGAACGCCTCCCACGGAGCCGGCCGCGGCGATGCGCGTGCCGGCGAACGCCTCTACGAGGGGGCGAGCGCGGTCATCTGGCACGACCTCGAGTGCGGCCGCTATAGCGCCGACCTGCCTCTCTGGCGCGAGCTCGCCGCCGGCGCTGACGCGGTGCTGGACATCGGCGCGGGCAGCGGGCGCGTGACGCTCGATCTCGCCCTTCGCGGCCGCCGCGTCACCGCCCTCGACCTCGACGCGGAGCTTCTGCGCGCGCTGCGCGAGCGCGCCGCGGGGATGGCTGTCGAGACGGTGTGCGCGGACGCGCGCGCGTTCGCGCTCGATCGCCGCGACTTCCCCGTGTGCATCGCGCCGATGCAGACCGTGCAGCTGCTCGGCGGCACGGCCGGCCGGCTGGAGTTCATGCGCCGCGCTCGCGCCCACCTCGCGCCGGGCGGCCTGCTCGCGTGCGCGATCGCCGTCGAGATCGACGCGTTCGACTGCGGCGCCGGCGACCTCGGGCCCTCCCCGGAGATCGCGCGCGTGAACGGGGTCGACTACGTCAGCTGCGCCACGCGCGTGCACATCGGCAGGCGCATCGTGCGCATCGAGCGCGAGCGCACCGTGCTCGACGGCGCACAGCTCGACGTGGTGGAGCTCGATCGCGTCAGCGTCGCGCAGCTGCAGCGCGAGGGCCGCCAGGCCGGCCTCACGCCGACGGGTACCCGCGCGATCGCGGAGACCGAGGAACACACCGCGAGCGTGGTGGTGATGTTCGGTGCCTGAGCCCGCGGCTGCGGCCGAGCCAGCCCTCGCCACCGCTCCCCCGCCCGCTGCGCGTTTGCGCGCTGTACCCGGACCTGATGAACATCTACGCCGACCGCGGCAACCTGATCGTGCTAGAGCGCCGCTGCGCGTGGCGCGGGATCGGCTTCCAGCTGTCCTCGAGCGGCCTCGGCGAGCCGCTGCGACGCCGACGCCCACGACCTGTTCTACATCGGCGGCGGCCAGGACCGCGACCAGCGGCTGTGCGCCCAGGACCTGATCGACACCAAGCGCGACGCGCTGCACGCCGCCGCCGCGCGCGGCGCGGTCGTGCTGGGCGTGTGCGGCGGCTACCAGCTGCTCGGGCACTCCTACACGCTCGGCGATGATCGAGATCCCCGGCGTCGGCCTGCTCGACGTGCGCACCGTGCGCGAGGACGGGCCGCGCCTGATCGGCAACGTCGCGATCGAGGTCTCACTCGACGGCGACGGCGCGCGTGTGCTCGCGGGCTTCGAGAACCACGGCGGGCGCACGTACCTCGGCGAGGGCCAGCAGCCGCTCGGACGCGTGCTGCGGGGACACGGCAACGACGGTCGCAGCGGCCTCGAGGGCGCCCGCAGCGCGAACACCGATCGGCACCTACCTGCACGGTCCGCTGCTGCCCAAGAACGTGTGGTTCGCCGACTGGCTGATCGCGCGCGCGCTCGGCATCGACGCCGGCGAGCTCGCGCCGCTCGACGACGCGATCGAGCGCGCAGACCCACTGAGCGCGCGCCACGCCGCCGGGGTCTGACGCGCCCGGGCCGCGATCGGCGTCCCGGCCGCCGTCGGATCGCCGCAAACTCCACGGTCGCTGCGTCCCGCTGCGGCGCGCGCGCCATAGGATCGCGCCGTGGAGCTCTCCGAGTACCAGCGCCTGTCGCGCCGCACCGCCGAGTACCCGCGCGAGCGCGTGGCTGGCCTACCCGGCGCTCGGGCTGGCCGGCGAGGCGGGCGAGGTTGCCGAGCACGCCAAGAAGGCGATCCGCGACGACGGCGGCGAGGTCAGCGACGAGCGCCGCGCAGCGATGTCCAAGGAGCTCGGCGACGTGCTCTGGTATGTGGCCCAGCTCGCCAGCGAGCTGGAGCTCGACCTCGACGAGATCGCGCAGGTAACCTCGACAAGCTGCTCTCGCGCCAGCGGCGCGGCGTGCTGTCGGGCAGCGGCGACGAGCGCTAGAGGCGCTCGATCAGGAGGCGACGGCGAAGCGGGCGAAGCGCTCGGCCAGCCTGGCGGGCACGAGGGCGTGCACGCGCACGCCCTCGGCGGTGTCCTCGCGGCTGACCTCGCCGGCGAGCTCGTGCAGCTCCGCCAGGCTGCCGCCGTCGGTGTACGGGCACGAGCAGGTCGAGCGGGCGCAGCGTGTGCGCGAGCTCGCGCTCGAGGCGATCCGCCAGCTCCGCCAGGCCCTCGCCGGTGACGCCGCTGACGAGCACCGCGTCGGGGTGGCGCAGGCGCAGCTCATCACGCGCGTTCTCGTCGAGCAGGTCGATCTTGTTGAGCACGAGCACGCGCGGGCGCTCGCCGGCGCCGATCTCCTCGAGCGTCTCCTCGACCGAGCGTTTCATCATCTCCTGGTGGGCCTCCGGCGCGGAGGCGTCGAGCACGTGCAGCCAGCAGGTCGGCGCGGCGCGTCTCCTCGAGCGTCGCCGCCGAACGCGTCCACCAGCTGGTGGGGCAGCTTGCTGATGAAGCCCGACCGTGTCGGTCAGCAGGTGCGGGCGGCCCCCGAGCTTCAGCGTGCGCGTGGTCGGGTCGAGCGTGTGGAACAGGCGGTCGCGCACGCCCACCTCGGCGCCCGGTCAGCGCGTTCAGCAGCGTCGACTTGCCCGCGTTGGTGTAGCCCACCAGCGCGATCGTCGGCAGCGCCGCGCGCTCGCGCTCGGCGCGCTCACCGCGCGCGTGCCCTTCACGTGCTCCAGGCGCCGGCGCAGCGCCGCGATCCGGTCGCGCGCCAGCCGCCGATCGGTCTCGATCTGGGTCTCCCCCGGTCCCCTCGTGCCGATGCCGCCGCCCAGGCGCTCGAGGTGGCTCCACAGGCCGCGCATGCGCGCGAGGTTGTACTCCAGCTGCGCCAGCTCCACCTGCAGCTTGCCCTCGGCGCTGTTCGCGTGCGAGGCGAAGATGTCGAGGATCACCGTCGTGCGGTCGACCACCGGCAGGCCGATCGCCTCCTCGAGGTTGCGCTCCTGGCGCGCGCTCAGCTCGTCGTCGCAGGCGATCACGTTCGCGTCGCACGCGAGCGCCGCCGCCTTCGCCTCGGCCACCTTGCCCGGGCCCAGGTACGTGTTCGGGTGCGGCTGCTCGCGGCGCTGGATCATCTCGCCCACGACCGCCACGCCCGCCGTGCGCAGCAGCTCGCCCAGCTCGCCAGATCCTCGCCGTCGGGCAGCGCCGCGATGCAGAACGCCCGCTGGCGGGCGCGCTGAGCGCCGTTGCCGAACTGCTCGGCGGGCTTCACGGTGACGGCGCTGCGACCGTTGCGGCTTCTATCCATCCAACTCCCAGTCTAGGACGACCGGTATGCCGACAGGTGTTATGACCGGTGAAGATTCGGTCCTACGAAGCACGCGCACACGGGTCTCCCAAAAAATGTCAACCCCGGAGCGTCCCCAGCCGCTGGACCGCCTCGAGCAGGCGCTCGTCGGGCGTCGTCAGCGAGATCCGAAACCAGCCCTCGCCAGCCGGCCCGTACACCGCGCCCGGCGAGAGCACCACGCCGCGTGCGCTCGAGCACGTGCTCGCAGTAGGCCTCCGAGCTGTCGAAGCCCTCCGGCATCGGCGCCCACACGTAGATCGTGCTGTGCGGCGGGCGTACGTCCACGCCGATCTCGCGCAGCGCGTCGCAGACCAGGTCGCGCCGGCGCCGGTACAGCTCGTTCATCGACGCCACCTCCGCGTCCGCGTCCGGCGAGAGCGCCGCCACCCCCGCCAGCTGGACCGCCTCGAACAGGCCCGAGTCGATGTTCGTCTTCAGCTGCCAGTAGGTCTCGAGCGCCTCGCGCGTTGCCGACCACCACCGCGCAGCGCCAGCCGGTCATGTTGTAGCCCTTCGACAGCGAGAACACCTCGATGCCCGACGTCCTTGGCGCCCGGCGTCTGCAGGAACGACGGCGCGCGGTAGCCGTCGAAGGTGATCTCCAGTACGCGTTGTCGTGCACGACCAGGATCTCGTGCTCGCGCGCGAACTCGACCACCCGCTCGAAGAACCCCTCCGGACGACGCGCCCCGTCGGGTTGTTCGGGTAGTTGAGGTACATCAGCTTCGCGCGGCGCGCCACCTCCTCGTCGATCGCGCTCGAGGTCCGGGCACGAAGCCGTGCTCGGGCTCGAGCGCCATCAGCACCGGCTCGGCGCCCGCCAGCCACGGCCCGCCCGTGTAGACCGGATAGCCCGGGTCCGCGGCGAGCGCGTAGTCGCCCGGGTCGAGGAACGCGAGGTTCAGGTTGAAGATCGCCTCCTTCGCGCCGATCGCCGGGATGATCTCGCGCTCGGGGTCGAGCCTCACGTCGAAGCGGCGCTCGTAGAAGTCGCGCACCGCGTCCCTGAAGTCCTCGCGGCCGCGGTTGCTCGGGTATTGGTGGGTCTCCGGCTCGGTCACCGCCTCCTGCATCGCCTCCACGATCAGCGGCGGCGTCGGGCGGTCGGGGTCGCCGATGCCGAGGCTGATCACGTCCACGCCCGCCGCGCGCTTCTCGGCGGCGATCTTGCGCTCCAGCTGGGCGAACGCGTACGGCGGGATGCGCTCCAGGCGCTTACTCGGTCTCATGCAGCTCCTTCACGAAGTCGTCGCTGAGGCGACCCTCGAACACGGGTCGCGCCCAGCCTGTCAGATCCACGTGCAGATCCTCCCCCACCTCGACCTGCAGCTCTCCGCCATCGAGCAGCACCGTCACGTGCGCGCAGCCTCCGCGCCCGCGCCTGCCGAGCGCCGTTCGAGCACGTGCGCGATCGCGGCGCCGGTGGCGCCCGTGCCCGACGACAGCGTCTCGCCCACGCCGCGCTCGAAGATCCGCGCGCGGATGCGCGTCGCCTCGCCGCCGGACGCGCCCGGGGCGGCGGGCGCGCTCGGCACCAGCTCCGTGTACCACGACACGTTCGTCCGGTTTGGGAAAAGCGCGTGCGCCTTCGATCGCCGGGCCGATCGCCCGCAGGTCCAGCGCCTCCAGCTCTGCGAGTCGAGTCGACGTGGATCGCGCACTGCGGGTTGCCGATCGACACGTGCTGGAAGCGCCACTCGCGCCCGCCCGCGCTGAGCGCGCCGCGCCCGTCCGCCGACCCGCCCGCGAAGTCCTCGGAGGTCAGGCTCGCCGTGCCCATGTCCACCGTGCACGTGTCCGGACCCGTGATCGTCGGGCGTATCACTCCCGCCGCCGTCTGGATCGCAGAAGGTATCTGCGCTCTGTCCAGTCGCGCCGGCGCAGGTACAGGATCGCCTCGCGCGCGCCGTTGCCCGACAGCTCGGCCTCCGAGCCGTCCGGGTTGAAGATGCGCAGGTCAGCCACGTGCGCCGGGTCGGCCGGCGCCGACAGCAGCAGGACGCCGTCCGCGTACACGCCGAAGTGGCCCTCGCACAGCCTGCGCACGCGCGCCGGCGTCAGCTCGAACGGCAGCTGCTCGCGCTCCACGATCAGGTAGTCGTTGCCGAGCGCCTGCCACTTCTCGAATCGCATCGCCGCCATCGCGCGGGCAGTCTAGGCACAATTCTCCAGCAGCTCCACGATCTCCGCCGCCACCGCCCCGGGATCGCGTCCGGTGACGTCCATCACGCGCACGCCCGCCAGCTTGCGCATCCACGTCAGCTGGCGCTTGGCGTAGTTGCGCGTGTGGCGCTTCATCGCCTCCACGTCTCCCGCCAGCAGCTCCTCGAAGCCGAGCGCCTTGCGCGCCGTCTGCGACGCGCCCTGCGCGTGCGCGAGCAACACCTCCTCGCGCGCGCCAGCCGCCAGCATCGCGTCCACGCGCGCGTCGATCGCCGCGTACAGCGCCTCGCGCTTCATCGTCAGCCCCGCCAGCAGCGTCGGGCGGCGCACCTCATCGCTCCACAGCTGCGAGGTGCCCGCCGGCGGTCCCTGGGTGGTTGGGCCGGGATCGCGGAGCTCGCCGAGGTCCGCCAGCTCCAGCGCCCGCACCAGCCGCTGGCTGTCGTTCGGGTCGATGCCCTGTGCCGCCCACGGCGCGCGCGCGGCGAGCCTCGCGTGCAACGCCGGTGCGCCGTGGCGCTCGAGCTCCGCCGTCCAGCGCTCGCGCACGCCCCGCGGCGGCGGCGGGCGCAGGCTCAGCTCGGTCAGCGCCGCGCGCAGGTACAGGCCCGTGCCGCCCACCACAATCGGACGGCGCCCCTCCTCCAGCAGCGCGTCGATCTGCGCGTGCGCCATACGCGCATAGCGGCCCGCGCTGAACGTCTCGTCCAGCGGCAGGAACGCCACCAGGCGGTGCTCCAGTTGCGCGCGCTCCTCCGCGCTCGCCACGCCCGTCAGCACCTCCAGGCCCGCGTACACCTGCAGCGCGTCCGCCGACACCGCCACCGGGTCCTCGCCGCGCGCGCGCAGCAGCTGCACCAGCGCCACCGCCACGGCGGTCTTGCCCACGCCCGTAGGTCCAAACAGCGCAACGATCCGCATTGGGAATAGGCTCACAGGTCGTGCAGATCTCCGGCTCCTCCGTGCTGCTCACCGGCGCCACCGGCGGCATCGGCCACGCGATCGCGCGGGCTCTGCGCGCACGCGGCGCCACGCTGATCCTCACCGGGCGGCGCGCCGACGTGCTCGAGCCGCTCGCCACCGAGCTCGGCGCTCGCTTCCTCGCCGCCGACCTCAGCGACCGTGTCGAGATCGAGCGCCTGATCGACGACGCCGGCCGCGTCGACGTCCTCGTCGCAAACGCCGCGCTACCAGCAACCGGGCGACTGGAGTCGTTCTCGATCGAGCAGATCGACCGCGCGCTCGACGTCAACCTGCGCGCGCCGATCGTGCTCGCGAGGGCGCTCGCCCCCGCCATGGTCAAGCGCGGCTCCGGCCATCTGCTGTTCATGTCCTCGCTCGCGGGCAAGGCCGCCACGCCAAGCTCCGCCCTGTACAACGCGTCCAAGTTCGGCCTGCGCGGCTTTGCCTCGGCCCTGCGCGCGGACCTGCGCGACAGCGGCGTCGGCGTCTCCGCCGTCTTTCCCGGCTTCATCCGCGACGCCGGCATGTTCGCCGACGCCCAGGTCAAGCTGCCGCCAGGCATCGGCACGCGCTCGCCCGAGGACGTCGCCCGCGCCGTCGTGCAGGCGATCGAGCGCAACCGCGGCGAGGTCGACGTCGCGCCGCTGCCGCTGCGCGCGAGCACCCTGTTCGCCAGCGTCGCCCCCGAGCTCGCAGGCAACCTCGCCCGCAGGCTCGGCTCCGAGGACATCACGCGCAAATTGGCGGCCGGGCAGGGGGATAAGCGCTGACGGGTCTGGTACGGGCGCGGTTCAGAGCCGCGGCCCGACGACCGCCGACACCACGATCACCAGCGAAGGGCACGAAGGATCTGCTCGTCGCGCTCAGCCCGACCTTCGTGGATCAGCTTCACCATCTCCTCTGCCGTTACACCTGTAACCGGCTCGTCGTCCGCCAGACGGTCGAGCCAGTCGCGAGTGGCTGACGCCGTTCCGTCAGGCTCGGGCTCGTTGAGGCCAAACTCGCTCTGGTTCCCTGCTTCGGCCATGGTCGTCGCATGTTCTCAGAACAGGCTCTGCTGTCGAGAGCTCGGGTTCGCGCCACTCTCGATCGTCGTGTACTCATCCGACGGGGCGCGGAGCCGAAACGCACTCGGCGCTCCCCCACGCCGAACCAGCCGCGCAAGGCGCGCGCGTTCGTCTGCAGGCGCATACGCGCGCCGGCGGTAGAGCTCCTCGTAGCGGGAAACGAGGTCCGGCCGCTGGGAGCGAAGCCAGTCCATGAACACCGTGCGCACCTCGCCGCGCAGGTGCAGGGTCACGCCGCCGATGCTCGTCGCGCCGGCCTGTGTCGCCAAGTCCAGCAGCGGCTCAATCTGGTGCGGCGCGTCGTTGATCCCAGGCATCAGCGGCGCGATCAGCACGCCCGTCGGGATGCCCGCCCGGTTGAGCTCCGCGACCGCCTCCAGGCGCGCGCGGGGGCTCGGCGTGTGCGGCTCGGTCGCTCGCCACGCCTTCTCGTCGAGCGTCGGGATCGACAGGCACGCGCTGAAGCTCGCGCGCTGGGCGATCTGGAGCATCAGCGGCAGGTCGCGCAGCAGCAGCGGCGACTTCGTCAGCACCGAGCAGGGATTGGCCGCGTCGCGCAGCGCTTCCCAGATGCCCTCCATCAGCCGGTAGCGGCTCTCCACCCACTGGTACGGGTCGGTGTTCGTCCCCAGCGCCACGTGCTCGCGCTTCCAGGACCGCCGCGCGAGCTCCACGCGCAGCACCTCCGGCGCGTTCACCTTCACCACGATCTCGCGCTCGAAGTCGCGGCCGGGGTTGAAGTCGAGGTACTTGTGGGTGGGGCGAGCGAAGCAGTAGGCGCATGCGTGAGAGCAGCCCCGATACGGGTTGATCGTCCAGCGGAACGGCATCCGCGATCGCTCGGGCACGCGGTTGAGCACCGACTTGGCGTGGACCTCGTAGAAGCGCATGTCGAGCGCCTCGGGCGCCTCGAATCTACGCACGGACGCCGGGTCGCGGTAGCCGGGCAGCTGCCGCTGGCCGAAACGGGGATGCTCGCCATCGGCGAGCGTCTCCCGGCTTCGGTCCTCGCCGTCGAGCGTGAGGTTGCTCCAGCGCACGAACATATGTTCGCATCACGGCCAGACGAGTGCCCTTACACAAGCCCTACACACACCTGCGCTCGCGCTTAGCGTCCTCGCCCACCATGGTCGGCACACCCCCACCCGACCCAGGAGGACCAATCCGATGAACATCTCAAGACTGCTCGGCGCGACCATGGTCGCGGGCGCGCTCGCCACCGGCGGCGCGGCCGCGGGCATCGCAAGCGCGGGCGCCGCGACGACCACGCAGAGCACGACCACAACCAGCACGCCCACGACCTCGACACCGTCGAGCACATCGACGACGCCGAACACGTCCACGACGCCGAGCACTCCGGCGCCGTCCCAGAAATCGGGCTCGCCGAGCGGAAAGCCCTGCCCGAACATGGGCTCCAGCTCGAGCGGGAGCTCGAGCTCGGGCGCCAGCTACGCGCCCGGCCCGGCGGGCGCGACCGCCCAGTGATCGCCTGCCGGCACGGGCCGGCGAGGTAGGTTCGACGGGGTGGGACCAGCGCGGTCCCACCCCGTCGCGCATGATCGGTAGTCGGTTTCCGCATCATGCGGGTTTCTACGGTCATCAACGAACGTCCACCCTGCCAGGGGGCGGTAATCGTCAGCCGTGCGCCGGTCGAGCGAATAGCCGGTGACCCCCGCTCGCCCTCCGTACCCCGCACACAGGCCCAAGAGCAGGTCGTCGTGGCTGTGCCGCAGCGACGCCGACCGGGAGCGCATGCTCGACATGGAGCAGCGGGTGCGCCCGGTCAGGCGCAGGGCCTTCGTGATCCTGGCGGTGGCGATCGCGGGCGCCGGCCCATGGGTGGGATGGTGGCCGCTGCTCTTCCTGATCCCGTCGCTCGCGTGCTTCGCCGCCGCCGACCACTTCCTGACGCGCGTCGCTCGCCCCGAGCTCGTGATGTTCGCGGCCTGGATCGGCAGCGAGCTGACGATCGCGGGGGCGATCTCACTCGAGGGCGGCACACACGTGGTCGCCCTGTCGTGGCTCGCGATCCCGGTGATAACGCTCAGCTCGCGCTTCTCGATGCGCGGTGTCGTCGCGGGCGTCGCGATCGCGCTCGTGCTCCTGCTCGCCGTCTGTTTCGGGGTGCAGACGCACACGGTCCTCGAAAGCCCCCAGATCGTGATCGCCCCCCTCGCGCTGATCCTGTGCGTGGCGGTTCTCTCCACGCCGCTGATGCGCTCGGACATCGAGCACCGCAGCGACGCCGTCATCGACCAGCTCACCGGGATGCTCAACCGCAAGGCGCTCGGCGCGCGCACGCACGAGCTGGCGCAGCAGTCGGAGGTCACGGGCGAGCCCGTCGGGGTGATCGTCGCCGATCTCGACCACTTCAAGAACATCAACGACACCCGCGGGCATGCCACCGGCGACGCGGTGCTCAAGGAAGTCGCCTACCAGCTGCGCAAGCAGCTGCGCGCGTTCGACCTCGCCTACCGTCTCGGCGGCGAGGAGTTCCTGATCCTCGTGCCGGGATCGGACCTCGAGCGCACCGTCGAGCTGGCCGACCGCCTGCGCGAGGGCGTCGCCGCCAATCCCGTCGGCGGCGGGCTGTCGGTCACGATGAGCGTCGGCGTCGGCGCCTCCGCGCAGATGCAGCGCTTCGACTACGCCGCCGTGTTCGCCGAGGCAGACGCCGCCCTCTACCGCGCCAAGCGCGCCGGGCGCAACCGCGTGTGCGTAGCCTCAGAGCTCGATCACGCTGCGGATGCCGTCCTGAGCCTCCATTAGCTCAAATCCGCGGTTGATCTCATCCAGGCGCAGGCGGTGGGAGATGAACGGGTCGACGTCGATCTCGCCCGTCGAGGTAGAGCTCCACGAGCTGCGGGCACCTGGTCGCGTCCCTTCACGCCGCCGAAGGATGAGCCGCATATGCGCCGGCCGGTGATCAGGTAGGCGCGGGACGATGTCGAGCGTCTCGCCGCGCCCGGCGACCCCGCAGACCGTGCACAGGCCCCAGCCCATGCGCGCGGCCTCGACCGCCTGGCGCATCACCGCCACGCTGCCGGTCGCCTCGAAGGTGTAGTCGGCGCCGAAGCCACCGGTCATCTCGAGGATCCGCTGCGACCGTGTCCTCGCCCGCCGTCCAGCAGGTCGGTGGCGCCCTGGCCGCGCGCGAGCTCCAGCCGCTCGGGCGAGAGGTCGACGCAGACGATCCGCTCGGCGCCCTGCAGGCGGCAGCCGGCGACCGCCCCGAGCCCGACCATGCCCGGCGCCGAACACGACGCAGGTCGAGCCCGCCGTGACCTTCGCGGTGTTGATCGCGGCGCCGAGGCCCGTCGAGAGCCCGCACGCGAACAGCGCAGGCGCGGTCCAGCGGCGCCTCCGGGGCGACCTTCGCGCAGCGCGATCTCCGGCATCACCGTGTACTCCGCGAACGTGCGAGGTGCCCATGAAGTGGCGCAGCGGCTCGCCGTCGCGCGAGAGGCGCGTCGTGCCGTCTGGGAGGTAGCCCTGGTTCTGCTGCTCGCGGATCGCAAGGCAGAGGTTCGTCAGCGGGCTGCGGCAGTGCACGCACTCGCCGCACTGGGGCGAGAACAGCGTCACGACGTGGTCGCCCGTCACGCACGAGCGTCGACGCCGTCGCCGACAGCGCTCGACGACGCCCGCGCCCTCGTGGCCCAGCACCGTCGGCGCGTAGCCGGAGGGGTCGGCGCCCGAGGCCGTGTACATGTCGGTGTGGCACACGCCGCACGCCACCAGGCGCACGAGCACCTCGCCCGGGCCCGGCTCGGCCAGCTCGAGCTCCTGCACGACCAGCGGCTTGGCGAACTCCTCGAGGACCGCGGCGCGGATCTTCATCGGCTCAGCTCGCCGTCCGCGCCAGCAAACGCTCCTCGCCGCCCAGCGTCTGGCTGGTGGCGCTCATGATCTCCACCTCGGTCAGCTCGCCGGGGGCCGCGAGGCCGGTGAAGTTGACGGCCTTGTTGTGGCGCGTGCGCCCGCGCAGGCGGTCGGGGTCGGTGCGCGAGGCGCCTTCCACGAGCACCTCCAGCGTGCGCCCCACGAAGCGCTGGGCGCGCTCGCGCGCCTTGCGCTGGACGACCTCCACGAGCTCCTGCATCCGCTCCACCTTCACCGGATGCGGAACCAGCCCCTCGGTGATGCTCGCCGCCGCGGTGCCGCGCCGCGGCGAGAAGATGAACGTGAACGCGCTGTCGTAGCCGACCTCCTCGACCACCTCGAGCGTCTCGCTCGAAGTCCGCGTCGGTCTCGCCCGGGAAGCCGACGATGATGTCCGTCGTCAGCGCCGCGTCGGGGACGTGCTCGCGGATCAGCGCCACGCGGTCGAGGTAGCGCTCGCGGTCGTAGGTGCGGCGCATCGCCTTCAGGATACGGCTGGAGCCCGACTGCAGCGGCAGGTGGATGTGCTCGCAGAGGCTCGTCGAGCTCCGCGTGCGCGCGGATCACGTCCTCGCGCATGTCCTTCGGGTGCGGGCTCGTGTAGCGGATGCGCTCGATGCCGTCGATCGCGTCGATCGCGCCCAGCAGCTCGCGCGAAGCTCGGGCTGCGCTCGCGCAGGTCGCGTCCGTAGGAGTTGACGTTCTGCCCGAGCAGCGTCACCTCGCTGACGCCGTCGGCGGCCATCGCCCGCACCTCGTCGACGAGCTCCTCCGGGCGGACGGCTGACCTCGCGCCCGCGGGTTGACGGCACGATGCAGTACGAGCACGCGCAGTTGCAGCCGACGCTGATCTGCACCCAGCCCTGGAACGGGCGCTCGCGGCGCGCGGGCAGGTGGCCGGTGAAGCCCTCGAACTCGAAGTAGCCCTGCGCGGTGAGCGAGTCGCTGGTGAGGAACTCCGCGAGCTTGTGCACCTGGCCCGGCCCGAACGCCACGTCCACGAACGGGAAGCGCTCGAACACCTCCTCCTTGACCGACTGCGCCCAGCAGCCGCCCACGCCGACGATCCGCTCGGGTCGTTCGCGCTTCAGGCGCTTGGCCTCGCCCAGGTGCGCGACGAAGCGGCTGTCCGCGGACTCGCGGATCGAGCACGTGTTGAACAGGATCAGGTCGGCCTCGCCGCGCTCGGCCGCCTCCGCGTAGCCGAGCGACTCGAGCATCCCCTTCATCCGCTCGGAGTCGTGCTCGTTCATCTGGCAGCCGAAGGTCGTGACGTGGTAGCGCCTCATGGCGACAGGGTACCCCGCACGAATGCGCAGACCGCAACACCCGGCCGTGCGCCGGGTTGCGTCAATCATGAACTCCAACGCGCCGATCGCGCTCGCGGTCGCGCTGGCGATCGCCGTGGGCGCGGCGCTCGCGCCGGCGCCCGCCGCGGCCGAGCCGTCGCTGAGCTGGTCGAAACCGGCGACGTTCGACTCCGGCAGGACCCCGAGCGGTGTCTCTTGCGCGTCCGAATACCTGTGCGCCGCCGTCGACGAACAGGGGCACGCGTTCAGCACGACCGAACCTACGGCCGCGAGCCCGTCGTGGCACGAAGCCGAACCGGACAGCGGCGGGGCGTTGAACGCCGTGTCGTGCGCCCCGGGCGGTCCGTGCGTGGCGGTCGACGGCGAAGGGCGCGCGTACGTGAGCGTGGGCGCGAACGCGTCGGCCTGGTCAGCAACGACTGTTCCTGACGGTGGCAAGGAGCTAACGGGCGTCTCGTGCCCGACCGCATCCTTCTGCGTGGCGGTCGACAAGGAAGGCGACGTCGCCACCACCAACCCTGAATCGCGCGTCTGGACGCTCGCGAGCAGCCACCCCGGCCACCACCTGACGGCTGTGTCGTGCTCCTCGCCGTCGCTGTGCGTGGCAGTCGACGGCAGCGGCTACGTGCTCTCGAGCAAAGAACCCACGGGCAACGCAGCGGCGTGGCACGTGCAGCAGATCGACTCTGCGGGCTTGCTCGCGGTGTCCTGCTCGGCGGCAGGTGCCTGCGTGGCGGTCGACGGCGCCGGCAACGCGTTCGCAAGCACAGATCCGGTGGCTTCCGCGCCGACCTGGAGCCTCACGCCGATCGACACCGAACCGCTCGCCGCGGTCTCGTGTGCATCCTCAGGGCTGTGCGTCGCGGTGGACAGCCACGGCGGGGCGCGGGCCGGCGACGACCCCGCCGCGCCGATCCCGGCGTGGAGCGAATCGGGCCCCGACTCTGACCCGCTCACGGGCGTCTCGTGCCTGCCGGGCGGCTTCTGCATGGCGGTGGACGCGAGCGGGCGCTTCGTCTCGGGTCGGGTGCTGGCGCCGGACGCGACGACATCGATCCCTCCGGTGGTCACCGACGCGAGCGCGACGCTCGCGGGCGTGGTCGACCCGAATGACGCGGTGCTCGGCGCGTGCACGTTCGAATACGGAGCCGGCGGGGTTGGCGGGCCGTACAGCCAGTCGATTCCGTGCTCCTCGCCATTGCCGGCGGCGGGCGGGGGCGCTCAGGTGGTCTCCGCGCAGCTGTCGGGGCTCTCCCCGAACACGACCTACCACTACCGCGTGCTGGCCTCCAGCCCGTCAGGGACGACGGTGGCCGCCGGCGTGGCGTTCACGACCGGGATCTCCTCCGAAGTGGCGATCATCCATCCGCACCCTTCGATCACAGGCACGCCCGCCAACGGCCAGCTGCTCATGTGCCATGCAGGCACGCCGGCGCACAGCACGGCGCAGCTCGCGTACGCGTGGCTGCGCGATCTGATCCCGATCGCGGGGGCCGACGGCTCGACCTACCCGGTCAAAGGCCAGGACACTGGCCACCACCTCCAATGCCAGGTCACCGCGACCGACGGCGGCGGGAGCGCGACGGCGAGCAGCGCGTTCGTGACGATCCCCGTCGGGGGCGCGCCGGCGTCCGCCGGCGAGACCGCGGTCGGCACGGCCGCCTTCAGGAGCGGAAGGGCGAGCGTGCCGATCACGTGCTCGGCGCAGGCGAGCGGCGGCTGCGAGGTGGCGCTGCGCCTGACGACCGTCGAGACGCTCAGCGGCGGCCGCATCGTGGCGGTCGCGGCGCGCGCGCAGCGCAGCGCCCATGGCAGCGCCGCAGCGCTGCGCCACCGCACGGTGACGCTCGCGAGCGTCCGCGCGCACCTCGCGCCGGGTGCGCACACGACCGTCGTCGCCGCCCTCGATGCGACCGGCAGGCGGCTGCTGGCGTCCGAGCGGCGCTTCACCGCGAACGTGTATGTGGCCGGCACGGTGATCGGCGTGATCGAAGCGCAGCTCGCCCAGCAGCTGATCACGCTCAGCGGCTCCTCTCACGCCGCCTCCGCGCATGGCTTGCGCAACCCGATCGCGGCGGGTGCGTCACGGGCGCCGGCGGGCGTCCTGGCGGCGACCCCGTACATGGGTTGGGACACGTACCTCGCCTTCGGCGGCTCCTACAGCGAGGCGACGGTCCTGCGCCAAGCGAGCGAGCTGATCTCGCTGGGCCTCGAGCGGCGGGGCTACCGCTACGTGTGGCTGGACGTCGGCTGGTGGCACGGGACGCGCAACGCCGACGGCGAAATCACCGTCAGCCCCAGGCAGTGGCCGCACGGCCTTGCGTGGCTGACGCGCACGCTGCACGCGGCCGGCTTCCTCGTCGGCCTGTACACCGACGCAGGCCCCAACGGCTGCGGCGGCGCAGGACAGGGCAGCTACGGCCACTACCAGCAGGACGTGAACACGTTCGCGGCGTGGGGCTTTGACGCGGTGAAGGTCGACTTCTGCGGCGGCGCCGAACACCACCTCGAACCGGCGGCCGCGTACTCCGCGTTCCACGCGGCGATCGAGGCGAACTCGAGCCGCCGGCCGATGCTGCTGTCGATCTGCGACTTCCTGCAGCCGGAACAGTACGGCGAAGGCAGGCCGCCGCTGGAGGAATCGGCGTTCTCCTCCTACAGCTTCGGCCCGAGCGTCGGCAACAGCTGGCGCACCGACACCGACGTGGGCTTCCCCGGCAACGTGCCGTTCGCGGACGTGCTGCGCAACATCGACGCCGATGCGGCCGCGCCGCAGGCGGCGGGCCCGGGCCACTGGAACGACCCCGACTACCTCGCCCCCGACCAGGGGATGTCCGCCGCCCAGTTCCGCACGCAGCTGAGCATGTGGTCGATGCTCGCGGCGCCGCTGATGATCAGTTACAACCTCACCAGGATCAGCGCGGCGAGCCTGGCGGCGGTGCAAAACAGCGAAGTGATCGCGATCGACCAGGACCCAGCCGGGGTGCAGGGCACGCTGCTGTCCTCCTCGGGCAACGGCGAGGTGTGGGTCAAGCCGCTCGTCGACGGCTCGCGCGCGGTCGCGCTGCTCAACCGCGGCTCGAGCGCTAGGCGGATCGCGACGAGCGCGAGCGCCGTGGGGCTGCCGTCAGCGCCGAGCTACGGGGTGCGCAACGTGTGGACGCACGGCTCGAGCTCGACCGGGGGCGCGATCAGCGCGGAGGTGCCAGGCGACAGCACGGTGCTGCTGCGGGTTTCGGCGCGGTAGCGTCGCACCGCAGCGCGCTGCGCACTTGCCATGAGCGCTCACGCGGTCGGACCCTCCGCTCATTCGCCTTCCGTCGCGTCGGTAGTGAATGCCTGGTCTTCGCCGTAGCTGGTGCCGCTCGGGCTGCTCGCGACGATGCGGAAGTGGTAGGTCGTGTCGGCGCGCAGTCCTTCTGTGATCGCAGCAGAGATCGCCGTCACATCGGTGGTGCCCGACAATTCCAGGAACGAGGGGCATTCCGTCGCTTCGGTATAGCTGGTCGTCGTTCCCCATTCGAAGTAGCACGCTTCGATTTCTTCGCCATTTGGGTTGACCGTCGCATTCAGCGTCGCCGAGGTCTGTGTGATCGCCGATGCTTCCTCGGTGACAACCGCGGGTGGGTGGCCAGGCGGCGTCGTGAACGTCTCGTATCTGCCATAGCTCGTGCCCGCCAGGTTGCCGGCGACGAGCCGGAACTCGTAGGTCGTGTTCGGAGTGAGTTCGGTGACGACTGCGTAGGCGTCCGGGTCATACAGAGGCTGGAGACACGGTACCCACCCCGAGTCATGGGGTCCGTCGTACTGGAAGTAGCATTCCCCGATTTCCTGCTTGGATTCTTCGCAGCCCCCGCAGGGCCCGTACTTTTCGATGTACCCGACCATTTCTGCCGAGGTAGGTGAAAGGGCTTCGGCCCCCAATGTGAAGACGGTCAGTTCTTCGGGGAGCTGGGGTTCTGTCGTGAACGTCCCTTCGGCTTCGCTCACGCCGGCTGCGTTGATAGCCCGTACCACGAAGGTGTAGGTCGTGCCCGGCACCAGGGCTTCCCGGCCTCCCACGCCGACCGTTGCGTAGACTGCCACCGGGCTGGTGCCCGAGCCTGGCAGGCGGTCGCACGGCGCCGATCCAGACCCATGTCTTCCAAACCCATAGTATTCGAAGTCGCATTCTGTGACTTCTGTGCCATTGGGGTTCACCGTCGCGTACAACGTGGCCCTGGTTTCACCCGCCGACGCTCCCTTGACGACAACCGTCGGGGGGTCCAGGTTTCCGAACGTCCGATCGGAGCCGTAGCTCTTGCCAGTAGAGTTGCCGGCGACGATCCGGAAGTGGTATTCGGAACTGTCCGTCAGGCCGCTGATCGACGCGGAAACCGCCACCGGGAGGCGCCCAGACCCCGGTGACTGACTACACGGCGCGCTGTGCCCATAGGAGGGCGTGGCGCCGTATTCGAGCTCGCACGCGTTGACCGGCGCGCCGTTGGGATTCACGCTCGCGTTCAGGGTCGCCGAACCTCCTGTGATCGAAGACGCCGACCCAGTGACCACCGTCGGCGGCTGCTGATAGGTGAACTCGTCGACGGGCGTTCTAGGGCTGACCACGTCGTGGACGGTCGCCGTCACATTCACGGTCGTCCCTGCTTCGCCCGGCGGTGAGATGACGGCGCATTCCGTCGTCGTCGTGCAGTCGACCGCGGCGCCCTCCGCCGGCCCGAATTTGAGGTGCGTCGCGCCAGCCCCGAGCGCGAAGCCGGTGCCCCTGACGGTCACCGCCGTACCGCCGGCAGCAGGCCCGCCGCTTGGGCTCACATACGTGACGGTGGGCGTGAATTTAAAGGTGTCATGCGTTGAGGTCGGACTGGTGCCCTCCGGAGTCGTCACCGTAATGTGGACCTTGCCGATCACCTCTGGCGGTGACACCGCGGTGATCGAGGTGTCCGAGCTCACGGCGAAGCTGCTGGCCGCGGTCGAGCCGAACTCGACCGCCATGGCCCCGGCGAGGTCGACGCCGGTGATGGTCACAGCGGTGCCGCCTCCCAGGGGACCGCTGCCGGGCGCAACCCCGGTCACGACGGGCAGGTACGCGAACTGATCGCCCGTGAGAGTACCGCTCGTGCCCGCCGGGGTCGTCACCGTCACATACACCGTGCCGGTTCCCGGCGGTGAGGTGGCGACGATCGACGTCGCCGACTTCACCGTAAAGCCGACGGCATTGGTGGAGCCGAATCTGACCGCCGTCGCCCCTGTGAGGTCGGTGCCCCTTATGTGGACCGTGGTCCCTCCGGTCGCCGGGCCAGCCGCTGGGTTCACGCTCTTGACCGTGAGCGGCGGGTTGACGGCGTATGCCGCATTGCTGCTCAAGATAGCCAGGCCGCTCGAGAGCAGCGCTCCTGCGAGAAACCAGCGCCACCGCGGCGCGAGGTGTGCGAGAACGGTCGACATCGCCAAGTCTCCTTCAGGTCCGGGGAGACAGACGCTACGCCAGCTCTCATCCGCCGCCAACCGCAGAATGCTGCAAGCACGCTGCGGGAACTACGCACGCACCTCCGGGACTCGTCGGGGACGCCAAATCGCCGAACTACACCGCCTAGCAGGTGGTGGACCAAGCGCGGCCAGGACGCACCCCTCCGGGCACAGGCAGCGCGCGTGGCGTGCGAGTAGCACGCGAGCAACGAGGACGCCACCTTCGCCTATGCCCTACGGGTACGCCGTGTCCACGACCTGCCTGTGCCCCGGAGGGGTGCTAGGCAGCCGCCACCGCCGGTTCGCTGACAATCGGCGGCTTGGTCGCCTCCTTGTCCCGGTCGATCGGCGTCACCAGATCCTTGCCCAGGCCCAGCGCCGCGTAGATCTTGTCTTCGATCTCCTTCGCCACCTCTGGGTTCTCGTCGAGATGTGCCTTCGCCGTCGGCGCGCCCCTGACCGAGGCGCTCGTTGCCGTAGGAGAAGAACGAGCCCGACTTGGACACGATGTTGTGCTCCAGGCCCAGGTCGATCAGGCAGCCCGACGTCGAGATGCCCTTGCCGAACTCGATGTCGAACTCCGCCTGGCGGAACGGCGCCGCCACCTTGTTCTTGACGACCTTCACGCGCACGCGGTTGCCGACCGCCTCGGTGCCGTCCTTCAGCGTCTCGATGCGCCGGATGTCAAGGCGCTGGGAGGCGTAGAACTTCAGCGCGCGGCCGCCCGGCTGGGTCTCCGGCGAGCCGAACATCACGCCGACCTTTTCGCGGATCTGGTTGGTCAGGATGCACAGCGTCTGCGTGCGGTTCAGGTTGCCCGCGAGCTTGCGCATCGCCTGGGACATCATCCGCGCCTGCGAGCCGACCGTCTGGTCGCCCATCTGCCCCTCCAGCTCGACCCGCGGGGTGAGCGCCGCGACCGAGTCGATCGCCACCACGTCGACCGCGCCCGAGCGCACCAGCATGTCGGCGATCTCCAGCGCCTGCTCGCCGTAGTCGGGCTGGGAGACCAGCAGCTCGTCGATGTCGACGCCGATCTCCTTCGCATACAGCGGGTCCATCGCGTGCTCGGCGTCGATGAACGCGCACACGCCGCCGAGCTTCTGCGCCTCGGCGAGCACGTGGTAGATCAGCGTCGTCTTGCCCGATGACTCCGGGCCGAACACCTCGACGATGCGCCCCCGCGGCACGCCGCCGATGCCGAGCGCCAGGTCGAGCGACAGCGCGCCCGTAGGGATCGCGTCGACAGCGCACCTGCGCGCCCTCGTCGCCCATGCGCATGACCGTGCCCTTGCCGAACTCGCGCTCGATCTGCGTGAGCGCACCCTGAAGCGCGGCGTCGCGCGCCTTGGCGGCCTTCTCCTGGTCGGTCACAGGCATGGTCTGACTCCTCTGGTTCGAAATGGGCAGGGGAAGTTAGACGCCGCTCCGGACGGAATAGAACATTTGTTCGTATCGACCGCTCCTCGCGCGCGCCGCGATCCGCGGCCGACACCGCCGCTGCCGGCACCGCGCGGCCCGGGCCCTTCGTCCAAAAGGGGCCGCAGCGGCTCGCGTCGCCGGCCCGATTTGACGATGACCCCACAGAGCATCCACCGCCGCACCGCTCTCCGAACGCCATGACCTCACGCCCACACGCCCGCCGCCTGGCCATCGCCCTCACGCTAGCCCTGTCGCTGGCGGTGTTCCTGGCGGCGCTGCTCGGCCCCGCCGAGACGCTCGCGCAGACGCACAAGCCCGCCTGTCAGAGCTCCCACGCCAAGAAGCACGGCGCCCGCGCGTGCACGCAGCCCTCGCACAAGGTCAAGGCGCAGATCCGCCACGCGGCCAAGCACCACGCCAAGCGCACAACCAAGAAGACCCCCAAGGGCGGCGCTCCCGCCGCCCAGGCCGTCGCCGCCCAATGCGAAGACGGCAGCGCGCCCGTGCGAGCCGCCGACGGGTCCTTCTCCTGCGCCAACGGCTCTGAACCCCAGTGCGAAGACGGCGCCACCCCGACGCCCTCGCACAGCGGCAAGAGCCTGCTGTGCCCCGTCAGCGCCGAACACGAAGCCAGCGCGGGCGAAACCGAATGCGAAGAAGAAGCGCTCGGCTGCACCCCCGGCTCTGACTCGGGCTCTGACTCGGGCTCCGGCGAACAGGCCTGCGAAGCGGTCAGCGAGAGCTCGAGCTTCGTCTGCGAAGCCGAAAGCTGACGCTCAGCGCGAGACGGCGAGGCCGCGCGTCGCAAGCGCCTCGTAGCTCGCGCCCTCGGGCGCCAGCCACGAGCGATACAGGACGATCGCCTCCGGCGTGAAGCTCAGCCGCGGCGTCGCCGGCAGCGGATGCTCGCGCGCGAGCCCGTCGGCGTGCGGGCGATCGGAGCGCGCGCGGCGGGCGCCGACCCGGCCGCGCACGCGCGCGAGCGTGATGTGGGGCCTGAAGCGCCGCCGCTCGGGCCGCCAGCCGCTCGCGCCCGCGAGCTCGCCGCTGAGGCGCTCCTGCACGCGCGCGAGCGCGCCGTCGCGATCGCGAACCTCCACCGCGAGCGCGTGCGGGCGCCGCGAGGGCAGCCACAGCGGCGCCCCCACCGACAGCTCGCACGCTTCCTCGGCGCCCGCGGCGAGCGTCGCCGCCAGCGCGTCGATCTCCCCCACCGGGCGGCTGCCCAGGAAGCACAGCGTCAGGTGCAGCGACTGCGCGTCGAGCAGCCGCAGCGACCCGCGCGCACCACCCGCCTCCCGCGCCGCCGCCCCGACGCCGCGGGCCCACTCGACGAGCTGCTCGCGCGCCGACGGCGGTGGCTCGACGGCCACGAACAGCCTCGCTGTGGCACCCCGGGACATCGCTGCAGACGATGCTAGCGCCCCTCCGGCCCCTTCGTGGAGCGCTGCGCGCACGCCGCCGCAGGTCAGGAGTCGCTCAGCGCCCGGCGCACCAGGTGCAGCGCGACAGTCGTCGCGCGGTCGCGCACGTCGGCCCTGCCCCCGGGGAGGTTGACCTTGCGCGTGAGCCCGCCGCCGTCGAGCGAGACGCTCAGCCACACCAGCCCCACGGGCTTCTGCTCCGTGCCGCCGCCCGGGCCCGCCACACCGGTGATCCCCACGCCCACGTCCGCGCCCAGACGCGTGCGCGCGCCGTCCGCCAGCGCCCGCGCGACCTCCTCGGAGACAGCGCCGTGCGCCTCGATCAGCTCGCGCTGCACGCCCGCCTGGGAGACCTTGGCCTCGTTCGAGTACGCCACGATCCCCCCGCTGACGTAATCGGAGGCGCCCAGCCAGCTCCGTCAGCCGCGCCGCCAGCAGGCCGCCGGTGCACGACTCGGCGGTCGCGATCGTGCGGCGCGAACGCGACTCGTCTCCGCGCAGGAGCGCCGCCACCTGCTCGTCGATCGTGCTGCCGTCGCGCGAGAACAGCGTGTCGGCGTGGCGTGTCGCGACCACCTCCGCGAACGCGGCGTAGACGTCCTGCGCGTCGGGCTCGTAGCGGGTCACGATCTCCACCTCGCCGCGTTTCAGGCAGGTTGTGACCTCCAGGCGCTCGAGCGCCACTCCGTCGCGCTCGGCGACGCGCAGCGTCTCGGCGATCTCCGACTCGGGGATCCCGAACAGCCGCAGCGTGTGCTGGCGATACACGGTCGCCTTCGCAAGCGCCGTTTGCAGCAGCTGCGTCTGCACCGCCTGACCCCACATCGGCCGCAGCTCGCGCGGCGGGCCCGGCAGCACGACGATCGTCGGCGCGTGGGCGGCTGCGGACCCGCCGTCAGCCGGCGCGACCACCAGGCCCGGCGCCGTGCCGACCGGCTCGAGCACGGTCGCGCCGCGGGGGACCGTCGCCTGCTTGCGGTTGGCCTGCGCGATCGCCTCCGGATCGATGTTCGGCCAGCGTCTCATCAAGCGGCGCCACGATCTGCGCGATCCGCTCGGCGAGCGCCTCGTCGAGCACCATCTCGCGGCCCTGGAACCCGCCCACGACCTCCGCCGTCAGGTCGTCCGCCGTCGGCCCCAGCCCGCCGCTGGTCACGATCACGTCCAGCCCCCGCCCGGCCATGAACTCGAGCGCCGCCTGCGAATGTCCTGCGGGCGGTCGCCCACGATCGTCGTGTACGCGAGGTCGACCCCCAGCTCGCGCAGGCGCTCGGCCAGCCACGGCCCGTTGCGATCGCTGACCCTGCCCGTCAGCACCTCGGTGCCGGTCACGACTATGCCGGCGCGCACGCTCAAAGCACGCTCACGTGCACGTCGGCAGCTGACCGGCCGCCAGCGGGCGGCGACCGTAGGCCTTGGTGATCGAGTAGCCGATCGCCTGGCTGGAGGGCGGCACGGTCCGCGGGATGCCGTCGACGAACATCGTCACCGAGCTGTTGCCCAGGGTGAGCTCAAAGCGCCTTGCATGGTAGGTGGGCGTCGTTTCGCCGGGCTGCAGCTCGAGCCCCGGGATCACCTTGCGCCCATCGTCGCCGACCAGGCACACGTACACGACCGCGTGCGCCCGCAGCGACAGCGCGACCAGTCCGGAGGCGACCGCGTGGCGGTGCGTGCCTGTCGTGCTCGAGTGCTTGGAGCCCGCGCCCGCGCCGTGCTTGGTGACGCCGGTCGTGGTGGCGGTCGTGCTCGACGGCGAGCCGCCTCCGGAGATCAGCAGCACGATCAGCACCACGATCACCAGGCCGATCGCGCCGACGGCGATCACGAAGCCGCGCGAGGACCCGCCGCCGGGCTTCTGGCGCCCACCCGGCCCCGAGCGGGCGCGCGCGCTCGTGCGCCGGGGCGTGGAGACGATCGGCTCGAGCATCGCCTCGCTCGGGCGCTCGTGGTGCAGCCGATACTCCTCCAAGAGCGCCTTCGAGTCGAGGTCGAGCGCCTGCGCGTAAGTGCGCAGGAAGCTCTTGACGAACGTCGGACCGGGCAGCAGCCCCCACTCTTCGTTCTCCAGCGCCCGCAGGTACTTCGCGCGGATCTTCGTCTTGGCCTCGATCTCGGACACGTCTATGCGCGCGCGCATACGCGCCTCGCGTAGCGTTGCTCCGATCTCGGGCATCTCAGCCAAGAGGCTAGTCGCTGAGGGCCGCGGCGGACTCCGTGGGTGAGGATTCCAGTGCCGCGAGCACCCGCGGCAGGTCGGCCTCGGTGATCAGCACCTGTCTCGGCTTGGAGCCTTCATAGCCGGAGATCACCCCCCTGCGCTCGAGCATGTCGATCATGCGCCCCGCGCGCGTGTAGCCCAGGCGCAGGCGCCGCTGGAGCATCGAGGTCGACGCGGTCTGCATTTCGGCGACCAGCCTGATCGCGTCGGCGAGCAGCGGATCCTCGTCGGGGTCGAACTCGTCGGCGCGCGCCCTCCGGAGTCTCGGGCTCGACCTCCTCGAGCAGCTCCTCGCGCAGCTCCGGCTCGCCCTGGCGGCGCCAGCCCTCGGTCAGCTTGGCGATCTGCGACTCGTCGATGTAGGCGCCCTGGATGCGCTGCAGGCGCGATGAGCCGACGGGGCTGAACAGCATGTCGCCCTGCCCGAGCAGCGACTCGGCGCCGTTCTGGTCGAGGATCACGCGCGAGTCGGTCTGCGAGGAGACCGAGAAGGCGATGCGCGAGGGCACGTTCGCCTTGATCATCCCCGTGATCACGTCCACGCGCGGGCTCTGCGTGGCGAGCACCAGGTGGATGCCGACGGCGCGCGCCTTCTGCGCCAGGCGGATGATCGAGTCCTCGACGTCGGCGGGCGCCACCATCATCAGGTCGGCGAGCTCGTCGATCACGCACAGGATGTAGGGCAGCGGCGCTTCGCCGCGCTTGGCGCGCGCCTTGTTGAGCTCCACCAGGCTGCGCGTGCGCGCCAGCGACATGATCCCGTAGCGCTGCTCCATCTCCTTGACGAGGTTCTGCAGCGCGTTGGCCGCCATCCGCGGGCTGGTGATCACGGGCGTCAGCAGGTGCGGGATCGACTCGTAGTGGTTCAGCTCCACCTGCTTGGGGTCGACCAGCACGAGGCGCACCTCATGCGGCGTGGCGCGCAGCAGGATGCTCGACAGCATCGCGTTGATCGCGCCCGACTTGCCCGCGCCGGTGGTACCCGCGACGAGGATGTGCGGCATCTTCGCGAGGTCCGCGCCGATCGCCTTGCCGGCGACGTCCTTGCCGAGCCACACCGTCAGCGGCGACCAGTCCTTGGGCGGCTCTTGGAAGACGTCGCCCAGGCGCACGATCTTGCGGTGCACGTTCGGAACCTCGACCCCCACCGCCTGCTTGCCGGGGATCGGCGCGAGGATGCGGATGTCGGTCGCGGCAAGCGCGTAGGCGAGGTCGTCCTTGAGCTGGGCGACCTTGCCGACCTTGATGCCGGGCGCGAGGCGCAGCTCGTAGCGCGTGATGTGCGGGCCGGCGACGGTGCCGATGACCTTCGCCTGCACGCCGAAGTGCCCGAGCGCCTCCACCAGGTTGGTGGCGGTGCGCTCCTGCCCGGCGGTGTCCGGGCGCGTCTGCTCGGCGCTCGAGCGCGTCAGCAGCCTGGCGGGATCGGGCAGCTCCCACACGAAGTCCGGGTCGTCGGTCACCGCACCCCTGAGCCGGCCCTGCGGGGTCAGCTGGTCCTCGCTCACCCCACCCGCATCGGCGTGCGCGACGCCCGCGACCTGCTCGTCCTCCTCGCCCGCATGGTCGTCGACCGCGGCCGGCCCCTCGACAGCGTCGAGATCCTCACCGGCCGGCGTCGGCTGCTCCTCCTCGTCCCAGTCGTGCGAGGGCGCCTCGACGTGCGTGGCGCGCACGATCAGCTCCCGCGCACTGGGCTCGGGCGGCGTGAGCGACGCCGGCGCGTCCAGCTCGTCCTCGATGACGCCGGCCGCGCGCCGGCGGCCGGCGCGGGACTCCGGCTCGGGCTTGCGCAGCCGGCGCACCATCCGCGTGGTGTCGGCGACGCCGCTGCCGGTCGCGCGGATCACGCTCGCGATCGAAGCGCCCGTCAGCAGGATCACCCCGGTGAGCAGCAGGAAGACGACGAGGATGTCAACGCCCACGTTCTGGACCAGTCGATGGGTGAGCTGGTAGAGCGCCTCGCCGGCCACGCCCCCGTGCGTCTGCAGATGCGCCGAGCTCCACACGCGCGAACCGCCCGCCGGCCCGGAGCTCAGCCCGAACATGCCGGCTGCGAGCGCGAGCGTCACCGCCGCGAACACGCACAATGCGCCGGTGCGCAGCGGCCGCAGCGCGGGCAGCACCGGGCGCAGCAGCAGCGCGCCACCGCCGACCACGAGCGCCACCGGCGTGAGCACCCGCGCGCGCCCGAGCGTCCAGCCGAGCGCCACCGCCAGGCCATGCCCGGCGCGTCCGCCGTTCCAGCCTCCATAGAGGACGAAGCCCATGAACACGCCGGCCGCCACCAGCGCGAGACCGAGCACGTCGCGCTCGCGCTGGTCGAGCACCGGGAAGCGCGGCAGCCCGCCCGGCAGCAGCGAGGCGAGGCTTGGAAGCTGGCGGCCGCGGCCCCGCCGGCGCGTCGAGCGCGCGCCGGTGCCCGAACGGGCGCGCGCGGGCGCGCCGCGTCGAGCGCTCGACGACGATCGAGGGCGGCTGGGGGCGCGCCTGCCTGTGGGGGCCATCCCGCGCAACTTCGACGCCAGCGGCCCGGAACCTGCCTCGTGGTCTTACCATCGCTTTACACGCGCCCATTTACATAAAGACCATGAACGACTTCTCCCGCGCACCACGCGTCCTCGTGGTCGAGGACGACGAGGACATCGCCCAGGCGCTCCAGCGCTCGCTGCGCATGGAGGGATACGAGGTGCGCACGGCAGCCGACGGGCAGGCGGCGCTCGAGCAGGGGCACGCGTTCGCGCCCGACCTCGTGATCCTCGACCTCGGGCCTGCCCAAGCTAGACGGCGTCGAGGTCGCGCGCGAGCTGCGCGCGGACGACGACGTGCCGATCCTGATCCTGACCGCGCGCGATGCGCTGGAGTCGCGCGTGGAGGGGCTCGACGCGGGCGCCGACGACTACCTGGTCAAGCCGTTCGAGCGCCAGGAGCTGCTCGCGCGCATGCGCGCGCTGCTGCGCCGCCGCCCGCCACGCGGCTCGGCGCCGCTGCGCGTCGGCGACCTCACGCTGAACGCCGACACGCACGAGGTCGTGCGCGGCGAGCGCACGATCGAGCTGACCCAGCGCGAGTTCGAGCTGCTGGAGTACCTGATGCGCAACGAGCGCATCGTGATCTCGCGCCAGCGCCTGCTCGACGAGGTGTGGGGCTATGACCCGTTCTCGACCACGAACACGATCGAGGTGTTCGTCTCCAACCTGCGCCGCAAGCTGGAGGCCGACGGCGAGCCCCGTCTCCTGCACACGATCAGGGGAGCCGGCTACGTCCTCCGCGCTTAGGCTGCCCGCCTCCCTGCGCAGCGCCGGCGCGCGCGTCTCCGCGAGCTTCGACCGGCTGCCGATCCGCACGCGCCTGGCGGGCGTCTCGGCGCTGCTGACATTCGTGATCCTGTGCGCGTTCGCGCTGGCGATCGGCTCGCTGACGGTGCAGCGGATCCGCGCCAACTTCAACAACGAGGTGCTGGAGGTCGCCGAACGGCTCCCCTCGCAGCTGCAGGTCACGGTGTATCCGCTGGAATTCAAGACGCCGCTGAGCGAGTTCACCGACAACCACGCCGTCATCAGGGTCTTCACGCAGGGGGGAGTGCTGGTCGCACAGACGCCCGGCGCGCCCCGCCTGGGCCCGCCGCGCGCGAACCCGGTCACGGTCGACAACTACCGCGTCATCAGCCGCCCGGTGCCGGTGTTCCGCGACGGCCAGATCTGGGGCTACCTGTACATCCAGTACGGCCGGCCGGTGGGCCCGACGGAGGCGACGGTCAAGCGCGTGGAGCTGTTCCTGGTGCTGGGCGTGCTCGCCGGCAGCCTGCTGGCGCTGCTGGCGGGCATGGCGATCGCGCGCCGGGCGATGGCGCCGATCGCGGCGCTCACCTCCACGGCCGCGGAGATCGCGCGCACCCGCGATCCCTCCCGCGGCGTCCCCGAGCCCCACGCTGAGGACGAGGTCGCGGAGCTCGCCCGCACGCTGCAGGGCATGCTGCGCGAGCTGGACGCTGCCCGTGCGGAGACCGAGTCGATGCTCGCCCGCCAGCGCCGGTTCGTGGCGGACGCCTCGCACGAGCTGCGCACGCCGCTGACGAGCGTGCTCGCCAACCTCGAGCTGCTCGCCGAGTCGCTGCACGGCGAGCAGGGCGAAGCGGCGAGCTCGGCGCTGCGCTCCTCCCAGCGCATGCGCCGGCTGGTCGCCGACCTGCTGCTGCTGGCGCGCACGGACGCCGCGCGGGTGGTCGCGCACGAGCCGTGCGATCTCGCGCAGATCGTTATCGAGGCGGCCGCCGAGCTGGGGCCTGTGAGCGACGCGCACGAGATCTCGCTCGACATCAACCCCGCCAAGGTGATGGGCGCCCGCGACGAGCTGCACCGGATGACGATCAACCTGCTCGAGAACGCGCTGCGCCACACGCCGCCCGGCACCGCGATCCGCGTGTCGGTGCTGACGCGCCCCGACGGCAAGGCGCAGCTGGTGGTCGAAGACGACGGCCCGGGCGTGCCGCCCGAGCTAGCGCCCACCCTGTTCGAGCGCTTCGTGCGCGGCGCGGGAGACCGCGGCGGCTCGTTCGGCCTGGGCCTCGCGATCGTGCAGGCGGTCGCCAGCTCCCATGGCGGCAACGTCACGCTCGACCCCGCCCCGAGCGCCAAG
Organism: uncultured Solirubrobacteraceae bacterium; assembly: GCA_963756205.1. Taxonomy (GTDB): domain Bacteria; phylum Actinomycetota; class Thermoleophilia; order Solirubrobacterales; family Solirubrobacteraceae; genus Palsa-744. Next base: position 64,846 of record CAVWMU010000015.1, read on the forward strand.
GGAGCGCGCTTCGTCGTGACGATGCCCGCCTACTCAGACCTCGACGACGACCGGCAGCACCATCGGCCGTCGCTTGAGACGGTCATAGACTAGCTTCGCCAGGTCGTCGTGCAACGCCTGCTGGAGCAGGTCGACCTCGCGGATTTCCTCGCCCGCGGCGCGGTCGAGCGTCTGCTCGACGGTCAGCCTGATCTCCTCCACCAGCTCGTCCGCCTCGTCGAGGAACGGGACGCCGCGGAAGATCACCTCGGGGTCGGCGACCGAGCTGCCGTCCTGCTCGGCGATCGTGACGACCACGATGAAGATGCCGTCGGCCGAGAGCATGCGCCGGTCGCGCAGCGCCACGTCGGCCATGTCGCCGATCTCGACGCCGTCGACGAAGATCATGCCAGCCTGCTCGCGCTCGACGAAGCGCGCTCCCCGCTCGTCGAGCTCCAGCGGCAACCCGTTGTCGCCCTGGAAGATGTCGCGCGCCGGCACGCCCACGGCCTCGGCGAGCTGGGCGTGCAGGCGCAGCCGCTTGAAGTCGCCGTGGAAGGGCATCACGTAGCGGGGCTTGACGAGGTTGAGCATCAGCTTGACCTCCTCCGCGTAGCCGTGCCCGGAGGCGTGCACGGGCGCCTCGCTGCGGTGTGATCACATCGCAGCCGATGTGGTAGAGGCGGTCGATCGTCTCGTTGACGGCACGCTCGTTGCCGGGGACCGGCGTGGCGGAGAACACGACCGTGTCGCCCTCCTTGAGCTCGACCTGCGGGTGGTCGCGATGGGCCATCCGCCGCAGCGCCGAGAGCGGCTCGCCCTGTGAGCCGGTCGAGACGATCACGACCCGCTCGTCGGGGAAGTCGCCGATCTCGCGCGCTCCCACCAGCGTCCCCTCGGGGATGTCGATGTGGCCGAGCGTGCGCCCGATGCCGACGTTCTTGCGCATCGAGCGACCGACCAGCGCCACCTTGCGGTCGAGCGCATACGCCGCGTCGACGACCTGCTGCACGCGATGGATGTTCGACGCGAAGCTCGTCACCACGATCCGCCCCTCGCAGCGGGCGAACACCTCCTCCAGGTGCGGCCCGACGACCGACTCCGACGGCGAGAAGCCGGGGCGATCGACGTTGGTGGAGTCCCCGCACAGCAGCAGCACGCCCTCGCGGCCGAGCTCGGCCAGGCGCGAGACGTCCGCCGGCGGCCCGTCGACGGGTGTCTGGTCGAACTTGTAGTCGCCGGTGATCAGCACCGTGCCGAGGTCGGTGCCGAGCGCGACGGCGCTCGAGTCGGGGATCGAGTGCGTCATGTGCACCAGCTCGAGCGAGAACGGCCCGAGCTCGAGCGTCTCCCCCGGATCGACCTCGTTGAGCTCGACGTCACGCAGCTTGTGCTCATCGAGCTTGGAGCGCGCCATCGCGACCGTCAGCGCGCCGGCGTAGACGGGCGGAAGGGCCTGCTTGCCGAGCTCGCGCAGGACCCACGGCAGCGCTCCGAGGTGGTCCTCGTGGCCGTGCGTGATGACGATCGCCTCGATGTCGCGGGCGCGCTCGCGCATGTAGGAGAAGTCGGGCAGCACGAGGTCGATGCCGACCATCTCGGGCGTCGGGAAGCGCAGACCGACGTCGACGACGATGATCCGCCCGTCGTACTCGACGACGGTCATGTTCTTGCCTATCTCCCCGAGGCCGCCGAGGGGCAGGACGCGCAGCTTTGAGCTCACGCGGGTGCGCTCGTCGAGCAGCCCGTGGCGTTCGAGCATCGCTCTGACGTCCTCGAGCTCCTCGGCGGTGGCCTCCACGAGCGGCAGGCGCAGGCCGCCGACGTCGTGGCCGAGCAGGTTCAGCGCCGCCTTCGTGCAGGTCGGGCTGGAAGTCAGGAACAGCGTCTTGTAGACGTCGCGAAGGGACGCGTCGATCTCGGCGCGGTGCTCGGGCTCGTCGACCATGCGGCGCATCTCGTTTCCGACGATGTGGCTCGCGACGAGGATGCCGCCCGCGCCGCCCATGTCGAGCGTCCGCGCGAACGTGGCGTCGTCGCCGGCGTAGAGGTCCAGGCCGTCGATCAGCTGCAGCTCCTCGGCGTTGGCCTGCTTGACGCCCACGATCCCGTGGATCTGCGCGAGCTCGGCCAGCAGGTCGGGGGGCATGTTCGTGGCGGTGCGCCCGGGGATGTTGTAGAGCAGCATCGGCCTGTCGGTGGCGGCGGCCACCGCTTCGTAGTGGCGACGCAGCCCAAGGCGGCTCGGCTTGTTGTAGTACGGCGTCACCGACAGCGTCGCGTCGACGCCCAGCTCGGTGGCGCGTTCGGTCAGGTGGACCGCCTGGCGCGTGTCGTTGGTGCCGGTGCCGGCCACGATCGTCTTCCCCGGCGGGCGCTCGGCGACCGCGAGCTCGATCAGCCCGAGCTGCTCGGCGTCGGTCATCGTCGATGCCTCGCCCGTCGTCCCGGCGACCACGAACCCGTCCGAGCCGTTATCGGCGAGGTGGCGCATGAGCGCCACGAACGACTCCTCGTTGACGCGCAGCTGCTCGTCGAACGGGGTGACGATCGCCGTCAGGATCGTGCCGAGATCGGGGCCGTACATGGCGAGCAGTATCTCACGAAGATCAATGCAGTCCGGTCGTTAGTCTGCCCTCGATGCCGCGCGTGGCCGCTCTCAGCTTGCTCGTCGCCCTCGCACTGCCCGCAACGGCCGTGGCTCGCGCGCCGATCGTGGACTCCAACCCGGTTGCCGAAGCGGTGGCACGCGCCGTCCGATACTGGGGCGGCACGCCCTGCGATGGAAGCGTCGCCGTCATGGCGAGCCCGAGCAGCGAAGCGCCTGCAGCCGGCATGAACGCGCCGAGCCCGGCCGGAGATCTGGCGGCGATGTGGTCGACCTGGCTAACCCCAGACGGTGCTAACCAGTTCGACGCGGCAGGTCAGCCGATCCCGCCGGCGACGTTCACCGAGTGCGTGGTGCACATCAACAGCAGCGTGTGGCCCAGCTGGCGGGTCGACGACGGCAACTTCGCCGACTTCTGCAAGGACATGCTGCACGAGTATGGACATTTCGAGGGATATCCCGACGTGGGCGCCGTACCAAACACGATCCAGTACGAACGCCCCGACCTGGCTCGCGTGCCGCTATGCGAACGCTACCGGCTCGTCTACGGCCACAGGATCTATGAGCCGGCGCGCAGGATGCGGCGCAAGCACCAACACCCACGGCGCGGGCGCTAACCCAGCAGGCTCTCGAGGCCGACTGTGAGCGGCTGCTTCAGCTCGCCCACCCGGCGCACCGCCAGCAGCACCCCGGGCATGAACGACTCGCGGCCGATCGTGTCGTGGCGGATCGTGAGCGTCTGCGCCGAGATCGCCGAGGATCACCTCCTGGTGGGCGACCAGCCCGGGCAGGCGGACCGAGTGGATCGGGGGCGGCTCGCCGCCGCTCGCCTCGCGCCATCAGCTCCGCGGTGCGGCGCGGTGCCGCTGGGCGCATCGAGCTTGGCGTCGTGGTGCAGCTCGACGATCTCGGCCTTCTGCATGTGCCTTGCCGCCTCGGCGGCGAAGCGCATCATCAGCACCGCGCCGATCGCGAAGTTGGGGGCGATCAGCACGTTCGGATGGGATCCGCCGCCGCCCTCGATGCCCGCGCGTCCTGCAGCGCGCGCTCCAGCGGGGCGGGGTCGAAGCCGGTCGTCCCGATCACCACGTGCACCCCCGCGCGAATGCAGGCGAGCGCGTTCTCGAGCGCCGTGTCGGGGCGTGTGAAGTCGACCACCACCTCGGCGTCGGCGAGGACGTCGGCGAGCGCGGTGCCGAGCAGCGGGTCGGCGCGCCCGACGAGCTCCATGTCCGGCGCACCCTCGCACGGCCTCGCAGACGGTCTGGCCCATCCGCCCGGCGGCGCCGGCGACGGCGACGCGGATCATCTGGCGCGCTCGCGCTGGCGGCGACGCCGAGCGGCTCGATCGCCTCCAGAAACTCCGCCTCTCGCGGCCCCGACGCCCGCGGCCGACAGCCGCTCGGGCGCGAACAGCTCGCTCGGCGAGCTCCCGGACCTCGTCGATGTCGACCGCGTCGATCCGCTCGAGCATCTCGTCGACCGAGAGGATCGGCAGCTCGGCCAGCAGCGAGGAGCCGAGGCGGCTCATGCGCGCGCCGGTCGACTCCAGCGCGAGCACGACCCGCCCCTTGAGGTTCTCGCGCGAGCGCGCCAGCTCCTCGTCCGTGATCGGCTCGCAGCCATCCCTCGACGCAGCGCTCGAGCTCGGCGGCGATCGACGGCGAGCGCCTCGCCGACGTTGTCCGGACGCGTGCCGACGTACAGGCCGACCTCGCCCGGTGTGCGCGTAGAGGTTCGAGAACGGTGAACACCGAGTAGGCCAGGCCGCGCCGCTCGCGCACCTCCTGGAACAGCCGCGAGGAGGATGTGCCGCCGAGCACGCCTTCGAGCACGCGCAGCGCGAAGCGGCGCTCGTCGTTGCGCGCGATCCCCGCGCCGCCGAGGCACACGTGGTACTGCTCGGTGTCTTTCTGCAGGAACTGCGCGCGCTGGCGGAAGTCGGCGCGCGCCGCCCGCCGGGCCGCCGCTCTGCGACGCGTGCGCGGAGTCGCCGTTGGCGTTGGCCGGCGCGAGCTCGATCTTGTCTCGCGGGTGCGCTCGGCGTCGCGGGCCATCGCCACGAGCGCGTCGTGGTCGATCGATCCGGCGGCGGCGATCACGATGTCGCGCGGCAGGTAGCGCTCGCGCGTGGAACGCCGCGAGCTGCTCGCGCGTGACCGCCCGACGACCTCCGCGCGGCCGATCACGGCGCGCCCGAGCGGATGCTCGCCGAAGATCGGCCTCGCCGAGCACGTCGAAGACCTGCTCCTGGGGGTCGTCCTCGTACATCGCGATCTCCTCGAGCACCACCTCGCGCTCGGCGTCCAGGTCTCCGAAGCGCGGGTGCCAGACCATCTCGCCCATCACGTCGAACGCCCGCTCGAGGTGGCGGTCGAGCACGCGCGTGTACAGCGAGGTCGCTTCCTTGTCGGTGCCCAGCGTTGATCTCGGCGCCCATCGCGTCGAAGATCTGGTCGATCTCGTGCGAGCCGTAGCGGTCGGTGCCGCGGAACAGCATGTGCTCGAGCAGGTGCGAGATGCCGGCCTGCTCCTCGTGCTCGCAGCGCCGAGCCCGTGCCGATCCAGAAGCCGAGCGCCACCGAGCGCACGCTGGGCACGCGCTCGGTGACCACTCGCACGCCCGAGTCGAGCGTGGTTATCCGATGCTCGCTGCTCACCAGCGCGGCTCGGCGCGTCAGTCGCGATCGCGACCGTGGTCGCGGCCGCCCCGAGCCGCGCTCGCCGCTCGCGTCGCGCGGCCGCGGTCGGAGCGGCTCGCCCGAGCGGCCGTTGGAGCGGCCGCTCGCGGCCGCCGCCGTCGCGCCCTCGCGCGGTCCGCGGCCGGCCGGCGGACCCGCCGCCACCGCCGCCGCTGCCGACGCCGGCGAGCTCCTCGACGGACTTGCCCGCGATGTCCGGGTCGTCGGCGAGGCGCAGGCCGATGCGCCCGCGCTCGCGATCGACCTCGACCACGCGCACGTTGACCTCATCGCCCTTGTTGAGCACGTCCTCGACCGTGTCGACGCGCTGGCCGGGCGAGACGTTGGAGATGTGCAGCAGCCCGTCGGTGCCCTTGGCGAGCTCGACGAAGGCGCCGAAGGTCGTCGTCTTGACGACCTTGCCGATGTACTCGTCGCCGACCTCGACCTCCTTCGTCATCGTCCGGATGCGCTCCACGAGCGCGTCGCCGAGCTCGCCGTTGGCCGAGTAGATCAGCACCTGGCCGTCGTCGTTGACGTCGATCTGGGACTCGAACTCCTCCGAGAGCGCCGCGGATCGTCTCGCCGCCCTTGCCGATCAGCAGGCCGATCTGCTCGGGGTCGATCTGGATCGTCTGGATGCGCGGCGCGAACTGCGAGAGCTCGCTCGCGCGGCGCCTCGATCACCTCGGCCATCTTGCCGAGGATGAACGTGCGCGCCTCCTTGGCCTGCGCGAGCGCGTCGCGCAGGATCTCGAACGTGACGCCCGTGATCTTGATGTCCATCTGCAGCGCGGTGATCCCGCGCTCGGTGCCGGCGACCTTGAAGTCCATGTCGCCGAGGTGGTCCTCCACGCCGGCGATGTCGGTCAGCACGATGTAGTCGTCGCCCTCCTTGATCAGGCCCATGGCGATGCCGGCGACGGGCCGCTTGATCGGCACGCCGGCGTCCATCAGCGACAGCGAGGAGCCGCAGACCGAGGCCATCGAGGACGAGCCGTTGGACTCGAGGATCTCCGAGACGACGCGGATCGTGTAGGGGAACTCCTCGTCGAGGGCACCATCGGCACGAGCGCGCGCTCGGCGAGCGCGCCGTGGCCGATGTCGCGGCGCTTGGGGCCGCGCATGCGGCCCGCCTCCCCGACCGAGAACGGCGGGAAGTTGTAGTGGTGGCAGTAGTACTTCTTGGTCTCCAGGCCGAGCGTGTCGATGCGCATCTCCTCCTTGAGCGGTGCCCAGCGCCACGACGCTCAGCGCCTGCGTCTGGCCGCGCGTGAACAGCGCCGAGCCGTGCGTGCGCGGCGTGACGCCGACCTCGATCGAGATGTCGCGGATCTCGTCCTCGGCGCGGCCGTCGGGGCGCTTCTTGTGGACGGCGATGCGCTCGCGGATGATCGTCTTCTCGAGCTTGTCGAACGCGAGCTGGACCGCCGCGCTGCGCTCCTTGGCGGCCTGCGGTTCGTCCTCGGCGGCGCCCTCGGGCGCTGCGGGAGCGTACTGCTCGAGGATCGCGCGCCTCGACGGCCTTGGACGCGTCCTGGCGCTCGAGCTTGTCCTCGACCTGCGTGGCCGCGTCGAGCGCCGACGCCGTGCGAGGCGCGGATCGCGTCGAGCAGCCGCTCGGGTCGACCTCGGATCGCCTCGAACGACTGTCTTCTCCTTGCCGGCCTTCTCGGCCAGCTCGCGCTGCAGCGCGCACAGCTTCTTGATCGCGCGCGTGGGCGATGTCGAGCGCGTCGAGGATCTCCGCCTCGGGGATCTCGTTGGCGCCGGCCTCGACCATCAGGATCGCCTCCTCGGTGCCGGCGACGACGAGGTCGAGGTCGGAGGCCGTCTCGTCGACGGCGAGGAGCTCCTCCTCGCTGGGGTTGACCACGAAGTTGCCGTCGACCTTGCCGATCCGCACCGCGCCGACCGGCTCGGCGAACGGGATGTCGGAGATCATCAGCGCGGCGGAGGCGCCGTTCATCGCGAGGATGTCATAGGGATGGACGTGGTCGACCGAGAGCGGGATCGCCACGAGCTGCGTCTCGTAGCGCCAGTCCCTTCGGGAACAGCGGCCGGATCGGGCGGTCGATCATGCGCGCGGTCAGCGTCGCCTTCTCGCCGGGGCGACCCTCGCGCTTGAAGAACGAGCCGGGGATCTTCCCGGCGGCGTACATCCGCTCCTCGACGTCAACCGTCAGCGGGAGGAAGTCCACATCGCGCAGGCCGCCCGCCGACGGCGGTCGCCGAGGACCATCGTGTCGCCCTGGCGGACGACCACTGCGCCGGAGGCCTGCTTGGCCATCCTGCCGGTCTCGAACGAGATCTCGCTACCTGCGATCTCCACGGAGACCCGCGTAACGGCGTCACTGCTCATATTCACTGCCTTCCTGCTCCGCCCGTCGGTCGGCGGATCCGTTTTCTTTTACTCTTTATCCGAACGCACGAGAGCTTAGCGGAGTGCCGAGCTGCCCCTCGAGAACGAGGCGCGCTGCAGAACGTGGCAATGTGCCGCAGGGCTGAGCGAGGCGCCGGCCGCGGCAAGGCCATCGTCGCAGGAGCTCTGAGGCCGCCGCGGATCAGCTCGCCGGGGGCAGATCGGCCGGCGAGGGCGACTGATAGCTCCAGCGAACGATGCCGTCGGGGCCGATGATCACAAGTGCGCGCTGCGGGAAGCCGCCCGCGATGGAGCACCCCGAAGGCGGCGCAGGCGGCGCCCTTCGGCTCGAAGTCCGACAGCTGCGCGCTGCTCACGCCGAGCTTCTCTCGAAACGCCTTCTGCGCCCAGCTGGAGTCGCAGGAGACGCCGTATAGAGCGTCTCCGCGCCCTGGGCCAGCTCGCGGCGCACGTCCTCGTACAGCTGCAGCTGGTCGGTGCACACGGGGCTGAATGCGAACGGGTAGAACACGAGCACGCTCGTGCGGCCCTGCAGGTCCTGCTCGGTGAAGCTCTCGCCGTCCGCGCGCGCCGAGCTTGAAGCTCGGCGCGGGGGTGCCTGCGGCGGCGATCACCGACATCGCGCCGGTCTACTTCCGTAGGCCGAGCTCTTTGATCAGCGCGCGGTAGCCCTCGAGGTCGTGGCGCTGCAGGTAGTCGAGGAAGCGCCGGCGGCGCCCGACGAGCATCAGCAGGCCGCGGCGCGAGTGGTGGTCTTTGTCCTGCTCGCGCAGGTGTTCGGTCAGGTGGTTGATGCGCTCTGTCAGCAGCGCGATCTGGACCTTGGTGTTGCCCGTGTCCTGCTCGCCGGCGCCGAACTTGGCGGCGATCTCGCGCTTGCGCTCGGATGTGATTGCTGCCATAGGCGAGGCACCGTAGCAGACGCGGGCCGAGCAGCCAGGGCCGCGGGACGCAATCTAGGACAGCGCGACGCTCATCCGCCGCACGCGCGCATGCCGGCCGTGGCCGCTGACGAGCGTCAGCGTGTAGCGCCCGCTGGGCAGGACGCGATCGGCGTGCAGCAGCACGCGCCCGCCGCTGACCGTGCCGGTCGCGTACACGTACCCGTGGCGCCCGAGCGACGCGCGCACCTCGCTGTCGGACGTGAACGTGGCAGGGCTCGGAACCTGCCTGGACGTGCACTTCGTGACTTTCTTCGGCTTGTGGTTGACGGTCTTGGTGGAGGTCGTGCACGTGACGAGGTCCACCTGCCCTTCCGGGCCCCTGGGGCCCGTCGCGCCGGTCGCGCCCACGGGGCCGGTCGCGCCCGCGGGGCCGGTCGGCCCGGTTGCGCCAGTCGAGCCCGTGGGACCGCTGTTCTGCACGATCACGGTCAACGAGGCGCTGGTCGCCGAGGCGTTGACGAGCGGGAGCGGTTCGGTGGTGTTGGGCAGCAGGTAGGTGACGACCTCCCGGCACGACAGCGCGCGGCCAATGTCAGAGGAGCCGGGCGTGAAGGTCTGCGCGGTGGCGCCCGGGATCGGCGTCCCCCCGCTCAGCCACTGGTAGCCGTCGTAGGAGAAGGCGCCGGGGAGCGGCTGCTGGGAGTCGAAGTCCGCCCAGCGGTCGCCCTCGCACGCCTGCTGGGTGCCCTCCTGGCCGGAGCCGGCGACGACGGGCGCCACGATCGACGCCGTAGGGCCGTCGGTGCCGATCACGTCGATACCGCCGACGCCCTGGTTGCCGATCCAGAGGTTGCCGTCGGGGCCCAGCGTGATGCCGTCGAAGAATTCGCTTTTGGCAAAGTCGGTTACGACACCCTCGGGGGTGATCCGCGCGGCCTCTTTGGAGCCGTCATCGGTGAACCAGAGGTCGCCTTCGGGGCCGGGCGTTATGAACGCCGGTTCGGAGACGCCTTCGGTGAACTCTTCGATTTTCCCGGCCGACGTGATCCGCCCGATTGCCTTGGTGGTGCCGTCGTCACCGAACCAGAGGTTGCCGTCGGGCCCCGCGGTGATGGCGCCCGGGGAGGCCCCGGCTTTCAGGCCCGTGGAGAACTTCGTCACGGTCCCGGACGGCGTCATCCGGTCGACCTCCCTGGTGCTGCCTTCGTCGGTGAACCACAGGTTGCCGTCGGGGCCGGCGGTGATGAAGTACGGCAGGATCGCACTTTCCAGCCCAAACTCATGGATTTCTCCGCTCGGCGTAACCCGGCCGATCGCTTTCGTGGTGCCACGGTCGGTGAACCACAGGTCCCCTTCGGCGCCGGCTGCGATCCGGAAGGGTTTGGCTTCCGCGTTCAACCCTGTGTGAAACTCGGTGATGCTTGGCGTGCACGGCGCCGGCGCGCACGGCACGAGCCGGCCGATCGCCTCGTGTTTGCTGCCTTCGTCGACGAACCAGATGTCACCTTCGTGGCCGACGGCGAGACTGCGGACCTCGCTGTGTTCGGGAAGTTCGAACTCGGTGGCGGCACCGCCGGGCGTGATCTCGCCGATCTCGGAGGCACCTTCTTCTTCGTCCGCGAGATTGAGTTTCTCGGTCCCGCTCGGGTCAGCGAACCACACGTTCCCGTCGGGACCGGATGTGAGCGCGTAGGCGTAATGTCCGGAGGGGATCGAAAAGTTGCTGTATTCGCCGAGGCGCATGGCCGTGGCGCTACCGGCGAAGAGCGCCAATGAGAGGCCGCACGTGAGGGCGAGTGCGAGCGCACGCAGCCGGTTGCCGTTGCCGAATCGCACGCCCACTCCAGTCATGCCGCCCTCCTGTGTCGACAGGCGCAGGATGCTCACGCGAGCGGCGCCCGATTGCCCTTGACCGGCGGCACTCTAGCCGCGTGTCGAGCTCCGCGTCGCAGGCATTCGACCTCATGCCGCGACCTCGCGCGTGCGCTGCACGTCGCGGTGCATCTGCTCGATCAGCGCCGCGGGGTCCTCGAAGCGTCGCTCGCCGCGCAGCCGCTCGAGGAATCGCAGTCGCAGCTGCTGCCCATAGAGGTCGCCGTCGAAGTCCAGGACGTAGGCCTCGATCAGCTCGCCGCGGCCGGTGGTGAAGGTGGGGCGCACGCCGATGCTGACGGCCGCCGGGCGCACGCCGAGCGTGTCGCTCTCGGCCAGGCACGCGTAGACGCCGTGGCCGGGGCATGCGAGCGCCTCGTCGGGAACGAGGTTGGCGGTCGGGAAGCCGAGCTCGCGCCCGCGCTGGTCGCCGTGCACGACCTCCCCGCGCAGCTCGAAGCGTCGCGCCCAGCAGCCGGTCGGCCTCGGCGACCTCGCCGGCGAGCACCAGGCCGCGGATGTGGCTGGAGGAGACGATCTCGCCGTCGACCTCCAGCAGCGGATGCACGACGGTGGCGAAGCGCTCGTCGGCGGACAGCAGCGGCGGGTCGCCCTGCGCCTTGTGCCCGAAGCGGAAGTTCTCGCCGATCGCCACCTGCGTGGCGCCGAGCGCGCCGACGAGCACGTCGTCGATGAACTCGCGCGCCGAGCGTCTGGCGAAGTCGGCGTCGAAGGGGATCACGATCAGCTCCTGCACGCCGAGCGAGGCGATCAGCTCGGCCTTGCGCGCGAGCGTGGTCAGCAGCTTGGGCGTGTGCTGCGGCGCGACCACCGACACGGGATGCGGGTCGAAGGTGAGCACGCTGTCGGCGCCGCGGATCACCTCGCGATGGCCGAGGTGCACGCCGTCGAAGGTGCCCACCGCGACGCTGCGCTCGGCTCCGCGCTCCACGTCGGGCAGGCGAGTGACCTTCACGGCCGCACAGCCTATTTGGAGATCGCCGCCAGCGCCTGATCGAGCGCGATCAGCGGCGGCTCGAGCCACGGGCGCCCGCGCGGCGGCGGCGGGACGGCGTCGCGCACGTCGAACGGGCCGATCGCCGTGCGCCTGAGCGTCAGGCAGTAGGCGTCGCCCAGATCGGCGATCAGCGAGCGCACATAGGTTCCCGAGCCGCATTCGATTGCGAAGGCCGCGCGCGGCGGCTCGCCGGGCAGCTCGAGCTCCGGCGGGGCGCCGGGGTCGCGCCAGAGCTGCTCGAAGCGCATGACGGTGACGACCCGCTCGGGCATCTCGAAGCTCTCGCCGCGGCGCGCGCGCTTGTACGCGCGCTCGCCGCCGATCTTGACGGCCGAGTAGATCGGCGGGCGCTGGCGCAGCTCGCCGGTGGGCAGCGCGGGCGGATCGGGCGGAAGCCGCCCGGTGTGGGTGATCTCCCCCTCGGTGTCGCCGGTGCTCGAGGTCGCCCCCAGCTGGGCCACCGTCTCGTAGCGCTTGGGCAGCGCCATCAGCGCGCTCTGCGCCTTGGTCGCGCGGCCGACGAGCACCAGCAGCAGGCCCGTCGCGAACGGGTCGAGCGTGCCGGCGTGGCCGGTCGCGCACGCCGCCAAGCGAGCGCCGCACGGCGGCGACGACGTCGTGGGAGGTGATCCCGGCGGGCTTGTCGATCAGCAGCACGCCGTCCATCGCGCGCCCCTCCTCCCCACGCTCTATCGGGACCCGCCTGCCGCGCTCAGGCGAGCGTCGCGGCGGCGTGCCCGTCCGAGGTGGGTGCAGCTGCGCGGCGATCGCCTCGCGCAGGAACGCGGTCAGCTCCTCGGGATCGAGCGTCGTCGAGAAGCCCGCCGCGCGGCGGTGTCCGCCGCCGCCCTGGGCGCGCGCGATGGCCGACACGTCGACGTCGTCGTCGGTCGCGCGCAGCGAGACTTTGTGCTGGCCCTTGCGCTCGCCGCTCGAGAGCTCGCGCACGAGCACGGCGACCTTCGTGCCCTCGAGCGCGCGCAGCTGGTCGATGATGCCCTCCGAGTAGCTCTCCTCGGCGTCCGCGCGATCGAAGTCCTCCGCGCTCAGCGTCGCGATCGCGAGCTCCCCGTCGTCGAAGCGCTGCAGCTGCGCGAGCGCGAGCGCGAGCAGCGTGAGCTTGCCCAGCGGCACGCCCTCATAGAGCCTGCGGTAGACGCCGGGCACGTCGACGCCCGCCTCGATCAGCTCGGCGGCCATGAGGTGCGCACGCGGCCCCGTGTTCTCGTACATGAAGCGGCCGGTGTCGGTGATCAGCCCGATGTACAGGGCCTCGGCGACCGCCGGCGTGGGGCGCACGTCGAGCCCGTGCATCAGGTCCCACACGATCTCCGCCGTGCACGAGGCGTCGGGCACGACGTGGTTGAGCGTGCCGAAGCGCGTGTTGTCGTGGTGATGGTCGATGTTCAGCAGGTGCGCGCCGTCGCGCAGCACGCTTGCGGAGTTGCGGTCGATGTTGCCGCAGTCGAGGAACACCACCGTGCGCTGCGCGATGTCCGCCGGCGGCAGCCGGATGAGGCCGTCGAGCGAGAAGAAGCGGTACTCGCGCGGCAGCGGCAGATCGTCCGGCGAGATGAACATCGCCGAGTCCTTGCCCAGCGCCTGCAGCAGCCCGTGCATCCCCACCAGCGAGCCGAGCGCGTCGCCGTCGGGATTCTCGTGCGCGGCGAGCACGAAGCGCTGGTCCTCGCGGATGCGCGCGAGCACCAGCTCGCGCGTCTGCGCGACGGTCGGGGTCTCGCGCATCGGGGTGCTCTCGCTCACCGGCTCTCGCCCTCCTCGTCGTGGCCCTCGCCCTCCGCGGGCTGCGCGGGAGGCTGCGCGACGAGCTCCTCCACGCGCAGCGCCCGGTCGGTGGTGTCGTCGTAGAAGAACTCGAGCGTCGGCGTGCGCTTGAGGCGCAGCTCACCGGCCACGCGCGCCTGCAGGAAGCCGTGGGCGCTGCGCAGGCCGTCGAGCGTCGCCTCGCGCTCCTCCGGCTGCGACGGGCCGCCGCCGGCGCCGAGAACGCTCACGTACACACGTGCATGGCGTAGGTCCGGGCTGGTTCTGACATCGGTCACGGTTGTAAATCCCACTCTCGGGTCCTTGAGGTCCCCTGCCACGGCGTCGCCCAGCACCTGCCGAATCGCCTCGTCGACCCGGCGCATCCGTCCTGTGCTCATCCTACCCGTCCAATTCCCCGCCGACGCCCGGGACCCTGCCGGCGGGACCGCCGGCAGTCTTCAATCTCTCGCGCCGGTCATCGCGTCTCAGGAGGAGAGCTCGCGCTCGACCTGGCGCGTCTCGTAGGTCTCGAGCACGTCGCCCTCGTGCAGATCCTGGAAGTTCGCGAGCACGATGCCGCACTCGAAGCCGCTTGCGACCTCGCGCGCGTCCTCGTTGAAGCGGCGCAGGCTCTCGATCGTCGTGTCGTAGATGACGGTGCCCTCGCGCACGACGCGCACGCGCGCGCCGCGCGTGACCTTGCCCTCGGTGACGAGCGAGCCGGCGATCGTGCCGATGCGCGAGGCTTTGAACAGCTGGCGCACCTCGGCCTGGCCGAGCGGCGTCTCGACCTCTTCGGGCGCGAGCATGCCCTGCATCGCCGCGCGCAGCTCTTCGATCGCGCGGTAGATGACCGCGTAGGAGCGGATCTCGACGCCCTCGCGCTCGGCGATCTGGCGCGCGTCGCCGACCGGGCGGACGTTGAACGCGAGGATCACGCCGTGCGAGGCCGCCGCGAGCATCACGTCGGACTCGTTGATGCCGCCGACGCCGCGGTGGATGATGTTGACCTTGACCTCCTGCTGGGGCAGCTTCGCGATCTCGTCCTCGATCGCCTCCAGCGAGCCGGCGACGTCGGCCTTGACGACCAGGCCGAGCTCCTTGACGGTGCCCTCCTGTGCGAGCTTGAAGACGTCCTCGAGCGAGACCTTGCGGCCCGAGCGCCGGGCGAGCGCCTCGGTCTTCAGGCGGTTGGCGCGTTCGCCGGCGAGCTGGCGCGCGCGCCGCTCGTTCTCGACCACGCGCACGTGCTCGCCCGCCTCGGGCACGCCGTCGAAGCCGAGCACCTCGACCGGCTGGCCGGGCATCGCCGCGTTTGAGCTTGCCGCCGGTGAAGTCGTGCATCGCGCGCACGCGCCCGAAGTGCGCGCCGGCGACGAGCGCGTCGCCGACCCGCAGCGTGCCGCGCTGGATCAGGATCGTCACGACAGGCCCGCGCCCGGGGTCGAGCTTGGACTCGATCACCGCACCGGAGGCCTCGGCGCCCGACGTTCGCCTTCAGTTCCTCGAGGTCGGTGACCACCTGGATCGTGTCGAGCAGCGTCGTCGAGGCCGTCGTGGGTCTTGGCGCTGACGTCGACGAACTCCGTTTCCCCGCCCCACTCCGACGGGCTGCAGCCCGTGCTGGGTCATCTCGGTGCGCACGCGCTCGGGCTGCGCGCCCTCCTTGTCGATCTTGTTGACCGCGACGATGATCGGCACTTCCGCGGCCTTCGCGTGGTCGATCGCCTCCTCGGTCTGCGGCTTGACGCCGTCGTCGGCCGCGACGACGATCACCGCGATGTCGGTCACGCTGCGCGCCGCGCGCGCGCATCGCCGTGAACGCCTCGTGGCCGGGCGTGTCGAGGAAGGTGATCTCCTTGCCCGCGTGGCGCACCTGGTAGGCGCCGATGTGCTGGGTGATGCCGCCCGCCTCGCCCGCGGCCACCTCGGTCTCGCGGATCGCGTCCAGCAGCGAGGTCTTGCCGTGGTCGACGTGGCCCATGATCGTGACCACCGGCGGACGTTCGATCGAGGTCCTCGTCGGCGTCCTCGTAGACCGGCTCCGAGCTCGACGTCATCGGCGGCGTGGACGATCTCGATCTGCTTGCTCGAACTCGTCCGCGAGCACCTGGATGGCGTCGTCGGAGAGCGTCTGCGTGAGCGTCGCCATCTCGCCGAGCGACATCAGCTTCTTGATCACCTCCGGCACCGCGCACGCCGAGGTACTCGGCGATGTCCTTGACGGTCGAGCCGGAGTTGACGCGGATCAGGTCGGTCGCCTCCATCGCCGTCGTGTCGATCGGGGCGATCGTCTCGTCGTAGGTGCCGCGCCGGCGCCGTCCGCGGCGTGGACGGCGCTGCGGCTGGTTGGACGGGCCGCCCTGCTGGCGGCGCGAGGCCTGCGAGTCGATCACCACGCGGCGGCGTCCGCCCGGCCCACGTCGCCGGGCGTGCGCTCGCCCGTACGCGAGTCGCGCGTCGGGCGCACCCGCTCGGCGGCCGCCGCGGCCGCCGCGGCGGCCGTCGTGGCCGCCGCCGTTGCGGCGGGCGCCGTGGCGACAGGCGCCGAGCTGGTCGCGCCCGGGCCGGGCGCTGCGGGCACGGGGCTCGTGGCGGATGCCGGCGCGGTCGCGACCGGCGCGGGGGCTGCGGCGGCCGGCGCGGTCGCTGCGGGCGCAGATGCGGGCGTGCTCGCCGTCGCGGTCTGGGCGCGCGCCTCGGCTGCCGGGGCGGCGGGGGTGGACGCAGCGGGCGCGCCGTTGGAGCTGGCCGGCCCACCGCCGCCGATGCCGAGCGCCTTCAGCGCGGCGTCCTCCTCGACGGAGGACGCGGCCGCCTTGGCCTCGATGCCGGCGGCCTTCAGCTTCTCGAGCAGCTCCTTGCTCGAGAGGCCCTGCTCCTTGGCGATTTCGTGCACGCGCTTCTTGCTCATCGACTCACCGATTCTACGAGCTTGGGGTCGAGCGTCACTGCCGCGCGCAGCGTGCGCGCGATCCCGCCGCGGCGCACCGCGCGCTCCAGGCACGCGCGATCGGGCAGGCCCGCGCCGCGGTCCTGCCCCGCGGCGCGACACAGGTACGCGCCGCGGCCGGGCATGGTGCCGTCGCGATCGACGACCGCGCGCCCGCGGGCGCGCCCGCTCTCGCCGGGCGCGCTCTGGGCTGTCGCGGCGATCCGCAGGAGCTCTGACTTCGGCGCTATCCGCCCGCAGCCGACGCAGCGGCGCCGCGGCACGTGCGGCCCTATGTCGCCTGCTCCTCGGCGGCCTGCTCCGCGACGGCCGCCTCGGCCTCCGCCTGCGCCTCGTCGGCGACGGTGGCGGAGCGAGGTCGCCGATGTTGTCGCTGGCGATGTTCGCGAGCGCCTGGTGGCTTTCGAGGCCGCAGTAGCGCGAGTTCGGCAGCGACGCGTTGGGGCAGCGCCGGCCGTTGGAGAGGATCGCGGCGCAGCGGCCCGGTGACCTCCTCCTCCTCGTAGCCGTGCTCGGCCTCCTCGGCGGCGAACTCGGTCTCCGAGCGGATGTCCACGCGCCAGCCGGTGAGCCGCGCCGCCAGCCGCGCGTTCTGGCCCTCGCGTCCGATCGCCAGCGAGAGCTGGTCGTCGGGCACGATCACGGTCGCCTGCTTGGCCTCGTCGTCGACGAGCACCTCGCGCACGCGCGCAGGCGAGAGCGCCTTGGCGACGAAGCGCGCGGGCTCCTCGTTGAAGGGGATGATGTCGATCTTCTCGCCGCGCAGCTCGGAGACGACCATGCGCACGCGCGAGCCGCGCGGGCCGACGCAGGCGCCGACGGGGTCGACGCCGTCGGTGTGTGAGATGACGGCGATCTTCGAGCGGTAGCCGGGCTCGCGCGCGACGTTGGCGATCTCGACGAGGCCGTCGGCGATCTCCGGGACCTCGAGCTCGAACAGCTTCTTGATCAGCTCGGGGTCGCGCCTGGAGACGATGATCGCGGGCCCCTTGGTCGACGGCGAGACCTCCTTGATGACGGCCTTGATGCGCTGCGAGTGGTCGTAGCGCTCGCCCTCGACCTGCTCGGACTTGGGCAGCAGCGCCTCGACGCGTTCGCGCAGCTGCACGAGCGTGTAGCGCGAGTCGGACTGCTGCACGATGCCGGTGATCAGCTCGCCGACGCGGTCGCGGTACTCCTCGTACATCATGTCGCGCTCGGCCTCGCGGATGCGCTGCAGGATCACCTGCTTGGCGGTCTGCGCGGCGATCCGCCCGAAGTCGTCGGGCGTGACGTCGCGCTCCTCGATCTGGTCGCGGTATTCGGCGAACTTCTTGGGGTCGATTTCCGGTTCCTCGGGTTCGCGCATCTCGCCCGTCTCGGGGTCGATCGTCGGTTTCCTCGTCGATCGTCTCGACGATCAGGTGCGCCTCCAGACGCTCGGGGATGATCAGCTCGATGACCCTGAAGTCGGCGGTGTCGCGGTCCATTTCCACGCGCGCGTACTTGGCGGAGTCCGGGCTGCTTCTTGTAGGCGGACAGCAGCGCGTCCTCGAGCGCGACCATCAGCTTCTCGGGCTCGATCCCCTTCTCGCGCGCCAGCGCGTGCATGGCCTCAAGGATTTCGCGTGACATGGGCAGGGGCTCCTTAATCCGCGATCAGGTTCGAACGACTGATCTCCGAGTAGGGGATCGCGATGATCCCCCCGTCGGCCGCCAGCGTGACCTCCTCCTCGGAGGCCCCCACCAGCTCCCCGGTGAAGCTCTGCACCGGTCGCGCGCCCGTCCGCTGCCCGTCGAGCTGCACGACCGGACGGGGATGACGCGTGCGCACCCGCGCGCGGTGTCCGACGAAGCGGCGGAAGTGCGCGGGCTTGGTCAGCGGACGCTCGCTGCCCGGCGAGGACACCTCCAGCGAGTAGCGCTCGCGCAGGTCGCTCAGCAGCAGGGTCACCCGCTCGCACATCGCAAGCGTGACGCCGTCGGGGTGATCGATGAACACACGCAGGCAGCGCCCGCCGGAAACCTCGGCGAGCAGCACCTCGATGTCTGGCTCGGCATCGGCCAAACGCCTCTCTATCTCGGTCTGCAACGTGGTCACGAACTCACTCCTTACGCAAAAAAAGCGGGCGGGCGCCCACTCTCGGTACTGCTGCCGGCGCCTGCGCGCGGGCACGAAAGCTGTAGTTCGAGGATAGCAGCGGGGCGTCCGCGCATAGCTGGCTCAGGCGCGCGCGGCGTCGCGGCGGGCGCGTTCGCGGTACAGCCTGTAGTCCGCCCGCTCGGGCGCCAGCGAGCACGCCAGCGCCAGCGGCTTGCACGCCTCGCGGTGGCGTCCGAGCAGCTGCATCGAGCGCCCGAGGCAGAACTGCGCGTAGTCGTTGGTGGGGGTCATCGAGGCGAGGGCGCCGAACTCGGCGGCTGCGCTTTCGTAGCGCTGGGCGTGAAACAGCGCGCGTCCCAGCGCCTCGCGGATCGACGCCTTGTCGGGCTCGCGGTCGCGCGCCTTGCTGAGCGGCACGATCGCCGCCTGGTGGTCGCCGTGGTCGAGCAGCTCGCAGCCCCGCTGGTAGAGGTCGTAGACGCTCTCCATCGGCCCAGTTTAACCGCTCCCCCGCAGGCGCTCGACGGCGTCGAGGATCGCCTCGGCGACGTTCGCCTTGCTCGCGCGCGGCACGTGGCGCGCCTCGATTCCCGCGCTCGAACCTGCGTCGGCGGTGAGGATCGTGACCTCGTTGGCGTCCACGTCGAAGCCGATGTCAGAGCGCGAGATGTCGTTGACGACGAGCGCGTCCAGGCCCTTGGCCTCGAGCTTGGCGCCGGCGAGCTCGACCGCCGCAGAGCCATGCTCGGCGGCGAAGCCGACCAGCGTCTGGCCCTCGTGTCGAAGCGCCGCCAACCCCGCGAGCACATCCGCGGTGGGCTCGAGCACCAGCTCCAGGCGCTCGCGCGCGGACTTCTTGATCTTGCCCCCCTCCGGGTCGGCCGGGCGCGAAGTCGGCGACGGCGGCGGCCATCAGCAGCACATCGCAGGTCGGGAACTCGAGCTCGCACGCTTCCTTCAGCTGCGCGGCGGTGGCGAGGTCGCGGCGCACCACGCCCGGGGGCGTGGGCAGCGCGACGTTGGCGGCCACGAGCGTCACCTCCGCGCCGCGTTCGCGCGCGGCCTGCGCGAGCGCGAAGCCCATGCGCCCGGAGGAGCTGTTGCCGACGAACCTGACGCTGTCGATCGGCTCGCGCGTTCCTCCGGCGGTGACCAGCACCTTCAGTCCCGCCAGGCCCGCGCCCGAGCGCGCGTGCCCGTCTCCGTCGTGGTGCTCGCGGCGCGCGTGCCCAGCGAGCGCCTGCACGCATGCCGCGAGGATCCGAGCGGGCTCGGCCAGGCGCCCGACGCCCTGCTCACCCCTGGAGGCCAGCCGGCCGACCTCCGGCTCGACGACGATCGCGCCGCGCTCGCGCAGCGTGCGCAGGTTCGCCTGCGTGGCCGCGTGCTCGTACATGTGGTTGTTCATCGCCGGCGCGAGCACCAGCGGGCAGGTGGCCGCGAGCGCGCAGCTGCTCAGCAGGTTGTCTGCGAGGCCGCCAGCGAGCTTGGCGATCGTGTTCGCGGAGGCCGGCGCGATCACGTACACATCGGCGTTGGCGACCAGCTCGAGATGGCTGAGCGGCTCGTGCGTCGGCTGCGGCTGGTCGGGGAACGCGCCGCGCGCGGGGTCGCGCTCGAACTCGCTGGCGAGCACCGGCGCGCCGGTGAGCGCAGCAAACGAAGCCTCGCCGACGAAGCGCCGGCTCGCGGGCGTCTGCACGACGCGCACCGCGTGCCCGTCGGCGGTCGCCAGGCGCACGAGCTCGAGCGCCTTGTAGGCGGCGATGCCGCCGCTGACGCCGAGCAGGATCCGGGACATGTCTCAGGTTTAGGGCCGCCGGCGGGCGCTCGCAAGCGCTGGCCGGTCCCTTGCGCGCCGGCTAGCGGTAGTGGTACTTCATCTTCCCGGCGGCTACCTCCTCGAGTGCGATCGTGAGGTAGTTTTTCGAGCCGGTTTCGACCATCGGCGGGCGGGAACTCATCGAACGTGCCCTCACCGAGGTTGTGGTAGTAGCTGTTGATCTGTCGTGCGCGCTTGGCGGCGACGATCACGCCGGCGTAGTTGGAGTCGACCTGCTCGAGCAGGCGGTCGATACGGGGGGAGATCACGATTGCTGTGCCTTTCCTTGTTGACCTCGCAGTCTAGTGCGCCGCGGCGCCGGGTCCCGTCCCCGCGAGGTCTCCGACCGCTAGTCAAGCTCCCCGGCGACGATCGCGGTGAGCTGCTCGAGCGCGTCCTCGAGCCGGTCGTTGACGACCACGTGCGCGAACTCGGGCTGCGCGCGCGAGCTCCTCTTCGGCGACGTGCAAGCCGCCGCTCGACCTCCTCGCCGTCGTCGGTGCCGCGCCCGATCAGCCGCGTGCGCAGCGCCTGCAGCGACGGCGGCGCGATGAACACCTGCACCGCCTCGGGCATCGCCGCGCGCACCTGGCGGGCGCCCTGGACCTCGATCTCGAGCACCACGGGAACGCCCGCGCCGACGCGGTCCTCGAGCTCGGAGCGAAGCGTGCCGTAGCTGCGCCCGGCGTAGTCGGCGTGCTCGACGAAGTCTCCGGCGGCGACCCTGCGGTCGAACTCCTCGCGCGTGAGGAAGTGGTAGTCGACGCCGTCGCGCTCGCCCGGGCGCGGCGCGCGCGTGGTGGCCGACACCGACAGCTCGAGCTGCGGCCCGCCCACCCAGCCGCTGCATCAGCCCGCGGATCAGCGTTCCCTTGCCGACCCCCGAGGGCCCCGTGATGACGAACACGCGCGCCACCGCCGCCACCCTAATGCCGGCCTCGGCGGGAAGTGGATTCAGTGGCGAAGCAGCGAGATGAGCTCGCTGCGCTGGCGCTCTGACAGCCCGCCGATCGTCTTGCTCGGCGAGATGCGGCAGTGCGCGAGGATCTTGTTGACCTTCACGCGGCCGTACTTGGGCACGGCGAGCAGCATGTCGAAGACCTTGGCCGTCTCGACGTACTCGGGCGGGTCGAGCAGCAGCGAGTGGATCGAGCGCCGGCCGGACTTCAGATCGCGCTTGAGCTGGGCCCGCTGGATGCGGATCTGGTTTGCCCGCGCGAGCGCGTCCATCCTCTGGTTGAGCGACCGCTCGGGGGCGGTTGAGGTGTTCGCGGACGTCGTTCCGGTGGCCGGCGCCATGGGCGGCGAGTCTACACACCCGCGGCCGGCGATCAAGAAAAATCGCGGCCAATTCACCTGTACCTCAAGCTGAGCTATCAGATATGTCGAGGCTGGTGGACGGTGTCTCGTCGAGTTTGCAGGGGTTTTTGATCTTCCAGCAAGTGGGACGATGAGCTAGTTTCCGGCGCATTACGGATTCGTCGTCCGGAGCTATGGCGGCGGCGCGGATCCGGCGCCGACGCGGGCGATCGACGCCAGCTCACGCGCGATCCTGGCCCCCGCAGCGGGGTCGCGGAAGCTCTCGGTGCCGACCGCCACGAGCGTCGCGCCGACGTCGAGCAGATCCTGGCGAGCGTGGGCGGCGCTCTGCACGCCGCCCATGCCGATCACCGGGATCGCCACGCGCGCCGCGACAGCCGCGACCTGGGCGAGCGCGACGGCGCGGACGGCGGCGCCCGAGAGGCCGCCGGTGCCGCCTCCCAGCCAGCGGCGCCGACCCTGCGGCCGCCCGCCCCGCGATGGCTGCGCGCGGGGCGAGCGCCAACGCGCGCAGCGTGTTGATCAGCGAGACGGCGTCGGCGCCGCCGCACTCGTGCCGCGCAGCGCGCACGCCGGCACGTCGGCGCAGTTGGGCGTCAGCTTGACGATCAGCGGCTTGCGCGTGCGATGCGGCGCACGGTCGCGCAGCGACCCGCTCGAGCTGGCGCGGGTCCGCGCCGATGTCCAGTCCGGTGCGCACGTTGGGGCAGGACACGTTCAGCTCGACGCGCGGCGATCTCCGCGCGCGCGTCGCACGCCGCACAGCAGCTCTGAGATCTCCTGCGCGGTGGAGCCCATCACGTTCGTGATCAGCGGGACGCCCAGCTTCGAAAGCTCGGGCAGGTCCTCCTCGAGGTAGCCGTCGAGGCCCCTGTTGGGCAGGCCGATCGAGTTGATCAGGCCGGCCGGCGCCTCCCACAGCCGTGGCGGCGGGTTGCCGACGCGCGGGGCAAGCGTGATCGTCTTGGACACGAACGCGGCGAACGGGAAGTCGCTCGCGCAGCGCCGGCCGAAACGCGCCGCGCGGCGATCGCGTCGAACGTGCCAGAGCCGTTGATGACCGGATGCGCGAGCGTCAGCCCGCAGAACTCGACGCTCATGCCGGCGCTCCGGCGTGCTGATCGATGTGGTCTAGGTCGGCGGCGTCGACCACGGGCCCGTCGACGCACACGCGCAGGTAGCCGCCGCCGCGCTGGGCACGACGCAGCCGAAGCAGGCGCCGAAGCCGCACGCCATGCCCGCCTCCAGCGCCAGCTGGGCGGGCACCTCGCGCTCGCGCGCACAGCGCTCTGACGCCCTCGAGCATCGCGGCGGCGGCCCGCAGGCGTAGACCGACGGCGTGGGGGTCGCGCGTCGAGCTCGCTCGCGAGCAGGTCGGTGACGAGGCCGTGATGGCCGACGCGAGCCGTCGTCGGTGGCGACGTGCGCATCCGGCAGCAGCGCGGCGCCCTCGGCGTGCGCGCGGTCGCGGAAGCCGAGCAGCACAGTCGACCGCAGGCGGCTCGCCCGCGCCCGGCCTCGCGGCGCCGTCGCCGGCGAGCGCGTCCTGCGAGGATCGCCAGCGGCGCGATGCCGACGCCGCCGCCGACGAGCAGCGCGCGGCGCCCGTCGGACGGCGCGGTGAAGCCGCGCCCGAGCGGCCCGAGCGCCCACAGCCCGTCGCCCGGCGCCCAGCTCGCACAGCCGGCGCGTGCCGGGCCCGACGTCCTCGAGCAGGAAGTGAGCCTCGCCGTCGCGCCAGCGCGCGAGGAGAGACGCCCGCGGCAGGTACGGCCGCTCGCTCCTCCCCCCGCCCCAGCGCTCGGCGGCGGCGAGCATGGCGAACTGGCCCGGGCTCGGCGCGCGGCCCCTCGGGATCCGCCGCGCGCAGGACGCGGTAGGCGCCGAGCTCGTCGATGCCGGTGACCGTCAGCAGGCGGCGGCCGAACGGGGCGTCGCTCGCGCCGAACGCCGGGACCCGTCGGCAGGCTCGCCGAGCGCTCGCTCCCACGGGAGCGCCGGCGGGCGCTCGCGCCGGCCGCGCGGGCCTCGTCGGCGGCTCCCGGCGCGCGCGCGCTGCCGTGCAGCTCCTGCAGGCAGAGCACCTCGGGCTCGCCGTGGCTGCCGGCGCTGGCGATCGCGCGCGCGGCGGAGACCCCGGCCGGCGAGCGTGGTCAGGCAGGGGATGCCGTGGGCGACGGCGGCGCGGCGGATCTCCTAGCCGTCGCTGCGGGCGCCGGACGCCGGTGGGCGTGTTGACGACGAGGTCGACGTCGCCGCGCTCGATCCAGTCGACGCACGTGCGGCGAGCCCTCGCCGATCTTGTTGATGGCCTGCGACGGGCACGCCCATCCGCGCAGATCGCCTCGGCGGTGCCGCGCGTGGCGAGGATCGCGAAAGCCGAGGTCGTGCAGGAGCTGGCGCGATGCCGAAGGCGCCGGCCTTGTCGGAGTCGGTGACGGTGATGAACACGGTGCCCGCGCGCGGCAGCGGCGCGCCGGCGGCGGCCTGCGCCTTGGCGAACGCGGTCGGGAAGTCGCGCGCGATGCCCATCACCTCGCCGGTCGAGCGCATCTCGGGGCCGAGCAGCGAGTCGGCGCCGTCGAAGCGGTCGAACGGCAGCACGGCCTCCTTGACGCGACACGTGATCGCCGTAGCCCAGCCCCTGGCGCTCGCCGGGCAGGCCCAGGTCGGCGATGCGCTCGCCGAGCATGATCGCGGCAGGCGAGCTTGGCCAGCGGCAGGCCGATCGCCTTGGAGACGAACGGCACCGTGCGCGAGGCGCGCGGGTTGGCCTCGATCACGTACAGCTCGCCGCTCGTGCGATCGGCGAACTGCACGTTCAGCAGCCCGACGACGCCGAGCGCCGAGCGCGATCTCGCGCGTGGCCGCGCGGATCTGCTCGAGCATGTCCTCGCCGAGCGAGTGCGGCGGCAGCACGCAGGCGCTGTCGCCGGAGTGCACGCCGGCCTCCTCGACGTGCTGCATGATCCCGCCGATCCAGACGTCGTGCGCCGTCGCAGAGGGCGTCGACGTCGACCTCGATCGCGTCCTCCAGGAAGCGGTCCAAGATAGATGGGGAGCCCTCCGGGCTCGTGCGGGGTCGCGTCGTGCCCGACCGGCGTCGTGAGCTCCGGCGGCGGGTGAGCCGCCACCGGTCACCCGCGCCGGCCATCTCGCGCAGGTAGTCGGCGAGCCCGTCGTGGGCGTAGACGATCTCCATGGCGCGCCCGCCGAGCACGTAGGAGGGGCGCACGAGCAGCGGGAAGCCGACGCGGTCGGCGCATCTCGAGCGCCTCCTGCAGCGAGTCGCGCGGTGCGCGTACGGCGGCGCCTTGTAGCCGAGCCGGTCGAGCAGCGCGCCGAAGCGCGCCGCGGTCCTCGGCGAGGTCGATCGCCTCGACGCTCGTGCCGAGGAGCGGCGACGCCCGGCCTGCCGAGGCCGTGCGGCGAGCTTCAGCGGCGTCTGCCCGCCGAACTGGACGATCACGCCCTCGCGGCTGCTCGACCTCGACAGACGGCGAGCACGTCCTCGCAGCGTCAGCGGCTCGAAGTACAGGCGGTCGGAGGTGTCGTAGTCGGTGGAGACGGTCTCGGGGTTGCAGTTGACCATCACGGCGTCGCGGCCGGACTCGCGCACGGTCATGGCGGCGTGCACGCAGCAGTAGTCGAACTCGATCCCCTGGCCGATGCGGTTGGGCCCGGAGCCGAGGATCACGACCGACTCGCGCTCGCCCGCGGCGCACCTCGTTGCGCGCCACCGCGCTCCCAGCCGGAGTAGTAGTAGGGGGTGCGCGCGGGGAACTCGGCGGCGCAGGTGTCGACCGAGCTGGAACGAGCGCTCGCCGGCGAACGGCGCGTCGGGGTCCAGCGCGAGCGCGCGCAGCTCGCGCAGGAACCACGGGTCGATGCGCGTGCGCTCGCTGCACCGACTCGATGCGCGCGCCGCGGCGCAGCAGCTCGAGCAGCGTCTCGAAGCGGTCGGCGGCCGGGCGTCGCTAGGCTCTCCAGCAGCCGCTCGTCGGGGACGCCGCGCGAGCGACGGCGTCCGGTCGAGCTCGCGCGAGCGCAGCGCCTTGGCGAACGCCTGCTGGAAGGTGCGCCCGATCGCCATCGCCTCGCCGACGGACTTCATGTGCGTGGTCAGCGTCGGCGTCGGCGCCGGGGAACTTCTCGAAGGCGAAGCGCGGCCACTTGACGACCACGTAGTCGATCGTCGGCTCGAAGCACGCGGGCGTGGCGCCGGTGATGTCGTTGTCGATCTCGTCCAGGCGGTAGCCGACGGCCAGCCGCGCGGCGATCTTGGCGATCGGGAAGCCGGTCGCCTTGGAGGCGAGCGCCGAGCGAGCGCGAGACGCGCGGGTTCATCTCGATCACGAGGATCTCCTCGGTCTCGGGGTTGACCGCGAACTGCACGTTGGAGCCGCCCGTCTCGACGCCGACCGCGCGGATCACCGCGATCGCCTGGTCGCGCAGCTGCTGGTAGAGCGTGGTCGGTGAGCGTCTGCTGCGGGCGCGACCGTGACCGAGTCGCCGGTGTGCACGCCCATCGGGTCGACGTTCTCGATCGAGCAGACGATCACGACGTTGTCGGCGCCGTCGCGCATCACCTCCAGCTCGAACTCGCCCCAGCCGATCACCGACTCGTCGAGCAGCACCTGCCCGATCGGCGAGGCCTCGAGGCCGTGCGCGACGATCCGCTCGAACTCCTCCTCGGTGCGCGCGATGCCGCCGCCGCGCCCGCCTAGCGTGAACGCCGGGCGCACGACGCACGGCAGCCCGAGCGAGCCCTCTGGCCGTGCGCGCCCGTCAGCGCCGCGCGCGCTCGACGAGGCTCGTGACGATCGCGCTGCGCGGCATGCGCAGCCCCGCTCTGTCCATCGCCGCGCGGAACAGCTCGCGGTCCTCGGCGCACGCGATCGCGTCGTAGTCGGCGCCGATCAGCTCGACGCCGAAGCGCTCCAGCGTGCCGTCGTCGTGCAGCTCCTTGGCCAGGTTCAGCGCGGTCTGGCCGCCGAGCGTGCGGCAGCAGCGCGTCGGGGCGCTCGCGCTCGATCACCTGCGCGACCGGTCCCGGCAGCAGCGGCTCGATGTAGGTGGCGTCGGCGAACTCCGGGTCGGTCATGATCGTCGCCGGGTTGGAGTTGACGAGCACCACCTCGTAGCCCTCCTCGCGCAGCACCTTGCACGCCTGCGTGCCGGAGTAGTCGAACTCGGCCGCCTGCCCGATCACGATCGGCCCCGAGCCGAGGATCAGGATCTTGTGGATGTCGTCACGCCGCGGCAATGCGGCTCCCAGGAAGCGGTCGAACAGGTACAGGCTGTCGTGCGGGCCGGGGCCGGCCTCGGGGTGGTACTGGACGGTGCCGCCGGGCACGTCGAGCAGCTCGAGGCCCTCGACGGTGCGGTCGTACAGGTTCACGTGCGATGAGCTGCGGCGGCGCCGAAGTCGGTCTCCCAGCGCACGGGCTCGTCGCTGTCGATCGTGCGCGCGCCGCCGGGGCCGAGCGCCGCGAAGCCGTGGTTCTGGGAGGTGATCTCCACGCGCCCGGTCTGCAGGTCGCGGACGGGATGGTTGGCGCCGTGGTGGCCGAAAGGCAGCTTGAACGTCTCGAGGCCCACCGCCCGGCAGAGCAGCTGGTGGCCGAGGCAGATGCCCCACACGGGCTTGACGCCGACGAGCGCGCGCACGGTGTCGACGATGTAGTCAGCGCGGCGGGGTCGCCGGGCCCGTTGGCGAGGAAGATCGCGTCGGGGTCATCGGCGAGCAGCTCGCTGCGCGCTGCTCGTGCACGGGTGCAGCGTCACGCGCGCGCCGCGGGTGACGAGCTCGCGCACCATCGAGGCCTTGATGCCGCGTGTCGATCACCGCGATGCGCGGACCGTCGCCGCCGCCGTGCGTGCTCGTGCTCTGCGGCGTGACCGTCGCGCGCGAGGTCCTGGCCGGCCATCGGTGGCTCGGCGTCGATCAGCTCGCGCGCCTGCGCCTGCGACATCGAAGCCGGGAACACGCCGCCGCGCATCGCGCCGGCCTCGCGGATGTGCTGCACGAGCGAGCGCGTGTCGACGCCGCTGATCGCGCGGCACGCCGCAGTCGGCGAGCCAGTCCAGCCAGCCGCGCTCGGCGCTGGGCGCGTCCTCGCGGTTGCACGCCTCGCGCATGATCGCCGCGCGCGCCCACGCGCGCTCTGACTCCATCGCCTGCGAGCTCGCGCCGTAGTTGCCGATGTGCGGGTAGGTGTAGGCGATCAGCTGGCCCGCGAACGACGGGTCGGTCATCGACTCCTGGTAGCCGGACATGCCCGTCGTGAACACGATCTCGCCGACCGCGGGGCCGTCGGCGCCGCACGCCTCGCCGTCGAAGCGCGTGCCGTCCTCCAGCAGTACGTAGGCCGTTGTCCTCATTGCGCCCCTGAGAGGGCCGTGAGTCGAGTCAGGCAAGGACGCAGTGAGCGAAGTGTGCTCTGCACACGAGCGATCGAGGACGCAGCATGACGAAGGCTCACGGTCATCTCAGATGATCAGCTTCTGGACGGCCTTGAACTCGGGGGTGCCGGCGCGCTCGAGCAGCTCGAACAGCACCGCCTCGACGGTGCTGACGATCGCGCCCGCGCGCACCATGCGCTCCAGGCCGCACTCGTAGTCGAGGTCGTGGCGCGAGCCGACGGCGTCGGCGGGGACGTGCACCTCGACGCCGTCGGCGAGCAGGTCGTGGACGGTCTGGCTGACGCACACGTGCGTCTCGATCCCGCACACGATCGCCTGCTCGGCGCCGAGCAGGTCGAAGCCGTCGGCGCGCGCGGCCGAGAACACGGTCTTCTCGATGCGCGGCTCGTCCTGCAGGCCGACCTCGGGGGCGGTGTGGCCGAGCCCCTTCGGGTACTGCTCGCTGACGAGCGTCGGCAGCCCGAGGATGCGCGCCGCCTGCACGAGCTTGGCGCACGCGCTCGCAACGCCCGCGAAGGACTCGTAGGGACGAAAGCCCTCCTGCACGTCGATCACCACCAGCGCCGCGCGGCTGCGCTCGAGCAGGCCCATCAGGCGATCACCGCCGCTCGCACCACGCGCGCCCGTCGCTCATCGGCGCCCACCATCGCTAGCGCGCGGTCGCGGTGCGCGATCGCGCCGGCGGCGATCGTCAGCAGCACGCGACCCTGCAGCCTCCGGCCGGCGAAGCAGCAGTTCTCCGAGCGGCTCTCCCAGCCGTGCTCGCCCGCCACCCACTCGGCGTCGAGGTCGACCAGCGTGACGTTGGCGGGCTCCCCCACCGCGATCGACGGGGTCGGCAGCTCGTACAGCGCGGCGCCCGCGGTCATGCGCTCGACAAGCAGCGCCAGCTCGAGGACGCCCGGGAGCACGAGGCCGGTGTAGCAGCGCGGCGAACGCGGTCTCCAGGCCCGTGCTGCCCATCGGCGCCTGCTCGAAGGGCACCTCCTTCTCATCGCGCGCGTGCGGCGCGTGGTCGGTGGCGACGCAGTCGATCGTCCCTGTGCGCAGGCCCTCGATCAGCGCCACGCGGTCGGCCTCGGTGGCCAGCGGCGGGTACATCTTCATGCGCGTGTCCAGCCCGCGCACGTCCTGCTCGGTCAGCAGCAGGTGGTGCGGGCAGACCTCGCCGCTGACCCGCCAGCCGCGCGCCTTGGCGGCGGCGAGCGCGTCCACCGACGCGGCGCAGGAGAGGTGCTGGAAGTGCACGCGCGCGTCCTCGTAGCCGGCGAGCGCCGCGTCGCGCGCGACCATCGTCGACTCGGCGATGCTCGGGATCCCGCCGATGCCAAGCGCGGCGCTGACCGCGCCCTCGTGCATCGCGCCGCCGCGCGAGAGCGTCGGGTCCTCCTCGTGCAGCGACAGCACGCCGCCGCACAGGCGCTGGTACTGCAGCGCCTTGCGCAGCATGCCGGCGCTGTGCACCGGGCGGCCGTCGTCGGTGAAGCCGAGCGCGCCCTCCTGCCGCAGCTCGGCCATCTCGGTCAGCTCGCTCGCCCTGCAGGCCCGCGCGTGATCGCCGGCAGGAAGCCGACGGGGACGCGCGCCTCGCGCGCGGCGGCGTCGCGCAGCGAGCGCAGCAGCGGCGCCGAGTCGAGCACCGGGTCGGTGTTGGGCATCGCGATCACGCGCGCAGAAGCCGCCCGCGGCGGCCGCGCGCGGTGCCGGTGTCGAGGTCCTCCTTGTGCTCCTGCCCGGGCGTGCGCAGGTGCACGTGCGGGTCGAAGAACGCCGGCAGCAGCCGCTGGCGCCCGCCGCCGTCGATCAGCTCCTGCTCGCCGGCGGCTCGCCGCGCGGTCGCGCTCCGATCCCGGGCGCGCCCAGCTCCGCGATGCGCCCGTCCGCGCACGCGTACGTCGTGGCGCGCGTCGATGCCCGCGCGCGGGTCGAGCACGTGCACGTCGCGCAGCAGCAGCTCCGCGGGCGTCTGAGCCCGCCGACGAGCGGATCGATGGCGCTCACGCGGGCCATCCACCGGCCACCGGCTCGCGGGGCGCTCTGCTCGACCGGCGCCTCGGCGCCCGGCGCCCGTTGGCAGCTGCGGGGGCGCGCGACTCGGCCGCGGCTCTCGGCGCCGGCGAGCAGCTCGTACAGCACCGCCATGCGCACGACCACGCCCGCTTCGACCTGCGCGGTGATCAGCGCCTGCGGCGAGTCGACCACCTCGCCGGAGAGCTCGACGCCGCGGTTGACCGGGCCCGGGTGCATCAGCGTCTGGTCCGGGCGCAAGGCGCCTGCCGTTGATCTGATACCAGGCGGCGTACTCGCGCAGCGAGGGCACCCACGTCTCGTTCATGCGCTCGTGCTGCATGCGCAGCGCGTACACGACGTCGGCCTCGTGCAGCTCCTCGAGCGTGTAGCGCACCTCGCAGCCGAGCTCCTCGATGCCGCGCGGGATCAGCGTCGGCGGGCCGGCGACCGTGACCCTGGCGCCCATCTTCTGGAAGGCGAGCACGTTCGAGCGCGCCACGCGCGAGTGCGCGACGTCGCCGACGATCCAGATCCTGGCGCCGTCGATCGCCCCCAGGCGCCGGCGCAGCGTGTACACGTCCAGCAGCGCCTGCGTGGGGTGCTCGTGCTTGCCGTCGCCGGCGTTGACGATCGCGGCGCTGCACCATCCGGAGACGAGCTCGGCGGCGCCCGCCCACGGCGTGCGCAGCACGATCGCGTCGGGCTTGTGGGCGCTGAGCGTGAGCACGGTGTCCTTCAGCGACTCCCCCTTCTCGACGCTCGATCCGCTGGCGACGAAGTTGACGACGTCGGCCGACAGGCGCTTGGCGGCGAGCTCGAAGGAGCCGCGGGTGCGCGTCGAGGCCTCGTAGAAGAGATTCAGCACCATGCGCCCGCGCAGCGTCGGCAGCTTCTTGATCTCGCGGTCGGAGACCTCCGCGAAGCGCTCCGCCTGGCCGACGATCCGCTCGATGTCCTCGCGCGTCGAGGTCCTCGATCGAGACGAGATGGTTCATGCCGCCTCCACGATCGGCGCACGCACGCCCTCGGCGATCGCCACCTCGTCGACCCCGTCCAGCTCGCGCAGGCGCACGTACACGTGCTCGCTGCTGGAGGTGGGCAGGTTCTTGCCGACGTAGTCGGGGCGGATCGGCAGCTCGCGGTGGCCGCGATCGACGAGCACCGCCAGCTGCACGCGCTGCGGGCGCCCGTAGTCGAACAGCGCCTCGATCGCCGCGCGCACCGTGCGTCCCGTGTAGAGCACGTCGTCGACGATCACGACCGTGCGCCCGTCGACGTCGAAGTCGATGTGCGAGGCGTGCAGGACGGGAGCGTCCGGGCGCGTGGCGACGTCGTCGCGGTAGAAGCCGATGTCGAGGTCGCCGAGCGGCACCTGCGCGCCGAGGATCTCCTCCAGCAGCGCGTGCAGCCTGTGCGCGAGGAAGGCGCCGCGGCGGTGGATCCCGACGAGGGCCGGAACCGGCCCGTTGGCGTTGCGCTCGAGGATCTCGTGCGCGATGCGCGTGAGCGCCCGCCCTATTTCCTCCTCGTCGGAGGACGACCTTCTCGTCTACTGCCATCGATTCCTTCCTGGCCTCACCGGACCGGGTTAAAGGAGCACGTGGAATGTATCAGGGGGATGCGACGGGCTCGCCCTGCGGGGAGGACGACGGCGAGTGCGGCTCGGGCGCCGCCGGCTGGGCCTGCGCGTCGGGCGCTCCCGCCTGCGCGCGCTCGCGCGCCACGCGCTCGGACCAGCGCACGAGCGTCGCGCCACCGCGCTCGGGGAACGGCACATCGATCGTGTCGAAGTCGCGCGACGGCCTCCGTCGCTGCGAACACCGCGCGCGCCTCGTCGCGGAGCTCGCCGCCGGCGTAGCGGCTGGAGACGTGCGTGAGCGCAAGCAGCCGCACCTCGGCGTCGCGCGCGAGCTGCAGCCGCCTGGCGCGCGGTGCTGTGCAGCGTCTGGCGCGCACGCTCGGCGTCCTCTTGCAGGAACGTCGCCTCGTGCACGAGCACGTCGGCCTGGTGCGCGGCGATCGCCAGCGCCTCGCACGGCTCGGTGTCGCCGGAGAGCACGACCTTGCGCCCCTCCCTGGTCGAGCCCATCACCTGCTCGGGTCGCACGCCGGCGACGGTCTCGCCGCGCTGCAGCCGGCCGAAGTCGGGGCCCGGGGTCACGCCGAGCTCCTGCGCCAGCTGCGGGTCGAGGTGCCCGGGCCGCGCCTCCTCCACGAGCGCGTAGCCGAACGCCGCGCCTTTGTGGCGCACGGGAATCGCCGCGATCAGATAGCCGTCGCGCTGCACCGTCTCTGCGGGCTCGAGCTCGACGATGTCGCAGCCCGTACGGCAGGCGCCCGAAGACCACGCGCATCTCCCCCATCAGCTGCTTCAGCCCCACCGGCCCGTACACGGCCAGCGGCTCGCTCGCGCTCGCGCAGGGCGAAGGACTTCAGCATGCCCGGCAGCCCCAGCCAGTGGTCGGCGTGGAAGTGCGTGATGAAGATGCTGTCGAGATCCGGCAGCCCGACCGAGCGCAGCAGCTGGCGCTGCGTGCCTTCCCCGCAGTCGAACAGCAGGCGATCGCCGCCGCGGCGGACGAGCATCGCCGGCAGGCCGCGGCGCGCGCTCGGCACCGAGCCGGCGGTACCGGCGAAGAACAGGGAGAGGTCCATGCCGGCTACGGTAGCGGCGGGGCGCCGACACTGGCTGTGCGGCGGGTGCTCACGGGCTGTCGGTGAGACCCGGCGGCGCCCGCGCTGCCGCGTGGCGGCTATGGAACCGGCAGGACGAAGTCCTGGCGCACCGTGCGCCCAGGCGGGATTTCGACGGACAGCGATCGGGTCGAGTGCTGCCCGTTGGCGGACATGGCGCTGCCGAAGGTGCCGATGACCTCGTAGGAGCCTGGCGGCAGCGGGATCTCCACGAACGTCCCGGCGGTGGAGCTCTGCCTGGCCACGAGCGCACCGGTGGCCGGCGCGATCACTTCCACGGTGCCGCTCCCGGGGGACGGTTCCGGACGGTGGCACCCCGGGGATGAGAACGGCAGCAGTGGCCCTCCCTCGAGGTAGAAGCCGCTGATCAACTCGCTCGGCCCCGGGGTGACGCGAGGCTCGCTGATCGCCGGCGCGTAGTCGGCTTCGCCGAAGCACAGCGGGTTGACCCAGATCGTCGCGCGCGAGGCGCGCCTGCCGGCGGCCGGGGACTGGCGCTGAACCGTCTGAATCGCAGCCCGCCGCACGCGCGCGCCCTTCACGGTCAGAGCGCACCTCGCGCGGGCGGCTCGCCTGCGCGCGACCTCGAGGGTGAGATGCGTGAGGCGCGGCACCGCGCAGGCCCTGCTCGGATCGGCCGAGGGGCGGCCGAGCGCGCCGCCCGAGGCCGGCCAGGCGGCGAGCAGTGCGATCATCGAGATCGCGCCGGCCGCCGCCGCTCGCGCGGCCTTCCGACGCATCAGGCGAGTCGCTCGCATACGAAG
Source organism: uncultured Solirubrobacteraceae bacterium (assembly GCA_963756205.1). Taxonomy (GTDB): domain Bacteria; phylum Actinomycetota; class Thermoleophilia; order Solirubrobacterales; family Solirubrobacteraceae; genus Palsa-744. The sequence goes on from CAVWMU010000015.1 coordinate 98,110, forward strand.
TCAACACTAGGCAATTCCCCGCGGAGTCGGCACGAACCCGCAGAGCCCTAGAATCGAGGCTCCAGCGCCCGTAGCTCAGTGGATAGAGCGCTCGCCTCCGGAGCGAGAGGTCGGCCGTTCGAATCGGCCCGGGCGCGTCGTCGCTACACGGCGGCCAGAGCGGGGGCAAGCTGCTCCGCGGTCGTCTCCACAGTCTCCGGAACCGTGACAGCGAGGCGCCCGTCGCGCCGCAGTCACGCTCTCCACCACCCACCTACGACGCCACCGCCAGCGCCCCGTCACCCGCGTTCCCGAGCCCGGCGTCCTCGCGCCACCCCGGCTTGGCGAGCTTCATCTGCACGACGCCGATGCGCCGCTCGGCGAAGCCGGCCTCGCAGTAGGCGAGGTATATCCGCCACAGCCGCCGAAAGCGCTCGCCGTAGCCCAGATCCTCCAGGCGCGCGGCGGCCGCCTCGAAGTTGGCGCGCCAGCGCCTGAACGTCTCCGCATAATGGGGCGTGAGATCGTTAGCCCGACGGTGCGCATGTCGGTGCGCCGAGCGACACAGCGCCCGATCACCTCCAGCGAGGGCAGGCAGCCGTCGGGGAAGATGTGCGTGCGAATGAAGCTCCGCGACGCCTTCTCGACCTCATACGCGCGGTCGTCGATCACGATCGACTGCAGCAGCATGCTCCCGTCGTCTGCGAGCAGGTCCGAGCAGCGCGCGAAGAACGTGCCGAAGTCGCGCCATCCGACCGCCTCGATCATCTCGATCGACACGAGCTTAGCAATATGGACCCCTTTGTGTGCCTTTTGACGGTTAGGTGCTTGCTCCTCTGATGCGATATATGATCGTATTTTCAATCGCTTGAGCCATATAAAGTCACTACCCATTGCAAGAAAAAATACCATAATTTTCTTGCAAAGACAAGACTCGCATGAGTGGGAGAATACACAGCATCGTTCCGGCGGAAAGTTGGGGGACAAGCCATTTAGAATCAATCAATTACATATCTAAAAATGCTATTCTACTCCGGAACAAATAGAGTATCCGACTTGATTGAGCCCTGGCCGAATCAAGGCCTGCTGGGAGATTGTCAGTATTTTGGAGTGTCATTCGGGCGAATTCAGGCCCGCCGAGGGCCCAATATCCACGCATTTCCCTTATTTCAGCTGCAAGCCGCTGAAAAAACGCTACAGGCTGCTTTGTCAATTGATGAGACGGGTCCTGGCGTACGGCGGGGTTTGATGATGTACGATCACTTTCCTGAGCTTCAGCGGAAGGCAAAACCCGCTACACTGGGTACGACATGCAACCATTCACGACGCTAGAGCTGTGTGCCGGAGCCGGCGGTCAAGCTCTGGGCCTAGAAAAAGCTGGCATTGCCCATGCAGGCCTGATCGAGATCGACAAGCACGCTTGCGCCACTCTCCGGCGAAACCGCCCGGGCTGGAACGTAATCGAAGGAGATCTGACCCAATTCACCGACGCATCCGCATTCAAGGGCGTTGATATCGTCTCCGGAGGCTTGCCCTGTCCGCCGTTTTCAAGGGCCGGCGGCCAGTTGGGTGAGAAGGATGAGCGCAATCTGTTTCCCGCTGCGATCAACATCATTGATCAAATCCGGCCGAAGGCGGTTCTGATCGAGAATGTGCGGGGGTTTTC